>NZ_JAGFTW010000058.1:0-485383 GCF_017598945.1 Cupriavidus gilardii
ATGAAAATCAGTCTTTGCAACTGTAGACACAGCCATGTGATCACACCTCACTCCTCTTCGTCGGCGGCGTCAGTGGTTAAAAAGAGCCAGACCCCGCCCCGTCTTGGGCAAAAATCACTGACTTTGCCGACCTCCCCAGCATCCGGCGCCCGCTCACCTATATTCCAGTGAACCGGTACTCGCGAAATCGAGACGCCGCGTATCGTTCGATCCGCGCCGGTACGTGAGTGCGGTGCAGGACGCAAGGCAAGGAGGCAAGCGATGGCCACGCCCAACTGGAACATCCAGGGTCAGTATTACGAGACCTGCAACTGCGACTTCATCTGCCCCTGTCTGCCCGGGCAGTTGGCGGTGCCGCCGACCAAGGGGCACTGCATCTTCGCCATGGGCTTTCAGATCGAGCAGGGCCGTTACGGCGAGACCTCTCTCGATGGGCTCGGCTTTATCGTGCTGGGCTCGACACCGGAGGAGATGGGCAAGGGCAACTGGTCCGTCGGCGTGATCGTCGACGAGCGCGCCAGCGAATCGCAGCGCGACGCCATCACCGCGATCGCCAGTGGCGCCGCCGGCGGCCCGATGGCGGCGCTGTCGCCGCTGGTCGGCTCGTTCGAGGGCGTCGGATCGGCGGAAATCCGCTTCGATCGCAACGACAAGACGTGGTCCGTCACCGCGCCGAACCTCGTCGACATGGGTGCCGAAGGGGTGATGGGCATCAATCCGAATGCGACCGAGCCCATCCACCTGGACAACACCGGCCACCCCGCTGCCGACCGCGTCGCGCTGGCACGCCCCGCGCGCAGCCACGTCCACGCGCTGGGCATGGTCTGGGACGACGACAGCGGCCGCAACAATGGCCAATATGCCCCGTTCTCCTGGCAGGGGGCCTGAACCCGCCGGCGCGGTGCCGCTGCCGGACGCCGGCCGCTATGGTCGGCTGCCGCAGCGCGACCGCCTGCTGGTCTGGGGTTGCATGCTGGTCATTGCCGCGCTGGCGTGGGCTTATCTGATCCATCTGCAGCGCTCGATGGCGCCGGGCGCAGGCCACGATGCGATGATGGCCGGCATGGGCATGGCGATGCCGATGCCGATGCCTTGGGCGGCCGCGGACGTGTTCTACACGTTCGCGATGTGGGTCGTCATGATGATCGGCATGATGGCCCCGGCCGCCGCGCCGGTGATGCTGGTCTACACCGGGCTGCAACGGCGACGTGAGGGCCGCAGGCTGCCGGCGACGGTGCTGTGCTTCGGCCTCGGCTATCTGTCCGTCTGGGCAGGCTTCAGCGCCGCCATGACGCTGATGCAATGGGCCTTGCACGAGGCCCTGCTGCTGTCGCCGGCGATGGCGGTATCGAGCCGCGTGGCCGCGGGCGCGATCCTTTGCCTGGCAGGGCTCTACCAGCTGACGCCGCTGAAGCGGGCCTGCCTGACCCACTGCCGCAGCCCGCTCGGTTTCCTGATGACCAACTGGCGCGACGGCAAGCGTGGCGCGCTGACGATGGGCATGCGTCATGGCGCGTTTTGCCTGGGCTGCTGCTGGGCGCTGATGGGCGTGCTGTTCGTTACTGGCGTGATGGCGCTGGTCTGGGTCGCGGCGCTGACCCTGCTGGTGCTGCTCGAAAAGGTCGGACCGGCCGGCCTGCACGTGGCCCGCCTGTCGGGCTTCGTGCTGATCGCGGCCGGCGCGCTGCTGATCTGGCTTGCCACTGCGCCCGTGGCTTGATCCTTCCCACCGTCGTCGCGGTTCTGCACCGGTACACTGCGGTATTCCCATGCGGAGACCGCACCCATGCCCACGCTGCGCACGCTCTACCCCGAAATCGAACCCTACGAGGCCGGCACGCTCGATGTCGGCGATGGCCACGTCATCTACTACGAGCGTGTCGGAACGCCTGGCGCAAAGCCGGCAGTATTCCTGCACGGCGGGCCGGGCGGAGGCATCTCGCCCGACCATCGCCGGCTGTTCGATCCCTCACGCTATGACCTATTGCTGTTCGACCAGCGCGGCTGCGGCCGCTCGACGCCGCATGCGGGCCTCGAAGCCAATACCACCTGGCATCAGGTCGACGATATCGAGCGCCTGCGCACGCTGGCCGGCGCGGAACGCTGGCTGGTGTTCGGCGGTTCGTGGGGCTCGACGCTGGCGCTGGCCTATGCGCAGAAGCATCCCGAACGGGTCAGCGAGCTCGTGCTGCGCGGCATCTACACGGTGTCGCAGGCGGAGCTGGACTGGTACTACCAATACGGCGTGTCCGAGATGTTCCCCGACAAGTGGGCGCGTTTTCAGGCGCCGGTGCCGGAGGCCGAGCGCGGCAACATGATGGCCGCCTATCGCAAGCTGCTGACCGGCGACGACAAGGACAAGCAGATCGAAGCCGCGCGCGCCTGGAGCGTGTGGGAAGCCGAGACCATTACGCTGTTGCCCGATCCGGCGATCAGCGCCAAGCATGACGAGGGCCATTTCGCGCTGGCGTTTGCGCGGCTGGAGAACCACTACTTCACGCACCGCTGCTGGCTCGAGGAAGGCCAGCTGCTGCGCGATGCGCACAAGCTGGCCGATATCCCCGGCGTCATCGTGCATGGCCGCTACGACATGCCGTGCCCGGCGCGCTATGCCTATGCGCTACACCAGGCGTGGCCGCAGGCGGATTTCCATCTGATCGAGGGGGCCGGCCATGCGTGGTCGGAGCCGGGCATCCTCGATCAGCTGATTGCGGCCACCGATCGCTTTGCGACGCAACGATAGCAGCCGACGGTAGCAGCCGACGATAGCAGCCGACGAAAGCAGGCAGGCGGTGGGCAGCCGTGACACGAGCCACGGCCCCCCCTGCCCGTCACGGCAGCCGTCAGACCTCGCCCATCGCCGGGTCGCTGACCGTATGCCGCCCGGTTTCCACGCGGCCGGCAAAGCGGCGATAGAAAGCTGGATCGCTGCTGCATGTCACCGCAAAGTCGTACCACTGACCGCTGTCGGCCAGCGACCAGTGCCGCGAGGCCGTGCCGCCCGCGGCGACGTCGACCTGCCAGGGGCCGTCGTTGCGATAGGCCAGCGGCGCGATGCTGAATTGACAGGCCGCGGCGCCCGGATTGAGCAGGTCCACGTAGACGTCGCCGTTGGCGATGTCGTAGCAGACGCGGATCTCCGGCGCGGCCTGCGTGCCGCCCAGCCGATTCAGATCGCCCTTGAAGTGGCGGTGATAGCCGTTGGGGCCCAGCACCCACAGATCGTATCGGCCGAAATTGTCGGACCCGGCGTTCCAGGTATCGGACAGCGTCTTGCCCGCCTCGACCATATAGCGGCGCGGAATCCGGTCGAGCTTGTGGACGTCGTAAACATGGAACACGGCGGCCTGCGTGCCGGTATTCGCGAACAGCAGCTCGACGTGCCCGGACGGCTGGCAGCGCGCGCTGGTGTGCAACTCATACGGCAGCGCGCGCGAAGGACGCGTGCCCGGTGCCTGCAGCGGCAGCGCCATGTCGCGCGGCACCGGCACGGCGGGTAGACGCTGCTGCGCGGCCCGCAGCGCGTCGGCGGCATCGCGCGTGGTGCGTCCCGCCAGCGTGGGAAGCGCCTCGGTATTGGGCGTCTTGAAATTGAACGCGCTGGTCAGATCGCCGCACACCGCACGCCGGAACGGGCTGATGTTCGGCTCCTGCACGCCAAAGCGGGCCTCGAGAAAGCGCAGTACCGAGGTGTGGTCGAACACCTGCGAATTGACCCAGCCGCCGCGGCTCCACGGCGAAATCACGTAAAGCGGAACGCGCGGTCCCGGGCCGTAAACGCGGCCGTCCGGCGCCGGCTGCGTGGTGCTGCCTTGCGGCGGCGGCTGCGTGAAGTACTCCGGCGCCAGTGCTTCCTCGCTCAGCGTCGTCTTGCCGGCGTACGTGTTGTCCGGATTGCGCGACGGCGCCGACGGCGACGGCACATGATCGAAGTAGCCGTCGTTCTCGTCGAAATTGACGATCAGTACCGTCCTGCTCCAGACCTCGGGATTGGCGGTCAGCGCATCGAGGACTTCCTGCAGGAACCAGGATCCCTGCACCGGGCTGGACGGCCCCGGATGTTCGCAATAGATCGACGGGGCGTTGATCCACGAAACCTGCGGCAACTTGCCTTCGCGCACGTCGCGCTTGAAGGCGTCGAGATATTGGTCCGGCTGGCTGCCGGGCAGCGTGTTCGCGACGCCCTTGTAGAGCGGATTGCTGGCGTTGTCGGTCGCCGCATCGTACGCGTGATACGGCAGCGGCTGTCCCGTGTCGTTGTACGGCGCGCCCGGGGCTCCGCCGCTCGACACCGGAAAGCCCGATGCCAGATTGGCGCGGCGGAAGCTCTGGAAGGCGCCAAGCATGTTGTCGCCCCACTCGTCCGGCATGTTCTGGTAGCTGATCCAGCTGATGCCGGCCTCTTCCAGCCGCTCGGCATAGGTCTTCCACGTGTAGCCGATGTTGGCGTCCGACGGAATGCCGTTGATCGCATCCCACTCGTTGTTGACGAAGGCGACGTTCTGCGGCACCGGGCCGTTGGTGCCCGTCAGATGAAAGGACCGGTTCGCATCGGTGCCGGTATGCATCGAGCAGTGGTACGCGTCGCAGAGCGTGAACGCATTGGCAAGCGCGAACTGGAACGGGATCTCCTGTTCCTTGTAATAGCCCATCGACGTGTCGGTCTTGGCCACCGGCCAGCGCGACATGCGGCCGTGGTCCCAGGCCTCCTGGCTGTCCTTCCAGGAGTGCGGCGTGCCGGCGACGCGCTGCGCATTGTTGGCAGTGCCGTCCAGATGGTAAGGCGTGATCACCGTGCCATTGGCGCGTTCCTGCTGCCAGACCTTGCGGCCGTTGGGCATCGGAATCGTGATGCGGTCGCCGAACCCGCGCACGCCGCTGAGCGTGCCGAAGTAGTGGTCGAACGAGCGGTTCTCCTGCATCAGGATCACGACGTGCTGCACGTCCATGATGGTGCCGGTCGCATTGTTGGCCGGAATGGCCAGCGCGCGGCGAATGCTCGGAGGAAAGGCGGCGAGCGCGGCGGCCGAGAAGCCGGCAGCCGCGCTCGCCTGCAGGAATCTGCGGCGGGAGGTCATTGGTGTTTGTTGTTGTGGTCGGAGTCGGAGGGCTCGGGTATGCGGGATGCGCCGGTGCCAATGGAGCGACGCGTGCTCGGCGTGCTCGGCTTGCTCAGGGCGCGCAGCGCAGTTCCGGCTTGGGCGTCTCCGGCGGTTTGGGCGTGTCGCCCGGCTTGTTGTCGTCGTCGCCGCCGCAGGCGGTCAGCACGGCGGTGGTCAGAAGAACGGCCAACAGCGCTCTCGTCATTCTCAGGGCTTGCATTGGGACCTTCGCTGGCGTGGGAGAAGGAGGGGAAAGATTCCGGATGGGATCCGCACGGACCCGCCCCGGAAAATCCCGCCAGCCTAGTGCCCGTGCATGACGACACTGTGACCCGATGCCGTTCGATTGCCCTGTTGCGAAGTGCCCCATGTCATCGCGGCGTCATGGCCGTGACATCGGCGTGGGATACGGTGCCGGCTTCGGCTGTCCGGCGCCTGCTGACTCGGGCGCCGGCGCCAATGGTTCCCCGATCGCCGCCCTGCCGGTACCATCCCGCCATCCCAGCCGCCTTTCGCCATGCCATCGAACAGCCGTCGTCAATTCCTGAAGCTCGCCAGCACCGGCGCCGCCGCTGCCGCCACGCTCGCCGCCTTCCCGCCAGCGATCCGCCGCGCGCTGGCGATCCCCGCCAACAACGCCACCGGTACCATCCGCGATGTCGAGCACGTCGTGATCCTGATGCAGGAGAACCGCTCGTTCGACAACTACTTCGGCACGATGAAAGGCGTGCGCGGCTTTGGCGACCGCTTTCCGATTCCGCTGCCGGGCGGACGCAACGTCTTCGAGCAAACCTATACCGAGAACGGCGTCAGCCGCATCGTGCTGCCCTACCATCTGGACAGCAGCGCCGGCAATGCGCAGCGCGTCAGCGGCACGCCGCACAGCTATCCGGATGCGCAGGATGCCTGGGATCTCGGCCGCATGAACCAGTGGCCGACGTACAAGGAACCGCATTCGATGGGCTTCTATACCGAAGCCGAACTCGATTTCCAGTACGCGCTGGCCAATGCGTTCACGATCTGCGACGCGTATTACTGCTCGTTCCACGGCGGCACGAACCCGAACCGCCTGTTCCACTGGACCGGCACCAACGATCCGACCGGCGCGATGGGCGGTCCGGTGATCGACAACCGCGGCGATTCGCTGGATGCGACGAGCATCAGCTATCGGTGGACCACGTATCCCGAGCGCTTGCAGGCGGCCGGCGTGAGCTGGAAGGTTTATCAGAACCTGCCGGACAACTTCACCGACAACCCGCTGGCCGGCTTCAAGCAATATCGCGACGCCAACGCGGCGCGCGGCAATCAGCCCAACGGCAGCCCGTATCCGCCGTACACGCCCGCCGACGAGGCCATCAGCCCGCTGATCAAGGGGATCGGCAATACCATGCCCGACGGCGGCTTTCTGCAGGCGCTGAAGGACGATATCGCGGCGGGCACGCTGCCGCAGGTCTCGTGGATCGTGGCGCCGGCCACCTACTCCGAGCATCCCGGGCCCTCGAGCCCGGTACAGGGCGCCTGGTATACGCAGGAGGTGCTCAACGCGCTGACGGCCAATCCGGAGGTCTGGAGCCGCACCGTGCTGCTGATCAACTTCGACGAGAACGACGGCTTCTTCGACCACGTGCCGCCGCCCTGCGCGCCGGCCTTCGACAACGGCACGCTGGCCGGCGCCTCCACCGTCGCAACCGATGGCGAATATCACACTGATGGCAAGCCGTATGGTCCGGGCCCGCGCGTGCCGATGTACGTGGTCTCGCCCTGGAGCCGCGGCGGCTGGGTCAACTCGCAGGTGTTCGACCACACCTCGGTGCTGCGCTTTCTCGAGGCCCGTTTCGGCGTGATGGAACCGAACATCAGCGCGTATCGCCGCGCGATCGCCGGCGACCTGACCACGGCGTTCAACTTCGTCAATCCGAATACGGAATCGCTGCCGACGCTGCCCACGCGCGACAAGACCAGTGCCGACGCGATCCGCACCGCGCAGGGCCAGTTGCCGCAGGTGCCGCTACCCGCAACCACCGCGCAGCAGCTGCCGGCGCAGGCGACCGGCACGCGCCCGTCGCGCGCACTGCCGTACGAACTGCACGTCAGCGGCCGCGAAGATGCCAGCGGCCGCGCGATGTGGCTGCTGTTCAGCAATACCGGAACGGCGGCCGCGGTCTTTCACGTCTACGACCGGCTGCATCTGGACCGCGTGCCACGCCGCTACACCGTGGAGCCGGGCAAGCAGCTCGATGGCCGCTACGACGTCTTCGCCAGCGACGAAGGCCGCTACGACCTGTTCGTGCTCGGGCCCAATGGCTTTCACCGCAGCTTCCGCGGTGACGTCAGCACGCTGGGCACCGCGGGCGCCAGCGCGCCGGAGATCCGCGTCTGCTACGACGTCGCCAACGCGGCGGTCTATCTGACGATGATCAACGCCGGCACCAGCCCCTGCACTTTCACCGTGGTACCGAACGCCTACCGCAACGACGGCCCCTGGACCTTCGAAGTCCCGGCCGGCAAACAGCTGGACCAGCACTGGCCGGTCGGATCGCAGGGAAACTGGTACGACTTCACGGTAACGACCCAGCAAGGCAGCTTCCGCCGCCGCTTCGCGGGACGCATCGAGACGGGCAAGGACCTGGTGTCCGACCCGGCGATGGGCGAACGCGACTGACGACGGAATCGCGAGACGGGGCTCAGCCTTGGCGGCGCTCCCGCTCCGCCCGCAGCTTCTCGTAGTAGGCCCGCTTGGCCGCATACATGCGCGCGTCGGCCTGCTTGACCGTATCGGTCAGGCGCTCGCCGACCGCGCAGGTAGCGGTGCCGATGGCAAAGTTCAGCGCCGCGCCCGGATAGAACTGGTTGTTCAGCTCGACGACCTGTTCGATCTGGGCCACGACCGAGGCCGCGGCATGCTCGTCGCGGTCCGGGAGCAACACCATGAACTCGTCGCCACCGACACGTGCCACGCAGAAGCCGTCGCCCACTGCCTTCTTCAGGACCTCGCCGGCCCGGCGCAGCAGCGCATCCCCATCGGCATGGCCGAGGTTGTCGTTGACCTGCTTGAGCCCGTTCAGATCGACCGCGACCACACTGACCGGCCAAGGGCCCTTGCGGCCCAGCCGCGCCAGCTCGTCCTCGTAGTACGCCCGGTTATACAGCTTGGTCAGCACGTCGTGCTTGCCGAGGAATTCGACGTAGGCCTCGGCCTTCTTGCGCGCCGTGATATCGGTCAGCGACACCAGCACCTGGTCCCATTCCGCTTCATGGCCGGGGAACACCGACCACTGCATGAAGACGTCCACATGGCGGCCGTCCAGCGCATAGTTGACGACCTCGCGCTGCTGCCACAGCTTCTCGTTCCACAGATCGACCAGCTGCTCCGCGAAATGCTGCTGCATGTCGTCGCGGAACACATCGCCCAGGCGGGAATACAGCACGGCCTTGGAAGGCGCGCTGAACATCAGCAGCGTCTGCTGGTTGACGTCGATCACGCGGATTTCCTGCATGCAGCGCGCGACGAAATCGGGATGGACGTTCAGGAACGTCCGGAAATCGGTAATGCCGGCCGCGCGCACTTCGTCGATCAGCACCTTGACCGCGCTGAAGTCCTCGACCCACAGCGACACCGGCGAATGTTCGAACAGGCCAAGCGCATACTGCCGGCTGTTGCGCAACTCGCGCTCGGCGCGCTGACGCTGCGTGATGTCGTCGATCGACAGCAGCACGCGATCCCAACGTTCTTCGTGGCCCGGCAGCACGCGGCCCGACAGCTGAATATCGAGACGCTGGCCGTCGAGCGTGTAGTTGACGGACTGGCCCGAGAACGTTCCCTTCCCGTCCCATAGCTGCACCAGCTCCTCGACATGCTGCTCGAACATGTCGTCGCGGAACACCTTGTCCAGATTGCCCACCAGATCGGCCAGATCCCGGGCGCCGTAAAGCTCCAGCGTGCGGCGGTTGACGTTGACGATCCGCATCAGCGACGAACAACGGGCGACCTCGTCGGGATGGCCATGCAGATAGGCGCGCAGGTCGACGATGCCGGCGGCCCGCAGGCCGTCCAGATGCCGTTTCAGGTCGCTATAGTCTTCCAGCCACAGCGAGACTGGCGCGAGATCGAACAGGTTTTGGTAGTCGTCGACGGTGGACGCGCTGCTTTCGGCCTTCAAGGCGGGTTCCTCTGATTCCAGGCTGGCGTGCCGCTGGCAAGGGGTGCCGGACGGTCCGGACCGGCCCTTGCCAGGCGCACAAAGCCCGTAGCATAGGGCACCGCGCCCTGGATGGGAAATCCTCGATGGCGGGAGGCGTCTAGGTTCCGTCGATCTTGAAGCCGATGTCCTTGATGAACTTGCCCCAGCGGGCATGATCGGTCTTGATCTGGTTGGCGAAGGCGTCCGGCGTGACGGCCTGCGGCGGCAACACGCCGACGCCGGCCAGACGCTTGTGGTAGGCCGGATCGGCCAGCACCTTGCGCACCGCGACGGACACCGCCTCGACCGTCTCCTTCGGCATCGCCTTCGGCCCGAACAGCGCGAAATAGCCGCTCAACTGCTCCATCTCGGGAAACCCGAGCTCGCGGAACGTCGGCGCACCCGGCGCGAGCTCGGACCGCTCCGGAATCGTGGTCGCCAGCACCTTGGTCTTGCCCGCCTGATACAGCGGCACGCCCGTCGTCAGCCCATCGATCATCAGCGGCACGACGCCGCCGACCAGATCCTGCGTGGCCGGCGCCGAGCCTTTGTACAGCACCGGCTCGATATGCGTGCCGGACAGCCGGTTGAACAGCAGCGGCCCGAAGTGCGACGAGGTGCCGGGGCCGTACGACGCCGAATGCAGCGGCTTGCCGGGGTTGGCCTTGGACCACGCGATCAATTCCTTCAGCGACGAGAATGGCGCGTCCTTGTTCGCCACCATCACCACCGGCGCCTTGCCCAGCTCCGCCAATGCGGTCAGATCGGTCAGCGGGTCGTAGGGCACGCGGTTGATATGCGCGCCCGAGGTCGCCGACGAGCCCAGCGTGACCAGCAACGTGTGCCCGTCGTTCTTCGCGCGAATCACGTCCTGCGTGGCCGGGATGGTCGCACCGCCGGGCTTGTTCTCCACCACCACCGATTGCCCGATGATCTTGGTGAAGTAATCGGCGAACAGGCGCGCCACCACGTCGGTGCCGCCGCCGGGCGGATAGGCGACCACCAGGCGAATGGGCCGGCTCGGCCAATCGGCCGCCCATGCCTGCGGCGCCAGGCCCGCTGCCGCCAGCGTTGCGGTGGCGCAGGCCGCCGCGCCGAGGAACTGTCGTCGATCCATGCTGATGTCTCCGGCTATTGTTTTGAGATCCGCTGCTGCCGGTTCATCTTAATGGCTGTTCCAACCCGCGACATGTTGGGGTTTTCCGCCATTTTCCGCACTGCAGAACGACGGCGATTCAGGCACGGTCGCGACGGCTCAGGTTCCGCTTTCCTGACCCGGTATCAGCTTGATGGTGAGCGGCGCGAGTGCAGGGCCGGACAGCACGCTGCCGTCCGGCGCGAAACGGCTGCCGTGGCAGGGGCAATCCCAACTCGCCTCAACCGCGTTCCAATGCACGATGCATTTCATATGCGTGCAGACAGGCGATACGGCAAACAACCGCCCCGCAGCATCGCGATACGCCGCGACGCGCTCGCCTTCGAGTTCCGCGATCGCGGCGCTTCCCGGTGCGAGACTCTGCAGCTGCTCATGCTGGCGATGCGTCAAATAGTCCTGGATCAGCGCCTTACCCATGCTGACCACTTCCTCGGCGGTGCCCTTTGCCGATTTCACGGCGGTCAGGCGGGTGGCCTTGTAGAGCTCGCTCCAGCGGTTGTCGACGCCGAGAATCTGGTCCGCGATGATCGCCGCGGCCAGCGTGCCGTAGGTCAGACCATCGGTGGCAAAGCCGGTGGCGATGTAGCTGCCGAAGGTGTCCTTGCCGATATAGGGCAAACCGTCCGGCGACGGAAAGTTCTGTGCCGACCAGCGAAAGACAATCTGCCGAATGCCGAGGCGCTGCCTTGCCGATTCCTCCAGTTTTGCCATCGCCGCCGCGGCATCATGCTGACCGGTCTTGGCCGATTGCCCGACGCATACGAGGTAGTTGCCCTGCGTGGTGTCAAGCCCGCGCACCGACAAGCGCTCACTGCCCTCCGCGTAGAAGATCCCCGCCGGGAATGAATCACCGCCCAATGGCGCGGCCAAGCCATACTCGCGATGCGGCACCATGCCGGCCTGCATCAGATGGAAGCCGCTCGGCGAATGCGTGGCCAGCACGATGTGCCGGGCCTTGACGCTGCCGCGCTCCGTTCGCAGCAGCTGTTGCGAACGGTCCAGCTCGATCACCGGCGAGTGCTCGAAGATGCGGCAGCCATTGTCGGCTGCGTGCCGGGCCAGCGCCAACACATAGGCAAGCGGATGGAATTGCGCCTGCTGTTCGAGTACCAGCGCATCGCCGTGGGCATGCGGCAGCCCCGGCGGCAAAGCGCCCTCCCTCCGAATCGGTAGGCCAACGGCTAGCGAAGCCTCGAACTCGGCCTCGATCCCGTCGCGCGCATCGACCGACGCCGGATAGCGAACCAGGGGGCAACGCCGAAACGCGCAGTCGATGCCGAGGCGATGAACATGCTCCTCGATCCAATTCACCGCTTCCGCGCGAGATTGCGTGACCTGCCGCACCACGTCGTCGCCCCACTTCTGCCGAATGGCGCGCAACCCGCTGCTGGCCGTCGCATACAAATTGCCGGTGGAATTGCCGGTATCCCCGACGCCCAGAGCATTTGCTTCCAGCAGCACCACGCTGCGGCCCGCTTGCACCAGGCGCCATGCGAGGCTGACCCCGGTAATGCCGCCGCCGACGATCGCGATATCGGTCTGGATGTCCTCGACGAGCATCGGACATCCGGTTGGGTTGGTGGTGCCGCGCCAGAGTGAGGTTGTCATGTTGGGTCTCCTTGCGGCGTTGTCGACGGGGTTGTCGACTTCGGTTTTCCGTTCAAGCCTTGCCAGCGTTCTCGCGGTCCAACCGTGCCATCACCCCCTGCACGATCCGGTCGCAGCGCACGCCGCCGAATTCGTACAGATCGCGGCCGGCAAGATCGATCTCGCGGGCGAGCGCTTCCCGCAGCAGACTTCGTGCACGGAAATGCCGGCTCCGAACGGTGGCCTCCGGAATATCGAGACACTGCGCGGTCTCCTCCACGCTCATTTCCTCGACTTCGCGCATCACGAACACGAGACGAAACGCCTTGGGCAAGCGGTCCAGTTGACGCTCGATCAGCCCGCGCAATTCGGTACGCGCGAACGCCCGGTCTGGTGCATCGTCTTCGGGTGCGGGAAAGTCGTGCTCCATAGCGTCATCCCCGGATGAAGCCACCATCGGAATCACCTTCTCGCGGCGTGCGTGGCGGCGCAGTCGACCGAGGCATTGATTCAGTACCAGTCGCGACAGCCAGGTTGCCAGCGACGCGTCGCCGCGGAATTCGCCCATCGCGCGATAGGCCGACAGATAGGCTTCCTGCAGGGCGTCTTCGGCTTCCGCATCGTCGCGCAGCGCCGCGCGCGCCAGCCGGTACAAACGGCGATTGTTTCGCCGGATCAGCAGCTCGAACGCGGAACGATCGCCCGCCGCGATACGCCGAGCAAGCTGCTGGTCATCGTCATGAGGATTGCCGGTGGCGAGCGTCGTTGCACTGGAGGGGATCATCGCTTGCGAACTTCAAGGAATGCCTGCATGGTCGGATGGAGCGTGCAGACATAGGGCAGCGATCCTTCGCCCTGCACCACATGCTCCCATGACGCACCGGGTGCGATATGGCCAGAGTCGAAGCTCCTGCCGTCCGCCGCGGTCGCGGTATGCGGCACGAGATCCTGATTGACCCAGACGACGCGATCGCCGCGGTGCAGCACCAATGTCGAAGGACGAAATTCCATGCCCTCGATGGTCACAATATAGGTCGCCGCGCCGACTTCCGTGCCGACAAGCATCGCCGCCAGCACCAGCGACCCCAGAAGGGTCCCCCGGCTGCAACTCATGGCTTCTTGTTCGTGGTGGTGTTCTTGCTCTTCGGCAGCGAGGCTTGCAGCTCCTTCGCATGCTCCAGGTGCGCGACAAAGGCCGGGCGCACCTTGACCAGCAGGGCCTTCAACTCTGCATTGCTGGCATTGGGCACCAGGGTCTTGTCCAGGGCATTGAGCACAGCCTGGTGGTAGTCGACCTCCTGATCGACATAGGCCCGATCGAACGCCTCACCCTTGAGCCCCTTCAGTTTGGCGAGATTTGCTTCCCCTCCACGCTTCAGTGTTTGCGCGGTGGGATTGTCTTCGGGTTTGAGGTCGAGCTTCTTGGCCAGGTCCATTGCGGACTGGTTGACGCTGGTGTGGTCGGTGACCATCAATTGGGCGAAGTCCTTGACCTCCTTGGACTGCGCCTTGGTCCGCGCCAGTTCGCCGGCGTCGATGTCGACTTGGTTTGCTGTGACGACGATGGCGGCGATTTGGGCGTCGTTGGGGGATTGGGCCCACCCCATTGTCGCGGCGCAGCATAGGGATAAGGCCGTCAGGATGTGCTTCATGGCATCGCTCCTCCATTAAACGAACCCGCTGGCCTCGGCGCCGGACGGCGTGGGCGATCGGGTCCTTTCATGGGGATGGATGTCACGAGGGGAGGCGGCGTTCCGGAAACATTGCCGCGTGGCTAGGTCTTCCCGCGCCGGCTCACAGAGCCTCGCGGGTTGCCTGGTCTGCCGATTCATTTGCTTGCCGGCCTCTATCAACGTCTTCTGCCTTCAGTCGATCTCGGCAGCCAAGTAAAGCCCCTACTCAGTCCGGATTAACCACCAGCGGCACTTGATCGTTGGCTCGAGGGTCACAATTGCCTCCGCTTGCACCCCAGAAACTTCAAAATGCACACGTAGTCCGCTCCCCGACGAGTCACGGTACAACTCCATCTTTGTAGTACGCTCGCTGACAAAATTCACCACCTCCTGTCCACCGCAATAGAGGAGGATTTGAAATGACTCTTGTATTGCGCTAAACGAAATATCTAGCTCCAAGCCGTTCGATTTTGAATTGAATCTATATCGACATAGTGCCATGGAAGGATCCTCCTCTATTGGTTCTATGCCGAACAGTTGAAGGAACTCATCTTTGTCTGGAAATTTCATCTCATTTTCCTGTATGGAACGGAATGACCGTAACTAGCCTGCGACTCCCATCAGGAAGTACCTTAAAAGTGCTCTCCAGCTTCGCAGCCTGGCCAGATGGGCCAATAAAAAGGGAGTCTCGGACCTCGAAATTACCATACTGATTTGAGAACGAACGAGAAACGTTTCCCTCCGTGTTTACGGCACGAGCAAGGTGGTCAGCCAGCATTTGATGTCCAGCATATGTATCAGGAACACCAAGTCGCTTCATTTCCAATGCAAGCTGATTGGATCTCGCCGCATTATGACTTCCACTCTCGACACGGCCAAAGAGGTAGTCGAATTTTCCGTTTGCGATTTCGACCTTGGTGCCGCTGACCACGGCATTGCTGCCACTTCCGCTCTCGACCCGATCAAAAAGGTCGTCAAATTTACCGGTTGCGTTTTCAACCTTGGTGCCGCTGACCACGGCATTACTGCCCTTGACGGCCAAAAACTCGCTGATCTTGGCGTAAGCCGCGCCACCGACCGGAACTACCGACAACAGTCCAGAAATCCAACGATCCGCGGTGTCTAACGGACGACCACTGAGTGTTTGTCCCGTTACCGCTTGGTACAACATCGCCGCCGAGCCGTAGTACGGTAACAGATTCGACAATGTGTCGGCCAACTTCAAAGCTTGTTCCGGCGTCAGATTGTCCATCCGCGCCAGCATCGCTGCCGCTTCGACTTGCCGCACTTGGGCGTCAATTCGCAGAAAGTCGGCCTGAGTGCACGAGCTACCGCACTCAGCCAACAGACGCGCATTCTCCCGCGCTGCAATCCCCCGCACCGGGCCAAGCGACGTGGCGTTGTTCAGCGCTTCATTCTGTGCGGCGAGCAGAGCCGAAGTCGCGTCAGTACCAGCCAACTCTCCGGCAGCCCCTCCGACCAGCGCCGCAAGCCCCACCGTTAGAGCTTGGCGGAACTTGTCGTCGCTGTAGTTAAGGACAGCGCTATCGGCATAAATGGCATCACGAATGAACGGCGCCAAGATGGCGCTCGATGCCGCGCCCACCGCTCCTCCGGCACAGTCGCCGCCTGTGGCACTAGCAGCAGCGCATCCCAGCGCCCCGTGGGCCAACGCATTGGCAAGCACCGTACCGGAATCAGACCCTGGAGCCCCAATGCCTGGAAGGTTCAAGCCGATCGCGCTGGCTCCGAGCGCAGCCCCTTGGCTGACAAGGTTCCCAATCAGCGCACTACCAAAACTGCCACCGTAGATCGCCGTATGGACCCCAGCACTAACCAATCCTGTGCCAACTACGCCCACGGCCTGCTGCCAAAGAAGATTGCTGCCTCCGTCCTTGATCGCCTGCGTGACGCCGGGCACGCTGGTCGTACCAGCGAGGTTCGCAAGGGTGTTGGTTCCTTTCAGTGGCACTCCCCACTTGCTTAGTCCGAAGCTCGAACCGTCGAAGGTAATGCCATGCGTCAACCCAGCGGTAGCCGCGCCAACGGCGCCCGCCATTGCGAGCTTGCCGAAGTTCAACCCTTGTCCGGAGGCAACCTGGCTGACAGCACTGCTCGCCATGCTGGATAACGCCGCGGTCACCATCGCTTGGCCGATCGTCATGTTGGCCAACGCAACGTTCATCGCGACGGCTGCCGCGCCGGCTGTCACCAGCGAGGCCGCGACAGCGATTGCCATCACGACGAACGTGGGCAGCCCCTTTTTCTCCTTGACGAAATCCTGATGGATATCGTCTTTGACCGTGCTGCTGGTGTAGTTCAGGCCGAGGTTGGCCTCCAACTGCGCCACCAGCGCATCTGACGCTTCGCGGTCGATGCTGCCGTCCGCCTTGCGGATCTGGAAGGCGTCGTTGACAGCATTGATGCGCTCGGCATTGATGTCCATCTGCGCCGCAGCCATGAAGCCGCCGGGCTGCACCTGCGTGCCGCTCGTCTTGAGGTAGCCACCCGACACCTTGCTCCAGATGGCGCCAATGTCCACCACATTGGCCTGGTTGCTCAGCGTCTGTGTATCAACGGAAAGACTGCCGCTGGCGCTGATCGTGCCGGTATTCAGGATGCTCCCATTCCCATCCTGATTGAAATTGAGCGTGACGTTATGCCCGCTGATATTCCCGCCCGCCGACATCGCCTGCATATCGGCCGGCAGATAGATCTGCGGCATCAGCGCGGTGATCGTCGGGCAGCTTGCGGTGCCGGTCGCCGTGCAACTGGGGTCGGGAACCGTCTGTTCCACATACCAGAGCATCGGCTTGTCCAACTCGTTGACCTGGGCCTGCGTGAGAGCCTCGCCGAGTTGGACACCATTGGCCTGGGCGTACTCGAGGGCGTTCTGATAGAGGATCGCCTTCTCGACCTGGGCGGCCGACAGGTTCTGCTTGTTGTCCGGTGCCAGTCCGTCGATGAAGCTTGCCTTGCCGGTCTGCTTGAGCGCGGCCTGCTGCAGCAGCAGGTTCTCTTCCTCCGGGTTGTAGTAGAACAGGGTCGAGCCCGGCTGCAGCGTAGCCGGCAGGTTGTCGAGCAGAATCTGCGGGCCGAAGCCGGCCGACAGCGCGGGGCTCAGTTGGCCATCGATATAGGTCGCCTTGCCCGGCACGGGCGTCGGCAGGCTGCCGTTGCCCACGGCGCGGGGCACGCCGAGGTTGAGGCCCGGCATGGTCAGCGGCGTGAGAGAGATAACCTGCGACGGTGCATTGACGCGCGGCGTATACGTATTGGCCGTGGTGATGCCGTTGATCAGGTTGACGCCGGTCAGCGACACCTCCGTGCCGATCACGTTGCCGACGTTCTGGATCTGACCGCCCGAGGTAATCGACAGGTTCGGTGCCTGGATGGTCGCGGCGATATTGCCCACCGGCGTGGGCGGATTGATGGTGCCGCCGGTAGCGGTATACGCGCTGCCATAGAGTTCCGCGCACTGTTCCGCCGAGCCGCAAGCCCACACATCGTGGCGCTTGTCGCTGCGGAACATGCCGGTCTTTTGGACCCAATGGGAGTGCCAGTAGGCGTTCAGTGTCTGCGCGTTGTTGACCACCGGGCCGGCGACATTGATCACCGCATTGGCGCCGGCGGAGATCAGGCTGCCAACGTTGGTCAGCGAACCGGCGTTGATGTTCAGCTTGTTGCCGGCCGAGATGACCGAGGAGCTTCCGGCCTGGTAGTCGACATAGGCTTCGCAGTAGCTCTCCTTGTAGCCGCCCGCCGTCATGCAGCCGGCATACTGCTCCTTCTTGCCATAGTTCTCGTGCACCGTGACCGGAGGCGGCAACGTATTGGTGATCGCGCCCTCGACATTGAGCTCGATATTGTTGCCGGCGACGATGTTGCCGGAGCTGTTGGTCAGGCTTTTTGCCGGCGTCGTCGATCCTGCCGTCGAGCCGACCCCGCCGATGACGATGTCGTGGCCGGCGATCAGGTTGCCGTAGGTGTTGCTGGTCTGACCTGCGGCAATGACCAGGTCGTTACCGGCGTAGATCGACGCGTTCTGCTCGTGATAGCTGAACGTCGTCGTGTTGGGATCGTTGCCGCGCGGACGCCCTGCTGTTCCGCAAGAGGTATCCGGCACGCCGGCTGCACAGCCAACCTGCGTGGAATAGTCCTGGCGGGTACCGCCCTGGTTCGTCAGGCTCTGCGCGTTGATGACGACGTTGTTGCCGGCGTACAGGATGCCTTCGTTGACCAGATTGCCGCCGCTGATGGTCAGGTTGCTGCCGGCGGCGATCAGGCCGAGCGGCATGGAGGACGTGATAGTTCCAGTGGAGGTCGCGGCCGCGGCGTTGACATTGAAGTTGTACAGTGCCGGCGCGTTGATATACGAATCCGATTGGCCGGCATACACGACCGGACCTAGCGCCTTCAACGCCGTCAGCAGGGCGGTGAGTCCTGCTTGATCTACGGTGTTGACGCTCTCGTTGACGCGCGTAGCCGCTACCGCGCCGTTGCTGAGCGATTGAATATTCAGCAGGATGCCGCCGATCGCGGAGATTTGACCACCGCGGTTGGACAGCTCGTTTGCCGTCATGGAAATCGAGCCACCGGCCGAAATCACCCCTGATTTGCCTGGCTGCTGCGTCGTGACGGTCTGGTAGACGTCAGGCAAATCAAATGCTTGCGACTTGATGCTCGACGGTGATGGAACGACCTGCCACGCATCGCCATCGACTGTCGAGCCATTGTCGCTGCCTTCCACGCCCATCGGGACTCGGGTCGGGTCCAGTGCTACCCGCTCGGCGGTATTGGCGGAGGTGCCCAGGGGCGACAGCAGGTCGCCCAGCGTGACATCCTTGGTCACGTAGATGAGGTTCTGGCTATCGACCGTCGTCCCCCGGACGAACCGACCGACCGTCACGGTACCAATGACATTGGACAGCAACAGCGCCGGATCATCGATTCGCGTCGTGGTCGTCGTCTGCCCCGTCGGCGCCGTCTGATCGTTGATCACCCGATTCGCCTGGATCGAGATATCCCGCCCGGCGGTAATCATCCCGCCGGTATTCTGCAGATCGCCGCCCAGGTTGAAGCGAATGTCCCCTGCCGCCTGCGTGACGCCCAGCTGGTTGTCATACCAGCCGCCGTTGACGGCGATCGTTCCTTGCGCCTCCACCGTGCCGCGGTTCGTCCCCGAACCATTGAGGGTGAGGTTGCTGTTCGAATGAATGACGGCGTCGAGCGCGTTGTTGATCGTGCCGTTGATGGTCAGATCGCCTGCACTGATCTGACCGGTGTTGGTGAACATGCCGCCCGTGGCCAGCGTCATCGGCGCCGTGCCGTCGATACGGCCGGCGTTGGTGAAGCCGTTGTAGCCATTGGCATAGACACCTTGGCCGCCGGTGTTCCACGTTCCGGAGACGTAGATCGAGCCGGCATTGATGCGAAGCTGGCCGGCCTGGCTGATCGTGCCCTGCGAGGGGTCGAACGCCATGTTGGCAGCCGAGATACCCAGATCGCGTTGCGCCAGGATATGGCCGTAGCCGTTGTAGAAGGAGCCATCGCCGCCGGTCAGCGTCAGCGACATATCTCCCGTGGCGCCATTGGCCACGTTCGGATTGCCGGCAAACAGCAGGCCGCCGCCATTGTTCAACGAGGCGGCGGTGATGTTCAGCGCGTTCAGTCCCATCAGCGAACCGCTGTTGGTCAAGCCGCCGGTCACCGAGACCTGCGTGGTATTGCCGTTCACCACGCCGGCATTGGTCAAGCTGCCGCCTTGAATCGTGGTGGTGCTGGTCGAGGCGAGCGAAGCGCCCGCGTTGTTGACCACGTTCCCGCCGGAAACGGTCAGATTGCCGCCGGACAATACGTTGCCGGAGTTGGTGACGCCGTTGCCGCCATGAAGCGATGCCCCGCCCACCACCAGCACTTGTTGTCCGGTGACGGCAAGCTGATCGGCCGCGCGCGCGTCCAGAGAACCGCCCACGATCGCGTTGCCGACCACGACATTGGCGCCGCTCAGCGAGGTGTTGCCGGCGGAGACCAGCTGCATCCGGCCAGCATCCAACGTCTCCTGCGCGGCGACCTTGACGTTCTTCGATCCATCCAGCGAGCGGGACAACGCCACATTGCGTCCGGCCAGATCGACCTGGCCCGCGACGGTGCTGCTGCCGCCAAGCGCCAGCGTCTGGCCCGCCCGCACGGTGGCATCGCCGTTGGCCGAGATGCCTGCCACGCTGACATTGCCGCCCGATCCCGTGACATTGACCGCCCCCATCGCGGAGAGGCTGCCCGTGGTCACATCGCGCGCCGCCTGAATGGTCAGATTGCCGCCGGTCGCCACGGGCCCGGCAAACGACGCGCTGCCCGCTGACGAATTGACGGCGATGTCCCCGACCACCGTGGTCTTGCCGAATGCCGCATCGCCGACGGCGGTTGCCGTCAGCTTGCCGGCACCTTCGATATTGCCGAGCGCAATGGCGCCGCCCGAACGGATGCCGATGTCGTCGGCAAAGGTGAGCGCACCACCGCCGGCAACGTTGCCGCCCGCGTCGATGGTGCCGCTGCCCAGTCCGAACAGCGCGCCAGTCAAGGTCGTGGCATTGCCCGACGACAGCGTCGTGTCGCCGTTGATGAGCCCGCCAGCGAGCGCCAGATTGGCACCGGACCTGGCGTTCAGATTGCCGACGACCGTCATGTCGCCGGTAACAGCGAGATTGCCCGTACTGGCCGTCAGCGTCGCGTCGGCATTGGCGCTGAGGAGCCCGCCAACCGTCAGGTTTCTGCCGGCGGTGGCTGTCACGGCGTCATAGCTCAGAACGCCGCCATTGAGCGCGGCATCGCGCGCTGCCGTCACCGTGGCGGAGCCGCCCGACACCGTAAGGCCGGCCACCGCAACGTCCCCGCCGCCGCTGGTTCCGTTGGCCGTCAGACGAATGGTGTCGCCGGCCTGCGCGTCGCCGAGCGACAGGCTGTTGCGCGCGGTGATGGTGAGCGCGCCGTTGGTGGCGGTGGTACCCGTAACGGTAATGTCCCGGCCGGCCGCAAGCGTGGCCTGCGTGCCAAACGCGGCCGCCGCGGCGCTGAGGTTGCCACCCGCGCTGATCGTGCCCGCGCCCTGCCCCGCAATACCGCCATCGAGTGCGATGTCGCGAGCGGCCTGGATATCGGTGGAACCGGCCGATGCCACGGCACCTGTCGCGCGCAGATCGGAGCCTGCGGACAGTGTCAGGTCGCCCTGGGTTGCCATGCCTGCGGCATCGACGCGTCCATCTCGCGCCGTAACGGACAGGTCGCCAACGGTGTTGATGTCCGCGGAAACGGCGACATTGCGGCCGGCATTGAGCGTACCGGCAGCCCCGCTATTGATGGCACCTTGTGTCGCGATATCCCGCGCGGCCTGCAGCGAAACGTCGCCGATTGCCGTAATTGGACCCGACGCCGCAATGTCGCCGCCCCCGGCCGTGCCATTGGCATTGACGGTGAGCCCGCCGCTGACAGCCTGGACCGCTCCGAGTCCGGCCGAGTTGCCCGCCGTCACCGCGACAGTTGCGCCTTGCAGGCTGCCAGTAAGCGCGGTGTCGTGTCCGGCTTGCACCGTCGCGGCGTTCGCAAAGGCCGCGGTCCCGTTGCCTCGCACGTCTCGGCCTGCGATCAGCTCGCCATCGCGCTGTCCGGCAATCGCGCCGGTCAGTGCAATGTCGCGGCCGGCCTGGGCTGTCAGCTTCTCCGCGGCGGATATCTGTCCCGCGACGTTGACGTCCAGACCGGCGGAAGCAGACAGGGCTCCATTGGTTACCGCGTTGCCCGCGACGGTGACGCTGCCAACCTCGGCCCGCAGGGCAAGATCATCGACCGATTGAACCGCCCCCGTCACCGCCACGTCGCGGCCCGCGTCGAGCTGCGTGGTCGCGCCCGCCGTCAGTGCGCCGCTTACGCTGACATCGCGACGACCCGTCACGTTGACGGCGCCTGGCACGCCGACCGTGCCGGTCAGGGCGGCATCGCCCTCGCCCGCACTGCCATTGGCGGTCAACGTCAGCGTCGTAGAAGACACGACGTTATGCAGCGATGCATTATTGCCGCCGGTAGCCTCGACGCGATCGGCTTGCATGTTGCCCGTCAAGGCCATGTTCCGGTCTGCCTCGATCGTCAGCGCCTGCGTCATCGACTGCGTGCCGCCACCCAGCACGTCGCGACCGGCGTGAATCGTGCCCTCGGCCGCGCCCACCAGGGTACCGTTCAGCGTGGCATCACGCCCGGCCGTCAGTGCGATGGCGCCCACTGCCGTGGTACTCGCACCGGTCGTCAGATCCTGTCCGGCGATCGCGTCGAGCGTGCCGCCGCTGTTCAACCCGCCGGTGGCGTGCAGGCTGCCCTGCCGCGCCAGCACCGATAGATTGCCTACCGACTCGACCGCGCCCGCCACATCGACATGCCGCTGTGCGTCCATGACGATGGCCGCACCGGCGGCGAGCTTGCCGTCCACGGCGATGTCCTGGGCCGCGGCGATGCTTGCGGCACCGCTGGCCGCCGCCGTGCCGGCGATACGGACATCTCCCGTCCCGCCGTTGCCAAGTGCTTCGATGTCGAGCGTCGATGCCGATTCCACATTGCGGACACTGACGGCATTGCCGCCGAGAACCTGTACCGCCTGGCCCTGGATCAGTCCGTCCTGCAAAACGTCTCGGCCAGCGGCAACCGTCGTTCCATTGCCGAACGCGATCGTTCCCGCGCCGGCGACATCGCGCGCCGCCATCACCGCGCCGTCCGACTGCCCGTGCAACACGCCGGAGACCACGACGTCCTGCCCGGCCGACAGCGTCGTTTGTCCGCCGGCGGTCGAATTGCCACCAAGCCGGATATTGGTCCCGGCCCCGATATCGAGGCTTCCCTGGCTGGCAATGGTGCCGCTACTGGAGACTGATCCACCGGTCGCGTTCAGGGTCATGCCGGTGACCGACTGCATCCCGCCGTCGACGGTAAGATTGCCGGCGGCGGTTGCGCTTACGTCCGCGCCACCGACGATGGCACCGGTGAGCTTCATGTCTCGGCCCGATGCCAGCGTGAGCGTCGAGCCCGCCTGCACGTCATGCAACGTAGTATTGCCGCCGGCATCGACCTGAACGGTGCCTCCACGCAGCGAGCCGGTCAGGTTCGTATCTCCCCCCGAGCGGGCCTTGGCCGCGAGCCCGAATGCCGTATCGCCGCTGCCGCCAATCGCGCCGCCGGCATCGAGCGTGCCGTCGCCCTGGCCGACGAGCTTGCCATCGAGCAAAATGTCCGCGCCTGCGCTCAGCGACGTATGGCCCAGCGCCGTCGTGGACTTCGGCCCCAGCGCGATGTTCTTGGCCGCATCGATCGTCAGATCGCCGCCGGACTGGATGTCCCCAGTACTGCGGAGCGACCCGGTGCGAGATTGCAGCGAGACGTTGCCGTTCGACTGCAGCATGCCGGCAATCACGGTATCCCGCGCCGCATCGGTCGTCACCGCGGCCGCGGTCTTCAACGCGCCATCGATGACGACGTCGCGCGCCGCGGTGAATGTACCGGTGCCCGCGCCCTCCACACTGCCCACGATCGTGATGTCGCCGCTGTCGCCATTGCCATTTCCATTGGCACGCACGGCCAGGCTGTCGTTCGCCTGCACGTTGGCAAGCGACGCGGAGCGGCCACCGGTGATGTCGACCGCCTTCGCCTGCAACGTGCCCGCAATATTGGCATCGCGCGCAGCACCGATGGTGGCGTTGCCAGCAATCGCGGTCTTGCCGCCGAGGGTAACGTCGTTGCCTGCCGTGACAAGGCCTGCGCCCTTCGCCGATGTCGCGCCGGTCGTCACGACGTCGTGGCCCGCGTTCAGCGTCATGTCGCCCACGACATTGGTATTGCCGCCCAGCGTGATGTCGCCTGCCGCATTCGCAGTCAGCTTGTCGCCAGCGGTCAGATCGCCGCTCGCCGCGATATTGCCGGCCGTCGCGGATAATGCCAGCGACTTGATCGCCTCGACATTCCCGCTGACGTCGATACTGCGGCCCACCGCGATGGCAACCTCGGCGCCCCCCGCGAGCGATCCGCCGATGGCAACGTCCCGCTGCGCGTTCAATCTCGCGCCACCGACCGACGCCACATTGCCGTTCAGCGCGATGTCGCCTGCACCGTCGACGCCCTGCGCGACGACATCGAGTGCGCCGCCAGCCTGCACGTCCTTGACGCTGACGCCGTTACCGGCGCGGATCGCCAGATCGTTGGAAAGCAGCTTGCCGGTCAAGGCGACGACGTTGCCCGCGGTCAGCGAACCGCCTTCGCCAAAGGCGATCGATCCCGCGCCGGAGATGTCGTGGCCGGCGTGCAGAGCGCCACGCTTCTGGGCGATGAGGACGCCCGACACATCCAACCCGTTCCCGGCACGCAGGTCGGCGTCGGTACCCGCCAGCAGCGAACCGCCGATGCCGATGTTCCCGTCGGCACTCACGGAGGTGGCAGTCCCGCTGGCGAGCGAGCCGGAGATAGCCGTATCGCCCCCCGAACCGAGCGTTGCCTGCTTGCCGGCCGTGACCTGGCCGGACACCGCGAGGTTCTGCCCTGCCGTTATGCCAAGATCGCCTTCCGTGCTGATCTTGCCGTCCGCGGTGACATTGCGCCCTGCGGCAATGGTGGTACCGCCCTTGGCAAGCACCGTTCCCTCAGCCGCGATATTGACGTCGCGGCCTGCCTGGGCAGCGACCGACCCGGCACCGAGCTGCGCTGCGACGGTGACATCCGCCGCGGCGTCGAGCGTCACAGCCCCGGTTGCCGTGGTCTCGTCCGAAATGTGAAGATCGCCGCCCGTCGACTTCATCGACAGCGCGCCACCGCCCTGGAGCTTCCCGGTTTGAAGACTGCCGCCCGCCGCAAGCTTCATGTCGCCGCCAGCCTGAGCGTCGGCAATCCGCCCGTTGCGGCCGGCGTCGACCGTCAAGGTCTTGCCCGTTTGCAGCGCGCCGCTCGACGTCACGTCTCCGTCGGCACTGATCGTGTAGCCTTCCACCCCCAGTTGCGTGCCGCTCAGCGCAACGTTTCCGCTGGACTTGAGCGTCGCCTGCCGCTGCGCGGCGGTGGCCGCCAACGTCAGATCGCCGTTGGCAGAAATATCGAGATCGCCGGCATTGGCTGCGAGCTGGCCTTCCATGCGCACGCCCATACCGGCAGCGGTGCCGATCACCTGGATCTGCCCTGCCGTGATCGCGCCAAACGCCGTTGCATCGACCGCATAGCCGCGGTTGGCCCCGCCGTTCGCTGCGGCAATCGCAGCAGCGGTATTCGCCGCGCCGTTGGCCGTGGTTGCATAGCTGGTGCCGGCATCGCCGATGCTCGCTGTGGCAACCTGTTGGCGACCGGCCACGATGTTGATGCGATTGCCGGCGTAGAGCGGCGCGTTGATGCCGACGGTCTCGCCGATCAGGTCGATCGCCCCGACCGTACCTTCGACACCGGCTCCGGGGCCATTGACGCCGCTATTACCTTCGATCTGGATATGCCCGCCCCGGACGTCGTAGGCCAGTGCGCGGGCGTTGGCGAAGTCGGTCAGGCCGCCGCCAGGCGCAGACAGAAACTGTGGGCGACCAGTGGACAGCGTCACGCCGATCGTGTTGGTGAAGCCGACACCTTGCGTCGCGATGCCGTTCGGGTTCGCAATAATGACGGTCGCCGGCGCGCCAAAGACCTCCAGCGGGCCACGAAGATAGCTGGCATAGCCCGTACCGGTCGAGGTCACCTCGTTCAGGATCGTGCTCGCCGTGCGGTTGCCCAGATTTGGATTGGCTTCGAGCTGGCCCCCGGTGAGCGACGTTCCGCTCATCAGGCTGTTGTTCAGGATCAGGCCGACGGGATCGACATTGAACTGCTGGTATTGGTTGACCGAGATGCCGGCGGTATTCGGGGCCGCGATGTTGACGACCGGCACGCCGCCGGCTGCGCCGGTGGTCTGCGTGATGGTGGGACGAAAAACGATCGGCGCGTTCGGGTCGACGATCGGCGTGGCATGCGCGGCCTGCAGTTCAAAGCGAATCTGGAGCGCGGTGAGCGCGCGCAGTCTCTCCCACATCTCGTCGGTCAACGCGCGCTGGCCCGCGTTGAGCGCGCCCGCCGCGCGGCGATCCTGCTCCAGCGAGATCGAGAACGGCGTCAGCCATGTCAGCACGGCGACGCCACCGGCGAACACCCGCTGCCACAATCGACGGCCGGTTGCCTGCGTCTCGCCGCTACGCTGGTGCAATGCCGCGCCATCACGTACGACGTCCCGCGCCACCGCTCCCTGTTCCAGTTGACCGAAGACGACCCGATTACGCTTGTTCATCGCTATGTCTGCGCTTCTTTTTGTTAGCCCGACCCGCGGCCGGAGCTTTTCGCCAGCCGCCGCGGCTCCGTCCCGACACGGAGCAGCGCGCTCGAAACGGCCTCGCTTGTTTACTGTTGAATGCGGGCGCTCTTCATCAGCTCGACCACAACCTGCTCGGTCGCCTTCTGCAGCGCCAGTTGTTCCAGCTGAGCGCGCAGCGGTCCTTTGATCTGGTCATACGGCGGGACCTGCGTCGGGCGCTTGGCATCGACGCGCAGGATCCAGAAGCTGTCGCCCAGTTGCACCGGCGCCGGCGCCACACCGCCCTCCGGCAATTGCGTCAGCGCTTGCGCGAGCGGCATTGGCCAGTTCTGGGTGTTGCCCTCCTTCAGCGGCAGCTTGAACGACACCCAGTTCAGCGCACCGCCCTGCGCGGCCGATGGCCCTTGGCCGTACTGCCGCGCGAGCTGCGCGAAATCGGTGCCTTTGCGCAACTGCTCGAGAACCGTCTGCGCGGCTGCCGCGTCCTTCACCACGATGGCGCTGGGCTTGATTTCGAACTCGCCCAGCGTTGCGACGATGGCATCGAACTTCGCGCGGACGTCAGCCTCGCTGACCGGCTGCGGCTTGACCGCGTCTCGCAGGTACTCCTGCATCATGGCCGTGGTCTTGGCTTGCTCCATCGCGGCCTTCACGCCCGGGCGGACGTCGTAGTTCCGCTTCTCGGCGGCCTGGCGGAACAGCTCGCGGGCAATCAACTGGTTCTTGACCGATTCGCGCAAGACAGGCGTCTCAGGCGTATTGAGCGCCTTGAGCGCTTGCTGCAGCTGTTCCTCCGAAATGGCGACGCCGTTGACGCGGGCGACGACGCCGGCCGGCAACGCTCCCTCCGCCGCCGGCTTGCTTGTCACTTTGGCTTCGGGCTGCGACTTGTTCGCGGCAACGGCCATTGGCGCGGTCGTGGTTAATGCGGCGGCAGCCAGACATGCGAGAGACGCTTTCAGCGACGCTTGGAGATGATTCATGACGCGGTTCCTTGGATGTGTTCTTTGACTAGATCGACCAATTGAATGTGGCGAGCAATACGGTGGCCTTCTCGCCCAGCAAGGCGGGCTGAATCAGCGCGCGGCCCAGCAGCACTTCCGCAGAGAGAATCTGCTGGCGGATCTTCCATTGAGCCCGTGCGCCAAGGCCCGCACCCACCAGCGTCGGCCAGCCGCCCTGGGCAACAAGATGCGCCTTGCCGCCATCGATGAAGACGTACGGCTCGATGCGCGCGTCCTGCCAGGCCGGCGCGTTCTGCCACGCCAGCTCGTTGCGCACGTAGAAGCCGCTGTCTCCGGCGATTCCGCCCTCGTTGAAGCCGCGTACCGAGCTCATGCCGCCGAGGAAGATCTGCTGCGTACCGAAGAGCGCGACGTCGCTGTACTGCATGCGCATCAGGCCGCGATAGCCAAGGGAAGCGCTGCCGATCGAGCCCAGCGTTGCCTGGACGGTCGCCGTCGCATCGAACTTGGTGAACTGGTTGTGCGCTTCGTCCCGGCCGATGCCGTCCGCATCCTGGACCGCGGACAGCCAGCGCAAACCGCGCGACACGCCTACGTCATAGGTCGACGTCGCGGGCTGCCCCATCGCGCCGAATCGCACCAGCCCGTTGAGCGCGGCCCGCAACACGGTCAACCGCTGCGGAGACAATTCGATGCCATTGACACTGCGTTCGGAACGCGTCCTGGTCAGCGTCAGGTCGAAGCTGGTGCGGCCGGCACGCGAGCGGCTCAGTACCGAGTTCCAGCCGAAGATCTGGCTGAAGCTCCGTCCCTGCAGCAAGGCGACATCGCCGATGGTCTGCTGGTATTCGGAGACCGACGTGGTGTAGCTGAAGGTCTGATAGCCGACGGGCACCGCGCTGGACATCACCAGGGCATTGCTGTCGCGCGTGCCGATGAAGTTCAAGCCGATCGACTCCTGAAAGCCGATGACATTGCCGGCCTCCGCGCCAAACCGATAGCGCTGCTTTCCGGTCTGCGTACCGCCGTAGTTGTCGAAACCGATGTCGTAGTAGATCCGGTCTCCATAGCGGTTGCTCACCGCCACCACGGATTCGCCTGGGGACTGTCCCGGCAGGATCTGCAGCTCGGCCTGATTGCGTCTCAAGCGATTGATCTGATCGACGCCCTGTTCGATGTCGGGAAGACGGAGCACGTCTCCGGGGCCGGCCGGGAACGCCCACGCGGTGCCGGCATCGGTCACCAGCCCGCCGCCTTGGGTATCGAACAGCCTGGCATCGTCAGACACTGGCCGTAGCGGCGCGCCATTGAGCGTATAGGCGCCGATCCTTCCGGCAATCACGTTCACGGTCAGTACGCCGGAGGCCAGGTTCTGAGGACCGAGATATGCACGGGTGGTAATCAACCCTTCGGCAATGAAGGCTTCGGACAGGCGCCTGAGCAACAGGTTGACGCGATTCCGACCCAGGCGCTTGCCGAGGAAGGGCGTGGCGATGGCATCCATGCGGGCTGCCGCCAGAACTTGATCGCCGGTGAAGCGGATTTCCCGGATGGCGAAGGTCGGGTCCACATCGGGCAGCGTTTCGATATCCATGCCCGCGGGCAGGTCCGGCGCCGACGGCAGCGCAGGTGCGGCGATCTGAGCAGGCGGTTGTTCGGCCTCCTGCTGACGCTCGCGGGCCTTCTGATCCTGCAGCAGACGCTGCGCTGGATCCTGCTCGGCACGTATGGGAGGCAGGCCGAGCGGCGGCAATGGCGGTACGCCTTGCGCCAACGCGAGCGGCGAACCAATCAGCGCCATGCCGGCGCAGAGCATTCGACGAAATGACTTCATCTCACAACCCGATCCAGGAAATCAGGCCGAGATGGTTCTGCAATGTCACCGGCGTGCGGTATGGCAGTCGCAGCGTCGCCATGCCACCGCTTGCGCTGACGCCATCCGGGGCCATGAAGACGCCGCCGTCGATCTCGCCGACGCCGTCGATCGTCACCTTGCCCGTGCCCGCGCGGAACAGGCCGCCGCTGTCCGCCCGATAGATGGTGGCCCAACGGTTGCCGAACCACGCCTTCATGTCGTTTTCGCGCGTGAAAGCCGTATAGCCGGTCACACCCTGTGCCACCACACGTGGCGCAGTCAGATGCAGGCGGCCAATGGCAAGCACCGTGCCGCCCACGTTGTCGATCTGCGTCCCGGCCGACAGCGCGATATCCCCGCCGGCCTGAATCGTTCCTCCATAGGCCTGTACGGTGCTGGAGGCGCGGGACCGGCAGAAGAACACGCAGCTGCGGTGAAACGACGCCTGGCCGGTGAATACGGCTTCCGTACGCAGCGTATCGGTGGCGGCGATGTCGACCGCGCCGTTGTTCGAAAGAATCGATCCGCCGCGGTTCAGCACGTTTCGCGCGGAGATGCGGACGTCGCCGCCGTCGGCTGTCACGTAAGCCAGGCGCTCGGGATCGGCGAGGGAACCATAGTCGACGCGCATGCCGCTCTCTCGCCGCGAGAACACCAGCCAACGCGGGCTGCGGTGCGAGTACGTGAGCTCCCGGCCGCTCCCGACGCCGTCGATATGATCGACGAGGTTCGAGAAGTCACCGCCGGCCGCAATCGTTACGGTCGTGTTCGACAGAATGCGCGCGTTGCGGTTGGTAACGCTGCCCGCCGCGGATATCGACACGTCGTCTGCCTGTCCGAACAGGATGCCGAGTTGGCTTCCCGCAGTCGTGCGGTTCGTCACGTCGCCGGCGGCAATCAAGGTCACCGCACCCGCGGACGTGGAGTTCTCCTCGATGCGTTTGCTGCCCTGAACCAGATTGTTCAGATTGACGATATCGCCCGCGCTATGGATCAGCACGCCACTGTTTGCCGAAGCCAGCGTGGTCGTATCCGACCCCCGGTTCTGCATGGTCACCGAGGCGCCGTCCAGCACCGCCGCGCCGTTGGCCAGCGCGTTGGTCTCCGAGATTTCCAGATCGCCGGTGGCCGCAATGGTCAGACCTCCACCATTGGCCCGAACGTTCGCATGGCGCAACGCAACGGCGTCCTTGGCATGGATGCTGATGCCATTGGCCGCCGTCAGCGTACTATCCGCGATCTGAACGCTGCCGTTGGAAGTCAGCACGAAGTCGCCGTAAATGGCATTGAGCTCGCCGGCGCTGCGTACGCCAGGGCCCTTGTCCGTGACGATCAATTCGATACGGCCGCTGGAAAGGCTGCCTGCCGCCGTGATGTCGATCGCGTACCGGTCGCCGGTCCGAGCTTGCGCCGGTGGCGACAAATGGAGCCACTCGTGGCCGTTGTCAGTCGGAGAGAGACCGGTGTCGATGGTGGCCTTGCTCGCACCAGCGGTCAGCCGCGTGACGGCAGTGTGCGACGAGAAGGTATTGGTCACCGGCCCCTGTACGGTGATGTTTCTGGCAAGCAGGTCCAGCGCAATCAGCGCGCCGCTGAGGCCCTGAGGGCCGACGACAATGCTGCCGCCAGTGGTGTCGAGGTTGACGTTGCGCTGCATCACCCCCGGCGCGATCTGCAGATCGGTGAAACTGACCTGCCCAGCGGACAACGCCAGATGCCCCACATTGACAAAAGATCCGCCGTTGACCGTAATCCCGTTCGGATTGGCCAGCACCACATTGGCCCGCGGACCAGCAACTGCCACCTCACCCATGATCACACTGGGATTCGTGCTGGTGACCTGATTGACGATGGTGCGCGCGTTGATGCCGACGTTATTGAGCGTGGCACCGGCACTTCCTACATCGAAGCGCGCATAGGTGTTCTGCGAGACCCCGGCCACCGCCGGCGCGATATTGACGATCTCCCTGCCGTTCTGGCCTATGGCGACGTTGGTGGCGGTGCCGCCGTCCGGGACAATGCCGGCCGCGACGGTCGACCGGCTGGCACCAGCGGCCCATACGCAGACAGCACAGAAGACAGCGGTCAGCACAGGCCGGCTGCCGCAGCGGGTGTTGATATTGACCATGTCAGGCGCGCTGCCCGATACCGCGGGGCGCGCTCCTCTCGTTATTCTGGCGTTCGCCTTGGAACAAAATTTCGCCGGATTGGCGACCTCTAGTCGGCGTTTACGACCTGGGAGAGGAGGGTCTGAACCCCACTGAAGTTGGGAGAACAACTGAGGGATTGGCGCACTGGCCGGACGGCGGCCTCTATCGGATGACGGCCCCCAACGCAGAACTTCGTCCTACCTGACCTCACCATGCCGCGCGGTCGGCGGTCGAACAGCGGCACGCCAAGCAGCGCCTCCAGCGACGCCACCTGGCGGCTGACCGCCGATACGGTGACATTGAGCCATTGAGCCGCTGGGCCGCCTCGGTCAGCGAACCGCTTCGGACGACTTCCAGGAAATAGCGCTGCGAGGTGTCCTGCAGGCGGTGCGACAGCATGAGCGGCTCCTGGGAGGCAAAAAATGCCCCGTTCTGGTTTGCGTTTTACGCAAGGTTATTTGAAATAATCGTTGATTGTGCGAAACCCGGGACGGCCCGTATGCTGTTCCGGACTACCGAAGGAGACTCCCCATGGCGCCCGACCAGACCGCTTCGAGCCAGCCCACCAACCCGATCGTCGAACTCGACGCCGTCGCGCTGTCCCGCGCCATCCATGCGCGCGAGGTTTCCTGCGTCGAGGTGTTGGACGCCTTCTTCGGCCAGATCGACCGCCACAATCCCCGCGTCAACGCGATCGTGGCGCCGATGGACCGTGACATGCTCCGCACGCAGGCGGCCGAGCGCGATGCCGACCTCGCTCGGGGACAAAGCCGTGGACCTTTGCACGGCTTCCCGCAGGCGCCGAAGGACATCAGCCCGGCGGCGGGCATGGTCACCACCAAGGGCTCGCCGATCTTCGCCGGACAGGTCACGCAGACCGATGCCGCGATCTTCGAGCGCATGCGCAAGGCCGGCGCGCTGTTTGTCGGACGCACGAATTCCCCCGAATTCGGCCTGGGCGGCCATACCTACAACCCGGTCTATGGCACGACGCGCAATGCCTTCGATCCATCACGCTCGGCCGGTGGCAGCAGTGGCGGTGCGGCGGTGGCCGTCGCGCTGCGCATGCTGCCGGTGGCGGATGGCTCCGACATGATGGGATCGCTGCGCACGCCGGCCGCGTTCAACCACGTGTATGGGATGCGGACCTCCTTCGGCCTGGTGCCGCACGGTCCGACCGACGAGGTCTTCTTCCAGCAATTCAGCGTGGCGGGCCCGATGGCGCGCAACGTGCCGGACCTGGCGATGCTGCTGTCGGTACAGGCGGGCTTCGATGCGCGCCTGCCGCTGACGCGCCGCTGCGAGCCGCCGGGCAGTTTTGCGCTGCCGCCCGAGCGCGACTGGGCCGGCGTCCGCATCGGCTGGCTAGGCGATATGAACGACCAATTGCCGACCGACCCGGGCCTGCTCGATACCTGCGCTCGCGCGCTGGATCATTTCCGCACGCTGGGCTGCACGGTCGAGCCCGCACTGCCGGCATTCGATCTGGAAACGCTGTGGCATGCCTGGATCGACCTGCGCAGCTTCTCGGTGGCCGGGGCCAATTCCGCGCTGTGGCACGACCGTGCCAAGCGCGCGATGCTCAAGCCCGAGGCCGCATGGGAGATCGAGCGCGGCATGGCACTGCCCAGCACGCGGGTGTACGAAGCGATGTGCGTGCGCAGCGCGTGGTATCAGGCGTTGGTCCAGCTGTTCGAGCGCCACGACTATCTGGTGCTGCCCGCCGCGCAGGTGTTTCCGTTCGACGCCGACTGGGACTGGCCGCACGCCATCGACGGCCGCGACATGGACACCTATCACCGCTGGATGCAGACCGTGGTGCCGGCGACGATGGCCGGTCTCCCGGCCCTGGCGGGGCCGGCGGGCTTCGGGCCGCAGGGCCTGCCCGCCGGCATCCAGATCATCGGGCCCGCGCAGACCGATGCCGCCGTGCTGCAGCTCGGCCATGCCTACGATCAGGCGGGCGGGTTTTCGCGGGTACGCAGTCCCTGGCTGGACTGAGCGCCGCCCCATGCAGCAATCGCGCTGCCCGTCGATCGAATTCGACATTCACCACTGCTGGCAGGAGTGCCCTTGATGACCGCATTGCCCCCGAAGCGTTTCTTCCTTGCGTGCACCGGTCTGTTCGCCGTGCTTGCCATGGCGACGGCCCCAGCCGCGGCGCAGACGTATCCGAACCGTCCGATCCGTCTCGTCGTACCGTTTGCCGCGGGCGGCGCCACGGACGTGCTCGGTCGTCTGCTCGCAGTCGGGCTGGGCGAGAAACTCGGTCAGCCGGTCGTGGTGGAGAACAAGCCCGGCGCCAGCACGGTGATCGGCGCCACGCAGGTCGCCAGGGCCGCGCCCGATGGCTACACCCTGCTGCTGGCGGCGAGCACCACGCTGACGCTGAATCCGGCGATCCGGCCCAATCTCGCCTATGACCCGGTCAAGAGCTTCACGCCGCTGGGGCTGGTGGCCGATATGAGTCTGGTGCTGGTCGCCAATCCCGACACGTCGCTGCATTCGTTGAAGGACCTGGTGACGCAGGCGAAGGCCAACCCGGACAAGTTCTCCTACGGCTCGTTCGGCACCGGTTCGTCGGTCCATTTCGGTGGCGAGATGCTGAAGGCCGCGGCCGGCATCCGCATGGTGCATGTGCCCTTCAACGGCAGCGCGCCGAACCTGACCGCGCTTGCCGGTGGCCAGGTTCAGGTGGCGGTCGACACGGTGGTGGCCGGCCTGCCGCTGATCAAGGCTGGCAGGATCCGTCCGCTGGCCGTGCTGTCGCCGCAGCGCCTGCCGTCATTGCCGCAGGTGCCGACGGTGGCAGAGAGCGGTTATCCCGGTTTCCAGATGGGGACGTGGTTCGCGCTGATCGCACCGGCAGGGTTGCCTGCGCCGGTTCAGCAAAAGCTCGAGAAAGCGCTGGCAGACGTCGTCAACACGCCGGCCACGCGCGCCCGACTGGTCGAGCTTGCACTGACACCGGCCTACGGCAATGCCGCCGCGGTCAAGGCGAGGGTCGAGAAGGAGTTGCCCGAGATGCGGGCCGTTGCGGCGCGGGCCGATATTCGGGCGGAGTAATTTCGGCAGGCGCGGCGCAACCCTTCGGACGATGGGAGAATCGCCGCATTATTTGACTGATCGGTACATAATCTCTTATGCTGCTCGACGACGCGCTCCGGCGAGAGCGCGTCGTCTGCATCCGCAGTGGGCGTATTTCGTCCTTTATTTTTCTCCATTTTTGTACTGCTCGTTACATTTCTTCTGGAACCGCATATGGACCATTCCGCCACTCCTGGCATCCGAACGATTCCTACCAGCACAGGCATGGTTGCCATCCCCGCTGCCCTCGAGGCGGATGTCGCGCAATTCCACTATGCCCCTGCCCGGCGCGTCGGCGACTTTGTCTACCTCTCGGGCATCGTGGCCTGCAATACGCTGGCCCAGCCGATGAGCGAGGCGGCGTTTTGCGATGAGCTGCGCAGGGTGTTCCGGCAGATCGAGGCGTTGCTCCACGCCTGCGATGCGCGGCTGGACGATGTGGTCGAGCTGCAGATGTTCCATGTCTTCGGCAGCGAGGCCCTTGCGTTGGACAAGGCCGGACAACTGGCTGCGATCGCGCGGGTTCGCGACGAGTTCTTTGCTCCGCCCTATCCGGTCGCCGTGGAACTCGCGGTGGCCGATCTGAACCCGGATGGCGGGCTGGTGGAAATCAAGGCAGTCGCATTTGCGCCGCGGGTTCATGCGATGAAGCTGGCGTCGCCGGTGTGACCCATGCCGGCTGGCTGGGGGAAAGGGAGAGTCGTTTGCCTTGGCGATACCGCTTGAGATTTTCGAGCGTCGTTGCCCTCTCCCCTACCCCTCTCCCGCGGGCGGGAGAGGGGGCACTATCGGTGTCTACATAAGGCCGTCGTCAAGCCATGCTCCGCTGCCGCGTCAAGCGTGCGGATACGTCTCGAACGCCGGGAAGCGCTCGACAGCCGCGGTCAACGATGCGATGGCGGGATGCCGTGCCGGATCGACGGCGTCCGGCAGCATCGCCTGGGTGAAGGTCCACACCACCGCGGTGGTCAGCTGCGCCTGCGACAGCGCGGTCTCCTGCACCGGCACCGCCAGGCGCGCGACCTCTTCTTCCAGCAGCGCAAACGCGCTGGTGCGCTGGCTATCGACCCGTTCGACCCAGGGCTGGTGCTGTTTCTCGGCAGGCCGCAGCATGTGTTCGTAGACGTTCTGCACCGCCTTCTCGCACGCTGCGAGGGCCAGGCCGATCACACGCAGATCGCGCTGGCGCGCCGCCAGGTCCGTCGGCATCAGGCTGCGCCCGGCCAGCGCCTCGACGTAGTCGACGATCAGCGTCGAGTCCATCAGCACCACGCCGTTGTCGCAGACCAGCGACGGCGCCTTGACCACCGGATTGATGGCACGGAATTGTTCGAAGGTGCGGAAGACCGAGACGGGTTCATGGTTGAAGGGCAGCCCCAGCAGGCGCATCGTGATCGCCGCGCGGCGGACATAGGGGGAATCGAGCATGCCGATCAGTCTCATCGTATTGACTCCAGGGTTCGATAGGGATGCGTGGGAAACCGGCATATCATCCCCTGTCCCTTGGCGGCGTGGCAAGCCGCGCTTGTTGCGCCGCACCGCGGAGCCCGCCCACCCGGCGCGATCCGGCTAGTCCAGATAGTCGGGCTCGAGCCGCGCCAGCTGCCGGTGGATGCTGGCCAGATGCAGGCGCGCGCTCTCGGGATCGCCTTCCCGCATCTGCTGCGCGCACAGCGCGGCGATGTCCGGCGCTACCGGCAACAGCCGGCGGCCCGTGCTGTCCGCGCGCACCTGAACCTCGGCGGCGCGTTCGAGGTAGTAGAGATCGTCCCAGGCCTGGGCGATGTTCGGCGCGGTCACCATCACGCCGTGGTTGCGCAGGAAGGCGATGTCCGCGTCGCCCATCGCATCCGCGATGCGATCGCCTTCCCGTTCATCCAGCGCCAGGCCGTTGAACGGGACCGTCGCGACACGTCCATAGAACTTCAGCGCGGTCTGCCCGGCCCAGGCCAACGGTTCGCCATCGACCATCGCCAGCGCGGTCGCGTTCGGCATGTGCGTATGGAAGGCCGCGACCGCGGCGGGCTTGCGCAGGTGAAGGCGGGCATGAATGAAGAACGCGGTGGCCTCGGGTTCGCCGTCGCCGTCGACGACGCGGCCGTCGACGTGGCAGACCAGCAGGCGCGACGCCGTGACCTCGCAGAAGGCCAGCCCCAGCGGGTTGACCAGAAACAGCCCCGGGTGCCCCGGCAAGGTCGCCGAGAAATGGTTGCAGATGCCCTCGGCCATTCCGAGTCGCGCCGCCATCCGCAGGCACGCCGCCAGATCGATGCGGGCCTGCCGCACCACGGGATCGCTGCGCAGCGCGGCCGCCATCTCGGCGTCGCCCGCGGCACGGCTGGAAAGTTGATGCGCCATTTATCGCTCCTTCACGGTTGCACCCAGCGCAGCGTAGCAAATGTCTGGCGCAGGCCGGCGAGATCGGGCAGCACGGCGTCCGGCCGATAGTCCGGCAAGGGCTTGCGTGCGGTGCCGCGGTCGATCCAGATGCAGCGAAAGCCCATGTCGCGCGCCGCCGCCAGATCGAGGTGCGGACTGGCGCAGATATGCACGAGCCGGTCCTTCGAAACCCCGATCTTGTCATGCGCCTGCTCGAACATCCGCGGCGACGGCTTGTACGCCCCCGCCTGCTGCGCGGTGACGACCCGGTCGATATGGCCGCCGAGCTGCGCCACGTTGCCCGCGATGATGGCGTCGTCGGTGTTCGACACGATGCACAGCTTGAATCCCTGCGCCTTCAGCCAGCCCAGCGTCGGCACGACCTCCGGAAACGGCGGCATCGCGCAGATATGGCGCGTCAGTGCATCGGCGTCGCCGGGTTCGAACGGCAGCCCGAACGCTTCCAGCGCGGCGCGCAGCGAGTGCGCCGACACCTCGGCGAACGAGCGATGCGGCGGCGTCTGTTCCAGCCGATGCTCGTGATCGTCATAGACCCGGATGAAGTCGTGCGGATCGACGCCGCGCAATCCCTTGCGGGACAGCAGGCGGTCGACGTAGGCCAACAGGCCTTCGTCCCATTGGATCAGCGTGCCGTAGCAGTCGAAGGTCAGCCACTCGGGGCGATGGGAAGGTTGCATGATCGGGCTCCAGCGTGCGTGCGTGCAATGCAGCCATGCTAAGCTGATCCCGATAAATTCGAAAATTCGATTTTTAGCCGGACTTCATTTGCGGATCGAATCATGCTGGATCTCGAACTGCTCAAGACCTTTGTCAGCGTCGTCGACGCGGGCGGCTTCACGCGCGCCGGCGAACGGGTCCATCGCACCCAGTCGACGGTGAGCCAGCAGATCCGCAAGCTCGAGGCGCAACTGGAGCAACCGCTGTTGCTGCGCCAGCGCGCCGGCAAGTCGGTCGCGCTGACGGAGGCCGGCGAGCGGCTGCTCGGCTACGCGCGCCGGCTGGTCGATCTCGCGCGCGAAGCGGAGACCGTGATGCAGGGCGGTGGCCATGCCGGCGTGATCCGGCTCGGCGTGCCGGACGACTTCGATGTGAAGCGGCTGATTCCGCTGCTGTCGGGCTTTGCCGCGCGCCATCCGGCCATTCGGCTCGATACCGTCAACGGCCTCAGCGTGGATCTGCACAATCGGATCGCCCGGCAGGAGCTCGATCTGGCGCTGCTCAAGCGCGATGCCGATGGCGCGCCGGTGCTGCTGCGCCGGCCGGAAAGACTGAAGTGGGTGGTGGGCCGGCAGTTTGCGCTGCAGAGCGATCCGGTGCCGCTGGTCGTGTTCGGTCCTGGCTGCCTGTACCGCGACCGCGCGATCCACGCGCTCGAAACGTCCGGCCGTGCCTGGCGCATTGCGTTCACGAGCCAGAGCCTGGTCAGCATCCAGGCCGCGGTCGCCGCCAATCTCGGGCTGAGCCTGCTGCCGGCGACGGCCGTGCAGGATGACCACCTGGTGCTCGGGGCCCGCGCGGGCCTGCCGGCACCGCCGCCGACCGAGCTGGCGCTGGTCGGCAACGCACGCCTGCTGACGCCGGCGCAGCAGGCGCTGGTGGACTATCTCGACGAGAAGCTACCCGCGCGCGCTCGGCGCACCGGCCGTTGATGCCCTCCAGGCCGGCCGGACCTCTCGGTCTCCTGGTCGGCGAGTCCACTAGTCCACTAGTCCACTAGTCCGCTCTGGCAGCCGAGCGCGTCGATGCCTTGCCGGCGCCCCGCCCCTTGCGCGCCACCGCCCGGACCTTGCCGCTTTCCCCGCCGCCGCAGAAGAAGCGATCGCCGCCATCGGACTCCAGCCCCGACACGCCCATGCCGGCCGGCATCTCGATCCGTTCGATCACCTCCCCGGTGTCCGGGTCGACGTGGCGCAGGTCGCTCTGCTCGCCCTCCCAGGTGCCGTGCCACAGTTCGCCATCGACCCAGGTGACCCCGGTGACGAAACGGTCGGACGTCAGCGTGCGCAGGATCGCGCCGGTTTGCGGATCGAGTTGATGGATCTTCCGATCGCGCCACACGCCGACCCATAGCTTGCCTTCGGCCCAGGCCAAGCCGGAGTTGCCGCCGTCGGTGGGCGCCGGGATGGTCGAGACGACTTCGCCGGTCTGCGGATCGATCTTCTGGATGCGGTCGCCGGCGATCTGGTACAGGTAGCGGCCGTCGAAGGCAGTGCCGGCATTGGCGGTGACATCGATGGAGCGAAGCATCTGGCCGCTGGCCGGATCCATCGCGTGGAGCCCGTCTCCGGACGCGACCCAGACATGCTTGCCGTCATACGATACGCCGTGGACGGCATCGATGCCGGGGAACGGGCCGTATTCATGGAGGACTTCTGCGGGAATCGATTTCATGCTGGCTTCCTGGTGGATGAGGGTCAAAGGACATGGCGCGTCACCGATGCGCAGGCAAGCTGCGCGATGACGTCTTCATGCTGGCATCCTAGTCCAGGCTCGAGATTGCCGGGAGTAACAAGGTCGTCGTGATTTCGGGCAACGGCGTGGTCATCCATCGGCGCGCGCGGCCGTGGCCGATCGCCTGCACCTTGCCCGCGTCCGCCAGCGCATCGAGCGCGCGTTGCACGGTGCGCTGGCTGGCCCCGAGCGCCAGCGCCAGTCCGGAGCTGGACCACGATTCGCCATCGGCCAGCAAGGCCAGCACCGCGGCGTGCCGTTCTTCGACCGGCCGCGCCAGCACCACGACCGGACGCGTGGCGCGCGGCACCAGCGCATAGCCGCGCGGCGTCGCGCGAATCTCCGCCATTGGCCGGAGGGCGGCACGCAGTCGGCCCATTTCGACGCGCAGACGGGCCCGATGGGAATCATCGGCATGCTTCATCCGGAAGGCCTGCGCGATCAGGCTGTCGCGCGGCACATCGTGGGGCCAGGCCTCACCGAGGGCGCGCGCGAGCACAAACAGGATCGGCCGCGTGGCGAGCGGGACCACCGTGCCGGCGTGGCGCACGGCATGGCGGCAGGCGTCGATGACCAGCGTGTTCGACGCCAGCAGGGTCTCCACGTCGTCGAGCCGCAACTGTCGCGTTTCACCGCGATCGATCAGGCGAGCGGCGGGACCGTCGAGCATCGCGGCAGTCCGATCGACTTCGGCGGCCAGGGCCGGGATGGCAGCGAGGCGGGCGGCGTGACGCGCACGATGGAGCGCCGCGGCGGCGCTGCGCGCGTGCACGCGGCGCATGGCGATGCCGGCGATGACCAGCTCGTGCACGGTTCGCAGCGGAGGCGGCAGTTGGGCCGGATCGATGCCGGTGAGCATTGCCTCGGCTTCGTCCAGCTGCCCGATCAGCAGCAGACGCCGGCTGGTCAGATACAGCGCATGCGCGGCATTGGTGCGGTCGCCGTGCTCCTCCAGCGTCAGGCGCGCGGCATCGAGCGCCTTGGCGTGCCAGCCGAGGTCCCGTGCGGCGAGTGCGATCTCCGCCTCGGCCACCACGCAGCGGGCACGCGCGACCGGGGCACGGTTGCCGAAAGCCCGTGCGGCGCTGCGCACCAGCGCCCTGGCGCGTGCAAACTCGCCGAGCTGCGCCATCGCGATGCCGCGCAGCGCCAGCGCCGGCGCGTCGTCGCGCAAGGCGACGCAATTGAGCGCCCCGAGCGGGTCACCGACCGCGAGCGCGCGGGCCGCAGCCGAGATCGTCCGGTCCATTCGAATCACGCCACACTTGTCACTCCCTCCCTGTCGGGGCCGGCGCCTAATCTAGCACACGACCACCACGCAAATGCGGCGCGTGGCTTGGCCAGAACAAGCCGGACAGCGCCGCCCACCCAACGGAGGAAGCACGATGACCACCCACCCCACCGCCACCCGAGAGGAGTGGCTGGCCGCCCGGCTCGAACTGCTCGAGGCCGAGAAGGCCTTGACGCGGCGCAGCGACGAACTCGCGCGGCAACGCCAGGCGCTGCCCTGGCTGCGCATCGACAAGACCTATCGCTTCGACACCGAACAGGGCAGCGCGACGCTGGCCGATCTGTTTCAGGGCCGCTCGCAACTGCTGGTCTACCACTTCATGTTCGGCCCGGACTACAAGGCCGGCTGCCCTTCCTGCTCGTCGATCGCCGACGGCTTCAATGGATTTGCCGTGCACCTGGCCAATCACGATGTCATGCTGACGGCCGTGTCGCGCGCCCCGCTGGCCAAGCTGCTGGCGTACAAGCAGCGCATGGGATGGACCTTCCCGTGGGCGTCGTCGCACGACAGCGACTTCAATGCCGACTTCAACGTCGCCTTCACGACCGCGCAGCAGCGCGACGGCGAGATCGAATACAACTACCGCCGCGAGCCGGCGGTGCGGGGATGGCGCCGCAACATGGAAGGCGGCGGCGAGCCCGCCGAGAACCAGGTCGCTGCGATGTGCGGCACCGATACGGCCACCTTCCATCGCGATCGGCCGGGACTGAGTGCCTTCGTGAAGGAGGATGGCGTCGTCTACCACACGTACTCGGCGTATTCGCGTGGGCTGGACGGGCTGTGGGGCATGTACCAATGGCTCGACCGTGCGCCGAAGGGCCGCAACGAGACCGGTGTCTGGTGGCGCCGCCATGACGAGTACGGCCAGCGTTGAGGTCGACTCGTGCTGCGCGGGGGCCGAACCGGCGCGCACGATGCCAGACGCACGTCGGTTCTTCGGCGTCTGTGCCCTGCTCTTCGCCGCCAGCGCCGTGGCGACCGTGATGCTGCATGGGTCGATGTCGTCGATGGCGGCGACGCCGATGGCCGGCGGCTGGTCGCTGTCGATGGCGTGGGCACCGATGTGCGGGCAGACCTGGGCCGGCGCCGTGGCGTCCTTCGTCGGCATGTGGGTCGTGATGATGGTGGCGATGATGCTGCCGTCCATCGCGCCTGCGCTGTGGCGCTATCGCGTGGCGGCCGATGGAACGCCCGCCGCGTCGAGCCTGACGGTGCTGGTGGCGACGGCCTACTTCCTCGTGTGGGCGCTGCTCGGGCTGGCGGCGTTCGCCGTGGGCGCCACGCTGGCGGCGTTCGCCATGCAATGGCCCGCACTGGCGCGCGTCATGCCGACGATGGCCGGCACCGTGGTATTGGCCGCGGGCGCGCTGCAATTCACGGCGTGGAAGGCACGTCTGCTGGCGGGCTGCCGCCATTCTGCCGCTCGCACGTCGTCAGCCGATGCGGGCAGCGCCTGGCGGCATGGCCTTCGCCTGGGCCTGCACTGCATCCAGTGCTGTGCAGGCGTGACCGCCAGTCTGGCGGCGATCGGCGTGATGGACCTTGGGGCCATGGCGGTGGCCACTGTGGCAATCAGCGCCGAACGCCTGGCACCGGCGGGCGAGCGGGTCGCCCGGTTGATCGGCGCGCTCGGCATCGGAGCAGGAGCGTGGCTGATCGCGCGGGGCACCGGCTTGGCCTAGCGTATCGCCGGTCCATGCCCTATTCCGCGACCCCGACTCCGGTTTGCGATGGCGATGGCGATGGTGATGGCGTTTCCGATGGGGCTCGGGATTCCGCTTTCGCAATGCTGAAGGCAAGCAGGATTCGCGCGAACCCGACGGATGCGCCGGGACACGACACGACGTTCAGTGTGCGGCATCTGGTCCGGCACATCTGACCTCGTGCCAGTTGTCATCCCCGCTTCTGCCCTCGACTTTCGCGGCCGCAGCTTCTACTGTCCAGCAAGAGTGGAACGCGGCGTCGCAGCGCATCGGTCTGCCAGAACAAGACGAAGGGGACCCGTCATGACGACATTGCACTCGCGCCGCTCGTTTCTCGTCGCAACGCTGGGGACCGCCCTTGCCGCCTGCGGTGGCGACGACGACGACCCGCCGCCCTCGAAAGGTCCACCCTCCCCGCCGGTGCCGGAGGCGCAAATCACGAAAGCGATTGCCCGGCTCGACACGCTGGTCGCCGATCAGATGTCCCGCACCGGCGTGCCGGGCGTGGCCACCGCGGTGGTCCGCGGCAATCAAGTCGTTTACGCCAAAGGATTCGGCAAACGCGCCGTGGGCGAGGCCGCGGCGGTCGACGCCGATACTGTGTTCCAGCTCGCCTCGATGTCGAAATCGCTCGGCGCCATGGTGGTCGCGCATCAGGTCGGGACGGGCCGCATCAAGTGGGACACGACAGTGCAGTCGCAATTGCCATGGTTTGCCTTGTCCGATCCGGAAGTGAATCCGGTACTGACCCTGGCGGACCTGTACTCGCACCGTTCCGGCCTGCCCGACCATGCCGGCGACCGGCTCGAGGACATGGGCCATGACCGCCGCCAGGTATTGGAGCGATTGCGATTCCTGCCGCTGCATCCGTTTCGCGGCTCCTATCAGTACACCAACTTTGGCATCACCGCGGCCGCGGAAGCGGTGGTTGCCGCGGCGGCAATGGATTGGGCCACGCTGTCGGAGCAGACGCTCTATCGTCCGCTCGGCATGGCGCGCACCAGTTCGCGCCATGCCGACTATATGGGCCGCGACAACCGCGCGGTCGGCCACGTGCGGGAGAACGGAGTCTGGGTGCGAGGACCGGTGCGCGATCCCGATGCGCAATCGCCCGCTGGTGGCGTCAGCGCGTCGGTCAACGACGTCGCGCGCTGGCTCATCATGATGCTCGGCGAAGGCATGTTCGAGGGCAGGCGCATCGTCGATGCCGGCGCGCTGAAGGAAGCGATCGCGCCGCACAACCAGTCCACGCCGCCGGCCAATGGGCGTCCGGCCGGTTTCTACGGCTATGGCTTCAATGTCGGCACGAACCCCGCGGGCCGCCCGATGTACAACCACTCCGGTGCGTTCGCGCTGGGCGCCGCGACGGCCTTCCTCGCGGTGCCGTCGCTCGGCCTGGCGATCGTCACGCTGACCAACGGCTATCCGATCGGCGTGCCGGAGACGATCAACAATCAGTTCTTCGATCTGGTGGACTTCGGTGCGATCCAGCGCGACTGGGCCACCATCATCGAGGAGGCGCTGGCGCCGGTGCTGGCACCGGAGGGCGCTCTGGTGGACGCTACGCCGCCGGCCTCGCCGCTGCCGCCGCGCGCACTGTCGGTCTATGCCGGCGACTATGCCAACGACTACTACGGCCCCATCACGGTACGCGAGTCCGCCGGCGCACTGGTGCTGACGATCGGCCCCGCTCCGCTGGTGCTGCCGTTGTCGCACTGGGACGGCGACGTCTACACGTTCCGTCTGCGCAACGAGAACGCGACGCCCGGCACGATCTCGCGCGTGTGGTTCGGCAGCGATCGGCTGACGCTGGAGTACTACGACCACGAGGGGCTGGGCACCTTCATGCGGACAGGCTGAAGCGCACCCCGGAACCGGGATGCGCTGCGCTGTGCCAAACGACCGTCAGATCGGCGTCAGACCTGTCCCATTGCCGGATCGCTGACCAGGTCCTGGCCGGTTTCCATCCGTCCCGCAAAGCGGCGGCGGAATGCCGGGCTGGCGTCGCAGGTCACGACGAAGTCGTACCAGCAGCCGGATTCGCCGATGGCCCATTCGAACTCGACGACCTTGCCGGGAGCAACCATCTTCGTCCACGGGCCATCGTTGCGATAGGCCAGCGCCTCCGCCGTGAAGCGGATCGGCCGGCGGCCGTTGTTATGCAGCTTGACCTGCACGGTGGGCCGCTCGCACGGGTTGTAGCAGACCTGGATTTCGGGCATCGCATCGCCCTGCTCCGCCGCGTCGCCGACAAAGCTGCGGTGATAGCCGTTCGGGCCGAGCACCCACAGGTCGTACTTGCCGCCGTCGCCGCTCAGATCCCAGACGTCGTCCAGCATCTTGCCGGCCTCGACGACGATGCGCCGCGGAATGCGGTCCAGATGCAGGCGATCGTAGACGTGGAACACTGCGCCGACGCTGCGGGCACTGGCGTTGGCGAACAGCAGCTGCAGCGTGTTGTTGCGGGCGTCGACACGGGCGCTGGTGTGCAGCTCGTAGGGCAGCGCACGGGACGGACGCACGCCGGCGTCCTGCACCGGCAACTCGGGCGTGACCGGCACCGGAATCTTCGGCATCGCCTGCTGCGCGGCCGTCAGGCTGGTGGCCTCGGCGCGCGTGGTACGGCCCGCCAGCGCGGGCAGCGGATCCGCGTTCGGCGTCGCGAAATTGAACGCGCTGGTCAGATCGCCGCAAACGGCGCGACGGTACGGGCTGATCTGCGGCTCCATCACGCCGAAGCGCGCCTCGAGGAAGCGGATCACCGAGGTATGGTCGAACACCTCCGAATTGACCCAGCCGCCGCGGCTCCATGGCGAGACGATCCACATCGGCACCCGCGGCCCGGGGCCGTAGGGCCGGCCGTCGCGGGCCGGCTGCTTCGGCGTGGCCGGCTGATAGTCGTGGTATTCGAAGGCCATCTGCGCATCCGACAGCGTCGATTTGCCGGCCACCGTGCCGTCGGGATTGCGCGACGGCGCGGTCGGCGGCGGCAGATGGTCGAAGAAGCCGTCGTTCTCGTCGTAATTGATGATCAGCGCGGTCTTGCTCCAGACCTCCGGGTCCGAGGTCAGCGCATCGAGAATCGCCTGCACGTACCAGCCGCCCTTGGCCGGGCTCGACGGCCCCGGGTGCTCGCTGAATTCGGCGGGCGGGATGATCCACGACACTTCGGGCAAGCGGCCGTTCTGCACATCGTCGCGCAGCGCCTGCAGAAAACCGCCGTCGGCCATGGTGTTGCAGAAGCCTTTGGCATAGGGGCTGTAGCGATCGTCGATGGCCGGATCGTACGGCGGATTGAAGCCCGGGGCGTTGGTGTTCGACACCTGCCGTCCGGCCGGCATCTTCTCCATCTCGGCGCGCCAATGACGGAAACTCATCATCTGGTTGCAGCCGAAGTTGTCCGGGATGTTCTGGTAGACCTTCCAGCTGACGCCGGCAGCCTGCAGGCGGTCCGCATAGGTCTCCCAGGTCCACCCTTCGGTCGACGGCCCCACGTCGGCGCCGCCGTTGAACTCGTTGACCGTCACCGCGACGTTGTCGCCGGTCGGGCCATTGGTGCCGGTCCAGTAGAACAGGCGGTTGGCGATGGTGCCGGTATGAATGCCGCAGTGGTACGCGTCGCACAGCGTGAAGGCGTCGGCCAGCGCGCGCTGGAAGGTCACCTCCTCGTCGTCGTAGTAGCCCATCGACAGCGGCTGCTTGGCCACCGGCCAGCGGTCCATGCGGCCATGGTCCCAGGCCGCCTGCGAGTCGCCCCAGTTGTGCGGCGTGCCGCCCGCGCGCTGGGCGTTGCCGGCGGTCTCGTCGAGGTGGTATGGCGTGATGATGTTGCCGTTGGCATCGGTCTGGTACAGCGCGGTGCGGCCGTTGCGCAGCGGGATCGGGAAGCGATCGCCGTAGCCGCGCACGCCCTTGAACGTGCCGAAATAGCTGTCGAACGAACGGTTCTCGAGCATCACCATCACGACGTGCTTGACGTCCTTGATGGTGCCGGTCGCGTTGTGGGCCTCGATCGCGAGCGCGCGGCGGATGCTGGGCGGGAAGCTCGCCAGCACGGCGGCCGCGGCGCCGGTGCCCAGCGATGCCTTCAGGAATTGTCGCTTCGACGGATTGAATGTCATGGCGGATTCTTTTTCGTTGGGGACGGAGGAGAGTCAGGGCGCGCAGCGGCTCGAGCAGTTGCCTGGCTTGCCGGGCAGCTTGCCGCTCGGGTTGGTGGTGTCGGGCGCGGCCGAGGGCGACAGGGTCGCGCCATCGTCGCCGCCGCCGCAGCCGGCGAGCAGCAGTGCGGCCAGGATGGCACCGGCCGCGAGCGGCAGCGTCGGGCGGCGCCGCGTTGGGGAAGCAATGGGAAAGGGCATGGCTGAAGTTCCGTGGTGGGGGAAGGGCACAGCGTGATCGGCGTCCTGCCGGCGCGGCTCTGGTGGCGGCGACGGGACACGGCTCTCGTGGAGCCGATGCGGCAAGACGGCATGCATTGTTGGTAGCCCAAATGTCAGTTCCTTGACACATGGGCACAACTACGAATCTTCGTTGCCGATGCAGCGCTGCCCCGTCCTCTCCGCCGGCCTCGGGCAAGGCTTGCGGCGTGGCTGCGCTTCTTCTACGCTTACCGGATCCGACTGTCCGTGCACGCCAGCGTCTTCACCATGCAGCGCTTTCTCGTCATCGCCGGCCTGGCCCTGTTCGCGGCGGGACTCGCGTGGCCGTGGCTCTCCCGTCTACCTTTGGGCCGCCTGCCCGGCGACATCCATATCGTCCGGGAAGGGTTCAGTTTCCATTTCCCGATCACGACCTGCATCGTGATTTCGCTGATCGTTTCCCTGCTGATCTGGCTGTTCCGGCGCTGAGCGCCGCCGACGCGGCACGACGCGTTCCATCGGCAAAGCCCTTCGGCACCGTCATCGCTCTGTCATCACCTCCCTCCAGAATGCGCTCGTCATTCCAGCAAGGGAGCCGACATGACCCACGCAATTGAAGTCCGCGGCCTGAGCAAGTCGTTCCGTGCCGATCGCAAGGCGTTGGACGACGTCACGCTGCAAGTGGCGCCCGGCGAAATGGTGGCCCTGCTAGGGGCATCGGGTTCGGGCAAGTCCACGCTGCTGCGCCATGTGGCCGGCTTTGTCGCCGCCGACAGTGGCGAGATCCTGGTGCATGGCCGCGCCGTGCAGCGCAATGGCCGGCTGGCGGCCGACGTGCGCAAGGCCCGCGCCGAAATCGGCTTCGTCTTCCAGCAATTCAATCTGGTCGGACGGCTGCCGGTGATCACCAACGTGATGATCGGCATGCTGAGCCGCATCCCGAAATGGCGCGGCCTGCTTCGCTTTTTCAAGGCCGATGAGCTGCGCGCCGGGCTCGATGCGCTTGCACAAGTTGGTATAGACGACTATGCCTTTCAACGTGCTTCGACGCTGTCGGGCGGCCAGCAGCAACGCGCGGCGATCGCCCGGACGCTGGTGCAGAACGCCCGCGTGATCCTCGCCGACGAGCCGATCGCCTCGCTCGATCCCGAGTCCTCGCGCCGCGTGATGTCGCTGCTCACGCAGATCAATCGCACGCACAAGGTGGCCGTGGTGGTGTCGCTGCATCAGGTCGACATCGCGATGCGCTATTGCCCGCGCGTGGTGGCGCTGCGGCAGGGCAAGGTCGTCTACGACGGCCCGTCGCATGCGCTGACCCAACGGATGCTGCGCGATCTCTACGGGACCGAGGCCGACGAGCTGCTGCACGACCTGGTGCCCGACCGGATCGCCATGCCGATCGACGGCTCGCCGGTGCCGGCCACCGTCACGATGGATCTGGCGGCCGCCTGATCGCCCTGCTTCTTTTCGCTTCGCCCGCATTCCGCGTCCTCTTTGCCCTCGTTTCGCACCGGAGACAATCCATGCTTCGCAGAACCTTCTTCGCCCTGATCGCTTCGGCGATCGCCGCCGCCCCCGCCCTGGCGCAGGACGCCAAACCGCTCAGCATCGGCTTCATCTCGACCGAGTCCTCGTCCAATCTGAAGACCGCGTGGCAGCCGCTGATCGACGACCTGAGCAAGGCGCTGGGCGTGCCGATCAAACCGTTCTTCGCCTCCGACTACGCCGGCATCATCGAGGGCATGCGCTTCAACAAGGTGCAGATCGCCTGGTTCGGCAACAAGTCGGCGATGGAGGCGGTCGATCGCGCCAACGGCGAGGTGTTCGCGTCGGTGATCGACAAGGATGGCAACCCCGGCTACTGGTCGCTGCTGATCGTCAGCAAGGACAGCGACCTGAAATCCGTCGAAGACGTGATCAGGCGCGGCAAGGAGCTGTCCTACGGCGCCGGCGATCCGAATTCGACCTCGGGCACGCTGGTTCCCGGCTACTACCTGTGGGCCGCCAACAAGGTCGAGCCGAAGACGCTGTTCAAGGCCGTGCGGATCGGCAACCACGAGGCGAACCTGCTGTCGGTGCTGAACAAGCAGGTCGACGTCGCAGTCAACAATACCGAGAACCTGGACCGCTATCGCGTCAACACCGGCAAGAACCCCTACGACCAGGTGCGCGTGCTGTGGAAATCGCCGCTGATTCCGGCCGACCCGATGGTGTATCGCAAGGACCTGCCGGCCGAGATGAAGAAGAAGATCCAGACCTTCTTCGTCAACTACGGCAAGGGCGCCGATGCCGCGCGCGAAAAGCAGGTGCTGGCCACGCTCACCTATCAGGGCTTCCGTCCGTCCACCGATGCGCAGCTGGTGCCGATCCGCCAGATCGAGCTGGCCAAGGAGAAGGCCCGCATCGAGACGGACGGGACGCTGGCCGCTGCCGACAAGGAGAAGCGTCTGGCGGACGTGTCGCGGCGCCTGGCCGAACTCGACAAGGCCGTCAGCACGCAATGATCGCGCCGTAATCGCGCCCTGTTCTGATCTCACCGCCCGGCCCGCCATGCGCGGCGGGCCAGCGCCCTACGTCTCTGTTCCCTCTTCCTCTACCGGATTGCCCTCATGACCGCCACCGCCAAGCCCGGCCTGCCTTCGCCGCAAGCGAACGGACGGCCGCCGCGCGCTTCCCTGTCCGCGATGCTCGTCTGGGCCATCGTGCTCGCGATGCTTGCCCTGTCCTGGCAGGGCGCCGATATGCGTCCGCTGGATCTGCTGCGCGACTCCGGCAATATGGCGCAGTTCGCCGCCGACTTCTTCCCGCCGGACTTCCGCGACTGGCGCCATTATCTCGACGAGATGCTGGTCACCGTGCAGATCGCGGTCTGGGGTACCGCGCTGGCGGTCGCCGTCGCCGTGCCGCTCGGCCTGCTGTGTTCGGCCAATATCGTGCCGGCCTGGGTCTATCAGCCGGCTCGACGCCTGATGGACGCCTCCCGCGCCATCAACGAGATGGTCTTCGCGATGCTGTTTATCGTCGCGGTCGGCCTGGGGCCGTTTGCCGGCGTGCTGGCGATCTGGATCCACACCACCGGCGTGCTGGCCAAGCTGTTCGCCGAGGCGGTGGAGGCAATCGATCCGCGGCCCGTCGAGGGCGTACGTGCCACCGGTGCGGGCCGGCTGGAGGAGATCGTCTATGGCGTGATTCCGCAGGTGCTGCCGCTGTGGCTGTCGTTCGCGCTGTATCGCTTCGAGTCGAATGTCCGCTCGGCCTCGGTGGTCGGCATCGTCGGCGCCGGGGGCATCGGCACCGTGCTGTGGGAGATCATCCGCAGCTTCCAGTATGCGCAGACCTGCGCCGTGATGATCCTGATCATCGCGTTCGTGACGGTGATCGACCTGCTGTCGGCGCAGATCCGCAAGGTGCTGGTCTGAGGCGAACGCGTTAGACTTCACTGCGTGCACCCGTCTCGCACGCCGTCGCTATTCCTCTACCACCCTATGCAAGACACCGACCTGATCCTGCGTGAAGTCACGGGCTCCGACACGGAGCTGCAACAGCTCGCCACCCTGCTTGCCACAATGGATGACGAGCCGCCGCTGCCGCTGGCGACCATGCGGGAGCGTTATGCGGAGATGCGCCGCTATCCGAACTATCGCTGCTACTTCATCGGCGAGGCTGGCGCCGCCGGGGACTGGGTGCCGCTGGGCACCTTCGCGCTGCTGGTGTTTCCGGTGATGGTCCACGATGGCCGCCCGGAGGCCATCATCGAATCCGTGGTGGTGGCACCGGCCGCGCGCGGCAAGGGCATCGGCAAGGCGATGATGATGGAAGCGATGCGGCTGGCGCGCGAAGCAGGCGCGGCAAAGCTCGCGCTGTCGTCGAATGCCCGGCGCCTGCGCGCGCACGACTTCTATCGCGGCCTCGGTTTTACCGAGCACGGCCTGAGCTTCAGTACCGCGCTCTGATCGTCAGGTCGCTGCGCCGTCAAGACAGTGCGCCCGCCGGCTTTGCGGCCGGCGCCATGCCGATCGCGTTGGCCAGCGCATCGGCGGCGGACTGCAGCGCCCCGCTATTGTCGATCTCGACGACGCGGCAATCGGCCGGCACGTCGAACGATGCGGCGGCGCGCGCCAGGCGCCGGGCGATCGCCTCTTCCGACTCGCGGCCACGCTGGCGCAGCCGTGCGGCCAGCGCTTCGGGCGACACGCGCACGTGGATCGCGCACAGCGTCGGATAGCGTGCCACCGCTTGCGGCAGGTATTCGCGCGAGCCGTTGACGACGACCTTCAGGCCCCGCTCGAGCCATTGCTCGATCTCGATGCCGATGCCGTAGTGCAGACCATGGCTTTGCCAGTGCATCGCCATGCAGCCGAGCGCCACGCGGCGATGGAATTCCTCGGTCGTCAGCGCGACCGACGCTTCGTTGGCATCCGCCGGGCGGGTGATATAGCGGTGCGCCACGACAAGGCGATCCTCGGCGCTCAGGCGCCCACGCAGCGCCTGCAGCAGCGAATCCTTGCCGCTGCCCGAGGGCCCCATCAGATAGAACAGGCCGCTGCCGTCCACGCGTTGCGGCGCGCTCATGCCGACAGATACGCCGCGCCGGCGCCATCGCTCGCTTGGCCATCGAAGCCATAGTGGCGCGCGACCACGAAGTCGGCGCCCGGCTCCGGCTGCACGAACACGCTGACACTGTCGACCCGCAGCGGCGTGTCGAGCAACGCGCCGGCCGCCGACGACAGCTGGGTCAGCGCCGCGGACTGCCGCTCCGGATCGAGCATGCCGGTCAGCGTGATATGGAAGATGAAGGTGTCGAGCACATACGGGTAGCCCCAGTCGCGCAGCATCTGCTGCTCCAGTGCGGATAGCCGCTCGGGCTTGCGCCGCGCGATCTCGTCCGGCGTGGACGGCGCGCGGAACCGATCGAGTTCCCGCACGCTCGCGTCGGCAAGCTCGTGCATGCGGCGTACGGCGTCGGGCCGATCGGCCAGGCACCAGGCCACGAAGCCGCGCAGCGCGCGCAGCGTCAGCGGGACTTCGAATGGATGCCGGTCGCGGGCGAAGGCCCGCATCGCGCTGTCCAGCATCGCGGGCTCGATGCCTTCGGCCAGTCGGAACGGCGGCTTCAGCGTGGCGTGCAGGCCGTAATGGGCCGGGGCCTCGACCCATTCGGCCGGACGCCCTGCCATCTCGGGTGGGGGCGACACCGGCACGCCGCTGTCGGCATCGCGGCCTAGCCAATGGGTGCCGAAGGTGCGGAACGGCTCGTTGGGAGCCAGGTAGATGGCGTATCGATGCGCCGGCATGGTCGTAATCGGTCGTAGGTCGGTAAGTCCAATCGGCAGGCTAGCCCGGCAAGGTGACAGGCAGATGTCTAGACCAATCGACGAAATCGACGAGCCGGTCGACAAGCCAAACGACGGCACCTGCCTGCGCAGCGGCTCAGTCGGCGTCCGATACCGTCAGCTGAACCCAGTCGCCGGCGAAGCGCGTGACGCTGTACTGCACCGGCGCGCCATCGATATCGACGTTCAATGCCTCGACCTGCAGCACCGGCCTGGTCTTCGGCTGGTTCAGCAGCCGCGCCACCGGCGCGCTCGGCAGCGCCGCCGTGATGCGCGACCACTTGCGAGTGTAGTCGGCGATCCCGCATTGCGCGAGGGCGCGCGAGATCGAGCGCTGCTCGCGCACCTGCGCATCGAGCTGCGGGAAACGCTGGTAATCGAAATAGTGTTCGGCCACGTCGATGGGCCGGCCCTCGGCCTTGCCGACCATCTGTACATGCAGCACCGGTGCGGTGCGGGCGAGCCCGAGATGCCGCGCGACCTCGGGCAGGCGGCTTACCTGGCTGGTGACGACCTCGGTATGGCCGCGCATCCCCTGCGCCGCCAGGTTCTGCGAGAAGCGGGTGCGCCGGGCGATTGCGTAGTCGATCGCATGCTCCTGCACGAAGGTGCCGCGCCCCTGCTCGATCCGCACCAGGCCGCTCTGCTCGAGCTCGCTCATGGCGCGCCGCACGGTGTGGCGATTGACGGCAAAACGCATCGCCAGCTCGGACTCCGGCGGCAGCTGCTCGCCCGGACCATACAGCTTCTTGCGGATGTCATCGGCCAGCGCCTCCCCGATCTGGCGCCATACCGCAACGCCCGAGCCCCGTTCGACTTCTCGATCCGACATCGTTGTGATTCCTCTCGTCATTGAAGCGCGGTCATTCCACACGTCATCGCGCCCTGTCATCGCGCCCTGTCATCGCACGCTGTCATTCAGCGGCCATCGTAGCGTGCGATTGTGCCCGAGCGGCGTGCTCTCGTGCCAGGTGTCCGATCACGCTTCGGGCTCGTCATCAAACAGTCATCCTGCCGTGGTCTAGTAGCGCCGTGCTGTTGCAGATGACATCTACACGTATAGACGTATAGGGATGACGATGAAAGGCGAAACGGGCCATACCCGCGACAATACCCGCGACAATACCCGCGACAATACCCGCGGCAATTCCGGCGGCAATACGGGCAGTCCTGCCGAAGCGTCCCGGGCCGCATGGCTGCGGATCCTGGCGCTGGCGGACACCGACGCGCTCGACGGTGCTTACCGCAAGCTGGGCCAGCAGGCACCGCTGCCGGCCTACCGGCTGCTGCGCAAGCCCGAGTCCGGCATGGCGATGGTGCGCGGGCGTACCGGCGGCACCGGTGCGCAATTCAATCTCGGCGAGATCAGCGTCACGCGTTGCGCGGTGGTGCTGGAACCGGATACGACACAGACCGAAGCCGCGGCGATCGCCGGTGTGGCCTATGTGATGGGCCGCTGCCGCCGCCATGTCGAACAGGCTGCCGTGCTGGACGCGCTGCTGCAGCGGCCGGAGTGGCACCCGCGCGTACAGCAGCTCGTGCTCGAACCGTTGGCGCGCGCCCTCGCCGAACGCGACGCGACCGAGGCGGCCACCGCCGCGCAGACCCGCGTCGAATTTTTCACGATGGCCCGCGGAGAAGACTGAGATGCCGACCCTGCATGTCATACCTACCCAATCCACCGCGGCGCTGCTGCCCGGCTTCGACAATCCCGTCGACGACGCGCAGCAGGTCTTCCGCGCAACGCTGCAGGCCATCTCCCATCCCGGCCGCGTCGAAACGCTGGCCGCCGATTGCGGCGTGCCGGACGGCCTGTCGCTGGCGATGACGGCGCTGCTGCTGACGCTGGCCGATTCCGATACGCCGGTCTGGCTGCCGGCCGACATGGCGGCCTCCGCCGGCGCGTTCCTGCGCTTTCACTGCGGCTGCCCGCTGGTGAACGATGTCGCCGCGGCGCAGTTCGTCTGCGTGCCGGCAGGCCACGTCTGGCCTGCGTTGAATCGCTGTGCCCAAGGAGACCCCGCCTTTCCCGACCGCTCGGCCACGCTGATCGCCGAGGTCGCCTCGCTGAACCAGGGCGACACGCTGACGCTGCGCGGCCCCGGCATCGAGACCACGCGCAATCTGCGGCTCGGCGGCCTGCCGGATGACTTCCGCCGGCAATGGCAAGCCAACCATGCCGGCTTCCCGCTCGGCGTGGACCTGCTTCTGACCGCCGGCGACCGCATTTGCGCGCTGCCGCGCACCACACTGGTGGAGGACTGACATGTACGTTGCAGTCAAGGGCGGAGAACGCGCCATCCTCAACTCGTACCGGCTGGTCGACGCGTATCGCCGCGGCGATCCGTCGGTGCCGGAACTGACGCTGGCGCAGATCCGCGAACAGATGCCTCTCGCCGTGTCGCGCGTGATGGCCGAAGGCTCGCTGTATGACCCGCATCTGGCCGCGCTGGCATTGAAGCAGGCCGCAGGAGACCAGATCGAGGCGGTCTTCCTGCTGCGCGCGTATCGCACCACGCTGGCACGCTTCGGCTATACGGTGCCGCTCGACACCGGCGCGATGCGGCTGCGCCGGCGAATCTCGTCGACGTTCAAGGATGTGCCGGGCGGGCAGATCCTCGGCCCGACCTACGACTACACGCAGCGGCTGCTCGACTTCTCGCTCGAGGCCGAAGGCGCCCCGCCGCCCGCCGGCGCACCGGCCGCGGCACCGCCAGCCACCGCCGACGCGCAACGGATGCCGCGCGTGACCGACCTGCTGCAAGCCGACGACCTGATCGAAGCGGAGCCGATTCCGCCCGGCGATCCGGCCCCGGCGGATCTGACGCGCGAGCCGCTGACTTTCCCGGCCAACCGTCCCGCGCGGCTGCAGAATCTGGCGCGGGCCGACGAAGGCTTTCTGCTGTCGATGGGCTATTCGACGCAGCGCGGCTACGGCAATTCGCATCCGTTCGCAGCCGAGATCCGCTACGGCACCGCGGAGGTCGAGCTGTTCGTCGAAGAGCTCGGCTTTGCCGTGACGATCGGCGAGATCGAGCTGACCGAATGCCAGATGATCAACGACTTTGCCGGCAATGCCGAGGAAGCGCCCTGCTTTACCCGCGGCTATGGGCTGGTGTTCGGCTACAACGAGCGCAAGGCAATGTCGATGGCGCTGGTCGATCGCGCGATGCGCGCCGCGGAACTGGGCGAAGCCGCCGACAACCCGGCCAACGACATCGAATTCATGCTGTATCACAGCGACAACGTCGAGGCCTCCGGCTTCGTCCAGCATCTGAAGCTGCCGCATTACGTGGACTTCCAGACCAATCTCGAACTGCTGCGCCGGCTGCAGGCTAAGCGGCAAGCGGCCGGACCGGTAGCCAGTGCGCCGACGACTACGGCGTCGACCACGGCGTCGACGACGGCAACGACTACGACAACGGCAACAGGCCACAACGAAGCGGCGCAGCAGTGCCAACCGCACGAGGAGAGCGTCGCATGACGACCGCCATCGCATCGCCTTCGGTGGAAGACACCACGCCCGACAGTCACTACAACTTCGGCTACCTCGACGAATCGACCAAACGCATGCTGCGGCGCGCCCTGCTCAAGGCGGTGGCGATTCCCGGCTACCAGGTCCCATTCGGCAGCCGCGAGATGCCGCTGCCCTATGGGTGGGGCACCGGCGGCATCCAGGTGACCGCGGCCATCATCGGGCGTCAGGACGTGCTCAAGGTCATCGACCAGGGCTCGGACGACACCACCAATGCCATCAACATCCGCCGCTTCTTCGGCAGGGTGACCGGCGTACGGACCACGGAACGCACGGCGCAGGCGAGCATCATCCAGACCCGCCATCGCATCCCCGAAACACCGCTGCGCGAAGGCCAGACGATGGTGTTCCAGGTACCGATTCCCGAGCCGTTGCGCTGGCTGGAGCCCAGCGAAACGGAGACCCGAACGATGCATGCGCTGGCCGAATACGGCGCCATGCACGTCAAGCTCTACGAAGACATCGCGCGTCACGGCCATATCGCCACCACGTACGACTATCCCGTCATCGTCAACCAGCGCTACATGATGCGGCCCTCGCCGATCCCGAAGTTCGACAATCCGAAGCTCGACCGCAACCCGGCGCTGATGCTGTTCGGCGCCGGCCGCGAGAAACGCGTCTACGCGGTGCCGCCCTACACCTCGGTCAAGAGCCTGGACTTCGTCGACCATCCGTTCACGGTCGAGAAGTGGTCGAGCTGCTGCGCGCAGTGCGGCGCCACCGACAGCTATCTCGACGAGATCATCACCGACGACGCCGGTACGCGCCTGTTCGTCTGCTCGGACACCGAGTACTGCGCCGATCGCCAGGCACGACAGGCTGCCGGCCGCCCGGATGCGGCGGCGGGAGGTGCGCAATGAACGCGACGCCCTTGCTGTCGGTGCGCGGACTGACCCGCACCTGGGACGGCGTCCACGGTTGCCATGACGTCAGCTTCGACCTGTATCCCGGCGAAGTGCTGTGCATCGTCGGCGAATCCGGTTCGGGCAAGAGCACCTTGCTGCAGGCGCTGTCGATGCAGGCGCCGGCCCAGCGCGGCACCGTCAGCTACGACATGCGCGAGTCCGGCTTGACGGACCTTGCCACGCTGTCGAACGCGCGGCTGCGCCTGCTGGCTCGTACCGACTGGGGCTTCGTGCATCAGCACGCCCGCGACGGCCTGCGGATGCAGGTCAGCGCCGGCGCCAACATCGCCGAGCGGCTGATGGCGGTCGGACAGCGCCATTACGGCGAGCTGCGCGAGGTTGCCGGCGCCTGGCTGGAGAAGATGGAGATCGACCTCGCGCGGCTGGACGACACGCCGCACGCGTTCTCCGGCGGCATGCAGCAGCGCCTGCAGATCGCCCGCAATCTGGTCACGCATCCGCGCCTGGTCTTCATGGACGAGCCCACCGCATCGCTGGACGTCTCGGTACAGGCCCGGCTGCTCGATCTGCTGCGCCGGCTGGTATCGGACCTCGGGCTCGCGGCCATTCTGGTCACGCACGATCTCGCCGTGGCACGGCTGCTGGCCCATCGCACGCTGGTGATGCAGGGCGGACGCGTGGTCGAGCAAGGCCTGACCGATCAGATCCTCGACGATCCGCAGCATCCGTATACGCAGCTGCTGGTCTCTTCCATTCTGCAGGGTTGAGCCATGACGCAAGCAGAGCGCTCACAGACGTTGATCGAGGTCCGCGGCCTCGGCAAGATGTTCACCTTGCACAACCAGGGCGGCATCCGCCTGCCGGTGCTGCAAGCGGTCGATTTCGACGCCGCGCGGGGCGAGTGCCTGGTGTTGTCGGGCCGCTCCGGCACCGGCAAAAGCACCTTGCTGCGATGCCTGTATGGCAACTACCTGGCCACCGAAGGCAGCATCCGGCTGCGCGATACCAGTGCGGAGGGCGCGCCCTGGGTCGAACTGACCGGCGCGCCGGAGCAGCGCGTGCTGAAGCTGCGCCGCGACGTGATCGGCTATGTCAGCCAGTTCCTGCGCGCGATTCCGCGTGTCGGCGCGCTCGACGTCGTGGCCGATCCACTGCAGCAGCGCGGCGTCGACCGCCAGGTGGCACGCGAGCGTGCGGCGGCGCTGCTGGAACGCCTGAACCTGCCGCGCCGGCTCTGGGACCTGCCACCCGCAACGTTTTCCGGCGGCGAGCAGCAGCGCGTCAATATCGCGCGCGGGCTGGTCGGCGGCCATTCGATCCTGCTGCTGGACGAGCCAACCGCCTCGCTCGACGCCGACAATCGCGCCGTGGTGATCGCGCTGATCCGGGAGGCGCTGGCCGAGGGGCGCTGCCTGATCGGCATCTTCCACGACGAGGCGGTCCGCGATGCGGTCGCCACGCGCCTGCTGCCCCTGCAGCCGGCCGCCGTCGCCGCATGACCGGAACCCGAACCACCTTATCTGCATCTCAGCCCGCATCCACACAGAAACGACACGGAGCCGGACATGTCCGCCACTTATCTGACGCACGTTACCCTGGTGCTGCCCGATGGCGTGCTGCAAGACAGCGCGCTGCTGATCGACGATGGCCGTATCGCCGCGATCGAACCCGACCCCGCCTCGGTACCGGCGCTTGCCAACGTGATGGCGCTGCCGGGCCACACGGTAATGCCCGGCCTGATCGACGTCCATTGCGACGCGATCGAAAAGGAAGTGGAACCGCGCGCCAGCGTGCTGTTCCCGATGGATTTCGCGGTCGCACAGGTCGACCGGCGCAATGCGGCGGCCGGCATCACCACGCCCTATCACGCACTGTCCTTCGCCAACAACCAGTTCGGCGTGCGCAACAACGACACGGCCGCCGCGCTGGTGCGCACCGTGGCGGCCTATCGCGACCACAGCCTGGTCGACAACCGCATCCACTGCCGCTATGAAGTGACCGATGCCGCCGCCGTGCCGGTGCTCGAAATGCTGATGCTGGAAGGTATCGTCGATCTGCTTTCGGTGATGGACCATTCGCCGGGACAGGGCCAGTTCAAGACCCTCGACGCCTACCTCGCCTACATGATGGGCAATCACGGCATGAGCCGCGAGGAAGCGGCCGATGCCGCGGCAAAGAAGGTCGAACAGCGCGAAGGGGCACACGAACGCGTCGGCCGGCTGCTCTCCAGGGCGCACGAACTCGGCGTTCCGACCGCCAGCCACGACGACGACTCGCCGCAGCGGATCGCGGCGATGCAGGCCTTGGGCGTGCGCATGAGCGAGTTTCCGATCAACCTCGAGACCGCGCAGGCCGCCGCCGAGCGCGCGCTGCCGACCATCCTCGGCGCCCCGAACGTGCTGCGCGGCCGCAGCCAGAGCGGTTCGATGCGCGCGATCGATGCGATCCAGGCGGGCGTCGGCCATATCCTCTGTTCGGACTACCAGCCCTCGACGCTGATCGCCGCTGCCTTTGCCGCGGCGCGCCTGGCCGAGCTGCCGCTGAACGAGGCGGCCGCCCTGGTCACCGCCAATCCGGCGGACGCCTGTCTGCTGCACGATCGCGGCCGGCTGGCGCCGGGACTGCGCGCGGACGTGATTGCGGTGGCCCATGTGGCAGGCCAACCGTTGGTCACGCATACCTGGGCGGCGGGCCGGCTGGTGTTTGCGGCGGGATATCGGGCCGTGCCGGACGCTGCGGGACGGCCGCAAACGCGAGAGAAGGTCTTCGAGGCGGCGTGAATCGCGGACGGCGCGCTGACGCGGGCGCTGCCCGTGTCAGCGCGCCGTGCAGTCCGTTACCGAGCGAATGAAGTCGACCACGGACGCCTGTCCTGACGCCAGGCAGGCGGCCCCGATCATCGGGTCCCAGAACGCTTCGGAGCCGTGGGCCATGCGCCATTGATGGAGCCGCCGCGTCAGCAACTGCAGGTCGTATTCCTCGGTAATGCCGATTGCGCCGTGCAGCGCGTGCGCGGTGGCGGCGATGGTGGCGGCGGCCTCGCTGGTCCTTGCCTTGGCGACGGCCGCGGCCATGCGGTCCGGCTGCTCGCCATCGCCGGCAAACGCGATCTGCGCGGCGATGCGGGCGGCGGCCGCCAGTTCGGCCATCACGCTGAGCTGGTGCTGCACGGCCTGGAACTTGCCGATCGGCCGGCCAAACTGCGATCGGTCATTGCAGAACTGCAGCGTGAGATCGAGCACGCGTCGTCCAGCGCCGGCGATCAACGCCGCATGCAATGCCGCGCCCCATGCCGCAACGTCGGCACCCGCCGACGGCACGGCCACCGGGATGGCGCTCGCCGGCCAGCGCAGCGTCGCGGCCTGATCGCGGTGGACGCCGGTCGCCGCCCGGTCTGCCTTGTCTGCGTCAAGCAGCAGCAGGTCGCCGTCGCGTGCCAGCAGCACGTGGTCGGCGATCGCGCCGTACGGGGTGACCGGGCAGACCACGCTGCCGTCGGTGTCGCGCAGTCCGGTCTGTGCCAGCGTGATCATCCCGGCGGGAACCGGCAAACCAGCACGGCAAAGCAACGCCCGCGCGGCGACCGACTGGGCCAGCGGCACCGGCAGCGGATACCGTCCCATGCCGATCAATACCGGCGCCAGCTCGGGCAGCGTCAGGCCGGCCCCGCCCTCCTCCTCCGGCACCAGCAGCTCCAGGAATCCGGCGTCGGCGATGGCGCCCCACAACGCCCGCGGACTGCCTCCGGCCTCGATCGCCCGCACCGCGCCAGGCGTGCAGGCATCCTGCAGAATCGCTTCGATCGCTTCGACGAACATGGTGTTCTCCTCGAACCTAGCGCAGGCCCAGGCTGCGCGCGATCATGCCGCGCAGGATTTCGCGCGTGCCGCCACGCAACGAGAACGTCGGCGAAATCTGGCTCAAATAGCTGACGGTGCGATACCACTCGGCATCGACAAGGTTGGCCGGATCGGCTGCGATGGCGGCTTCGAGCGCCGCCGGAATCTGCTGCTCCAGGGTCGTGCCGAGATCCTTGACCAATGCAGCCTCCGCCACTGGACTCTGACCGGCAGCGAGCCTCGCCGTCACGGCGATCGACATCTGCCGCAGCGTGGCCAGGTGCGAGCAGAAGCGACCCAACAGCGCCTGTTGCTCCGGCGTGGCGCCATCGCGGCGCAGGCGCGTGGCCCACAGGTCCAGCAGCACCACGCTCGAGTAGATCCGTTCCGGGCCGCTGCGCTCGAAGGCCAGCTCGGCATTGACCTGCTCCCAGCCGCTGCCTTCGTTGCCGATCAGCGCATCGTCGTCGAGCACCACGTTGTCGAACACGACCTCGGCAAAATGCGCATCGCCGGTCAGATCTTCGATCGGCCGCACGGTGACGCCGGGCAATGACAGGTCGACGATGAACTGCGACAGCCCCTTCTGCTTGTCCTCGGGCACGCCCGAGGTGCGCACCAGCGCGATCATGTACTGGCAGTGCGGCGCATTGGTGGTCCAGATCTTCTGGCCGTTCAGCGACCAGCCATTGGCGGTGCGCGTCGCACGACTGCGCACGCTGGCCAGGTCCGATCCCGAATTGGGCTCGCTCATGCCGATGCAGAAAAACGTCTCGCCACGGCAGATGGCCGGCAGATAACGGCGCTTCTGCGCCTCGGTGCCGTAGCGCAGGATCAGCGGACCGCTCTGGCGATCGGCGATCCAGTGGGCGGCGACCGGTGCGCCGGCGGCCAGCAATTCCTCCACCAGCACGAAGCGGCGGAACGGATCGAGCCCGGCGCCGCCGTATTCGGGCGGCAACGTGATACCGACCCAGCCGCGCGCGGCCAGCCGGCGGCTGAACGCCGCGTCGAAGCCCATCCACGAGCGTGCGCGGCGATCGGCCGGCGCGGCCGGCAGTTCCGCGGCGAGAAAGCGTTTCACTTCGGTGCGGAAGGCCTCCGCCTCGGGCGGCAGGCTGGCACGGACGAAGCTATCGAGAAGGCTGGACACTGCGGTCGGCTCCGATGCGTTCGATGTTCGATGGGTTCATGGTCGGCCCCGTGCTGCCGGTCTCAGTGGCTGGCGGCTCAGTAGCGCATCTGGATCAGCCAGGTCGCGACCATGGCGGGCCGCTCGGCACCCTCTACCTGCAGCTCGACCTGCCAGAAGCAGCGGACCTCGCCGGGCCGCACGTCCTCGACCCGCTGCAGCGCGAAGGTGCCGCGCAGACGCGAGCCGGCCGGCACCGCGCCGGTGAAGCGGATGCGGTCGAAGCCGTAGTTCAGCGACAGCTTGCGGTTGGCGAAGCGGTAGCACTGGCCGAACGCGGCGGTGACCATCGACAGCGTCAGCAGCCCGTGCGCGATGGTGCAACCGTAAAGCGATTCGGCGGCCGCGCGAACCGGGTCGACATGGATCCACTGCCGGTCGTGCGTCAGTTCGGCGAACGTATCGATGGTGCCCTGATCCAGCGTGACATAGCCGCTGACCGCGGCCGGAGCGCCGACCAACGCGCGCAGCTCGTCAAGGGAGGCGATGGTCTGCATGGTGCGTTCCGTTGCTTGGTCCCCGCGCAGGACAGCGAACTGCCTTCATATCACCCCCTTCGCGCGCAGCGCGTCCAGCCGCGCGTCGTCGAAGCCGAGCTTCTCGCGCAGCACCGCCTCGGTGTGCTCGCCCAGCATCGGTGCGGCGCCTTCGTACTGGATCGGCGTGGCCGACAGCCGGATCGGATTGGCAAGGCCCGGCGCCTGCACGCCGGCGCCGTGGGGCAGCGACAGCTGCATGCCGCGATGGCGCACCTGCTCGTCCTCGAAGACCTGCCGCATGTCGTAGATCGGCCCGCATGGCACGTTGGCCGCTTCCATGCGATCGACCCACTCGGTCATCGTGCGCGTCAGCATCGCTTCGGCGATCTGCGGAATCAGCGCCTCGCGGTTGCGGTTGCGCTGACCCGCGGAGGTGAAACGCGGGTCGGTGGCAAGCTCCGGGCGGCCGATCACCTCGCACAACGCGGCGTATTGCGCGTCGTTGCCGACCGCGACGATGACATCGCCCTCGCGGCAGCGGAACACCTGGTACGGCACCATGTTCGAATGGGCGTTGCCCATGCGCTGCGGGACCTTGCCCGACAGGAAGTAGTTGATCGCCTGGTACGAGTTGATGGTCACCACGCAGTCGAGCAGCGCCATGTCGATGTACTGCCCTTCGTCGCTGACATTGCGGTGCTCCAGCGCGGCCAGGATCGCCGTGGTTGCATACATGCCGGTCAACAGGTCGGTGATGGCAATGCCGGACTTGATCGGCCCGCCGCCTGGTTCATCGTCCGGCAGGCCGGTGATGCTCATCAACCCACCCATGCCCTGGAACACGAAGTCATAGCCCGGCAGCGCCGCATAGGGGCCGGACTGGCCGAAGCCGGTGATCGAGCAGTAGACCAGGCGCGGATTGAGCGCGCGCAGATCGTCGTAGCCCAGGCCGTAGCGCGCCAGCGTGCCGACCTTGTAGTTCTCGACTACCACATCGGCGTCGCGCGCCAGCTCACGGATGATCTGCTGGCCCTCGGACTTGGCAAGGTCCACGGTGATCGACTTCTTGCCGCGATTCGCGCTGAGAAAGTACGACGAGTCGGCGGTTTCCCGGCCGTCGGCGTCCTTCAGGAACGGCGGGCCCCAGGCACGGGTGTCGTCCCCCACGCGGGGACGTTCGACCTTGATGACCTCGGCACCCATGTCGGCGAGATTCTGCGTCGCCCAGGGTCCGGCCAGGATGCGGGTCAGGTCCAGAACCTTGATATGTGCCAGTGCGCCTTTCACCGGTGGTCTCCTGTGGCTGCGATTGGGGCCAAGCGTAATGAAGGCGTACGTGGTGCGTCCAATATCGATTCGCCATCGATCGATACACGGCGTTTATCGCGGTGTTTATCGCGGCGTTTATCGCGGCGTTTATTGGTATCCCGCCGACATCGGGCCGTGGGCGATAAGTTTTGTATATCGCCAAGCGCCGAATTCATATTGGACAGGCCGCCGAGCTGTCTCTTAGCCTTGCGCTCAAGCTTCGCAGCCATGACGAGGCGCCGACTGGAGAGAGACATGCTGATGACCCGTCCGGGCCGGCTGGTGGCCGCCGCCCTGTGCCTGACCGCGCTGTCGCTGAGCGTTGCCGCACCGGCGCGCACGGACTATCCGAACCGGCCGATCCGCCTGGTGGTGTCCTTTCCGCCCGGCAGCGGCACCGATTCCACCGCGCGTTACGTCGCGCGCAAGCTGGAGGAAAAGACCGGCCAGTCGGTCGTGGTCGAGAACCGGCCGGGCGGCAACAGCTTTATCGCGGTGCAGACGGTGACCCGCGCCGAGCCCGACGGCTACACGCTGCTGTTGGCCAGCAATTCACCGGTGGCGACCAATGTCGCGATGTTCCGGCAGCTGCCCTACGATCCGGTCGCAGAACTGGCGCCGATCGCCCGGCTCGGCGTTGGCGCGATGGCGCTGGTGGTCAATCCCGCCTCGCCGTTCCACACGGTCGCGGAACTGGTCGCCCATGCCCGCCAGCAGCCGGGCAAGCTCAATTACGGCGCAGGCAGCGCGTCCTATCAGATCGCGACAGAACTGTTCCTGACGCAGGGGCAAATCAAGGCGAACCATGTGCCCTACAAGGGAGCGGCCCCCGCGCTGACCGATGTCGCGGCGGGCCAGGTCGATTTCGCCTTCGCCGACTACGGTGCGGTGCTGCCGCTGCTGCAAGGCGGCAAGCTGCGGCTGCTGGCGGTAACCAGCGAAAAACGGCTGGCCACGCAACCGAATACGCCTACGCTGCAGGAGAGCGGGTTTCCCGGCTACTTCATGGTCAACTGGACCGCGGCCTTCGCGCCCGCGAAGACACCGCGCCCGGTTGTCGAGAAGCTGGAGAAGCTGCTGCTGGAGATCAATGCCGCGCCAGAGACGGCCGAGTTCTTCGCCCGCACCAACTGGGACGTCTTTACCGGCAACGCCGCAGAACTGCGGCGCTTCCAGCTGGCCGAGATACGCAAATGGTCGGATGCGGCGACGCGTGCCGGCATTCCGAAGCAATAAGCCCACCGACGACGACAGCGGGCGACCCCTTCCGACCACCATCCGAACGAGGACCACCATGAGCCAATTCCTGGACTACGCGCAACAGGGTCATATCGTGACCCTGACCTTGAATGAGCCCGCGCGGCGCAATCCGTTGACCGGCAACAGCGCGGTGGACGAACTCGTCGAAGCGGTCGATCGCATCGACGGCGACGACTCGGTGCGCGCGGTGATCCTGACCGGCGCCGGCACCGTGTTCTCGACCGGCGGCGATATCCGCGACATGGAGCGGCAGGCATCGGGCACGGTGCCCGGCATGGAGATCCGGCGCGACTACCGCCGCGGCATCCAGCGCCTGCCGCTGGCCTTGTTCAATCTCGAGGTGCCCGTGATCGCCGCGGTCAACGGGCCGGCGATGGGCGCGGGACTCGATCTCGCGTGCATGTGCGATCTGCGCATCGCCGCCGAGACCGCGCAGTTCGCCGAGAGCTTCGTGCGGCTGGGCATCATTCCGGGCGACGGTGGAGCCTGGCTGCTGCCGCGGGTCGTCGGCCTGTCGCGCGCCGCGGAAATGATCTTCACCGGCTTGCCGATCGACGCCGCAAAGGCGCTGGAATGGAACCTGGTGTCGCAGGTGGTTCCGGCCGATCAGCTGCTGCCGACCGCGATGCGGCTTGCCGAGGCCATCGCCGCCAATCCACCGCAAGCCGTGCGGCTCGCCAAACGGCTGCTGCGGGAGGGCATGCACACGCGGCTCGACACGCTGCTGGAGATGTCCGCCACGTTCCAGGCGATGTGCCACCAGACCGAGGAGCATCGGCACGCGGTCAAGGCCTTCCTCGAAAAACGGAAGCCGGCGTCCCGAAGCTGATCGGCGGGCGCCGCGCCGGCGGTGGGTAAGATGTGGGCTTCGCCACTGCCCGCGCGCCGCCCTGCCCATGGATTTCCGACGCATTCGGCATTTCGTCGTTCTTGCGGAAACGCTGAACTTTCGCCGCGCCGCCGAACGGCTGCATATCGCACAGCCTGCGCTGACCGTTTCGATCCAGAAACTGGAACAGGAGCTCGAAACGCAGTTGTTCGTGCGCGAGACGCGCGGTGTCACGCTGACGCCGAGCGGCCACGCGGCGCTCGCCGAGGCGCGGCGCATTCTCTTTCATGCGGGCCATTTTCGCGAGGCCGCCCATGCCGCGGCCAGCGGCATGGGCGGCACGCTGCGTATCGGTTTCGTCGGCTCGACCACGTATCACCTGCTGCCACAACTGGTGTCGCGCTTTCGCGCCGAATATCCCGCGGTCGAACTGACGCTGAAGGAGGCCACCTCGGCTTCGATCGTCAAGCAGCTCGAGGACGAGGCGCTGGACGTTGGCCTGGTCCGTATCCCGCTGCTGCAAGCCGGCAGAATCACGCTCGCCCCGCTGGAGCACGACCGCTTCGTCGTCGCGCTGCCGCGCCATCATCCGCTCGCCGGGCATCGCTCGCTGTCGCTGGCCGAACTGGCCGACGAACGCTTCGTGATGTACGCCCGCGAAGAAGCCTCGGGCCTGCACGCGGCTGCGATGACCGCGTGCCAGCTGGGCGGCTTCCAGCCCCGCATCGCGCAGATCGCGACGCAGATCCAGACCGTGATGGCGCTGGTCGAAAGCGGTCTCGGCATCGCGCTGGTGCCGTCGATCATGCATCGCTTCGCCAACGCGCGGCTGGCCTGCATCCCGATTGAAGACATGCCCGAGGCCGCCGCGATCGGCCTGGCGCTGGCCTATTGCGAGGAAACAGAGAGCCCGGCCGGACGGCATTTCCGGCAGGTCGCGCAATCCGTGTTCCCCGTCGAGGGATCGGCCGCGGCGCCGTCGGTACGCTGACCGGCTGCAGGCACGGCCCGCGCGAGTCAGCGTGCTACATTGCCCTCGTCATCCCACCGCCCACATGCACCGATGAAAACGCTGCTGATCGTCTACCACACGATGACCGGAGGCACGCAGCAGATGGCCGAAGCCGCGGCCCGCGCCGCGCAGACGCAGCCGGACATCGCGGTCCGGCTGCTGCGCGCCGCCGAGGCGCAGCCCGACGATGTCCTGAATGCCGACGGCTATCTGTTCGCCACGCCGGAAAATCTTGCCGCAATGGCCGGGCTGATGAAGGACTTCTTCGACCGCTGCTATTACCCGGTCCTCGACCGCATCAATGGCCGCCCGTATGCCGTGATGATCTGCGCGGGCAGCGACGGCCAGAACGCGCTGCGCCAGATCGACCGCATCGCCACCGGCTGGCGTCTGCGATCCGTCGCGCCGGGGCTGATCGTCTGCACGCATGCGCAGACGCCGGAGCGGATCCTGGCGCCCAAGCAGATTGGCGGGGAAGACCTCGCACGTTGCGCGGAACTTGGGGAAGGGTTGGCAAGCGGTCTGGCGCTGGGGGTGTTCTGAGGCAACGGATCTTGCGGCCCCGATCATTCAGAGCATGTCCGACTTGACTCGACGGACCTGTATTGCCATTTGCCCCATGCGGTCCGCCTGCGTCTGGACGAATCGGCAAATCCGCTTCACGAGATCGCGCTCCCTGCCAACATAGACATCCGATTCGGCCAGCCGGGGCGCAATGCTGCTTCCCGCGGCAGCCATTCGTTCCATTTCACGCTGCAACAGACTCCGGTTGACCCCGATACGGCTGCCGAAATCCGCCATCGCAAAGGGAGTCAACCCCTGCAATAGAAATTCGTCGCCATAAGCCATGGCCAGTTCCTGCTCGACGGCATCGCCATAGACACCCACGGAAACGAGGTCGTACAGCGGCGCGGGGTGGATGCCGTTTGCGCTGACAAAGAAAGAGATATTCTTCCCGTGCGCATCGCAGTTGCCAATCAGGATATTGAGCAGCGCCCAGCGCAGCATGAAAAGACGCGCGGTGGCGGGCACCAAAAAATAGGGGGTCAGTGCAAACAGCCGCTCGAAGCTTGCGCCATCTCTGATATGCATGACGTCCCTGGTGCTGCCGAAGTTGCGCTCGTATTTGTAGCCCACTGGCAAATCCAACGCCTGGCATCCGTCAATGACGTGCAATCGCTGCACACGCCGTACCGTTTCGTTGTCCGTCAGCAGCGACACAATGCGATCGAAACGCCGGATCAGCAGTATGGGCGCAGGAATCCGCCATATCTGGACCGGTGCAACGGGCAGGCCAATCTCCGCAGCCAGCGTCATGCAGTAGTGTTCGTTCGCCACGAGGCTTTCCCACTTCGCATTGATGGACTCCGGCTTCAGGATGTGGGTAGAGCTGAGGCGGCCCTCCGCCAACGCAATGCGGTCCCCTTCCAACAACACCTGCAACTTGTCCTGAAACCCTGCAACAGAAAGCCGGACTCTGCCATCCCAGACAGGAAAGGGCACATCGCGATTGCGATCTGCGATGCGCTGATTCAGCTCCTCCCGCGTTATCTCGCGTTTTTCCGGTATCGCTTCGGCCTGCTGCTGTGCCGGGTCCGAGGAAGCCTCATCCTCCGGCACAAAACTCAGCGCGCCAACCGGCTCCTTGCCTAGCAAGCGAATCAGCGCAAAGGTATTCGACTTCGCGATGTGATGATGCGCGGCGGCGACCTCGAGCGCCCGGCCCTCAGGCAATAGATTGGCGAGAAAGCGCGCCACAGTATCTGGATCGCTCGGCTCTCCGCGCAGCGGCAGGTGTGGGGAAAGCGGAAACCGATCGTCGCGGTGAAGCCAGGTCGGGTCGTACGCGAAGGAGTAACGGCCGGCGAGGCCATGGTGGGGTTCGTAAGTCAGGCGCCCCACGGTCGCCTGCTGCGAAACCACACGGAGCGAGTAGGTCATGCGATGCCCTTGTCAGTGGAATGCGCGGCGCGCTCGGCAAGTTGCTCCTCGACGAGCGAGGCGTCCCCCTTGGGCAGGACAAGCATCTTCAGGCCCAAGCCGTCCAGCACCTTCATCAGGCTGTCCAGACCAACAGACCTGCCGTTCTCCAAACGGGACAGCAGATCCTTCGACACCCCCAACAAATCGGCCGCATCGTCGATCCGCAGCTGTCCCCGGGCGCGCTGGCTGCGCACCAGCGCGCCGAGAGATTCCAGAGTTTCCACCACCGGACTCAAGGACTCGTCAGGCAGCGGCAGTTTTCTCACCATGTTTAACGTTCCGAGATCGTGAAACGACGCCGCCTGGGGGCGGCAGGAACTGTATAGTTCCGAAATATGCGGAATAATTGACCAATACCCACATGGTACTACATTATTCCGCAATTTCAATGAACAATCCGCCAGGCTGCACAGAATCCCGTATAGTTTCTGATTTTGCGGAATTATGTGGTGCTCGGTGTGAATCGCGACCATCGTTCCTCAAATGCCGGAACCAGGGGGCAGCGTCCTTGCCCCTTATTCACTGCGTCGATGACGTTCGCTCGAGCAATTGCCGCACCGTCGCCGCCACCCGATGCGGATTGCCCCGCCGCCAGACCAGATGCAGTTCGACATCCAGCCCGACCTGATCGTCGATCGGCCGAAAGCGCACCCCCGCATAGCCAAGCCGCCATGCCGACTGCGGCACCAGTGCGAGGCCCATGCCGGCATCGACGAGCGACAGGATCGAGTGCGTATGGCTGAGCGTCTGCACCGTGTCGGGCGCGACGCCTTCCGCGCGCAGCCGGCCGGCGACGATCTCGTACAGATAGCGCGACTCCGAGCGGCAGAACTCGATGAATGGCTGGCCTTCGAGCGCCGACAGCGGCAGCCGTTCGGCCTGCAGCAGCGGGTGCCCGGCCGGCGCGGCCAGGACGAACGGCTCGCGCAGCAGCGGCGCCGATTCGACGAAGCTGCGTGGCGCGAATGGGCGCACCAGGCCCAGCTCGATGCGGTCGGCAGCGATGGCCTCGAGCTGCGCGTCGGTCTGCATTTCGCGCAGCGACACGTGGACCTCCGGCAGGCTGGCCCGAATCGCGCCCAGCAATTGGGGCAGCAGCGCGAAGCTTGCCGCCGGAATGAACCCCATCGACACGCTGCCGGCATCGGCGCGCATCGCCCGGCGCGCGGCGAGCTTGGCCGCCTGGCTGCGGCGCAGGATGTCCTCGGCCTCACGCAGGAAGATCGCGCCCGCCGGCGTCAGCCGCACAGCGCCGCCCGAACGATCGAGCAATTGCACGCCCACTTCATGTTCGAGCAGCTGGATATGCCGCGTCAGCGGGGGCTGCGTCATGTTCAGCAGGGCGGCCGCGCGGCCGAAATGCAGTTCGGTCGCGACGGCCACGAAGCTGCGCAGATGGGATAGCTGGAACACGATTCAAATCTTGAATTGGGTAATCGCCAGTTTGGATTGGACGGCGGGACCGGGGGCTTTCTACAGTAGCGCCTCTCATGTCCATTCCATCAGGAGTTCAAGTGGCGACTTTCGAAGGTTCCGCGCTGCGCGAGGCGCTCAATGGCATTTCCGGAATCCTGGTCACGCCGTTCGACGCGAATGATACCGTCTCGCCGGGCCCGCTTTCGGCCGTGGTCGACCGGGCCGTCGACGCCGGCGTGCATGTGCTCGTCGCCAATGGCAATACCAGCGAGTTCTACGGCCTGCGTGAGCAGGAGGCGGTGCGCATGGTCCACGCCGCCGCCGAATGCGTGGCCGGCCGGGTGCCGCTGCTGGCCGGTGTCGGCCGCAGCGTGCACGAAGCCTGCGCGCTCGCCCGCGCCTCTCGCGAAGCCGGCGCCGATGCGCTGATGATCCATCAGCCGCCCGATCCCTTCGTCGCGCCGCGCGGCGTGGTCGCTTATGTGCAGAAGATCGCCGAGGCCGCCCAGGGCCTGCCGCTGGTGCTCTATCTGCGCAACGACAACATCGGCCTGGCTGCCATCGAAGCGCTGTGCCGGATTCCCGAGGTCGTCGGCGTCAAGTGGGCCTCTCCGACGCCGATGGTGCTGGCCGAAGCGATCCGCCGGACCGCGGATCGCGGTCTGGCCTGGGTCGGCGGACTGGCCGAAGTCTGGGCGCCGCCCTTCTATGCGGTCGGCGCACGCGGCTTTACCTCCGGCCTGATCAACGTGATGCCCGAGCGTTCGGTGGCGATCCACCGCGCGCTGGAGGACGGCGATCATGCGCTGGCGATGCGCCTGATCGGCGAGATGCTGCCCTTCGAGGACCTGCGCGCGCAGGAGAACAACGGCACCAACGTGACGGTCGTCAAGGCAGCGCTGCAGCTGATGGGCAACGACTGCGGCGCCGCACGGCCGCCCTCGGCGTGGCCGCTGGCCGACGCGCAGCAGCGTCGCCTGCACGAGCTGATGTCCGGCTGGGGGCTCGCGCGCTGATTCTGCGCTGATTCTGCGCGGCGTCTGCCCCGGTTCTGCGCTGATCCCATCGCGGGCGATCGCCCGCCTCGTACCCAAGGGGGACCCGCTCGTCCCCCACTACAAGAACTTTCATCGGAGACTAACGATGCCATTTCGTCGCACCCTGCTTGCCTTCTGCGCCTTCGCCTCGCTGACCGGCGGCGCCCTCGCGGAGACCTATCCCGCCCGTCCGATCACCATCGTGATCGGCTCCAGCCCCGGCAGCGCCACCGACGGCCTGGCCCGCGCGCTGGGCAATGAGGTGACCCGGCTGACGGGCCAGGCCGTGGTGATCGAGAACCGCGCCGGCGCCATGGGCGGCATTGCCGCCCAGACCGTGGCGCGCGCGAAGCCCGACGGCTACACGCTGTTCATGACGACCAACACCACGCAGGCCGCCAATCCGCACTTGCTGAAGAAGCTGCCCTACGATCCGATCAAGGATTTCACGCCGGTTTCGATGCTGACCAAGGGCTACCAGCTGCTGGTGGTCAATCAGAACGTCAAGGCCAACAGCGTCGCCGAACTGATCGCACTGGCGAAGAAGGAGCCGGGCAAGCTGACCTACGGATCGGGCAGCTCGTCGGCGCGCGTCGCGGCGGAGCTGCTCCAGCAAATGAGCGGCACCGAGATGACCCACGTTCCCTACAAGGCGAATCCGCCAGCCGTGGTGGACCTGGTCGCCGGCCAGACCGATCTGATGATCGTCGACCTGCCCGCCAGCCTGCCGCAGGTGCGCTCCGGCAAGCTGCGCGCGCTGGGCTTCAGCGGCCCCAAGCGCTCGGCCCTGGTGCCCAACGTGCCCACCATCGCCGACACGCTGCCGGGCTATGAAGCCGGCTACTGGAACGCGCTCTATGCCCCTGCCAACACGCCGCAGCCGGTGGTGCAGCGACTGACCGAGCTGGTCCATCGCGCGCTGGCCACGCCGAGCGTGCGGCAGGTCGTGGAGCAGAGCGGCCAGGAAATCGCGCTGTCGAGCCCCGAGGAACTCGGGCGCTTCCAGCTCGCAGAACTCGATCGCTGGGGCCGCATCATCCGCACCGCCGGCATCGAGAAGGAATAAGCCGTGCGCGGCGCCGCCCGGCGCCGCGCTCTCGCCAACAAGGAAGCCACCGTGAAATCGCACTACATCGCCGGCGAATGGGTCGCCGGCACCGGCAGCAGCGCCAACGTCAACCCGTCCGACCTGTCGGACATCGTCGACCACTACGCGCAGGGCGACGCCGCCCTCGTCGATCAGGCGGTGCAGGCTGCGCGGCATGCCTTCGGCAAGTGGTCGTTGTCGACGCCGCAGCAGCGCTTCGACGTGCTGGACTTTGTCGGCAACGAGCTGCTGCAGCGTCGTGCCGAACTCGGCGACCTGCTGGCGCGCGAGGAAGGCAAGACGTTGCCGGAAGCGATCGGCGAGGTCGCGCGTGCCGCGCAGATCTTCAAGTTCTTCGCCGGCGAGGCGCTGCGGACGGCTGGCGAGGTACTGCCCTCCGTACGCCCGGGCATCGGTGTGGAGATCACCCGCGAGCCCATCGGCGTGGTCGCGCTGATTGCGCCGTGGAACTTCCCGATCGCGATTCCCGCGTGGAAGATCGCGCCGGCGCTCGCCTACGGCAATTGCGTGGTGTTCAAGCCGGCGGAGCTGGTGCCGGGCTCGAGCTGGGCGCTTGCCGAGATCCTGAGCCGCTCCGGTCTGCCGGCCGGCGCCTTCAACCTCGTGATGGGCCGCGGCCGCGATGTCGGTCAGCGCATGGTCGAACATCCGCAGGTCGATGCGATCAGCTTCACGGGTTCGGTGGCAACCGGCCGCAGCATCGCCGCGCAGGCCTGCCAGCGCATGGCGAAGTTCCAGCTGGAAATGGGCGGCAAGAACCCGCTGGTGGTCACCGACGACGCCGATCTCGAGCTCGCGGTCGAGGTCGCGCTCCAGGGCTCGTTCTATTCGACCGGCCAGCGTTGCACCGCATCGAGCCGCATCATCGTCACGCAGGGCATCCATGACCGCTTCGTCGCCCGGCTCGCCGAGCGCACCGCGGCCCTGGTGGTCGGCGACGCCCGCGACGCGCAAACGCAGATCGGCCCGGTGGTCGACGCGCGCCAGCTCGAGCAGGACGAGCGCTATATCGCCATCGGCAAGGAAGAAGGCGCGCGGCTGGTGTGCGGCGGCGAGCGGCTGTCGCTCGGCAAGGACGGCTTCTACCTGAGCCCGGCGCTGTTCGTCGACTGCAGCAACGACATGCGGATCGCGCGCGAGGAAATCTTCGGGCCGGTGGCAGCGGTGATCGCAGCACGCGACTACGACGAGGCACTGGCGCTCGCCAACGACACCGAGTTCGGCCTGTCCGCCGGCATCTGCACCACCTCGCTGAAGCTGGCCACGCATTTCAAGCGCCACGCACAGGCGGGCATGGTGATGGTCAACGCGCCGACTGCCGGCGTGGATTTCCACGTGCCGTTCGGCGGCCGCAAGGGATCGAGCCATGGCCCGCGCGAACAGGGTCGCTACGCGCAGGAGTTTTATACGACGGTGAAGACCGCGTATACGGCGGCTTGATGCGCTGATTGCCGCCTACAGCCCCTTCGGCAACAACGTCCCCACCGCCTCCCGCATCAGCCGTGCGATCAGCTGCTGGCGATCGCGTGGCATTCGCGCCAGCGTGCTGGCGACGCTGATGCCGGCCACCGGTTCGCCATCGCGGTTGTGCACCGCCATGCCGACTGCGAGCGCGCCCCGGGTGGCGTGGTTGCCGATCACCGACCATCCGCGTTCGCGTGTGGCACGGATCAGGATGCGCATCCGGTCCGGTGTCATGCCGCCGTATGCGGCAAGCGTGTCGGCATTGCCGGCGATGATCTCGCCGACCGCCTCGTCGGGCAACGCCGACAGCAGCGCCAGTCCCGCCGCCCCGACGCCCAGCGGCTGGCGCGTGCCGACCTGGATCACCAGCACCTGCACCGGATGCGTGCCCACATGGCGCGCGATGCAGCGCGACAGCGACCCGTCGCGGACGATCGCGAACGCCGCATCGCCGCACGCGCCGCTGATGCGCGCCAGCACCGGTCGCAGCTTCTCGGCCAGCTCCGTCGAACCGTCACGCTGCGGCATCGCCGCGAGCCGCGGTCCGCTGACATAGCGAAAACGCCCACGCTGAGCGACATAGCCGCACTCGATCAGCGTGGTCAGCAGCCGATAGACGGTCGGGCGTTCCAGCCCCGACGCCCTGCATAAATCCACCACGCGTAATCCGTCCTTGCCGCCCGCGAGAATCGCGTCGAGCAGCGTCAAGCCGCGCCGCAAGGCGCGTGTGCCCTCTTCCGGGGCGATGTCTGGAACGTCCGGCTGCCGGACGTTTCGGTTCGCAAGGCGAGCGCTCATCGGGAAGAATTTCCGTGCCGGGATGCAAGGCCGCAGTATGCCCCAACACCACCAGAGGGCCGCCCCGGCGAGGCTATCGACCCAGGAGACGACCATCATGAACGTACGGAACGCGCCGCGCCGGCGGCTGTTCGGCTGTGCCCTTGCGCTTTCGCTTGCCGCGCTGGCAGGCGGGATTTCCCCTTCCCTCCATGCCCAGCAGCCCTGGCCAGCCAAGCCGGTGCGACTGGTGGTCGGCTATGCCGCCGGCGGCGCGACCGATGTGCTTGCGCGCCTGGTCGCGCTCAAGGTCGGCGAAGAGCTCGGCAAGCCCGTCGTCGTCGAGAATCGCGCCGGCGCCAATAGCAATGTGGGCGCCGAGGTGGTGGCCAAGGCGGAGCCCGACGGCTACACGCTCTACGTCTACACCATCGCCAACACGATCAACGCCTCGCTGTACGACAAGCTCGGCTACGACCCCGCGAAGGACTTCGAGCCGGTCGGCATGATCGCCAAGATTCCGAACGTGCTGGTGGTCAACCCCAGCCTGCCGGTCAAGAGCGTGGCGGACTATCTGCGTTTCGCCAGGGAATCGCCGTCCGGCATCACCTTCGCCTCCTCCGGCAGCGGCTCTTCGATCCATCTGTCCGGCGAGATCTTCCGCATGCGCAGCGGCATCAATATGCTGCACGTCCCCTATCGCGGCAGCGCGCCGGCCGTCACGGATCTGCTCGGCGGGCAGGTGCAATCGATGTTCGACAACACGCCGTCTGCGATGCCGCACGTGAGGGCCGGCCGCTTGCGCGCCATCGCCGTCACGAGCCCCCAGCGCCTGCCATTGCTGCCCGATGTGCCTACCGTGGCCGAGTCCGGCTACCCCGGCTTCGACGTGCAATCGTGGTTCGCGATCGCGGCCCCGGCCGGCACGCCCCGGCCCGTGGTCGACCGGCTCAACGCCGCGCTGAACAAGGCACTGGCGGCGCCGGACGTGCGGCAGCGGATGCAGGACCTGGCCGCCAATCCGCAACCGGGCACGCCGGAGCAGATGCGTACCTTCATGATGTCCGAGATCAAGCGCTGGCACGACGTCGTCAAGCAATCCGGCGCCCGTGTGAACTGAGGAGTCCCATGTTTCCGATCGATCTGTTCTGGCGGGCCGCGGACCGCTGGCCCGACAACATCGCCATCGACGCGCCGGATGGCTGCCTGACGTATCGCGAGCTGGCGGCGCGGGTCGCCGCGGCGGCCGCGGCCCTGCTGGCGCTCGACGCCGCGCCGCAGAGCCGCGTCGGCATCTGCGCCGGCAATTCCACCGCGCATCTCGTTGCGCTGCTGGCGGTGCTGGCCAGCGGCAAGGTGTGGGTACCGCTGAATCCGAAAAGCACGCGGCCGGAATTGCGCCGCATCGTCGATGCGACCGAGCCGAGCATTCTGGTGCTTGACAGTGGATGCACCGCGCTGCTCGATGGCGCGCCCGGCGTTCGTATCTTCACGGACGTCGCGGACGATGGCAGCGACGCGTTGCCAGCGATGATCGCGCGCCATGCCGGTGCGCCGCGGCCGCGTCTCGCTCTCAGTCTCGAACTCGATCGCGATGCGACCCAGGCCATCAAGTTCACCGGCGGTACCACCGGCGCGCCGAAGGGCGTGATGCAGCCCTACCGCGCCTGGATGGCAAATATCGTCAACCAGATCCATGCCTGGGGCTTCGACGCCGACGATCGCTATGTGATGGCCGCCCCGATCACGCATGGCACCTCGACCTATGTGCTGCCGATCCTCGCGCAAGGCGGCTGCCACGTGATCCTCGAAGGCAGCGGCGCGGAGGCGGTCCGCGCGGCGTTTCGCGACCGGCGCGGCACGGTGTCCTTCATGCCGCCGACGCTGATCTACATGCTGATGGCGCTGCCCGGCACCTCGCGCGACGACTATCCCGCGCTGCGCCGCCTGATCTACGGCGGCGCGCCAATGCCGGTCGAGAAGATTCGCCAGGCTCGCGCGTTCTTCGGACCGGTGGTCGGCACCACCTACGGACAGACCGAGGCGCCGCAATTGCTGACGGTGCTGCGTCCCGAGGACTTCGAGGACGAACGCAATCTGGCTTCGGTTGGACGCACCACCTGGTTCAGCGACGTCGCCATCATGGCGCCCGACGGCACGCTGTTGCCGCCCGGGCAGATCGGCGAGGTTGTTGCCCGCGGCGATCTGGTGATGACGGGGTACTGGCGACGCCCCGATCTGACCGCCGCGACGATCGTCGACGGCTGGCTGCATACCGGCGATCGTGGGCTGATCGACGAGCGCGGTTATCTGTATCTGAAGGACCGGCTGCGCGAGGTCGTCATCACCGGCGGCTTCAACGTCTACCCGATCGACGTCGAAAACGCGCTCGGTCAGCATCCCTCGGTTCACGAGTCCGCGGTATTCGGCGTTCCCGACGACAAATGGGGGGAGGCCGTGCATGCCGCCGTGCAGTTGCGCGAAGGCGCCGCCATCCCGTCCGAGGCGGAGCTGATTGCCTTCGTGCGCGAGCGGCTGGGGCCGGTGGCCACGCCCAAGCGCATCCATTTCCACGACAACCTGCCGCGCTCCAGCGTCGGCAAGGTGCTGAAAAGCGCCGTACGCGACTGGGCGCTGGCCAACGTCACGAACAACGCTTCCGCACACACAGGAGACCAGCCATGACCACCACCACCAAGCCCGTTACCCGTCTTTGCACGCATACGCTGACGAGCCTGCACTACCGCGACGCCGATCTGGTCAATGACCTGATGGGCAAGAAGACCTTCACCGAGGTCATGCTGATGCAGATCCTGGGCCGCACGCCGCGACCCGTCGATATGCGAATCACAGATGCCGTGCTGATCGTGCTGATGGAACACGGCCTGACGCCGAGCGCCATTGCGACGCGGTTGATCTACATGAGCGCGCCGGAGAACCTGCAGGGAGCCGTTTCCGCTGGGCTGCTGGCGGTCGGCAGCTCCTTCGTCGGCACCATGGAGAACTGTTCGCAGCTGCTCGATCGGCTGCTTGCCGCCGACAATCCCGAGGCCGAAGCGCGGGCCATCGCTCACCACTACAAGGAAACGAAGAGTCCGGTGCCGGGCTTTGGCCACCATCTGCACAAGCCGGTGGATCCCCGCGCGTACAAGCTGCTCGAATTGGCCGAGGCGGAGCCGGAATTGAGTGGAGAGCGGATTCGTGCGCTGAAACAGCTGTCCGCCGCCGTCGACGCGGTCGCTGGCCGGCAGATCACCATCAACGCCACCGGCGCGGTAGCGGCGCTGCTTGGCGAGATCGGCGTGCCCACTGCCGCCATGCGCGGCTTCGCGGTGATCTCCCGTGCGGCCGGGCTGGTCGCGCATATCGTCGAGGAACAGCAAAGTCCTTCCGGCCGCTACATCTGGGACACCGTCGAGCACGCGATTCCCTATGTCGGCAACGCGCCGAAGGGAGAGGCATCGTGACAGGCATGCCCGCCCTTCCCCTGAGCCTCGCCGACAGGACCGTGTTCGTCGCCGGCGCCGGGTCCGCCGGTCCGGGCTGGAGCATCGGCCGGGCTGCCAGCCTGACCTACGCACGCCTTGGAGCTCGCGTATGCGTGGTCGATCGCGATGCATCGTCCGCCGAGGAGACCACGGCGCTGATCCGCGCGGAGGGCGGCACCGCCGAAACGTTCATCGGCGATGTCGCCGTCGAAGCCGAGGTCGAGCGCCTGTTCGCCGAGGCCCGTGCCCGCTTCGGACCCATCGACGTGCTGCACCACAACGTCGGCATCGGCAAGCCCGGCGGCCCGCTCGACACCGCGGTCGCAGACTTCGATCAGGCGCACAACGTCAACGTCCGCAGCCTGCTGCTGGCGTCGCAACAGGTATTGCCGGAGATGGTCGCGCGCGGGCGCGGCGCCATCGTGACCATTTCGTCGGTCGCTGGACTGCGCTATCTCGGCTATCCGCACCTGTCGTACTGCGTGACCAAGGCGGCGGTCATCCAGTTCACCCGCATGCTGGCGCAGCAATACGCGGCGCATGGCATCCGCGCCAACACGGTGGTTCCCGGACTCATCGATACGCCGCGGATCGCGCATACGGTCGCGAAGATGTTTTCCGACAACGATCTCGACGAGGCGCGCGCAGCACGGGCAAGACAGGTGCCGATGCAGCGGATGGGAACGGCATGGGATGTGGCTTACGCCTGCGCGTTCCTGGCGTCGGATGCGGCGGCGTATGTCACGGGGACGGAGGTCGTTGTAGACGGAGGATTGACCGGGAAATATGTTTAGGTCTGCATTAACCGTCGATTCGCTTACCTTGTGTCCTGGTCGCGAACGAACCTGAAGTCGGCCGGCAATCTTCCGCGGAACGTTCGCACGCGCTCCAACAACGCATCAGTGTCCCCACTACGGCGCCTTGCCGAACTCTCTGGATTATCGACGACGATTTCGACGTGATCACCTTCGCGTAATTGCAGCAACTCCACGATGCTGCCTGGAAGGCGTATCGCCAGACTATGTCCCCACTTCTCGATACGCATCGGCTTTCCCCTGAATAAGGAACGAACATATTCGCTAATACAAAGGTCCACAGCTACGCTTCTACGCGCCACCAGGACGGCAACAATTCCCGCACCGACCGCTGCGCAAAGCGGTCGTCGATCAGATAGACCACGCCGCGGTCCTCGTTGGTCCGGATGACTCGCCCGGCGGCCTGCACGACCTTGCGCAGGCCCGGATACAGGTAGGCATAGGCATAACCGTCGCCGAAGGTGTCCTGCAGCCTGCTGCGCAGCTGTTCATTGACCGGATTGAACTGCGGCAATCCGAGCGTGGCGACGAAGGCGCCGATCAGTCGGTCGCCGGGCAAATCGACGCCCTCGGCGAAGGGTCCGCCCAATACGGCAAAGCCCACGCCGCGCCCGCCCGGCCGGAAGGCGGCGAGGAAATCGGCCTGCGCCGCCTCGCTCATGCCGCGCGCCTGCGACCAGCTCGGGATATCGGCATGCCGCTGCGTGAACAGCGCCAGCGCATCGCCCAGGTAGTCGTGGCTGCTGAAGAAGGCGAGATAGTTGCCCGGACTCTCCCGATATTGCGCGGCGATCAGTTCGACGATATCGGGCAGCGAACGCTGCCGATGCGCGAAGCGGGTCGAGATATGCGACGCGACGCGGACGCGCAGCTGCTCGGGCTGGAATGGCGACGGCACCTCGTGCCAGACCCATCGCTCGGGCAAGCCCAGCATATCGGCGTAGTAAGAGGCCGGCGCCAGCGTGGCGGAGAACAGGGAGACGGAATGCGCCGCCGCCAACCGCGGCCGCAGAAAATGCGCCGGCACCAGATTGCGTACGCCGAGCCGGACATTGCCGTGCGCACTGCGGGCCGGCATCCGCGTCATGTCGAAAACGGAATGCGGGCCGATCTGCTCGGCCAGCCGACAGAATTGCAGCACATCGAAATAGAAGCGCTGCAGCGCCGGATCCTGTTCGGTGGGCCGCTCCGTGAACCGCTCCAGCAAGGTGGCGCACAGCCCCTCGAAGGCATCGAGCAGCTGCGGCGGAACCTTGGCTTCAGCCTGATAGTCGCCGAGCAGCGCCTTCGCCGCGGCATTCCACTGACGGCCGACGCGATCGAACGCGCGGCGCAGATCCGCCGGCGCCTGCCGCCGCAGCGCGCGGAATTCGGCCTGATCGAGCGCGGCGCTGTACATGTCGCGTGCGCGCTCCGGCAATTGATGGGCTTCGTCGACCAGCACGCTGACGCGCCAGCCATCATGCAAGGCGAATGCATGGAGCAGCGCCGTGCGGTCGAAGTAGTAGTTGTAGTCGGCCACCACCACGTCGCTCCAGCGCGCCATTTCCTGGCTCAGGTAGTACGGGCAGATATCGTTGGCGAGCGCGATCTCGCGGATCTCGGCTCGACCGAGCATCGACCGCTCCGCCGCCTGCGCACGCGCCGCGGGCAACCGGTCATGGAAGCCCCGCGCCAGCGGACACGCTTCGCCGTGACAGGTGCGGCCAGGATATTCGCAGGCCTTGTCGCGCGCCACCATCTCGAGCACGCGTAGCGGCATCGCTTCATGCTGGGCACCCAACGCGCGCGTGGCTTCCAGCGCCAGGGCCCTGCCGGTGGAGCGAGCCGACAACACGAACAGCTTGTCGATCTTCTGCTTCGGCATCGCCTTCAACGCGGGAAAGATCGTGGCGATGGTCTTGCCGATGCCGGTGGGCGCCTGCGCAAGCAGGCAGCGGCCGGAGAGATTGGCGCGATAGACGGATTCGGCCAGTTCGCGTTGGCCGGCGCGAAACGCCGCATGCGGAAACGCCAGCGCGTCGAGCGACAGATTGCGCTGCGTGCGATGTGCCAGCTCCTGCTCGGCCCAGCCTATGAAGGCACGACATTGCGCCTCGAAGCATTCGCGCAGCGCCGCCGCCGTGAAACGCTGCGCCTCCGCACGCTCGCGCCCGCTGACGATATCGAAATAGACCACCGCGATCTCGATGTCGTCGAGGCCATCGCGCTGGCACATCAGCCAGCCGTAGACCTTGGCCTGGGCCCAGTGCAGATGTCGATGATGGTCCGGCACTTCGGCGGCGTCGCCACGCACCGTCTTGATTTCCTCGAGCCGCCGCAGGGCCGCATCGTAGCCATCGGCACGTCCGCGCACACGCAGCGGCCCGAAGTCTGCGCTCAGCGAGATTTCGGTCCGGTAGCCGGAAGGACGGCGCGAGGTGACGGTGGCGTGTCCAGCCATGCCTTCGAGCGCGGTGGGCGAAGGCGTAAACCGCAGATCCAGATCGCCGGCGCGGGCGGTGAATTCGCACAGGGTGCGTACCGCGACGATGTAGCGCGGTTCCCCTTCGATATCGGCGGCCGACGCGCCCTGCGGCGGTTCGGCGGAGCGAGCGGATGAAGAGGCGGGGAAGGACATCGGGACGGCGGGCAGGCAAGGCATTCTGCGTTCGCGCGGAATAACTGTATAAATATACAGTTATCCGAGGCCGGTGTCGATGCGCAATGCCTGGATCCATGCCGCAAGTTCCCCCTCAAGGTTTTGACGCGGCTGCCGTTTACATGCCGGTACTCCTGCGCCTGCCTCATGCCATTCTGCCGTTCGTCGCTTCTTTCCCTTGTCCCGGCGCTTGCCGTCGTCGCTGTCCCAATCTTTCACGCCGGCAGCAACGCCCATGCCGCGACACGCACGCGCATGGATGTACGCCTCGCCATCACGGATGCCTGCCTCGTGCAGAGCTTGCCGGAATCGCCCCCCCGGGTTTCATGCGCGCTGAACGCGGCCTACCGTGTCGTCGCATCGCAGCCCTGGCTTCGGATGCCGTCCGACCCTGCGGAATCCCCCCGCCTGATCCAACCCTCCGCCGACAAGTCATTGGTTGAAATACAGTTTTAAACGCGACGCAGTGCGGTAACAAAACATTGCAGTGCGAAACATCTCCATTCTTGTGCGTTAGCCTTGGCTTAACACCAATAAGGAGATGGATGTCATGCGACTCTCCCTGTTGCGTCCACAGCAAAAATACGGACGTCTTGCCGCGGCCGCGATCGCGGCGCTCTTCCCCGTGTGGCTTGGTGCCGCCACCAAGACCACGACATTTCAGGTGCGTCTGACCCTGGCCAACGATTGCGCGATTTCGGCCACGGATCTGGATTTCGGCTCGCAGGGCGTGCTCGCGACCAATATCGACCAGAGCACGACGGTCAGCGTCACCTGTACGACCGGCGCACCCTACAACGTCGGGATGGACGCGGGTACCGCGGCGGGATCGACCATCGCCAATCGCCTGCTGGCGGGCCCGGCCGCCTCGACCGTCGCCTATCAGCTGTATCGCGATGCCGCGCGCACGCAGATATGGGGCAACACGCCCGGCACCGATACGGTTGCCGGCACCGGCAACGGCGCGGCGCAGACATTGACGGTCTATGGTCGCGTACCGCCGCAGTCCACGCCGGCGGCCGGGGCGTACACCTCCACCATTACCGCGACGATCAATTTCTGATGGGAATGCCACCCGCGACGCGGGTGCGGCGCTCCCGGCTGCCGGTCGCCCTCGGCCGTGCCGCCCTGCTGGCGTTTGCGCTCTTCGCAGGCGCAGGCCATGCCGCATCCCTGCAGATTTCGCCGATCCGCATCGACATGCCATCCGCTCCCGGCGCAGGGGCACTGAACCTGCGCAATCAGGGCGACATGCCGATCCACGCCCAGGTACGGGTGTTTCGCTGGACGCAGTCAGGACGCGATGACGTCCTCGAACCGACCGACACCGTCGTGGCCAGCCCGCCCATCGTTCGCATCGCGCCGGGCGATGAGCAGCTGGTGCGCGTGGTCCATCCGCACGCGGCCAATCCGGGGGAAACGGCCTATCGCCTGCTGATCGACGAGCTGCCGCAAGGCGAGAACGGGCCTGCAGCGGGCGTGCGCGTCCAGCTGCGCTACTCGGTGCCGGTCTTCGTCGGGACACCGGATACGGCAGCCGTGCCGCCGCTGCGCTTCGCGCTGCTGAAGGACGGCGCCGAATGGCGCCTTGTCGCCCGCAATGACGGCAATCGCCACGCGCAGATCAGCAACGTCACGCTGATTGGTGGCGGCGGTGCGAAGTTCGCGGTCACCGCGGGACTGCTTGGCTATGCGCTCGCGAAATCCGGCCGCCAATGGTCCCTGCCGACCGATCGTGGGATAGCACCGTCGGTGGGCTGGCGCCTGGAAGCCACGGTCAACGGTGCGCGCATTTCCGCTCCGCTCGACGTGGCGGCAGCCGGCCATGCCGTCGGCACCGATGCCAGGTAAGGGACGGCCTGGCAGTGGCACGCCGTGTCCGGGGACAGGAACGCCCGCGCGTTGGCAGTGGACGGTTGCCTCTGCCGTGGCCGCTGCTGTGGTGCCTGTCGTTGTCGCTGCAAGCCGCCTCGGCGTCGGCACAGTCTCCGTCTGCCGCGCAGCCGGACCCGCCGCACGACGCCGGGTTCGCGGACGCCCAGCACGTGGCGCTCGACGTGATCCTCAACGAGGCACCGCTCGGCATGGTCGCTCGCTTCCGATGGAGTAGCGGCCGGCTGTCCGGCATCGTGCAGGAACTGCGGGAGATCGGCATCCGTACCGACGACCTGACGCCCGCGGCGGACGGCTATATCGCGCTCGACGGCATTGGCGGCCTGTCCTACCGATATCTGGAAGCGGCTCAGCAGATCCGGCTGACCGTGGACGATGCGCGTCGCCTGCCCAACGTCGTCGACACCATGCCGCGGCGGCCCGCCACGGTCACGCCCGGCACGGGCATGCTGCTCAACTACGATGCCTATGCGCAGCCGGGGACCGCCGCGACGCTCGGGCTCTACAGCGAACAGCGCTTCTTTTTCCCGCAAGGGGTCGTCAGCAATACCGGCTTCGCCACGTTCTACCGCGACGATCACCGCTATATCCGGCTCGACTCGAGCTACGCCCGCCCGGACCCTTCCGGGCTGACCACGCTGCAACTGGGCGACGCCATCACCGGCGCACTGTCGTGGAGCCGTTCGGTCAGGCTCGGCGGCGTGCAGTACCGCCGCAATTTCGCGCTGCGGCCCGACATGGTGACCTACCCCGTGCCGCAGCTGGGCGCGACGGCCGCCGTTCCAAGCGCTGTCGACCTGTACGTCAACAATGTCAGGCAATACAGCGGCCAGGTACCGAGCGGCCCGTTCATCCTCAGCGGCGCGCCCGCGCTGACGGGCGCGGGACAGGCGACGATCGTGGTGCGCGACATGCTCGGCCGCGACGTCGCCACCTCGCTGCCGCTGTATGTCGACACTCGCATGATGGCACCCGGCTTGCTGGACTACTCGGTCGAAGCCGGCTTCCTGCGCGAGCAATACGGCCTGCGCTCGTTCCAGTACGGCAGCCAGCCGGCAGGCAGCGGCTCGCTGCGATACGGCCTCAGCGCCGAGCTGACGCTCGAAGGTCATGTGGAAGCGATGCCCGGCAGCTACGTGGCCGGTGCAGGCGTCCTGTGGCGGCTCGGTGGAGCCGGCGTACTGAACGCGGCGGCAGCAGGCAGCGTCGGACGAGGCAACGGTTCGTCGTTCTCGCTGGGCTATCAGTGGCGCACGCGTGCACTGACGCTCGATCTGCAAGGCAGCCGAACCGCGGGTCGCTTCACCGATCTGGCGGCGCGCGCCGGGGCACCGTTTCCCCGTGCGCTGTATCGCGCCACGTTCGCCATGCCGGTGGCCCGCAACGGCAACGTGGCACTGAACTATGTCCATCTGGACGACGGACTGATCGGTCGCTCGCGCATCGGCTCGATCGCCTTCACGACGCAACTTGCCCGGGACTATTCGCTGAGCGTGAGCGCCTATCGCGATTTCGCCGAGCCGCGCATGCGCGGTCTGCTGCTGACACTGACGGCCGTGCTCGGGCCTTCGACCTCGGCATCGTTGTCGGCGGGCAGCGACGGCGGCAGGGAAGCGCTCTATGCCAGTGCCAGCCGTACCCCGGACTTCGATGGCGGACTGGGTTGGCAAGTCCAGGGCAGCAGAAACGCCGGCCTGTCTCGCGGACTGGCACAGCTGAACTACCGCGGCCGGTATGGCGAGGTGCTCGGCGGCGTGCAGTCCATCGACGGAGAAACCCGCATGGCGGTCAATGCCACCGGGTCGCTGGTGGTGATGGACGGCGCCGTGCTGGCCGCACGCCGCGTCACCGACGGCTTCGCCCTCGTGTCCACTGGCGGCCATGCCGGCGTACCGGTACTGGTCGAAAACCGCAGGATCGGCACCACGGACCGAAATGGCCATTTCCTGGTCCCCAACCTGATGCCGTATCAGTCGAATCGCGTCGGCATCGATGCGCTGTCCTTGCCCGCCAACACACGGCTGAGCACCCCCACGTTGAACATCGCGCCGGCCTGGCAAGCCGGCGCCATGGCGCGCTTCGACATTACGCCGATCCGTGCCGGGCAGGTGATCCTGACCGACGGCGCGGACGCGCCGCTGCGGGCGGGCACCGTCGTACGCATGCTGCGAAACGACGATCCGAACACCGTGCTGGCCTCCACGATCGTCGGCCACGACGGACTGGTGTATTTCGACAATTGGTCGGAGCGCAACCTCATCGAGGCCGACACGCCCGCCGGGACATGCCGCACCGAGGTCGGTTATCGCCCGTCTGCTTCGCCGATCCCCATGATGGGCCGCGCCCCTTGCGCGCCGACAAGGCAATGAACACCCACCGCATCGCTCGGCTGACACCGGTCGCGCTGCTGCTCGCGCTGGGGGGCACGGCACAGGGCCAAACCTGCACCGCCACCGGTTCCAATATCGCCTTCGGCAACGTCAGCCCGGTATCCGGCGCGGCGTCCACGGCCAACGGCAGCATCTCGATCCAGTGCACGGGCTTTGCGCTCGGCCGCGCGCGCGTTTGCATGGGAATCGGCACCGGGACCGGCGGCACGACGCTGCTGCCGCGCACACTGACCGGCGGCACCGGAACGCTGAACTACAACCTCTATACCAACAGCGCCTACACCACGGTGTGGGGCCCGCGCGGGGGCAGCGGAACGAGTTACGTGCAGCTCGACATTCCGATGACGCTCGGCACCGGGCAAGCAACGGTCACCGTGTACGGCCAGGTGCCCGCCAACCAGAGCACGGTACGGGCAGGAGCCTATCAGTCGGCGTTTACCGCGGCCTTCACCGAAATGAACTATGCCGAATACGTGCTGATCGCGCCGAACTGCGCGACGCTGACCAGCCCCGTGGCCCGGTTTCCTTTCACGGTGACGGCAAACGTCATCAGCGACTGCGTCATCACGGCAACCAACGTCGATTTCGGCACCCGCGGCGTGCTCGCTGCCGCGGCCACGGCGACCGGCACCATTACCGCGCGATGCACCAATGGCAGCCCCTACACGCTGGCGATCAACGCCGGCACCTCGGCCGGCGCCTCCGTCGCGAACCGCCGGATGCAACGCAGTGGCGGCACCGAACAGATCGGCTATCAGCTCTACCAGAACGCGGGGTACTCGATCCCCTGGGGCGATGGCACCACGGGATCGAGCGTCATGTCGGCCACGGGTACCGGCGCCACGCAAAGCTACACGGTGTATGGCCGCGTGCCGGCCCAGCGGACTCCCGTCGCCGGCACCTACGTCGATACGGTAACCGTCACGGTGACGTACTGAAGTACTGACGTACTGACGTACCGACGTACCGACGTACCGATGTACCGATGTACCGATGTGACGGCGGACGGGCCGCGGGGGGCTCAATCCACGGTGATATTCGCGCTGCGCGCCACCTTGCCGAACTTCTCGTATTCCGACTGCGTCAGCGATTGCAGCTCAGCGGCGCTCGACGACTTCGGATTGAAGCCGGCCTGCACCAGCTTGTCGCGCACCGGCGCACTGCCGAGCGCCTCGACAAAGGCGGCATTGAGCTTCTGCACGACGTCGGCCGGCATGCCGGCGGGACCGTACACGCCGAACCACGGCTCGACCGAATAGCCGGCCAGACCCGCCTCCGCCAGCGTCGGCACATTGGGCAATGCCGGCGAGCGGGTGCTGCCGGCCACCGCCAGCGCGCGCAGCTTGCCGGCCTGGATATGCGGCAGCGACGCGGGCAGATTGTCGAACATCACCGGGATATGGCCGCCGAGCATGTCGTTGATCGCCGGGCTGCTGCCCTTGTACGGTACGTGGGTCAGATTGGTGCCGGTCATCTGCGCAAACATCGCACCGGCCAGATGCATCGAGGTGCCGGTGCCCGCGGTCGCATAGGTCAGACCCGGATTGCGCTTGGCCCAGGCCACCAGTTCGGCGACGTTCTTGACCGGCAGCTGATTGCCGACCTCCAGCACGATGGTCGATGTACCCAGCAGGCTCACCGCGGTGAAATCGCGGCGCGGATCGAACGGCATCGCCTTGTAGATATGCGGGTTCAGCGCATTGGTCGAAATCGCGCCGAAGCCGATCGTATAGCCGTCCGGCGCGGCCTTCGCCACGGCCTCCATGCCGATATTGCCGCCGGCGCCGGGGCGGTTCTCGATCACGACGGGCTGACCGAGCTTCTCTGCCACGCGTTGGCCGACGGTGCGCGCCACCAGATCGGTAGTGCCGCCTGCGGCGTAGGGCACGATGAAGCGGATCGGCTTGGTGGGATAGTCGGCCGCGCGGGCTGGCGTCGGCAGACCCAGCGTTGCGGTGACCAGACCAGCCAGCGCAATGGCGAGAACGGCGCGGCGGGGAAGATGGCGGACGCGAGGCGTCATGGGGCAGTCTCCTTTTGTGTGGTGATTGATGGTGATTGGCAGTTGTTGTTGTCGTGCACATGCAATGCCGGCGGAAACCGGCCGGCGCCATCTTATCCAATCCGCACGGCGCGCGTTCGGCGCTCCCTGCAAACCGGCGTCATACGCTGCCGCCCCCGGCCGCTTCCCGCAAGGCATCGAGCGCGGCCACCACGGCGCCGCGACGGAAACTGTCCTCGCGCCAATACATCGACACCGAGCCGAAGCCCGACAGCCGCAGCGGCACGATGCGCAGCGCACCGAGATCCTCGAGCCGGCGCGCGGTGCGGTGCGAGGCGACGCCGATCATGTTCGTGTGGTTCAGCAGCGTCAGATTGAGGATCGTCGAATTGGATTCGACGCAGCGCGCAGGCAAGGGACGCCCCGCGGCGGCCAGCGCGGATTCGAGCGCATTGCGGATCGGCGTGCCGCGCGGCCAGATCACCCATTGAAACGATTCGAGCGCGGCCCAGTCGAGCGCCGCCATCGACAGCAGCGGATGCTTGGGGCGCGCGACGAAGTGGATCGGCTCCATGTACAGCGCCTCGGTACGCAAGCGCGCATCCTGCAATTCCGGCGCGGAGCGGCCGACGACGATATCGAGCTCGCCGCGCGCCAGCCGGCTCATCAGCTCGTCCATCGTGCTTTCGACGAGGCGGATCTGCGCGCCGGGCATCGCCTTGAGCAGCCGGACCACCGCCAGCGGCACCGTATCGGCGGCCGAAGCGCCCGAGGTCCCGATCACCACCAGGCCGCTGCCGCCATCGCGCAGCGCCTGCAGATCGTCGCGCGCGCTATCGAGCTGCGCTTCGATGCGGCGCGCATGTTCGATCAGCGATTCGCCATACGGCGTCGGCCGCAGCCCGCGCGCGTGGCGCTCGAACAGCGGCAGGCCGATGTCCTCCTCCAGCTCGCGCAGCCATTTCGACAGGCCGGGCTGCGTGGTATTCAGCGCCGCCGCGGTCTGGCTCATATTGCCGGTCTCGGCCAGGCTCAACAGCATCTGCAAGTTGCGAAGCCGTAGCCGGTGCGTCCAATCCATCAGGGAAAACCCTCCCAGCCATATCCATATGCGTATGGATCAGATCAATTATTCATTTTCCGAAATATACCTGCGCGGCTAGAGTCTCATCAAACGAAAACGCGGACAGGCTTCCCTCTCCCCCAGCCCCTCTCCCGCAAGCGGGAGAGGGGAGCCGATCCGCCGGTGCTTTCTCGATTGGAGACCTCGATGTCGAACAGCAAGCGGGATATCGCCCGCGCGGCCTATTACGAGCAGATCGGGCGCAGCCATATGACGCCGCTGTGGGAATCGCTGCACGCGCTGGTGCCGCCGCAGCCCCAGCCCAAGGCGCAGCCGGCGATCTGGAAATACGAGCAGATCCGCCCGCTGGTGATGCAGGCCGGCTCGGTAATCAGCGCCGAGGAAGCGGTACGCCGCGTGCTGGTGCTGGAAAATCCCGGGCTGCGCGGCAAATCGAGCATTACCTCGACGCTGTACGCAGGCCTGCAACTGATCCTGCCCGGCGAGATCGCGCCGAGCCACCGGCACACGCAGTCCGCGCTGCGCTTTATCGTCGAGGGCCAGGGCGCGTGGACCGCGGTCGACGGCGAACGCACGACCATGCATCCCGGCGATTTCATCATCACGCCGTCGTGGACCTGGCATGACCACGGCAATCCACTGGAGGCCGACGGCGGCGAGCCGGTGGTCTGGCTCGACGGACTCGATATTCCGCTGTTGCAGCAGCTCGATGCCGGATTCGCAGAGAGCTACCCCGAAGCCGTGCAGCCGGTCACGCGCCCCGAGGGCAACAGCTTCGCCCGCTATGGCAACAACATGGTGCCGGTGCGTCATCAGCCCACGGGCGGCACTTCGCCGATCTTCAGCTATCCGTATGCGAGAACGCGCGAGGCGCTCGACCAGCTTTATCGCCATGGCGACCTCGACGCGTGGGACGGCGTCAAGCTGCGCTACGTCAATCCCGCTACCGGCGGCTGGCCCATGCCTACCATGGCCACCTTCATGCAATTCCTGCCGGCCGGCTTCCAGGGCCGCACCTATCGCAGCACCGATGCGACGGTCTACAGCGTCGTAGAAGGCCGCGGTACCGCGCGCATCGGCGAGATGCAATTCCAGTTCGAGCCGCGCGACATCTTCGTCGCGCCATCGTGGCAGCCGGTGCAGCTGGCCTGCGTCGACGACGCGGTGCTGTTCAGCTATTCCGATCGCCCGGTGCTCAGTGCGTTGAATCTGCTGCGCGAAGAACGGCTCTGACAGCTTGCCGAAGGGGCAGCGGTGCGCGCCTGACGCATGGCCGCCCTCCCCGCCGCGCCCCCATTCCTGAACGATACGATCCCGCAAGGACTACCCATGCCTTATGTTTTCGATCCCGCGCCGACCGTCGCCATTCCGGTTGCCGGCAGCAGCGACGACCGCTTCCCCGTTCGCCGCGTCTACTGCGTCGGCCGCAACTACGCCGCGCATGCCCGTGAAATGGGCTTCGATCCGGACCGCGAGCCGCCGTTCTTCTTCTGCAAGCCTGCCGACGCGGTGATTCCGGTCGCCTATGGCGAAACGCTGTCGCTGCCCTACCCGTCGCAGACGCAGAACTATCACTACGAGGCCGAACTGGTCGCCGCGATCGGCCGGGCCGGCAGCGATATTCCGGTCGAACACGCGCTCGATCATGTCTGGGGCTATGCCGTCGGCCTCGACATGACCCGCCGCGATCTGCAGATGAAGATGCGCGAGATGGGCCGCCCCTGGGAGATCGGCAAGGCGTTCGATGCCTCGGCACCGGTCGGCCCGCTGCATCGCGCCAGCGATGTCGGCCATCCCGAGCAGGCCGAGTTGTGGCTGACCGTCGATGGCGAAACGCGCCAGCGCAGCAATGTCTCGCATCTGATCTGGTCGGTCGCGGAAACGGTGGCCTACCTGTCGCAGTACTTCCGTCTGGAACCGGGCGATCTGATCTTTACCGGCACGCCCGAGGGCGTCGGCGCGGTGAAGCCAGGACAGCAGATGGTGACCGGCGTGCAGGGGCTGGGCGAGCTGTCGGTGCGCATCGTCTGAGCGGAAGCCGATCATGCAGCTGCACAGCTTCTTCAACAGCTCGACCTCCTACCGTGTGCGCATCGCGCTCGCGTTGAAAGGACTGTCCTACGACTACGTGCCGGTCAATATCCGGAACGGCGCGCATCGCGACGCGCAGTATGTCGAGCGGATCAACCCCTCCGCCAGCGTGCCGGCGCTGGTCGATGGCGAACTGCATCTGGGGCAATCGCTGGCGATCGTCGATTACCTCGATGCGCGGCATCCGGAACCGCGGCTGATTCCCGCCGACATCGAGGCGCGGGCCCGCGTGCTGGAGCTGTCGTATGCGATCGCCTGCGATATCCATCCGGTCAACAATCTGCGCGTGCTGCGCTATCTGCAGGACACGCTCGGCGTCTCGCCGGAGCAGAAGGATGCGTGGTACCGGCACTGGGTCGACGAGGGCCTGGCCATGGTGGAGCGCCTGCTGACGAGGCGCCCCGCCGGCCCGTGGTGCTTCGGCGCGCAGCCCACGCTGGCCGATTGCTGCCTCGTGCCGCAGATCGCCAACGCACAGCGGATGGGCTGCGATACCGAGCGCTTTCCGTTGACGATGGCGGTCTACCGCCATGCGGCCGCGCATCCGGCCTTCCGTGCCGCCGAACCGCGCCAGCAACCGGATTACCAGCGCTGAGCGCACCGCAGCCCGGAGAGCGGGTCAGGAGACATCGATGAACACAACACAACAGGACCGCAAGGTCATCGTGGTCGGCGGCGGCATCGGCGGCCTGGCCGCGGCGCTGGCTCTCGCGCGTCAGGGCATCCGCGTCGATTTGCTGGAACAGGCCGAGCAGATCGGCGAGATCGGCGCGGGCATCCAGCTCGCGGCCAACGCCTTTGCCGCGCTCGACGCGCTGGGCGTCGGCGAGGCGGCACGCAACCGCTCGGTATTCACCGACCACCTGATGCTGATGGACGCCGTCGACGCCAGCGAGGTCGCGGTGGTCGACGTCGGCGCACGCTATCGCGAGCGCTTCGGCAACCCGTATGCCGTGATCCATCGTGCCGACATCCATCTGTCGATTCTCGAAGCGGTACAGGATCATCCGCTGATCCGCTTCCGTACCGCGAAGCGGGTCGAGGGCCTCGAGCAGGATGACAACGGCGTCACCGTGATCGACCAGCGCGGCGAACGGCACCGCGCCGACGCGGTGATCGGCTGCGACGGCGTCAAATCGGCGGTCCGCCAGGTGCTGCTGGGCGACGAGCCGCGCGTGACCGGCCATGTGGTCTACCGCGCGGTGGTCGAACTGGAAGACATGCCGCAGGACCTGCGGATCAATGCGCCCGTGGTCTGGGCCGGCCCGCACTGCCACCTGGTCCACTACCCGCTGCGCGGCGGCCAGCAATACAACCTGGTGGTGACCTTCCACAGCCGCGAGCAGGAGGTCTGGGGCGTTCGCGAGGGCAGCAAGGAGGAAGTGCTGTCGTACTTCGAGGGCATTCATCCGCGTCCGCATCAGATGCTGGATCGCCCGACCTCATGGAAACGGTGGGCGACCGCCGATCGCGATCCGGTCGAGCGCTGGAGCTTCGGCCGCGCCACGCTGCTGGGCGACGCCGCGCACCCGATGACGCAATACCTTGCGCAGGGCGCCTGCCAGGCGCTGGAAGACGCGGTGACGCTGGGCGCCGCGGTCGAGCACTGCGACGGCGACTTCGCGGCCGCGTTCGCGCTGTACGACAAGGTCCGGATTCCACGCACCGCGCGCGTGCTCTATTCCGCCCGGGAAATGGGCCGGATCTACCACGCCAAGGGCGTCGAACGGCTGGTGCGCAATTCGCTGTGGGTCGGCCGCACGCAGGAGCAGTTCTATGACGCGCTGGCATGGCTGCATGGCTGGCGGGCAGCGGACTGCCTGAACGCGCCGGGCCAACGCTAGGGCCAGACGCCAGCCCAGCAGCAACATTCGTCGGATCGTTTGCCCCGCCGCCTCCGCAAGGAGACGGCGGCGCCCGCGCACATCCGCTCAGACCAGAACCAGGAGACAACCATGCCGCGCCCCGCCGCCATCGACGTCACGCGCTTCATCGACGAAGCGCCGTTATCGCCGTTCCAGATCCTGATCGTCGTGCTGTGTTTTCTTGTCGTCGCCATCGACGGCTTCGACACCGCGGCGATCGGCTTTATTGCACCGGCCATCCGCGCCGAGTGGGATTTGAGTCCCGCACAACTGGGACCGCTCTTCGGCGCAGGGCTGGCCGGCCTGATGGGCGGCGCCTTTCTGTTCGGCCCGCTGTCGGACCGCTACGGCCGCAAGACCGTGCTGGTATTCAGCGTGCTGTTCTTCGGCATGGCGAGCCTGGTGTCGGCGTGGTCGAACTCGCTGTGGGAACTGATCGCGCTGCGCTTCATCACGGGCCTGGGCCTCGGCGGTGCGATGCCCAATGCGATCACGCTGACCTCGGAATATTGCCCCGACAAACGGCGCTCGTTCCTGGTGACCACGATGTTCTGCGGCTTCACGATCGGGTCGGCGCTAGGTGGAATGGCCTCCGCGGGCCTGATCGAGTCGTATGGCTGGCGCTCGGTGCTGGTGGTCGGCGGCGTGCTGCCGCTGCTGCTGGTGCCGGTACTGCTGGCGCTGCTGCCGGAATCGGTCCGCTATCTGGTGACGATGGGCAAGCAGCTCGACCGCGTCGCCGCCACGCTGCGGCGTATCGCCCCTAACGCCGATTTGCGCGACGCCAGCTTCATGGTGCCGCCGCGCACGCGCGCTGGCTCGCCGGTCTGGCATCTGTTCCGCCCGGATCTGCTGCGCGGCACGCTGCTGCTGTGGTTTGCCTTCTTCATGAGCCTGCTGGTGATCTATCTGCTGTCGAGCTGGCTGCCCACCGTGCTGCGCAGCACCGGCATCTCGCTCAAGCATGCCGCGCTCGTGACCGCGATGTTCCAGGTCGGCGGCACCGTGGGCGCCATCGTGCTCGGCTGGCTGATGGGCCGGCGCAACCCCCACTATGTGCTCGCCGCCAGCTACACGCTGGCCGGCCTGTTCACCGCCATCATCGGCAACGTGACGGCAAGCCCAATGCTGGCCGCCGTCGCCGTGTTCTGGGCCGGCTTCTGCGTATCGGGCTCGCAAGTCGGCGCCAACGCGCTGTCGGCGGCCTACTACCCCACCGATTGCCGCGCGACCGGTGTCAGCTGGGCCAACGGCGTCGGACGCATCGGCTCGGTGGTCGGCTCCGTCGGCGGCGGCGCGATGCTGTCGCTGGGGCTCGGCATGCCGGCGCTGTTCGTGCTGGTCGGCATTCCGGCGGTGCTGGCCGGTCTGACGATGCTGGTGCTGGGCCGCGGGCATGGGGCCAGCCAACCCGCCGTGCCGGCGGTGCAAAGCTAAGGGCGCTGCCCTCTGCCTTCGCCCAGAAAGGCCCCCTGCCCGACCAGCAACGCCTGCAGTTCGTCGACATCGATATCGTGCGGCGATCTGCCATCGCGCACGGCCAGCGCGGCGGCGGTGCCCGCCGCCTGGCCCATCACGAAACAGGCGCCGGACACGCGCGCGGCCGACTGCCCGTCGTGCGTCATCGCCGCGCACCGGCCCGCCACCAGCAGATTGTCGACGCCCCCCGCGGTCGCGCGCCGCGGCAACAGCATCCGGTACGGCAGCTGGCTGTAGCCCCGCGAATCCGGAATCGGCGGCCAGACCCATTGCACGTCGCCGGCCACATGCTTCTCCAGCGGCCAGCCGTTGACGCCGATCGAATCGGGGAAATCCGCGCAGCCGAGCACGTCCTCCGCGGTCAGCATGATCTCGCCGATCAAGCGGCGCGTCTCCCGAATGCCCAGCTGCGGGGCGACATCGAGGGCATAGGCGTTTTCGAAGCCCGGCACTTTGGCGCGCAGGAAGCGCAGATATTCGACGATCTGCCGGCGGCCCTCGATCTCCCCTTCGCTCAGCGATTGCGCATCGGTGCCGTCGGTCGCCGAGCCATCGAGCTTGCGCAGTTGCGTCACGTTGACGCGCCACTCGTAAGGATGCTTCTGCGGGCGGACCACCGCGCCACGCCGCGGAAAGCGGAATTCTCCGGCGGCCTCGGCCTGATCCATCAGCGCCGGAATGGTTTTCCAGGCCTCCCCCGCGCGTTCCGCGTCGACGTTGCCGACGCGGAACATCAGCGTGGGGTACAACATATGGCCTTCGGCGTCGCCCTTTTCGGTCGGCACACCGGCCCAGTGCGCGATATCGGCGTCGCCCGAGCCATCGATGAAGCAGCGCGCGCGCACGGCCACGCGTCCGGACTTGGTCTCGAGCAGCAGCGCGTCGAGGCTACCATCCGCATGGCGCGCGACACCGGCGGCCAGCGCATGGAACAGCAGATGGACGCCATGGTCTGCCAGCAGCGCGTCCGCGGCGCACTTGAACGCCGACATGTCGTAGGCCTGCGCGTAGATCTTGCCGAGTACCAGATGGGGGTCGTTCAGGCCATCGAGCTGGCGCATGCGCATCAGCAGATCGTCGGCGACCCCGTGTACGACCTGGCGAATTTCGCCAAACACATTGGCATGCAAGCCGCAGAAGTTGGTCACGCCCGCGGCGGTGCCCATGCCGCCGAGAAAGCCGTAGCGCTCGACCAGCAGTACGTGCGCCCCGTTGCAGGCTGCCGCAGCCGCAGCGCTGATACCGGCGGGGCCGCCGCCCAGCACGACCACGTCGAAGGGGCCGAGCACGGGCACTTCACGCCCCGCCTCGATCAGCGTGTCGCCGCGGGAAAGCGCAGAAAGCCCAGAGAGTCCGGACAGTCCGGAGAGTCCTTCCATCGTTGTCGCCATGCTAGTCCAGCCGAATCCTGTGTTTTTCGATGACCGGCTTCCAGCGCGCGACGTCGTCCGCCATCACGCGGCGAAAGGCGTCGGGCGTGTTGCCGACCGGGTCCATATATTGGAGGCGCAGTTTTTCGCGCAACGCCGGCTCGGCCAGCACCGCGACGATCTCGTCGTGCAGCCGCTTGACGATCGGCCCCGGCGTGCCGGCCGGCACCACGTAGCCGATCCAGGCGTCGGCCTGCACATCGGCGACGCCGGCCTCCGCGAGCGTGGGCAGGTCCGGCAGCGATGGCGAACGCTTCGCGCCGGCCACCGCCAGCGCCTTGATGCGCCCGCTCTTCACATGCGGCAGCACCGTGGCCGCCGGCAGGATCGCCATATCGACGTCGCCGGCGATCACCGCGGTGACCGCTGCGCCGGAGCCGGGGTACGGCACGTGGACCGGATCGGCCTGGCTGCGTGCGGCCAGCGCCGCCATCGCCAGATGCGAGATCGTGCCCGCACCCATCGACGAATAGCTCAAAGCCTTCGGCTGCTTCTTCAGCAGCGCCAGCAGTTCGGCGGCATTGCCTGCCGGCACGCGGCTGGCCACCACCAGCACCGCCGGCTGGCTGGTCGCGATGGTCACCGGCTGCAGATCGCGCGCCGGGTCATACGGCAGCTTGCTGTACAGCAGCGAATTGACCGCCAGCGGGCCGGCAATGCTGACGCCGATCACCTGCCCATCGGGCCTGGCCTTGGCGATGGCATCGGTACCGAGATTGCCGGCCGCGCCGGCCTTGTTCTCCACCACCATCGGCTGGCCCAGGCGCGCGGTCAGCCGCTCCCCGATCAGCCGCGCGGTGATGTCCGGGGTCGAACCGGCGGCGAACGGCACGATCACGCGCACCGGTCCGCTCGGCCAGTCCTGCCCATGGGAAATCGTCGATACCGCGGCGAGCGCGGTGCAAGCGAGCCATCTCCCCAGCTTGCCTGTTTGCATGCCATGTCTCCAAGGATGTCTTTTATGGATGGCGGCGCGCTGTCCGGTGGCGCCTTGCGGCAAGATTAGGGCAATGGCACTATGTCGTCCATGCAATGGCGCCCATAGTCCCAAGCGGGATTCTTAATAATGGATACGAAACTGCTGGCCGTGTTCGACGAGGTCTACAAGACCCGAAGCGTGTCGCGTGCCGGCGAACACCTGGGCCTGCCGCAAACTTCGGTCAGTCTGGCGCTAGGCCGGCTGCGCAAGCAGTTCGGCGATCCGCTGTTCGTCAGGACCGCCGAGGGCATGTTGCCGACCCCGCATGCGGAGACGCTGATCCAGCCGTTCCGCCAGGCGTTGGCGATTCTGCGGACCGCCACGCAGCAGCAGGTGGTGTTCGACCCGCCGCGTTCGGAGCGCACGTTCCGCATCAGCATGACCGACATCAGCCATCTGCAGTTTCTGCCGGGGCTGATGAACCGTCTCAATACGCTGGCGCCGGCGATTCGCGTGGAGGTCATGCGGATCTCCACGGACACGGCAAAGCAGCTGGAGACCGGCGAGTCCGATCTGGCGGTCGGCTTCATGCCCGAGCTGGAGGCTGGCTTCTATCAGCAACGCCTGTTCAACCAGGGCTTTGCCTGCGTGGTGCGACAGGACCATCCGCGTGTGGGCAGGCGCATGACGGTCTCGCTGTTCAAGCGCGAGAAGCACGTCGCCATCACGGCCGCCGGTACCGGGCATGATCTGCTGGAGCGCGAGCTGGAACGGCGCAGGGTCACGCGCAACGTCGCGCTGTCGCTGCCGACACTGCCCGGCCTGGGCAATCTGCTGGCCAACACCGACCTGATCGCCACCGTGCCGGAGCGCGTGGCGCAGATGCTGATGGGCATCGCCAACGTCAAGGCGCTGGCTCCGCCCTTCCCGCTACCGACGTTTTCGATCAAGCAGCACTGGCACGAGCGCTATCACCAGGACCCGGCCAATCGCTGGCTGCGTTCGGTGATTGCGGACCTGTTTCTGGACTAGGGCGCCAACCACCCACCCCTATTGCCCGCCATCGCTGACCGCCTTCACCTCGGCGTCCGCGATGTGCCGCTGCTGCGGAAAAAAACCGCGGCAAGCGGAGCGTCAGCCGGCAGCCGCAGGCAGATCGCCGCGATGGACGACCTGAACCTTGTTGCCGTCCGGATCGCGCAGATAGGCGCCGAAATACCCGTCGCCGTAGTGCGGACGCGGCCCCGGCGGGCCTTCGTCGGTGCCACCAGCGGCCATGGCCGCCGCATAGGCCTGCTCGACCGCCTCCGGCGACGGTGCCAGGAACGACACCATGCTGCCGTTGCCGGCGGTAGCCGGTTGGCCGTTGAAGGGATGGTAGGCGTAGAAGCGAGGCAGCGCCTCACCCGGCCGGACCCAACACAGCGCGGCGGGACCGCCGTCCGGCACGACGGGACGCTGGCGCAAACCCAACGGGGCCAGCAGGGCATCGTAGAACCGGCCAGCGCGGGACAGATCGGCAACGCCGACGGTGACATGGCTGAACATCGTGGGACTCTCCTTTGGTAGCAATCGGCACGACAGCGAGACTATTGGAACCGCCTTAGGTACGCCAGCAAATCGTCGATCTGTTGCGCGCTGCCGATTCCCCAGAAGCGCATCCTGTTGCCGGGCACCACCTGTTCCGGCGCACGCAGGAACGCGGCCAGCGTCTGGTCGGACCAGACGATGCCGGAAGCACGCATCGCGCTCGAGTACGGGTAGTCATCGACCGCGCCCGCCTTGCGGCCGACGATGCCATTCAACTGCGGACCGAAGCCGCTGCGCGCCGCCGGTCCGACCTTGTGGCAGGACGCGCATCGGCGGTCGAACGCCGCCTTGCCGGCGCGTGGGTCGCCGGCGGCGTGCGCGGATGCCCCGAAACAAAAAGCCAGCACCGCGAGGGTCGTTTTGATCATGCCGTGATGCGAATGGAATGGCGTGGCCGCGGCGCGGCGCGAAGGTTTGCATTCTAGCGTTGTCGCCGATGGGCGGTTTCGAACCCACCCTACTGCTACGAGCCGGTGTTCGCGGTGTTTGGAAAGTTTTGGCGGTTAATTGCGTTTCATCCAAGACCATGCTGGCCTTCCGTTCGCCGACGCCGTTGTATGATTTCCCCGCCGCGATTGGCACCAACGCGGCAGCGTTCTCAGGGCAGGGTGAAAGTCCCTACCGGCGGTGATGGCGTCGACAGGCGCACTAGCCCGCGAGCGCCCGGCAGTCGTTGGCCATGCCAATGCCGGGGTCAGCAGATTCGGTCCCAATCCGAAGCCGACGGTGATAGTCCGGATGAAAGAGAGCGCGAGCGCCTCTGCCCTTCAGCGTGAGGGCAAGCCTCGTGCGCCCTGATTCTGGCCAACTCCACCGCAAGGGAACACCATGAATCAGCCCACCTCCCCGCTTCAATGCGCTTCCACCGCCGCGAACCGTGCGCACGCAGACCCGCCGCAGGGCTATCGGCCGCTATTTCGTACCAGCCCATTCCTCGATGCGACAGGGCCCTACTTCTACAAGGAGCAGGCACAGGGATTCACGATCGGCCTGCGAGTCGCGGAGAAGCACACCAATGCCTCCGGCACTGTCCATGGGGGGTTGATCGCCACGTTGGCCGATGTCTCGCTCGGCTATGTCACCGCGACATCGCAGCAGCCGCCATTACGGATGACGACAGCCAATCTGAGCATCGACTATGTCGGCGCCGCCCGGCCCGGCGACTGGATCGAGTCCCATGTCGATATCGTCAAGACCGGCTCCCGCCTCGCCTTTGCCAAGGCATTGATCAGCGTCGATGGCCGGCCGGTCGCCAGTACCAGCGCCGTCTTTCTGGTGGTGGGCAATTCAGGCGAATAGCCTGGACGGCACCGGACCCTCCCACAGGTCAGTCGGCGCGATGCAGGGCCTTGGTCCGGTACAGCATGTACAGCGCCACCGGCGCGCCGACGAGGCCAATCACGGCATTCAGGTGGAACACATGCCGGCTCCACGGCAGATGCACCACCAGATCGGCGGCCAGGCCCAGCACCGCGCCGACCAGCGCCGCACCGGGAAGCAGCACGCGATGGTCGGCGCAGCGCCACAGCGCGCGCGCCAGCTGTGCCGATACCAGTCCGAGGAACGCCACCGGCCCGCAGAAGGCCGTCACCAGTCCGGTCAGCCATGCCGTCGCCAGCAAGGCCGCACGCTTGACCCGTGCCACCGGAATGCCCATCGATTCCGCATAGCGTTCGCCGAGCAGCAGGCCATTGAGCGGCTTGACCAGCAGCAGGCTGCCGAGCAGCCCGATCGCCACGCCCGGCACCAGGATCTCGAGCTGTCGCCGCGTGGCACCGGCAAAACTGGCATCGTCCCAGGCCTTGAACGCGCGGGCCTGCGTTTCGTCGATGAAGTGCATCGACGCGCTGATCAGCCCCACCGCGAGGTAACCGAGCATCAGGCCCGTGATCAGCAGCGTCACCGTGCCGACCCGCCGCGACAGCACCGCCAGCAGGGCCAGCACGGCGGTGGAGCCAGCGATCGATGCCAGCGCCATGCCAAGATCCCCGACCAGCCCATAACGCAGCAGGAACGCATTGCCGGCGACGCCGGCGATGGTCACCAGCAGCGCCGTACCGAGGCGCGCGCCATGCACGATGCCAAGCACGAAGGGGTCGGCCAGCGGATTGCGGAACAGCGTCTGCAACAGCAGCCCAGACACGCCGAGCGCGGCGCCGCTGATCATCGCGTTGACCGCCCGCGGCAAGCGGAAGCCGAGCACGATATCGCGCCACACCGCCGCTTCCACCGTCTGCCCGGTCAGCGACTGCAGCACCGCGGAGAACGGCACGGCGACCGCGCCAAGCGTCAGCTCGGCAATCAGCAGCAGCAGTGCGGCCAGCATCAGGCCCGCGAAGATCAGCGCGGCGCGCGGGCTCGATCCGCGTGGTGTTGCCGCCGCGGCGGGAGCGTGGATCAGGGTCGTCACGGTAGTTTCCGCAGGAATTGAGGGGTCGGGCGAGGGGCAGGCGTGTCGGCCCCGGTGGGCTCGATAACGCCGGCGGCTTCGCCGGCCAGTTCGGGATGCAGCGCGGCGATGGCTTCGGCCAGCTGGATATGCGGCCGCGTCATGCTGTGGTCCTGGTACGGATACGCCCACGCTCCGGTATACCCGCGGTCCCACGCATGGACATTGCCCGTGCGCGCCGCGGCAAAACGCCCATGCAGCGGGTTGGCAGCGATCCACGCCTCGATACTGGCCTGCCCGCCCATCGTGCCGAGCCATGCCGGCGCGCTGGCCCCCATCGCATAGACGCGCTCGAACGGCAGATAGACCAGGCTGCCGGTGCCGCCGCCGTCCAGCACATAGCGTCCGCCGGCGTCCGCGATCAGCCGGGCACGCTGGTTGTGCTCGCCGAAGGTCTCGAAGCGATGGCGGCCCGCAGCAAAACCGGACATCACCATGGGGCGGCGCGTCGCGCCCGCGGCAATCGCCGACAGTCTGCCGTATGCGGCTTCGATCGAGGCAAAGCGATCGTTGGCACGCTGCTCGCGATTCGTCAGCAGTGCCAGCAGCTTGAGCCATTCGGCGCGGCCGAGCGGATGCGGCTCGTGATGGTCGGCCTGCGGAATCGCCCGCACGCCCAGTTCCCACAGTCGCGGATGCATATTGCCCTGCGGATAGGCCGAATAGAAGCTGAGGTAGACGTCCGCCTGCACCGACATCGCCTGCTCGATCGAGGCATGGCCATAGCCCCACATATCGTGGACCAGGCCCTGCTCGATCCGTGCGCGCACCGACGGCACCGTCACGCTGCGCACGTTCTCGGCGCCATACAGACGGTCCACCAGCCCGAGCTCGTCCAGCGCACCCAGCATCGCCGCATTGCCGGTGACCAGTCGCTGGATCGGCACCAGGATCACCGGTACGTCGGCAGGATGCGGCGGCACCGGCGTGCCACATTGGACCAGCAGATATTCGAGCCGCTCGCCGGTCGCCACGCTCGGCGTAAAGCGGACGCGCTTGTAGTGCGGGCCGTATTCGACCTGCAGCTGGGACGAATGCGAGAAGGCGGTCTTCTGCGGAAAGTAATCGACCCCCGGTCGATAGTCCGCGACGCAGGCCGCATCGAGGTTGACGCCCGGACCGCCGGGTCCGACGGCCAGCTCCGGCCATGCGGCTCGCGCAGGCGCGTCGAGGCGCGTGCAGCCGCATAGCAGGCCGGCAGCGAGCGCCATAGCGGCCCAACGTCGGCTCACCGCACCGCCTCCGCGGCAGAGGCAGGTCCGGTCCGCGCCGACGCCACGCGCAGCGCCTCCACCAGCGCGCCCAGCGTGGCATAGCGCGTGACTTCATCGCCGTCGCCGTCGCCCGCCACCGTGTAGCCAGAAGGATCGGCATGCACCGTCAGCGTCGCCGAGGCGTCGCGCACATACCCTGCCCGCTCGAGCGCCCGCGCGGCCCAGCTGACGCGCAGTCCCACGCCTTCGAGCCGGACCGCGCGCGTGCCGGCCCGTCCCACCCGCAACTCCGCGCGCTCGAGATCGAAGTCCAGCCCATCGGCGGCGAAGCTCGCACCCAGCGTGCCGGCGATCGCGAGGTCCTCTGGCGCGCCCACATGCAGCTGCCGCTTGCCATCGATCAGCCACAGCTCGTCCGCATAGCGCAACGCCAGTTCGAGGTCATGCGTGGACAGCAGCACCGCCAGGCCGCGCTCGCGTGCCAGATCCAGCAGCAGTTGCATGGTGCCGACGCGACGCGGCAGATCGAGAAACGCCGTCGCTTCGTCGAGCACCAGCAGGCGCGGCTGTTGTGCCAGGGCGCGCGCAATCATGATCTTCTGCCGCTCGCCATCGGACATCTCGGCGACGAGCCGATCCGCCAGCGGCAGTGCACCGGCACTGACCAGCGCCTGATGCACGATGCGATGGTCGTCCGGGCTCAGGCGGCCCGCCCAGCCCAGATAGGGATAACGCCCCATGCTGGCAAGCTCGTAGCCGCGCATCAGCGTGCCGTCGACCCGCTCGGTCAACACGACCGCAAGGCGCCGCGCGCGCTGCGCCGACGGCATCGCGTGGATCGGCTCGCCGTCCAGATGCACCTGTCCTGCAACCGGTGCCTGCATTGCGCACAGCGTGCGGATCAGCGTCGATTTGCCCGCGCCGTTCGCGCCCAGCAGGCAGACGAAACGCCCGCTCGGGATGGCCAGATCGAGCGGACCGAGCAGCGGCCGTCCGCCGTGGCCGGCGAACAGGCCCGTGGTGGCCAGCACCGTCACAGCGTCGCTCCGAAGCTGGCGAACACCGTGCGCGGCGCGCCAGGATAGGTCGGCACGAACGCGCCGCCCGAGTCGTAGTAGCGGCGATCGCCGAGGTGCTGCACGGTCAGCTGCAGCTTGTAGCGCCGCGCCTTGCCGAAGCGATAGGCGATATTGGCATCCCACCGCGTGTACGACGGCAAGGCAAAGGTGTTCTCGGTATTGGCCTGCCGTTCGCCCACATAGGTCGCGCCGATGCCGACGCTCAGGCCCGATGCGACGCCGGCAAAGTCATAGGTGGTCCAGATGCTCGCGGTGCGGCGCGGCGCATTGGCCAGCAGCTTGCCGACCAGCGCCGGATTGCTGTCCGCGGCGATCTCGGCCTTGTATTGCGTATAGCTCGCCAGCACCCGCCAGCGCGGCGTGATGCTGAACGGTACGTCGATTTCCCAGCCGCGGCTGCGCTGCTCGCCGACCTGGATCACATAGTTGAAGTCCTCCGGGTCCGATACCACGCCGTTGCTGCGGCGGATATCGAACAGCGCGACGGTCGGCTCGAGCCGGCCGTCCAGCAGGCTGAACTTCGCGCCGACTTCGGTCTGCTTGCCACGCGACGGCGCGGGCAACGTGCCAGCCCGCAGCATGCCGCCGGAGGGCTCCGTCAGGAAGGACCGCGCCCAGCTGGCGTAGAACGACACCGCCTCGACCGGCGTCCACGTCAGGCCCGCGCGCGGCGACAGCGCATCGTCATGCCGGACCAGCGTGTCCGCTGCCTGCAGGTACTGCGCCCGCGCGCTGGAGCGCGAACGATCGTAGCGCAGCCCAAGCAGCAGGCGCCAATGCGGGCCGAACTGCAGCTCGTCCTGCGCATACAGGCCGAGATTGCGGCCGGTGTAACGAGAAGCATCGTACGGCAGCAGCGGCCCGGCAGTGGCGCCATGCACGGGGTGGTAGAGATCGATCGGCAGATTGACCGGAAAGCCGCCCGGCCCCACGTTGGCCTGAGCGCTGAAGTCCCATTCGTCCCAGTTGTAATCGGCGCCGATCAGCACGCGATGGCCGATGCCGGCGGTCTGAAAGCGGCGCGAGGCTTCGGCCATCAGCGTGGTATCGGTCTGCCGATCGATATTGCGTTGCTTGCGGCGGTTGACCTGCGGGTCCGGGCCATCGGCGCCGCTGATCGGCGGGAATCCATACGGGTACCAGACCGCATCGGTGCGCGCGTACGAGCGTTGGGCGCCGGCGCGCAGTTCCCAGCCGTTGTCGAAGCGATGATCGAGCACGAGCGAGCCCAGCGCGCTGTCGTTGTCCAGCCGCGCGTCCCGCTCGCCATAGTTGTAATGGATCGGCACGCCAAGAAACAGCGGGCTGTTGCCGAAGCCGCGGTCGAATGCCGAGCGCCGACGGCCGAACTCGAACTCCGCGGTCAGCCGCGTCTGCGGCGCGAGCTTCCATTGCAGTACCGGCGATACGAACGCGGTTTCGGCATCGACGAAATCGCGGAAGCTGCGGTTGTCCTGCCAGGAACCGGTGATCCGGTAGCTCAGCGTATCGCTGATCGGTCCGGTGCTGTCCACCGTCACGCGGCGAAAATCATGGCTGCCGCCAGTGAGCTCGACACTGTGCCGCGGCTTGTCCAACGGCTTTTTGGTAACCAGATTGACCACGCCGCCCGGCTCGAAACGGCCATAGAGCGCGGACGCCGGGCCCTTCAGCACTTCGATCTGCTCGATATTGACCATCTCGTCGACCGGCGCGAAGACACTGCGGCGAAAGCCGTTCTTCAGATTGGCCGAGGTGGCGAAGCCGCGCAGCCGGAAGCGGTCGTTGCTGCCGCCCCAGCCGACTTGCGGTGTCACACCCGGCACGGTGCGAATCGCCTCGCCCAGCGTGAACACGCCACGGTCTTCGATCAGCTCGCGCGTCACGGTCTGGATGGAGAACGGCGTTTCCTTCAGCGCGGTATCGCTCTTGTTGGCAGTGGGCGCCACCACCGCGCGATAGGCCCGCTCGCGCGTGCCGGTGACGGTCACTGCTTCGAGTTCGGCGACCGTCCCGGCCTCCCCTTCCTGCGCCGCGCAGATGCCTGGCGCCGTGGCCAGCAACGCCACGGCAGCGCGCCGGTGCCATCGGATCGTATTGGGTCGTGGTTGCTGAGCGGCAGGCAAGATGTCGTCCTGATTTCGATCGGACGATAATGATATTGCATTATCATTAAAAATCAAATCACCCGGTTGCGGCGCCATTCTGGACGGCACGCCGTCCCGCCCCACTCTGCTCAGAACACGTGCCGGACTCCGAGCACCACACCGGTCTGATCCACACCGGCGCCGCCGCTGGGGCCGGCATTGGCCGCGCTGAGCGCCGATGCGCCGCGGTTGTCCATGAAGGACGCATTCGCGTAGAGCTCCGTCCGCTTCGACAGGTTGTACACGGCGGACACGGCGTAGCTGATCGCATCGTCGAGCGAATCGCGACGATCGGTCCGGTAGATGCCGCCGCGCAGCGCCAACGCCGGCGTCAACTGGTACCCCGCGCCAACCCAGTACAGATGCGCGCGCAGCGACGGCGTCGCGATGGTCCCCTGCAGAAAGCGATAGCCCGCCATCACGGAGAACGGCCCCGACGACCACAGCATGCCGGCGGCATAGCGGCGTTCGATACTGCCTTGCGTGGCCGCCGCGGCGCCACGGCGCTGATCGTAGGCAAGCACGGCGTTCAGCTTGCCGATCGTATAGCTTGCACCTGCGCCCATTTCCTGGCCGATCCGGAACGAGCCAGGTATCTCCGCTCCATTGGCAATCGTCGCATCGTAGCCGCTGCTGTAAAGGCCCGTCACGGTCAGGTCGCCAAACTTGCCGGTGTATTTGATCGCGTTGTCTGCGCGGCCGGCGAAGTGCGGGTCCTGCGGCAACACGCCATAGCTCGCGTAGCGGGTCGGATCGAACGGCACGAACAGGTCGTACAGCGTGTTGTTCTGCCGGCCCAGCGTGATCGCGCCCCAGCGGCCCTGCAGGCCGACATAGGCCTGGCGGCCGAACAGCCGTCCGCCCTGCCCCGACGTTCCGCTATCGCTGTTGTAGCCGCTTTCGAGCACGAATACCGCGCTCAGTCCGCCGCCGAGATCTTCCTTGCCGCGCAGCCCCCAGCGCGAGCCGGCGAGATTGCCGCTGGACATGCGCAGCACGCCGCCGTCCGGGCCCGCGTGGCTGATGTATTCGATGCCGGTATCGAGCAGGCCATAGAGCACGACGTTGGCAACTTGCTGGGCATGGGCGACGTGGCAGGCCAGCATGGCGGGAATGAGGGCCGTCGCCAGCATGGCTGCGGACTTGCGATGGCAAACGGCGGCAACGCTCCGCCCTGCCTTGACAGGCATGTTCATGTCTCCTCCTTGTTTTGATTGTTCGGGCGGGAGCGCCCGTTCAGGCCAGCTTCTTCAGTTGGTTCTTGTAGTCCGCGCCGCGCCTGACGTAGTCGGCGGCATTGGCGCGCAGATTGCGCACCTCCTCGTCGCTCAGTTCGCGCACCGCCTTCGCCGGGGAGCCGAGGATCAGCGACCGCGGCGGGAAGGACTTGCCTTCGGTGACCAGCGCCCCGGCCGCGACCAGCGATTCGCTGCCGATCGTCGCGTTGTTCAGGATCACCGCCTGGATGCCGATCAGTGCGCCATCGCCGACGGTACAACCGTGCAGCATCGCCTGATGCCCGATGGTGACGTCGGTGCCGATCCGCAGCGGGCAGCCCGGATCGGTATGCAGCACCGCGCCCTCCTGCACGTTGGCGCGATCGCCGATTGCGATGGGTTCGTTGTCGGCGCGGATCACCGCGCCGGGCCATACGGTGACCTGCTCACCGAGGTGCGCGTTGCCGATCACGGTGGCCTGATCCGCAACGAAGGCGGTGTCGGAAATGGACGGCGTCAGTTCGCCGAGCTGGTAAAGAGCCATGTTCAGTGATGCGTGCGTTGGTGGAGAGAAGAAACGCCGGCGTGCGGCTATTCGATCGACACGTTGGCCTTCTTGACCAGCGTGGCATAGCGCGCGGCTTCGCTGGCGAAGAACTTCGCGGCCTCCGCCGGCGTGGTCGGCTTCGTGGCCGTCGCCTGCTTCCTCAGCGCCTCGACGACTTCGGGGCTGGTGAAGGCCCTGGCGAAGGCGTCGTGCAGGCGTTGCACTTCGGCGGGCGGCATGTTGGCCGGGCCGATCAGCGCGAACCAGCCCTCGACGTCGTAAGCGGGCAGACCCTGTTCGGCGATGGTCGGGATATCGGGTGCGGCGGGGGAACGCGTGGTGCCGCACAGGCCGATGGCCCGCAGCGTGCCGGCCTTCAGATGCGGCAGCACCGCATTGAGCGCGACCACGCCCATCTGTACCTGTCCCGACAGCAGATCGGTGACCATCGGCCCGGTGCCCTTGTACGGAATATGGCGCGCCTTGACACCGGCCTCCTCCAGGAACATCTGGCCCGCCAGATGAATCACCGTGCCATTGCCGGAGGACGCGTAGTTGTATTCGTCGGGCTTGGCCTTCAGCATCCCGACCAGTTCCTTGACGTTGCGCGCGGGCACCTTGGGGTTGACCACCAGCACCAGCGAGGTCGCGCCCAGCACGCTGATCGGCGTGATGTCCTTGATCGCATCGAACGGCATCGACTTGAACACGCTGGGATTGATGACATGGTTGTTCGACACGAGACCCAGCGTGGTGCCGTCCGGGGCCGCCTTGACGACGGCTGCCGCGCCGGTAATACCGCCGGCGCCCGGCATGTTCTCGATCACGACAGGCTGGCCCAGAGCCCTGCCCAGCGCTGGCGCGGCGGCGCGCGCGATCGAATCGACCCCGGAGCCGGCGCTGATCGGCAGGATCAATCGGATCGGCTTGCCGGACGACGATTGCGCCTGCGCGGCCCGATCGGGATACAGCGCCGGCACGCCCAGCATGCCGAGCGTGATGGCCGCCGCGGCCAGTTTGACGGCGTTGCGGCGCAGGAGGAGCGAAGGCGCGTTGGAGCGCGAGCGGGGGGAATGCATGATGTTGTCTCCAGATGGATATGGGTCGGCCGCTGTGCCGCGGCCTGATCGGCATTGCCGGACGCGCTTCGCATGTCCGGCCGCCTCGGTGATGTCAACGCGCGGCCTTGCCCAGCCGCGCCAGGATTTCGTCGTTGTGTTCGCCGGGCTTCGGCAAGGGACTGCGCACCCCCGGCCGGCGGCCGCCCATCAGCAGCGGCAGCAGCACGGCCGGCGCCGTCGAGCCGTCCTCGGCCTGCATCGGCACCAGTCCCCCGCTCTGCTTCAGGTGCACGTCGTCGAGCAGCTGGTCCGGGCGTACGATCGGCGCGTACGGAATGCCTGCCGCCTCGAGTTTCGGCGCCAGTTCGGCGACGCGGCGATGGCACAGGATGCCGCCGAGTTGCTCCAGCAGTTGCGGGCGCACCGCGACGCGCGAGGCATTGCTGGCGTACTCGGGCACGTCGAGCAGATCGGGCCGCTCCAGCACCTTGCACAGCGTGACGAACTGCTTGTCGCTGACCGCGCCGATGAACAGCTGCTCGTCGTCGGCGAGCGTGAAGACGTCATAGACGCTCCAGGCCGATACGCGCGAGGGCATCGGCGGCGGCGCCTCGCCCGTCATCGCGTACTGCTGCATATGCTGCGAGGCCAGGAACACGCAGTTTTCGAACAGCGCGCTCTGGATCTCCTGGCCGCGTCCGGTGAAATCGCGCTCGTGCAGCGCGGCCAGCACGCCGATCGCGCCGAACATGCCGCCCATGATGTCGTTGACCGAGGTACCGGCGCGCAGGGGCCGCCCCTTCGGTCCCGTCATGTACGACAGTCCGCCCATCATCTGCACCACCTCGTCGAGCGCCAGCCGATTCTCGTACGGCCCCGGCAGGAAGCCCTTGTGCGAGACATAGATCAGCCGCGGACAGGACTTCGACAGCGTGTCGTAGTCGAGCCCGAGCTTGCGCATCAGGCCGGGCCGGAAGTTCTCCAGCAGCACGTCGCACTGCCCTGCGAGTTCCGCCGCGGTGGCGCGGCCCTCGTCTGTGGTGATGTCCAGCACCACGCTCTTCTTGTTGCGGTTGAAGGCGCGGAAAAAGCCGATGCCGAGACCCGGCAGATTGCGCGTCTTGTCGCCACCGGGCGGTTCGACCTTGATGACCTCGGCGCCGAGATCGGCCAGGATCATGCCGCAGGTCGGGCCCATGACCATATGGGTGAACTCGACCACGCGGATGCCGGCAAGCGGCAGGGATTCGTCGGTTTGCATCATGATATGACCCAATCGAGGGGCGATCAGGCTTGGAGAGTCGAGGAAGCGGCCGTGCCACAGCGGCCCGGCACGGCGATATCGGCATCGTCGGGAGCGCCGACGCCCGGAAATGTCTTTGGCAAGCCGGCACGCCACAGCGTGCCGTGCAGCGTTTCGCCGACCAGCCAGCCCGCCACACGTTCGCGCAGGCGCAGCAGCGCGCCGATATCGAGGCCGGTGTCGATCCCCATGCTGCCCAGCATGTACGCCAGGTCTTCGGACGCGACATTGCCGCTCGCGCCGGGCGCATGCGGGCAGCCGCCGATGCCGCCGAGGCAGGCATCGAAACGGTTCACGCCTGCCTGCATCGCGGCGTAGACGTTTGCCAGACCGAGTCCGCGGGTGTCGTGGAAATGGCCGCACCACAGCCGGTCGCCGGCGATCGCGACGGCGCGCTCGAACAGCGCGGCGACCTGAGCGGGATCGGCATAGCCCACCGTATCGGCGAGGCTGACACGGTCCGCGCCGGCATCGAGCAGCGCCTGCATCAGGCGCAATACTTCGTCGGCATCGACCTGACCCTGGATCGTGCAGCCGAACGCCGTGCCGACGCCGCCTTCGATCAATGTGCGCGCGCCCGCCGCGTCGCGGGCCGCGCGCATGCGGGCCACTTCCGCCACCACTTCGTCGGGGGTCTTGCGCAAGTTCGCCAGGCTGTGCGCGTGGCTGGCCGACAGCGGCACCAGCATCAAGTCCGCCCCGTTGGCGAGGGCCAGTTCCGCACCGCGCAGGTTCGGCACCAGCACCGAGCAGAACAGGCCCGGCAGCGTCCTGGCGAAGGCCAGCAGCTCGGCCGTATCGGCCAGTTGCGGCAGCAGCCGCGCCGGCACGAATGAGCCGATCTCGATTTCACGCTGGCCGGCTTCGTACGCGGCGCGAATCCACTCGCGCTTGTGCTCGGTCTGCACGATGGTCTGCACACTCTGCAGCCCATCGCGCAGACCGACCTCGCGGATCACGGCATGGTTGGGCAGGGAAGAAATTTGGCTGGCTTTCATGGCTCTTGCGGGGATCCGGGCCGGGAGATCGGCGATCTCGTGCGGCCGGGTGGCAGCAATTTAAGCCATTCCCGAAACGCGCTACAGCGATGATTCGAGCGCGATATCGTTCCAGTTCGGAATTTCCAACCGGCGCCCCACTCCTGTCCAGCAGCCTCTTCATTTCCAGGTGGGAATGATGGAATGGAAAAGATAGTTTTCATTCTGTCCGCGACTCGATACTATTGCTTCCATGCCACGCAGAGCTCGCACGATCGCCACCCTTCCCGGCCCAGTGTCCCGATCCCTGGAGGTCCTCGGCCACAACCTGCGCATCGCGCGTAAGCGACGGAAGGAAACCATGGCAGCCTTCGCCGAGCGGATGCAGGTTTCGGTACCGACACTGCGGAAGATGGAGAACGGGGACCCGACCGTATCGATCGCCGTGTATGGGACAGCACTATGGCTAGTGGGACGAGTCAATTGGCTTCCCCAAATTGCAGATCCAGCGGTCGACGACATCGCGTTGGAGCTCGAGTTATCACGAATTCCAGGCGTTGGCGCTTCGTCCAAAGCGCGCTGGAATAGCCGGTAACTCCGAATGAATAGCGGGGCGATGCCTCGAAGACAAGGCCCGACGCCACCTAGGGAGGACTCTCAATGGATGCAGGCATGGTCAAGTCGGCGAACCGGGTGTTCGACCTGCTCGAGTTGTTCGAGCGGGAGCGGCGGCCGTTGCGGGTCAGCGAAATCGTCGAGAAGCTGGGCATCCCGCAATCGAGCGTGTCGATGCTGGTGCGCACGCTGGTGGCGCGCGGCTATATGGAATTCGACGCGCAGGCGCGCACGTTCTGCCCCTCTGTCCGCGTGTCCTTCCTCTGCGACTGGACCACGCGCAAGCACGGGGCCAGTGCCACCGTGCATGACGCCATGCGGCGGCTGTCCGAAGAGACGGGCGAAACCGTGCTGCTTGGCCGCCAGAGCGGCATCATGCTGCAGTACCTGTCGGTCATCGAATCCCCGCATGCGCTGCGGCTCACCGCGGTATCCGGCGGCATGCGCCCGATGCATCTGACCGCGATCGGCATCATGTTGATGAGCCGCATGAGCGACGACGAGGTCGGCCGCCTGCTGCGCCGCTATAACGCCGAGCGCAAGGCCGGATGGCCGCCGGCACGGCTGACCGACACCCTGCGTGCGGTACGGCAGGCGCGCGAGCAGGGCTACTACGAGTCCGCCAATCTCGCCACGCCGGGCGCCGGCGTGTTGGCGACATTGCTGGCGACGCCAATTCGCGGGCAATGGCTGGGCATCGGCACCGGCGGACCGGTGGCCCGGCTGCATGAGCGCCGCAAGCAATTGCTGCCCGCGGTGCTCGCAGTCGCCCGCAACTGCTAGGCGGCTGCCGCGCCGCCACGTCGCTGCTCCGCAGTAGCGATGGCCCGGCGACGGCCGATGACCCGCAGCGCCTGCTCCAGGTGCAGGCGCTCGACCATCCGGCCGTCGAGATTGATCACGCCCGCATTGGCATGCTCGTCGGCCGCGAATGCGGCAGCGATCCGCTCGGCCTCGGCGACCTGCTCGGTGGACGGCGCGAATGCCGCGTTGGCGGCATCGATCTGGGAAGGATGGATCAGCGTCTTGCCGTCGAAAGCCATCCGCACCGACTGCGTCAGTTCAACGGCAAAACCTGCCTGATCGCCGAAGTCGTTCCAGACGCCATCGAGGATATCGACGCCGTGCCGTTTCGCGGTCAGCATCGCCTGCATCAGCCACGGCAGCAGGTACCGACGCTCTTCTCCGGGGAAAACGCCCGTCTCCTTGGCCAGGTCGTTGGTGCCGATCACCAGGCAGTCGAGTCGGGGCACCGCGGCGCGGCCTGCGACGACGATCGCATCGAGCGCGTGAATCGCCTGAGCCGTCTCCACCATCGCCCATAGCCGCGCCGGCTTTCGCCATGTCAGCGCGGCACAGGCCCGCGCAAATCGCAGCACATCGCCGTCGCCGCTGACCTTGGGCAACAGCACCGCATCGACGCCGGCGCGGGCGGCGAGCATCAGATCCTGCTCGAACTCGGCGGTGCCGAGCGCATTGACCCGCAGCACGACCTCATGATGCGGAAATGGCTGCGTGGACAGCGCCTCGCCAAGTCGTGCACGTGCGGCATCCTTCATCGCAGGCGACACCGCGTCCTCGAGGTCGAAGACGATCACGTCGCACGGCAGGTTTCTGGCCTTGTCTATCGCGCGGGCATTGGCGGCGGGAACGTAGAGCACCGAGCGGCGCAGGCGGAGGTTGTCGTCGGTCATGGTTTTCATAGTCAAGGGTTGGCTTGCCGAACGCGCGGCATGTCACCGCGCGACATCGAGTCTGACGGCCCGATTGGCGTACCGTCATCACGTATGTGATGGATCGCGGCCGAATCCATCCATCACATATGTGATGCCGGCCGACGGCGCACTGATCGATACTGCCTCCACCCCAATAACCGTCGCCCGACAAACCGGGCGCATGAACAGGTGGAAATGGAACGATCCGATCAGGCGGCACCCGGCTTTACCGGCGCGATGGCGCAGTGGCTCAGTACGGTCGACGATGCGACGATCGGGCCCGCGGCCTTCGTCTGGGCCCGTCATACCCTGCTGGATTGGCTGGCGGTGGCGATCGCCGCCAACGACGAAGCGCTGGTCAGGATGCTTGCTGCCGAATATGGCGGCGGTGCGGCGGCGCCCTGCTCCGTGCTGGGCGGCACCCGCGCAGAAGTTGCCGACGCCGCGCTGATCAATGGCGCCGCCGGCCACGCGCTCGATTTCGACGATGTCGCTTCCGCGATGCGCGGTCACCCGACCGTGCCCGTCGCGCCCGCCGCGCTGGCGGTTGCCGAACGGCATCGCGCCAGCGGGGCCGACCTGTTGCGCGCGCTGGTGATCGGCCATGAGGTCGAGGCCCGCATCGGCGAGCGGTTGGGCGACGCACAATACCGCTTCGGCCTGCATCCCACCGGCACCACGGGCGCCATCGGTGCCGCCGCGGCCTGTGCGCGATTGATGGGGCTCGACGCCGACCGTACCGCGCACGCGCTTGGTCTGGCGGCGACGCAGGCCGCCGGTCTGAAATGCATGTTCGGCACGATGGCAAAGCCGCTGCACGCCGGCAAGGCGGCGATGAATGGCGTGATGGCGGCGCGCCTGGCGGCGCGCGGCTTCACCGCCAACACCGCGGCACTGGAATCCCCGCAGGGATTTGCCGCCACGCAGGCTCCCGATGGCGAGCCCTTGCCTGCCGACTTCGAACGGCGCGACACCATGGCGATCGAAAGGACGCTGTTCAAGTACCACGCGTCCTGCTACCTGACCCACTCCACGCTCGAGGCCGTGGCGCAGGCTCGCCGCAAGCATGGGATCGGCCTGGACGATATGGAAACGATGGCCATCCTCGTGTCCGGCCCGCATCGCGGCGTCTGCGATATCGCCCGGCCCCGCACCGGGCTCGAGATCAAGTTCGCGATCCAGCATCTTGCAGCGATGGCGCTGGACGGCGTGTCCACCGCCTCGCTGGGCAACTACACCGACGAGCAGGCCAGCGATCCGCGACTGGTTCGGGCGCGGGAACGCATCACGCTGCGCACCGATCAGGGCGGCGACCGCAACGCCGCGGTCGTCGAGATTCGCACTCGCGACGACCGGACCTTGCGCGAGAGCGCCAACGTCGCCGTGCCGGCGAGCGATCTGGAGCGCCAGTGGCAGCAACTGCTTGCCAAGGCGGAGGCCATCGTCACGCCGGTGCTGGACAGCGAGCGCTTCGGCCGCCTGGTCGACGCGGTGCAATCGCTGGACCGTCTCCCCTCCGTTGACCCCCTGTTCGAGGCAATCCGATGACGTCGCAAGACTCCGCTTCCATGGACCCGACCGTGGCACGGCTGAAGACAGAAGCCACGCTGCGCGCGCGCGGCAACCGCTACGAAGACTTCGAGCCCGGCCGTGCCTTCACCCATCACTGGGGACGCACCGTCAGCGAGGCCGACAACACGCTGTTTTCGGTGCTGACGCTGCACTACAACCCGCAATACACCAATGTCGCCGTGGCCGAAGCCGCGGGCCATCCGCGTATCCCGGTCAATCCGCTGCTGGTGTTCAACACCGTGTTTGGGCTGTCCGTCGAAGACCTGTCGGAAGGCGGCGGCCCGTTCCTCGGGGTCGACGCGCTGAGCTACCTGCAGCCGGTGTACCCCGGCGACACGCTGTACGCCAGCTCCGAAGTGGTCGCGCGCCGGCTGGCCAGCAATCGGCCCGGCTACGGCATCGTCACCTGGCACACGCGCGGCACCAACCAGCGCGGCGAAGCGGTGATCGAGTTCAAACGTTCGAATCTTGTGAGGACCAGGGCATGACCATCTCGGCAGACGGCAAGGGCTACATGACGGAAGAGCGCGAAATGATCCGCGAGGCGGCGCGCGAGTTCACCATGAAGGAAGTACTACCGGTCGCCAACGCCCTCGACGGTCCCGACGCCGAGATCCCGATGGATCTGCGCGACAAGATGGCGGAGATGGGCTATTTCGGCATCACGATCCCCGAGCAATATGGCGGCCTCGGCCTTGGCATCTTCGAGTACTGCCTGATCTGCGAACAGCTGTCGCGCGGGTGGATGTCGGTCGCTTCCATCGTCGCGCGCGCGCAGGGCGGCTGGATCATGAAGGCGATGCCGGAGGACATGCGCCAGGCGTACCTGCCGCGCGTGGTGCGCGGCGAGTTCCTGAACGCCAGCGCGCTGTCGGAGCCCGACACCGGCTCGGATCTGGCCTCGATCTCGTGCCGCGCCGAGCGCGACGGCGACCAGTGGGTGCTGACCGGCAACAAGTACTGGTGCACCTTCGCCGATGGCGCCGACTACCTGATCCTGTTCGCACGGACCTCGCCGCCGCCGAGCCCCGACAAGCGCTGGGAAGGCATTTCCTGCTTCATGATCGAGAAGGAACGCGGCAGCTTTCCGCCGGGCATGACCGGCTCGCCGATTCCCAAGATCGGCTACTTCGGCTGGAAGACCTTCGAGCTGGCCCTCGACGGCGTGCGCGTGCCCGCCCGCAATCTGATGGGCGGCGAAGGCAAGGCCTTCCTGCTGATGGCCAAGGGACTGGAAGGCGCGCGCGCGCATACCGCGGCACGCGCCATTGGTCTCGCCCAGGGCGCGCTCGAGGACGCGATCGCCTATTCGCTGGAGCGCCGCCAGTTCGGCATGCCGATCGCCGAATACCAGGCGATCCGCTTCAAGATCGCCACGATGGCGACCGAGATCGAAGCGGCACGCCAGCTGCTGTACTACGTCTGCAACGAGATCGACAGCGGCCGCCGGTGCGACAAGGAGGCGTCGATGGTCAAGTACTTCGCCTCGGAAATGGCCGAGCGTGTCACGTCGACCGCGCTGCAGATCTTCGGCGGCGCCGGCTACACCAAGCTGTTCCCGGTCGAGCGTTACTGGCGCGATGCGCGGCTGACCAAGATCTTCGAGGGCACCTCGGAGATCCAGCAGCGCATCATCGCCAACAGCCTGCTGGGGCGTTCGGAAGTCGAAGCGATGATCGCCAGCCGGGCCTTCGAGCAACGATCCGGGAGGACGACGGCATGAAGACGCACGCGCTGACCAGCCACGACGGCTATTTCGAGGACTTCGCCCCCGGCATGCTGATCCGCCATGCGCGCGGCAAGACGGTGACCGAGATGGATAACGTGCTGCTGACCAACATGGTGATGAACACGGCCGAGGGGCATTTCAACGAGGACGCAATGCGCCGCGCCGCCAACGGCATCTTCTCGCAGCGCGTCGTGTTCGGCGGCATCAATCTGTCGATGGTGCTGGGCCTGGCCGCGCAGGACACCGCAGAGCAATGCCTGCGCGAAGTGGGCCTGGACAAGATCCGGCTGTCCCATCCGGTCTTCCATGGCGACACGCTGTACGCCTATTCGGAAGTGCTGGCCGTCGAGGAAGCGGCCGACCGCGCCGATGCGGGGCTCGTCCGTTTCCGCCATTACGGCATCAATCAGCACGACAAGCTGTGCGTGCAGGCCGAACGCACGGTGCTGCTCAAGCGCAAGAGCCACTGGGGCGCGCGATGAGTGGGGACGACCGCCCTGCCGGTGCCCTCGATGGCCTGGTGGTGCTCGATCTGACGCAGATGCTGGCCGGGCCGTACGCCTCGATGATGCTGGCCGACCAGGGCGCGCGCGTGATCAAGATCGAGCCGCCAGGCGGCGACCTGACGCGCCGCAACGGCCCGCATCTGGATGGAGCGCTGCGGCTCGAGCAGCGGGGGTACGGTGCCTACTTCGGCTCGATCAACCGCGGCAAGGAATCGGTGGAGCTGGACCTGAAGCATCCGGCCGGGCGGCAGGCGCTGCTGCGGCTGGTGCGGCAGGCGGACGTGCTGGTCGAAAACTATCGGGTCGGCGTGATGGACCGCCTCGGGTTGGGCTACGAGACCCTGGCCGCCGAGAATCCGCGGCTCGTCTATGCCACGCTGCGCGGCTTCGGCGATCCGCGCAGCGGTGCAAGCCCCTACGCCGAGTGGCCGGCCTATGACCCGGTGGCGCAGGCCATGGGCGGCATCATGGGCATCACCGGGCCGCAGCGCGGCGGTGCGCCGACCAAGATCGGGCCCGGTATCGGCGACATCGTCCCCGCGATGTTTCTTGCCTATGGCATCGCCGCGGCCTGCTGGCGGGCGCAGCGAACCGGTCAGGGCCAGTTCGTCGACGTCGCGATGGTCGATGCGGTGCTCGCCGTCTGCGAGCGGCTGGTGTTCCAGTACAGCGTCACCGGCAAGGCGCCCGGGCCCGAGGGCAACGGCCATCCGCTGCTGTGCCCGTTCGGGCTGTTTCCGGCCGCCGACGGCCACGTCAGTCTGGGCGTTCCGAACGACCGCTTCTGGGCGCTGCTGGTGGCGCGCATGCAGCGCCCCGAGCTGCAGCACGACCCCCGCTTTGCCACCAACGACGCCCGCGTCGCGCATCGCGAAGCGGTGGACGAGCTGGTCTCGGCCTGGACCCGGCAATTCACCAAGCAGCAGCTCGCGCACGAGCTTGGCGGCGAGATTCCGTTCGGTCCGGTGTTCGATGCCGGCGACATCTTCGCCGACCCGCATTTTCGCGTGCGGAACATGCTGGTCGAGGTGGAACAACCCGGTGCGGCACGGCCATTGACCGTCGCCGGAACGCCGGTGCGGATGAGCGCGACACCGGGGACGGTACGCCGGCGGGCACCGCTGGTCGGCGAGCACACCGCCCACACGCTGGCCGACTTCGGCTTCACGGCGACGGAAATTGCCGCGCTGGCGGCCGGCCGGCAGTAGCCGCCGTCGCCCCATCACAAGAGCGACAGCTACTCTCAACACCAAGGAGCAAACACCGTGATGCAAAGGGATGCACAACAACGGCCAAAACGGCTGCGCCGCTGCCAGCTGTCCGTACCGGGCTCGAGCGAGAAGATGATGAGCAAGGCGGCCGCGATGGACGTCGATTTCGTCTTCCTCGATCTCGAAGACGCGGTCGCCCCCTCGGAAAAGCGCCCCGCGCGGGCGAAGATCGTCGATGCGCTGAACCAGCTCGACTGGGGCAGGACGACCCGCTGCGTGCGCGTTAACGACCTGACCACCGAGTACGCCTACGAGGACATCATCGAAGTAGTCGAGGGCGCCGGCGCCAACCTCGACGTCATCATGCTGCCCAAGGCGATGAGCGCGGCCGACGTGCAGTTCGTCGACAAGCTGCTGACGATGATGGAGATCAAGCTGAAGCTGCCGCATCGGATCGGCATCGACGTGCTGATCGAAGAGGTCGAGGCGATGATGAACGTGGAGGCGATCGCGGCCTCCACGCCCCGCCTCGAATGCCTGATCTTCGGCATGGGCGATTACTCGGCCAGCCAGGGCGTATCGGTACGCGACATCGGAGGCAGCGGCGGGTATCCCGGCGACATCTGGCACTACCAGCGGCACCGGCTGACGATCGCCGCGCGCGCCAACCGGCTCGACGCGGTCGATGGCCCCTTCGCCGATTTCCGCGACCCGGACATCTATCTGCAGGAAGCCCGGCGCGCCATGATCCTCGGCATGGTCGGCAAGTGGGCGATCCACCCGTCGCAGGTCGAGCTGGCGCAGCAGGTGTTTTCCCCCTCCCCTGAGGACGTGGCCCGCGCCCGCGACATGATGCGGGCCTACGATGCCGCGCTCGCGCAAGGCCTGGGCGCGGTCCAGTACGACGGCAAGATGATCGACATCGCATCGATCCGCATCGTCCGCAATCTGGTCGAGCGCGCCGCATTGATCGGCATGTAGCGCCCGCTACGGCGCGAACGGCGGCCGGGACACGCGGCCGTGCAGTGATAACAACGATACGGAGACGATATGAAGGCTGACAACCCACCCCAATGGCCGATCGACGGCCAGCGCCGTCGCCTGCTGCGCGCCGGCGCGGCGCTGGCCGTGCTGCCGTGGCCGTTCGCATCCGCTCGCGCCGCCAACTGGCCGAGCCGCCCGATCCGCATCATTGCCGCGCAGGCACCCGGCTCGTCCAACGACAGCACGGCGCGCGCGTTCGCCGAGTATTTCACCAGCGTGCTGAAGGTGCCCGTGGTGGTGGAGAACAAGCCCGGCGGCGTCGGCATGATCGCGGCCGAGACCGTGGCGCGCAGCGAGCCGGACGGCTACACGCTGCTGTTCACGCTGCACAGCCAGCTCGCCCAGGCGCCGGTGCTGTTGCGCAAGCCGCCGATCGATCCGTCCCGCGATCTGCTGCCGATCGCCGCGGTCAGTACCGGCGTCGGCGTGATGGTGGCCAACAAGAACCTGCCGGCCAACAACTTCAAGGAGGTGCTGGCACTGGCGCGCAAGCGTCCCGTTTCGGTCGGCAACTACGGGGTGGGCTCGGGCTGGCAGCTGATGGTCGCGCAGCTGAAGAAGGAGACCGGCGCGCAGCTCGACATCATCAACTACAAGGGCACCGGCGCCATGATGGGCGACCTGCTGGCGGGGCATATCGATGTCGGCGCCGGCTCGCTGCTCGGCATGACGGGCGGCCTGCAATCCGGTGGGCTGAAGCCGATCCTGATCATCTCCGGCCCGCGCAGCGATCGCCTGCCGGGCATCCCGACCTGGGCCGATGAGGGCTTCACCAGCCCGGTGTTCCGCAACCTGACCGAGTGCAACATGCTGCTGGGCCCGGCCGCCCTGCCGCCGGAGATCGCCGCGCGCCTGGCCGAACTGGTGTCGAAGTCGATCACCGAATCGGAGCAGGTCAAGGCGGTCAGGCAGCAACTTGGCAGCCAGGACACGCCGCTGACCGGCGACGCCCTGCGTCAGTTCATCGGCCGCGTCTGGCCGACCTACCAGGCGGCGACCAAGGCGATCGGACTGACACTGCAATGAACGTCCGCCTGCGGGCCACCGTCGTTGACGCCGCCGTCGCCCCGGCATAGACGGCAAGGCCGGGGCAATTCCGATTCATCATAGAATTTCGTCTCCTCATACCTACGACGAGATCGCGATGAACGATTGGAACTTGCCCTGGGCCGGCGGATGTCGATGCGGACGGTTGCGCTTCGAAATCACCGCCCCACCCCTGCTGACGATGGCGTGCCACTGCACCGGCTGCCAGAAAATGAGCGCCAGCGCCTTCTCGCTGTCGATGGCGATTCCCGAGGCCGGCTTTCGCGTGACCGAGGGAGAGCCAGTCGTCGGTGGCATGCATGGGGAGCAAATTCATCACCGGCATTGCGATTGGTGCAAGACCTGGGTGTTCACCGAACTCGAACCGAGCATGGGCTTTGTCAACGTTCGCCCCTCCATGCTGGACGATGTCGCATGGTTCCGCCCCTATGTCGAGACGTATACGAGCGAAGCGCTGCCTTGGGCAACGACCGGGGCGGCGCACAGCTTCGAGAAATTCCCGCTGATGGAGGAGTATGGCCCGCTCGTCGCGGAATTCGCGGCAAAGGGCGCACGCCCCGGCCGCTAGAGCGCGAAGTTGGAGCCAGGCGTCTGCGAGGCATCGGCACGCCTGGCCCAAGGCCCTGCCGACTCAGGTCGGCCAGGCCGATCCCAGGATGATGCTGCAGAAGTTCAGGCGCCGGTAGTTCGGGTCCTTCAGCGCCAGCACGTCGGCCTTGACGTTGCCGAAGGTCGTCAGCGGCTTGCGGCGCGTGCCCTGGGCGAAATGGTCGATGATGCTTTCCTTGAAGTTGTGCTCGCGCGGGTGATGCCGGCAGACGTGATCGCGCTGCTCGCCGGTGAAATCGTGATAGCACAGCCCCAGCACATCCATTTCGACGCCCGCCGTGACCAGCGCGACCGTCGGCCGCATATGCTCGGGGATGCCGGGCGTCGTGTGCAGCGCGATGGCGGCCCAGACGTCATCGATATCCCGCTCGGCAATACCGTAGCCCTTCAGGAAATCGCGCGCCGCGTTGGCGCCGTCCACTTCGAAGCGCAGATCGTCGCTGGCATAGCGCTGCGTCAGCCCCATGTCATGGAACATCGCGCCGATATAGAGCAGTTCGGGATCGTAGGCCAGCGCCTTGCGCTCGCCGGTCAGCGCGCCCCAGAAAAACACGCGGCGGCTATGGTGGTACAGCAGATCGTCCTCGGTGTCGCGGACCAGCTGGGTCGCGGCGCGGGCCATCGCGCTGTCTGGCACGCGAATGCCGGCAATGATTTCAGCCATCGTTATCGCTCCTGAATGGTGGGCACGGCGAGGGCAGCGGCACGATGCCCTGCGCCTTCACCATCGCCACAGTGGGAAGGGAAACTGCCAGCCGGGCCGCCGTCTTCCCCGTCGGGTTCGACGGGCCCGTCCTGCGATTCGATTCTGGTGTGCGCGGCGTTTGACTACAATGACGTCAACCCGTCAGATCAGGACATCATGACCGCGCTTCAGGACACCCGCAGGAAACCGACGAGATGAGCGTGACCACCGTCGCCATCCTGATGCTCGAAGGCGTGCAGGCGCTCGATGTCACGGGGCCCGCCGACGTCTTCGCCGAGGCCAATGCCTTCATCGAACGCAAGAACCGCTATGAAACGGTGCTGGTCGGCAAGACGCGCAAGCCGCTGCGCGCGTCGAACGGCATGCAGTTGATGCCGGATCTGTCGCTCGGCGACGAAGCGCCGCGCTTCGATATCGTGCTGGTGGCGGGCGGGCCGGGGCTGCCCACTGCGCCCGCGGATGCCGCGGTGTCGAAGTGGCTCCGTACCGCGGCGTCGCGCGCGCGGCTGCATGGTTCGGTCTGTACCGGCGCCTTCGTGCTGGGCCATGCCGGCCTGCTGGACGGCCGTACGGTGACGACCCATTGGCAGAACGCCGCTCACCTGGCCGAGCGCTTTCGCGCCGCCACGGTCGAATACGACCGTATCTATCTGCGCGACGGCAAGCTGGTCACATCGGCAGGCGTCACGGCAGGAATCGATCTGGCGCTGGCCCTTGTCCGCGAGGACCATGGCGCCAAGGTGGCACTGGCGGTGGCCAAGCGGCTTGTCGTGGTGGCGCAGCGCCAGGGCGGGCAGTCGCAGTTCAGCCCGTATCTGGCCGCGGCGCCGAGCCAGGCCGATTCGCCGGTGGCGCGCGTGCAGGCCTACGTGATGGCCAATATCGGCGCCAGGCTGACGCTCGACGCGCTGGCAGCCGAGGTCGGCATGAGCGGACGCAATCTGGTGCGCTTGTTCGTCGCCGATACCGGCATGACGCCGCATGCGTTCATCGAGCGGGCGCGCATCGATATCGCGCGGAATCTGCTGGAAGGCAGTGCGCTGCCGTTGAAGTCGATCGCCTACAAATGCGGCTTCGTGACGGTGGACCGCATGCGGGTCCTGTTCCAGCAGCGGCTGGGCATCTCGCCGGCGCAGTATCGCGCGAGCTTTCGCTAACGCCGGCGGGACCGCCTGCCTCAGATGACGCCGCCGTTCGCGCGCAGCGTCTGGCCATTGATCCATGCGCCATCCGGGCCGGCGAGGAAGGCCACCGCGCTGGCGATATCCTCGGGTTGTCCCAGCCGCTCCAGCGGTGCGAGCCTGGCCAGACGGTCGATGACCTCCTGCGGCTTGCCGTCGAGAAACAGCGCGGTGGCCGTGGGACCGGGCGCCACCGTGTTGACGGTGATGTTGCGGCCGCGCAATTCCTTGGTCAGCACGTGGGTCATCGCTTCGACGCCGGCCTTGGTCGCCGCATACACCGCGTAGGACGGTTGATACAGGCCCACCACGCTCGACGACAGATTGATGATCCGCCCGCCCTGCCGCAGCCGGCGCGCCGCCTCGCGCAGCGTGTTGAAGGTGCCCTTCAGATTGATCGCGATCTGGCTGTCGAACAGCGCGTCGTCGCTGTCGGCCAGCGGTGCGAGCCGCATGATGCCGGCGTTGTTGACCAGCACGTCGACGCCACCGAAGGCGGTCTCGGCCGCATCGAACAGGCGCCGGACGGCCGCGCCGTCGCTGACATCCGCCTGCGCCGTGATGGCGCGCCCGCCGGCCTGCTCGATCCGGCCGGCCAATGCCTCGGCATCGCGCGCGCTGCCGGCATAGTTGATGACGACGGTGAAGCCGTCGCGGGCCAGGCGCTGCGCAATGGCGGCGCCGATGCCGCGCGAGGCGCCGGTCACGATGGCGACTTGGTGTTGGGTGCTCATGTTGGTTCTCCGGTCGAGGGTCGCTAAGGAAGGTCGCGACATGGGAGAACTATGCGCGGCGGCGCCGAAAAGATCATCGGCCCGGCATTGGCAGGACTGTTAGCCTGGCTTGAACAATGGTGCCGCCGAGCGCGTTGCGCTATTGCGCTATTGCGCTCCGACCAGCACGGCGATCAGGCTGTCGGCCGCCGCGCGCAGCCGCTTTTCGTCCTGATAGACCCGTTCGACCACCACCAGCCCGCGCGTGAAGGTGACGATCAGCCGGGCCGCCTGCCGCGGCGGCAGCGCCAGCTGCGCCTGCTGCGTCCGATGCGCCTGCTGGTCCTCGCGCGACAGGCGATCGAACAGCACCTGCTCGATATCGTCGAGCAGGGCCTTCAGCGCCGCGCGCATTGGCCCGTCCAGATCCTCGGTGCCCACCGCGGTCTTGGTGCTGAGGCAGCCCCGGGTCGGCGTCCCGGTCGTCATCGACGTGATGACGCAGGAGAAGAAGCCGCGCAGCGCATCGCGCAACTTCGGCTTGTCCAGCGCCTCCCGCATCTGGCCGACGAAGCGCTCGCGGTAGACCTCGAACACGCGTAGGAACAGCGTCTCCTTGTCGCCATAGGCGTTGTACAGCGAGCCGCGCTGCACGCCGGTCGCCTCGGCCAGCTCCTGCATCGAGGTCGCCGCATAGCCCTTCTGCCAGAACAGCGCCAGCGCCTTGTCGAGCGCGAGGCTTTCATCGAATTGGCGAACGCCAGCCATCTGTTTCTCCGAATTCCTGAGGTCCGCAAACTTGTCGCAAACCCTGCCGAATGACAAGGCGTCATTTAAGCCCATTATTGACACCCTCGTCAATCTTGTCTATGTTTGTCAAACATGACACTGATGTCAAAGATGAAACTCCCTCACTGCCTGCTACCGAACGAATGTCCAAGTCCTCTCCCACTTTCACGCCGGCACAGCTCGACCGCGCGCTGGTCTGGCGCTATATCTTTGCCGGCCTGTGCGCCAGCCTCGACAGCATCGGGCTGGCGCGCTTCGCCTTCACGCCGCTGATTCCCGAACTGATCCAGGCGCACTGGTTCCCGGCCGCCAGCGTGATGTATCTGGGCGCCGCCAATCTGGCGGGCTATGTCTGCGGTGCGCTGATCGGTCGAGCCGTCGGCGCGCGCCTTGGCAATGAACGCACGCTGCGGCTGATGATGGTATGGATCACCGCCGCCTTCCTGGCCTGCGCCGTGCCCTTGTCGTTCGGCTGGTATTTCTGCTGGCGCTTCATGTCCGGCATGGCCGGTGGCGTCGTCATGGTGCTGGTGGCCGGCACCATCCTGCCGCACGTGCCGCCAGCGCGCAAAGGCGCCGCGGGCGGCGCGATCTTCCTTGGCCTGGGGCTGGGCATAGCAGGATCGGGCACCGTCATTCCTCTGCTGCTGGAGCTGGGCCTGGCGCAAACCTGGATCGGCCTGGGTATCCTGTCGGCGCTGCTGACCGCCGCCAGCTGGCGCGCGTGGCCCCCGCGGCAACTGGATCGCCCCAACGCGGCGCCGGCGAAAGCGGTGCCGTCCGCGACGCCGCATTTCGGCCGCGCCGTCTGGATGCTGTACCTGCAGTACGCGCTGATGGCCACGGCCGCCGTCGTACCGATGGTGTTTCTGGTGGACTTCATCGCGCGCGGTCTGGGCGCGGGCACGCATCTGGGCTCGGTGTTCTGGGCGATCTATGGACTGGGCGCGATCGCCGGCCCGCCGCTGTACGGTTTCCTGGCCGACCGGCTCGGCGCCGGCCCCGGCATCCGGCTGGTGTCGCTGGTGTTGGCGATCGTGCTGGCCGCGGTCTACACCACCGACAACCTGCTGATGCTCGGAGTCCTGACCGTTGTCATCGGCACCTTCGCGCCGGGCATGGTGCCGCTGGCGCTGGCACGCGTGCATGAACTGGTGCCCGAACACTCGCCGCGGCAGAACATCGCGTGGAGCCGTGCCAGCATCCTGTCGGCGGCGGCGATGGCGGTCGCAGGCTACGCCTATTCCGCGCTGTTCAACGCGAGCGGCGGATCGCACCGGCTGCTGTTTCTGACCGCGGCAGGGCTGCTTGTGGTGGCATTGCTGGCGGACCTCTGCCTTCCGGCCAAGCCAACGGATGCGCAGATGGCCCGGTCCTGAATGAGCGAAGTGCGTTCGTGCGTTACGCTGTGGCCTCGATCATCGCCAGCACGGCTGCCGCCAATTCGCTTTGCGGATCGCCCAGGACATCGAGCGCATCGAAATGGTGGCCGCGCGCCTGCGCGACGATGGTGACCGGCACGCCGCGTTGCCGCAGCAGCGCGGCATACTCGGCCTGCTGCCGATGGTATTCGGCCGATTCGTCGCCGCCGACCGTCAGGATCATCGGCAGCGCGGTCGCCGGTGGATGGCGCATCGGACTGTAGGCGGCGACATCCGCCTCGGTCAGTCCGATTACGCGGTTCAGATAGCTGAGCCGGATCGGCTCCAGGTCGTAGAGGCCGCTGATCGAGCATCCGCCCTTGATCACGTCCGCAGGCAAGCCGAAATCCTGCCACCGCGTGCCGGCCAGCATGCCGACCAGTTGGCCTCCCGCCGAATGCCCGGACACGAAGACGCGACCGGCATCGAAGCCCAACGCTTCGGCCTGCCGGTGCAGCCAGGCCACGGCGTCCCGATTGTCGCGCACGATCTCGGCCATCGTCGCCTCCGGCGCAAGCCGGTAATTGAGCATCGCCACGTCGATGCCCCGCGCCAGATACGGCGCGGCCAGATGGCTGGAATCGGACTTGTCCAGCGCCTGCCAATAGCCCCCGTGAATGAAGATCAGCAGCGCACGCCCCGGCCCACCGGCGGGGAAATAGTCCAGTCTCTGTTTCGGATCGCCGCCATAGGCGAGATCTTCCTTGCCGGCGTGTGCCTGCCGGAAGGCCGCGGCCTCCGCGGCCCAACGCGCCAGGATGGCCGGGTGCTCCGGCACCGCGGCCCGGTTGTTGTACTGCTTGTCCAGGGACTCCTGATCCAGGTTGCGAAACACGGGCATGGAGCGAACCTCCGTATTGTCGGACGGCGATGACGATGCGCCTGGAACGATATCAGCCTGCGGCACGTCCCTCTTCCCCGACGATCCGCCGTACCAGATCGCACACCGTCGGCACCAATGCCTCGAGCCGTGCCGGCCCGGCTCCTTCGATCCGCTCCAGCACCAGTTCATGCACCGCGCCGACCAGCGCCAGCGCGCTTTCGTAGGGCAGCCGCTGGCGCCGCCGCTGGTCGGTGCCGACGGTACGCTGGATGAATTCGGCCAGGTCACGATGGACCTGCCGGCGCACCGCCAGTCCGGGACCGCCGAGGCTGAGAATCTCGATGAACAGCGTGCGCAGCAGCGCCGGGTTGCCTGCCATATAGCCAAGATAGGCCCGCATCGCGCCTTCGACCTGGGCCGTCCACGGCTGGCGCGGGTCGATCGCGTCGCGCAGCACCTGCAGCGCGTGACGGCTGGCGCTGACGTACAGCGCCATCAGGCAGTCGGCCTTCGAATCGAAGTGCTCGTAGAAGGTCCGGCGCGAGACGTTGGCCTCGGCCACGATGTCGGCGATGGTGACTTCGCCATAGCCCTTGTGCGCGACGGCGCTGGCCATGCCTTCGAGCAGGCGGCGTCGGTGTTCGCTGCGGTCCGGCGCGGTGCCGGCGGTCAGGATGGCTGGTGCGTGCATGGGCGGCTCGTTGTCCCGGCTCGTTTTCTCGGCTCATTATCCGCCGCCATGGTACTTGACAGTACCGATGCGCGCCATCATGATCGGTACTCCGCAGTACCAGTCGGGCAACACTCAGGGAGACCACCGTGACGCATCTCGTCGTTCGCCGCCTGCTCGTCGATATGGAAGCGCCCATCCCGCGGCATTGGTGCGCGGGCGATCCGTTCCGCACGGCGTTTCTCAACGCGCTGTCGATGAGCTTTCCGGTCGGCGAACAGTTCTTTATCGATGCGGTGCGCAATGGCCTGAAGGCCCTGCCGCCCGAGCGGCAGGAACGATTCCGCGCCGAGGTGCAGGGTTTCGTCGGGCAGGAAGCCACGCACCGCCGCCTGCACGGACTCTACAACGAGCATCTGCGCAAGCAGGGGCTGGTCAATGCCTGGGAGGTTCGCTCCAGGGAACGGCTGAAACAGCTCGAAGGCGTGGACCCGCGCCACCCGCTGGCCATCACGGCGGCCTTCGAACACTTCACCGCGATCTTCGCCGACTGGATGCTGCGCAATGCGGACTTGCTGGGCGAGCAGGACCCGCGTCTGGCGACGCTATGGCTGTGGCACAGCGCCGAGGAAACCGAGCATCGCAACACCGCCTTCGATCTGTACCAGGCGCTCGGCGGCTCGCACGAATGGCGCATCACCTGGTTCCGCCGCATCAGCATCACCTTCCTCGGCGATGCGTTGCGCCAGACCATCGACAACCTGCGCCACGACGGCACGCTGTGGCAATGGCGAACGTGGACGGGCGCGGCCCGATTCCTGTTCGGCAAGCGGGGCCTGATCCGGCAGACCTTCGGCGCGTGGCGCGACTACTTCCGCCGCGACTTCCATCCGACCGACCACGACGCCAGCGCATCGAAGCAATGGCTGGACGCCCACCGGGACAAATACGTGCCGGTAGGCGGTTGAACCGGAGCAAGCGCCTACGCCCACGCTCACCCGATTACCAGTACGACAACACCAGTAGCCCGATCAGCACGATCGCGATAAACACCCACAGCGCCGGTCGCGCAATCAGGTGACGGCCGCGCGTCGACGCGTGGGCGGCTTCGGCATTGGTGCCGTACTCATCTTTCCTCGGCATGGCGATGACTCGAAAGGCTTGAAGTATTGGGCCTGACGCACGGATCGTGCCGGGCGCAAAAGCCCGTTCGCTGCGGTGCGCCATGCCGCGGCACCGTGCAATTTTGACAACGGCATGGCCGCCTTGGCCTGCGCCCCACTCCTCTCCTTCTTGCGCGCCGCCCGCGCTGCGTGCGATCACCGGGCACACCCTCCCCATCCCGTCATCGGCTCGGCTATGCTTCGTTGGCCGGATTCCGCTGAGCCAGCATCCGGCACGCGCTCCACCAAGACACCAAGACCAACAAAGCAAGGAGACCCGATGCGCATCGTCCGCCGGCGGCCCGCCGCCACCCTGCTCCGCAACATTGCCTTCGTCGCCGCCGCCCTGCCCGTGCTGGCCGGCACGGCCTCGGCAGCCCCGCCCACCGACCGTTATGCCGCGCCCGGCCTGGAGAAGCCTGCCAGCATCCTGATCGACCGCTGGGGCGTGCCGCATATCTACGCCGGCACGCTGTACGACGCCTTCTACGCGCAAGGCTTCATCGCCGCGCGCGACCGGCTCTGGCAGATCGACCTGTGGCGCAAGCGCGGGCTCGGCGAGATGGCCAAGGACTTCGGCCCGGCCTATGTCGACGGCGACCGCATGGCGCGCGCGGTGCTGTACCGCGGCGACATGTATCGCGAATGGCTGGCCTATGGCTCCGATGCGAAGCGCGTGGCCGAGGCCTTCGTCGCTGGCGTCAACGCCTACGTGGCGCTGACCGAGGCGCAGCCCGACCTGCTGCCGCGCGAGTTCAAGCAACTCGGCTACAAGCCGGCGCGTTGGCGGGCCGAGGACATCGTCCGCATCCGGCACCACGGCCTGACGCTCAATTTCACCGGCGAGGTGGACCGGGCCACGCTGTACTGCCAGGCCAAGGAGCAGGCGGTACGTGCCGACTGGCTGCGGCGCGAGCTCGATCCGCCGATCACGCCGACGCTGCCCGAGGGCCTGGACCCCTGCGCCGTGCCCGCCGCCGCGCTGAAGAAGGCCTATACGCTGGCCACGGCGGCCGCCAATTTCCCCAAGGAGGCCTGGCAGAAGGCCAGCGCCGATGCGGTGCCGGTAGACCAGCTGTACGCCGCCGTCGACGCCAACAGCGACACCGGCCGCAGCCTGGGCTCGAACAACTGGGTCATCGCCGGCAGCCGCACTTCGACCGGGCGGCCCATCCTGGCCAACGACCCGCACCGCGCGCATGGCGCGCCGAGCCTGCGTTATGTCTCGCACCTGAACGCGCCCGGCCTGTCGGTGATCGGCGCGGGCGAGCCCTTCCTGCCCGGCATCTCGATCGGACACAACGGCACGATCGCTTTCGGCCTGACGCGCTTCTACATGGATCAGGAGGACCTGTACGTCTACGAGACCGATCCCGCGCAGCCCAAGTCCTACCGCTATCGCGGACGCTGGGAGCCGATGGAGACGATCACCGAAAAGATCGAAGTCCGCGGCGAGGCCGAGCCGCGCACGGTCACCGTCGACTTCACGCGCCACGGCCCGGTGCTGCATGCCGACGACGCCAGCCATCGCGCCTGGGCGCTGCGCGCGGCCTGGCTCGATACCGGCATGGCGCCCTACTTCGGCTCGATGGACTATATGCGCGCCACCAACTGGGACCAGTTCCGCGCGGCGATGAACCGCTGGGGTGCGCCCGGGGAGAACCAGGTCTATGCCGACCGCAGCGGCAATATCGGCTGGATTCCGGGCGGCCTGACGGTGATCCGCCCCAACTGGGACGGCCTGTTCCCGGTACCCGGCGACGGCCGCTACGAGTGGGCCGGCTACCGCAACATGGACGAGCTGCCGTGGGCCTATAACCCGTCCGCCGGCCATATCGTCACCGCCAACGAGAACAATATTCCGCCGGACCATCCGGCCGCGAAGCTCGGCGTCGGCTACGAATGGAGCGACAGTTCGCGCGCGCGCCGGCTCAAGAGCCTGGTCGGCGCCGCGCCGGTCAGCTCGCTGCGCGATTCGATCGCGTGGCAGAACGACACCGTCTCGCTGCCCGCGCAGCGCACGCTGGCCGTGATGCGCACTGTCGGCAATGCCGGCGCCGCGGCGTCGCTGCTGCAGGATCCGCAGGTGCAGCGCGCCGTCGCGCTGCTGCGCGGCTGGGACGGCAATGTGCGCGCCGACAGCGTGCCGGCCGCGTTGTTCGAGATCTGGTTCAGCAACCATCTGCGGCCGGCGGTGGTGCGCGCGGCGCTGCCCGAGGGCGCTGCCAAGCTGGTCGGCGCCGGCGATGCGGCGCGCGTGCTGGCGGTGCTGGAGCAGCCGGACCCGTGGATGCCTGCGGCGCGGCGCGACGAGGTCATGCTGACCTCGCTGAAGGCCGCGATGGCCGAGCTCGAGCGCCGTTCGCCGTCGCCGGAGCAGCTGGCGAGCTGGGGCACGCTGCATCGCGCGATCTTCCGCCATCCGCTGGCCAATATCGTCGACGACGCCACGCGCGCCCAGTATGACGTCGATGCGGGCGGCATCGGCGGGTCTGCGTTCACGCCGATGAACACCGGCTACCGCAACAGCGACTATCACCTGACCTCGGGCGCGTCGTTCCGCATGGTGCTGGACGTCGGCAACTGGGATCAGGGGCGTGTCGTCAATACCCCGGGACAGTCGGGCGATCCGGCCAGCCCGCACTATCGCGACCTCGCGCCGGTGTGGGCCAAGGGGCAGACCTTCCCGCTGCTGTATTCGCGCAAGGCGATCGAGCGGGCCGCGGAGAAGCGGATCGAGCTGACGCCGCGCTAAGGCGCAGCCACCGCATCGGCGCCGATTGCCGATGCGGTCCGCGGGCGTGCTTCGTGCACGCCCGCCACGTGCACACCGAACCCCGTCCGCCCCGGCGCGAGATCGTCGCGCAGGGTCAGCTGCGGAATCGCATAATCCCCGCCGTTCTGCCGCCGGAATGGAATCGGCGGCGTCGTGCCCAGCCGATCCAGGCGCTGCCCCAGTTCGTCCCGAATGGTGGCGAACCGCGCCGCGTCGACGCGACCGGTGCGGTAGACCACGTAGGGCGGCAGCACGTCGAAGCCCGGGTAGTACAGGATCCCGTGGTGGATCGGGAACAGGATGTCCTCGATCGGCCCGTTGATGCCGCGCGGGCTGTAATGCGATTCCCATCCGCCCGCGGTCACGATCAGCATCGCACGCTTGCCGGCCAGCGTGCCCTCGCCATAGCGATCACCCCAGCGCGCATCCGAGTGCTCGCCCACGCCATAGGCAAACCCGTAGGCATAGACGCGCTCCACCCATCCCTTCAGGATTGCCGGCATCGAAAACCACCACAGCGGAAACTGCAGGATCAGCGCATCGGCCCACAGCAGCTTGCGCTGTTCGGCGGCGATGTCCTCGCTCTGCCTGCCGTGCTCGAAGGCGTGCCTGGAGTCGAGCGACGGATCGAAGCGCGCGCCAGCCTGATGGTCGAGATTGTCGGCGGCGTCGAGCGTGGCCTTCCACTGCATCGCGTACAGATCGGACAGCCGCACCGTGTGGCCGGCTTGCCTTAGCCGCTCGAGGGTAAAGTCGCGAATCGCCCCGTTCAACGAGCGCGGTTCGGGATGGGCATAGACCAGAAGAACATTCATCGTGAGCCTCCATAGCAAGAGGAAGCCAGATTAGGGGCGCGTCCGGTATATTGGAAATGAATTTCCAAAATTCCAGGTATTGCCATGAACAATTTCGGACGGCTGGACCTGAACCTGCTGATCACGCTCGACGTGCTGCTGACGGAGCGCAATGTCACCCGTGCGGCCGAGCGGCTGAACCTGTCGCAGCCCTCGGTCAGCGTGCAACTGGCCAAGCTGCGCGAGACGCTCGGCGACCCGCTGCTGTTGCCGGGCCCGCGCGGCATGCGGCCGACCGCCCGCGCCGAGGCCCTGCGCGAGCCCTTGCGCGAAGCGCTCGAAGCGCTGCAGCGCGCCGTCTCGCCGCAGCGCGCGTTCGATCCGGCGCAGGCGACCGACACCTGGCGCGTCGCCGCCTTCGACTACGCCGAATCGACCATCGTGCTGCCGCTGCTGCGCGGCTTGCGGACGATGGCGCCCGGCACCCGGCTGGCGATCGTGCAGGCGGTGCCGTCGCTGCTGGCGAGGCAAGCGGAACAGGGCGAGATCGATCTGGCCTTCCATACGACCGACGGCGCGCCGCCGGGCCTGCACCGCCGCCCGCTGTTCACCGAGCGCTACGTGCTGGCCGGCCGCGCCGGGCATCCCGCGCTGAAGCGCAAGCCGACGCTGGCGCAGTTCTGCCGGCTCGAACACGTGATCGTGTCGCCCGATGGCGGCGGTTTTGCCGGACCGACCGACGAGGCGCTCGCCGCGCGCGGGCTGTCGCGCCGGGTCGTGCTGTCGGTACCGCATTTCCTGTTCGTGCTGTCCGTGCTGGCCAGTACCGATCTGGTCGCGATGCTGCCGTCGCGCCTGGTGCGCGATGCCGCCGGCCTGCGGGTGGTCGATGCCCCGATCGAGATCCCGGGCTACGAGATGTCGATGCTGTGGCATGAGCGCGTCCATCGCGACCCCGCGCATCGATGGCTGCGCGACACCGTCGTCGATTGCGTGTAGCACCCGCTTGCAACCGGCCCGGCCTCTACGCCTGCACCATGCCGGGCAGCAACGGAATGCGCCCGGCCAGAAAATCCATCAGCACGCGCACGCGGGCAGGCTGATAGCGGCGGCTCGGATAAACGAGGAAGGCGTCCTGCGGTGTGCCATCCCAGCGTGGCAGCACGCGCACCAGCGTGCCGTCGTCCAGCAGGTCCTGCACCAGCCAGGCCGGCGTCAGTCCGAAGCCAGCTCTGGCGACAAAACCCTCGCGCATCGCCAGCGAGTTGTTGACGCGATAGCGGCACGGCGACTCCACGGTGGCCGAGCCATCCGGACCTTGCAGCACGATCGCGTCGCCGCCCGCCAGCCACGTGAAACGCAGCATCGGCACGGACGCCAGGTCGGCGGGACGGCGGATGCGCTTGTGCTGCCCCGTCAGCGCGGGGCTCGCGACCAGCATCCGCGGCGATACGGCGATGCGCCGCGCGACCACATTGGGCGGCAGCTGCGCGCCGAGGCGCAGCGCCAGATCGACGCCCTCGGCGACCAGGTCGACATAGCGGTCGTCGAACAGCAGCTCGACATCCACCTCCGGATAGCGCTGCTGGAATTCCAGCACCAGCGCATTCAGACGCAGCACGCCGAAGCTGACGGGCGCGCTCACGCGCACCAGCCCGGACGGACGCTCCACCTGCCCTTGCGCATCGCCGACGGCCTCGCCGAATTCCTCCAGCACGCGCCGCGCGCGCTCGTAGAAGCGGCGCCCGGCCTCGGTCGGCGACAGGCTGGTGGTACTGCGCTCCAGCAGCCGTACACCGAGCTGCCTCTCGAGCGCGGCGACGATCTTGCTGATGGTCGGCTGCGACGCCTGCTGTTCGCGCGCGACGGCCGACAGGCTGCTCAGCTCGACGGCTCGGACGAAGGTCTGCATGGCGCGGATGGTGTCCATGATCGGCTCGCGGCAAGTTGGGTTGGAAGGCGGATATCGAAGCGGCTCATTCCAATATCGAATGAGCACCATGCCATTTTGCCAGCTTCCGCGCTGTATCGGCATACCGTAGCTTGACGCCTGTACCGGCTTGCCGCCGGACTTTCACAGGACGATTTGAACCATGCCGACCTCATTTCCCCATGCCTTGCGCCAACGCTGGCTGCGCGCCTGCGCCGCCATCGCGCTCGGCGCCGCGGCCTTTGCCGCGCTTGCCACTGAGACACCCAACGGCGCGCCCACGCTCCACTGGCTGCCGACCTGGACCGCCAGCGAGCAGCCGATCTGGCAGGCCGGCGAATTGCCGCTGCCGACCGGCGTGCCGGCACGGCTCGACAATCAGACGCTGCGGCAGATCGCACGGATCAGCCTCGGCGGCCGGCGTGCGCGCCTGGTGCTGTCCAACCGCTATGGGCGCGAGCCGGTCACGATCGGCACGGCGCGGCTGGCCCTCGCCACGGGGCGCGACGGCATGGATGCCAGGACCGACCGCACGGCGACCTTCGGCGGCAGTCGGTCGATCACGATTCCGCCCGGAGCCACCGTGACCAGCGATGCGATCGACCTCTCGCCGGCGCCGCTGAGCGAACTGGCGGTCAGCCTGCATCTGCCAACACCGGTGCAGCCCGGCGGCTTTCATTGGGATGGCCGGCAGACCGCGTGGCTGGCGCCAGGCGACACGACCCGCGATGCGACGCTGCCGAACGCAAGCCCCTTCAGCGGCCGGCTGCTGCTCGCGGCTATCGAGGTGGAAGCGCGCCAGGACGCCGGCGCCGTGGTGGCGATCGGCGATTCGATCACCGAAGGCAACGGCTCGACGGTCGACGCCAATCGCCGCTGGCCGGACCGTCTTGCCGAACGGCTGGCGCCGCATCGTCTGGCGGTCCTCAATGCCGGCATCTCGGGCGGCCAGCTGTTGCGCGACGGCATGGGCGAATCCGCGCTGGCGCGCTTCGAGCGCGACGTGCTCGCTCAGCGCGGCGTTCGCACGGTGATCGTCGCGATCGGCATCAACGACATCGGCTGGCCGGGTTCGACCTTCGCGCCGCGGACACCGTTGCCCGACGCGGCCGCGATAATCGAGGGCTACCGCGCGCTGATCCACCGCGCGCAGCAGCGCGGCATTCGGGTGATCGGCGCGACCATCACGCCGTTCGCCGGTGCGCTCGCCGGCACGCCGATCCGCGGCTACGACGCGCCGCCGCAAAAGGAAGCGCTGCGGCAGGCCGTCAATGCGTGGATACGCGACGGCGGCGAGTTCGACGGCGTCGCGGACTTCGATGCGGCGCTCCGCGACCCGGCACGGCCCGACGCAATGCTGCCGCGCTACGACAGCGGCGACCATCTGCACCCGGGCGATGCGGGCTATCTGCGGATGGCGCAAGTCGCTGCCGGAGCCGTCGCCGCGATGACCGCCCTCGACTGAACGCTATTGCCCGTTGCCGGCGCGGCGCAACCATGGTCGAAAGGTTCGCATTTCCGGAACTTCGCGCCGGCGCACCGACTCAGACCGGGATATCCCTGTCCGACAGCATCGGCCGCCTCCCTTGGCGGCCCTACGTCAAGAGGTGCCCAGATGAGACTGCAAGGCAAGACTGTCCTGGTGACCGGGGCCGCCTCCGGCATCGGCCGCGGCATCGCGCTGCGGCTGGCGAGCGAAGGCGCCAACGTGGTGGTCGCGGTGCATCGGCTGGACGAACGGTCCGAGCAGGTCTGCAAGGAGATCCGCGAGGCCGGCGTGCAGGCATGGCTGGTGCAGGGCGACGTTGCCGGCGTGACCGAGGTCGAGCGGCTGTTCGGCGAGGCCGCCGACGCCGCCGGTTCGATCGACGCGCTGATCAACAACGCCGGCATCGAGCTCCGGGCGCCGTTCGGCGAGGTCACGGAGGAAGACTACGACCGTGTGCTGAACGTCAATCTGAAAGGCCCGTTCTTCCTGTCGCAGCAATTCGTGCGCCACTGCAGGCAACAGGGCCGCGGCGGCAAGATCGTCAATATCAGCTCGGTGCACGAAGACTTGCCCTTTCCGAACTTCACCAGCTACTGCGTCAGCAAGGGCGGACTGCGCATGCTGATGCGCAACCTGGCGATCGAATTGGCGCCGCTGGGCATCACCGTCAACAACATCGCGCCCGGGGCAATCCAGACGCCGATCAATCACGCGTTGCAGCAACGCCCCGATCAACTCCGCGCGCTGCTGGCCAATATCCCGCTGGGCCGCCTCGGCGAGCCGGGCGACGTGGCGGGACTGGCAGCCTTTCTGTGCAGCGCCGACGCGGATTACATCACGGGGGCCACGCTGGTGATCGACGGCGGGCTGCTGTGGAATTACAGCGAGCAGTAAGGCGACAGCACCGCCCTCATCGGCTCGCGGGCTAGCGGCCCTTGGCGGTGCGCTCGGCGATGACGCCCAGCGCCGGCCCCCGGCCCCGCATCGCGAAGGCGGCCAGCGGACGCGCCAATACCGTGGTCGCCAGCGCCATCCACAACAGGCCGGAGAACGCGGGACCGGCGATCAGGCCGGCGTCCAGCAGGATTCCCAGCACCACGACCTCGACCAGGCCCTTGGTCTGCAGCAGCGCGCCGAGCGTCCATGCCTCGCGCCAGCCTAGCCCGGCCAGCCGCGCGGGGACAGCCACGCCGACCGTCTTGCCGACCACCGCCACCGCAACCGCGATCGCGAAGACCCGCAGTACTTCGCCGTCGGCCATGCCGACCGTGGTCCGCAGGCCGGCCGCCAGGAAGAAGAACGGCAGCAACACCACCACCGTCGCCGGCTCGAGCAGCTTCCTGATCTGCGACGCATGTTGGCGCGGCCATAGCAGCCCGGCGACAAAGCCGCCCATTACGTGGTGCAGCCCGACCAGTTCCGACAGGAAGGCCGACACCAGCACCGTGACCAGCGCCACCGCCAGCAACGGCTCGGCGTGCCAGCCATCGCGCGACAGCCAGCGCGCCAGCAGCGGCCGCGCGACCAGCAGGCAGGCGGCCAGATAGGCCAGCGCCAGCACGGCCACGCGCACCGGTCCGGCGCCTTCGCCATGGCCGACCAGCACCACCGCCAGCGCCAGCCACACCACGCCGTCGGTCAGCGCGGCACAGCGCAGCGCCAGATGGCCCATGCCAGTACTGGCCATCCCCATCTCGCGCAGGATCGCGGCCAGCACCGGCAGCGCGGTCACCGCGCTGCACAGCCCGAGCGCCAGCGCAAAACCGGTCGGGCCGGCATTCGGCCCGGCCAGTTGCGGCAGGTCCGCCACCAGCCAGGCCCCGGCAGCAGTGCCCAGTGCAAATGGCAGCACGATGCCGCTCGCGCCCGCGGCGACCGCGGCGCGCGGCTGGCCGCCCAGCTCGGTCTCGCGCAGGTGCAGGCCGGTCAGGAAACAGAACAGCGTCACCGCGAGCCATTGCAGACCGCCGAGCATCGACAGCGCCTGCGGACCGAACAGCGTCGCCCACGCTTCGGGAAAGAAGCGCCCCAGCCCGGTCGGTCCCAGGCCGATGCCCACCAGGATCTGCACCACGACCAGCGGCAGCACGCGGCCCTTGCCGAACAGCCGCCACAGCGCGTAAGGCAGGCCGACGACGATGGCTGCCTGCAGAAAGAAGATGGCGGCCCCGTTCACCAGCGGCCCTCCCGAATCTGCCCGACCAGCGCGATCAGCTCGCGATCCAGTGCGCGGTCCCGCTCGATAAACGGAATCGCCGCGTTCAGCCGCTGTTCGAACGGTGCGAGCGCGGCGGGCGGCGTACCGCCAGCGCGTCGGCGCAGCGCCACGCCCTGTCGCACGGCCACCAGCATCGCCGCGGCGACCTGTTCGCTCAGTTCGAGCACGCGCAGGCAGTCACGCGCGGCAATCGTGCCCATGCTGACCTTGTCCTGGTTATGGCATTCGGTCGAGCGCGAGAACGAGGCCGCGGGCATGGTGGCCTTCAGCGCCTCGGCGGTCCACGCCGACACGCCGATCTGCAGCGCCTTCAGTCCGTGGTTCAGGCAGGCATCGTCGCCGGTGGCGCCCGACAGATTGGCGGGCAGGCCGTGATTGTGGCGGGGGTCGGCCAGCAGCGCGAACTGGCGGTCGAGCAGATCGGCGACGCTCGCCACCGCCGCCTTGAGTCCGTCCATCGCAAAGGCGATATGGCCGCCGTAGAAATGGCCGCCGTGCAGCACGCGCTCCTCGTCCGGATCGACCAGCGGATTGTCGTTGGCGCTGTTCAGCTCGGTCTCGATCCATTGCCGCGACCAGTCCAGCGCATCTTCGAGAACGCCGATCACATGCGGCGCGCAGCGCAGCGAATAGCGGTCCTGCAGGCGGTGCGCGTGGCGCGGCGCCTGCACGTCGCCCAGCCAGCCGCGGATGGCGGCGGCCGCGCGCAGCTGCCCGGGATGCGGCTTGGCAGCGAACAGCGTGGGATCGAAATGATAGGGATTGCCGTCGGTCGCGGCGACCGCGCCGGCGGTGATCGCGCAGGCCAGCTCCGCCAGCTGGCGCGCGCGCTGCCACGCCAGGCAGGCCAGGCCCGTCATCACCGCGGTGCCGTTCATGATCGCCAGCGCCTCCTTCGGGCGCAGCCGCAGCGGCGCGCGTCCGAGCTGCGCCAACGCATCGGCGGCTACCATGCGTCGGCCTTCGACCATGACATCGCGCTCGCCGCACAGCACCGCGGCGACATAGGACAGCGGCGTCAGATCGCCGCTGGCGCCGACCGAGCCCTCGGCCGGGATGCACGGCAACACATCGTTGGCCAGCAAGGCGGCCAGCTGTTCCAGCAAGGCCGGGCTGACCGCGGAATACCCCTGGCACAGCGAGGCCAGGCGCGCTGCCAGCACGGCGCGGGTCTCGTCGGCATCGAGCAGGCGGCCCAGGCCGCAGCCGTGGAAGGTGTACAGGCGCGGCGGCAGCTGGTCCGCCATCGACACCGGCACCTCGACGCCGCAGGAATCGCCGTAGCCGGTCGTGACCCCGTAGATGCGGCCTTCCTCCGCGAGCAGCCGGTCGAGAAACGCCATGCCGCGCTCGATGCGGGCGCGAAATGCCGGGGATGTCGACAGGCTCGCCGCCGCATCGCGGCGGGCCAGCGCGGCCACGTCCTCCACCGTCAGGGGCGTGCCGTCGAAGACGACGGTTGCGGGACGGACGTTGCCGACCGAGCCTGAGCCGGCGTCGGAGGAGGACTGCGAAGAGATACGCATGATCGGGGTAATCGTTTGGGAAATCGGATCGAAAAACGGGACGGTCAGCGTGGCGCGGTTGCCGCCCTTCGTTGCGGGGAATCGGCGCCGTAACAAGGCATCGCCACCTGCCAGTGGCGCATGGCGGCGGGCGGGGTGCTGCCGTGGTCCAGCTCGGGCAGCAACGGATCGCTGACCACGGCAACGACGGCGTCGCCATGCCACCCGCTGCATCCGTTGGGCGGGACGTCGATGCGCGCGGACCCGGTGGGCCGGATGCAGGCCCGATGGCCCAGCATGGTCGAGAACAGCTCGCCGCCACGGCACTTGAGCGCGGCTTCCTTCAAGGTCCACGCTTCCAGGGCCAGCGTTTCGGTGTCGTGCGCGCGCCCGGCAAGCAGCACGTCCCGTTCGGTGGCGCTGGTGATCGCCCCGAGCAGCGCCGCACGCGATCGTCCGGGCCGGCGCACCTCCAGATCGAGACCGACCGGACGATCGCCGACGGCGCACGCGACACTGTCGCCGCCGTGCGCGATCGAAAGATGCTTGTCGGCATGGCCCGCGACGCGCGGCGCGCCATCCGGCGATGCCTCGATCGTCCAATCGGCGGGCACGCCGCCGAACCGCTCCGCCAGCAACGCGCGGGCCAGCCATCGGCCGGCGACGAACTGGGCCGCGCGCCGTGGCGCATGGATGTCGGCCAGACGGGCGCGCTCGGCCGGCGACAGCCAGGCGTGGGCATCCGCGCCCACGCCTGCCATCAGGGCGCTGACCGATTGCAGCCGGATGGAGATCGTCACGCGCCGGCGCCCGGGACTCGGCTGTTCACCTCAATTGCCCACGCGGGCGTAGTCGCCCTTGAGCGCGACACCGACCACCACCGCGCCGGCATGGCACTCGTACTGATCGGCACTGGCCATCTCGTTCTTCTTGTAATAGCTGACCAGGTTGACGACGGCGTTGGCGTCCATCGTCTTCGCCTTGTCCTGAAACGACAGCAGCGCGGACAGCGCGGCCCAGCGGCAGGCTTCCTCATCGCTCTTGCCCACGCCGTTGGTCTTGCGGTTCGACACGTCGCTGCCCTTGGTCTCCAGTACCTTGGGCGTGCGCTGGCCGGCGAAGAAGAAGCGCACCGAACCGTCGAGCTTCTCCTTGGCCTCGGGCATGTTCAGTACGTCCTGGATGGGCAGCAGGTACCTGGTGTCGCGGGCGCTGGCCGGCGCGCTGACCAGGGCGCCGGCCGCGATGGCGGCGAGGACTGCATAGTGACCACACGTCTGAGCGAACTTCATGATTTTCCTTGTCGTTGTCGAGGTTCAAGAAAGCAGGCGCGAGACGGACCGTTCAGTCCGCCCAGCGCCGGAACACCAGGGAGGTGTTGATGCCGCCAAAGGCGAAGTTGTTGCTCATCGCGTGGTCGACGTCGAGCACACGACCCTCGCCGGCGATGTAGTCCAGCGGCGCGCAACGCGGGTCCGGCGCGACGAGATTCAGCGTCGGCGCGAACCAGCCCGCCCGCATCATCTCGATGGTCAGCCACGCCTCCAGCGCGCCGCAGGCGCCCAGCGTATGGCCGAGATAGCTCTTCAACGAGCTGATCGGCACGCCGGCGCCCAGCACGGCATGGGTCGCGTGCGACTCCGCCACGTCGCCGTGGTCGGTCGCGGTGCCGTGCGCATTCACATAGCCGATACGGGACGGATCGATGCCGCCGTCGCGCAGGGCCAGCCGCATCGCCTGCGCCATCGTGTCGGCATTGGGCTGGGTCACGTGCGCGCCGTCGCTGTTGGTACCGAAGCCGACCACCTCGGCGAGGATGCGGGCGCCCCGAGCGCGCGCGTGTTCGAGCTCTTCCAGCACCAGCGTGCCGGCGCCCTCGCCCAACACCAGGCCGTCGCGCTGGGCGTCGAACGGGCGCGGCGTGGTCTGCGGCGCGTCGTTGCGCGTGCTGGTGGCGAACAGCGTGTCGAACACCGCCGCCTCGGTGGGGTCGAGTTCCTCCGCGCCGCCGGCGAGCATCGCGACCTGGCGTCCCGCGCGAATGGTCTCGTAGGCGTAGCCGATGCCCTGGCTGCCCGAGGTACAGGCGCTCGAGGTCGTCAGGATGCGGCCGGTGATGCCGAAGAACACGCCGATATTGACGGCAGTCGTATGCGGCATCATGCGGATGTAGGTGGTCGCGCTGACGCCCTCGGTCGAGCAGTCCAGCAGCATCCGGCCGAAGTCCGCGACGGCTTCGGGCGTGCCCGTGGACGAACCGTAGGCAATGCCCAGTTCGCCGCTGGTCACCAGCGGATCGCCATACAGCCCGGCGTCGCGCAGCGCCGCCTCGCTGGCCAGCACCGCCATCAGCGCCACGCGGCCCATGCCGCGCGTGCGCTTGCGCGTGTAGTGCGCCGGCGTCTCGAATTCGGGGACCGGCGCGGCAAGCTGCGTGTTCAGGCCCTTGTACTTGCTCCAGTCCTCCATCCTGACGACGGCGCTCTGGCCGGCGCGCAGCCGTGGAGCGACCGTGGCCCAGTCGTTGCCCAGCGCGCTGATGGCGCCGGCACCGGTGACGACGACGCGCTTCATCCGAACATCCCTCCGTTGACCGAGATCACCTGGCGCGTGATGTAGCCCGCGTCGGCCGACAGCAGGAAGGCCACCGTCGCGGCCACTTCGTCCGGCGTGCCCATGCGGCGCGCCGGAATCAGGCGCAGCGCCTCGTCGCGGACGGTCGCGTCGATCATGTCGGTGTCGATCAGCCCCGGGGCCACGCAATTGACAGTGATCTGGCGCTTGGCCAGTTCGATCGCCAGCGCCTTGGTGGCGCCGATGATGCCGGCCTTGGCGGCGCTGTAGTTGGCCTGCCCGCGGTTGCCGACCAGCCCGGACACCGACGACAGCGTGACGATGCGTCCCGGTGCGCGCCGCTGGACCATCGGCATCACGACCGGGTTCAGCACGTTGTAGAAGGCATCGAGGTTGGTATGGATGACCTCGTCCCACTCCGCGCCGGTCATCGCCGGGAAGGCGGCATCGCGCGCGATGCCCGCATTGCAGACCACGCCGTAATAGGCGCCGTGCGCGTCGATGTCCTGCTGCAGCGCCTGCGCGGACTGCTCGCGATCGGCCACGTCGAAGGCCAGCACGCGCGCGGCGCGGCCGAGGCTGCGCACCATGTCGGCGACCGATTCGGCCTCGTCGCGCCGCGAGCGGCAGTGCACTACGATGTCATGGCCCTCGCGCGCGAGGCGCAACGCGATGGCGCGGCCGATGCCGCGCGAGGAGCCGGTCACGAGGACGGTGTGGTCGCTCATGGCTTGTGTCCTTGCAAGAAGGCCTGCGCGTCGGCAGGCTGGAAAACGGAAACGTTGGCGCGGGCGACCTCCCGCCCCTCCATGTCGATAGCGCACGAGAACATGCCCAGACCGTTGTCGCCGATCAGCTCGACGCGGGCGGTGATGGTCAGCACGCTGCCGCGCGGAAAGGCCGGCACGTCGCAGGCATAGCGGCGCGAACCGAGCAGAAAGCCGATCGCAGGCGCGTTGCCGGCGCGGCGCGCACGCGCGCCGGACCACGCGGCGATGGTCTGCGCCATGTATTCGACGCCGACCCAGGCCGGCATGCCTTGCGCGTCGACGAACAGCTGCGTCGGCCGCACGGTGGCGCGGGCGATCGCGTGATCCTCGTCCGCATGCAGCAGCGCATCGAGCAGCAGCATCGCGCCGCCATGGGGCACCATGGCGGCGATGTCACCGGGTTCGTACTGGGCCGCGGGAACGCCGGCAGCCGTGGTGGCCGTGGGGGGCGTGGTGGCCATGGTGTGGGTCATGGTCGTGTTGATGGTCATCGTCGTCACGCTGCGCCGAGGAGCAGCGCGCAGTTGCTGCCGCCAAAGGCGAACGAGCTGCTCAGCGCATGGCGGGGCGCGCGGCCCAGCCGTTCGCGCGGCCCCACCAGCCGCAATGCCGGCAGCGCGGGATCGGGCACGCCGTCCCACCAATGCGGCGGCAGCCGGCCGTGCGGGTTGTCGACCAGGGTCAGCCACAGCAGCGCGGCTTCGATCGCGCCGGCAGCACCGAGCGCATGCCCTGTCATCGGCTTGGTCGAACTGGCGGGCACGTCGGCGCCGAGCACCGCATGCACGGCGCGCGACTCCATCGCGTCGTTGTGCTCGGTGCCGGTGCCGTGCAGGTTCAGGTAGTCGATCTGCGCGGGCGCGAGACCGGCCCGCGCCAGCGCCTGCCGCATCGCCTGCTGGGCGCCCCGGCCTTCCGGGTCGGGCGCGGAAATATGGTAGGCATCCGAGCTCTCGCCCCAGCCTGCCAGGCGCACCGGGCCGGGTTCGCGCGACACCACGAACAGCGCAGCGCCCTCGCCCAGATTGATGCCGGCGCGATGGGCGGAGAACGGATTGGCGCGCGCGGCGGACACCGCCTCGAGCGCGCTGAAGCCGCCGATCGTGAAGGGGCACAGCGAATCCGCGGCACCCGCGATCACCGCGTCCGCGATGCCGGCGTGCAACAGCCGTGCCGCCGCCGCCAGCGTCTTTGCACCGGACGAGCAGGCGGTCGACAGCGTGTACGCCGGACCGCGCGCGCCGAGCTGCGCGGCGACGAAGGCCGCGGTCGTGCCCAGTTCCTGCTGCCCATAGTGGAACGCATCCGGCCAGCGGCCCTGCGCCAGCCGCGCGCGCACCGCCGCCCCGCCCTCGCGGATGCCGGAAGTACTGGTGCCGAGCACCACGGCAACGCGCGCGGTGCCGAAGCGGTTCAGCGCGGCCTCGGCCTCAGGCCGGATCTGCGCCAAGGCCTGCAGCAGCATCGCATTGTTGTGGGTCCGTTGCGACGCGGCCACATCGGCGCGCAATATCGGCGCCGATGGCAGGCTGCCGACATGCAGCGGCCTGCCCGGCGTGAAACGATCGGTGACCTCGCCGCCGTGCGGGCCGTCGTCGCGCCACAGCGCGGCGCGGACTTCGTCGGCGCCGTTGCCCAGTGCGCACAACACCCCCATGGCGTTCAGATGGATCGGCCGCATTTTCTGTGCAGGCATCATCGCGGCATCTCCCCGGCGGCCAGCGTGCGAATGGTCAGCGCATAGCCATCGCGATATTGGGTGAAACGCAGCGTGTCGGCGTCGGCATGCCGAACCTCCACGACCACCTCGTCGCCGTGGCGCAGCACGCGCCGGCCTTCGCCTTCGCGCACGGTCCAGCCCGCCGGCAACGCCTCCGCCACCGCGCGCAGCGGCCACAGCGACAGCTGCAGGTCGCTGAGGATGCGTTCGGGATCGAGCTGCGCGGGCGCCCAGGGTGCGCGCGACACGTCCAGCCGCGCGCCGTCCCAGTCCAGCCGGGCCAGCACCTGCCCGCCTGCCACCGCGGCCAGCCGCGTATGCGCGGCGTCGGCCTGCAGCAGCGCGATCAGCTCGCGCGTCTCGGTGGCGCCGTCGGCGGTGCGGTAGCGCACCGTAATGTGCTGCTGCAGGGCCAGCGTGCGCTGCAGCGCGGCCGGCGGCAGGCGCAGCACGGGCACGGCCGCGGGCGCGCTTTCCGCTCGCGGCAACGATGGCGATGAGGATGGCGATGAGGACGGCGACGACAACGGCGGCAGATTGCCGCACGCCGCCAGCCAGGCGGCAAATCCCGCGGCCGCCACGGTCCGGATCAGGCGCGGCAAAATTCCTCCAGCACGGTCAGCCGACGCCTGGACTCGACCACGAACGGGTTGCTGCGGTCCCACGCGTATCCGGCCAGGATCGACGAGATCATGCGGCGGATTTCCGGAGTGGCATCGGGGTGGAAGATCAGCGTCTGAAACGAGCCCGCATACCAGGCCTCGACGAACGTACGGAAGCAATCGACTCCGGCCTTCAGCGTGCGGGCGTAGTCCTGCTCCCAATCGACCGTCTCGCCGGCAAACTCGCGGGCGATGCAGTCGACCGCCAGGCTGGCGGACTTGAAGGCGATGGTCACGCCGGACGAGAACACCGGATCGAGAAACTCGCCGGCGTTGCCGAGCAGCGCATAGCCCTTGCCCCACAGCGAGCGGACATTGGCCGAATAGCCGGTCAAATGCCGCGCCGGCGTGTCCCAGTGCGCGTCGGCCAGCAGCGCGGCCAGGGCGGGCTCTTCGCCGACCAGCGTCTGCAGCCGCTGCATGTCGTCGCCGTCGTAACGGTCCAGGAACGCCTTCTCGGCGACCACGCCCAGCGAGCAGCGGCCATTGGAGAACGGAATCGTCCAGTACCAGACATCGACGTGCTCGGGATGCACGCTGATGCGGATCTTGTTGCGGTCGAAGGCGCCCGGTGCGACGCGGTCCTCGATATGCGTGAAGATCGCGCTGCGGACCGGGAAGTTCGAGGGCGATTCCAGATCCAGCAGGCGCGGCAGCACGCGGCCGAAGCCCGAGGCGTCCAGCAGCTGGCGGCATTCGACCTGGTACGACGCGCCATCGTCGCCGCGCACGGTCACGCGCGGACGGGCGCCGTCGAAATCGACCGCCGTGACCTGATGCCGGAAGCGGACCTCGGCGCCCTGGCGCTGAGCGTCGCGGATCAGCACATCGTCGAAATGCGCGCGCTGGACCTGGTAGGTCGTGCCCCAGCCCGGCGTGAACTTGTCGCGGAAATCGAATTCGGTGTAGCGGTCGCCGCGAACGAAGGCGGCCCCGTTCTTGTACTGGAAGCCCGCCTCGACCACCGCGCGCAGCATGCCGGCCTGCTCGATGTATTCCATGCTCTGCGGCAACAGGCTCTCCCCGATCGAGAAGCGCGGAAACGTCTCCTTTTCCAGCACCAGCACCGCGATGCCGCGCTGGCGCAGCAGCCCGGCGGCCACCGCGCCGGCCGGTCCCGCGCCGATGATCAGCACATCGACGTATTGAAGTTCCATCTGTTCCATCTGTTCCATCTGCGTATCCTCCTGGTCGCGCGCGCGTTCGAGTTCAACGCGCCGCGTATTGATCGGTTGGCACAGGCCGGAACCACGGCGACAGTATCCACACGGCGCCCACGCCGCTGAGCATGGTCATGCCGAACGCATGCAGCGCCGGGGTTGCCGACAGCGCCAGCAGGCCGAACGCCAGCAGCGTGCTGGCCGCACCGAGCACGATCGCGGTCCATGACACGCCGTCGCCCGGGTGCTCCAGCAGAAAAATCCCGTAATCGACGCCGACGCCCAGCAGCAAGGCCAGCGCCAGCACCGAGAACAACTGTAACGGCACGTCGAGCCAGCCCAGCATCGCGACGCTCAGCGCCGCCGCCAGCAAGGTCGGCACCAGCGCACGCCATGCCGCGCGTCCATGGCGCCAGGCCAGCAGCGCGGCGACCACGACCGCACCGGCCCCCAGCAGCCAGCTCATCATCGCGCGATAGCGGGCCAGCAGCGCCGAATAGTCGGCCACGCGGTCCACCCATAGCGCGCCCTCGACCGGCGCCACCGACGCGGCGACCGCGCCGATCGCATCGCGTCGATCCAGTCCCTGCAGCAGCATCACGCTGGCATGGTCCTGCCCGATCGGTCCGAGCCATAGCTGGCGCAGCGGCAGCGAGACCGGATCGGCAAGCCATGCCGGCAGCGTCAGCACCGCGCCGGGGGCCGGCGGCGCGGACCCGGAGCCGGCCGGCTCGCCCAACGCGCGGCGCACACGGGCCCGCACCTGCTCCTCGACGTGGCCGGCCAGTGTCGCATCGGCCCGCTGCCGCGCGGCCGACGGCACCCAATCGGACAGCGCCAGCACCCCGTGCAGCTGGCCCGCGGCCAACGCCGGCGCGAGCGCACGCTTGACGGCTTCCTCGCGTTGCAACACCTGTTCGGGCGTGGCGCCGCGCACCACGATGAACTGCGCGGGACTTGGCGTGCCGAGCAGCCGGCCCGCGAGGCGTTGCGCGTCGACCAGCTCGGGCGGCGAGCTCTGCAGCTGGCGCACGTCGTCGCTGACCCGCACGCGCGCCACGCCGAACGCGATGAATACGACAAGCAGTCCCAGCGCCAGCGCGGTGCGGCGGTCCGCTTGCACCCGCGGCCAACGCGACAGGCTGGCGGCCAGCCATCGCGACAGCCGTGTGGGCCGGACCGGCGCGCGATCCAGCCACGGGAACCACAGCACCACCGTCAGGAACGCGCACACCAGGCCGGTCGCCGAGAACAGCGCCATCTGGCGCAGACCCGGGAACGGCGCAACGCCCAACGCCAGATAGGCCGCCACGCTGGTAGCCAGCGCCAGCGCCATGCCGCCGAGCAGCATCCGCACCGTGCGCGCGGGCGTCCAAGCCGGCCTTGCCTGGCGCATCACGAAATAATGGATGCCGTAGTCCTCGGCCACGCCGACCAGACTCGCACCGAACACCAGCGTGATCAGATGCACGCGGCCGAAGACGAGCGCGGTCACCGACAACGCAGCGGCGGTGCCGATCACGAGCGACAGCGCCACCAGCCCGATCGGCCGCAGCGAGCGGAAGGCCAGCCAGACCAGCAGCAGCACCGCCGCCAGCGAGCCCAGCCCGATCACGTTCATTTCGCGGTTGGCCTGGACCGCGGCGGCCTCCGCATGCAGCGGGATACCTGCCGCCACCACCCGCACGTCGCCGTCGCCATGCCGCGCGGCGCGCTGGCCGGCGTCGAGCAGCGAACGGTAATCGGATGCCCCATCGGCGGCGAAGGCCGCGCGCGCGGCGTGGTAGCCGAGCACCACCCATTCGGCGCCATCGCCACTGACCGTGGTCACGCCATCGCGCTGGCGCACCGCAGTCGCGCCGGCGCGCGCCAGCCACCAATCCGGCCACAGATTCAGCGGGTCCGCCTGCCAGTCCGCCAGCCGCGGCCCGGCCGCGAACTGGTACAGCCGCGCCAGCGATTGCTGCGCGAGCGCCTCCGTATCCGCCTGCGTATCCACCTGCGTCAGCGTCGTGCGCTGGGCATCGGTCAGCATGCCGGCCCGATACGGCCGATAGAAGTCGAGCGCCGCGTTCAGGTCGAACGCCGACATCCGCGTCGACGGCTGCAGCAGCGCACCACCCGGGGCCGACGCTGCCGCGGCGGCAAAACGCTGCGCCGCGGCGCGGGCGCGCGGCCAGTCCGGTGCGCCCACCAGCACCACCACCTCGCGCGCCGCGTTGTCGGTCAATTGCCGCAGCGCGCGGTCCGCGACTGCGGTGCGCTCCGTCATCGGCAACAGCGCCAGCACATCGGTATCCAGCCGGGCCTCGCGCCAGAACTGCAGCTGGTGCACGACCAGGCCGATGGCGAGCAGCAGCCAGACGAGCGCCAGCGCGCGCGCCAGGCGCGTCGGCTCGGATCCGCGCGCGACGGCGATGGCGGCGTCAGTCAACGGCAATCTCCCGCGCCGCGTCGGCGCCGGCCGCCATCGGCGCGAGCAGGCGTACCACGGTGCTGTCGCCGCTCGCCTCCTGCAGGCGCACCTCGCGCACGAAGCGGTCGCCTGCCAGATCCACGCGCGTCAATACCCGGCGCATATCGGCATCGGTCGGCGTCAGCGCGAGTTTCCAGCCCTGTTTGCCCTGCACTTCGCCGGCCACGGCAAAGCGTTGCGCCAGCGCCGGCGCATCGGCACGCAGCACGGCGAGGATCGCTTCGAGCGCCGCGCGCAGGCCCGGTTGCGCATCGGCCTGCCATCGCTGCTGCACGCTGCCGTCGGCGCCGCGCATGGTCAGGCCCCGCGGCGTCAGCAGCAGGCTGGACGCGATCGGCGCGCGCGTATGCCAGACCAGGCCGCGGCCCCGTGCCAGCACGAAGTCGCCGCGCGAGACCAGCGGCATGGCGAAGCCGGCGACCTTGCGGGTCTGCTCGAACCCGCCGCGGATCACCGGCGCCTCGTCGAGCCGCGCGGCGACCTGGTCCAGCAGGCCTGCGGCATACGCCGGCGCGCCGCCGAGTGCGATCGCGGCGAGAACAACGTGCCGCGCCAGGCGCGACGCCATACGCCATAGCCGCGCGCTCACGTTGCCACTCCCAGCCGTTGTGCCAGTACCGGCGGGCAGACGTAGCGCATCTCGCCGGTGGCGATGTCGACCGGCACCTGGATCGTGTAGCCGCGCGTCAGCCGCCGGCCGCTGGCTGCGTCGCGAATCTCGTAGTCGATCTTGAGCCGGTGCTCCCACTCGACGATGGCGGCTCGCACGATGGTTTGCTGCCCATAGACCAGCGGCCGGATGTACTTGATGCGCATGTCGACGACCGGCCAGGCATAGCCGGAATCGCGCATGGCCGGGTAGTCGTAGTCGAAGCGGGCCAGCAGCGCGCAACGGGCCAGCTCGAAATAGCGCGCGTAGTTGCCATGCCAGACCACATCCATCGGATCGAGGTCGTGGAAGGCGGGACTCATTACCAGTTCATGCGCGAGCGGGGCGTGCGCGGCGGACGGCGACATTGACATGGAAGCGTTGCTCAGCGGGCGTCGCCGTCGCCGGCGCCGCTCCAGAAATCGTAGAAGTTGAACCACTCGTAAGGCGAGGCACAGACCTGCTCCGCCAGCCAGTCGGCATAGGCTTGCGCGTGGCGCGTCAGGGCCTGCAGCCGGCCGCCGCGCGGCAACACCACTGCCTCGGCCAGCTGCGCAAAGCGCAGCAGATGGCCGTCGCCGGCGCGCACGCAGCTCATCGCCAGCAGCGGGCAGTGCAGCAGCGCGGCCAGCGCGTACGGCCCGATCGGCATGCGGGCGGGCGCGCCCAGGAAGGACACCGTCACGCTGCGCCCGCCTTCGAGCGGCACGCGATCGCCGGCGATGGCGACAAACTCGCCGGCCTCGATCTTCTGCTGCAGCAACAGCGCGGTCGCCGGCGTGATCTCGGTCACCTGGATCAGCTGCACCACCGCTTGCGGATCGAGCCGGGACAGAATCCGGTTGAAGCGCTCGGCGTGCATCGTGTGCACCAGCACGTTGACGCGCAGGCCCGCCTTGTGGGTAGACACCACGCGGCACAGTTCCAGGCAGCCCATGTGCGCGGTCACGATGACGGCGCCGCGTCCGCTGGCGCGCTGGCGCGCCATCAGCTCGGCGCCCTCGCGGCGCACCGCGTCGAAGCGGTAGCGCCCGCTGATGGCGAGCATCTTGTCGAGCAGCGTCTCGGCGAACGACAGCAGATGGCGCAGGCTGTGGCGCAGGCCCGGGACCGCTCCGCGGGCGCCGCCGTACCGATGCACGCGCCGCAGGAAATCCACCGAGGCACGCCGCGCGGCCGGCCTCGTCAGCCAGTAATACATCACGACCGGATACAGCAGCACGCGGAACAGCGTCCGGCCGAAGATCCGGTTGACCGCGTACAGGGACCAGATGCCCCAGACGCAGGTCGACTCGGCGATATCGGCCCAGTGCGGCGACCAGCGGCGGCCCGGCGCGGCGGTGTTCATGCCGCCCCCGACCCGAACTTGCGCGCCAGCAGCAACGGTGCGCGCAGCAGCATGCCGGCGAACAGGCGCGCGTGCATGCCGGAGATCAGCGCGTTGTCGCGCCACACGCGGAAGTGCGACACGCCGTCGGCGGGATAGGTGACCCGCACCGGCACGTTGACGATGCGCACGCCGCGCCAGACCAGGCGCACCAGCACCTCGATGTCGAACTCCATGCGCCGCCCCAGCGGCACGCTTTCCACCAGCGGCACCAGCGAGGCCAGCGGATAGACCCGCAGCCCGCACATCGCGTCGCGCACGGCGAACGACAGCGTGTTGATCCAGACCCAGACATGGGTCAGGTAGCGGCCCATCAGCCGGGCCCGCGGCACCGACTCGTCATACACCGGACAGCCGCAGATCAGCGCCTCGGGGCGAGCCTCGGCAAGCGCCAGGAAATCGGCAATGCGGGCGCTGTCGTGCTGGCCGTCCGCGTCGATCTGCAGCACATGGCTGTAGCCGCGCCGGCGCGCATGCAGCGCGCCCGCGATGATGGCCCCGCCCTTGCCCTGGTTGGCGGGCAGCCGCAGCAGCTCGACGCGCTCCGGACGGCTGGCGACCAGTTCGCGCAAGACCTCGGCGCAAGCCGGCGCGCTGCCGTCGTCGACCAGCAGGCACGGGACCGGATGTTCGAGCACCGCGGCAAGCACCTGGCCGACCGCATGCTCGTGGTTGTACACCGGGATCAGCACGACCGGCCTAAACATCGCTGGCTCCCGGGACGGCATCGAAGACGGCACCCAAGACGGCACCGAAGACGACCCGGCCGCTGGCATGCTGACCGACATCCGAGGCGAGCTTGAAGACGAGCGTGCTGCGCTCGGGCTGCCAGTCCAGGTCGAGGCGAACGACATCGCCCGGACGAATGACCTGCTGGAACTTGAGCGCGTCGAGCTGGCGGAACGCGCTGCGCGGCGGCACCTCGAGCGCCTGCGCGGCCAGCGTCATCACCCAGTCGAGCTGCGCCACGCCGGGCACGATCGGCGCCTGTTCGAAGTGGCCGTCGAACACGGCCAGGTCCGCATCGATGCCGAGCAGCGCCGCGGCGCGGCCCGGCGCTTCGGCGGGCAGCCATTGCACGCGCGGCAGCACGCCGCGCACCAGCTCGCGCAACATCGCCTCGGTGGTCTTGCCCTGCGCGTTGCAGGGGAGCGCCGCCGGGAAACACCAGCGGCGCGGCAAGGCGATGGGCTCCAGCGCCTGCGCCAACGGTGCACGCAATGACGCGATCAGCGCCGGCCGGCCGCCCTGCGCGAGCAGCGCGGCGCCGGCAGGGCCCGGCACCGCGACCACCGCGGTACGCAGGCCGATATCGAGCTCGACCGTCAGCGCGCGCACCTCTTCGACCAGCGGCGAGCCCCGCAGCAATTGCTCGATGCGGGTCAGCGACACGCGCTTTTCCTCGATCTTGACGATGCGATCGGCGCGCCCGGCCAGCACAAAACTGCCGCCCTCGGCCGCCTCGACGCAATCGCTGCCGACCAGCCAGCCCGGCTCGGCCAGATGGCCCGAGCGGACCGCCAGCAGGCCGTCTTCGATGCGCCATTCGACCCCGGGCAGCGGCGTCCACGCGATGTTGCCGCCGCTGGCGGTGCGCCATGCGATGCCGCCGGTTTCCGAACTGCCGTAGACCTCGATGGGCCAGCGTCCCAGATGCGCATGCGCGTCCGCGGCGGCTTCTGCGGGCAGCGGGCCGCCCGACGAGAACACGGCCCGCAGCGCCCGGCGTGCGCTGGCCCAGTCGAGCGAGGCCGGCATGCGGCGCAGATGCGCCGGGCTGCTGACCAGCACCGCACCGGGCGATACGTTCGGCGCCGCACGGACGATCTCTTCATGGAAGGCAAAGCGCACCGCCGGCATGCGGCGCCGCGCGGCCAGCGGCCACAGCACGCAGAACAGCAGGCCGTAGATATGCTGGTGCGACACCGTCGTCAGCACCTGCGTGCCGGCGGACAGCGCGCCGCCGAAGGCGGTCTGCAGCGCCTGCACTTCGCAGTCGAGCTGGTCCAGCCGCTTCGGCAGCCCGGTCGGCGCGCCGGTGGAACCTGAGGTGAACAGCGTCACCGTGCTCGAGCGCGGACACAGCGGGGGCCACGACCGCGCCTCGTCCAGCAGGTCCGCTTGCCGCCCGGCCGCGATCGGATCGGGCAGCAGGCCATCCGGCAATTCGCCGGCAAAGCCGTCGACCAGCGGGCGCAGCGCAGCGAGCGTGTCGGGCCGCGTATCGCCGGGCAGCACCACCTGCTTGCCGGCGTGCCAGGCACCGAACAGCGCCGCGGCGAACTCCGGGGTGGCATCGTGATAGAGCGCCCAGCGGCCGCCCTCGCGCGCGGCGAAGGCCGCGCGCCATGCGGCGACGCGATGCAGGAAGGCCGCCGCACCGAGGCCGTCGGCAACGGCGGCGTCGGGCGTGCGCGCCAGCTGCCGCACCAGCTCGGGCAAGCGAACACAGTCAGTCATCATGCTTCCTTGCCAGCACGCGCCGCCGCACCAGCCATTCGCCGGCGAACATCAGCCCGATCAGCAGATAGGCGATGCCCCCGTTGTACAGGGCCCAGACCGCGTCGCTGGCCCACCAGGCGGTCGCCAGCGCCAGCACGCCATTGAAGACGAAGAACAGGCACCAGGCGATGGTCACGCGGCGCGTATAGGCGACGCCGCTGGGCGGCAGATCGGGCTCGCGCAGACGCGCGATACGCTCGACCACCGTGGGCGGATGCAGCAGGCTCCAGCCGAACACGGCCAGCATCACGCCATTGACCAAGGCGGGATACAGCTTGAGCGGCAACGTCTCGCCGGACAGGAACACCGCGGCCGCCAGCAACAGCGCGGCGGCCACCATGGCGATCCAGGCCGGCTTGCCGCGCAGCGTGCCCGCGCGCAGCAGCGCCACGCCCACCAGCGCGAACGCCATCACGCGCGGCGACGCATGGCGCAGCCCCGCGTAGACGATCAGCGGATAGAGCAGCGTGGCCGCCCCCGCCAGCAGCATGCATGGCGAGACGCGCCAGCCGGTGCCGCGTGCCATCGAGCGTCACACCTCGGCCGGCGTGGGCGAGGCGTCGATCAGCAGCGCCAGCGCCGCCACCACGTCCTGCACCGTGCGTACCGACTTGAACTGCTCGGGCTTGAGCGGCTTGTTCAGCATCGGCTTGAGTTTGACCAGCAGATCGACCGCGTCGATGCTGTCGATATCCAGGTCCTCGTACAGGCGCGCGTCGGGACGGATGCGCTCGGCATCGATCTCGAACGTCTCTTCCAGGACCGCCGCCACGCGCGCGAAAATTTCTTCGTGAGTCATGATCTTTGGCTTGATGTGTTCGGAGGGAATGGGGATTGAACCGGGGATCGCAACGCCCGCCTCAGGCCGGCTGCGGCGTGCGCTGGGCCGCGACGAATCGCGCCAGCGCGGCGACGCTGGCGAAATGCTTGCGCATCTCCTCCTTGTCGCCGCTCATCGCAACGCCATAGCGCTTCTGCACCGCCAGCCCGAGTTCGAGCGAGTCGATCGAGTCCAGGCCCAGGCCCTCGACGAACAGCGTCGCCTCGCTGTCGATGTCCGCGGGGCGGATGTCCTCCAGCGACAGCGAGGCCACGATCAATTCCTTGATTTCTTGTTCAAGCGCCTTCACGGCGTACCTCCTCGATAAAAAATTCTGCCAACGCGCGCGTCACGTCGCGCACGGCCTGCATCGGCTCGGTATCGGGCGCGACCCAGCGGTCGAGGGGCACGTCCTCGTGCACCTCGATCACGAAGCGGGGCCGCCGCACCGGTACCCGATACCACTTCTCCCCTTTGGTCAGGGTCGGCGGCGTGCAGCGGATCGTTACCGGCGTCAGCGCAAACCCGCCGCGCACGGCGATATTGGCGGCGCCACGTTGCAGCCGCGGCAGGCCGCGCGGCTCGGTGCGTGTGCCTTCCGGGAAGATGACCAGATTGTTGCCCGCGCGCAGCGAGGCAATGCATGCATCGACCATGCCGGGACCGGCATCGTTGCAGACATAGCCGGTCGCGCGCACCGGACCGCGCGTGAAGGGATTGCGCATCAGCGCGGCCTTGACCACGCAGTCCGCGCGCCGCACCAGCGAGATCAGCAACACCACGTCGATCAGCGACGGATGGTTGGCCACGATCAGCAAGCCCGAGCGGCGCAGGCGCTCGGCATGGCGCACTTCGTAGCGGATCACGCCGACGCTGGCCATCAGCCAGACGAACAGCCGGAATACATGGTGGATCAGGTTCTTGCACGCGCGCTGGCACACCGGCGCCGGCCGCAGCAGGACCGAAAGCAGCGGAAACACCAGCACGCGCAGCGCCAGTCCGCCGATGCCGAAGCACGCGAAGCAGATGCCCGTCGCACAGATGCGCCAGCCGCGATCGATTCGCTCAACCATGGCGACGCCAGACCCAGCTGCGGCCGCCGCCCCGATGGCGCAGCGACGCGGATCCCGCCAGCATGAAGCGCAGCACGGCCAGCCCATGCGGCAGCGGCACGCCGGCACCGCACGGCGATTCGATCGCGCCGGCATCCACGCCATCGATCCCGTCTTCCACGCCGCACGCCAGCGTCCAGCGCGGTGCATCGTCGCTCGGCGCGGCGATGCGCCAGGCCCAGGCATACAGCGCGTCCGGCTCGTCCGCGTGCATCGCATGGGACGGCGGCAGCGGCGCGTCGTAGCACACCACCAGCACTTCCTCGTGGCCATCGGCCAGCAAGCCGCACGCCTCGACCAGCGCGGCCTCGGCGGTCTCGCTGCCCGCGGCGATCGCCTGCAGCACCGCAGGGCGCCGCTGATCGATCGAATACAGCGCGCCGATCGCGTTGTGGACCGACAGGCCGAAGCTGGTCGGCGACAGCGGCGCGTCGGCGGCCAGCTCCTCGAGCATCAGCGCGGAGCGCGACAGTTCGCCATGGCGCGAAGCGAAGACCATCGGGACGTCCGCCGGCGCGTCGCACGCATAGGCGGCATGCAGCGCCACGCGTCCCAGCGCGCCCAGCCGGCGCCGCAGCATCGGCGCCATGCCGGCCACCGGCGGCACCTCGCCTTCCAGCGGCAGCCAGGGCGCGCGGCTCCATGCCTCCCAGTCGTGGGCGGTATGCAGTTGCGGCGCGCACGCGGCCCAGCCGCGGATTGCGAATTCACATGCCATGCGAGGTGCTGGATAGCCCGGCAGACGGCGCGCAATGCGCCACGGGCGCGCGAAGGCGTCCGGGCCGGCTTGCCGTTTGCCGAAACGAATTGATGCGGATGAGGAAGCCGATTGGCCGCTGCTAGCGGTTATCGACGGCTTTGCGCAGACCTTGAGGCTTCCGAAGGCAGCGCGCCGGCCGCGGCTTGCGCCGCGGTCCTGGCTCACGCGGGCATGGCGATGGCGCTGACTGCCGGGCGACCGAACCCGTGTCGACGTCGGTCGCGAGATGACGCTCCCCTTGTGTTGACCTTACCCGTTGTTCTTTTGATTTTCGAAACTTTCGATTGTATTACCAAACGCACATCGGCTCACTCCCCCCGCCAGTAGGAGGTCCAGACCGTTCCGGATCGGCCTGCGGCCAAATTTGCTGCTGCCGAACCGCTCTTGTCTGCCTTAGGGATCACATAGACCATTTCCTCGTCGATCCGAGGGTGAATATCGCGCGATCTGCGCCGTTAGCCGCGCATGCGCTGCCGCGAGCGTCCCCCGGGAACGCCGTTGGCGTCCCCTTGCGTCGGCGCCCTTTCATGGAATCCCTTCGTATGTTCTCCTCCATCCGCTCGCGCATCGTGGCGCTGTGCGTGGCCATTGTCGTGGCCGCGCTGGCCGTCAATGCCGCCATCAATTACGTGGTCGCCGACTCCTACAACGACACGGCGATCGACAGTTCGCTGACCGCCTTGCAGGCCGGCCATGCCGGCGCCATCGCCGACTGGGTCGACGGCCATGGCCGGATGATCGCCTCGCTGCGCGAAGCGGTGCTGCAGGCCGACCCGTCGGCCGCGTTGAAGCAGGTCGCCGACGCCGGCGGCTTCGTCAACGTCTATGTCGGTTATGACGACAAGCGCGCGATGTTCTCCAATCCGACCGGCATTCCCGCGGGATACGACCCGACCGGCCGTCCGTGGTATCGGCAGGCGGCCGCAGCCGGCAAGCCGGTGGTGACGCCGCCCTATGTCGATGCCGGCAGCGGCAAGCTGGTGGTGGCTTTCGCCGCGCCCGTCGTTGCCGACGGCGGCGTCAAGGCGGTGGTGTCCGGCGACGTGGCGATGGACCGCGTGATCGCCAACGTCAAGGCGATCCAACCGACGCCGTCGAGCTTCGGCATGCTGGTCACGCAGGCCGGGCTGATCGTGGCCCACCCCGACGACAAGCTGACGCTCAAGCCGGTCGCCGAACTGGTGCGGGGGCTCGACGCCGCGCAACTGGCCGCGCTGCTGACGGCCGCCGCGCCGACCGAAGTGCAGGTCGGCGGCGCCGCCAAGCTGCTGCGCGCCCGCGCGATTCCCAACACCGACTGGGTCGTGGTGATCGCGCTGGACAAGGCCGAAGCGACCGCGGGCATGCGCTCGGTGCTGATGGCGTCCGCACTGACGCTGATCGCAATTGCGCTGGTCGCGGCCGCGCTGGCCGCCCTGGCGACCGGGGCCTCGTTCCGCCGCCTGTCGCAGGTGCGCGACGTGATGGATGCGATCGGCTCGGCCGATGGCGATCTGACGCGCCGCCTGCCGGCCGACGGCAAGGACGAGGTCGCGCAGATCGCGCGCGCGTTCAATACCTTCGTCGACAAGCTGTGCACGGTGATGCGGCAAATCCGCGATGCCAGCGAATCGGTGCGGCATGCGGCCGACGAGATCGCCGCAGGCAATCTGGACCTGTCGCAGCGCACCGAGTCGGCGGCGGCCAGCCTGCAGCAGACGGCCGCGTCGATGGAGCAGATCACCGCGACCGTGGCGCAATCGGCGACGTCCGCCCGCCAGGCCGACGATTCCGCCGCCGCGGCTTCGCGGATCGCCTCCGAAGGCGGCGTGGCGATCGGCGAGGTGATCGGCACGATGGACAAGATCGAGCACGCCTCGGCCAAGGTCTCCGACATCATCGGCGTGATCGAGGGCATCGCCTTCCAGACCAATATCCTGGCGCTCAATGCCGCCGTGGAGGCGGCCCGCGCGGGCGATCAGGGCCGTGGGTTCGCGGTCGTCGCCGGCGAGGTCAGAGGGCTGGCCCAGCGCAGCGCGCAGGCGGCCAAGGAGATCAAGACGCTGATCGAATCGACCGTCGGCGAGGTGGCGGCCGGCTCGGGCCAGGTGCGCCAGGCCGGCGAGACGATGACCGCGATCGTCGGCAATGTGTCGCAGGTCAGCGCGGTGATTTCGGAGATCTCCAATGCCGCGGTCGAGCAGACGCGCGGGATTCAGGAGGTCAACCAGGCGGTCGGCCAGCTCGACGAGATGGTGCAGCAGAACGCCGCGCTGGTGGAACAGTCGTCGGCCGCCGCGTCGGCGCTGCAGGCGCAGGCCAACAAGCTGGCGGGCGCGGTGGCGTTGTTCCGGCTGGCTTGAGCATCCACCACATCACCACGTCGTTCCCACGCAGGTGCGGGGACGACGGATGAGTGGGCGAACCTTATTCGAGGCCGGCCTTGTCCAGGCCGAAGGCCTTGTCCGCCGAACCCGGCACCGTGCGGAACGCGATATTGGCCCGGTTCCAGCCGTTGATGCCCATCACCGCGAAGGTCAGGTCAGACAGCTCCTTCTCGGACAACTGCGCCCGCACGCGCTCGTAGACGTCGTCGGGCACGCCATGCGGCGGCAGCTGCGTCAGCGTCTCGGTCCACTCCAGCACCGCGCGCTCGCGCGGGGAGAACAGCGTCGATTCGCGCCAGATGGCGATATGGTAGACGCGCAGCTCGCGCTCGCCGTGCAGCTTCGCTTCCTTGACGTGCATGTCCAGGCAGAAGCCGCAGCCATTGAGCTGCGAGGCGCGAATCGACACCAGATCGAGCAGCGAGCGCTCGATCGCGCCGCCGTCGATGGCGTTGCTGAAGTTCAGATAGGCCTTGAACAGCTCGGGCGATTGCTGGATGTAGTTCAGGCGTTGGGTCATGACGTTCTCCTGGTCGAAATGGCTGCGCACCGTCGGGCGCGCGGTGGACATCACGGCGGCGGCAGCGGCCGCACGCCACAAAAAAATCGATCTTCTGCGCCTTCAGCAGGCGCCGCGTGCCAGCGCGATGCGTAGCAGCTTGTCGGGATTGCGCTGGGCGTGAATGCGGACGATGCGCTCGCCGTCGGTCTCGCAGCACTGCGCCGACTCCAGCTGTCCGTCGACAAAGCGCAGCAGGGCCCAGTCGCCATTGAGCAGCGCCAGCTCGACGCGTACCGCGGTGCCGGGGCGCTGCGCGCTGACCGCGAACACCTTGGCGATGCGCCAGCCGCCGACCAGCGGCTTGGGAAAGCTCGGCACCTTGCCGCCGCCATCGCCGATCAGCGCGGCGTCCTCGGCCAGCATCGACTGCAATGCCGCCATGTCGCCGCGCTCCATGGCCTGGGCAAACCCCTGCAGCAGACGCAGATGGGTTTCGCGCGGCACGGCAAAGCGCGGCCGCTCGTCGCGCAGCTGCACCTTGGCGCGGCTGACCAGCTGCCGGCAGGCGGGCTCGCTCTTGCCGATCGCGCGGGCGACGTCCGCGTAATCGGCATCGAATACCTCGCGCAGCAGGAAGGCCGCGCGCGCCTCGGGGGTCAGCCGTTCGAGCAGCAGCAGGAACGCCACCGACAAATCGTCGGCCCGCTCGGTCAGCTGTTCGGGAGTGGCGGGCGATTCCGTCAGTTCGGGCTCGGGCAGCCAGATGCCGGCATAGTGCTCGCGCTGGACCTTGGCCATGCGCAGCCGGTCGATCGACAGCCGCGTGGTCACGGTGACCAGCCAGGCCTCGGCGTTGTCGATGCTGCCGCGGTCGGCCTCATGCCAGCGCAGCCAGGCGTCCTGCACCACATCTTCGGCTTCCGCCACCGTGCCCAGCATCCGGTAGGCAATGCCATGCAGGCGCGGCCGCAGCCGGGCAAACGTCAGCGTGGCGGCATCGGCCAGCGGCGCGGTGGCAGCAGTCGCGTTCGTAGCGGCCGGGTCCGGCCGATCGCGGGTATCGGGTGGGCGGGTCATCGCGTTCCATCGTCAAGGGTCCAGGCCATTGCACCATCCGGGCACAGGTATGGCGCATCCTGGGCCTCGGTGCCGGCGTGGCACTGTAGCAGTCAGTCAAACCCAAGACGTCTGGCGATGGCCGTTTGTGACAGGGTGGCGGAGCACGCCGTTGAAAGGCCGCGCCCCGCCCCGCCCAACGGTCAGACCGCGGCCTCCGCCAGCGCCTGTGCCGCCGGCATCCGGTCCCAATAGGGCGGGTAGCTGATGACCAGCCCCCCGGCATCGACCACGATGTCGGCGGTGAAGGCGGAGTCCTGGCCGTGGTAGCCGCCGAGGCCGGTGCCCGACCCCTGTTGTTGCCCTGCCGGCCCCAGGGTCTCGTAGCGGAAGCGGCGGCGGCCGTCCGCCTCCGTGGCAAGCCAGGTGTAACGCTGGCGGACCGGTTCGACGGTCAATTCCGGCAGGCGGATATAGGCCATCGTGAACACCTGGCTGACGCCCGGCTGCCAGGCCGCGTGGCACAGCGGCAGCGTATTGGTGATCGGCGTCGCCATGATGTCGATATAAGTCGCGTCGGCAAGGTCGTCGCGCGGGCCCTGGCCATCGGTCCACTGCCTGCCGTCCCACGCCAGTGCAAGGGTCCGCGCGTCCCCCCGGTACACGGTGCGGGCGTCGAGCCGGACAAAGCGCCAGTCCGCCTCGCATTCGAGCCGATAGGCGAGCTCCAGCGGACCGTCGTCCCATTGCACCTGCACCCGCCCTTGGACCCCTACGCGGTCCGGCGCACGGGTCACCGCGGCAACATCGAGGCCGGTCCGTGTTTGCCAGGACCACGCCACCAGCTGGACGTCGGCGGATTGCACGGTGCCGGGCCGGGTATTCGATGGATTCATGATTGCCCTCCTTTGCGCAGACGGGCGCGGGGCGGCCCGCCGTCAAGACCGTCAATCTACCGCGATACCGGGAAACCGGCGATCGGCGCATCGACTCGGTCTCGATTCCCGATATTCATTAATGCGATAGCGGTGGCATCCATAATCACGCCGAATATCCTCCGGAAAATCCTTCCCGTCTCGATCAATTGCCATTTCCGGATCGCCTGACAATATTCGACACAGCGTTGGAGATTCTCTTTCGGGCCACGGAATATTCATCGCGGACCATTTTCCCGGCGGCAATTCTCTGCCCGGCCATAATCATTCGATAACCGTCTGAAGCGCTGCAGCATAGTGATTTCCGGAATGAATCCCTGCTGGTGAAAACCCTGCCATCCCTTTCACTTGACTTAATTGATATATCACATACCTTGTAACCCATCGCCACACCCAATGCGAGCGGGGCGATGACCGTGATGGCAACCGGCACCCCACAGAGGGACACCAACGGCAAGGAGGAAGCATGGAAAACGATTCGGCCGGGTCGTCCATCGCAGCCAGATCAGTTTAAGCAAGCCCGCTTCGCCCCATCCTCTTGTTTCGATGCGTCTGCCCCCCCGGCAGCGCACTAGCGTAGGGTTTTTTTGTTTCAGGAGCGGATGTGTAACGGACATAGAAGCCAACGATACAGGAGACATTGAAATGCTAGCGACGATATCCGAGCCGAGGTGCGGTACCGCACATTCGGACAGGAAGGACCAAACGATTGAAGGAGTGCGCCATGAATAATTCATCGACGGCGGCATTCCGCCCCAATCCCGAGGTCTCTGAAAAAACGCGCTGGATGCAGCTTATCGTTGGCGTCATCTGCATGGTCGCCACCGCCAACATCCAATATGCCTGGACGCTGTTCGTCCCGGAAATCCAGGAAACCTATGGCTGGTCGCGCGCCAATATCCAGATCGCCTTTACGGTGTTCGTGCTGGTGCAGACCTGGCTGGCGCCGATCGAGGGCTATTTCATCGACAAGTTCGGGCCGCGGATGATGGTGGCCTTCGGCGCCATCCTGATGGGCAGTTCGTGGGTCATCAACTCGCAGGCCACCACGCTGATGGGCTTCTACATCGGTGCCGCGGTCGGCGGGCTGGGTGTCGGTTCGATCTATGCGACCTGCATCAACAACGCGATCAAGTGGTTCCCGGACCGCCGCGGCCTCGCGGTGGGCCTGACCGCAGGCGGATACGGCGCCGGTTCGGCCGCCACGATCCTGCCGATCGCGGCCATGATCGAGTCCTCGGGCTTCCAGCACACCTTCCTGTTCTTCGGCGTGCTGCAAGGCACGCTGGCGTTCGCGGCAGCCTGGTTCCTGCGCTCGCCGAAGGCGCACGAGGTCAAGGCATCCAACAAGCTGGCGCAGGCCACGCGCGACTACACGTTGAAGGAAGCGCTTTGCACCAAGCTGTTCTGGCTGATGCTGGTGATGTTCGTGCTGGTCGTCACCGGCGGCATGATGGCCGTGGCGCAGCTGGGCGTCATCGCCAAGGACCTCGGCGTCAAGGACTTCCAGGTCGACCTGCACTTCTTCGTGATGGCCGCCCTGCCGCTGGCACTGATGCTCGACCGCGTGATGAACGGGATCTCGCGCCCCCTGTTCGGCTGGATCTCCGACCATATCGGCCGCGAGAAGACCATGGTGATCGCCTTCTCGCTGGAAGGGATGGGGATCATCGCGCTGGGATATTTCGGCCACAACCCGTATGCCTTCCTGATCCTGTCCGGGGTGGTGTTCCTGGCCTGGGGCGAGGTCTACTCGCTGTTCTCCGCGCTGGCCGGCGACGCCTTCGGTACCAAGCACATCGGCAAGATCTACGGCGTGCTCTATACCGCCAAGGGCATCGGTGCGCTGTTCGTGCCGATCGGCAACCTGATCATGGAGGCAACCGGCACCTGGTCCACCGTGCTGTACACGGTGGCTACCATGGACCTGATCGCCGCCTTCCTGGCGCTGATGGTGCTGCGGCCAGTGCTTGCCGGGCATGTGGCGACATCCAGACGGTTGTTCTCGAAGGAGGCCGCGGCTGCCGGCACACAGGTACCCGCCTGATCGATCTCCACCCCGGCGAACGCCGCAGCTGATGCGGGCTTCTTCGGAAGTCCGCTTTTTTTTTGCCGCAGCAGTTTTGTTCAATACAGCGGCCCACGGCCGCTTCTAGCATGCGCCATCGTCCAATCCGGAGCGCAACGATGGCCTCTCTTACCTTGCTGCTGTCCATGGCCGCCTTTGCCCTGGTGTCCTCGATCACGCCCGGGCCGGTCAATATCGTGGCGCTCAGCGCCGGCGCCCAGCATGGCCTGCGCGCCAGCCTGCGGCATGTCACCGGCGCCACCGTCGGTTTTTCCGTGCTGCTGCTGTTGGTCGGCCTCGGCATGCATGGCTTGCTGACGCAGTGGCCCGCCTTGACGACGGCCATCCGCTGGGGCGGCATCGCCTTCCTGCTGTTCATGGCCTGGAAACTGGCCATTGACGAGGGCAAGATCGACGCCACCGGCAACGGCAAAGGGCCGTCGTTCCTGTACGGCGCCGCGATGCAATGGCTCAATCCCAAGGCATGGCTGGCGTCGGTGGCGGGCATCGGCGTCTACGCCGCCGACGGCACGGGCGTGCAGGTGTGGCGCTTCGCGGCGATCTATTTCGTGGTCTGCTATCTGTCGATCGCCTGCTGGGCCTATGCCGGGGCGTTCCTGCGCACCTGTCTGCGCGATGCGCGCCGGGTGCGGGTCTTCAATCGCGCGATGGCGCTGCTGCTGGCCGCCAGTGCCTTGTTCCTGGTGGAGCCTTGAAGCCCGAGCCTGAAGCGCTGCCGGCCGCGCCTTACCGCATGCGCTGATATTGCGCCGGCGTGGCGGCGACCATTCGCTTGAACACCCGTTGCAGGTGGGCCTGATCGGCGAATCCCGCTTCCTGCGCGACATCCGAAATCGCGCGGCCGCGCTTGAGCTGGCTGCGGCTGTATTGCACGCGCCGATTGACCAGATAGGCGTGCGGCGTCAGTCCATAGTGCCGCTTGAAGGCACGGATCAGATGCGACTCGGATAACTGCGCGGCCGCGCAGATTTCGCCGAGCCGCAGCGGCCGCGCGAAATTGGCGTCGATATATTCGGCGGCGCGCCGCAGCCGATATTCCGGCCATTAGTCATGCGCCGGTCTGGCTGTCGGTTCGGACGATCGCTGTTCCGGCGCCGGGCAAAGGCGCCGATGCACCGCCGTGAAGAAAGCGATGGCCGCTTCTTCCTTGCACATCGCGTCCGTGCGATCGTCCGTCAGCAGGGCATGGAACTGCCCCAGCGCGCGATGAAGCCCGACGTCGTCGCTGACCCGCGTCGTAAAGCCCTGGAAATCGCCATTGCGATCGAAGCCGAGATCGTGCTGCAGCGCCGTCAGCCAGCCGACGTCGACATACAGCATCCGATACGACCACGGCGCATCGTCGAGCGGATTGCAGGCATGCACCTCTTCGGGATTCATCAGCACCACGGCACCGGCGCCGACCGATGCGCGCATGCGGCCATTGACATAAATACTGCGCCCACCGGTGACGGCGTCGATCGAGAAGGTCTCGTGCGAATGCGCGCCATAGCAGATGCGGCGGCCGTCCTCGATCGAACGGGCCTCGATAAAGGGGAGCGAAGGATCGCGCCAGAAGGACGGGGCTGGGGTTTCCACGATCACGCGGGTGTTACTTGTCCCCGTAGTGCAGCCGGCAAGCGATGATCGCCAGCTCATCGTCATTGGCGTAATAGACGAGGCGGTTTGTATCGTCGATGCGCCGTGACCAATAGCCGGAAAGCGTACCCTTGAGCGGCTCCGGCTTGCCGAGCCCCTCGAAGGGGCTGCGTTGCGCGTCCTGTATCAGCGAGTTGATCCGCTTCAGCGTCTTTTTATCCTGCCCCTGCCAGTACAGGTAATCGTCCCAGGCACCAGGCATGAAGGTCAGCTGGCGGCTCATTCGATATCCGGATCGATCAGTTCCCGCTTCTGCGCCTCGCCGCGACGGTGTTGCTCGATCGACTCCATCAGTCGCTTGGCGTTTGCAGGATTGCTAAGCAGGTACATGGTTTCCATCCAGCTGTCGTATTGCTCTTGCGACATGATTACGGCGTTTGGTGCGTCACGGCGCGTGATGAGAATAGCGTCGTGATCAGCGATGGCTTGGTCGATGACGGCCTTCAAATTGTTGCGGGCGTCAGAGAAGTGAATTGTTCGCATGGCGTGCCCTCCACGGAGTTGTTCAACTAGTTGAACAAGTATAGCAAAGAGAGGCAATTGCCTTGCTTAGCGCTAGATCCGGGACCATACGCCCCCATGCGTATCAAACGCTATGCGCCGATTCTCATTTGCCTCCAAGCGACTGGGTCGCTTCGGACAGCCTAGTCACCTCAACAAAGCCTTAGCGTCCGTTATGCCCCCGGCGGCCCACCTCAACGGGTGTCGTAGAAGCGCGGCCCCCGAACTCCGCCTCGACCCACTCCCTCACCAACCGCGTAGCCGGCCGTTCGGCGGCGCGCGGGCTGTAGACCAGGTCATAGCGGAAGCTCTCCAGCGCCAGCTGGAATGGCTGCACCAGCACGCCCGAGGCCAGTTCTTCGGCCACCAGCGTCAGGCTCAGCAACCCCACGCCCTGCCCGGCGACGGTGGCCTGGATCGCGTGAATCTCGTCGGTGAAGGTCAGGCCCGCGGACGCGTCGATCTGGCCGGCGGCGGCCCCCACGCCCGCGCGTTCGAGCCAGTGCCGCCACACCGCGGCACGCGGGTCCTGCCGCACGCCGGCGCCCCATTCAAAATGGATCAGCGGCGCGTGCCGCAGGTCCGCCAGCGACGCCAGCTTCAGGTGCGGGCTGCAGACCGGCGCAAAGCGGTCCTGGAACAGCGGCTCGACCGTCAGGCCCGGATAGTGGCCGCCGCCATAGCGGATCGCCACGTCGGCGTCGCTGTCGAGATCCACCACGGCGTTCGATGCATCGAGCCGCAGCGTCCAGTCCGGATGCGCGGCGCGAAACGACCCCGCGCGCGGTGCCAGCCGCTTGGCGACGAAAGCGACGGTCGACGACAGCGTGGCGATATTGGCCGCGCGCTGCCGCTGCACCGCCGCTACCGCGTGCTCGAAGCCATCGAGTCCGTCACGGATCGCCGGAAACAGCAGCCGTCCGCTGGGGGTCAGGTCGACCTTGCGGGTTTCGCGCTCGAACAGCCTGACGCCCAGCCATTCCTCGAGCAGCCGGATCTGGTGGCTGATCGCCGTGGCCGTGACGTTCAATTCGTCGGCGGCGCGCTTGAAGCTCAGACGCCTTGCCGCGGCCTCGAAGGCGCGCAGCGCGCTCAGTGGAGGGAGGCGTCTCATGACCTCGCCATGAATGAGCTGAACTCATCCATACCTTGAAATTTGACCATTTGTCGAGCCTGCGGGGGATCGCGATACTGGCACCGTCGTCTGCAACGGCGCTACAAACAGCCGTCGCGACGGATGAAATTCCCTCAACTTTATCCCGGAGTTCCCCATGCTGCTCGAACAAGTCCGCACCAACCCCGATCCGTACGCGCCGTTCCTGCTGTCGCAAGGCATCCGCGTCGGCAACCTGGTCTTTATCTCGGGACAGGCCGCGATCGGCGACGACGGCAAAATCGTCGGCCGCGGCGACTTCGACAAGCAAGCCGAGCAGGCCTTCCGCAACCTGCGGCGCGCGCTGGAGGCCGCAGGGTCGAGCCTGGACCGCGTCGCCAAGGTGACGATCTTCCTGAAGTCGATGGACAACTTCGGCAAGATCGTCGAACTGCGCCGCAAGTGGTTCTCGGCACCCTACCCCGCCGACACCATCGTCGAGATTTCCAGCCTGTATTCGCCGGACGCACTGATCGAGATCGAAGCCATCGCCGTGGCCGAAGGAGACGCGGCATGAATGCGCCTGCAAGACCCACGCTGTTCGACCCGGGCGATCTCGGCGGCATGGCCTTGCCGAACCGTCTCGTGGTCGCGCCGATGACGCGGATCAGCGCCACGCCCGAGGGCGTGCCCACGCCGACGATGGTCGACTACTACGCCGGCTTCGCGCGCGGCGGCTTCGGGCTCGTGATCACCGAAGGCACCTACACCGATCGGGCCTTCTCGCAAGGCTATGCCGGCCAGCCCGGCCTGACCGACAGCGAACAGGCGCGAGCCTGGCGCGCGGTCACGGACGCCGTGCACGACGCCGGCGGCCGCATCTTCGTGCAGCTGATGCATGCGGGGGCGCTGTCGCAGGCCAACCGCTTCCGCGGCGAAACGGTCGGGCCGTCGGCCATCACGCCGAAGGGCATGCAGATGGCGGTCTATCGCGGCGAAGGGCCATACCGCACGCCGCGCGCCATCGAGCCGCACGAGATCGACGCCGCCATCGCCGGATTTGCCGAGGCCGCCCGCCTCGCCAAAGACGTGGCGGGCTTCGACGGTATCGAGATCCACGGCGCCAACGGCTACCTGCTCGACCAGTTCCTGACGGACTACACCAATCGGCGCGACGATACGTGGGGCGGCCCGATCGGTAACCGTATCCGGCTCGCCGAACAGACCGCGCGGGCCGTGCGCGCGGTGGTCGGCGACAGCTTTCCAGTCGGCATCCGGATTTCGCAGGGCAAGGTCAATGACTTCACGCACAAGTGGGCCGAGGGCGCCGACGGCGCAGCGATCGTGTTTGGCCGGCTGGCGGCAACGGGCATCGACTTCCTCCATGTGACCGAGTTCGAGGCCTGGCAACCGGCCTTCCCTAGCGACGCACGCACGCTGATCCAGCATGCGCGACGCGCGGCGCCGGACCTGGCCGTCATTGCCAACGGCAGCCTGGATGACCCAGCGCGCGCGCAGCAGGTGCTGACCGAAGGCGCCGATCTCATCGCCCTGGGCCGCGGCGCGCTCGCCAATCCCGACTGGCCGATCCGCGTGGCGAAGGGCATCGCACCGCGCCCCTTCGATCCCGCGCTGCTGTCCCCGTTGGGCGATATCAAGCCGGAAGAACTGCAGGTCCGTCAGGCACAGCCGCTCGTTGCCTGACCGGCGGGCAACGTCCTCCTAAGCGGCAAAGGTGCGCTCGTGCCGCCCCTGGCACGGCGCACACCGCGTGGCCGTTGGATTGGCCAGCAGGCGTTCGTACGGGATGTCGACCGCGCAGTCCTCGCACACGCCATAGTCGCCGGCATCCATCCGCTCGCGCGCCTGCGCGATATCGTCGAGCTCCCCGCGATAGTGCTGCTGCAGGGCGACGCGATCGCGCTCCTCGTTGACGCCCTCGGCGGCATCGGCGAGATCCTGCGGCTCTCTGGCCGGCTCGGTGGCGGGGCGGTCGCGCCCCTGCTGATAGAGCGGCTGCAGTTCGCGCTCGCGCTGGTCGAGGCGATCGCGCAGCGCGGCGAGCTGATCCGGACTCAGATGTGCCATATGCGCCTCCGTATCGATATCGGTCACGGTGTTGACGTCGGTCCCGATCGGTCCCGTTCCTCGACTGCGGCGAGCCGAGGCCATACGTGATCGACACAAGCGGCAGCGGGCCGTTCCCTCCGCGCTCAAAAAGCTGGTCCGGATTCGACCCGCTGTCGTGCGGCGACACGGCGCGCCGCTGCCAGGCCGACGAAGAACAGGCACCCTCCCGATTAATTAAATCTAAATTCAGGAATCAGTTTTTTTCTAATTCCAATTACACCGATGGATGAATTTTTTTTAAACACCCCCTTCTCTCAATTGCCGCCCTTATACTGCGCCGCGGGGCGCCGGTGCCGCCATCATTCAGGCTTGCGCGCGATGACGGTGGGGAACATGCGGGCGCGGTCGTCGACGAAGCGGATGTCGGTAAAACCGGCCCGCTCCAGTTGCGCCCGCGTCTGTGCCTGCGTCCGGAATGCGCTCCACTTGACCTCGAGAATATGCGCGAACAGCACGTACTGCAGCGCCAGCGACGACTGGTCGATCTGCGACAGATCCCAGCTCGACTCCGCGCCGACGGTCGGCGGCGGCGTCAGGAAGCTCGTGATCAGCGTACCGCCCGGCTTGAGCGCAACAAAGAACGCGCGGTACAGCGCAATCACGCGCTCGTCATTCGGCTCATAGATATTGAGGCCGTTGCTGGTCAGGATATCGGCCTCGCCGCTCAGGCTGCCCGCCCAGGCATCTTCACGCCGCAGCGTCACTTGCGATGACATGCCGCGCTCCAGAGCGAGCGCCCGCGCGCCGTCGAGCGCCTGCTGATCGAGATCGATGCCGATCAGCGACACATCGGGAGCAGCACCGAAATCGAGGGACAGCAGATCGCCCATCAATCCGCACGGCACCGAGGCGATCGTGATGCCGGGCCGAAGCCGTTCCTGCAGCTGGCGGCGAAAAAGGTGGAAGCGCTCGCGCGTGGCCAGCACCGCCGGCATCTTCTCGAAGATCTGATACTCGAGTCCGCCGGCCTGATGCTCGGCGAACGTACCGGGCCGATAGGTCACCAGCTCGTGCGTCCAGTACGCGTTCAGGCCCTGGTTTTCCAGCAGGAAGCGGCCGAGCGGAAATCGCGTCAGCGCGTACAGCATGTCGATCTGCTGCTCCACCGTCGCCCCGGGCAGATCCTTGCCGGCGCGCAAGCGCGCTTCGGCGGCCCGGATCCGCTCTTCGGGGTTCCATGCTGGCGCCGCCGCATGCGAAAGCAGACGGTGTCCGTGGTCGAAGGTTCGGGCGGCTTCCGCTCGCGTCATTTCTGCTTCCTCTTTGGATCGCGGTAAAAAGGGGGAAATGGGGAATTGGGGAATTGGGGAATTTGGGAATTTTGGAATAGAAAATCGGCGCGGCCCGATGGCGCCTGATTCGGAAATGCAGGGTTTTGTCCGCGCCAGAATTTAGCACACAAAGTCCATTGCGATCTGCTGAATAAATTGCAATCAGAATTCAACAATAACTAATTCTCGCCGGCGTATTGCCATCATTCACCAAGGCATCGCCATTCGGTCATGGTGGCGAAACATTGGGCTGGAGCAGAGTCCCGCCGTCGCGAGGTCCGGGCCGTCGGACACCCTGCTGCTACCCCTGCCGCACGCGGCCAGCAGCAGCGCGACGGCGGGCATCACGCCTTGCAAACGAGCGATCCTGTCCACCGCATCCTCTCTCAGTCGAAGAATCGGCGGACGAGATCGCCGATCAGCACGCCGCGCGGACGATTCATGTCGGGTCGGATTGCCCGGACGCGGGACCTGAACGGTCCCCGTCATCGTTCGGGTCTGTGTTGGCCAGCGCGGATCATTCCTGCCGGGCATGGCCACATGAGGATTGCGAAGTGGATGGCAAAGGGCAAGGGCATGCGCCCTCGCGTGCGCGCCTTCGAAGGCGCTGCTCCGGCTCCGGGGTAAACCCGGTTCGCCGGAACGTAGAACGAGGTTAGTACACCGGTAGTCCGAATGCCAAGCCTTCAATCGGGCCGGTTTGCGAGGGGGTTCAGGCCTGTCGCCGCCACACCGGCGACGCGCTGACCACCACCTTGCGTGGAATGATCTGCTGTGCGTGGAAGGCGTCGGCGATGCGTTGCTGCTCATCGAGCGCCGGCGCGTCGACCGCCTGCAGCCGATAGCTGCGCCGCCGGTTCGCGATCTCGACGGTGGCCGCGTCGAGGCCGATCAACGGCGCGTGCCATTCGGCCGCGGCGGCCGGGTTGGCCTTGACCCATTCCCCGGCCTGCGCCAGCGCGTCGAACACGACGGCAAGCACATCGGCGCGGCGGCGCGCAAAGTCGCTAGCCGCCAGATAGAAGCGGCGATAGCTGGCCAGGCCAGTGCCGTCAGCCAGCACGCGCGCCTGCGCCTGGCGCTGCGCGGCAGCGAGAAACGGATCCCAGATGACCCAGGCCGACACGTTGCCGCGTTCGAAAGCGGCGCGCGCATCGGCCGGCGTCAGATACGCCGGCTCGATATCGCGCATGGACAGGCCGTTGCGCGTCAGCGCCTCCAGCAGCAGGTAATGCGCGCCGGCGCCCTTGGCGAAGGCGACCTTGTGGCCCTTCAATTGCGCGATCGATGTCAGCGACGAGTCGCGCGGCACCACGATGGCCTGCGCCGTCGGCGACGGCGTCTCGATCGCGTAGTACGTCAGCTTGGCGCCGGCGGCCAGCGCGAACGGCGGCACCGCGTCGGCGACATCGGCGCTGAGGTCGAGCCCGCCGACATTGAGCGCCTCGAGCAGCGGCAGGCCCGAGGTGAATTCGTGCCAGGACACCGAGACGCCCAGCGGTGCCAATGCCTTCTCGAGCGTGCCGCGCGACTTCAGCAGGATCATCAGCGTCGACGACTTCTGATAGCCGATCCGCACGGTTTCCGGCTTGACGGCCGGCTGGGCGCGGGCGGCGCCGACCAGGCTCCATGCCGCGATGCCGGCCCCGGCCAGCAGCAGCTGCCGACGCATGCCCTGCATTCTCGTTGTTCTCATAGCGTGGCGATCGACACCTCGGTCGACTTGACCAGCGCGATCACCTCCTTGCCGACAGCGAGCTCGAGCTCCTTGACCGAGCGGGTCGTGATCACCGAGGTCACGACCAGTCCGCCGGCGGTCTCGACGTCGATCTCGGACACGACCGGTCCTTCGATGATTTCGCGGATCTTGCCGCGGAACTGGTTGCGTACGTTGATGGCGTGAATCGTCATGACAGGTTCCTGTTGGATGGAATGGATAAGGCTGACTCAGACCGACCAGCGCACGCGTTCCGCGGGCCACGGCTCGGCAAGGGCCGACAAGGACGCCGCGCGCGCCAGCTCGGCTTCGCGCTCGCGCAGTTCCCGCGCGCGGGCGGCAACGTGCTGCACCGAGCGGTCGAGCCGCTCGACGATGTCGCCCACCGCGGTGTATCCGCCTTCAGGACGCGAGGGCAGCTGCTGGTCGGTCGCGTAGATGCCGTCGAGAATGTCCCGGGCGCCGAGCGCCGACAGCACCGGCTTGAGCGCGTAGTCCAGCGCCAGCAGATGCGCGGGACTGCCGCCCGTGGCCAGCGGCAGCACGGTCTTGTCGCGCAGCCCATCCTGCGGCAGCAGATCGAGGAAGGCCTTCAGCACGCCGCTGTACGAGGCCTTGTAGATCGGCGTGGCGACGATCACCAGTTGCGACTCGCCGACTGCGCGCACTGCCTCCTGCAGACGGGCGTCGCCGAAATCGGCCTGCGTCAGTGCCTGCGCGGGCAGGTCGCGCGGCCGGATCGATCGGTAGGAGGACGTGAATGCGTCCAGCCGCGAGAGCGCGAGCTCCAGCAGGTAGGCCGAACGCGAAGGCGTGGAAGGACTGCCGAGAATGCCGACGATGTTCATCAGGGATCAGAAGGTTGCCAATGCGCTGGTCTGCGCGTCGTGGTCAGGGGATTCGATGGCGGGCTGCCGCAGCACCCGCCGGAGCACGCGCTCTTCGATCGCCGCGAATGCCGGCGCACCGTGGCTGCGCGGCCGCAGCAGCGGCACGCGTTCGTCGAAGGCAATACGGTGGTCTTCGATCAGCAGCACGCGGTCCGCCAGCGCGACGGCCTCGGCCACATCGTGCGTGACCAGCAGCGCGGTGAAGCCGTGCGCGAGCCACAGGCGTTCGATCAATTGCTGCATCTCGATGCGGGTCAGCGCATCGAGCGCGCCCAGCGGCTCGTCGAGCAGCAGCAGGCGCGGGCGATGCACCAGCGCACGGGCGAGCGCGACGCGCTGGCGCTGCCCGCCGGACAGCACCGCTGGCCAATCGTTGGCGCGTTCGGCCAGCCCGACCTGGGCCAGCGCCTCGCGCGCGCGCTCGCGGCCTTCCCGGCCGGGCAGGCCCAGCGCGATGTTGTCCAGTACCCGCTTCCATGGCAGCAGCCGCGCGTCCTGGAACATGATGCGGGTGCCGTCGTCATGGCCGTCGCGCGGCCGGCCGTCGAGCGCAATGCGTCCGCTGCTCGGGCGCTCGAGCCCGGCGACCAGACGCAGCAGCGTGCTCTTGCCGCAACCGCTGCGTCCGACGATGGCGACGAAATCGCCGGGCGCGATGCGCAGATCGATGTGCTGCAGCACCGCGCGGCCGCCATAGGCCTTGTGCAGACCGCTGATGGCGACCTCGGTGCCGCGCGCGCCGCCGGTGCTGTCCTCGACATGGCGCGGCGCCGCTCGCGGGGTCGGCTCGCTGTCCTCCCTGCCCGCACGCCGCAGCGGCAGATGTTGTTGCATGGCATGCATCGCATGAACTCCGTTGATGAGGGGCCGATGAGCGGATGGATCGATCGGGGTCAGGCTTTGGCGGCGGTCTGATAGCCCGGATGCCAGCGCAGCCACCAGCGCTCCAGCCCCTTGGCCAGCAGATCCGCGAGCTTGCCCAGCAGCGCGTAGAGCAGGATGCCGACCAGCACCACATCGGTCTGCAGGAACTCCCGCGCGTTCATCGTCAGGTAGCCAATGCCGGCCTGCGCGGAGATCGTTTCCGCGACGATCAGCAGCACCCACATCAGCCCCAGCGAGAAGCGCAGGCCGACCAGGATCGACGGCAGGGCGCCGGGCAGGATCACCTGCCAGTACAGCGCCCAACCGGACAGGCCGTAGCTGCGCGCCATCTCGATCAGGCCCTTGTCGACCGAGCGGATGCCATGGAAGGTGTTCAGATAGATCGGGAAGAAGACGCCGACCGCGACCAGGAACAGCTTGGCCGCCTCGTCGATGCCGAACCACAGGATCACCAGCGGAATCAGCGCCAGCGCGGGGATATTGCGCACCATCTGCAGGCTCGAATCGAGCAGCGTCTCGGCGGTGCGGAAGGTGCCGTTCAGCAGACCGAGCAACAGCCCGAGGCCGCCGCCGATCGCCAGTCCGGCCAGTGCGCGCCAGGCGCTGACGGCGGTGTGCTGCCACAGCTCGCCGGACAGCGCCAGCGTGCGGAATGCCGCGACGACGGCCAGCGGCTCGGGCAGCACGCGGCTCGACAGCCAGCCGCGGCGCGAGGCCAGCTCCCACAGCAGCAGGATCAGCGCAGGCACCAGCCAGGGCAGGCCCCGGCGCAGAACGGATGCGATCCAGCCGTGCGGCAGCGGCGTGCGCACCGGCACGGCGGCATGGAGATCGGCCGCCAGCGCGGCACCGCTTTTCGTGGGATTCGGCATGGCGTTCAACTCGCGGATTGTTGCGCGGATTGTTGGGCCGACTGATGCGCAGACTGATGCGCGGACTGAGCAGCGCCCCGCCCTGCCGCCGACGGCACGATGGTATTGGCGACGATCTCGCCGAACGGCCCGGTCAGCACGCGCTGCGCGTTCTCGCGCTGCGCCAGCGGCAGCAGCGGGAACACCAGCTCGGCGAAGCGATGTGCCTCCTCCAGATGCGGGTAACCGGACAGGATGAAATACTCGAGCCCGAGTTCGGCGTACTCCTTGATTCGTGCGGCCACCTGTTCGGGATCGCCGACCAGCGCGGTGCCCGCGCCGCCGCGCACCAGCCCCACGCCGGCCCACAGGTTCGGCGCGATCTCCAGGCCCTGGCGAACATCGTGCTTGTTGAAGCGGCCGCCATGCAGTGCTGCCATGCGCCGCTGCCCCACCGAATCCATCGCGGCGAACTTGCGCTGGGCCGCGGCGACGATGTCCTCGTCCAGGTGCGACACCAGTTCGCTGGCCGCGCGCCAGGCCTCTTCCTCGGTCTCGCGCACGATCACATGCAGCCGGATGCCGAAACGCAGCTTGCGGCCGAGCGCGGCGGCGCGTGCGCGGACGTCGGCGATCTTCTGCGCCACCGCCTGCGGCGGCTCGCCCCAGGTCAGATAGGTATCGACCTGCTCGGCGGCAAGGTCGTGCGCCTCGGGCGACGAGCCGCCGAAGAACAGCGGCGGATAGGGCCGGCTGATCGGCGGATACAGTGCCTTGGCGCCCTCGACGCGCAGATGCTCGCCGGCAAAGTCGAACGATTGTCCATCGTGGCTGCGCGCCAGGATCTCGCGCCAGATCGTCAGAAATTCGCGCGACAACGCATACCGGTCGCGATGCGACAGGAACAGACCGTCGCCTTCCAGTTCCTCGGGATCGCCGCCGGTCACCAGATTGACCAGCAGACGCCCGCCCGACAGCCGGTCCAGCGTGGCGGCCATGCGCGCGGTCTGCGACGGCTGCATCAGGCCGGGGCGCAGCGCCACCAGAAACTTGAGCCGGCGCGTCGCGTCGATCAGGCTCGAGGCCAGGATCCACGAATCCTCGCAGGAGCGGCCGGTCGGCAGCAGCACGCCCTCGTAACCAAGGCTGTCGGCGGCGATCGCGACCTGCTTGAAGTAGTCGAAGGTCGCGGCGCGCGCGCCCCTGGCGGTGCCCAGGTAGCGCGAGTCGCCATGCGTCGGCAGGAACCACAGGACTTTCATCGGGCATCTCCGGCGTTCGTTGCGCCGCGCTGTGCGACGGCCTCCCGCTTGGCGGGCAGCGCATCCGCGATGCGGATCGGCTTCGGAATCAGCTTCAGCGCATGGAAGGTATCGGCGATCTGCTGCTGTTGCGCGGCCACGGCTGGCGTCAGCGGCGCGACGCCGAACTGGCTGCGGTTCAGCGTGCGCTCGACGACGTCGACGTCCAGCCCCTGCTGCGGGGCGATCAGCGCCGCGGCGGCACGGGTATCGGCCTTCAGGCGCTGACCCTGGCGCGCCAGTTCATCGAACAGCGTCTCCACGACCTGCGGCTTCTGTGTGGCGAAGCGCCGCGCGGCAAGGTAATAGGCGTAGTTGTTGACGAGGCCGCTGCCGTCGGCCAGCACGCGCGCGCCGATCTGCTTCTCGGCGGCCGCAAGGAAGGGATCCCAGATGACCCAGGCATCGACGGCACCCCGCTCGAACGCCGCGCGCGCATCGGCCGGCGGCAGATACACCGGCTGGATGTCGGTGACCCTCAGGCCGGCCTTCTCCAGCGCCTTGACCAGCAGGTAGTGAACGTTCGAACCCTTGTTCAGCGCGACCTTCCTGCCCTTCAGATCGGACACCGAGCGCACCGGCGAATCCCGGCGCACCACGATGGCCTCGGCCTCGGGCGCAGCGGGGTCGAAGCCGATATAGACAAAGTCGGCGCCGGCCGCCTGCGCGAAGATCGGCGGTGCCTCGCCGACGAAGCCCACGTCGACGGCGCCGACGTTCAACCCTTCGAGCAATTGCGGACCGGCGGGAAATTCGACCCATTTGACTGTGGTGCCGAGCGGCGCCAGCCGGCGTTCGAGCGACTGCTGGGATTTGAGCAGCACCAGCAGGCTGGCCGACTTCTGATAGCCGATACGCAAGGTGTCGGCGGCTGGCTGGGCCAGCGCGGAACCGGCGGGAACGACCGCGGCACTGCATGCAACGGCGAGCGCCGCCAGCCCCCGCAGGCCGCGGCGGAAGATCGAAAGCGTCATGGCTTGATGGACCGGTGATCGGAGTAGCCCCGACGATAGCCCGACGGGCCGCCATGACAAACGAAGCGTTTCGGATTTCGATACGCGGTCAGCGCATGTGGGATACTGATCGATGCTCAGCGCAGCCGCGCGGCCACGCCGTCCACAGCGGCCCGCGCTTGCGGCGAACGGCACACCGTGTCCTCCCATGGCGCGCGCGCCTGGGCCGGTGTGCCCAGCCACCGCGACAGCAAGCTCGGACTGGCCGATTTCGCCGGCGTCACCGTGCGCATCCTGGCCGGTGTCGCGACGGTCTGACCCGGCGGCAGCACCACCACGTTGGCCATCATGCCGCCGTCCTCGTGCCCGACGATATGGCAGTGGAATACGAAGCGGCCCACCATCAGCGGGTTGGTGAACGGAATCACGATCTTGACCTCGCCCGCCACGCCGTTCTGCTGGTATGGCAAATCGATGACGTCGCGCAGGCCGGTCTCGTCGATGTCCTGCCGATTGATCGAGGTCACCAGGAAGTCGAGCTGATGGATATGGAACACGTGCCGCTCGCCGCTGACGTTCTGCACGGTCCACTCCTCCACATCGCCCAGATTGACCGTGACATCGTCGCGGGCCGGGTCGTATTGCTTGCCGTCGATGAAGAAGGTATTGCCGTCGGCGGACTCGGAGAACACCACCGTGCGGCGGCGCGTGATCGGCATCGCGGCGACCTGTGCGGGCGTCGGCGTATCGACATTGACGGCCGCGTCCGCCAGCGCGCTGCGCAGCGTCGCAGTGTCATGCCGTGGCCCCTCGACGATCAGCGTCGCCAACTGAACCTCCGGGTTGGGATCGCCCTGCGGGCCGGTATCGACGGCCAGCGTGCGGATCGCGTAGCGCCCCGGCACGTCGGGCGCCTGGACGATCGCGGTCGAGCGCGCCCCCGGCGGCAGGAACAGCGAGGCGCGGCGTTCCGGCCCGGCGCGCAGATTGCCGTCGCGGCTCAGCTCCCACAGCGGAACGCCATCGATCGCGACATCGAAATAGGCGTCGGCGCCCACATTGCCGAGATGCCAGACCTGCATCTCGCCGGGCCGCATCCGCAGCACGCCGCCCAGCACGCCGTTGATGGTCTTGGTCAGCGGCGCGCTGTCGTCGGCGCCCGGCAGCTGCATGTCCTTGAGCAGGAAGTAGCGCTCAGGCAGCCGTGCGAAGGCCGGGAAATGGTCGAGCACGCCGTCGATCACCAGCATCCCGGACATGCCGCTGAGGATCTGCGGTTCGACCAGCCCATGCGGGTGCGGGTGATACCAGTGGGTGCCCTGCGGGTGCGTGGCCGGAACCTGCCAGCTGTACTGGTAGTCCGCACCGCTGGCGATATGCAGGAAGATGTCGTCGGCCGGCGCCCTCGGCGAGATCGACATGCCGTGGTAGTGCAGATTGGTCTCTTCGGGACCGTCGATCTGCACGTCGGCCTTGCCGATGCGGTTTCGCAGCGTCAGCTCGAGCCGCTCGCCGCGCCGCAGCTTCAATACCGGCGGCACATAGGTGTCGTTGAAGACATTCGAGGTAAAGGTCTTGCCGGCCACGGTGATGGTGGCCGGCGCCTGGCGCAACGTCATGCGCAGCGTGCCGTCCCGCGCCGTCGCGACCTCGGGTTGAGGGATGGCGGTCCCGCCATCGTCGCCCCCGCCGCCTCCGCAGCCTGCCAGCATCGCAACGGCCAGTGCCGCGCTCGTTGCCAGACGAACCTGCGCAATCGCAGCATTTGCGAAGAGAGCCATGGCGACCTCCTGCCATCGAGGGCCCGCACCAGGCAAGCGCAGGCGGGGCAAGTCCTCATGTTAGGTCATGGCAGCCAGTGCAGCGCGCGAACGCGGGCGCTACGGCCCGCATTGAGCCAGGCCGGCAGAGGACCCCGCCGGCGTTTTCTGCATGCGCAAGCTCGTGACGAGCGCCGCCAGCGTCAGCGTACCGGCGATCAGCAGCGTCGCATGCAGCCCCGCCGCGTCGACCGCGATGCCGCCGAAGAACGAGCCCAGCGCGATGCCGAGGTTGAATACCGACACCAGCAACGCGGTCGCGGCCTCGATGCCGGCGATGCCGTCGGCGGCGCGCAGGATCCAGCTCTGGACCGACACCGACACCGCGCCGTACGACAGCCCCCAGCACAGCAGCAACACCGCACCGGCCGTCATGCTGCCGCCGAATGCCGCGTACAGCAGCAGCGTCGCGCTCAGCGCCAGCGCTACGGCCAGCAGCGCGCGTCCCGGATGCCGTCCGGCCAGCGGCCCGGCGGCGAAATTGGCGGTCATGCCCGCCACACCGTAGCCGAACAGCAGCACGCCGATCCAGCCGGGACCGAAGCCGGATACCTGCTGCAGCAAGGGCCGCACGAAGGTGTAGGCCATGAAGTGGCCGGCCACCAGAAAGAAGGTCACCGCCAGGCCCAGCCTGACCCCGCGATTGCCGAATTGCGCCGCCAGTCGCTGACGCGAGCCGCGCGCGGTGGCAGGCAGCGGCGGCAGCGTGGCGATGTTCAGCACGAAAATCAAACCGCTGCAGACCGCCATGGCGGTAAAGGCCGCGCGCCAGCCGACCAGTTCGCCGAGCCCCGCCCCCAGCGGCACGCCGACCACCGACGCCACCGACACGCCGCCGAAGATGATCGCGGTGGCCCACCCCACCGATGGCGCGGCCACCAGCCGCGGCGCCAGGCCGCCGGCCACGGACCAGATGCCGCCGATGCAGAAGCCCACCACCGCGCGCGCGGCCAGCAGCCAGGTCAGCGTCGGCGCCAGCGCGCAAAGCACGTTGGCGCCCGCCAATACCAGCAGCAGCGCGGCCAACAGGCGCCGGCGATCGATCGAGCCCGCGCCGACCACGATCAGCGGGGCAAACAGCACCGCCAGCAAGGCGGGGGCGGACAGCATCAGGCCGGCGCTGCCGGCCGACACCTGGAGGCTCTGGGCGATCGGCGTCAGCAGGCCGACCGGCAGCATTTCGGTGGTGACCACGCCGAAGGTCGCGAGGCCGACCGCGGCGACCGCAGGCCAGCGGTTGCGCTGGGCCTCGCCGGAAGCCGGGCGCGGCTGCGCGAGATGGGAATGGTCGTGTTGTTCTTGATGGATTTCGGTCATTGGCAATCGCTCCGTCGGATGCGGTGCCCGGTCGTTTGGTGCTCGATTCGCGCTCGATTCGCGCTCGATTCGCCGGGCCGCCCGCGTGTCCCGCAAGCGTAATCGGTGCCAATGCGGTGATAAAGTAGCCAACTTTCGCAACACTGGGGACGAATCGTGCCTAATGGGGAAGGCATTGCGCTCGATCACCTGGGCGATGTGCGCGCCTTCGTGCAGGTCGCGCAGGCGCGCAGCTTCACGCTCGCGGCGCAGCGGTTGGGGATTTCCCGCTCGGCGGTCGGCAAATGCATCGGCCGGCTGGAATGCGGGTTGGCCGCGCGCCTGCTGCAGCGGACCACGCGCAGCGTCAGCCTGACCGACGAGGGCCGGCTGTTCTACGAGCACGCGGTGCGCATCCTCGCCGAGGTCGACGAAGCGCAGGCCGCGCTGGCCTGGCGCAACGAGGTGCCGCGCGGCCGCCTGCGCATCGATCTGCCGGTCACGCTCGGACGCCTGCATATCGTGCCGATCCTGCGCCGGTATCTGGCGCAATGGCCCGAGCTGTGGGCCGAGGTCAGCTTCTCCGACGAATACAGCGATCTGGTGCGCGACGGCATCGACCTGGCGATTCGCGTCGGCGGCGAACACGACAGCGGGTTGATCCGCCGGGTGCTGGCGCCCCACCGGCTGGTGACCTGCGCCACGCCGAGCTATCTGGCCAGGCACGGCACGCCTGCCACGCTCGACGATATCGGCCGGCACGACACCATCGTCTATACCCACGCCGGCATGGCGACGCCCTGGCGCTATACGGTCGACGGCCGCGAGTGCAACCTGGCGATCGAGGGCCGCTGGCGCATGAACAATACCGAGGCGATGCGCGACCTGGCGCTGGCCGATGCGGGACTGGTGCAGATCGCGGCGTTTCTGGTCGGCGCGGATCTGCGGGCCGGCACGCTGGTGCCGGTGCTGGAGGCGTTCACCGGCCCGGGCGCGCCGGTCTGCGCGGTCTATCCGAATCGGCGCCATCTGTCGCCGAAGGTGCGCCGGCTGATCGACGAGATCGATCGCGCATGGGCGGATGGGGCGCCGTGGAATTGAATGGCGCGAGGCGCTCAGCCCTCGCCCAGCAGCCCCTGCGCATCGAGAATCGCGTAGGCGATCTCGGGATGGCGTTCGAGACAGCGCCGGATCGCCGCGGGGATGGTTTGCCGGGTCTTCTTGCATAGCCCGGGCTGTTCGGCCAGTTCGATGTTGAAGCCGCGCACGGTGCGCACGCCGTGAATGCTGGGCTCGATCGTGACCGTGATGCCGAGCAGCGCGTGCATTTTCTCCTGCATGCGGCGCAGGTCGTCGAGCGTCTGCACGTCCTCCAGCCGCGCGATCAGCCGCTTCTCCTCCTCCTTGGTCAGCCGCAGCACGCGGATGTCCGCCTGCGGATCGTCGAGCAGCTGTTCGCGCCCGCAGATGCAGGCCCCGGGCGGGCATTCCTTACGGATCGGAAACGGGGCGTTCATGTCGACGCGGATCGAGGCCGGTGTTGCGCGGTGGTGGCGATGGTGGCGATGGTGGCGATGATGGCGATCGTGGCGATGCTGCGGTGCTGCGCGATGGCGGCGAGACGCACGACAAAGCCCAGGCGAAGCAAAGGCCGCATGGCGGTGGCGTGCCCGCAGCGGGGCATTATAGCGGGCGCCAGCGATCCCCCGCGCCGGCGCCCGGGGCAGTACAATGCCGTCCGTTTCCACCGCTTACCGCCGTCCGGCCCCTCCCGCCGGCGCGGCGCCGACGCTCTCCCTCATGTCAAATCTGATCGTGCATGGCGGCACGCCACTGCGTGGCCGCATCGTACCCTCCGCCAACAAGAACGCCGTGCTGCCGGTGCTGTGCGCCACCCTGCTGACCGACCAGCCGGTGCGGCTGCACGGCGTGCCGGACATCACCGACGTACGCAAGATCCTCGACATCTTCCGCACGCTCGGCAGCGATGTCCGCATGGACCACGACAGCGGCACGCTGGACCTGCATCACCGCGACACCGTCTTCGATCCGGCCCGCCACCACCTGCCCGAGGAAATGCGCTCCTCGATCATGCTGGTGCCGCCGCTGCTGAGCCGCTTCGGCGTCGCGCGGCTCGAGGACAACGTCAAGGGCTGCACGCTCGGCGTGCGCGAGATCGACCCGCACGTCGAGATCTTCCGCCGCTTCGGCGGCGAGGTCGAGCGCGCGCAAGGCTCGCTGCTGCTGCACAGCGACGGCCCGCTGCGCCCGATCGACCATTGGCTGGACTACGCCTCGGTCACTACCACCGAGAACTTCGTGATGTGCGCGGCCGCAGCCGGCGGCACCTCGACGCTGACCAACGCCGCCTCCGAACCGCATGTGCAGGAGTTCTGCCGCTTCATGACGATGATGGGCGCGCGCATCGAGGGCATCGGCACCTCGCGCGTGACCGTGCATGGCGGCGAGAAGCTCGGCGGGGGCGAGTTCACCTTCGACGAGGACTTCCACGAGATCACGACCTTCCTCGCGCTGGGCGCGATCACCAATGGCGACGTGGTCGTGCGCAACGGCGCGCCGGAGAACTTCCCGCTGATCGATCGCACCTTCGAGAAGTTCGGCGTGCGCATCGTGCACGAGGATGGCTGGTCGCGCGCGGAACGCTCGGGCCCGCTGCAGGTGCAGACGCCCTTCACCAGCAATGTGCTGACCAAGGTCGAGGCCGCGCCCTGGCCCTATTTCCCGGTCGATCTGCTGCCGATCTTCATCGCGCTGGGCGTGCGGGCGCAGGGCAATGCGATGTTCTGGAACAAGGTCTACGACAGCGCGCTGGGCTGGACCAGCGAGCTGTCGAAGTTCGGCGCCCATGTGTTCTCGTCGGACCCGCACCGCCTGATCACCTTCGGCGGCAACACGCTGGCGCCGGCCGTGGTGGAAAGCCCTTACATCATCCGCGTGGCCATCGCGCTGTTCATGGTCGCCGCCAGCATCGACGGCCGGTCGGAGATCCGCAATGCGGCGCCGATCCGGCGCGCGCATCCTCGCTTTGTCGAGAACCTGCGCAGCCTTGGCGTGCATGTGGAGTGGACTGACGGCGAGTAAGGCTGCAGAAAACGCTCGGCCATCGAAGTATCGCGTGGCGGCCCTGGGCCGCCACGTTGCCGTCTGCTATCGCTATTTGGCCCACCGCAGCACCAGCGGATCGAGCCGGCGCGCGATCGCGATCAGTTCCCGGCGCGTTTCCGGGTGCATCGGCGGCAAGGGGTGGCGCGGCGCCTCGCAGGCGATCACGCCGCCCTCCTTCATCAGCGCCTTGGCCGCCAGGATGCCTGCCTGCCGGTTTTCGTGGTTGATCAGCGGCAGCCAGCGCTGGTACAGCGTGAAGGCCAGATCGGCATCGCCCTGGCGGTGCGCCTCGATGATCGGCCGGATGCCGTCCGGAAAGCCGCCGCCGGTCATCGCCCCGGTCGCGCCCGCTTCCAGGTCCGCCAGCAGCGTGATCGCTTCCTCGCCATCCCACGGCCCTTCCACCGCGTCGCCGCCCAGCCGGATCAGCTCGCGCAGCTTGTTGGCCGCGCCCGGCGTCTCGATCTTGAAGTACGACACGTTCTCGATCTCGCACGCCATGCGTGCAAGCAACGGCGCCGACAGCACCGTGCCGCTGGCCGGCGCGTCCTGGATCATGATCGGAATGCGGATCGCATCGGACAGGCGCGCGTAGAACGCGTGGATCTGCGGCTCCGGGACGCGGAAGGTGGCGCCATGGTAGGGCGGCATCACCATCACCATCGCGGCGCCCATCTGCTGCGCCCGCTGGCTGCGCTCGATGCAGACGCGCGTGCTGTAGTGCGTGGTGGTGACGATCACCGGCACCCTGCCCCGCACGTGTTCGAGCACGGTGCGCGTCAGCAGCTCGCGTTCGTCGTCCGACAACGCGAACTGCTCGGAGAAGTTGGCCAGGATGCAGAGGCCGTCCGAGCCCGCATCGATCATGAAATCGACCGCGCGCTTCTGGCTTTCCAGATCGAGCTCGCCGGTCTCGGTGAAGGTGGTCGGCACCACCGGGAAGATGCCACGGTAGCGCGGCGAGGTGTACGTGTAGGGCATGTGCAGGGCTCGTCGTATCAGCGCAGCGTGCGCGGCTCGAGTGCGGCGCGTACCACGAAGGTCATGACCACCGCGAACACCAGCATCGCGGCGAGGAAGTAGAGGCCGGCGGCGAGGCTGCCGGTCGCGTCCTTGATCAGGCCGATGCCATAGGGACCGAGATAGCCGCCCAGATTGGCCAGCGAATTGATGGTGGCGATGCCGACCGCGGCGCTGGCGCCGGTCAGGAACTGGCCCGGCAGCGCCCACACCACCGCCTGGATCGAATAGATCGAGAACGCCGTCAGGCAGATGAACAGGAACTGCAGCGCCGGCGTCTGGACCCAGGCGCTGGCCGCCATCGTCAGCGCGGCCACGCCCGAGACCACCACGATATGCCAGTAGCGCTCGCCCTTGCGGTCCGAGTGGCGCGGCACCAGGTAGAGGCCCACCACCGCGAACAGATACGGCACCGCCGACAGCAGGCCGGTATTGGCATCGGTGACGCCGAACTGCTTGATGATGGTCGGCAGCCACAGCGACAGGCCGTAGATGCTCAGCGGAAACGGCAGGAACAGCAGCGACAGCAGCAGCACGCGCTTGTCCTTCAGCGCCTTCAGCGGATTGCCGTGCGACTTCAGCGCGAAGGTCTTCTGGTCCGCGGCCAGCTCACGCTCGATCCAGGCGCGGTCGCGCGCCGACAGCCACTTTGCATCGGCCGGCGATTCGGGCACCAGGCGCAGCGTCGGCAGGCACAGCAGCACCGCGGGCAGGCCGCTGACGACGAACAGCGTCTGCCAGTTCGACAGGCCGAACAGCCCCGGCGTCGACAGCACCCATCCGGCGATCGGCCCGGTGATGATCAGCGCGATCGGCTGCGCCAGCACCAGCAGGCCGATGATGCGCGCGCGATGCCGCATCGGAAACCACTTGGTCAGGAAGTACAGGATGCCGGGATAGAGGCCGGCCTCGGCCGCACCGAGCAGGAAGCGCAGCACGTAGAAGGTGGTGGCGTTGTGGATCAACGCCATCGCCATCGTGATCAGGCCCCAGGTCAGCAGGATGCGGGCGAACCAGCGGCGGGCGCCGAAGCGCTCCAGCGCCAGATTGCTCGGCACCTCGCACAGGAAATAGCCGATGAAGAACAGCCCGGCACCCAGGCCGTAGGCGGCATCGCTGATGCCGACCGCCGCGTTCATATGCAGCTTGGCGAAGCCGACCACCGAGCGGTCGATGTAGGCGACCACATAGATCAGCGCGAGAAACGGGATCAGCTTGCGGGTCAGCATGCCGATGATGCGGGACTCGTCGGCCGGCGCGGTATCGGCGGGGTCGTGCGGCAGCGGCACGGGCTGCGGCATGGACTGCGGCACAGGCTGATCCAGCCCGGCCGTGGAATGGCTGTTCATAGGGGTCTCCTCACATTGTTCTGAATATCGGGATGGGCCTCGACGCGTTCAGGCTTGCATGGGCGCTGTCTCCGGCTTGCCGCCGACGCGGCGCCACAGGCCGAGCGGATTGCCGTCGCGCAGCGCCTCGGGCAACAGCGCATCGGGCAGGTTCTGGTAGCAGACCGGGCGCAGGAAGCGTTCGATCGCCGCGGTGCCGACCGAGGTGCTGCGTCCGTCCGACGTCGCCGGGAACGGACCGCCGTGCACGATCGCGTTGCACACCTCGACGCCGGTCGGAAAGCCGTTGGCCAGAATGCGGCCGGCCTTGCGCTCCAGCACCGGCAGCAGGGCGCGGGCGGCGTCGTGATCGGCATCGTCCAGATGCAGCGTCGCAGTCAGTTGCCCCTCGCCCTGCTCCAGCACCCGGCGCAACTGCTCGGCATCCTCGCATTCGACCAGCACGCTGCACGGGCCGAAGCATTCTTCAGCGAGCGTTGCATCGGCCAGCAGATCGGCGGCACGCACACGGAACAGGCTTGCGGTGGCGCGGCCGGCGGCGCTCGCGCCCTGCGCCACCGTGGTGACCGCCGGATGCGCAGACAGGCGTTCGATACCCTCCGCATAGGCACGGGCGATGCCGGCGTTCAGCATCACGCCGGCCGGCACGGCGGCGATCGCGCTGGCCGCGGCCGCGACAAAGCGCTCGAACGCATCGCCGCCGACGGCCAGCACCAGTCCTGGATTGGTGCAGAACTGGCCGCAGCCCAGCGTCACCGAGGCGACGAAGTCGCGCGCCAGCGTTTCGCCGCGCTGCGCCAGCGCCGCGGGCAGCAGGATATTCGGATTGACGCTGCTCATCTCGGCGTAGACCGGAATCGGCGCCGGCCGCGCGGCGGCGATGGCCATCAGCGCCAGGCCGCCGCGGCGCGAGCCGGTGAATCCGACCGCCTGGATCGCCGGATGCGCGACCAATGCCGCGCCAACCTCGTGGCCGGCATCGAACAGCAGCGAGAACACGCCGGCGGGCAGACCCGCCGCGGCCACGGCGGCCTGCACGGCGCGGCCGACCAGTTCGGACGTGCCGGGGTGCGCGGGGTGAGCCTTGACGACCACGGGACAGCCGGCGGCCAGCGCCGAAGCGGTATCGCCGCCGGCCACCGAGAACGCCAGCGGGAAATTGCTGGCGCCGAACACCGCCACGGGACCGATGCCGATCCGCCGCAAACGCAGATCGGTGCGCGGCGGCTGCCGCTGCGGCAGCGCCGGCTCGATGCGCGCATCCCAGGCATCGCCGCTGCGCACCAGCGCCGCGAACATCCGCAGTTGGCCGGTGGTGCGGGCGCGCTCGCCTTCCAGCCGCGCGCGCGGCAGGCCGGTCTCGTCCATCGCGCGCAGGATCAGCACATCGCCGATCGCCTCGATGCGCGCGGCAATATCGTCCAGAAAGGCGGCACGGGCTTCGTCGGGCAGCGCACGGGAGGGGTCGAAGGCTTGGGCGGCCAATGCGCAGGCCCGGTCCACCTCGGCGATCGAGGCGCCATGGAACGTGGGATCGGCGATGGGTTCGCCGCTGGCGGCATGGACGGCGTGAAAGGCCTCGCCGCTGCCGCGGCGCGACTCGGCGCCGATCAGCAGATTGCCGGTCAAATTGCCGTTCGATTGCATCGATTGTTCTCCTCGGTGCCGTTCATCGTTCGCTGCTTGATGCATCGCGGGGCCACTCAGTGCGAGTGGCGCGGCACCTCGGCGCCGCGGCAGCCCACCAGGAAGTCCAGGTCGCAACCCTGGTCGGCCTGCAGCACGTGGTCGACATAGAGCCGCTGATAACCGCCCTCGCCCGCCCGGCCCTCGGGCTTCGGCGGCTGGAACATCTCCATGCGGTCGGCCAGTTCCTCGGTCGAGATATCGAGATGCAGCGTGCCGGCCTCGCAATCGAGTTCGATCCAGTCGCCGTCGCGTACCGCCGCCAACGGGCCGCCCGCGGCGGCCTCGGGCGCGACGTGCAGCACTACGGTGCCGTAGGCCGTGCCGCTCATCCGCGCGTCGGAGATCCGCACCATGTCCTTGACGCCCTGGCGCAGCAGCTTCGGCGGCAGGCCCATGTTGCCGACCTCGGCCATGCCGGGATAACCCTTCGGTCCGCAGTTCTTCATCACCAGCACCGAGTTGGCATCGACGTCGAGCGATTCGTCGACGATGCGGGCCTTGTAGTGCTCCAGGTTCTCGAACACCACCGCGCGGCCGCGGTGCTTCAGCAGCGAGGGCGTCGCCGCCGACGGCTTGAGCACCGCGCCGCGCGGCGCCAGATTGCCGCGCAGCACGCGGATGCTGCCGTCGGCGATCAGCGGGCGCTCGAGCGGGCGGATCACCTCGTCGTTGAAGTTCGGCGCGTCCTTGACGTTGTCCCACAGCGTCCTGCCGTTGACGGTCAGCGCGCCCGGATGCGGCAGCAGGCCGCCCTCGCCGAGCCGGCGCAGCACCGCGGGCAGCCCGCCGGCGTAGTAGAACTCTTCCATCAGGAAGCGTCCCGACGGCATCAGGTCGACGATGGTCGGCGTGTCGCGGCCGATGCGGGTCCAGTCCTCCAGCTCGAGCGGCACGCCGATGCGGCCGGCGATCGCCTTCAGATGGATCACCGCGTTGGTCGAGCCGCCGATCGCGGCATTGGTGCGGATCGCATTCTCGAACGCCTCGCGCGTCAGGATCTTCGACAGGCACAGCCCTTCCTTCGCCATCTCGACGATGCGGATGCCTGACATGTGCGCCAGCACGTAGCGCCGTGCATCGACCGCGGGAATCGCTGCGTTGTGCGGCAGCGTGGTGCCCAGCGCCTCGGCCATGCACGCCATCGTCGACGCGGTGCCCATCGTGTTGCAGGTGCCGGCCGAGCGCGACATGCCGGCCTCGGCCGACAGGAAATGGTGCAGATCGATTTCGCCCGCCTTCAGCGATTCGTGCAGTTGCCAGACCGCGGTGCCCGAGCCGATGTCCTTGCCGTCGAGCTTGCCGTTGAGCATCGGCCCGCCGCTGACGACAATCGCCGGCACATCGCAGCTGGCCGCGCCCATCAGCAGCGCGGGCGTAGTCTTGTCGCAGCCGGCCAGCAGCACGACGGCATCCACCGGGTTGCCGCGAATCGCTTCCTCGACATCCATCGCCGCGAGATTGCGCGTCAGCATCGCGGTCGGACGCAGATTCGACTCGCCATTCGAGAAGACCGGGAATTCCACCGGAAAGCCGCCGGCCTCATAGACGCCGCGCTTGACGTGCTCGGCCAGCTTGCGGAAATGCGCATTGCACGGCGTCAATTCCGACCAGGTATTGCAAATGCCGATGATCGGGCGGCCATCGAATTCATGATTGGGAATGCCCTGGTTTTTCATCCAGCTGCGGTACATGAAGCCGTTCTTGTCGGCAGTGCCGAACCATTGGGCGGAGCGGAGCTTGGGTTTTGAATCCGGCATGGAAATTCCTGAATACGACGATGATGCGGCGGGACGAACGCCGGCCCGCGGCATCGGCCGCACGGCACGGGACGTCATCGGGATTTGGGGCAGCTGAGGGGTGTCTCCGAGCTGCGTCGCGGCTTTGGCGATCGTTTTGTTTTCGACAGGCGGCAGTGTACAAACCGATCGGATATCCTTCTAATGAAAATTCGCGCCATTGCGATATCGATTCAGATATCCGTGTTAACCCGATGCCGACTTCCCCACCCTGGTATATCCGTGCCCGCCTGAAGACCCGCCAATTGCTGCTGCTGGTGGCATTGGCCGAGGAAGGCAATATTCACCGCGCCGCGGCGGTGATGAACATGACGCAGCCCGCCGCCTCGAAGCTGCTGCGCGAACTCGAGGAAATGCTGGGCGTGCCGCTGTTCGAGCGGCTGCCGCGCGGCATGCGGCCGACGCTGTACGGGGACGCGATGATCCGCCATGCGCGGGCCGTGGTCGGCAGCCTCGATCAGGCGCAGCAGGAAGTGCTGGGCCTGCGTGCCGGCCGCCTGGGCCATGTGGCGATCGGCGCGATCACCTCGCCGGCCGTCAAGCTGTTGCCACCCGCGGTCGCGGCACTGAAGCGCGAGAACCCCGGCGTGCGGGTCTCGCTGGAGATCGAGAACAGCAACGTACTGCTGGAGCGCCTGGCGCAGGACAAGCTCGATCTGGTGGTGGCCCGGCTGTTCGCCGAGCACGACAAGCTCCAGCTGCGCTACGAGCCGCTCGCCGGCGAGCCGGTCTGCGTGGTGGCCCGCTGCGGCCATCCTCTGCTGGACGGCCCGGCGCTGTCGCTGGCCGACCTCGAGCAGGCGGCGTGGATCGTGCCGCCGGCCGGCAGCGTGCTGCGCCACCGCTTCGATCTGATGTTCCAGCGCGCCAGCCTGATGCCGCCGACCAATGTCGTCGAGACCGCCGCGCTGCTGTTCGTCACGCAGATGATCGAACAGAGCGACATGCTGGCGGTACTGGCCGCCGATGTCGCCGAATACTATGCAGGGCACGGCATGGTGGCGATCCTGCCGCTGGACGTGCCCTGCCACATGGACGACTTCGGCATCATCACGCGTACCGACCGCCTGCTGTCGCCGGCCGCCGCGCTGATGGTGGAGGCGCTGCGGGCGGCGGGACGCCAGGTCTATGCGGACGCCGATGGCCATGCCGCAAGCCGCCAGGATTGAACCCGCTTCCCGAGCTCGAACTCATGGCACGACACCGTCACGCAATGGAACTGCCGTCCATCGGCAAACTGGACCGGTCCGCCGGCCAGCTCGGCAGGCAACTCTCACGGTTATTGCGCGAGGCGATCCAGCGGGGGGAACTGAAACCGGGGGAGCTGCTGCCCTCCACGCGCCATCTGGCGAGCGCATTGGGCGTGTCGCGCGGGATCGTGCTGGAGGCGTTCGAGCAGCTGATTGCCGAGGGTTATCTGGAAGCGCAGGCCGGTGCCGGGACCAGAGTGGCAACGGCGTTATCGGATGCACGGGAGCGCAGCGTGCCGGCCGCGCATGCGGACGAACCGGCGGCGCCGATGCGGTTGAGCACGCGTGCCGAGGCCTTCGCGGCGATCTCGAAGCAATTCGCGCCGCTGCCGCCAGTGCCTTTTGCGGTTTCGGTCCCGGTCGGCCCTACGGCGCCGGACGACGTCTGGCGCCGTCTGGGAAACCGCACGCGAGGGCTGCGTGCGGCGGCGCCGGCCGGCTATGACGATCCGCAAGGCGTGCCCGCGCTGCGGACGGCCATTGCCGACTACGTCCGCCGGTCCCGCTCGGTGCTTTGCACACCGGAACAGGTAATCGTCACCACCGGCACGCAACAGGGGCTCTATCTGTCGTGCCAGGTACTGCTCGACGTCAATGACGAGGCATGGGTCGAAGATCCGGCCTACCGCGGCATTACCGGCATTCTGGAGAGCACCGGCCACCAGGGCCGCATGGTCCGCGTGCCGGTCGACGATTCCGGCCTGGACGTCGAAGATGGCATCAACATGGCCCCCCACGCGCGCGCCGCCTTTGTCACGCCCTCGCACCAATATCCGCTCGGCATGCCGTTGAGCATGGCGAGAAGAAACGCGCTGCTGGCCTGGGCGCGCGCCAACGGCGCCTGGATCGTCGAGGACGATTACGACAGCGAGCTGCGTTACGTTGGGCACCCCTTCCCCTCGCTGCAAGGATTGGCTCCGGACCGCGTCGTGTATCTGGGCACCTTCAGCAAGATCCTGTTTCCTTCGCTGCGGCTCGGCTATGCCATTGTTCCGCCCCCGCTGGTGCCGGCCTTTTGCGGGGCCCGTGTCCTGATCGATCGGCATTCGCCGAGCGCCGAGCAGCATGTGCTCGCGGCCTTCATCGAAGAAGGACATCTGGACCGGCATATCCGTCGCGTTCGGCTCGTCTACGCAGATCGGCGCCAGCATCTGATTGCGACCATCGACCGCTGGATACCGACGGAGCTGGCCTGGCTTCAGCCAGGGGATCAGGGCATGCATCTGGTACTGTGGCTCGCCGCAGGAATCGACGACGAAGCGGTTGCCGCCCTCGCCAGGCAGGCCGGCGTGTCGGTCAGGCCCGTGTCGCCGATGTATTCGAGCGCCAATGCGCGCCCCGGCCTCGTGCTCGGCCTGGGCGGCTACACCAACGAGCAGATCGAAGCAGCGGTGAAGGCGCTGGCGAAGGTGCTGGCATCCTCGGCCCGCGCCAGCCGCGCAGCCCGCGCGAGCTGAAGCATGCCGCCAGGGCGCGGCAGACCGCGCGGAATACTGGTCCATTCAAATACCGCGAAAATGGCCCTTTCCCGCGATCGCGGACTGGCCGATCATCGAGCCGTCCATCATCACGACGGACGCCCTCCGGTCGCCACTTCAACCCCTATTCGAACCTCGGAACCATGTACATCCCGCCCCATTTTGAAGTGCAAGATGTCGAGGCATTGCATCGGCTGATGCGTGAGCACCCGTTCGGGATGCTGGTCACGCATGGCGCGGACGGCCTGGACGCGAACCATCTGCCGTTCGAGCTCGATCTGTCGACAGGACGACATGGCACGCTGCGCGCCCATGTCGCCCGCGCGAATCCGGTCTGGCAGGACGTGAGGAACGGCGACGAGGTGATGGTGGTGTTCCGCGCCGAGCAAGGGTACATCTCGCCGACCTGGTACCCCAGCAAGCACGAAACCCACAAGCAAGTTCCCACGTGGAACTACCGGGTGGTCCATGCGCACGGCAAGATCGCGGTCCGCGATGAAGAGAAGTACGTCAGGGGCGTCGTCGCGCGCCTGACCCGCGCACACGAGGCATCCCGGCCCGAGCCGTGGAAGATGACCGACGCGCCGGCCGACTACATCGATACGATGCTGAAGGCCATCGTCGGGATCGAGATCGACATCACGCGGCTGGTCGGCAAGTTCAAGCTGAGCCAGAATCGCGAACTGCGCGACAAGGTCGGGGCCGCCGAGGCGCTCAAGCAGCAAGGGGACGTTGCGCTCGGGCAGGCGATGCTTGACGCGATCTGAAGCCGGCCGGAGAACGCGATGGACCAGCTTGACGGGCGACGCAACGACGCGGCGCAGGCTTCGGGCGGCATCGAACCCCTGGACTACCGGAAATTCCGCGGTCTGGACCTGAATCTGCTGGTTGCCTTCGATGCGCTGGCCAGCCAGCGCTCGGTCAGCGGCGCAGCGCGCCAGCTGTTTCTCGGCCAGCCGGCGGTCAGCCATATGCTGGCGCGCTTGCGGCGGCTGTTCGACGATCCGCTGTTCGTGCGCGGCGCCAAGGGCATGGAGCCGACCGCCAAGGCCCTCGGGCTGGTCGAACCGGTACGCGCGCTGCTGAACGAGGCCTATGGACTGGTGCGCCCCGTCGGCGAATTCGATCCCTCATCGGCGCAGGCGCACCTGCGCATCGCGCTGCCGGAACCGCTGGAGGCGATGCTGCTGCCGGTGCTGTGCGCCGCGCTGGCACGCGAAGCGCCGTCGATCCAGCTGGGGTCGCGCGCCGTGCCGGCCGCCCGCATGCCGGACGTCCTCGACGCGCGCGAGATCGACATGGCGGTCACCGGCGTACCGCTGGCAACGAGGGACTGGCATCGCAGCGCCGGCCTGCATCGTTGCCATCTGATCTGCGCCCACGCGCCGGCACAACTGGCGCTGCCCGCCAGCGTCGGCGCCGACGAACTGCGCACGCTGCAGGCCATCGGCCTGTCGCATGCGATCGAACTCGGCTCGGGCGGCAACGCCTTTCTCGGCCTACTGCAGCACACCGGCGCGATGCCGACCGAAGTCGAGAGCCTGCTGACGCTGAGCCGCCTGCTGCAAACGGCACCGGTGGTTGCGGTGCTGCCCGCGCTGATCGCGCCGCTGATCTTGCGGCAAGGCGCGCTGGCCTGCGTGCCGGTGCGCGGCACCGAGGACACGGTGACGATCCGGCTGCATTGGCACAACGGGACCGACAGCAATCCGGTGCATCGCTATGTCCGCCAGCATCTGACCGACGCCTTCGCCGCGATACTGCAGCAAGCCGACGACTGACGGTCCCGGGCGCCCGCCGCCCCCGGGCGCGCCTATCGAAATGCCGCATGGCGGCCATCGAATCGTTCGATTTCCCCTGCGTGACGGCCCTGCCTATAGTCGTGCCACTTCAACCACGAGGCGGCATGCAACGATGCCGGGCCCACGATGACCTTTCGGTTCTACCCCAGTTCGATCGCGCTGGCGATCGCTGCAGCCGCGCTGTCCGGCTGCGCCAGCAGGCAAGGCGACGGCATCGCTAGCGGCGCCGATGCCCGCACGGCGCCCGCGCCGATCGGCATGAGCCTGGGCGATATCAATCATCGGCATCCGATGCTGGACGAGGGGCCGCGGCCACGGCCCGGCGCCCGCCTGAACGACCCCTTCGTCGATCGCTAGGCCGGGCGGAGCGAAGCGTATGGCAACTCAGGCAAAGGCTCCGGCCCCATCTCGTGGGCCCTCGCGGCGGCCATCGCGACGCGCAGTGCTGGCCTCGCTGTCGATCGTCGGCACACTGCTGGCGAGCTACGGCAGCTATCGCTGGTGGCAGCACCGCCAACACATGGTCACGAGCGACAACGCCTATGTACGCGCCGACGTCACCGCGGTGGCGCCGCGCGTGGCCGGCTATGTACGCGCCGTCGAGGTCGACGACAACCAGCCGGTGCGAGTCGGTGACGTGCTGTTCCGCATCGACGACGCCGACTATCTCGCACGCGTCGGACAGGCCGAAGCCGATGTGCGGGCGCGCGGCGCCGCGCTTGCCACGCTGGAGCGCCAGCATCGTCTGCAGCAGGCGCAGATCCAGCAGGCCCAGGCGAAGCTGCGCATTCGGCAATCGGCCACGCGCCGCGCCGAGCTCGATCATCGGCGCCACGCCTCGCTGTTGGAGGCCCACGCCAGCAGCCGCCAGAACTATGAACTGGCGCGCGCAGAGGCCGAACAGGCGGCCGCGGCCGAGCAAGGCGCCGTGGCCCAGCTCGATGCGGAGCGCCGCCGTCTGGAGGTGATCGCCGCGCAGATCGAGGAGGCCAGGGCTGCCGAAGCGAGCGCACTGGCACAGCTCGAACTGGCGCGCATCGACCTGCGCAATACCGTGGTGCGCGCGCCGGTCGACGGCGTGGTCGGCAATCGGCAGATCCGCGTCGGGCGCTACGTGCAACCGGGCACGCAGGCCTTGGCGCTGGTGCCGGTCGAGGCGGCCTGGGTCGTCGCGAACCTGAAGGAGACCGAACTGCACCGCATCCGCGTCGGCAGCCCGGTGCGGATCGAGCTGGACAGTTATCCCGGCGTGCCGATCGACGGCACGGTGGCCAGCGTGTCGCCGGGCAGCGGCGCGCAGTTCGCGCTGCTGCCCCCGGACAACGCCACCGGCAACTTCACCAGAATCGTCCAGCACGTGCCGGTCAAGATCGTGCCGACGCGCGGCGGCCCACTGCACGGCAAGCTGGTGCCGGGACTATCGGCGGTGGTGTCGATCGATACGCGGACCGGCGCGACGGCCCCTGCCACACCGCTGGCGCAACGCCTCGCGCAGGTCAGATGATGGACCGGCGCTTCGCCATGCTGCTGGCCGGTGTGACACTGCTCGCCCTCACCGACGCCATCAACGGCACGCTGATGATGGTCAATCGCGCCCATTTCGCTGGCGGACTGCATGCGACGCTGGACGAGGCAGCCTGGCTCAATATCCTGTACTTCGCGGCGAAGCTGGCCGGCTTCGTGATCGCGGCAGCGGTCGTGCGCCGCTTCGGCGAGGCAGCGGTGTTGCGGTGGTCCGGCGTACTGCTGGTGGCCTCGACCATGGCCGCTTCGTTGCCGCTCGACCTGGCGATGCTGTGCACCTGCCGCTTCGTGCATGGCGCGAGCGCCGCGTTGATGCTCGCCACCGCGCAGGCGCTGCTGTTTCGCGATGCGCCGCCGCGCTGGACGCCGCTGAGCCAGGCGGTGTTCGCGCTGGCGACCGTGATGGCGCCGACCACGCTGGCACCGCTGGCGCAGGGCTGGGTCACCGATCATGGGTCCTGGCGCCTGGTGTTTCTGGCGGGTGTGCCGTTCGGGCTGGCGGGGATCGGGCTGGCGCTGTTGGCGCTCCGCCGCGAGCCCGCTCGCCAGCGTGGCAACGTGGGAGGCTCGGCGCTACGGCCCACGCTCAATCCGATCGATCTCGCACTGCTCATCGTCGCTTCGATCGCCATCGTCTTCGTGCTGCAGGAAGGCAATCGCCACGACTGGCTGCACGCGCCGCCGATCGTGCAGGCCGGATTGCTGGCCGCGGCGACCCTGTTGCTGGCGGCATGGCGCCAGCGCCGACGCGAAGGCGCACGCTGGCTGCAGGCGCGGCTGTTCCGCGACCCGCATTTCGCCTTCGGCTTCTGCGTCAGCTTCGTGGCCGGCTTCGCGCTGTTCGGCAGCGCCTTTCTGCTGCCAGCTTTCGCGCTGAACGTGCTGCGACTCAGCCCGACCCACGCCGGCAATCTGCTGGTATCGAGCGCGGCCACCGCTTCGCTGGGCCTGCTGCTTGGCGGCGCGCTGGCGCAATACACGCGCGTGGCGCCATTCAAGCTGATCCCGCTCGGCATCGTGCTGTTCATGCTGGCGATGGGCATGCTGTCGTACGCCACGGCGTACAGCGGCTTGCCCGACATGACGCCGCCGCTGCTGATCCGCGGCTTCGGCCTGGGGCTGATGTTCCTGTCGCTGACGCTGGTCACGCTGGGCGGACTGCGGACCGAGCTGGCCTGCCAGGGCGCCGCGCTGTTCAACTTCGGCCGGCAGTTCGGCGGACTGATCGGGATCGCCTTCCTGCAGACGTATCTGCATCATCGCCATGCGGCTGCGCGCACCGCGCTGGTCCAGACGCTGCCGGTTGGCGTGGACGCGCCGCTCACCGCGGAATCGATGGAATCGCCGCTGCGGCAGGCACTGTCACAGGTCGATCCCACCGTGGCGATGGCCGCCACGCTGGAACCGCTGCTGGAAGGGCAGGCCGGCGCGCTGGCCTTCAATGCGGGCTTTCTGTCGCTCGCGCTGCTGTTTATCGTGGCGATCCCCGTGCTGCTGGCGATCAAGGCGGCGCTGGGTCGCTACGGTGCGAGCAGCGCCGCGCATTGAGCGCGGCTGCGGCAGAATATCCGCACTACACCCGTTCCGCGGCCTGCGGCACATCGTGCGCCGGCGCGAACGGACGCTGCCATCGCATGGTCGCCAGCAGCGAAGCGACCACGATCAGCCCGCCCCCGATCCAGCCAGTCAGCGAGATCCGCTCGCCCAGCCACAGCCACGCGAACAGCGCGCCGAAAGCCGGCTCGCTGCCCATCAGCAGCGCGACGCGGGTCGGACTGCTGCGTTTGATCGCGTAGTTCTGCGCAAAGAATGCGAACAGCGTGCAGGCACCGACCAGGTACAGCAGGCAGAACCAGAACGGGCTCTGCGTGCCGAAGCCGGGCAGCGGCGGCAGCGGCCACGTGGCGGCCCCGCCGGCCCACGCCACCGCCACGCTGCCGACCGACACGACGCCAGCCTGCAGCGCGGTGACGGCGAGCGCGGACGGCGGCTGCCGGCCCATGCTGTGCTTCATCGCGCAGACATAGATCGCGCGCAGCAACGCGGCCAGCAGGATCAGCGCATCGCCGGGGTGAAAGGACAGCGTCCATGCGCCATCGGCGGCCAGAATCCAGGCGCCGCACAATGACAGCAGCACCGCCATCCATTCGAGCCGGCCCGGCCGGCGCGACAGCAGCAGCCATTCGATCAACGGGGTCAGCACCACGCACAGGCTGATCAGGAACGCCGCATTGGCCGCGCGCGTCAGCAGCAGGCCGAACGTTTCGCACAGGAAGATGCCGAGCAGCAGAACGCCTGCTCCGGTGACCCGAGCCAGCGAGGCAGCCGGTATGCCACGAAGACCTGGCAGCGTGGGCGACAGCAACACGAAGGTCAGCCCGAAGCGCAGCGCCAGCAGGCCGAGCACCGGGTAGTGCTGCAGCGCCTGCTTGGCGACGCCATAGCTGGTGCCCCACACCACGGCGACCCCGAGCAGCATCAGGTCGGACAACATCAGCAGGCGGGTTTGTCGGGCGGTCATGGAATGGGCGGATCGGCCATCGAATGGATCGGTCCGAACATTGTCCGGCATTGCATTCGCGGCGATAATCCTTCCATTCTGCAAATCTTTGATGTCGTCGATTCATCAATCCCCAACGTGCCGCCGATGCACCAGAACACGCTGATCGCCCTGCTGCCGGACCTGGCGGTGTTCGCCCGTGTCGTCGAGACCGGCAACTTCTCGCTGGCCGCGCGCCAGCTCGGCACCACGCCATCGACCGTCAGCCGGCAGATCAAGCGGCTCGAGGAAGCGCTGGCAACCCGCCTGCTGGAACGCTCGACCCGCAAGGTCCGCGTGACCGAGGCCGGCGAACAGGTGGCGCGGTTCTGCCGCGACATGGTCGGTGCCGCGGCTGGCGCGGTCGATGCCGCCGGTCAACTGGGCGGGCGACCGCAAGGACGGGTCACGCTGAGTGCGCCGGTCGCCTATGCAAAGACCGTGATTCACCCGTTGATTCCAGCGTTTCTGCGCCAGTACGAGCAGATCGACGTGCAGCTGCGCTTTTCCGACCAGACCGTCGATCCGCTGGCCGACGAGGTGGATCTGGTGATCCGGCTGACCGACGATCCGCCGCCGGGGCTGGCCGGCCGCCGGCTCGGCGCCGTGCGTTGGGTGTTGTGCGCCTCGCCACGCTATCTGCGCAAGCGGGGCTTGCCGGCGCAGCCGCGCGAACTGGCCGGCCACGATTGCCTGTTTCTTGGCGAGGTCGCCGACGACAATCGCTGGCGCTTTCGCCGTGGCGGAGAAACGCAGACGGTTGCGGTGCGCGGGCGCTATATCGCCAACCATGTCGGTGCAAGGCTCGAAGGCGCGCTGGACAACCTGGGCATTGCCGCGCTGCCCGACTTCGCGGCTCAGGCCGCGCTGCAATCGGGCAAGCTGGTACAGGTACTGCCGGACTGGGACTTCCGTGCGCGCGCCTACCAGGGGGCGGTGTGGCTGCTATATCCGCCCAAGCGCGTGCTGCCTCCGAAGGTCCGTGTGCTGATCGACTATCTTGCGATGCATCTGGGCGATCTTGGCGATGGGCGCGAAAGACCGGCCGCGGCCGCAGATACCGCTACGCCGCGGCGCAAGGCAAGGCTCAGCCAGCCTCCCGCTGAGTCGGCCTCAACCCATCGGCGGCCCACGCGTCGATCATGAAGTCGTCCTCGCGATAGCTCGCCGTGCGGGCGAAGCCGGTTTCCTGTTCCAGGATGCGATGCACCTCCGGCGCGGCACAGGCCTGTTCGTCGAACGGATGGCGCCAGTGGCAGGCCAGCAGCAGCCCGTCCGGCTCCATCGATTCGCGCACCCGGCGCGCCAACCGGGCGACCTGATCCGGCGCGAGGTAATAACAGAACTCGCTGAGCACCACCAGATCGAAGCGCTGCGCCGGCCATTCCGATGGCACCTTGATCGTGTCCACGCGCACGTGCGTGGCATGACCGGCGCGCGCCGCCGCGGCCTCGACCGCGCGCGGATGCCGGTCGGCCGCCAGCAGCGCCTCGCACCGCGACGCCAGCGCGGCCGTCATTTCGCCGTTGGCACAGCCGGGCTCGAAGGCCGAGCGATAGCGCGGCCGATCGAGCATCGCCAGCACCAGCGCGCGCTTGCGCGCCTCGAACCAGCGCGTGCGGTAGTGCCAGGGATCGTCGCCGTTGGCGTAGACGGCGTCGAAGTAGCCGTCCGGCGTCGGCTGGCCGGCGCTCATGCCTGCGCCTCGTATCGGCGCCGCAGTTCGCGCTTGAGCAGCTTGCCGCTCGGATTCTTCGGCAGCGCCTCGGCGAAGATCACGCGCTTGGGCACCTTGAAATGCGCCATGCCTTCCTTGCAGAAGTCGATCACCTGCTGCTCCGACAGCGTCTGCCCATCCTTGAGCACGATCACCGCGGTCACCGCCTCGACCCAGTAGGGATCGGGCAGGCCGATCACCGCGACCTCGGACACCGCGGGGATGCGGAAGATCATTTCCTCGACCTCGCGGCTGGCGACATTCTCGCCGCCGCTCTTGATCATGTCCTTCTTGCGGTCGACGATGGTGATATAGCCCTCCTCGTCGCGCACCGCGAGGTCGCCGCTATGGAACCAGCCGCCGCGGAAGGCTTCCGCGGTACGCTCTGGATCGTTGTAGTAGCCGTCGAGCAGTTGCGGCGAGCGATGGACGATCTCGCCGATCTCGCCCGGCGCGACATCGCGCATCTCGTCGTCGACGATGCGGGTCTCGACATTGAGCGCCGGCTTGCCGGCCGAGCCGGCCTTGCGCAGCTGGTCGTCGGGATGCAGCACGGTGGCCAGCGGCGCGATCTCGGTCTGTCCGTAGAAGTTCCACAGCCGCACGCGCGGCATGCGGCGCTGCATTTCCTTCAGCACCTCGACCGGCATGATCGACGCGCCGTAGTAGCCCTTGGCCAGCGAGCCGAGGTCGGCGCCCTCGAACTGCGGCGAGCGCAGCAGCGCGATCCAGATCGATGGCGGCGCAAAAAACGCATTGACGCGATGGCGCGCGATCAGCGGCAGGATCACGTCGGGCCGCGGCTGTCCGGTGATGATATTGGTCGCACCGAGGTACACCGCGGGCCCGAGGAACACATCGAGCTGCGCGCAGTGATACAGCGGCAGCGCGTGCAGCACCACGTCGTCGGCCTGCATATTGCCCTCGACGATGCAGGTCACGTACTCCCACAGCACCGCCTCATGGCTCAGCATCGCGCCCTTGGGCAGGGACTCGGTACCGCTGGTGTAGATGATCTGTAGCAACGCGCGCGGATCGACCGGTGCAATGTCCGGCATCGGGGCGCTCGCCATCAGCAGATCGTCGAAGCGCAGCATGCCCTCGGGCGCGCCGTCGGCCTGGTCCTCGGACGGCAGCCAGATCTGCAGGCCGATCTGCACGCCGTCGGCTACGCCCTGCTCCACCGCGGCGACCGCCAGCGCCTCGAAGCCCGCGCCCACCAGCAGCGTGCGTGCGCCGGAACTGCGCAGAATGTAGGCCACTTCGCCGGCATTGAGCATGAAATTGATCGGCACCAGCACGGCGCCCATGCGGGCCAGCGCGAAGCGCATCGCCGCGAATGCATGCGAATTGCGCGACAGGATGGCGACGCGGTCGCCGGCGGCGATGCCCTGCTGCGACAAGGCCGCGACCAGGCGGTCGCAAATCTGGTCGAAATCGCGGTAGCTCCACTGCACGTCGCCGCAAACGATGGCGGCCTTGTCCGGCGTGCGTTGCGCCGAGCGCCGCAGGATATCTCCCACGCCATGCTGATGCGCGCGGCGGATCGCCGCCTGCTGGTCTAGCGTCATGCTGCTGTCTCCTGTGCCTGTTCTGTGCTCGTGTCTGTGCAGGTTCTGTGCATCCTGCTCGCGGCGGACCGCTGCGGGGACATCGGCCGCCGGCCGCGTCAGGCTAGCAGCATTCGCGCGCCGGCGCATCCCCCCTGGGCCCGGTGCCGGCGGTGCTACCATCGCCGGATCGCTCGTCAGCCGTGCTATCGCCCATGTCCACGTCCCCACGCCGTTCCGATCCCTTCGTCGATCACCTGCTCGAACTGATGGCGCCGCTGGCCGCACGGATCGGCCCGATCGCGGCGAAGCGGATGTTCGGCGGGCATGGCTTGTATTACGACGGCCTGATGTTCGGGCTGGTCGCCGACGGGCGCTGCTATCTGAAGGCCGATGCATTGACGCTGCCTCGTTTCGAGGCGCAGGGGTGCGAACCGTTCAGCTATCGCAGCGGCGCCAAGGAAGTGGTGATGCGCCATTATCTGAGCCTGCCGGCGCAGTGCCTCGAATCGGCAAGCGAGATGGAACCGTGGGCGCGCGAGGCAGTGGAGGCGGCGTTGCGGCTGGCGAACGCCGCGCCGCCAAAGCGCAAGCCGGCGGCGAAGAAGGCCGCCATCGCGACGCCCGCGCGGCGGCGCAAGGCGCAGGCATGACGGAGGCTGGATTCCCGCCTACGCGATAGCGGCGGACGGCCGTCAGATCTCGTCGATCGCCGTCGATGCGGTGGGCCTGCCCGCTTCCTGCTCCAGCGAGAAGCGGTCGCGCGTGGACACGTAGAAGCTCGCGCCAAAACGCCCCACCGGAAAATAGTCCTGCAGCCTGACGCGCCAGCGCTCGGTATCGATCAGGCCATCCCTGGCATGCAGCCGCAGCACGCGGCCGATAAAGATCTGGCGGCTGTCGGTCTCCAGCGTCTCCCACAGCCGGCATTCGAACGCGACGGGCGCCTCGGCGATCCGCGGCGGCGCGATCTGCGTGCTGGGCGCCGTGGTCAGGCCCACATGCGCGAGTTCGCTGACATCCGGCGGCAGCCGCTCGCCGCAGCGGTGCATCCGTTCGGCCATCGCCTCGTCGCACAGATGCACGACGAATTCGCCGGACCGTACGATGTTGGCGGCGGTGTCCTTCAGCGCGCCGTCGGCCAGCCGGTTGACGCTGATCATCACGATCGGCGGCTCCTCGCCCAGCATATTGAACATCGAGAACGGGGCGGCATTGGCGGTGCCGTCCTCCCCCAGCGTGGTCACCAGCGCGATCGGCCGCGGCACGATCAGGCTGGCCATCAGCTTGTAGCGCTGGTATTCGGTAATGGCGTCGAAATCGATTTCCATATTGGCGCGATGGCCTCGTTCGTGTTTAAAGGCCCAGCATCTGGGCCAGGCTCTTCTCGCCCTGCATGCGCGAGGTCTCGATGCGCTGCTCCAGCTCGCGCAGATGTGCGTCCATCCGGGCGATCGCGCCGGCCGCATCGCGCTGCTCGATGCAATCGACGATGGCCGCATGCTCGTCGTGCTCGCATGGCGCGTGGCCGGGCGGCTCGTACAGGCCGACGATCAGCGAGCAGCGCGACACCAGCTCGGTCAGATAGCGCTGCAGCACCGGGTTGCGCGCCAGCGCCGCGATGCGCAGATGAAAGCCGCTGGCGAGCCGCGCCCACGAGGGCTGATCGAACCGGTGCATCGCGTCGTGCTCGTCGGCCAGCTGCCGGCGCAGATCGCGCAGATCGGCCGCGGTGGCGCGCGCCACCGCCATCTCGACCAGCACGCGTTCGAGCGCCCGCCGCGCTTCGAAGATCTGGCCGGTCTCCTCCGGCGTCGGCTCGGCAATCACCGCGCCCTTGTTGGGCCGCAGCGCGACGATGCCGTCGTGCGCCAGCTTCTCCAGCACGCGCCGCACCACCGCGCGCCCCACGCCGAACAGCTGGCACAGCTCCGGCTCCGGCAGCTTGGTGCCGGGCGTCAGCCGGTGGTTCAGCACGCCGTCGAAGATCGACTGGTAGATGCGCGTGTCGGCATCGAGCGGCTGGCGTTTTGAGGGCACGGCGGCAGCTTTGACCTTGCCCGCGGTGGACCTGGTCGCGGCTTTGGTCAACGAATGAACGGTCATGATGTCAGCTCCCGGCTGCCGCAATTGCGGCCATTGTCGTCACCACGTCGGACGACGCGGCCGCAGCCCCGCCGCCCACAGCCTCCATCGCCTCGCAGATCGCCCCGGGCGTCGTCATCCAGATCTCGCCGTCATCGCGGCGCCGGGCGATATGCGCCAGCGCCCTGCGCAGATGACGCAGCCGGTGCGGCTGTCCGACCAGATAGGGATGCAGCGCGATCCCCATCACCAGCGGCTGCGGCCGCGTGGCGTGATTGGCCTGCGCCAGCATCTCGTCGAAGTGGTCGACGATCATGTCGGCAAACGCCGCGCCGTCCATCTGCCGTCCGACGATCATCGGAATGTCGTTGAGCTCCTGCGGATAGGGAATCGACCATAGCGGCCCGCCGCGCGTCGCCATGCGCACCGGGCGATCGTCGTGGCACCAGTTCAGGGTGTAGCGGTAGCCCGTCTCGCTGAGCAGATCCGGCGTCAGCGCGCTCTCCGAGATCCACGGCGACAGCCAGCCGGTGGGCGGCTTGCCCGCATGGGCGGCGATGCGGTCGCGGCAATGGCGCAGCAGCGCCCGCTCGCCGGCCTCGTCCAGATCGCTCTGGCGCACGGCATTGGTGTGCCCGTGTCCGATCAGCTCGTCGCCGCGCGCGAGAAAGGCGTCGGGCACCTCGGGGCAATGGTCGTACAACGCGGTGTTGAGCAGCACGCCGGTGGGCATGCGCAACTGATCGAACAGCTCCAGGCAACGCCAGACACCGACGCGGTTGCCGTATTCGCGCCAGCTGTAATTGAGCACGTCCGGTTGCGGCGAGGCGGGCCCGATATTCGCGCCCAGCCCCTCGCCGAAGGCGAAGTGCTCGATATTGAAGCCGAGATAGACCGCGAGCCGCGCGCCGCCGGGCCAAACGAAATCGTCGGCATCGGTAATCGGCCGATAGGCAAAGCGCCCATGCGTGCGCAGCGGGCCAAAGGTCGTCGTTGCGGCGAAGCTGCGGCCGCCGCGGTCATCGCCTGCCTGCCGCGGCGGCAGAGGCGGCAGCGAAATCGGATTGTGGGTCATCGCCCTGTGTTCCCCTGTCTGGCGATCGCGGCCTCGGCGCGCGGATCGGTGCGCCTGCACCGTCCTGGCCCCGCTTCCGCACCTGCCGCACCGCATCCGTGCGGCACGCACCGGCTTCGATCGCATTCATCTCGATGGCGCAATCGTTCGCAAGATGCGAGCCAGATCGTATGCGATCGGCTACCCCTTTCCCTGCAACGTCTGACGTGCCGAATGTCGACGCGTGGCATGCCTCTTGCGATCGCATCGCCGGTCCGTCGCTTCCACGACGCCAATCGCTTCCTCTTGCACCGATCCGGAGAACTGCCATGTCCCGCCACCGCCCCGAACCGCGCCGCCGCGCGCTGATGCTCGCCGTCGCCGCCATTACCGCCGCCTGCGCGCTGCCCGCCGTGCCGGCGCTGGCGGCCGACACCGTCAAGATCGGCCTGATCACCGCGATGACCGGACAGTCCGCACGCGCCGGCGAAGCGCTGACGCGTGGCATGACCATCGCGATCGACGAGATCAATGCCAAGGGCGGCGTGCTGAACGGCCGCAAGCTCGAGCTGGTTCGCCGCGATGACGAGAGCAATCCCGCCAAGGGGGTGCTGGCCGCGCGCGAGCTGATCTACAAGGAGAAGGTCGCGGTGCTGTTCGGCGGGCTCGACACGCCGGTGTCGATGGCGATCGTGCCGATCGCCAATCAGGAGAAGGTGCCGTTCATGGGGCCGTGGGCGGCCGGCACGCCGATCACGCGCAACGGTGCCAATCCCAACTTCGTGTTCCGCGTGTCGGCGGTCGACGAGCTGGTCGACAAGGCGATGCTGCAGTACGCGCAGAAGACCTTCGGCGCCAGCAAGCCGGGGCTGATCCTGGTCAATAACCCGTGGGGCGAGTCCAACGAAAAGGGCATCGTCGCCGCGCTGACGGCCAAGGGCATGAAGCCGGCCGGCATCGAAAAATTCGAGGCCAACGACGTCGACGTGGTGCCGCAACTGGGCCGCCTGAAGGCCGCGGGCGCCGACGTGCTGCTGATGGTCGGCAACGTCGGCCCTTCCGCGCAGGTCGTCAAATCGCTGGACCGCATGGGCTGGAAGGTACCTGTGGTCTCGCACTGGGGCCCCGCCGGCGGGCGCTTTACCGAGCTGGCCGGCCCCAATGCCCGCAACGTCCACTTCGTGCAGACCTACAGCTTCTTCGGCGCGCCGTCGCCGGTCGGCACGCGCGTCGTCAATGCGCTGAAGGCCAAATACAGCGACATCAAGGGACCGGACGACATCACGCCGGCGGTCGGCGTCGCCAACGCCTACGACGCCACGCATCTGGCCGCGCTGGCGATCCAGCGCGCCGGCTCGACCAAGGGCGACGGGGTACGCCAGGGCTTCTACCAGATCGATCGCTACGAGGGGCTGATCAAGACCTATGTGAAGCCGTTCTCGCCCCAGGTGCACGACGCGCTGACCGAAAACGACTACGTCTGGGCCCAGTTCATCGACAACCGCATCGTGCCGGTCGCCGACAAACAGGTCGCGTCGAAGTAAGCCGCCGCTGCCGCCCGCTCGAGGAACGCCTGATGTTATGGATCTCCGCACTGATCAGCGGTCTTGGCCTGGGAAGCATGTACGGGCTGATGGCGCTGGGTTTTCATCTGACCTTTGTGGTCAGCGCCACCGTCAATTTCGCCCAGGGCAGCTCGATGATGCTCGGTGCGGTACTGACCTATACGTTCGCGCAGACGCTGGGCTGGCCGATGGCGCCGTCCGTGTTGCTGGCGCTGGCGCTGTGCGCGCTGTACGGGCTGGCGGTCGAGTTCGTCGCGGTGCGCCCGTTCGCCAGCCGCGGCTCCGATGCGTGGCTGATGGCCACGGTCGCGCTCGGCATCGTGCTCGATAACGTCGTCACGCTGACCTTCGGCACCGAGCCGCGCAGCCTGCCGTCGCCATTGGCCACATCGTCGATGCAGCTGGCCGACGGGCTCGGCGTCTATCCGCTGCAGCTGTTGATCCCGGTGGTCGGCCTCGCGCTGGCAGGGGTGCTGCACTACGTGCTGCGCCACTCGCGCTGGGGGCTGGCGATGCTGGCCGTCGTGCAGAACCGCGATGCGGCCCGGCTGATGGCGATTCCGATCCGCCGCACCGTGGCCGCGGCATTCGCGGTATCGACGCTGCTGGCCGGCGTCGCCGGCGTGCTGATCGCCCCGCTGTTCAACGTGCAGTCCGACATGGGCACGGTGTTCGGGCTCAAGGCGTTCGCGGTGGCGATTCTCGGCGGCCTGTCGAGCGCCTGGGGCGTGATGATCGCGGGCCTGATCTTCGGCGTGGTCGAGGCCGCGATCACGGCCTCACTGGGCTCGAGCTATACGCAGATCATCACCTTCGCACTGGTGATCGCGCTGCTGGCGCTGCGCCCGGCGGGACTGTTCGGCCGCGCGGAGGTACGCAAGGTATGAGCGCACGTCCTTCCCTCGTCGCCGGCATCGGCACGCCGCTGCAGATCGCCGCCATGGCATTGGCGCTGCTGGGGGCCGCGACCGCGGCCATGATGCTGAACGGCTATTTCGTCTTCGTGATCGCCGGGGTCGCCATGCTGGCGATCTGCGGCGTCGGCCTGAACCTGCTGATCGGCCTGACTGGCCAGATCTCGTTCGGCCATGTCGGTTTCTATGCGATCGGCGCCTACAGCGTCGCGATTCTGACCGGCCAGGCCGGCTGGAGCTTCTGGCCGGCCTGGCTGGCCGGCACCGCGATCGCCGCGCTGGCGGGCGCGCTGCTGGCGCTGCCGGCGCTGCGCGTCAAGGGGCCGGGACTGGCGATGATCACCATCGCCTTCGGCTTTATCGTCGAACACGGCGCGGTCGAATGGCGCGCGCTGACCGGCGGCCAGAATGGGTTGATGGGCATCGCCCAGCCCTCGCTGCCCGGCGTCGAAGGCGGCGAACGCGCGCTGACGCTGATCGCGCTCGCGGTGCTGGCCGTGTCGCTGGCAGCTTACGCGCGCATTTCCCGGGGCAGCTGGGGCGCGGCGATGCGCGCCGTGCGCGACAGCGAAACCGCGGCGGCGTCGATCGGCATCGACCCGCTGCTGGTGCGCACGGTGGCCTTCGCCTTCTCGGCCGCGCTGGCCGGGCTTGCCGGCGGACTGTTTGCGCCGATGCAGGGCATGGTCACGCCCGGCATGTTCTCCTTCCTGCAGTCGATCCTGTTCGTGCTGGTGGTGATGATCGGCGGCGCCGGCACCGTCGCCGGTCCGGTGATCGGCGCGGCGGTGGTCGGCATGCTGCCGGAGCTGCTGTCCAGCCTGGAGAACCTGCGGCTGCTCTGCTTCGGCATGCTGCTGCTGGTGGTGCTGTGGGTCGCGCCGCAGGGGATCGTCGGCGTGGCGAGCGCTCTGCTGCGCCGGCTGCGCCCCCGACGCGCCGATGCCATCCCAGCGCCCGAGCCGGCCGACATGCCGCTGCCCGGGCGCGAACCCGCTGCGCGTCGCGCGCTGGTGGCCGATGGCCTGTCGATGGTGTTCGGCGGCGTGCGGGCGGTCGACCAGCTGTCGTTCACGGTAGCCGCCGGTGCCGTGACCAGCCTGATCGGCCCGAACGGCGCCGGCAAATCGACCGTGCTGAACATGCTGTCGGGCTACTACCGGCCGCATGCCGGCGGGCGACGGCTCGGCGACGCGGCGCTGCCCGCGCGCGGCGCCTGCCACAGCGCGCGCCACGGCATCGCGCGGACCTATCAGACCTCGCAGTTGTTCGGCGGCATGAGCGCGGCCGACAATGTCGCGCTCGCGCTCGGCGGCGGTCGTCTTGGCACGCTGCTCGGCACCGCCCGCTTCACCGCCGCCGATGTCCGCGCGCAGGCCCACGCGCTGCTGCGCGCCTGCGGCTATCGCGGCGACCCCGATGCCAGCGCCGCCGATCTGGCGCACGTCGACCGCAGGCTGGTCGAGATCGCACGTGCGCTGGCCACGCAGCCCGCGGTGCTGCTGCTCGACGAGCCGGCCGCCGGATTGTCGCGCGAGGACAAGGCCAGCCTCGGACAGCTGCTGCGCCGCATCGCGGACAGCGGCATCGCCGTCGGCCTGGTCGAACACGACATGTCGCTGGTGATGGACGTATCCGACCGCATCGTGGTCATCGACGCCGGCCAGCGGCTGGCGGTCGGCACGCCGGCCGAGGTCCGGGCCGACCCCGCGGTCCGTCGCGCCTATCTGGGCGAAGCGGCCGCCGGTGGACCGCCGCGCCAATACCGTGACACGTCGGGTGCGGAACTGCTGGGCGTCAACGCGTTGCGAGCCGGCTATGGCGCCGCGCCGGTGCTGCACGACATCGCGCTGCAGGTCCGCGAGGGCGAGATGGTCGCGCTGCTCGGCGCCAACGGCGCCGGCAAGTCCACGCTGATGCGCGCGCTGTCCGGCCTGCACCGACCGGTGCAAGGCGGCATCGCGTTCGACGGCACCGATCTGGGCGGCATCGATGCGGCCCGCATCGCGGCGATGGGCATGGTGCTGGTGCCCGAGGGGCGGCAGGTGTTTGCCGAGCTGTCGGTGCTCGACAACCTGAAGCTCGGCGCGTTTCCGTCCGGCCGTCTGCGCCGCGGCGAAATGCAGCGTCGCATCGAATCGATGTTCGCGCGGTTCCCGCGCCTGCGCGAACGCCAGCATCAGCGCGCCGGCCTGCTGTCCGGCGGCGAGCAGCAGATGCTGGCGATCGCGCGCGGCCTGATGTCGCAGCCGCGCATGCTGCTGCTCGACGAACCGTCGCTGGGCCTGGCACCCAAGGTCATCGACGAACTGTTTGCCTCGCTGGACCGCCTGCGCGAGGCGTCGATCACGATCCTGCTGGTCGATCAGATGGCCGCGCTGGCGCTGACGCTGGCCGACCGCGCCTATGTGCTGGAGGAAGGCCGCGTCGTCGCGAGCGGCCGCGCCGACCTGCTGGCGCGCGATCCGGCGCTGGTGCAGGCGTATCTGGGCGGCGACGATGGTGACCATGCCGCCGGGAATCCCGCTGCGGCCCCGCAAGCGGTGGTGGCCTGATGGAAACCGCTCTCTTTGCCCGTGCCGGGCTCGCCCGCTCCCGCGCGGGCATGGTGACCAGCCCGCATGCGCTGGCCAGCGAGGCCGGACTCGAGGTGCTGCGCGCCGGCGGCAACGCGATCGAAGCGGCGATCGCGATCGGCGCGACGCTGTCCGTCACCTACCCGCACTTCACGGGTCTGGGCGGCGACGCCTTCTGGGTCATTGCCGACGGTGCCGGCGAGGTCCGCACGCTGTCCGGCATCGGCCAGGCGGCCGCGGCGCCGCCGGCATTCGATGGCGAGATTCCGACGCGTGGACCGGCCTCCGCGTTGACCACGGCCGCGACTGTCGATACCTGGGATCGTGCCTACCGTCTCAGTCGCGACGCGTGGGCCGGCACCAGGTCGTGGGAATCGCTGTTCCACCGCGCCATCGAGCATGCCGAGGCAGGGTTCCCCGTTACGCCGTCGCAGCGCTTCTGGCAGGATTTCCGCGCGGGACAGTGGCGCGACTGGCCCGGCTTCGCCCGCGTGTTCCTGCCCGAGGGCCGCGTTCCCGAGATCGGCGAGCGCTTCCGCCAGCCGCAGCTGGCGCGCAGCCTGCGCCGAATCGCCGAGCACGGCGCGCGCGACTTCTACGAAGGCGAACTGGCCGAACGGATCGCCAGAGGCCTGCGCGAGGCCGATTCGCCCTTGCGCGCGGCCGATCTCGCCGCGACGCGCGCCCGTGAAGAATCGCCGCTGACGGTGCCCTATCGCGGCGGTGAACTGGTCAGCCTGCGCCCGCCCACGCAGGGCGTGACGTCACTGCAGATCATGGGGATACTGGACCGCTTCGACGTCGCCGCGGTCGCCGAAGGCAGCGCCGACTACTACCATCTGCTGGTCGAAGCGGTAAAGCAGGCGTTCATCGAGCGCGACCGTCACGTGGCCGATCCCGAGTTCGTCGACGTGCCGGTACAGACGATGCTGTCGGCCCCGCATCTCGATACGCTCGCGGCGGCGATCCGGCCGGATCGCGCGCTGCCGTGGCCGCACCGCTTCCGCACCGGCGATACCGTCTATCTTGGTGCCGTCGACAGCCAGGGCCGCTGCGCCAGCGTGCTGCAGACCGTCTACTTCGACTGGGGCAGCGGCGTGGTGGCCGGCGACACCGGCATCCTGTGGCACAACCGCGGCGCGGCCTTCGGCACCGACCCGCGGCATCACAACGTGCTGCGGCCGGGCAAGCGGCCCTTCCACACGCTGAACCCCGGCCTCTATCTGCAAGACGGCCGCCCGCGGCTGCTGTACGGCACGCAGGGCGCCGACGGACAGCCGCAGACGCTGGCGGCGGTGCTGACGCGGATGATCGACTACGGCATGGACCCGCTGACGGCGCTGTCCCGTCCGCGCTTCCTGCTGGGCCGCACGTTCTCGGATACGCGCGACACGCTGAAGCTGGAAGCCGATGCCGGCGACGCGGTGATGCAGGCGCTGACCGCGCGCGGCCATGAGCTAAGTGCGATCCCCGCGCAGAGTCCGCTCGCCGGGCACCCCGGCGCGATCCGCATCGAGGCCGACGGCAGCATCACCGGCGCACACGATCCGCGCAGCGACGGCATGGCGATCGGTTGCTAGCGGTTGCTCGGTTGCTCGGTTGCTCGGTTGCTCGTGGTTGCGGTTATCGCGCACGTTCGGCGGCGCACCGGCTACGATGCGCCCGAAGCGACCGCGTCAGGATGGACGGCCACCGCCTCCACCTCGACCAGCACGCCATAGTGCAGCGCCGGCACGGGCACCACCGCCCGGGCCGGCCGCGCGTCGCCGAGCACCTGACGATAGACCGCGTCGAAGGCGGGCCAATGCTCGACACCGGCGAGGTAGACGGTGACCTTCAGCACGTCTCGCCAAGCGCAGCCGCCCGCCGCCAGCGCGGCCTCGACGTTGCGCAGCGCCAGCGCGGCCTGGTCCGCCAGCGGCAGATCGGCGCACGGCTCGCCGTGCGCGTTCAGCGGCAGCTGCCCCGATACGTAGACGAGGCCCAGTCCCGTGGCGACGTGCGAGTAATGGCCGCGCGGCGTCGCCAGCGTGGGGACGTCGGGATAGGCAACGCCAGTGTCGGCGGTATTCCTGCTACCTTGATGCTTGTTCGTCATCGCGTTCACCATCCACCAAAACGGGTCCACCGCGCTTCAACGTCGATGCCGCCCGCCACCACGGTGTAGCTGCCGTGCTGCGCCGCAGTCGCGCAGGCGTGATTCGGCAGGATGCGCAACAGCGTGCCGACCGGCAGCATCGGCGTCGCGGCCGGATCGGTGCGATGGCTGACGATGCCGTGTTCCTGGTTGGCATCGACCATCAACAGATCGGCCAGCGGCTTGCCGTCGATATCGCAGACCAGGCCATAGCCCTGGTCGACCGGCTGCTTCGCGGTACCGCGATCGCGCGACATCGCCATCCAGCCCGCATCGGTGATCAGCCAGCCCTTGTCGCGCTGATGGCCGATGACGGTGCACAGCACCGACAGCGCGATGTCCGAGGTCTCGCAGACGCCGAGGCCGTTCATCACCAGATCGAAGAACACGAACACCCCGGCCCGCACCTCGGTCACGCCATCGAGCGAACGCGCGAAGTGCGCGGTCGGCGTGCTGCCGACGCTGACCACCGGCGCCGCATGCCCCGCCGCGCGCAGACGCTGCGCGGCCCGTACCGCGCCGGCGCGCTCCTGTTCGGCCAGCGCCGCGATGGCTTCCACCGAACGGCAGTTGTACGAATCGCCCGCGTGAGTCAGCACGCCGGCGAGCCAGGCGCCCTTCCCTTCGTCGCGCGGCAGCTCTGCGGAAATCTCCAGCAGCATCGGGTCCTCCGGCTTGACACCGGAGCGGTGACCGTCGGTATCGATCTCGATCAACACCGGGACGCCGAGCGCGCGCTCGCGGCAGTAGGCGGCGACCGCGCGGGCCGCCTCGACGTTGTCGAGCAGCAGCGTCATCCGCGCGCCGCGCCGCACCAGGTCTTCGACATGCGGCAGCTTCGACGGCACGATGCCGACCGCATAGAGGATGTCGGTCCAGCCGTGCCCGAGAAAGTAGTCGGCCTCCTTCAGCGTCGACACCGTGATCGGCGTGCCCGATGCGCCGATGCGCGCCGTGACCTCGGCCGACTTGTTGGTCTTCACATGCGGGCGCAGCGCGACGCCGGAGGGCGAGAGCCGTTCGCGCAGCCGCGCGATATTGCGCTCCATCTTCGTGCGGTCGAGCAGCAGCACCGGCGTTTCTAGTTCATGCAGTGTCATGGGTTTCCTTGCTTTCATCCTGTGCACCTCGTGGTCGGGGCGTCCCGCGCTCAATCTAGCCGCACCTTGTTGGCTTCGAGAATGGGCCGCAGCCGCCTGGTCTCGCTGTCGACCAGGCGCGCCAGATTGGCCGGCGTGTTGTCGGCGCGAGCGGGGAATTCGACGCCGACCTCGCGCATCTGCCGGATCAGCGCCGGCTCGGCCAGCGCGTCGTTGATTGCCTGGTTCAGCCTCGCCACCACCGCGGGCGGCGTTCCCCTGGGCGCGAACAGGGCATTCCACGAGCGGAAGTCGATACGGGTCTTGCCGCCGGCCTGCGCGGTGGCAAGCTTCGGCAGCGCGGACAAGGGCTCGCGCGTCAGCACGGCCACCGCCCGTACCCGTCCGCCCGCCACCTGCGCCAGCGACGTCGTGGTCTGATCGCAGGTGAAATCGGTCTCGCCGCCCATCAGCCCGGCCATCGCCGGCGCCACGCCCTTGTACGGCACATGCATGACCTCGACCTTCAGGTCGCCGAGCAGCATCAGACAGGCCAGATGCGCGATCGATCCCACGCCCGCGCTGCCGTACGACATGGTGGCCTGGTGCGCGCGCAGATAGTCGGCGAACTGGTTGAAGTCGTTGACCGGCAGGTCGCGCTTGACCAGCAGCAGCACCGGTGCCGAGCCGACCAGTCCCAGCGGCTCGAAATCCTTGCGCGCGTCGTATAGCGGCTTGCGGTACAGGATCATGTTGGCCGCATGCGTGCCGATGGTGCCGAAGCCGATCGTGTAGCCGTCGGCTGGCGCGCGTGCGAGCTTCTGCATGCCGATCGATCCACCGGCGCCGCCGACGTTCTCGACGACGATGGACGTGCCGAGCCGCGGCGCCATCCTGGCGGCGACCGCGCGCGCCAGCGCATCGCTGGGCCCGCCCGCGGGGAACGGCATGATCAGCGTGATCGGCTTGCTGGGCCAGTTCGGCGTCTGCGCCGAAGCCGGCACGGAAAGAGCGCCGAGCGCGCTCGCCAGCAGCGCCGCGACGATGGTGAATTTCATGATGTCTTCTCCTGATCGGCCGGCTCAGCGTTGCGCCGGCGACTTGATGCGCGGGGCCGCGGCGAGCTCCAGCACCGGCAGGATGCTGGGGCCCTGCTGCAACGGCGCCGGTGCGCCTTCCGGCAGCGCCAGTCCCACGCGGTTATGCCAGTAGGTATCGAGCCCCACGGCCGAGGTGCCGAACAGGTCGAAGCCCGAGCCCGCGACGAACAGCGTATTGGCGGGTTCGGCGCCGAGCTCCTGAAGGGCCATGCGATACGGCCGCGGATCGGGCTTGTAGAAGCCGGCGCGCTCGGAGGTCACCACCACGTCCATCGGCACATTGAGGCGTTCGGCCGCCAGCCGGCCCAGGCGCTCCGAGCAGTTGGTCACGACGCCAAGCCGGTGCGTCGCGCGCAGGCTGTCGAGCAGGTGCGCGGCGCCGCTCCACAGCGACAGTTCGCCCCAGCGCTCGTCCAGCGCATCGGCCATCGAAGCGGGCAGCCCGGTCTCGACCGCGGCCTCGCGCACCAGCGTCTCGTACGGACGATAGGCGCCGCATGCATAGGTGCGTTTCAAATAGGCGGCGCGCCATGCGCGGCCCGGCGCTTCGCCGCCCGCCACGCTGTTCCACAGCGTCCAGGAATCGAGCAGCGCGGTCAGCAGATCGAACAGCACGACATCGTATTGGCGCGCCGGGGTTGGTAGGCTTGTCATGGCGTGGCTCCGGTTGGAATCGATGCCACAGTGTAGGTGTCGCCCGCCCGCCGGTGGTTAATGGAATAGAATTTCTTGATTCACCCACCGGTTAAGAATGATGAAGCTGAACATCGACGACCTGCGCTTCATCCTGGCGCTGGACCGGCTCGGCAGCCTGGCCGCGCTGGCGCGCGAGGAGAACGTGACGCCGCCGGCCGTGACCAAGCGGCTCAGCCAGCTCGAAGCACGCCTGGGCCTCCGGCTCGCGCTGCGCACCACGCGCCGGCTGCAGCTGACGCACGAGGGCCATCTGCTGGCGCAGCACGCCACCGGCGTGCTCGAACAGATGCAGGCCATCGAGGAGGCCCTGCAGCAGCGCAGCCAGGCGGTGGCCGGCAAGCTGAAGGTCCATGGGCCGTTCGGCTTCGGGCGCCGCTACCTCGGTCCGCTGCTGGCGCAGTTCCAGGCCGCCCATCCCAATCTCGAGGTGCAGCTGTACCTGTCGGACAACCTGATGCTGCCGCGCCAGCCGGTGCACGGGCGCGATGCCTTCGACGTGGTGGTCAGCATCGGTGCGATACCGGATTCGCGCTGGGTCGCGCACCGCATCGCACCGAACCGCCGCATCCTGTGCGCGGCGCCCGAGTACCTGGCCAAGGCGCCGCCGCTGCTGCGTCCCGCCGATCTGGCGCGGCACGCCTGCCTGGTGCTCAGGGAGAACGACGAGGACGTGACGTTATGGCGCTTCGCCGGCCGCGACGGCATCAGGGACACACGCCGGGACGCGCGCAAGGGCAGCGGAAAGAGCGCCGGCGGCAGCGATGCACGCGAACACACGGTACGCGTGCGCCCGATCATGGAGAGCAACGACGGCGACGTCGTCCATCAGTGGTGTCTGGCCGGCAAGGGCGTCATGGCGCGATCGGAATGGGATGTCGCCGACAGCCTGGCATCGGGACGTCTGGTCGCGCTGCTGCCGGGCTACACGCTGCCTGACGCCGACGTGATGGCGCTGGTGCCCCAATCGCGTGTGGCGTCGATGCGCACGCGCCTGTTCGTCGAGATGTTGCGCAAGGCGTTCGGACCGAGGCCGCCGTGGCGACGCGCCGACGGGCGGAAGTAGTCGACAGCAAGGACGTCAGTCGACGCTCTGATGCGCAATGACATGCAGGCGCATCACGCCGCCGTCGAAGTACTGTCCGTCGAAGCGGCGCACCAATCCGAACGCGGTAAAGAGATCGACATCGAGATCCACCCAGGCCCAGGGCCGTTCCGGGTCGCCGTCGCGCATCACCTCCACCGAACGCACCGGGGCATAGGGCGCGAACTTGTCGCGCAACCGCTGTTCGGTGATATCGCGATGAAGGCCGCGAATCAGCACCTGCATGTCGATCTCCTGTGGCGCCGCCCGGCCGGCATGCCCGTCGCCGCAGCGGTGTACGGTATGCGCCGGACCCCAAGACCACTATAGGACGTCCGCGCGCAATCGGCCCGCGTCGGTCGATGCGGTTCGCTTGCCTTGGCGCAGCCGCGCGGCTTCTCCTTGATCTGGCGCAAAGGCGATGACCGCTGCGCTCGACAATGGCGACGACGCGGGCCGATAATCGTGTCCATCGTGCCGGCGGCCCCGCACGGCCGCGCCGCTGCACTTACCACGGGACACGGCAATGACCGATTTGCACAGCAACGCGTCTTCCCCGCCCTCTCCTTCCGGCGCCTCTGCCGGCCCGGCACCCGCCGCGAGCCCGGCCATCGCAAGCCAGGCGAAGAAGCGCCCGCCCTGGGGACTGTTCGTCGCGGTACTGGTGCTGATCGGCGTGCTGTTGCTGCCGACGCCCGCCGACCTCCCGCTCGCCGGACACCGGATGCTGGCCATCCTCGCCTTCGCGGTGGTGGTGTGGATCAGCGAGGCGGTGTCGTACGAAACCAGCGCGATCATGATCACGTCGCTGATGGCCGCGCTGATCGGTTTCGCGCCCATGGTCGACGACCCCAACACCCTCTACGGCACCTCGCGCGCGCTCGGCATGGCGCTGGCCGGCTTTGCCAATACCGCGCTGGCGCTGGTCGCCGCGGCGCTGTTCATCTCCGCGGCGATGACTGTCACCGGGCTGGACCGCCGCATCGCGCTGGTCACGCTGTCCGCCATCGGCACCAGCACGCGGCGCATCCTGATCGGCACCATCGCGGTCACCATCGCGCTGTCGCTGGTGGTCCCGAGCGCCACCGCGCGCAGCGCCTGCGTGGTACCGATCATGATGGGGATCATCGCGGCCTTCGGCGTCGACAGGCGCTCCAATATCGCGGCCGGCATCATGATCACGGTGGCGCAGGCGACCAGCATCTGGAACGTCGGCATCCAGACCGCCGCCGCGCAGAACCTGCTGGCGGTCGGCTTCATGGACAAGCTGCTGGGCGAACGTGTTACCTGGCTGCAGTGGATGATCGCGGGCGCACCATGGGCGCTGGCGATGTCGGTGGTGCTGTATCTGCTGGTGCGTTGGCTGCTGCCGCCCGAAACCGAAGCGATCCCCGGCGGCAAGGAGGCGGTGCAGCGCGAGCTGATGGCGCAGGGCCCGATGAGCGGGCCGCAAAAGCGCCTCGCCGCGGTCTCGGTCGGCCTGCTGCTGGCGTGGGCCACCGAAGGCAAGCTGCACAGCTTCGACACCGCCTCGGTGACCTTCGTCGGCCTCGTGATCCTGATGCTGCCGCGCGTCGGCGTGATGGACTGGAAGACCATGCAGCAACGCACGCCCTGGGGCACGCTGATCGTCTTCGGCGTCGGCATCAGTCTCGGTACCGCGCTGCTGACCACGCAGGCGGGCCAATGGCTCGGCAAGTTCGTGGTGGCGAATTCCGGCCTGGCGACGCAGGGACCGATCGCCGTGTTCGCGATCCTTGCCGCCTTCCTGATCGTGATCCACCTGGGCTTTGCCAGCGCCACGGCGCTGACGGCGGCGATGCTGCCGATCCTGATCTCGGTGCTGCAGACGCTGCCGGGCGACATCGACAAGGTCGGCATCACGATGCTGCTCGGCTTCACCATGAGCTTCGGCTTCATCCTGCCGATCAACGCGCCGCAGAACATGGTGTGCCTGGGCACCGATACCTTCAACGGCCGCCAGTTCGCGTGCATCGGTATCCCGGTCACGCTGGTCGGCTACGCCATGATGCTGCTGTTCGCGGCGACGTATTGGCGCTGGCTCGGCTGGATCTGAGGACGAACCCTGAGGACCATCGCCTCGCAACAACAAGGAGTCCGACATGAAGATCACCCTGCAGGACGCGCATCGCCTGGCGCGGGACATTCTGGTGGCGCTGAAGGTGCCGGACGACATCGCCGACGATGTGGCCGAACATCTGGTCGAATCGGACCGCTGCGGCTATGTCAGCCACGGCCTGTCGATGCTGCCGCAGTATCGCGCCTCGGTCGAGGGCGGCAGCGTCAATCCGGAAGGCCGCGCGACCTGCGCGATGGACCGTGGCACGCTGATGGTGTTCGACGGCAACCGCGGCTTCGGCCAGCATGTCGGCAAGCGCGTGATGCAGGCCGCCATCGAACGCACGCGCGAGCATGGCCATTGCATCTTCACGCTGCGGCACTCGCATCATCTCGGCCGCATGGGCTATTACGGCGAGATGGCGGCGCAGGCACGGATGGTGCTGCTCAGCTTCACCAACGTCATCAACCGGCCGCCCGCGGTGGCGCCCTACGGCGGCAGGGTCGCCCGGCTGACCACCAATCCGCTGTGTTTCGCCGGCCCGATGCCCAATGGCCGTCCGCCGCTGGTGATGGACATCGCCACCAGCGCGATCGCGATCAACAAGGCGCGTGTGCTGGCCGAGAAGGATGAGCCCGCCCCGGAGCGCAGCGTCATCGACGCCAATGGCGAGCCCACAACGGACGCTGGCGCGATCTTCGCCGATCCTCCTGGCGCCCTGCTGCCCTTCGGCGGTCACAAGGGCTACGCGCTCGGCGTGGTGGCCGAACTGCTGGCCGGCGTGCTGTCGGGCGGCGGCACCATCCAGCCGGACAATCCGCGCGGCGGCGTGGCGACCAACAACATGTTCGCGGTGCTGATCGATCCGCAGCTGGACCTGGGCCTGCAGTGGCAGAGCGCCGAGGTCGAATCGTTCATCCGCTATCTGCAGGACACGCCGCCCGCGCCGGGATTCGATCGCGTGCAGTACCCCGGCGAGTACGAGGCCGAACATCGCGCCCGCACCGGCGACGAACTCGACGTGAATCCGGCGATCTGGCGCAATCTCGCCAAGGTGGCCGGGGACCTGGGGGTGGCGCTACCCGGCCAGTAAAGCCGGCCGCGCCGCGGCGAATCGCTGCGGCGATGCAGGCTCAGATCGCGCCGACGCCCTTCAGCGCGGCAATCTCTTCGGCCGCAAAACCCCAATCGCGCAGCACGGCCTCGGTGTCGGCACCGGGCGGCGATGCGGGCGTCGGTTTGGCCGTCGCCGTGCGGGAGAAGCGCGGCGCCGGCGCGGGGTGTGTCACGCCATCGACGTCGATAAAGGTCTCGCGGGCGCGGTTGTGCGCGTGGACCGGGGCTTCGTCCCAGTCCAGCACCGGGGCAAAGCACGCATCGCTGCCCTCCATCAACGCGCACCACTCGTCGCGCGTGCGGGTCTTGAACACCTCGGCGAGCCGTTGTTTCAGCAGCGGCCAGTCGCGCGGTTCGCCCTGCGTGGCAAGGGCCGGATCCTCGATGCCGCACAGCTCGACCAGCTTGCGATAGAACTGCGGCTCGAGCGCGCCGATCGCGACATACTTGCCGTCGGCGCAGGCATAGGTGCCGTAGTACGGCGCGCCGCCGTCGAGCAGGTTCTCGCCGCGCCGGTTGCTCCAGCGGCCGGCCGCCTTGAAGCCATACATCATGGCCGACAGCAGCGCCGCGCCATCGGTCATCGCGGCATCGACCACCTGCCCCTTGCCGCTGCGCTGGCTCTCCAGCACCGCGCAGACCACGCCGAAGGCCAGCATCATGGCGCCGCCGCCGAAGTCGCCGATATAGTTCAGCGGCACGACGGGCGGCGCATCGGGAAGACCGATCGCATGCAGCGCCCCGGTGATCGCGATGTAGTTGATGTCGTGGCCTGCCGCATGCGCGAGCGGTCCGTGCTGGCCCCATCCGGTCATGCGGCCGTAGACCAGGCGTGCGTTGCGGGCCAGGCAGATATCGGGGCCGAGCCCCAGCCGTTCCATCACGCCGGGACGAAAGCCTTCGATCAGCACGTCGGCCTGTTCGATCAGGCGCAGCACCGCGTCGGTCGCGCCCGGCTGCTTCAGGTCGATCGCCAGCGAACGCCGGCCGCGCGCGGTCAGGTCGAAGCGGACGTCCCTGGGCAACACCCCGTCGCCGCGATGGGGCCGATCGATGCGAATCACCTCGGCGCCCATATCGGCCAGCATCATCGCGCAGAACGGTCCCGGCCCGAGGCCGACCATCTCCACCACCTTCAGTCCTTGCAGCGGACCCGCCATGCCTGTCTCCCGTTGTCGTGGTATCGTCGGCGCCAAGTTACCACGGCACGCCGGCCGGTGCGACCGCGCGCCGATTCGGCTGCCGCCCGCCTCATCGACGACAGAACGACGACAGACGACGACAGAACGACGAGAGAAGACCATGAACGTCAGCGAAGCCATTGCCACGCGCCGCTCGATCCGCGGCTTTCTCGACAAACCGGTGCCGCCCGCGCTGATCCGCGACATCGTCGAGAAGGCGGCGCGGGCGCCGTCGGGCGGCAATCTGCAACCCTGGCACATCCAGGTGGTCGGCGGCGCGCCGCTGGACGAACTGAAGGCGATCATGCGGCAGCGCGTGGTGGACGAACCGAAGGGCGAACCGGCCGAATACCACATCTATCCGCCCGAACTGGTGTCGCCCTATCGCGAACGGCGCTTCCAGGTCGGCGAAGACCTGTACGGCCATCTCGGCATCCCGCGCGAGGACAAGGCCGCGCGGCGCCAGCAGTTCGCCCGCAATTTCCAGTTCTTCGGCGCGCCGCTGGCGCTGTTCTGCACGGTCGATCGCCGCATGGGCCCGCCGCAATGGTCGGACCTGGGCATGTATCTGCAGAACGTGATGCTGCTGTTGCGCGAGGCCGGGCTGGACAGCTGCCCGCAGGAATGCTGGGCGATGTATCCGGAGACGATGCGCCGCTTCCTCGGCACGCCGCCCGAACGCATGCTGTTCACCGGCATGGCGATCGGCTATGCCGATCCGGACGCGCCCGCCAATCGCCTGGTCGCGCAGCGCGCGGCGGTGGAGGAGTTTGCCGAATTCATCGGCATTTGAGCCTCTGCATTTACGCGAACTGCGCCGCCTGCCGCGCCGGCGCGTCCGCCTGCTCGCCGGCCCGCTCCCCCGCTTGCTCCCGCGCTTGCTCGCCCGCCAGCATGCGCCATAGCGCGTGCAAGGTCGGATTGGCGCTGTGCGCCGACCGGTAGGCGCAGATCTGCAGCGGGGAGCACCAGCTGTCGTCCCCGGCTGGCACCAGCGTGCCCGCCGCCAGCGCCTGCGCGACGGTGCTGTGCGGCAGCCATGCCACGCCGTGCCCTTCGCTGGCCATCTTCAGCAGGAGCATCGCCATATCGGCTTCGTAGCAGCGAACCAGGCGGCGATGGGCCTGCTTCTGTTCGAGAATCGACTCGACCACGCGGCCCAGCGTGGTGTTGGCGGTATAGGCGAGGAACGGCGTCGGGCTCGACGCCTTGCCATCCGGCTCGGCCAGCGAAAACACCGGCGCGCCGCGCGAGGTCGGCACCGACACCGGCATCAGCAGATCGCTGCCCACCGTCAGACTGTGAAAGCGCTCGCCGTCCAGCGACACCGGCACGCGCGGATGGTTGTAGCCCAGCATCAGATCGCAATGGCCCTCCGACAACGCCACCACCGCGTCCAGCACGTTGGCGGCCACCACGCGCGCATGGAAGGCGCCCGCACGCTGCCGGCACTGCTTGAGCCAGTCGGGCAGGAAGGTCAGCGACAAGGTATGGCCGGCGGCGATTTCGATCGCCTTGCCCGGCATCGTGGCCTCGCGCCGCAGCGCCGCGCGTGCTTCGAGCAGCCGCTCGCAGGCGTCGCGCGCGGTGGCGCAGAACGCCGCGCCGGCCCGCGTCAACGCCAGCGGATAGGTATTGCGGTCGACCAGCTCGGCCCCGGCCCATTCTTCGAGCGAGCGAATGCGGCGCGACAGCGCGGACTGGGTGATATGGCGCAATTCGGCGCCGCGCGAAAAGCTGCGCGTGCGTTCGAGCACGAGCAGGTCCTCGATCCACTTCAACTGCATGGTCGTCTTCCGTCGGATGCTTGCCGGCCTCGCACCGAGGCACGGCGGTGCGGCCGCCGGCGCCGTACTCCGCGGGAGATGCCCTATTCCGTTTCCGCATGGCGCCATGGCCGATCCGCATCCGCTGACGCACGGACCGTGCCTAGAATCGACCATTCCCATCAGCGCAGTCCGCGGCCCGGCCGTGGACGCAGCATGACAGGCGCCCGGAGCCGCGCGACAAGCGGACCGCGCCGGATTCGCCATCCCGGCCCCTCCCCGCCAACGTCGCCATGCCGGCGCGTTGCGGAGGCGGCCATCACGGAGTCGTCGAGATCATGGTCATGCAACTGCTTCACCCCGCGCGCACCGCCACGGCGCATGCGCGCACCATCCTGAACACTGCCCGGCGCAAGGCGCTGCAGCTCGCCGCCGTGGCAACGGCCGCCGCGATCGTCGCCCCCGCCGCGCTCGCCGAATACCCGGAACGTCCGATCCAGCTGGTGCTGTCGTTCCCGCCCGCCGGCGCCACCGACGTGCTCGCGCGCGCGGTCGGCCAGCGCCTGTCCCAGCAGCTGCAGCAGCCGGTGGTGGTCGAAAACCGGCCGGGCGCCGGCGGCGCGATCGGCCTGGCCTATGCCGCCAAGGCGGCGCCCGATGGCTACACGCTGTACCTGGCCGCCGTCAGCAATGCCGCGATCGCCGCGGCCACCTATTCGAGCCAGCCCGCCGACCTGGCCAAGGACTTTGTGCCGATCGCCGGTGTCGGCAACGTGCCGCACATCCTGGTGGTGCCCGCGGCGCTGCCGGTCAAGACCGTGCCGGAGCTGGTCAAGTACCTGCAAGGCGCGCCGGGCAAGTACAACTTCGCCTCGCAGGGCAACGGCACGCTGTCGCATCTGGAGTCCGAGCTGTTCCGGCTGCGCACCGGCGTCGATGTGGTGCACGTGCCGTACAAGGGGAGTTCGTTCGCGCTGCCCGATCTGATGGCCGGCCGCTCTGCGATGATGTTCGACAGCATTCCCTCCGCGTTGCCGCACGTCAGATCCGGCAAGCTGCGGCTGCTGGCGGTCGCTTCCGAGCGCCGCGTCGGCTCGCTGCCGGAGGCGCCGACCATGGCGGAGGCCGGCATCCGCGACTTCGGCGTCAACAATCTGTTCGGCCTGGTCGCGCCGAAGGGTACGCCGCCCGCCGTGGTGCAGAAGCTGGCCGCCGCCACCAAGGCCGCGCTGGCGATGCCCGACCTGGTGCAATCGCTCGAGGCGCAAGGCGTGCAGGTGCAATTCACGCCGAGCGACGCCTTCGGCCGCATGATCGGCGAGGAAATGCGGACCTGGAGCAAGGTCGCGCAAGCGGCCAAGGTCAGGATCGACTGACGCCCGAACGCTTGCCCACCCCCGGGGCGTCCGGGTAGGTCCCCGGCGCCCGCTCATCGGTCCTCTCTTCGCTTCCCATGACTTCCTTCCTGAACTTCCCATACCGCTCCCAGCGCGCGCCCGTGCTGGCCGACAACGTGGTGGCGACCTCGCAGCCGCTGGCCGCGGCCGCCGGACTGCGCATGCTGGCACGCGGCGGCAATGCCGTCGATGCCGCGCTTGCCACCGCGATCGCGCTGACCGTGGTCGAGCCCTGCATGAATGGCATCGGCGGCGACGCCTTTGCGCTGATCTGGGACGGCAACAAGCTGCACGGCCTGAACGCGTCGGGCCGCGCGCCCCGGGCGTGGACGCCCGAGTCGTTTTCCCGCTACGACGCCATGCCGTTCAAGGGCTGGGACAGCGTGACCGTGCCCGGCGTGGTATCCGGCTGGCGCACCGCCTGGGACAAGTTCGGCTCGTTGCCGTTCGAAGACCTGTTCGAGCCCGCGCTCGAGTACGCGCACAACGGCTTCGTGGTCTCGCCGACCGTGCACCGCCAATGGCAGTCCCAGATTCCGGTGCTGGAAAACCAGCCGGGCTTCGCCGAATCGTTCGCACCGCGCGGCCGCGCGCCGCTGCCGGGAGAGCGCTTCATTTGTCCCGGCCAGGCCGACACGCTCGAGCGCATTGCCCGCAGCGGCGGCGACGACTTCTATCACGGCGAACTGGCCGCGCGCATCGCCGCGCATGCGCGCGCCACCGGGGGCCGCATCGATGAAGCCGATCTCGCCGCCCATCAATCCGACTGGGTCGATCCGATCCAGATGCGCTACCGCGATCTGACGCTGCACGAGATCGGCCCGAACGGCCAGGGCATCGGTGCGCTGATGGCGCTGGGCATGCTCGACCAGTGGGACGTGGCGTCGGGCGGCGTCGATTCCGCGCGCACCATGCATCTGCAGATCGAAGCGATGAAACTGGCCTTCGCCGATCTGCACGCCTACGTGGCCGATGCCGACGCGATGCGGACGGTCACCGCGCGGGACCTGCTCGATCCCGGCTATCTGAGCGAGCGCGCTCGCGCGATCGATCCCGCCAAGGCCAACTATCCCGGCCCGGGCAAGCCGCACAGCGGCGGCACCGTCTATCTGACCGTGGCCGACCAGAGCGGCATGATGGTGTCGTTCATCCAGTCCAACTTCAAGGGCTTCGGCTCCGGCGTGGTGGTACCGGGGACCGGCATCGCGCTGCACAACCGCGGTTGGGGCTTCACGCTGCAGCCCGGACATCCGAACCAGGTCGCGCCCGGCAAACGCCCGTTCCATACGATCATCCCGGGCTTTCTAATGCGCGGGGGCGCGCCGCTGGCCGCGTTCGGCGTGATGGGCGGCTCGATGCAGGCGCAGGGGCACGTGCAGATGACGAGCCGGCTGGCGGACTTCCACCAGAACCCGCAAGTCGCCTGCGACGCGCCCCGCTGGCGCGTGATGGACGACAACGCGGGCGTCGCGGTGGAGGCCCACTGTCCGACGGAAACGGTGCAGGCACTGCGTGCGATGGGCCATCCGGTTCAGGTCGCACCGCCAGACAGCCTCGACTTCGGCGGCGCGCAGATGGCGATGCGGCTGCCGCAGGGGTATGCCGCGGCGTCGGATCATCGGAAAGACGGTTACCCGTTGGGATTCTAGGGCGCAGCGCAACGGGCCTGTCCACCGTCGGCAAGCGACCGGCGCTATGATGGCGCCATTCTCAACCTTCGGTTGCCGATCATGGACAAGGCCCGCGTCCTGACCCTCTTTATCGGCGTGGTGCGAGCCGGCAGCTTCCGGCGCGCCGCCGCGGACGCCGGCGTGACCCCGCAAGCGGTCAGCAAGGCCGTTCGCACGCTGGAAGCCGACCTTGGCGTCCGGCTGCTGCACCGGACCACGCGCAAGCTCAGCCTGACCACCGAAGGCGCGCGGCTGTTCGAACTGGCCGCGCCCGGCATGCGCCAGCTCGACGAGGCCATGGAGCAGATCCGCAGCAGCAAGAGCGAGGACGACGGGATGATCCGGCTGACGGCGCCGCCGTCGATCGGCAGCCGCGTGCTGGTGCCGCTGGTCCACGGCTTTCGCCAGCAATATCCGGGCATCGTCTTCGACGTGGTGCTGACCGACCTGTTCACCGATCTGGTCGAAGCGCGCATCGATGTCGGCTTTCGCGTCGGCACGAGCCCCGGCCAGAACCTGGTGGCGCGGCGACTGTGCGATGTGCCGCTGATCATCTGCGCGTCGCCCGAATACCTCGCAGAACACGGGGAGCCGGCCACGCCGGATGAGCTGCTGCAGCACCGGTGCACCGGGTTCCGCCGTCCCTCGACAGGCCGCATGGTGCCATGGGAACTGCAGGTGGACGGCAATCTGGTCTACCAGGAAGTGCCCGCGGTGGTCAGCTTCAACGACCTCGACAGCGAGGTCGAAGCCGTGCGGGCCGGCATGGGCATCGGTCAGCTGCTGGCCTACATGGTCCACGACGATCTGGTCGAAGGCAGGCTCAAGCCGATTCTGACCGACTACACCGTCAGCAAGGTCGGGCTATACATGTATTTCCCCCATCGCACGCAGATGCCCGCGCGTGTCCGGCGCTTCATCGACTTCGTGGTCGAGGCCAGCCGTGGCGCGGAGCAGTCGTTGTCCAGGCTGGTCGGGATCGAGTCCTAGGCATTCCCCGCCGATTGACAACCGTTGGTTGCCACTCAGACAGCATTCCTCACCCTAGTGCCACAGTCGCTGCCCATCTAGATTGGTCTCAACGGCGGCTGCATCGCGACACCCGCGGAAAACGGGAAGCGCGCCGCAGCCACCGTCCCCAAAGCGAAATCGAGACCCTTCTTCAGGAGCGACATCATGATGGCCCAATTCACCCGCATCCTCGTTCCCGCCGCCGTTTCGATGGTGGTCGGCCTTTCCCTGCAGAGCGCCAACGCCGCGTCGACCGGCGACGCACCGCCCAGCACGGCGGCACGCTCGCACGACGTGTTCACCGACGGCACGCGCCAGGGCCCGTTCAACCCCTACTCGGAAGGCGCGCGCACCGTCGACGGCGATCCGCGGGCGCGCGGCGCGGCGCTGACCCACGGTCCTTCCCTGGTCTGACGGCCGCACTGACCATTACGCAATCCATCGAACATAAATCGCTGAAAGGAGAGACACCATGTCCGCCACCATCGCGACGAACGACCGCAAGGTCTGGTTCATCACCGGCGCTTCCCGCGGCTTCGGCCTCGAGCTGGCCCGCGCGGCACTGGCACGCGGCGACCGCGTCGTCGCCACCGCGCGCCGCCCCGAAGCGGTCACCGCCGTGCTCGGCGAGCACGCCAACCTGCTCAGCGTGGCGCTGGACGTCACCAGCGAAGCGCAGGCGATCGCCGCCGCCGACGCCGCGGTCGCGCGCTTCGGCCGCATCGACGTGCTGGTCAACAACGCGGGCTACGGCCTGCTCGGCGCGGTCGAAGAGGCCTCGGCGAAGGAAGTCGAGCAGCAGTTCGCCACCAATGTGTTCGGCGTGCTCGCCGTGACCCGTGCGGTGCTGCCGCAGATGCGCCGCCAGCGCAGCGGCCATGTGATCAACATCTCGTCGATCGGCGGCTATGCGGCCTATCCAGGCTGGGGCGTGTACGGCGCGACCAAGTTCGCGGTAGAGGGCCTGACCGAGGCGCTGGACGCGGAGCTGGCGCCGCTGGGCATCCGCGCCACCGTCGTCGAGCCGGGCTTCTTCCGCACGGACTTTCTCGACGACAGCTCACTGGTGCGGGTGCGCTCGGAGATCGCCGCCTACGCCGAAACCGTCGGTGCGATGCGTGGCCACATGGCATCGGCCAACCACCAGCAGCCGGGCGACCCGGTGAAGCGGGCCGCCGCGCTGCTGGCGCTGGCCGACAGCGACACGCCGCCGGTGCGGCTGCCGCTCGGCTCGGACACCGTGGCACGCATTGCGGAGAAGCACCGCAAGGTCGAAGCGGAGCTGTCGGCATGGCGGGCGCTGGCGATGTCGACGGACCATGACGACGCGCGGGTGGATGAGGCCGTGCTTGCCGGCCACTGAGGCAATGGAACCGCCCCTTGCCCTCTCCCCGGCCCTCTCCCGCAAGCGGGAGAGGGAGCGGCGTGGCGACGATTTTTCGCCGAGGCAATGGAGCCGCCCCATGCCCTCTCCCCAGCCCTCTCCCGCAAGCGGGAGAGGGAGCGGCGCGTCGCCAGTACGGTCGCCGTCGCAGGATGCAAGCCTGTTTCTCGCGCCAGCGGTTTTCTCCCCTCTCCCGCGGGCGGGAGAGGGGCCGGGGGAGAGGGAGCGCCGCGTCGCCACTCGTATTCGCGGCGCACCGACCCTTGAGCACCAGGCAACAGTCATTTGACGGTCCAGGGCTGTTTCATCCACGCATTCGGCAGCAAAATGCCCCGAATCCCCATTTCCTGATCCCGAATTCCTGGAGCTCACCATGACGCAACCCATTCCCGCCTTCGGCCTCGGCACCTTCCGCCTGACCGGCCAGACCGTGATCGATTCGGTCAAGAACGCCCTGTCCGTCGGCTATCGCCTGATCGATACCGCGCAGATCTACGGCAACGAGGCCGAGATCGGACAGGCGATCGCCGAGAGCGGCGTCGCCCGCCAGGACCTGTTCATCACGACCAAGATCTGGACCGACAACCTGGCCGGCGACAAGCTGATCCCGAGCCTGAAAGAAAGCCTGGCCAAGCTGCGCACCGAGCAGGTCGACCTGACGCTGATCCACTGGCCGTCGCCGGCCAACGCCGTGCCGCTGCCCGAGTACATGGCCGCGCTGGCCGAAGCCAAGGCGCAGGGGCTGACGCGACTGATCGGCGTGTCGAATTTCACGATCTCGCTGCTCGGCCAGGCCATCGACGCGGTCGGCGCGAGCGAAATCGCCACCAATCAGGTCGAGATCTCGCCGTATCTGCAAAACCGCAAGCTGGTCGACTACGCGCGCGGCCAGGGCATCCATCTGACCTCGTACATGACGCTGGCCTACGGCAAGGTGGTGCAGGATCCGGTAATCCAGGCCATCGCCCAGGCGCATGGCGCCACGCCGGCCCAGGTCGCGCTGGCCTGGGCCCTGCAGCAGGGCTTCGCGGTGATCCCGTCGTCGACCAAGCGCGAGAACCTGGCCAGCAATCTGCAGGCGCAGCAATTGCGGCTGACCGACGACGACATGGCGAAGATCGCCACGCTCGATCGCGGCGAGCGGCTGGCCAATCCGGAAGGCATTGCGCCCGCCTGGGATTGATCCGCCGCGCCCGGCCGCTGCGGTTCAGCGGCTGGGCTGCAGCGCCTCGCCCTTTCCCTGCGGCGCCGCGTGCGGATCGCTGCGCGGCACGCCGTTGAACAGCAGGTTCAGCAGCACCGACAGCACGCAGGCCAGCAGGATACTGCTGTGCATCAGCGGCTGCAGCCACTTGGGCAGATGGTGAAACAGCGTCGGCGCGAAGGTCGGCAGCAGCGAGATCGCCAGCGTCGCGGCGACGATATAGACGTTGTGCCGGTGCGATTCGAAATCGACCCGCCCCAGCGTGCGCACGCCCGCCGCGGTGACCACGCCGAACATGAACAGCGCCGCGCCGCCGAGCGCGGGCAGCGGCACGGAGGCCACCACGGTCGCCATCTTGGGGAACAGCCCCAGCACGCACAGGATCACGCCGGCGGCCACCACCACCCAGCGGCTCTTGACGCCGGTCACCACCAGCAGGCCGATGTTCTGGCTGTAGATCGTGTACGGAAAGCCGTTCAGCGCGCCGCCGATCACGCTGGCCAGGCCATTGGCGCGCAGGCCGTCGGTCATCTCGCGCGGCGTCAGGGTCTTGCCGACCACGTCGCCGGTCGCCAGGAACAGACCCATCGACTCGATCATGATGATCACCATCACGACAACGATGGTGGCGACCGCGAGCGGATCGAACACCGGCCAGCCGAAGTAGAACGGCCGGATCAGGTCCACCATCGGCGCCTCGGCGACGCCCGCGAAGTCCACCATACCGAACGGGATCGCGACCAGCATGCCGGCCGCCAGCGCCAGCAGCACCGAGACGTTGGTCCAGAAGCCCTTGAGCCAGCGGTTGATCGCGAGGATCAGCGCGAACACGAAGCCGGCCAGCGCCAGGTTGTGCGGCGCGCCGAAGTCCGGCGCACCCTTGCCGCCGCCGATCCAGTTGACGCCGACCGGGAACAGCGACAGCCCGACCACCATCACGATGGAACCGCCGACGATCGGCGGGAAGAAACGCACCAGCCGGCCGAACACCGGCGAGATCAGCATCGTCAGTAGTCCGCCCGCCATCACCGCGCCGATCACGGCCGGCAGCCCCAGGCCCGGATTGGTGGCGATCACCAGGATCGGCGGAATCGCGCTGAAGGCCACGCCCTGCATCACCGGCATCCGCACGCCGATGCGCCAGAAGCCCGCCGTTTGCAGGATGGTCGCGATGCCGCAGGTGAACAGGTCGGCGTTGATCAGCACGGCCACGGCTTCCTTCGGCAGCTTCAGCGCGGTGGCGATGATCATCGGCACCGCAATTGCGCCGACATACATCACCAGTACATGCTGAAAGCCGAGCATCAGCAGCGGGCCGGTGGCGGGCACCGCGTCGACGGGCGCGCGCGCCGGCGGCGCGGTGTCGCGCACCGCGTTGTGTTGCGCTTTCATGGGGATGTCTCCTCTCGACTCTCGTTGTGGTCGTTGTAACGATCTTGCCGGCGCGGCCCGGCGGCGCCGGTGCCGGCATAGCATGGGGTGCGGCATCGCGGGGTGCCGGTCCGGTGCACGGTGGCCGCGAGGCATCGCCAGGACGCCTGCGCCACCGTGGCCATCGCAACGTCAGGCGAAGCGGAACGGCGTCGCGCGCAGACGCTTGCCGGTCGCCGCAAAGATCGCGTTGCCGATCGCCGGCACCACCGGTGGGTTGGCCAGTTCGCCGACGCCGCTCGGCGCCCTGCCCGACGGCGGCATCAGCTCGATGTCGAGCCGCGGCGCATCGGTGATCCGGACCACCGGATAGTCGTGGTAATTGCTGATGCGCACCGTGCCATGGTCGATCGGCACCTCGTGCATCATCGCCGTCGACACGCCCCAGTACAGCCCGCCCGCGATCTGCTGGCGCACCGAACTCGGATCGACCGCCAGCCCGCAGTCGACCGCGCAGCTGAGCTTGTGCACCGTGATCGCACGCTCCTTGACTTCGACCTCCGCGACCACGGCGATATAGCTCTTGTAACCCTGATAGGTGGCGATGCCCAGTCCGCGTCCGGGCGCGGAAGCCCGCGGCCAGCCGGCCAGCGCGGCGGCGCGGTCCAGCACCGCCAGATGCTCGGGCCGCTCGTGCAGCAGGCGGCGGCGATAGGCCAGCGGGTCCTGCCCCGCCGCATGCGCGGCTTCGTCGATCAGGCTCTCGATCGCAAAGACGTTGGGCACATAGCTGACCGCGCGCCACCACCAGATCGGCAGCTTCGGCTCGACCCGTACCCACGCCAGGTCCAGCGTGCCGATGTCGTAGTAGAAGTCGTCGCGCATCGCCTCGGTGCAGCTCGGATCGACCGGCACCTTGGCGAGGAAGCCGGGATCGTCGGGCTCCTTGATCGACGGCGTTACCGCGCGCAGGCTCAAGGCCGCGATGCCGCCATCGCGATCGAGCGCGGCGCGGGCCTTGTGCACGCTGGCGGTCTGGTAGAACAGGCCGCGCATATCGTCCTCGCGGCTGTAGATCAGCTTGACCGGCTTGCCGACGCGGCGCGAGATATAGGTCGCCTCGAGAATCTGGTGCATGCCCTCGCGCGCGCCGAAGCTGCCGCCGGCCTCGGTCAGATGGATCTTGACCTTGTCGGCCGGCACGCCGGCGATGGTCTCGGCGGCCTGCGCGCAGCGCGACGGCACCTGGATGCCGCCCCAATATTCGACGATGCCGTCGTGCACCCACGCCACCACGCTGAGCGGTTCCATCTGCGCGTGGGCCTTGTAGGGCATCGTGTAGACGGCTTCGACGACCTTGTCTGCGTGCGCGAACGCGGCCGCGGCATCGCCCTTGACCTTGCTCTTGGCGCCGGGGTCGTCGACATGCCGCGCCAGTTCGCGCAGCGCGCCCTCCGCGCTGAAGTCCGCCATGTCGCTGTCGCCCCATTGGATCTTCAGCGCCTGGCGCGCGCGCTGTGCGGCCCAGAAGTGGTCGGCGACGATGGCCACGCCGGGCTGGCAGGCACCGTTGTCCGGCACCGCTGGCCCCATACCGGGACGGAAATGCGCGATGGCCGCGGGAATCTCGGTAGCAAACACGTCGCGCACACCGGGCATCGCCCTGACCTCGGCCGCGTTGAACGACTGCACGCGCGCGTTGATCACCGGCGGATGCACCACGATCGCCGTCAGCATGCCGGGCAGCTTGATATCGACCGCGTATTGCGCGCGGCCGGTCAGCTTGTCGGCGACGCGATAGCTGCTGCGTTCCTTGCCGATCAGCACGAAGTCCGCCGGGCGCTTGAGTGCAACCTCCTTCGGCACAGGCTGGCGTGACGCGCCTTCGGCGAGTTCGCCATAGCCGAGCCGCCGAGCGCCGGAAGCGTCGATCACCATGCCGTTGCTCGTGCGGCAACTGGCCGGATCGACCCGCCAGCGCTGCGCGGCCTCGGCCACCAGCATCGCGCGCGCGGTGGCGCCGGCGCGCCGCAGCGTGTTCCATTCGAGCGGCACGCTGGTGCTGCCGCCGGTCGCGTGCATGCCCCACAGCGGATGGATATAGACCTGCGCCAGCGGATCGTCGGGCTGCACCACGCTGACGCGCGACCAGTCGGCATCGAGCTCCTCGGCCAGCATCAGCCCGAGCGCGTTCTTGACGCCGGTGCCGCTGTCGAACTTGTGTACGACCAGCAGGACCTCGCCTTGCGGCGTGATGCGGACCCAGGCGTTGGGGGCGAAGGCCGCGCCGGAGGTCGATGCACCGCGCGAAGCATCGGCGGACGGGCCCGCCGCGCGCACGCCGCTGGCGCTCAACTCCAGCATCAGGCCGCCGGCCAGCGCCGCCCCGCTCTTCAGGAAGTCGCGTCGCTTCATGCCGGCCTCCCGCTGCGCAGTTCCGCCGCGGCGCGATGGATGGCACGCCGGATCCGGTCATAGGTGCCGCAGCGGCAGAGATTGCCGGCCATCGCCGCATCGATATCGCTGTCGCTCGGCCTGGGCTTTTGCGCCAGCAGCGCGGCGGCCGACATCAGTTGTCCCGACTGGCAATAGCCGCATTGCGGCACGTCCTCGGCCTGCCAGGCGCGTTGCAGCACGTGCAGCGCATCGGGCTTGCCGAGTCCCTCGATGGTCGTCACGCGCTTGCCCGCGACGCTGGACAACGGGGTCTGGCACGCGCGCACCGCCTGCCCGTCGACATGGACGGTGCAGGCGCCGCACAGCCCCATGCCGCAGCCGTACTTGGTGCCGGTCAGGTCCAGCTGGTCGCGCAGCACCCACAGCAGCGGCGTATCCGCGGGGGCGTCCACCCGACGGCGGGCGCCATTGACTTCGAGCTTGGTGGTCATCGTGGTCTCCTCGGCCGCCCCTCTGGCGTGGACGGATCAGGGAAAGCCTAGGTGTCGGGCAACCATATGTGAAATATGATTTCGGAATCCAATCCATACGGATCGCATATGGATCTCCGCCAGCTGCGCTACTTCATCGCCGTCGCCGAAGAAGGCAACTACAGCCGCGCCGCCGAGCGGTTGCATATCTCGCAGCCGCCGCTGAGCCAGCAGATCAAGTCGCTGGAGGGCACGCTGCGGGTCACGCTGTTCGAGCGCGGCCGGCATGGCGCGCGGCTGACGCGTGCCGGCGAGGCGCTGCTGACGCGCGCGCGCCGCATCGTCGAGGACTGCGAATCGGTGGAACGGCAGGTGCGGCGCGTGGCCGAAGGGCTCGAGGGCTATCTGCGCATCGGCATCATCAACTCGGTGATGTACGGCCCGCTGCCGCTGACGCTGCGCCAGTTCCAGCTGCGCAATCCGGGCGTCGAATGGACGCTGCACGAACTGCTGCCCGATCAGCAGTACGAGGCGCTGGCGCGCGGGCGCATCGACGTGGGGTTCTCCTGCAGCGCGGCGGCGCGCAGCGATCTGCGTTCGATCCTGGTCTATGCGCAGCCGCTGGTCGTCGCGATGGCGGCCGACCATCCGCTCGCGGGCGCGGAGCGCGTCTCGCTGCGGCAGCTATCCACCGACGCCTTCGTGCTGCTGAACATGCAGAGCCCGATGATCCGCAACGTGCTGGCCGTCTGCCTGCGCGACGGCTTCGAGCCGCGCGTGATGCACGAATCGATCGACCCGGAGACGGTGCTGGGACTGGTGGGCGCGGGCGTCGGCGTCAGCGTGCTGCCGGCCTCGCTGTCGGCCACGCGGCGCGACGACGTCAGCTACGTGCCGCTGGCCGCGCGCGGGTTAGATGCCGACCTGCATGCGACGGTGCGGCGCGAGCATGCGCTGCCCGCGCTGGAGCGTTTTCTGGCGCTGCTGGAGGAGGTCACGCGGGTCTGGCACCGCGAGGTGTTCGGCGATGGTGCCGCGCGCGGCGGCGCGGGCTGGCCCGGGGCGGGGAAGCGTGACGTCCCCCGAACGGTCAAACGCAAGGTCAGGCCGGCGTCATCACGACCTTGATGCAGCCGTCGTGCTTGTCGCGGAAGGTCTCGTACATCGATGGACCATCGGCCAGCGTGACCCGATGGGAGATCACGAAGGTCGGATCGATCTGCCTGTCGATGATGCGCTGGAGCAGATCGTCGGTCCAGCGATTGACATGGGTCTGACCGGTTCGGATCGTCAGGCCCTTGTTCATCAGCGCGCCCATCGGGATCTTGTCGACCAGCCCGCCGTAGACGCCGGGAATCGACACGATGCCGCCGGGCCGGCAGACATAGATCATTTCGCGCAGCACGTGGGGCCGGTCGGTCTCGAGCATCACCGCCTGTTTGACGCGGTCGTAGATCGAATCGAGCGAGCGCGTCGCGTGCGCTTCGAGGCCGACCGCGTCGATGCACTTGTCGGGGCCCTTGCCATGCGTGATCTCGTTGAGGGCTTCCAGCACGCTCTGGTTCTCGAAATCGATCACCGTCACGCGGTCGGGGCCGAGCTGCTGCGCCATGCGCAGGCGTTCGGGCACGCGGTCGATCACGACCACCTGTTTCGCTCCCATCAGCAGCGCCGACAGGATGCAGAACTGGCCGACCGGTCCCGCGCCCCAGATCGCGACGATATCGTCGGGCTGGATCTCGCATTGCGCCGCGGCCTGCCAGCCGGTCGGCAGGATGTCGCCGAGAAACAGCACCTGTTCGTCGCTCAGTTCGGCGGGCACCTTGACCGGCGCCACATCGGCATAGGGCACGCGCACGTATTCGGCCTGGCCGCCCGCATAGCCACCGGTCAGGTGGGTGTAGCCGAACAGGCCGGCGGTGGTATGGCCGAACATCTTGTCGGCCGCTTCCTTGTTGCGGTTGGTCCGCTCGCACACCGAGAAATTGCCGCGCCGGCATTGATCGCATTCGCCGCAGATGATGGTGAACGGCACCACCACGCGATCGCCGACGCGCAGCCGGCGGTTCTCCGCGCCGACCTCGACGACCTCGCCCATGAACTCGTGGCCCATGATGTCGCCATGCTCCATCCCGGGCACGAAGCCGTCGTACAGATGCAGGTCCGAGCCGCAGATCGCGCAGCTGCTGACGCGGATGATGGCGTCGCGCGGGTGCTCGATCACGGGATCGGGAACGGTGTCGTAGCGGATATCGTGCTTGCCGTGCCAGCAAAGGGCTTTCATCGCGGCCTCCCCAGGGAAGAGCGGCACGCCAGTCGCGCCGCATGGGGCGGGAATGCAAGCGCTGTTCCACGGGGATGGCGGGCGGGCGGGAGTCCTGAAGTCTCCCTTCGGTGGCACGGGGCGGCGCGAAACTTACACGTGGGGGAAGAAGTTTCAAGCGGGCCGAAGGCGGAACGAAACGAGCGCCGACGCTCGACCGGTGCGTGTGTTGTCTCCCCTCTCCCGCTCGCGGGAGAGGGGTTGGGGGAGAGGGCAGCGGCGCTCGCCATCGCCATCACGGCTTGATCCGCCCGTTCCCTCTCCCCGGCCCTCTCCGCAAGCGGGAGAGGGAGCGCGTTATCGCGAGCGGGAGAGAGAGCCCGAAATTGCTAGCGGGAGAGGGAGCGCGATATCGCTAGGGCAACGCGCGTCGGCCGATACGCGCGTCAGCCCGGCAGCGTGATCGTAAACGTCGTGCCGCGCCCCGGCGCGCTGTCGACGCCGACATGGCCGCCGTGGCGCTCGACCACCGTCTTGACGAACAGCAGCCCCAGACCGCTGCCTTCGCGCACCGGGCGGCCCTCTTCCTGCAGCCGGCTGAACGGCTGGAACAGCCGGGCCTGCTCCTCCGGCGCGATGCCGGGCCCCTGATCCGACACCGACACCAGCAGACCGCCATCGCTGCCGTCCTCGTGACGCACGCGGCCGGCGCGCACGGTCACGGTGCCGCCCGGCGGGCTGTACTTGACAGCGTTGTCGATCAGGTTGGAGACGGCACGCATCAGCAGCGCCGCTTCGCCATACAGCATCATCTCCTCGTTGCCGGTCAGCACGGCGACGGTCACGCGCCGCGCCTGTCCCAGCGCCCACAGCGAATCCGCCGCGTCCATCAACACCGTGGTCAGGTCGATCTCGGCAAAGCGCAGATGCTGCGACTCGGCGCGTGCGAGCTGGATGAAGTCGTCGGCCAGCGCCAGCGTGCGGCCGGCGTGATGGCGGATCCGTTCGAGCAGCACCGGCAGTTCCAGCGCGCGGGCCGGGTCGGCCTGCAGCTCGACGAGCGCCAGGATCGACGCCTGCGGCGAGCGCATGTCGTGCGAGATGAAGCGCAGCGTTTCCTCGCGCTGCCGCTCGGCCAGCCGCACCTGCGTGATATCGATGAAGCTGATGCTGAAGCCGGCGACCTCGCCCGCGTTGCCGCGCAGCGGCGCGCCGCGCAGCAGCATCGCGCGCTGGTCGTGGGTCTGCAGCTCGACCCCGGCGCGCTCGCCGCGCGTCGGTGCTGCGCCGGTGTCGGCGGCGCGCTTGAGCCGATCCCAGTAATCGAGTCCGCCCTGCGGCGGCGCGAAGATGTCGGCGATCAGCGTGTCGAGCAAGGGGCGCGCACCGCCCTCGGTATTGAGCGCCGACAGCAACCGCGGGGACAGCGCAACCGCGCCGGCATTGGCCAGCAGGATGCTGCCGTCGGCATCGCAGATCACGGTGGCATCGGGCAAGTTCTCCAGCCCGTCCGACAGCAGGCGGCGCAGGTCGCGCTGCCGCGTGATCATCCGGTACAGCGCGCTCATGCGTGCGTCCAGCGTGCCGCCGGCCAGCGGCGGCGTGCGCTTGCCGCCCGGCAGCGCGGGCTCGCGTTCGAGCCGGGCGACTTCCGCCGACAGAAAGCTGAGCGCCGATTCCTGCCGGCGCCAGCTCCACAGCGGATAGAACACCAGGCAGGCCAGAATGGCCGGCACCGGCGAGAACCACAGCCGATCGAAATACATCAGCCCCACGCTTGCACCGAACAGCCCCACCATTACCGCGGCGGTAACCAGCAAGGCATCGCGCGGCGACATCAGCAGCGCCGCCAGGCAGGCCAGCAGCACCGGCAGCAGCGTCAGCGACCAGTACCAGGCCGGTGGCAGCGGCACGATGCCGTTGTTGTCCAGCAGCGCCTGCGCGGCATTGGCCAGCAGCTCGACGCCGCTGATGCCGGCGCCGTTCTTCGACAGCGGCGCGGAGAACATGTCGCCAAGGCCGGTGGCGCCGGCCCCGACCAGCACCAGCTTGTCGCGGAACATCTCGGGCGGAATGGCGCCGCTCAACACGTCGATCGCCGACACCGTGCGGAAGGTGCCGATCGGTCCGGCGAACGGAATGCCCAGGCGATAGCGGCGATGCCATTCGCCGGCCAGCGTCTCGTCGACCGGCACCTGGCGGTAGCTCGTCAGCGGGCGATCGGGCTGGCCGAACTGCACCAGGCGCACGACGAAATGATCGAGCATCTGCCCCGGCAGGCCCTCCTGCAGATAGATATGGCGGGCCAGTCCATCGACATCGGTGGCGATATTGATATGGCCCACATCGGCGCCCAGCGCCGGCAGCGGATAGCTGAGGCGATAGCCGTCGCGCACCGGCTCGGCCAGCGCGGGGATGATCACGTTGCCGGCGCGCGCCATGCTGACCGCCAGCGCCTCGTCGTCCTCGGGATGGCGCCAGTCCGGCTCGACCAGCAGCACGTCGAGCCCGATCGCACGCGCGCCGCCGTCGGCCAGCCGATCGACCAGCCCGGCCAGCAAGGAGCGGCGCCACGGCCAGCGGCCCACCGCGGACAGCGACTCATCGTCGATCGAAACGATCAGGATGTCGTCGCGCGGCGCATGCTGTTGCGCGGCGATGCCGATGTCGTAGACGGCCAGGTCCAGCCGCTGGCTCGCGCCGAAGTCCGCGCGCACCGCGGCCAGCACCATGACGAGCATGGTCAGCGCCAGCCATTCGATCAGCGTGCGTCGATGAAAGCCCGCGATCAGTCCGCTGCCCGCGGCCGTGCGCAACTGGGGCAGGCGGAAGCGGCTATCCGCCACGGCGCACACTGCCGCTGGCAGTACCGATCGGAGCCCCCGTGCCGTCGCGCAGATGCTCGTGGATTTCGATGCGTTGCGGTGCCGAGAACGGCGACTCGCTGCCGTCGCGCTCGATGCGTGCCACGCGCACGTAATAGACGCCGGCCGGCGGACGCGGCAGCGCCGCGTTGTCGGACTCGATGCGCTGGTCCTGCAGGGGACGGGCAAAGCCGGGATCCTCGGCCAGCTGCACGCGATAGGCCAGCGGTGCGAAGGCCTCGGACTGGTCGGCCGTGCCCCAGCGCAGGCGCAGCGCGCCGCCGTTGTCCTCGACCACGGTGACGCCCGGCGGCGGCGGCAGAATGCGGAACGCCACCGGGGCGCTCCACGGTCCCGCCTGCCCCTTCGCATCGACCGAACGCACGCGCCACCACCAGTTGCCGGGCGCGAGCGTCTGCCGGGCGGACGCCTCCCGCGTGCTGCCCTGCGCGGCCAGCGTGCCGAACGTCGCGTCCGGTGCGATCTCGAAGCGATACGCGACGGCGCTGTCGACCGCCGCCCATTGGAATTCGGCCACGGTGCCGTGCACCGTGCTTTGCGGCGCCGGCTCGACCGTGTAGGGCGCGGGCGGATTGAGCCGCACCGTCAGCGGCGCGATCGCGGCGTTGCCGGGAATGCGGTTCCTGTCGATGGCACGCACCTCGAGATAGACCGGGCCATCGGGCAATCCGGTCAGCGCCGCGGCCGCCGGTACGACGGTGCCGGCGAAGACCGCTTCGGTACGCTCCGCGTCGCGCGTGACCCTGACCTGATAGCCGATCGCGCCCTTGACGGGCTGCCAGCCCACTTCGGCGTGGCTGGCGTAGATCGGCTCGGTCGGCACCGCGCTCAACGTCGGCGGCGCCAGCAGGGTGTGCACGACTGCATCGCCCCCTGCGCCGACCGCGACGCCGTGGCCGGCCCCGACCGTACGCCGGGCGCGCCGCGAACGTACCGCCACGGTGCCCTCCAGCACCGCGCTGCGGTTGGCTCGCTGGCCCGGCTCGCCGGGCTGCCCGGCATCGACCGCGTAGCGGGTGCCGCGCACGCCCGTGACCATCATCGGCGTGCGCACCTCGAAGCGGCCCACGCCGGTTCCGCCGGGGGCGACGCGCGACTCGATGCCGCCATGATCGACCTGCATCACGGTATCGCCCAGTCCGGTACCGGCAAACACGCGCAGGCGCTTGACCTGCAGCCGCGTGTTCGGCGGCATCGCGACGCGGCTGCCGTCCGGCAATTCGAACGTGACCAGGCCATCGGCGCCGGTTTGCAGCCAGGCCGCCTCGTCGACGCGCATGCCGGGCCGCAGCGCGGCGCCATTGGCATCGGCCTGGCCGACCACCGACACCACGCGCGCGCTGGCGACCGTCACCGGAATGCGCGCCAGCGGAATCCGGACATGGGTGCCGACCGGCAGCCGATACGGATCGGCGACGCGGTTCAGCGTCTTCAGTTCGCGCCAGACATCGGCGCGGCCGGTATAGCGTTGCGCGACCCGGAACAGCGTGTCGCCCGGCTCGACCTCATGCAGGAAATATTCGCCGTCGGCGCCGGCCGGGCCCGCCTGTGCCGGCGCGAATGCCAGCAGCGACCATGCGGCAACGGCCACCCGCAGGGCTGCGGCCGCGCCGATGGCCCCGGCAATCCCGCCCCCGCCTTCCTTACGCACCATCGGCCGGCCCCGCGCAGCGCTCGAAACGATAGCCGTAGGAGTACACCGAGGCGAGCCGCACGCCGTTCTCGGGCCGCAGTCCGAGCTTGATGCGCAGCCGGGACAGATGGGTGTCGAGCGTGCGCGAGCTGGCGCCTAGCGAGCGGCCCCATACCGCCTGCTCGACGACATCGCGCGGCAGCAGCCGGTCCATGTTGCGGAACAGATAGAGCGCGAGATCGAACTCGCGCGGCGCGATATCGACCTCGACGCCGTTCAGGCTGGCGGTGCGCGCGACGGGGTCGAGCCGATAGGCGCCCACCACGATCGACTCGTTGGCCGGCGCCGACGGATAGCTTCGGCGCAGCAGCGCGCCTACGCGCGCCAGCAGTTCGCCGCGCCGCACGGGCTTGATCATGTAGTCGTCGGCGCCGCCGGCCAGGCCCGTGACGATGTCCTCTTCCAGCGAACGGCTGGTCAGGAACAGGATCGGCGGGTACTGCCCCGAATGCAGCCGGACGTGGGTCACCACGTCATAGCCGCTGATATCGGGCAGTTGCCAGTCCATCACCAGCAGATCGTACGAGCGTTCGCGCATCGCGCGCAAAAAGGCCTTGCCGCCCGAAAAACTGTCGCAGGTATGTCCCGCGCTGACCAGGATCTGCTGGATCAGCTCGGCCTGGCTGGGATCGTCTTCGACCGATGCGATATTCATATTCTTCTCGGTTACAGGTCGTCGTCATTCGTCTGCCCGGCTCGGCGGCTCGGCGGCTCGGGGTTGACGAGAGGCGCGACATCGTGGATTCGCTCAATACAATGTGTCGAATTGTAACTGTGTCGGTCACCGAACCGGCGCGCCATCACCGTATCTTCGCCGCCCGATTCGCATTACTGCAACATATAGGTTTCATATTCCAGACGCTCGAGCCGGCGGTCCAGCAGCACCAGCGCGATCGCCACCACGATCAGCGCCGCGACCGCAAAGCCATAGCCGTACCACGCCGGGCCAAGCGTCAGCGTCAGTTGCGTCAGCCCCACGTTCAACAACGCGAAGGCCGCGCCGAGCAGCAACACTTCGCGGCGCCGGTCCAGATAGAAGTAGAGGCTCAATGCGGCCAGCAACACCAGATACAGGCCGGCGCCGACCACGTCGACATGCAGCAGCGGCAGGTACAGATCGGCCATGCCGAACAGCGCCAGCAACGGCCGGCCCAGCGCGAACAGCAGCAGCGCGGCGATCGCCAGCACCTTGACGATCTCGTACAGGCCGAGCCGAACGGCCCGCACCATCGCGTTGCGCGCCTCCTCGATCCGCTGCAGCGATCCGCCGCCGCGCACCGCTTCGGCAAAGGCATCGTAATGGGCGACGAAATCCCGTTCGATGCGCAGCAGGAACACCGCCATCGCCGGCACGATGGCCAGATAAGCCAGAAACACCGGGATGTCGTAGATCGTCGACGCACGCAGCGCACCGATGACGCGCGCGCCCGTGCCCGCGTGGTACCAGAACTGGAACTTGTCGGCCCAGATGCCGAGCGGATACAGCAGGCCGATCGCCATCAGGCCCGGATAGCGATGGCGCCGCGCCAACACCTCGAACGACAGCAAGCGCCGGCCGCGATAGTGGCGATGGATCTGCATCGTCGTGCCGGCCAGCAGCACCAGCTCGCCGATCACGAAACCGGCGAGCAGCCCTTCCAGCCCGAAGCCGCGCAGCGCCAGCGCCGCCAGGGCCGCTGCCGCATAGCCGGCCACGAAGGCGCAGGCGACCGTCCGGTATTGCCTCATGCCCGAGAGGAAAACCACCGCCATCCAGACATGGCACATCAGCACGAAGGCGGCCAGCATCCATGCGCGATACAGCGCCGATTGCTGCGGAAACGCCCACAGCGCGCAGGCGACGCCGAACAGGCCGGCCAGCACGGTCACGACCAGCCCCACGGCATGAAAGCCCGGCAGTACGCGTTCGTCGCGCCCTTCGGCGAGCCGGTCCGCGGCGAAGCGGACCAGTTGCAGCTGCAACGGTCCGGTCAAGATCAGGCTGACGGCGATCAGATAGGTCGCCGATACCTGGAACTGCATGGCGAGCGCGGGCGGCAATCCGGTCGGCAGCCTCAGCACGCCGATCAGCAGGATGCCGACGATCGCCAGCACCCAGGCGCCGCAGGCGAGCACGCTGGCAAAGCCATAGGCCTGCAGCGTGCGGCCGACGCGGTTGCGGTCGCGCATGCCGCGCAGGAAAAAGCTCAGGTCCACCATCATGGCGCTCCCGCAAAGGGGCAACGGCCGGCCGACAGCCGCTCGCGGGCCGGCTTTGCCGCGGTTGCCGGTGTCGCCAGCGTGGTCGGCACCGCCGGACGGCCGAGGCCGCCGCGTCCGCCTGCATCCGCGTGCGGTTTCGCGGCCAGATGCTGATACAGCTGCCGATAGCTGGCCACGGTCGCATGCTGTGTGTAATAGCGCTCGGCGCGCACGATGGCCGCGCGTTGCGCCGCGCGCCAACGCTCTTGATCGCCGAGCAGCGCGACCGCTTCGCGCGCCAATGCGCCGGGATCCGCGATGCGTACCACCGCGCCGGCCGTGCCGAGCGCCATGTCTTCATCGCCGACGCCGTCGATCAGTTCGCGGCAGGCGCCGACATCGGTCACCACGCACGGCACTCCCGCGGCGAACGCCTCGAGCACCGCCAGCGGCAACGCCTCGCTGATCGAACTCTGTACCAGCACGCCGACCTGCGGCAGCAGCGCGTCGAGGCGCCGAGGACCGAGGAAGCGCACGTTGCCGGCAAGCCCCAGGCTTTGCACCAGGCCGCGGCATTCGCGCGCGTATTCCGGATCCTCGTCCTCGGGTCCGGCGATCCAGCCCTGCGCATCGGGACACTGCCTGACCACGGTCAGCATCGCGCGGATGAAGGTCTTGACGTCCTTGCGCGGCACCACCTTGCCCACCAGGCACAGCACCTGCGGCACCGTATCGGGCCGCTGCGCGCGCAGCGGCGCCAGCGCGGGCAGGTCGATGCCGTTCGGGATCGTGCGCGTGCGGCTCGCCGGCGCGCCGTCCTGCACCTGCCGGCGGCGATTGCCCTCGTAGAGCGCGACGATCTCGTCGGCGGCCTCGTAGCAGACGCGGCCCAGCGATTCGAAGAAGCGCAGCCACAGGTCGCGGCAATAGCCCGGCTGCGAGACCTCGCGTGCGAAGGCATCGGCGCCGTCGCGATGCCCGTTGTCACGCTGCCGGCAGGACTGGAACAGATCGAGGCTGTGCTCCCGGGTCGGCGCCGCGTGCTGCGACAGCAGCAGCGGACGGTCATGCCGGTAGCGCAGCATCGCCCCCAGAAAGCCCGCATAGCCGGTCGATGCCGCGTGGTAGACGCGCGCCGGCATCAGCGTCGCCGCGATCCGGGCCAGCCGCCACAGCGGCCGGTGCATCGTGCGCACGGTCCAGAAGTAGTCGGAGAACGACGGATCGGTGCAGTAGCGGCGGTACTGCTCGACGATGGTGTCCCAGGCCGGCCGGCTATGCAGGAACGCGTGCTCCGACAGCCTGCCATCGTCGCCCAGCTCGTCCATCAGTTCGCGCATCAGTTCGCGCATCAGGGCGCCCGCCTGGGACTGCCCGCCGCGGCCGCGCTGACGCAGCAGGTCGTGCAGCCGGGCTGCCTCGACGAAGGCCTGTTCGTCGGCGCGATGCCGCGGCATCGTGTCGGCCGGCTCGTCGTCGTGCAGGAAATGCGTCTCCAGATGCAGCACGTTGTCCGGCAGCGCGCCCGCCATCTCGCCGCAGTCCTCGCGCCGATTGCCGAGCAGCACGATCGCGAAGGTGGTTTGCGGGAAGGCCCGGATCATGCGCTCGGCCCAGCCGGGCACACCGCCGCTCGCGCCGGCATTGGCGAATGGATGGCGCCCTTCGAGCAGCAGCGCGATATCGACCGCTGCACCGGCAGCAAGCTTCGAGGCGGCGTGGCCGGTATGGACTGGCGACATGGCGGTGGCGAAGGCCGGGTTCGGCGTGGTCGTGCTCATGATGTCCAGTAGCGCAGCAAGGGCTGAAGCTGCGGCAGCGCCGGCAGCGACGCGGCCTGGCGCAGGCTGCGCATCGCCGCGCCGACCGCCGCGAAATCGCCCTCCAGATAGGCGGCCTCGGCCAGCAGCGGCAAGGCGCGCTCGCGCGGAAAGCCCAGCGCGGTGGCGCGCTGCAGGGCGGCACGGGCGGCGGCGGGATCGCGGCGCGCCAGCGCGAGCCGGCCGCGCAGCTGCCACAGGCCGGCCACGGGACTGGCCACGCCGGAACCGTCGGCGGCGCGCAGGTACAACGTCGTCGCGCCCGGCGCTTGCGACAGCGCCTGCAGCGCGGCCTCGGCATGGCGGTCGGCCTGCTCGAGCGTGTGGCTGCGCACGTCGCCCTGTGCAAGGTTCTGGTAGACCAGCTTCCAGTGCAGCTGCGCCAGCCGTTCGTGCACGGCGGCCCGGCTGGCCGGATCGCCATCGTCGCCCAGTGCGTGCAGGCAGTCCTGCGCCTGCAGGATCTGCCGCGTCAGCCGCTGCTCGGCGGCATCGAGCATGCCGTAGGCCAGCAGCCGGACGTCGTCGATGTTGTCATCCAGCAGCGCGCGCAGCAGCGGACTGGTCGTGCGTGCGGGCATCCCCTGCAGCGCGCCCAGCGCGGACAGGCGGCGCGTGTCCGATGCGGCGGCATTGGCGAGCTCGGCGCGCAGCCGACCGGCGGCCCGGTCCGGACTTCCCGGAAGGGCAGAACCGTGGCGACCCTCGTTCCGGTCGGCGCCATGCGACACCCGCGCCCCTGGGCCGGAGACGAACTCGGGCAGCGGCACGAAAGCCAGCCCGCAGGAAGCGCGCGCCTTCGGCCGCAGCGCCGCGAGCGCGATGCCGAGCAGCACGACCAGCAGGCCGCCCAGCGGCACGAACGCGCCGGCGACAAACAGATACGCCGAGGCCAGCCGGAACGGCGTGCGGATGGATTGCGCCAGCAGGCGCCGCAGCGGCATCGCGAGCATCGCCGCCGCTGCGGCCTGCATGCCCAGATACGCGAGCAGCGCGCCGGTGCCGCCGTCGCCGTGCAGCAGCGCCGCCAGCGCCGCCAGTTGCGCCGCGCCGCCCGCCAGGGCCAGCACGCTGTCAAGCATCGTGGCCGCTCCCCGACGGGTGGCGCGCCTGCCCGCCTTCGCAGCGCTGCAGCAGCCGCCGCAGCGGTTCGGGATCGCCATCTGCAGGCACCGGCAGCGTATGGATGGCGATCTGCCCCTGTTCGAAGTCGACGCCGAACTGCGCCTGCAGCATCTGTTCGATCCGCAGCAGATAGCCGGAAGCGGCCTCGCCATCGGCCAGCGGCATCAGCGTCATCAGCACGCGCTGCGCGCCGCCGTCGCGGGCCCAGGCCAGATCCAGCGCGCGGCCGCTGCGCACCGCCTGTTCGAACCAGTCGGCGCTGTGCTCGTCGGCGCTGAAGGCAAGCGCGACGACGGTGCTGGCGATGCCCGCCTCGCGCCGCAGGCGCGCGAGCCGCGCATAGTCGAGCGCGAATTCGTGCGGACAATCGGGCAACGCGCGTTCGATCGCGCGCGCCGCCGCGGCATGCTCGACACCGTCGGCGTAGTAGCCGAGCAGCACCAGCAGCAGTTCGAGATTGTCGTGATGCAGCGCCAGAAAGGGCATGCGCTCGACGACCAGCACGCCGATCAGACGGTCGGGGCCGGACAATACCGGCGCCACCGCCAGATAGCGGCTGCGCACGCCATCGCCGCCATGGCCGCCGTCGATGCGGCGATGCACCAGCTGCCGGCTCTGCAGACAGCGCCGCACCAGCGGATCGGCGGCATCGAGCTTGCAGCCGGGCCCGACGGTCGCCGCGGCTTCGGGCAGCACGCGCTCGCCGTCGCACGGATAGAGCGCGGCCGCCTCGAGCTGACACGCCTGCGCGGCCAGCTGCATCATTGGCGCCGCCGCGGCCAGGCGCGCCGGCAAGCGCTCGCGGCGGTTCGCCCGCCCCGCCGGCGACTCGGCACCGGCCGGCTCTGCGGTGGCCGCGCGCAGCTGGGCCAACGTATCGCGCAGCGTGGTCGGCCTTGCCAGCAGATCGCTTTCGAGGCGCGCGTGCGAGATCCGCAGCAGATAGTGGCTTCGGGTCAGCGCAGCCAGCCGTTCGTCGAGATAGCGGTTGATCGAACGCGCGCGCGCCTGCCGGCTCGCGCAGACGTCGCCGAACTGTCCGGCCACCAGCACCAGCAGCGCCCCGCCGACGAAGAACGAGCGCGGAAACGCCCCCGGCTGGGCACCGATCTGATGGAACAGGAACCACCCGCCGAGCAGCATCAGCGCCGAGCCGATACCGGCCAGCGTGCCATGGCGCAGCGCCAGCACCAGCGGCAGCAGCCAGGCCCACGGAAAGCCCAGGTCCAGCAGCAAGGGGTTGGTGGGCATCGCCGCATAGCCGAGCGCCATCGCCGCGGTCATGAGGACCGTCAGTTCCAGCATCGCGCTGCGGGCACTGGCCACGCCCCTGGCGGGCGCCAGCCATGCCGCGCGGACATCGTCCGCCAGGCGCGCCGCGGCGATCCCGCCCGCGGCCGCACGTCGGTCGCCCATTGCGGTTGCACTCATTCGCTTCTCCAGAAACAGCTCGGCGCGGCTGTCGGCTCTCAGAAACGGCCGCATCAACCGCGCACCCGCTGCGGGCGCTGGCCCTCGTCGCGGGACTCGCGGGACTCGCGCCACTCGGAACGTACCGGTGCGACCGGATGGCGATGACCGGCGAAGGCGGCATGCGAGGGCTGCGGGCACGCCAGGGCGTGATAAAAGGCGAGCTCCAGATCGTCGGCGCCCAGCGCCCTCGCCTGCGCAGCGAAGGCAATCAGGTCCGACGGCGGCGCCGGCATCCGCGCGGCCTGCCGCAGCAGCGCGCGCAGTTCGGACCGATAGCGCTCGCGCGCCGGCATGTCCGGCGCGGCGGCGTTGGCCCGCTGGCGCGCAATATCGAGCCGAGCCCGCAGCATCGGCAGCGCGGCCTCATCGGTAACCGCGGGCTCCATGCGGGCGAGCAGCGCATCCGCTTCGTCCAGCCGGGCCTCCCCCGCATACCGCTCGGCCAGCTCCGCCACCAGCCCGGCGTCGAGCGGCGAGATGCGCAGCCAGGCTTTCAGATAGTCCAGCGTCCGCCCGTCCATCGTGCGGCCCGCATGCAGCGCCTTGCCAAGCAGGCGGTCGCGCAGCGGCTCGCGCGGGAACATCAGCGCGAGGCAGAGCGCGACCGCGCCGGCGAAACCGGCGGCGCACGCCGGAGACAGCAGGCGTTCGCGCGCGGGCGCGGCGCCGTTGGCGCCGTCTGCACGACCGGCACGATCGGTACGCACAGCCGGCAGCCCGCGGCCAGGCAGCGTCGCCGCTACGCCTGCCCTCGACCTCAGCGGCGTCGTGCGCGCCGCGTCTTGCTTCCCCATGATTTCCCCGTTCTTTGCCTCGACGACGCGGCGTCGTCGTTCCCCCGGGCCCGGATATCAATTTGTAACTACGAGCCGAATCCTAGCGAACGGTACAAAAAGGGAATGTCAACAATTGTCAAACGTGGCATGCCGCACACGCGCGGTTCGATGCAATCAGTAGAATCGCCATCAACAAAAAAGCCACAAGCCGTGCCTCGATGCGCGGCCCTCGCTGCGGGACCGCGATTGCATCTGGGATCAGGCTGCGCCAACCGGCGCGCCGGCAACACAGAGCCAGACCACGGACCGCATCTTCGGGAATGTCGACGGCGTCATCCGGGTCAAGCTCTCTGACAAGAATTCGCGCTGCGCCGGCCATTGGCCGGGCACGCATTGCCTTACACCACTGGCGCCGCGGCCGGACCGCGCGCCAACAGGGAGACCATTGAATGTCGCCGGATTTGCCAACTGCCTATCTGACCTTGCTGGTGCTGTTCGCCAGCACGTTAGGCATCTCGATCGGCCTGCGCTACGGCGCCGCGCAAGCGGGCCACCGTGCGCGCTGGACCGACGCCCATGCCTTCGCCTCGCTCGGCGGCATGGCGCTGGCGCTCGGCGCGATTGCGCCGGCGCCGCTGTGGGCGGTGCTCGCGCAAGCGTTGTGCCTCGCGGCGCAGCTGATGCTGGTGCGCGGCCTGGCCGCCAGCGGCATGGCGATGGCCCCGCATCATCTGCGCGCGATGGTCGCCGGCGGCATCGCCTCGGTGGCGCTGCTCGGGCTGATCGCCACGGTGCAGGATGCCGTGATGGCCGAGCGCGCGATCCGCACGCTCGGCCATGCGATCACCGCGCTGGTGGTCTGGCAGGCGCTGCGCCTGCTCAATCGCGAACGCCGCTCGCACACCATCGGCCACGCGCTGGTGTGGGTCGCCTGCTGCGCGCAACTGGCGGCGCAGGGCCTGTGCCTGGCGCTGGCGCTGGCCGCCGGCGGGGCCGGTGCGTGGAGCCCGCTGCGGCCCGACGAGCCCGGCATGCTGGCCCAGGCGCCGCTGCTGCTGATGCTGATCGCGGTGCTGTCCGGCGTGGTCGGTTTCACGCTGCTGAGCGCGGAGCGCCAGCTGGCCGAACAGCGCGACCGCGCCCGCCTGGATTCGCTGACCGGGCTGTTCCATCGCGGCGCGCTGGACGACGCCGCGATGACGCTGGCCGGGGACGCCGCCCGCAGCGGCAAGCCGCTGTCCTGCCTGGTGATCGACGTCGACCGCTTCAAGCAGGTCAACGACCGCGCCGGCCATCAGGCGGGCGACCAGGTGCTGGTGCGGATCGCCGAGACGCTGCGCCGCGCCTGCCGCGCCAGCGACGTGGCCGCGCGCTTCGGCGGCGAGGAATTCTGCCTGCTGTGCCCGAACACCGGCGAAGAGGAAGCGGTGCTGCTGGCCGAACGCATTCGCGCTCGCATCGGTGCCATCGCGCTGCCGGAGGAAGTCGGCGGGCATGCCAGCGTTAGCATCGGCATCGCGCTGGCCGAGGACGACGCCAGCGATGCGCGCCGCAGCTGGGAGCGGCTGTTCGCCGAAGCCGACCGCGCGCTCTATCGCGCCAAGCGCGAAGGCCGCAACCGCGTGATCCGCGCCGCTACCGGCACCGGCACGGCGGCCAGCGCCGCCAACGTGTCCGCATCGACCCCTTCCAAGGCCGCCAACGAAGCCGCCGAACCGGCGGCGTGGCGCGTGGCCTGCGGCGTGTCGGTCGGCGGCTGACCAACTCCAGATTCAGCCCTAGCGCGTCCCGCCCTGCGCGTAGAAGCTGGCCAGTGCGCGGGCATCGGCCTCGCCCAGCCGCTGCGCGATGCCGCGCATCGCGCCATCGTCGTCGTTGTGGCGGCTGCCGGTGCGGAAGGCCTCGAGCTGCTTGACCAGATAATCGGCCGGCTGCCCGGTCAGGCGCGGCAACAGAAAACCCTGCCCCTCGCCCCCGACGCCATGGCAATTGGCGCAAGCGGGCAGGGCCCGGCCGTTGTCGCCTGCCGCGTGCAGCGTCAGCGCCGCCGATTGCCCGCCTTCCGACAGCGTCAGCGACGGTGCGGGCTGGCTGGCGTAATAGCGCGCCACCGCGGCGATCTCGTCGTCCTTGAGGGCCTTGGCGATCGGTGCCATCACCGGATCGACGCGGCGCCCTTCGCGATAGTCGAACAGCTGCTTGGCCAGATATTCGGCGGGCATGCCCACCAGCGACGGGAAGGCGCCAGCGGGCACCGCAGCACCGGCGGCGCCCGGCGATCCGCCGGTGGCATGGCACGACACGCAGGCCATCGCCCCCGCCCCATTGCCGCTGGCGGCGATCGTCGCGCCGCGCTTGTCCGCTTCCTTGCCGGCGTCGTTGCCGGTGTCCTTGCCGGCCGCACGCAACGCCTGCGACCACGCCGGTTCCTTCGGCAGGAAATCCGTCGAGCGCCGCGCCGCCGCCTCGCTGGCCGGAGCCCCGGAGCCGGCCGGCGCCGACGCCGCGGCGGGCGGCGAGGCCTGGCCCGCTGCGCCGACCGACGACGATGCCTGGCGCGGCTGCGGCTTTGGCGCAAACAGATCGGGCCAGACCTGGAACAGCAGCGCATACAGCGGAAAGGCCCCGATGCCGATCACCAGGCCGCCCACCAGCCAGGTCGCGCGGCGACGCCCGGCTTCCCCTTCGTCCGGTGTGTTCATGCCATCAGCTTCCCAGGCGCCTTGACATAGTCGCGCTTGACCGCGTCGACGATCCAGTAGGCGGTGGCGCCGACCGTGCCGGTCGGGTTGTAGTTCGAGTTCTGCGGAAACAGGCAGGCGCCGGTGACGAACACATTGGGCACGTCCCAGCATTGGCCGAAGCGGTTGACCACGCTGTTGGCGGGATCGCTGCCCATCGCCGCGCCGCCGTTCAGGTGGGTGGACTGATAGCTTGTGGCGGTGAACGGCCGTTTGCGCGGCCCGGGCTCGGTGGCGACCACCCCGCGCATGGCCTTGCCGATCTGGTCGCCCTTGCCGGTCAGGAACGCCGACAGCTTGATGTCGTTGTCCGGCAGATCGTAGGTGATGCGCAGCAGCGGCTGGCCCCAGGCATCGCGATAGGTCGGATCGAGCGACAGATAGCTGCCGCGCGTCGGCATCGCCGAACCGGTGATGGTGATCGACGCCGAATGGTTGTAGTAGCGGCGTACCGCCTTCTTCCATTCGCTGCCCCAGGTGGGGGTGCCGACCGGCGTCGGGCGGTAACCGATCGGCGCGCCGCTGACCACCTGGATCTGGATATAGCCGCCGCCGACGAAACCGAGCGGCCCGTGATCGAAGTTGTCGGCGCTGAAATCGTCGATCGTCACGGCCGCCGCGCCCGCGCCCATGAACGGATTGATGTGGGTCTTCTCGTCGAAGAACAGATTGACGCCCGAGGTGGTCTGGTGCGTGTAGTTGCGCCCCACCACGCCCTGGCCGGTGGCGGGATCGTACGGCTTGCCGATGCCCGACAGCAGCAGCAGGCGCACGTTGTGCACGCTGAACGCGCACAGGAACACCATGTCCGCGGGCTGGAAGAACTGCTGTCCGCTCGCATCGACATAGGTGACGCCGCGCGCCAGCTTGCGGTCCTTGTCGAGCTCGACGCGCAGCACCTGAGCACCGGTGCGCAGCGCAAACGTATCGAGCTTCATCGCGGCCGGCAGGATACAGACCTGCGGCGAGGCCTTGGCGAAATGCTCGCAGCCGAAGTTCGAGCAGAAGCCGCAGTAGACGCAGGCGCTCATCGATAGCCCTTCGGTATTGGTATAGGGCCGCGTCGACAGCGCCGACGGCTGGATGTACGGGTGATAGCCGAGTTTGGCGGCGGCCTCGCCGAACAGCGCCGACGCGTGCGCGACCTTCATCGGCGGATTCGGATACGGCCGCGAGCGCCACGGCTCGAACGGATTGCCGCCCGGCTGCACCTTGCCCCTCAGATTGCCGGCATAGCCCGAGGCGCCGATCAGATAGTCGAAGCGGTCGTAGTACGGCTCGAGCTCGTCGTAGGTCAGCGGCCAGTCCTGCGCGGTCAGGTCCGCCGCGAAGATGCCCTTGCCGTAGCGGCGCTCGTAGTGGCTGCGCAGCTTGAAGTCGGTCGGATCGAAGCGATAGTAGGCGCCGGACCAGTGGTTGCCCGAGCCGCCCAGATGCGTGCCGGGATAGGCGAACTGCCAGCGCCGCATCGGCAAGGCGGTCTGGCTGGTGTTGTTGCGGAAGGTGAAGGTCTCGGTCGCGGTGTTCTGATGCAGTGCGTGCCGGCGCGTATAGCGCAGTTCGTCATGGACAGCGGGCGCCTGAAAATCGGGCGAGGGCCAGCGCGGCTCGCCGCGTTCGAGCATCACCACGCGATGTCCCGCCGCGGCCAGCTCCTTGCCGATGACCGAACCGGTCCAGCCGCCGCCGACGATCACCGCGTCGACACGATCGAGGGTCTTGCTCATGGCCGCGCTCCCTTGGAGGCCGGTGCGGCCTTGGCCGGTGACGTGCCGTGCGAGGCGTCATGGGGCGCGGCCCCGGATGGGCCGCGGTTCGTGCCGGGCATGGCGCCATGCCCGGAAGCGCGCGCCATCGCGATCGACATCGGTGGGCGCACATAGGCAACGCCGTGGCGCTCGATATCGTTGGAGTAGCTGGCATAGACACCGGGGAAGCCGACCAGCTTCCAGCCCGCCATATTGCGATTGCCGCCGTGGATCGGATCGCCGAAGAAGCCCTCCATGGTGCCGTCAAGCAGCATCTGGAAAAAGACCTTGCCCGGCAGCGCGGCCAGCTCGATCTCGCCCTTCTCCAGCCCCGTCAGCAATGCATCCTGTTCGCGCGGCTGCAATTGCGCAAACGATTTGCCGCCATGCCGCTTGGCGCTGACCTCGTCCACCGCCGCCAAACCCGCGCGAAACGCCTGCGCCGGGGTCAGCGCGAGCTGGTAGCCCTGTTCGGGTGTGCCGGCCTGAAACGGTCCGTGCCGATAGAAATGGTCGCCGCTGCCCCAGGCGCCGGCCAGTTGCCGATCGAGGAAATCCGTCACGCCCGCCTCGCGTGCCCCCGGCCCCAGTTCGTCGTTCGGAATCAACCGCGCCACGATGGCATCCACGGTAATTCTTTCGCGTGCATTGAAAAAATGGGACACGCCGCCTGCACTGGCGGCGGAAGCGCCGGCCGGGCGCGGCTCGGCCGCCAGCGCACTGTCGCGGACCAGTCCCGTTGCGGCGGCTCCGGCCGGCAATCCGGCCCCGAGGGCTCTCAGAAGCGTGCGCCGCATGGGCGTGAAGGGTTTGGTCATCGCTGCGCTCCTCGAAAAACCGCAGCGAATGCAAGAAGCGTGGCAAGGCCACGTCGGGATCACGCGGTACGGTCCCTGGCGTGCCCTGGTACGGCCGTTGCCTTCCTCCGATGGGGGACGACTATAGGAGCCATACCATGACGAAGCGAAACTGGATTTCTGTTGCAACCTTGAGCGTCGCCATGCTGGGCGGCCTGGTGGCCGGCTGTAACCGCGGCGGCGACGATGCCGCCGGCACCGACACCGCGGCCAGCGCGCCGATGGGCCCGGTCCCGAGCGACACCACCGGCAGCGCGGGGACCGGCACGGGCACCGGTACCAGCGGCACCACCGGCACGACGGGCACGCCAGGCTCGAGCGACACCACCACCGGCACGACCGGATCGGGCACCACCGGGGCCACCGGCACTACCGGCACCGGCACCGCCGGCTCGACGGGTTCGGGCGGCACGGGCACCGGCGCAGCGGCAGGCTCGGGCGGCAGCACCGGCACCACCGGCAGCGGCGCCAGCGCCCCGCAATAAGCCCACTCGCTGGCGGATACGCCGGCAACCCTTCCCCCACTCTCCTCGGCCCCTCTCCTGCTCGCAGGAGGGGGGCGTTCGCTTGTGCCTCCCGCCTGCGCGCGATGGGGTCCGATCCGATCGCCTCAAGCCGTCGATGACGCCACCGCGGCCTCGTGGTCGGTCGACACCGACAGCGCCTTCCATTGCTCGAGTTCGGCGCGTGCGGCGGCCAGCTTGTCGCCGATATAGCGCAGCGCGTCGGTGCCCGCGGCAAACCGCAACGGGGCCTGCGGCACGGCGGCGAGTTCGACGATGGCCCGCGCCAGCTTGTCCGGGTCGCCCGGCTGCTGGTGACTGTAGTCGTCGTAGCCCCCGCGCAGCGCCGCCGAGGCCGGGGCATAGTCGGGGATCGCCTCGGCCCCGTAGCGCACCGACGAGCCATCGAGGAAATCGGTGCGGAAGAATCCCGGCTGCACGATGGTGACCTGGATGCCGAAGCGCGCGACCTCCAGCGCCAGCGATTCGGAAAAGCCCTCCACCGCGAACTTGGCCGCGCAGTAGATCGACGCGCCGTCGAAGCCGACCATGCCGCCGATCGACGACAGATTGAAGATGCGGCCGGCGCGCTGACGCCGCATCACCGGCAGCACCGCGCGGGTCACGTGCAGGGTGCCGTGGACATTGGTGTCGAACTGCCGCACCACATCGCCGGCACTGTTTTCCTCGAACATGCCGAGCTGGCCGTAGCCGGCGTTATTGACCAGCACGTCGATGCGGCCAAAGGTCGCCACGGCCCGATCGACCGCGTCGCGCGCCTGCGCGGGGTCGGTGACATCGAGGCGCAATGCGAGCAGACGCTCGCCGTGCCCCTGCAATGCCTGCTCGATGCGCTGCGGATCGCGTCCGGTCGCGACGACGTTGTCGCCGGCGCTCAGTGCCGCCTTCGCGATGCATGCGCCGATGCCGCGCGCCGCGCCGGTGATGAACCAGGTCTTGCTCATGCTGAACTCCTGAAGTGTGGATCGATGGACTCGCCTGCCTTGCCGGGGCGCCGCACCGACGCAGCAACCACGCACGACGTAACGACAGCAACGGCACGGCAACGACATGCGGCCATGGTAGGGAGCGCGGACCGCGGTCCGTTAGAACAAAGCTCGGCGGGGCTTGCCTGTTTCTCCAGAATCGCCACGCAGCGAGCGATCCGCCGCCGGGTATCGTTCCAGCGTGACCTTGGCGCGCTACACTGGCGCGCTACACTGGCGCGCTACACTGGCGCGCAGATTCGGTCAGACACTTTCCCGCGTCCAATGCCCGCCACCATGCAGAGCCTGCCCAGTCCCGTTGATCTGATGCCCGCGCCGCCGGAAGCCACGGATGTCGAACGCATCCGGCGCCAGCGCGAAGACCGCATGGCCGCGCTGATCGGCCGCCTCGCCCCGGCCGAGGGATACACGCTGTCCGCGCTCGACGAGGTCAAGTTCCTGCGCGCCAACGGCCCGCTGCCGCGCACGCCGGTGCTCTACGACCCTTGCATCATCGTGATGTGCAAGGGCCACAAGCGGGGCTTCTTCGCCGGGCGCGAGTTCGTCTACGACGCCCAGCATTTCCTGGTGCTGTCGCTGCCGATTCCGTTCGAGTCGCAGACCGAGGCGTCGCCGGACGACCCGATGCTGGCGATCTCGATCCGCGTGGATCTGGGCGTGCTGGCCGAGCTGGCGCTGTCGGTGCCGTCGCCGACGGGGGCGGTGTCCGACGAGATATCGGGCATCCAGTCGACCCCGCTCGACGACCGGCTCGGCGATGCCGTGGTGCGGCTGCTGGAGGCCCTGACCTCCGAGATGGAGACCGCGGTGCTGGCGCCGGCCATCCTGCGCGAGATCTATTTCCGCGTGCTGTGCGGCCCGCAGGGCGCGGCCTTGCGCGCATCGCTGGCCTACCAGAGCAACTTCGGCCGCATCGGCAAGGCACTGCGAATGATCCACGCCAGCTACGACCAGCCGCTGTCGGTGGACACGCTGGCCGGCACCGCCGCGATGAGCGCGGCGGCCTTTCACGCGGCGTTCAAATCGGTCACCGGCACCTCGCCGCTGCAGTACATCAAGGCCACGCGGCTGCACAAGGCGCGCATGCTGATGATCCAGCAGGGGATGAATGCCTCGGTGGCCGCGAGCCAGGTCGGCTACGAAAGCCCGTCGCAGTTCAGCCGCGAATTCAAGCGGTTCTTCGGCCGCAGCCCCATCGACGAAGTTCGCGTGATGAAGGAAGCGATGGCCTTGCGCACACGGGTGGACTGGGCGCGGGCGGCCTGAGCCTTGCCCGTAGTTCCGCGGCGCCGCCGCTTCCATAGGATCAGGCAAGCGCGCCAGAGTATCCGGCATGGGCTTGCGCAGCGTGTCTTCGTACAGTGACGGCAAGCGATGGCAACGACCGTCGCGAACCTTCCTCTATCACTGTACGGAGATCGAATCATGGATGCACAGCAAAGCCAGCGCGACCTGGAAGGCCGGGTCGCGATCGTGACCGGCGCCGCCGGCGGGGTCGGACGCGCCACCGTGGAACTGCTTCACCGCCGCGGCGCACGCGTGGTGGCCGAGGACATCAAGGACACGGTCGCCGAACTGGAGATCGACGGCGAGATCGTCGCCATCACCGGCGACGTCTCGCAGGAAGCCACCGCACGCGCGGCCGTGGACGCGGCGATGGCGCGCTTCGGCCGGCTCGACATTCTGGTCAACAACGCGGCCCGCATCATCAATCGCACGGTGGCCGACATGACGGTCGACGAATGGGACCAGATCCTCGCGATCAACGCGCGCGGCATGTTCGTGCACGCCCGCGAAGCGCTGCGCGCGATGGTGCCCGCCAGGCGCGGCGCCATCGTCAACGTCGGCTCCTACGCCTGCGTGGTCGCGCTGCCGACCATCGCCGCCTATGCGGCCTCCAAGGGCGCGGTGGCGCAGCTGACGCGCGTGCTGGCGGCGGAAAACGGCCAGCATGGCATTCGCGTCAATGCGGTCGGCCCGGGCGACATCGTGACCGGCATTCTGGACGACCAGATGCCGAACGGCCGCGAGTTCCTGGCCGAGCACGGCAAGAGCAACCTGCTCGGCCGCGCCGCCCAGCCCGAAGAAATCGCCGAGGTGATCGCCTTCCTGGCGTCGGACAAGGCGAGCTTCGTCACCGGCGCGCTGGTGATGGCCGATGGGGGGCATACGGCGGTTTGAGGCGCTCGCTCATCGGCGTCGGGTGGCACGGCCGGTCAAACCTGTGATCGCTCGTGCCGCCGCATCAGGGACTGGACCAGCGGGTGGTCCTGGAAATGCTCCAGCAACCTCGCCTTCTGCGGCTCCGTCAGCAGCGAATCCCGGATCATGGCCGGCCAGCGCTCCACTGCGGCTGCAACGGTATGACGGATCGCCGCCGCAGCGGGCTTCTCGGGGATACCGAGCTCCGCGCAGAAGCGCCGCAGAACGCTCGGGCCAATGCCTGGCTTGGCCGCCTTGCCTTGCCGCGCATCGCTGACCGACATGCGCGGTTTCTCGTTCAATGCGGGAGGCAGGATGTGCAGCGCGTGGCCGGTACGGCGGTTGTACGCGGAGTAACCGACGATGTCATAGGCAGGCGGCAATTCGGGGGTGCGTCCGTCCGGGTAATAGACCCCAATGTTCTTCAGGTGCATGTCCGGGTTGCCGAGCATCTCGTTGACGACGATGCGCCGAAGCAGTTCATGCACGGCAGCCTCGCCGAGCGACGGGAATTCCATCATCACGCCGGCGACATCGAGATAGCTTGCACCGAGGTACTTCTGCTCGGGCATGACTTCGAGAATCTGCGCAAAGTCTTCGCAATGAATGCGCCCCTGCGGGGTGCGGTCATAGCGGATCACGGCAAGGAAGTTGGTACGGCCATCGGCATCGCCGAGATCGTAACCGTGCTCGACCGCCAGTTCTTCCAACGGCGCCAGATGCGCTTCGGTAACGTTGACCCCGGCTGCGCCGGCAAGACGCAGCGACAGCTCTTCCAGTTCGGGCAATAGCGGCTGCCCGACCACCGGCAGCTTGGCGATGATGTGGGTGTCCTGCATCTTGGTGCGTCCCACATATCGACCGCCCTGCAGGATCACGCCGACCTTGGGTTGGACGCCGGACAGCGATACGCCGTCGTCCATCGGGTCCGCAGTCACCGACATCTCGACCGAATCGGCGTCCTGGGTGACATAGTGCGCCAGCTCGTCGCGCGTCAGCTCGAGCGGCCTCGCATTGACGTTGCCTGGCAGGTCCTTGCCACAGGCGGCCAACATTTCGAAGTGGTCCTTGGGGTCGCAGCCGCGTTGGGCAGCAACGTGATCCCGGAACACGCCTTCGGGCAGCATGTTTTGGAAGAACGCCGGAAGCAGCCAGCCATTGGCAGAGCTGAAGCGTCCGTTGAACAACGTCGAGCCGACATCCGCCCACAGCGCTCGCTGCGCTTCGCGATTGCGGGCCAGCATCGACAGGGATATCACCGGCGCATCGCGCATAGCGGCAAAGGCGTCGTCTGCCACGAAGCGATTGACTACCTGGGAATCGCCGAGTGCGTACTGGAACAGGACTCCAGCCCGGACCTTGCCGATGAAGATGCCAACTGCTTTGACGTTCATGAATTGCTTGCCTAGGACTTGTCAGCCTCCGTCTTGCGCGCCGCAAGACGCTCCCGGGCCGCCTGCACGCGAGTCTTGACTGCTGGCGCGGTTGGCGTAAAGGAGCCCTCTTGCGCCAGACCGGCCGCCGCTCCCTTGGGAACGATGGCCAGTTCATAGCCCAGGCGATCCAGAACCGCCAGCAGCGTGGTGACTTTATAGTCACCCTCCCCACTAAGCATCGAGTTGACGGTTTTGCGAGCCAGGCCGGTCTGGGCACCGAGGTCGCTCTGCGTCAGCGAAAGCGCCTTCATGCGGTTGCGTAGCAGTGCGGCGATGTCAGGCAATGATCGCATGATACTAAAGTAGTATTTTCCGAAAAAATGATACTTTGTTACTCACTGCATGTCAAAAAAATGAGTAGCAAAGTAGTCAAACACAGATTTAGACTACTTTACTACTCAGATGGGCAGCCGGCGGCACCAGGCAGAACAGCCGGCGGAATGTCGTGTGGGCAGCGCTGCGGTCAACCGCCAATATGCGGCCGATCCGACTGCGTCCGATCACCCTGTTCGTCCGGCGGCGATACCTGCTCGTTCATGATCTCGTTTGGCGTGACGCCGGGCTTCCTGCCCTGCTGGCCAGCCTGTTGACCACCCTGCTGACTTCCAGGCTGACCCTGCTGCGCCTGCGTGCCGCTTTCCGCGCGCTGGCTCTCCGACGGCAGCGTGTCGGCCTCGCCGGCCGGATTCTGGCCGCGCTCCTGTTCCAGCGGGCCCTTGTCCGGCGTCAGCGACTTGACGGTCTGCGGGGCGACGGGGTTGGCCGTGTCTGTAGATTTGGATTGCATGCGCATCTCCGTTTGCAATGGTTCGCGGCGAGGCGGCCGAAGGCGGCCCCGGGAAGTCGATCACCGTGAACCATCGTCGATCACGCAAGACACATACCCGCTTGGGTTGCCTCCCTTCAGTCGACCGTCACCCCATTGGCCCGGATGATCTCGCCCCACACCTTGATGTCGTCGCGGATCGTTGCCGCGAACGCCTCGCTGGTCTTGGCCGGGGGATTGGCCATGTTCATCAGCGCAAACCGCTCGCGGATCTGCGGATCGCCCAGCATGCCGTTGATCTCCGCATTGAGCCGCTTGACGATCGGTGCCGGCGTGCCGGCGGGCGCAAACAGCCCATACCAGCTGTTGGTGTCGAAGGGATAGCCCTGCTCGCGCATGGTCGGCACCTCGGGCGATACCGCGCCGCGGCGGCTGCCGCTGATCGCCAGCGCGCGAATCTTGCCCGAGCGGATCAGTGGCAGCGACGACGAGGTATCGACGAAGGCGACCTTGATCATGCCGCCCTGCAGATCGTTCAACACTTGCCCTACCGCCTTGTACGGGACATGGCGCATGCGCAGGCCGGCCTGCATCTTCAGCGCCTCCATGGTCAGATGTCCGCCCGAGCCGATGCCCCAGGAGCCGTAGTCGTAGGTATCGGGTCTGGCCTTCACCGCGGCGACGAACTCGCGCAGGTTGCGCGCGGGGAAGTCCGGCGTGACCACCAGGAAGTTGCCGCCCTCGCCGACCTGCGCCACCGGCGCCAGATCGCGCAGCGCGTCGTAGGGCAGCTTGGGCTGCAGCGTATGGTTGATGACGATCGACGCCGCGTAGGTGAACAGCAGCGTATAGCCGTCGGGCGCGGCCTTGGCCACGGCGTCGACGCCGATGATGCCGGTTGCGCCGGGTTTGTTGTCCACCACCACGCTCTGTCCCAGCCGCTTGCCCAGCCGTTCGGCAATCACCCGCGCGAACAGGTCGGTGCCGCTGCCGGCCGAGGAGGCCACTACCAGCCGGATCGGCCGCGACGGCCATGTATCGCTGGCCCATGCCGGTCCCGCGGCGAGCGGTGCGGCGACCAGAGCCATCCACGCCAGCAGCGTCCGCCGTTGCTTGCTTGGTGGTGCGTTCGTGTCCGTGAACATCGTGTCGATCGACATCGTCGAGTCCCTCCTTATCGTTGGCCGAACGGGTGGCGCTCACCGCGTTCGATGCTGTCGGCGCAGGCCAGATAGAGGCTGCGCGATACATAGCTGGCGACCTCGCGCGACCGCTGGCGCAGCCAGCCGGCCTTCAATTCGCGCGCCCGCCGCAGCGTCGGCGCATCGCCCGGCGCGCCGGCCAGCACGTCGATCACGTGCAGCGCGAGCTGGACCTCGCCCTTGTCGGCGAGCGCCTGCGCATGGCGGATCAGCGCATCGTGATCGCAGACCGCCTCGGCGATCTGCGCGGCGGCTTGCTCCGGCGGCGCCGGATGCAGCGAGGTCGCGTTGCGGTCCCACCAGCCGTTCTCCGCGCGATAGATGTCGCGGGCGATATAGCTCGGATCGCCGTAGCTCGGCCGCATCCATGGCTTGCCGAACAGCGCCTCCGGATAGCGCAGTGCGGCCAGCATCTCGCGCTCGTCCATGCCTCGGTTGATCAGCCGGATCACCTCGTCGTGCAGCCAGTGCAGCGCGCTCGCGGTATGGCGCAGCACCTCGACCGCCTGCGCGCCGCACAGATCGGCGCCGAACTCGCGCACCACGCGCTCGGGCTCGAGCGCGGCCAGGTTCTCCAGCGTCCGCGCCCAGCGCGGCGCATCGCGCAGCGTGCGCAGCGGCGTGCCGATGTTCGGGATCGAATCGATCACGGCGGGGCCGCCGTACAGGATGCGGGACGCGGGCAACCACACGGCCACCGCATCGTCGGTCTCCGACGGCGCCCACAGCAGCTCGGCCCGGCCCGGGCCGCAGCCTACCGTCAGTCCCTGCGCGAAGGTCTCGGTGGGCGCGTGCTGACTCAGCTTGCCCGCCAGGCGGCCGCGCGGCTGGCGGAACTGCACCTCGGCCAGCGCCTCCTGCAGCGGCATGGTGGCGCGGTAGCGGGCCTGGCGCGGCAGCACATTGGCGTGGGCGATCACGCGCGGCGCGGGGTCGCCGCGCTCGGCGCAATGCGCCAGCCACAGCGGCAGGCCGCTGTTGTAGCCGAGATGGCCGTGGCTGAAGACGATGGCCGCCAGCGGCAACGGGGTGACGCTGCGCAGCGCGTCGATCATGCCGCGCGTGATGGCGCCACCGGGGCCGGCATCGACCAGCAGCAGCGCGTCGCCCCGCTCTGTGGCGATCTGCGCGACGAACGACTGGCCCTGGCCGTGCAGCTTCCAGACGCCGGGCGCGACGGTCTCGACCCCATCGCCGGTGGCCAGCGCCGCGGGGCGCGCTTCGAAATCCTGCATGAAAACGACTCCTGTGACGGAACGAAGGACGAGCGCTGCCCCGCTCCGCCGGGGAGCGTCATCGCGGCAACGCCAGGGATGGGAGTGGCGCGTTAGCGCCGGCCGATACGGGAACTGACGGGCGCGCTCAGGCTGGCCGCACAGCAGTCGATCAGTTGATCCAGCGGCGGCTTGCCGCCGCGCCGGCCCTGATCGCGATACCAGTGCGCCAGCGAATAGACCACGGTGTCGTTGAACCAGGTCAGCCGCAGGTTCATGACCTCGCGCGGCACCTCGGGGCACAGCGCGAACACCAGCTTGCGCACGCGCACCAGCGCCGACACCGCGTCGCGTTCGACCAACCCCTTCTTCAGCAGGTTCGGGCTGAAGGTGGTCTGCGCCAGCACCTGCAGATAGTGGCGGCCCCAATCGGTATCGCGGACCGCATCGGCCAGCGGCAGGATGGTCGCCTCGACCACCGCATGCAGATCGGTGTCGCGGCCCTCGGCCACCAACCGGTCCAGATAGCGATGACGGATCACGTTGATCTGATGCAGCCGCCGGTTCAGCAGATGGCTGACCAGCGCCTCGCGCGAGCCGAAGTGGTAGTGCAGCGCCGAGCGGTTGCGCTGGCCGCTTTCGAGCACGATCTGCCGCAGCGGCACCTGCTCGACGCCATGTTCGGCGAACAGGCGTTCGGCGATCTCCAGCATCCTGGCCGCGGTGCCCGGCACGCCGCCTTCGTCGTCGGCAGCCGGCGCGACGGCCTTGCGCCGCCCCGCCGTTTCGGTGTCCTCGCCGATCACCGAGCGAATCTGTTTGAGCTTCATGCCTGCCATCCGCAATGCCCCCCGCCCAACGCAAGGGTCGGTGTCAGCATAGTCGCGTCGCGCCGTTCTAATACTAGGGATTAACCCGGAAATTTCCGTCCGCTTGCGGAGGTGACAACGTCCTCCGGGTAATCCCCAGATTTTCGAATCGCGATGCGGCGCTATGGTGTTTCGGACCCGCCTAATACCGAGTATTAAAGCGAAGCGGGCGACAAAAAAACACCGCAGATGCGGAGGAGACACGGCATGAAGCGATGGTGGATCACGGCGGCGGCCGCCGGCCTGATGGCGCAGGGCGCGCATGCGCAATCGTCGGTGACCTTGTATGGCGTGGTCACCGCCAGCCTGCAGTACGTCAACCATGCGCAAAACGTCAGCGGCGGCGTGCTGGCGCCGGGCAGCGGCTCGCGCACCATGCTCAATTCGTCGGGCATCGCGCAGTCGCGCTTCGGCCTGCGCGGCACCGAAGAGCTTGGCGGCGGCATGCAGGCGCTGTTCGTGCTGGAGAACCAGTTCAACACCGACGACGGACGGATGGGCCAGAACGCGATCTTCGGCCGGCAGGCCTTCGTCGGCCTGAAGAACGAGCTCGGCCGCATCACCTTCGGCCGGCAGTACACCTCGTCGTTTCTGGCGCTGGGCAGCTTCACGCCGGTGGCCTACGCGCCGGAGTTCGAGCCCGTGGTCGGCATCGCCGGGCCGAATTTCCGCGAGAACAACATGGTGCAGTACCACGGCAAGTTCGGGCCCTTGTCGGTGCACACGCACTGGTCGTTCGGCGAGCGCACCGGCAGCCTGGCGGCCGGCTCGGCCTACGGCATCGGCGTGTCGTACTACACCAATGGCTTCGGCGTCGCGGCAGCCTACGACGAGGTCAAGACGCTGAACGCCGCGCAGGCGTCCGGCGTCTCGTCCTCGGGCGACTATGGCCGCGACATGCGCGCCTTCCTGGCCGGCAGCTACGAGGTCGGCGCGTTCAAGTTCGTCGCCGGCTACCGCTGGGGCAATTCGGTCGCGCCCGGAGAGGGAACCCCGACGCTGCTGCCGCACCGCGACGACTTGTTCTGGGCCGGCGTCCACTGGCAGACCACGCCCGCGCTGCGGCTGAGCCTGGCCTACTACTACGACGACATCCAGCGCGCCGATATCGGCGGCGCCAGCGTCAACCCGGCCAATCCGCAGCAATACCTGGCGCTGGCCGACTATCGCCTGACCAAGCGCACCGATCTGTTTGCCGGCGTGATGTACGCGCGCAATGCCTCGCTGAACTGGGACAACATCGGCTATCTGCCCAACGGCCAATCGGTCGGCTACGCGCCGGCGACCTCGCAGGTCTACTACAAGCGCCCCGACGCCAAGGGACAGCTCGGCGTCTCGCTGGGCATCCGCACCATTTTCTAGGAGCCACGATGCAAGCCACGCCACGTATGGAAAGCACCGACGTCACGATCGATCCCGCCCTCGCGGCCCGCCTGCGCGACGCCTTCGTCTATACCTTCCCGGTGCACGATCTCGCCCAGGTGCGCTGGCAGATCACGCAGAACCCGCAGAACCGCAACCGCGTGCCGGTCAATGGGCTGCTGCATTACCGCAGGCTGCTCGACCATCGGGCCCGCACCGTGACGCAGCCCAACAACGACACGCTGTACTCGCTCTCGTACCTGGCCCTGCACGGCGGACCGATGCGGCTGCGGCTGCCGGACATGGGCGAGCGCTACTGCAGCGTCGCGCTGCTCGACATCTTCACCAACAACTTCGCCTGCCTCGGCAGCCGCACCACCGGCACCCGGGCGGCCGAGTTCCTGCTGGCCGGGCCCGGCTGGACCGGCGAAACGCCGGCCGGCACGCAGCTGATTCGCTGTCCGGGCAACGACGTCTGGCTGCTGGGGCGGCTGCTGGTTGACGGCGAACACGACCTGCCCGCGGTGCATGCGCTACAGGACGCCATCCGGCTCGAGCCGCTGGAACGGCGAGACGCCGGCGACGGCGATCTGCTCGACACCGTGCCCGACGAGGCCGATCCGGCTCGCTATCTCGATCTGGTCAATGAAGTGCTGGGCCGCAATCCGGTCCCGGACGACGAGCGCGGGCTGGTGGCCGGATTTGCGCAAGTCGGCATCCGTCCCGGGCAGCGCCACGTCTACGCGGAACTGGCGATGCCGGTCCGGCAGGCCTGGCGTGCCATGCTGCCGGCGCTGCGCAAGGAGTTGGCGCGCACGCCGGGCTTCGGCAACGGCAAGGAGTCGGGGCCGTGGCAGTCGGGCCCGGACCATCTGGGCAATTTCGGCAAGGACTACACCTACCGCGCCCATGTGTCGCTGATCGGTCTGGGCGCACTGGAACGTGCCGAAGCGATCTACGCCACCTGCGTGACCGATGCCGACGGCGAACGGCTGGACGGTGCACGCGCCTACCGGCTGCATATCCCGCCGGCAATGCCGGTCGATGCGTTCTGGTCGCTATCGATGTACGAGTTCGCGCCGGACGGACGGCGCTTTTTCACCGACAACGCGATCGGCCGCTATACCATCGGCGATCGCACGCCGGGACTGCAGATCAACGCGGACGGCAGCATCGATCTGTGGCTGCAGCACGCGCGTCCGGAGCCGGCGCGCGAAGCCAACTGGCTGCCGGCGCCGGCCGGCCGCTTCTCGCTGACCTTGCGCTATTACCACCCGCAGCAGGCGCTGCTGTCGCGCCGCTTCGTGCAGCCGGCGCCGGAGCCGATCGCGTTCTAGCCGGCGTCCCGCGCCGCTTCTGTCTCGCCGGCGTGGCAATGGGCCACGGCCGGCGCGGCCAGCAGCGCCAGCTGGCGCAGCGTTTCGACCTCGTCGGCCTGCCACGCCGACCTCGGGCTGAGGTAGTTGAACGTGCCGATGCAGCGACCCCGCTCGCTGATCGGTACGTTGACCACTGCCCTCAGCCCGAGCGCGCGGATCGTCGGGATATCGTCGAACACCTGGGCCAGCGCCTCGTCGCCTTCCCCGATGAAGGCCTCGGCGCGCTCCAGCAGCTGCCGGGCCCACGGCGTATCTCCCTTGCGTTTGCTGCCGCCGACCGGATAGGAATCGGGATCGCTCGACCATTGGCGCACCACCTCGCGGCTGTCGGCGCGCCAGACGTTGATCGTCAGCAGGCCCGGCCCGAGCAGCGCCAGCGTGGCATCTCCGACCGCGTCGAACAGCGCGCCGGTATGGTCCGGGCGAGCCAGCCCGGCCTTCAGGCTGGCGACCTGCGCCGCCGTCAGGCGCGCCTGCAACGCCGTCAGGGCAGCCTCCTGCAGATTCGCTGCTTCGCTCATGCGCTTACTCCGCGCTGATCTTCAGATCGCGGATCAGCTTGCCGTAGCGATCGGCATCGCGGCGCAGCACCTGGCCGAACTGCTGCGGCGTCGACGTCGTCGTCTCCACGCCGATCGCATCCATCCTGGCCTTGACCTCGGGCATCGTCATCACCTTGTTGATCTCGGCATTGAGGCGCGACACCAGCGCGGGCGGCATGCCGGCCGGGCCGAACGCGCCATACCAGACCGCCAGCTCGTAGCCCGGCACGGTCTCGGCCACGGTCGGTACATTCGGCAGCAGCGGCGAGCGTTTGGCCTCGGTCACCGCCAGCAGCTTCAGCTTGTTGGCCTTGACGTGCGGCAGCGTCTGCGTGCCGGCCGAGAACAGCAGCTGGGTCTGGCCCGCGACCGTGTCGACCACCGCGGGCGCGCCGCCCTTGTACGGGACGTGCAGCATTTCCACGCCGGCCATCTTCTCGAACAGCACCGCGCTCAGATGGTTGGTCGAGCCCGGGCCTGCGCTCGCGTAGGCCAGCTTGCCGGGGTTGGCGCGCGCATAGGCGATCAGTTCCTTGACGTTGCTGGCCGGCACCGACGGGTGGACCACCATCGTGTTGGTGACGTAGGCCAGCAGGCCCAGCGGCGTGAAATCCTCGACACCGCGGAACGGCATGTTCGGCATCAGCGCCGGGTTCATCGCGTGCGTGCTCATCGAGCCGATCAGCAGCGTGTAGCCGTCGGGCCTGGCGCGCGCGACCATCGCCGAGCCGATGTTGCCCGACGCGCCCGGCTTGTTGTCGACGATGACCGGCTGCCCCAGCGAGCGGGTCAGATGTTCGGACAGCACCCGCGCCAGGATGTCGGTCGAACCGCCGGGCGCCCACGGCACCACCAGCGTGATGGGCTTGGCCGGATAGTCCTGCGCCGCCGCGGCGCCCGCGGCGCAACACAGTGCCAGCGCGGCCACGCCGCGCAGCCAGCTTCGAATCGTCGTCTTCATGGTCGTTTCCCCGTATGTCATGCCGGCCGCACCGCGCGCCCGGCTTGTCGTTGTATCCCGTCGTGATGGATCGGCGGTTGGCGCCGCTCGGTCTCGCGCTCGGCTCCCGCGGCTCAGCGCCCCACCGCATAGCCCTGCATGCCGCGCGGATTCGCCCCGGCGCGCAGCACCAGCCGGCCCCTGGCGTCGCGTTCGCGCGAACAGGCCGACATCCGTCCTTCCGACCACGGCTCGCCGATGCGCAGCGCGTGGCCGGCGTCGCGCAGCGCGTCCAGCGTCGCCTGCGGAAAGCGCGACTCGATGCTGAGCCGGTTCAGCACGGTCTGGCGCGGCCAGAACGAGCCCGGGAAGTGGTCGATGTGCCAGGCCGGCGCGTCGATCGCTTCCTGCAGGTTCATGCCGTGCACCGCGTGGCGCATGAAGAAGGCCAGCGACCATTGGTCCTGCTGGTCGCCGCCGGGCGTGCCGAACACCATGTAGGGCTCGCCGTCGCGCAAGGCCAGCGACGGCGACAGCGTGGTGCAGGGCCGCTTGCCGGGCGCCAGTGAATTGGGCAGACCCGGCTCGAGCCAGGTCATCTGCAGGCGCGTATTGAGCGCAAAGCCCAGCGCCGGAATGGTCGGACTCGACGACAGCCAGCCGCCGGAAGGCGTCGCCGCGACCATGTTGCCGTCGCTGTCGATCACATCGAGATGGCAGGTGTCGCCGACGAAGATCTCCTGCTCGGCCCACTGCTGCACCGGCGGCAGCGCGGCGAAGGTCGGCTCGCCGACGCCGAAGCGCGTATCGGCGCAAGCCAGCGTGCGCTCGGCCGCGTCGAGATCGGGCAGGCGCGGCGCACGGCCATCGATGGTGCCGGCGCGAATGTCGCGCGACGCCTGCGCACCGATCAGTTCGGCGCGGGCGCGCAGGTAGCCGGCATCGAGCAGGCCCTGCGCCGGCACCTCGGCAAAGCGCGGATCGCCGTACCAGGCCAGACGATCGGCCATCGCCAGCTTGGCCGCCTCGGCGATGCGATGGACGAAGCCCGGCGAGGTCGGCTCGAGCGCCTCGAGCCCGGCATGCCGCAGCATGCCGAGCTGCTGCAGGAAGGCCGGGCCCTGGCTCCAGACGCCGCACTTGGCAACCGTATAGCGGCCGAAGTCGAGCGTCAGCGGCGCCTCGACCTCGGGCTGCCAGCCCGCCATGTCCTCGTAGCGCAGCAGGCCGCGATGGCGCTCGCCGGTGGTATCGCGCACCTCCTGCGTGCGGCAATAGGTATCGATCTCGCGCGCGACGAAGCCGCGGTACCAGCAATCGAGCGCGGCATCGATCTGCTTTTCGCGCGTGTCGCCAGCGGTCTGCGCCTCTTCGACGATGCGCTGGTAGGTCCGCGCCAGCGCGGGGGTCGCATGCAGGCTGCCGGGCGTCGGCACGCGGCCATCGACCAGCCAGACGTCGGCCGAATCGCGCCACTCGCGCTGGAACAGTTCGCGCACCGCCAGGATCGCCTGCGAGATGCGCGGGACCAGCGGAAAGCCGTCGCGCGCATAGGCAATCGCCGGCGCCAGCACCTCGGCCAGCGACCACGTGCCGTAGTCGCGCAGCATGGTCAGCCAGGCACCGAACGCCCCCGGCACGGTGGCGGGCAGCAGGCCGATGCCCGGCATCAGCTCCAGGCCCATCGCCCGCATCGCGGCCGGGTCGGCCAGCGCCGGCGCCGGGCCCTGGCCGCAGATCGAACGCACCGCGCGCTCGCGCTCGCTCCACAGCAGGATCGGCGCCTCGCCGCCCGGGCCGTTCAGATGCGGCTCGACGACCTGCAGCACGAAGCCCCCGGCCACCGCGGCGTCGAAGGCGTTGCCGCCGCGCTCGAGCACGCCCATCGCGGTCTGCGAGGCCAGCCAGTGGGTCGACGAGACGACGCCGAAGGTACCGACGATTTCCGGGCGGGTGGTGAACATGCTGGTCTCTGGGTGCGGAGTGGATCGGTGGGATGGGGCAAGCGATGGGACGAGTATAGAAAGATCGAATAACCAGAACGGACGATTGCATTATTCTTCCATTCCTGAATGGTTATACGACTGCCCGCAACCGCCCCCTTCCGCCCCTTTCCGCCCCTTCCTGCCTGCCTCCATGCCCGCCTTCGCCGACCGCCTGCAGCACAACCTGGTATCCCGCCTGCGCCTGAAGCAGCTGTCGCTGCTGTTGGTATTGGAGCGGCATCGCTCGCTGTCGCGCGCCGCCGCCGAACTGAACCTGAGTCAGCCGGCGGTCACCAAGGCGCTGCGCGAAATCGAGGAGATCTTCCTGACGCCGCTGTTCCACCGTTCGCGGGCGGGACTGGAGGCGACCGAAACCGGTGCCGCGGTGCTGGCGTATGCGCGGCTGGCGCTGGCCGATGCGCGTGCGCTCGGCGACGAACTGGCGGTACTCGATGCGGGGCTTGGCGGGCGGCTGCGCATCGGCGTGATCCCGTTCATCGCGCCGGCCGTCCTGGATGCGGCCTGCTCGCACGCGCTGGGCCAGCAGCCGCGCATCGCGGTGCTGGTGCGCGAGGGCACCACCGACGAACTGGTCGGCGCGTTGCGGGCGCACGAGGTCGATTGCGTGATCGCGCGCTCCTTCTATGCCGCGGGGGAAGACATCGTGCAAGTGCCGCTGTATCGCGAGGAGCCGGCGCTGGTGGTACCGGCACGCGCGGCGGCGCGACTGTCGCGCGGCGCGCTCGACTGGGCGCGGCTCGCCACGCTCGACTGGATCATGCCGCCGCCGCAAACGCCGACCCGCCGCACCATCAATACGATGTTCGCGACGGCCGGCGTCGCGCCACCCCTGCCGCTGGTCGAGACCTATTCCATCAAGACGATCGCCACGCTGCTGCGCACGCAGCCTCGCGCGATCACCATCGTGCCGCGCGCGGTCGCGGCCGAACTCGTCAATGGCGGCGGCGCCGCGCTGTTGCCCCATGCCTTGCGCTGGGATCTGCCGCCGGTCGAGGCGATGTGGTTGCGCCGCGCCCAGCAGAGCCGGCCGCTGATGGCGCTGGTGACGGCGCTGCAGCAGGCGAGCGGCTGAAGCCGCCCTGTCACCCTGTGAGGCCGCCCCGCCCGCATCAGCGCCTGTGCCGCATCACGATTGCTGCGCGGCCTCCGGCTGCATGTAGAACACTTCCCACAGGTGGCCGTCCGGATCCTCGTAACCGTGCTGGTACATGAAGCCGTAATCCTTCGGCTCGTTCGGCGTGCGTGCGCCCGCGGCCACCGCTTTCGCGACCATGTCGTCGACCGCTGCGCGGCTGTCCATCGACAGCGCCAGAATGACCTCGGTGCTGCTGCCGGTATCGCAGATCGCCTTGCCGGTGAAGGTCTTGAAGAAATCCTCGACCAGCAGCATCACGTAAATCTGATCGGACACGATCATGCAGGTCGCATTGCGGTCGGTGAATTTGGGATCGAAGCGATAACCGAGCCGCGTAAAAAAATCGACCGAGCGGTCGAGGTCCTTGACGGGCAGGTTGACGAAAATCTGGGTCGCCATCGAGGTGTCTCCTGGTTTTGAATTGGTTCGGAACGGGATTTGTCGTTACGACGTGCTGACCCACGGATCATAACTGCCGATCGTCCACAGATGGCCTTCCAGATCGAAGCAGCTGAAATCGCGGCCGCCATAATCCTGATCCTTCAGATCGAGCACGATCTGCGCACCGGCCGCCTTGGCGCGCGCGAATACCGCGTCGGGATCCGGCACGACCAGATAAATGCTTTGCGTCTGCCCGCCGCCGACTTCATCCGGCTGGCGCATCAGCTTGCCGTACGGGGAATCGAGCACGGAGCCCAGCATCACCATGCCCTTGCCGTAATGCAATTGCGCGTGCGCGATGGTGCCGTCGTCGTTTTCCACCACCAGATGCCGGGTAAAACCGAAGGTGTCGCATAACCACGCGATTGCCGACGGCGCATCGCGATAGCGCAGGCACGGAATCGCCGTGCTGCCCGCGCCGGTGGAAGCGCCGGAATTCAAATCGGTCATGTCTGTCGCTCCTTGCGCGGCGCGTGGCCGCGTTGTCAGGCGGGAATCGAATCGAAATTTGTTCGCCGCCGGAAAATGGATTCGCTGCACGAATCACTGCAGGAACCGCTGCGGGAACGCGCTGCAGCAACCGCCTGTATCGCGCGGCAAATCCAGTAGGCAGCATAGACGATCGTTTTCGCGTGCAAAGGCCGCGCGCGATGCGACGAGAACGTTTCTTCGTACACGGGTGACCGGTTATACTCCGCGCTCCATAAACCACATTTCGGGTAAATCAAACAATGGCCGTTGCCAACAAGAAAAGCGCGCCGCGCGCAGTGAAGTCCGCCAAGCCGGCGGCGCCGACCAAGAAGGCCAGCGTGCTGGCACGCGAAGCGCAAGCCGCGAAGAAGCGCCTGCTGAAGCTGCGCGCCGACACCAAGAAGGCGATCGACGCCGCCAAGCGCGAAGTCGCGCAGGCGACCGCCGCCGCCAAGCTGGCCCTGCAGGCCGAGAAGCAAGCTGCCAAGGAAAAGCTGGCCGCGCAGAAGGAAAAGGCCAAGGCAGCGAAGGCCGCCAAGTCGGCGAAGAAGCCGGCCGGCGCCAAGACCGCCGCGCCGCGCAAGGCTGCTGCACCGAAGGCTGCTGCACCGAAGGCTGCTGCACCGAAGGCCGCCAAGGTCGCCAAGGCACCGAAGAAGGCTGCGGCACCGAAGGCCGCTGCCAAGTCCAGGCCCGCGAAGCCGGCCGCCGGCGCTGTCGCCAAGGCCGCCTGAGCACCGCCGTTCCTGCTGCATGCCCTCGTTCGAGGGCGGCACCTCGGCACCGTGGCGATCTCCCGGATCGCGCGGTGCCGACCCTCCTGCTGGGGGGCTACCGATTTGGGGGTAGCCAAGCCCTGCCCTCTGTGCAGATAATCTGCATTCTTCCGGCATCACTTTCTTGCGTTAAATCACTTTGCGTAAGTCGCTTGCGCTCATCGCAGTGAGCCTGGGCGGCGCTTTTTCCCAACGCTCGCACGATGGCCGCGCGCAAACGACACCGACTGGGAATGGCAATGAAGGAAGCCTTGCAACGTTGTCCGCTGTGCACAACCTTGACGGAAGCATCGGCACGCCCGCGTTCCTATGGGCAATGGATGCGCTATCAATGCCGCAACGACGAATGCGGCCCGAGCGAAATCAGCACCAAGGCCCGCTCGCATCTGCGCCGCGGCGAACGCCAGGCCGAACTACGCAGCGTGGCCAAATCGTGCCGGCATAACGGCGCGCGATTGCGGATCGGCTACGACGGCCCCACCGGCGAATTCCAGCTCGAAGTCGTCGAGTAAGGCGTCGGTCGCGCTGCGCACCGGCTCACGGTTCGACCGACGGCTCGCGCTTCATGCAGCGCAGCACGAAGGTCGACCGGCTGTGCCGCAGCCCCGGCAGCTTGTACAGCTTGTGGCGCAGGAATTCTTCGTAGCCTTCGGTGCCCGCCACCGCCACCTTGATCAGATAGTCATACTCGCCGGTCAGCAGGTACGCCTCCATGACCTCGGGCAGTTGCGCCAGTGCGCGGCCGAAGCGGTCGAGCATGTCGTCGTCGTGCCGCTCCAGCGTGACCTCGATCAGCACGGTGTCGGGCAGGCCCAGCGCCTTCTGGTTCAGCAAGGCGGTATAGCCCTGGATCACGCCCGCCTCCTCCAGCGCGCGCACGCGGTTCCAGCATGGCGTGGGGGACAGGCCGACCTGTTCGGCGAGCTTCAGGTTGGACAGGCGGCCGTCGCGGCGCAGCGCGCGCAGGATGCGGCGGTCCGTTTCGTCGAGCCGGGGGACGAGTCTGGATCCGGGCCTGGCGGCGGAACCGGTGGTCGGAGCGGCGGCGGGACTGGTTGTGGAATTGGCGGGGTCGGCCATGGGCATCGGTGATCGGTGGGATCGGCGGGATTGGCCGTAGAAGAGAATATTTCTCTGCCATACGCGCAAATTCTAGCCGATTCATTCTGATCCTGGCCATCGGAGCAGAATATTAAGAAGCACATTCTGCCGGCAGACTGGTAAATTCACTGCATCGTCATTTCTACCGGTTGCCGTCATGTCTGCCCCAGCCCCCACCGCCGCCCTGCAACTCGCGCTGCTGCTCGACCCGCACGACCTCATTGGCGCGATCGAGTGGACGCTGGCGACGGCGCGCCGCACCGGACTGGGGCTGGACGCGATGACGCTGGTGCCGGGCACGCTGCCCGGCGCGGGCCAATGGCTGCGGCTGTCCGTCACGGCGGACGAGCCTGCGCTGTTCCCGCTGCTGGTCAAGCGGCTGGAAAACGGCGTCGATGTGCGGGAAGTCGCGGTCGTCGAGGAATCGGCGAACCCGCCGGAAACGGCGCCCGCCCGGCGCCGCGACAGCGTGATCGCCGCGGCCGCCGCGCCGGTCCACTGAACCGGGCCCGGCGACGCCGCGGGTCAGGCCGGCTCGGCCAGCAGGCCGTGGCCGAGCCGCTGCGACAGATCGGCGGCGGCGGCCTTGATCGCCGCGGCCACCGGCCCGTCGAGCCGGGCGTCGAAGGTGGCGGCATTGCCCAGCGCCGTGATCGCCAGCACGATGCGCCCGTCCCGATCGAACACCGGCGTGCTGACCGAATCGACGCCGGCCAGCAGATCGCCATGGACGCTGCCGATCCCGCTGGCCCGCACTTGCTCGCGCAACTGCGCCACCTCGGCCGCATCGCGCGGAAAACGCGGCGGCTGCAGCGCCGCGCGCGCCTTCAGTTCGGCCTCCAGCAGCGACGCCGTCACGGCGGGATCGAGGAAGGCGGTGAAGACGCGTCCGGTCGCCGACGACAGCAGCGGCATCACCGAACCCGGCCGCACATTGACCGTGACCGGCCGCAACGAATCGCGCCACTGCACCACGGTGGGCCCGTGGTTGCCCCATACCGCCGCCAGCACTGTTTCACCGGTCGACGCGCAGATGTCGTCGAGCACCGGCGTCACCAGCCGCAGCGGATCGAGCTGGGCCAGGCAGGCCAGCCCCATCCGCAACGCATGGCGGCCGAGGCTGTAGCGGCCGGTGTCGTCCTGCTCCACATAGCCGCACTTGACGAAGCTGGCAAGGTAGCGGTGCGCCTTGGCCGGATGCATGCCGGCGGCCTGCGCCACTGTCTTCAGCGCCATCGGATGCAGCGAGCCCAGCAAGGCATCCAGGACCGACAGCCCGGTTTCCAGCGCCTGCACGCCGGCGCCGCCCCGTTCGCCGTTGCTCTCGCGCGTTTCTGTTTCCGATTCGGTTTGCGGATTGGCCATTGCCGGTCGCTCCTGGCTGGGCGTTCGTGTGTTTGTCATTACGTATGGCGTAATGCTAGCACGTACAGCGTAATTTTCCCTTGACAGTCGACAGCCCGACAATTACTTTTGGCATAACCGCATTACGCCTGACGTAATCCCAGGGATCGAGATCGGGCGAAACGCGGCCACAAGAGACGGATCACCGTCCCGACACGATTCGGCGGCGCGCCGCCCATCCCCGCAGAGGAGACAAACAATGAGAAAGATCTCGTCGATGCTGGCGCTCGCCGGCACGATGCTGACCGCCCTGGCGTTGGCGCCGCAAGCCGCCGCGCAAAGCTTCCCCAGCAAGCCGATCCGCTGGATCGTCCCCTATGCCGCCGGCGGCGGCTCGGATTTTCTGGCTCGCACCATCGGGCAACAGTTGTCCACCAATATCGGCCAGCCCATCGTGGTCGAGAACAAACCCGGCGCCAACACCGCGATCGCCGCGGCCGAGACGGCGCGCTCGCCGCACGACGGCTATACGGTGATGTCCGCCGACAACGGCACGCTCGTATTCAATCCGGCCCTGTACAAGTCGCTGAGCTACAACCCGACGCGCGATCTGGCGCCGGTTTCGCTGCTGGGCAAATTCCCGATGATCCTGGTGGTGGGCGCCAACGCCGAATACAAGGACGCGCGCGACTTTCTCGCCAAGGCCAAGGCGGCGCCCGGCAAGATCAGCTATGCCTCGGCCGGCGCCGGCAGCCCGCACCATCTGGCGATGGAATTGCTGAAGGAACGCGCCGGGGTCCGCATGGTGCATATCGGCTATCGCGGCGCCGCGCCGGCGCTGCTCGACGTGGTCGGCGGCCAGGTGCCCGCGATGATGACCGACCTGGCCGCCGGCGCCGCCTTCCTGAAGGCCGGCAAGCTGCGTCCGCTGGCGGTGGCCAACGCCACCCGGCTGCCGCAGCTGCCCAATGTGCCGACCTTCGCCGAGATCGGCCTGCAGGGCGTCGAGGCCGCCGCGCTGGTCGGCATGGTCGCGCCGGCCGGCACGCCGCCCGACGTGATCGCCAAACTGCAGACCAGCGTTGCCGCGGCGATCAGGCAGCCCGAGGTCAACCGCAAGCTGGTCGACTTCGGCGTCGAGCCGGTCGGCAGCACGCCGGAGCAATTCGCCGCGCTGCTGCGCAGCGAGACCGCCCTGTGGCACAAGCTGATCCGCGACCTGAATATCACGCTCGAATGAGCCCGGCGGGCGGGACCCTGGCGGAACCCGCCCGCGGCGCCAACGTTGTAGAGGACCGATCATGAGCGAACGCACCGAACCTGCCCGTGCGCAGGGATGCCCGTTTCACGCCGTGTCCGGCACACCGCCGGAAACGGCGCTGTTGTCGCCCACCGGCTGCCCCGTCAGCGCGCGCGCCGCGCAATTCGATCCGTTCGAAGACGGCTACCAGCAGGATCCGCCCGACTACGTGCGCTGGGCGCGCGAGCAGGAGCCGGTGTTCTACAGCCCCAGGCTCGGCTACTGGGTGGTGACGCGCTACGACGACATCAAGGCGATCTTCCGCGACAACCTGACCTTCAGCCCGTCGATTGCCCTCGAAAAAATCACGCCGACCGGCGACGAGGCCAACGCGGTGCTGGCGTCCTACGGCTACGCGATGAACCGCACGCTGGTCAACGAGGACGAGCCTGCGCACATGCCGCGCCGCCGCGTGCTGATGGAGCCGTTCACGCCCGAGCAGCTGCAGCACCACGAGCCGATGGTCCGCCGGCTGACGCGCGAATACGTCGACCGCTTCATCGACGACGGCAAGGCCGATCTGGTCGACCAGATCCTGTGGGAGGTGCCGCTGACCGTCGCGCTGCATTTCCTCGGCGTGCCCGAGGAGGACATGGACCTGCTGCGCAAGTATTCGATCGCCCATACCGTCAACACCTGGGGCCGGCCCAAACCGGAGGAACAGGTCGAGGTGGCGCACGCGGTCGGCAACTTCTGGCAACTGGCCGGGCGCATTCTCGACAAGATGCGGCAGGACCCGTCGGGCCCGGGCTGGATGCAGTACGGCATCCGCAAGCAGAAGGAATATCCGGACGTCGTCACCGACTCCTATCTGCATTCGATGATGATGGCCGGCATCGTCGCCGCGCATGAAACCACGGCGAACGCCAGCGCCAACGCGATCAAGCTGCTGCTGCAGCATCCCGACGCCTGGCGCGAGCTGTGCGAGGACCCGAACCTGATCCCCAACGCGGTCGAGGAATGCCTGCGGCACAACGGGTCGGTCGCGGCATGGCGGCGCCTGGCCACGCGCGACGTGCAAATCGGCGGCGTCGACATTCCGGCCGGCGCGAAGCTGCTGATCGTGACGTCGTCGGCCAATCACGACGAGCGCCATTTCGCCGACGCCGACCTGTTCGACATCCGCCGCGCCAATGCCAGCGACCAGCTGACCTTCGGCTACGGCGCGCATCAGTGCATGGGCAAGAACCTGGCGCGGTTGGAGATGCAGATCTTCCTCGAGGAATTCACGCGCCGGCTGCCGCATATGAAGCTGTGCGAGCAGACATTCACCTACGTGCCGAACACCTCGTTCCGCGGCCCCGAGCATCTGTGGGTCGAGTGGGACCCGAGCCAGAATCCGGAGCGGCGCAACCCCGCGCTGCTGCAGGTCCGGACACCGGTGCGGATCGGCGAGCCGTCCAGCCATGCGATCAACCGCACCGTGGTGGTCGAGAGCGTGACGCGCGCGGCCGAGGACATCGTGCGGCTGCGGCTGGTGTCGCCCGACGGCAAGCCGCTGCCGCGCTGGTCGCCGGGGTCGCATATCGATGTCGAATGCGGCGATACCGGCGTGTCGCGCCAGTATTCGCTGTGCGGCGATCCGTCCGATACCCATGCCTTCGAGATTGCGGTGCTGCGCGAGGCCGACAGCCGTGGCGGTTCCGCATGGATCCACCAACAGTTGAAGGCCGGTGATCGGCTGCGGATCCGCGGTCCGCGCAATCACTTCCGGCTCGACGAAGGCGCGCGCCGGCTGATCCTGATCGCCGGCGGCATCGGCATCACGCCGATCAGCGCGATGGCGCGGCGCGCCAGGGAACTGGGCATCGACTACCAGCTGCACTACTGCGGCCGCGGCCGCGCGTCGATGGCGCTGCTCGACGAACTGGCCGCGCTGCATGGCGAGCGGCTGCATGTCTACGCCCGGGACGAAGGCGCGCGCGCCGACCTCGATGCGGTGCTCGGCCAGCCCGATCCCGACACGCAGATCTATGCCTGCGGCCCGGCGCGAATGCTCGACGCGCTGGCGGCCAGCTGCGCGAGCTGGCCCGAGGACGCGCTGCGGGTCGAGCATTTCACGTCGACGCTGGGCGCGCTCGACCCCAGCAAGGAGCAGGCCTTCGAGGCGGAGCTGAAGGACTCGGGCATCGTCGTCACGGTGCGGGCCGATCAGACGCTGCTCGCCGCGCTGCGCGCCGCCAATATCGACGTGCAGAGCGATTGCGAGGAAGGGCTGTGCGGCTCCTGCGAAGTGCGCGTGCTGGCGGGCGAGATCGACCATCGCGATGTGGTGCTGACGCGCGCCGAGCGGGAAGCGAACGGCAAGATGATGAGCTGCTGTTCGCGGGCGAAATGCGGGCGGATCGTGCTCGAACTGTAAGCGAGTGAAATCGGCGGCCGCTCAGCCGCCCTTCCCGCCCTTCCCGGCGTCGTCCGGCAACAACTCGATGCCATCGAGATCGCGCGCGCAGGTCTCGCGGACGATCGCGACGAAGTCTCGGGCAAAGGGCCGCTCCGCCAGTGCCGCCGGCATCGCGGCATAGAGCTCGCTCCACAGCCCGCCGCTACCGATGCGTTTGGCCAGCACATAGTCGTGGTCGACGTAGTTCTTGACGCCCCAGTTCGGCAGCGCCGCAATGCCGCGCCGGCTGGCGACCAGCTGCAGGATCGCCACGGTCAGCTCGGCGGTGCGCCGCTGCAGCCGGATGCCGGCGGGCTCCAGCACCTCGCGGATCAGATCGATGCGCGGCTCCGGCACCGGATAGGTGATCAGCGTCTCGCCTTCGAGGTCGGCGGCCTCGATCCGCCGCCGGTTGCGCAGCCGGTGCTCGTTGGCGATCACCGCCAGGATCTCGAAGCGGAACAACGGCACCACGGCCAGCCCCCGCCGCGTCGGCGGCAACGAGCCGATCACCATGTCGGCCCGGCCCTCGGCCAGCAGCGCCAGCGGGTCCGCGTGAAAGCCCGCCACCAGGTCGACCTCGACCTCGGGCCAGCGCGTGCGGAATTCGTCCATCACCGGCATCAGCCAGTCGAAGCAGGTGTGGCACTCCAGCACGATGCGCAGCTCCCCGCGCGTATCGCCCTTGAGCCGCTCCAGATCGCGCTCGGCCGCGCTGATCGACGCCAGCACCTCGCGCGCGAGCGCCAGCAGCCGCTCGCCGGCCGGCGTAAAGCGCAGCCCGCCACGGGTGCGGTCGAACAGCGACAGGCCGTAATGCGATTCGATCGCCTTGATCTGATGGGACAGCGCGGACTGGCTGACATGGACGCGCTCGGCCGCGGCCGCCAGCTTGCCCGATTCGGCGATCGCGACCAGCGAGCGGAAATGGCGGACCTCGATCATGGTTGCGCCCCCGCCCGGCCTGGTGGGCGCTTGATATGAAATGCATTCATATTTTGTTTAAAACATATCACTTGATTCATTCTACCCGCGGCCGGACACTGTGCGCCAACTTGTTTTGGAGCGAGAGATGGCACGCACGCATATTCCGGGGTTCCCGCGCATCGGCGCGAAACGCGAACTGAAATTCGCGCAAGAGGCGTTCTGGCGCGGCGAGTCGAGCGAGGCGGCGCTGCGCGAATGCGCGGCGGGCCTGCGCGCGGCGCACTGGCGTCTGCAGGCCGATGCCGGCCTGGATCTGGTCGCCGCCGGCGACTTCGCCTACTACGACCAGATGCTGGGCACCAGCGCTCTGCTCGGCGCGCTGCCGGCGCGCTTCGGCTTCGATCCGCGCGCGCTGACGCTGGCACAGTATTTCGAGCTGGCGCGCGGCAACGCGGCGCAGCCGGCAATGGAAATGACCAAGTGGTTCGATACCAACTACCACTACCTGGTGCCGGAGCTGGGCCCGGACACGCGCTTCGACGGCGGCGTCGACTGGCTGTTCGACGAAATCGACGAGGCGTTGGCGCTGGGTCATCGCGTCAAGCCCGTGCTGGTCGGGCCGGTCACCTGGCTGTGGCTGTCCAAGACCCATGTCGCCGGCTTCGATCGGCTGACGCTGCTGCCGCGCCTGGCTGCCGCCTATCGCGACATCCTGCAGCGGCTGCAGGCGCGCGGCATCGAATGGGTCCAGCTCGACGAACCGGCACTGTGCCTCGAACTCGACGACGCCTGGCTCGACGGCTATGACACCGCCTATGCCGCGCTGGCCGACTGCGGCGTCAAGCTGCTGCTGGCAACCTATTTCGATTCGTCGGCCGAGCATGCCGCCCGCGCCGCCGCGCTGCCGGTGCACGGTTTCCATCTGGACCTGGTGCGCGCGCCGCAGCAGTGGCAGGCCTGGCGCGAGGTGCTGCCGGCCGACGCGGTGCTGTCGGCCGGTGTGATCGACGGCCGCAATATCTGGCGCGCCGACTTGCGCGCGATCCTCGCTCGGCTGGCGCCGCTGGACGCGGAACTGGGCGACCGCCTGTGGCTGGCGCCGTCCTGCTCGCTGCTGCATGTGCCGGTGTCGCTCGCGCCCGAATCCCGCCTCGATCCGGAAATCCGCGGCTGGCTTGCGTTTGCGACCGAAAAGCTGGACGAGCTGAAGGTGCTGGCGACCGCATTGAACGACGGCGAGGCCGCGGTGGCCGACGCACTGGCCGCCTCCGATGCGGCCCAGGCGGGCCGCCGCGCGTCCCGGCGCGTCGTCAATGCCCAGGTGCGCCAGCGCGTCGCGGCCGTGACGCCCGAGATGGCAAACCGCCGCAGTCCCTTCGCGCAGCGCATCGCCGATCAACGCGCCGCGCTGCAGCTGCCGCCGCTGCCGACCACCACCATCGGCTCGTTCCCGCAGACCCCCGAGATCCGCCAGACGCGGGCCGCCTTCAAGCGCGGCGAACTGGGCGCGCTGGCCTACCTGCAGCGCATCCGCGCCGAGATCGAGGACGCCGTGCGTCGGCAGGAAGCATTGGGGCTCGACGTGCTGGTGCACGGCGAGGCCGAGCGCAACGACATGGTCGAGTACTTCGGCGAACAGCTGTGCGGCTATGCCTTTACCGAATTCGGCTGGGTGCAAAGCTATGGCTCGCGCTGCGTCAAGCCGCCGCTGATCTATGGCGACGTCTACCGGCCCGAGCCGATCACCGTCGATACCGCCCGCTATGCGCAGTCGCTGACCGACCGGCCGATGAAGGGCATGCTGACCGGCCCGATCACGATGCTGCAATGGTCGTTCGTGCGCGACGATCAGCCGCGCGCCGATACCGCGCTGCAGCTGGCGCTGGCGATCCGCGACGAAGTCGCCGATCTGGAACAGGCCGGCATCCGCGTGATCCAGATCGACGAGCCGGCGCTGCGCGAGGGGCTACCGCTGCGGCGCGCCGATTGGGACGGCTATCTGCAATGGGCGGTGCGCGCCTTCCGCATCGCCGCGGCCGTGGTCCGCGACGATACGCAGATCCACACCCATATGTGCTACGCGGAGTTCAACGACATCCTGCCGGCGATCGCGGCGCTGGACGCCGACGTGATTACGATCGAGACCTCGCGCTCGGCGATGGAACTGCTCGACGGCTTTGCCGCGTTCGACTATCCGAACGAGATCGGGCCCGGCGTCTACGACATCCATTCGCCGCGCGTGCCCAGCGTCGAGGCGATCAGCCAGCTGCTGACGCGCGCCTGCCAGGTGATTCCGCCGGAACGGCTGTGGGTCAATCCCGATTGCGGGTTGAAGACGCGCGGCTGGGCCGAGACCGAGGCCGCGCTGCGCCATATGGTCGCGGCGGCCCGGCAGTTGCGCGAACGGCTGGCGGCCGAAGGCGTGGCCGGGGTGCGGCGGCAGCCGGTGGCGCCGGTGGGGCTGGAGCGTCCGGCCCATGCGGCGGGCCAGTGCGGTTGCGCGACGCATTGACCGGCAGTGTCGGCCCCCTTCGGACGGGGCAATAAAAGGGGGCGGCGCATGGCCGCCCCTTTTTGCGCGCCTTGCCGCCGCGTAGCGGGGCGCCCAGCGGAAGCCCAGCCGGCGCTCAGTTTGCGCCGATCCGCCGCACCGATGGCGGGCTCCAGCCACCGTCCAGCGCCGTCGGCTGCGGCCAGTAGAGCCGCAGCATCAGATTGAACGGTCCATCGGGCGCGGGCAGCCAGTTCGCCGCCTGTGCCCGCGGCGGCCGCGCTTGCTGCACCACGATCTCGATCGAGCCGTCGCGGTTGCGCCGCAAGCCATCGCGGCTGCCGATCGCGTAGCGGTTCAAGGGGTTGGCCACGACATCCTGCGCCTGGTCGTACAGCGATAGCGACCAGAAGGCCCTGGCCGGCGGCAGCGCGCTCTTGTCGAAGCGGATCACGTAGCGATGTCCGCCCTGCAGCGGCTGGCCGCTGGCGTCGGCATTGGCGCGGAACACCAGGGTGTCCTCGCCGAGGCTCGACCCCAGCGCCAGCCATGCCGTGGCCGCGCGGCGGTCATAGTCGGTGCCATAGCGGCCCGCGTCCTTGCGCGACAGCCAGGCACCCGACGCCGCGCCCTCGCCGCCCCGCGCCAGCGTGACGATGCGGGCCAACGCGCGCGTCGCGCCGTCCTGCAGCGCGCGCGCCGTTTCGGGTTCCAGCACGGTGGTCGAATACGGGGCGCCCGGCTCGATGCCCAGCGCCCGCACCTTCTGCATCATGCCCTCGTCCGCCGCGCTCGGCGGGTTGGCCGGCAACAGCGCGGCAAAGCGGTGGAAGAAGGCCTGCGCGTCCATCGCGGCGACCTGCTCGACCGGAGGCGTCTCCAGGTCGACCGCCGCCGGCGGAATCGTCGGCACCGCCGGCAGGGCGCGCCGCCCATTCGGCCAGGCGGCCAGTGGCGTCAGCCGGTAGCCGTTCTGCAGCCGGTGCACGGCCGGCAGATCCCGCTTGCCATCGACCTGGATATGGACCGCCGCCCACGCCATCGCGGTCGGGGAGCGGATCTCCCGCACTCCGGCCGGCAAGGCGCCGGTCCAGTCCGGCCCGACGATCGCATAGTTGCCGCGCTGCGTGCCGGTGGTTCGCTTGCCCAGCGCCGAGAAGACGTTGGACCAGCCGTCCATCAACTGCAACGTGTAGTAGCGGCCCTGTGTGTCCGGCACGCTCAGCACGACCGGCCCGCGGGACAGATCGAGCCAGGCGACCGAGGTCAGCGTATCGGCGTCCGGGCTCGGCATGTCAGATGCGCCGGGGCGGGGCGCGCCGCGCTGGTGGACAAAGGTATTGGCGGCCGTCTGCCCCGCCGCGCCGGCCGAGGCCCGCGCCGCCATCACCTCGCGCGTGACATCGGTCAGCACGAGGGGATAGGCGTAGGTATAGACTTCGACGGCCAGAGCGCGGGCATCGTCCCGCGTCGGTTGTACTGCCGCCCGCATCGGCGACTCGTCGGGCGCCACCGTCGCGCACCCGGCCAACAGCGCGGCGACTCCCGCCGCGCCCGCCACTAGGCGTATCCACTGCATCATTTCCCGTTCCTTCTTGTGCGGCTGCCCTCGGCGGCGAATGCCGATCCGGGGCGCCTTCTTTTCCGACCAGAATGATGGATAGCCTGGGCCAGGATTGTCAATCGACACTGTGGCGCCGGCGCGCGGCTGCTGGTCGATCTTCGCACCGCGCGACCGACCTTCGCGTCGGTCGCCCGTCAACGGTCAGCGGTGATGCAGATGGGGGTGGTAGCGCGGCTCCGGCGCGGCCGGCTTGGCCGGCGCCTTTGCACCGGGCGCCCCGGACGCACCGGACGAACCCGCCGCGCCGGGAGAGCCAGGTTTCGCACCGGCAGGGCCCGTGCCGCCAAGCCCGGCCGGCCTGCCGGCCAACGGACCGGCGGGCAATTCGTGCCCTGCCCTGGCCCCGGCCTGGTCGATCTCCGCTGCCCCCGAGCCCGCGCCGGCCACCCGCGCCGACCAGTCCTTCTGCATCAGGATAAAGTTGCCGAGCAGCGTCTCCAGTGCCGTGCGGTCGATCTTGGCTAGCGGCATGGTCTGATGCAGGATCAGCGTGCCCGACTGCGGTTCCAGGCCCAGTGCGGCGCCATGGTCGCGCAGCGGTTCCACCCCGGTGGCCAGCATCTCCTTGACCAGTTCGCGTTCGAGCCGCTCCGGCAGCTCCTCGGCGATCAATCCCACCAGCACCAGATTGTGGTTGTCATCATCGCGGCGGAAGGTGATCGGGTACTCCTCGTCGACGCGGATATGGCACAAGCCGTCCTCGTCGAATGCCATCTCGGGAATCCCGATCGATTCGCCGAACTCCGCCAGCAGGCGGTCAAATCCATCCAGTCTGTTCATTTCGTGCTCCAGTCGCATTCGCGTTCACACATCGGTTCCGTGCATCGATCGACATCGATGCCGCGGGTCGATGCTGCCGATCGGCGGCCCTCATTTCCATCTCATCGTTCCATCATTTATTGCTCATTGTCGCTACCTAGACTGGCGCCATCCTGAACCGAGACCTATCGGGCCAATACCTGGCATCGAACGCGACTCGGATTCCGGCATAGTCTTCGGAGCAACACATGACTATCCAGACGTCCAACAGCCTTGCCGTATTGCCTCGCCTGGTGCAATCGGCACGCCGTCCCATCACCGCCCATCTGCCTGCCACCCGTGTGGTGCTGGTCGACGATCACGCCGTGATGCGCGAAGGGCTGAAATCGCTGCTGACCAAGGCCGATCCGACCGTCGACATCGTGGGCGAAGCGTCGGACGGACATGGGGCCGTCCATGCCTGCCTGCAGTTCCATCCCGACCTTGTGCTGATGGATCTGCAGCTGCGTTCGCTCGACGGTGTCGATGCCATTGCGACGATTCGTCGCAGATGGCCCGGCATCCGCGTCGTGGTCCTCGCCGGCCTGCATTCGGAGAACCGCGCCGCCGCCGCGCTGCGCGCCGGCGCTCATGCCTACGTCCTCAAGCGCAGCAATCTGGAAAAGCTGATGGCAGCGCTGCACGCGGTGCGGCAGGACATGGCCTACCTCGATCCCGACATCGACCTGGAACAGGTCGATGCGATGCGCCGTACCGAGGGGGACGACGGCAGCCATGTGGCCGCCGCCGGGCTGACGCCGCGCGAGCGGCAGATACTGAAGCTCGTCGCCGAGGGACATACCAACCGGCGTGTCGCCGAGCGGCTGTCGATCAGCCTGAAGACCGTCGAGACGCACCGGATGAATCTGATGCGCAAGCTCGACGCCCACAATGTCGCCGATCTGTCCAAATGGGCGCGGCGGCTTGGACTGATCGACGTCTGATCTCGCGGCCGACATCACGCAGGCGCCCGCCGCGCCTGCTGCGCGCCGCCCCGCATCCTGTACCTGACATGGACCATGCCGGGCACATGCTCCGGGTCGCACTGGGCGCCCAGCTTGCGATAGACCTCGAGCAGACGGCGGCCCAGGCGGGCTTCGTCGCTGCCATCCTCTGCTCCCAGCGGCACCAGTCCCTCGACGGCCGACACCTCGGGCACCGATCGCTCGACCGCGTGGATCAGCGACACCAGCGCCCGCATGGCGCCGGCATCGTCTGCCGGCACGTCGATGGCCGCCATGTCGCAAATCAACATCACGCCCTGCTCGACGCGATAGATCAGATCGAGCGCGCCGACGCGCACGCGCCTGCCCAACTCGAACGCCGACTCGCCGAGATAGGCCGTCTCCGTACTCAAGCCTTTCGCCTGCAGGAAACGCGTAACCGGGTCCGCGTCCGCATCGTGCAAGGGCGCGATGCGCCGCGCTCCGGCGCAGGCGTCTTCCGGACCGCGGCAGTCCATATCGGGCAAGGAGTTCGTCATGATCGAGACGCCGCCCGGGGCCGGGCGGCACGGTTTGCAAGGGAGTGGGAAAGGAGGAACGCTGGAACGATCCATGCCAAAGACCACGGCGCGAGGGGAACGACACGCCGTGGCTTCGGTCAACGCGGCGCGACGCTGGCCTTCACGACCGCAACCGATTCCTGGGCCAACTGGCTGGCGTCCTGCAGATACTGCTGGCGGTGCTGGGCGGCGTTATCCTGTGCCTTCGACGCGTCCCGCTCCGTGGATTCCGAGACGCTGCGCGACAGATCCGAGTGGATCTGATGCTCCTCCGCCTGGCCGCGCCTGAATGCGGCGCCCATCTGCCCCGCGTTGGTAGCCAGGGAGTTGGCCGGCGACCCCAAGTGCGATCCCGCGTCCAGTCCCATGGCGAAGCCCAGATCGTTGCGCCGCCCTATAACCCCACCCCCAATACCGACAGCCAGACCGACAGCGCCGCCGACGATGCCGAGGGCACCCGCGATATATTCCGCTTCGCGGCGCAGGTCCTTTGCCTGGATGGCCTGTTTGAACGAATTCTGCTGCAGCACCGTGGCCGTCTGCTCCAGCCGGGACTGGCTTATCACATAGGTATCGTAGAGCTGCTTCATGGAACGCATCATTTCGAGGATCACTGCGCGCGCCGACATCAGCCTGTAGGCGGCATCGGAGCGATCTGGTGCGTGGGGCAGCGCGATATTGGCTGGGGTGACATTCATTGTCGTTACTCCTATCGATTCATTGCTACACATGGTCCGAAGTCCTGTGAATCCAGCATCCCCTCGGACGGTTTTGATAAAGCTGCGGTCTGCGTCAGACTCCGGCGCCGACCGCTTCGAGCGCGACATCGCGCGTCTCGGAAAGCGCCGTGGAGATTCTCTGGGTCGTGTCGACCTGGTCGCGCGTCACGCGTTCCAGCGCGTTCTTGTTCTCCTTGACCTGCCGCCCGATCAGATCGATCACGAATTGCAGCATCATGGCGCGGATCATCATTCGATCGATCTCTTCCTTCCTGTCTGCCGCGTCGATGCGCAGTGCGTTATGGACAATCTGCTGCGTGGCTGGCGCAACCACCTTGGCCGCGATCAGCGGTGCGTCCAGCGTGGCCGCCACCTTGACCGCCGCGCGCACGACCGATCGCAGCAATTGCTTCTGCACCTGCTGGATGAAGCCGGACGTCAAGGCCTCGGTCGTCATGCCGCGCATCTGCTTCGCCGCCTGCAACAGCGCTTGTTCCACCATCGTCTCCAGCGCCTGATTCGAGAACGCCTTGGTGACGGCGTCCACCACACATTGTCTGCCGGGAAAGACCTGCAACGCGTTGCGCAGCTGCGCGCCGACGTCGTCCACCAGCGTTTTCGCGATGTTCCTGGCCAGTTGCGAGGCGGCGTCGCCTCCCTGGTCCATCGCGCGCACCAGCGTCACGCCCACCGAGCTCGTTCCCGACTCCGCACCCGTTTGCAGAACGGTGCCGGCCGCCTTGCCGAGAACGGCGTTGGCCACCTTTGCCATTCTGGCCACCGAAACCAGGCTGACGACACCGGCCGCCATCCCAAGGCCCATCTCCCACTTCGCCAGTTCCTTGATATGGGAGCCGAGCTTTCCGGCGAGCTCCGGGTGCGCCATCTGCACGCTCTGCAGCGTGCATTTGGCCACGCCAACCAATCCGGCGCTCAGGTCGAGGATCCCGGTCGGCTGTCCGGTGGCGAGCTTCAGCGCGCCGGTGACCACCTGCGCGAGCGAGGTCGCCCAACCCAACGCCAACGCCGCAATCTGGCCCTTGCCTGCCTTGCGCTCGAGCTGCCGCTGCTTCTCGGCGGCTTCCTTCGCGTTGCGCTCCTTCTCCTGGATGGCCGCCACCTCCTGCTTGCGCAGATCCCTGGTGTTTTCGAGATTGGCGCGGGTCATGTCGGCCGAAAACCGATTGGACTCGAGTTGCAGCTGCAGCAGTACCGACTCCGGATTCAGCGCCCGGTGATAGAACGCCTGCAGCGAGTCCGTCGCCTTGCCAAGGTCGTTCAACGCCAGTTCCGTACCCTTGTCATCGCCTTTGACTGCCGCGGCGGCCGTACGCACGGCCCCGGACAGGATGCCGATCACGCTGTCCCAGGCCTCGCCCGCCGCACGCGCGTCCACCGCTTCCATCGCGGACGGCGGCGGCTTGAGCAGCGACGACACATCGTCCGGCGCCTCGAATGTCTCTGCCGCCGGCACGCTGATGCACGGCTGCGCGGCACCGCTCGCCTGAGTCCGCTTGCGCGCTTCGATCGCTTCGGGGCGAACGTCGCCCCAATCCCGGCCCGGCATGAAGCCGGCCTGCTGCAGTGCATTCGCACTGTTCATTCCACCGTTCATTTCACTCCTCCTTCGTTTGGCAGAGCTTCGCCCTGCATCGGCCTGGCGGATTTCAACGCCAGCAGCGATCGCAACGACTGCTCGGCGAGCCCACGCAATTGCTGATGTTCCGTCTGTTGTCCGCACCACTTGATGGCAGCTTCGTAGGCCTCGGCTGCCTTGCCGTAGTCGCCGCATAGCTGCAGGCTCAATCCGGCCAGATACGGCGGCTGCGGCTCCCACATTCGCAATCCCGCGCAGCGCACGAAGCAGTAGATCGCCTCGTCGTGCCGGCGCAGCTTCTGCAGGCAGAGCCCAAGCGAGAGCCAATAGTCATAGGCATGCGGGTCGATTGCCGCCAGCGAGAAGAACACCTGCCGGGCACCCTCGTGATCGCCGGCTTCGTATCGCTGGCAGGCGTATGCATACAACGTCTCGAGTGCGACCGCGTCGAGCCTGAACAGGCGACGCAATGTCCCGCCTTCGGCGAAGTACTGCTCGACGCTGCCGCACGCCCCGTCGGCGGGATCGACGACCGCGGGAATTGGCGCAGCGGTCTCCGCTGGCGGCGCATCGCCTGGCAACTTCCGAAGACACTTCACGGTCTTCTCCTCCTGTCCTGGTGCCGCAGGCGCGTCAGATCTTCGCGGCGACCTGTTCCTTCACGCGCTTGGTCGCGTCGATCAGTGCGGTCAACAGTTGCTGGAACACCTGCAGCAGGCCAAGGGCAAGCTGCATCTGCTGCATGTACTGGCTGTTCGCATCGGTGTATTTGCTCTTGTCGATCTCCAACGAGCTGATCACGGTGTTCAGCTCGTTGAGGGAATAGTCCTGATCGGCGAACTCCTGAAACGTGGCGAATTTTTCCTGGGGCTTGTATCCCTTGACCTCAAGGTTGTTGGTCCAGATAAACCAGGCGAGCTGCGAGCCCAGCTTGATCCTCCTGGTCGGGTCCTCGGCCTGTATCTGGTCGATCAGCACGCGAACCCCGTTCTTCAGCTGCTCGATGGCTCGGGCCATATCGTTGTTGTATCGGAAGTCCTCCATGCGGGCACCGACCTCCTGGCGCTGGCTTTCGATCGCCATGAACATGGCCTGAAAGTTTGCGGCATCGGTCGCTGCCAGGGGGTTGTAGTTGCGGGTGACCAAAGGGCCGGGTATCACGGGCGGCTCCGCGACCGGGCTCAGAGTCGGCGGCAGTTTGTCATTGAGCGGGGCGTCCGTCTCCAGCCACGGGGTGGGTCTTGGTGCTACATAAGAAGGCATCGTCTACTCCATTCAATCGTCAATATCAGCCGCGTCATGCAAAACGGCGCACGCGCTTTCTCTTTGGCGCGATCGCCGCGTCCTCGGCACGAGGCGTCACCGGGACGGGTTTCTCGTTGTCGTCACCGCCGCGCAGACCGAACACCTCCTGCTTGTAGCGCTGCATCTCGCGGCGGTCCTGCGCAGAGCGCAGATTCATTTCCTTGATCAGGGCCTGCAGCTGGTGCATGCGGCGCTCTGCGTCCTCGATATCGCCACGGCACTCCGCCAGGCTCGCCTCCAGCGAGACGACAGCCTCGGCCGCCTTTGGATCCTTGCTGGCACGCAGATAGAGATCGTCGACACGCTGCTGGATCGATGCCCAGTCGGTCATCTCCTTGAGCAACATCGCGCGGAGGCGATCCAGAATTTCCCAAGCCTCCTTCCACACCTGTTCGTGCGCCTGCTCCTGGTCTTGGCCCTTGTCTTCCTCTTTTCCGTGTTCCATTTCGTTCAACTCCTTTGGAAGTCCGTGCACCCGACTCTACGGATCATGGCTTCACGAATCTATTGAAAAAACCGGTGCGCTAAAGCATTTGGCTACTGTTCGGGTAATGGGCTCGCCGGCTGTCTGTCGCGCGCCCAAGGGCCGCATCGACGCTCACGCACGCTTTGCCGCGAGCCGGCGCCATACCTTGTCGACCGTGCGCGTGCCGGCGCCACAGAGCTCGCGCAGCGCGTTCAGCGTGGCGAAGGCTTCGGGGGTCTGCGGCTCGCGCAGCTGTGCGTCGATGCTTCGGCGTGCGCGCGCCAGTTCGGCGCGCAACTGCTTGCGCAGGACGCCATCGCTGTCCTCGGCCAGACGGCCTTCTAGCCTGGTGCCATACAAGGCAGGTTGCTGGCGAGGTTTCGGGGCAGGTTTCGACGTGGGGTCCATCACAACTCCAGCGGTAGATGCATCAGTTCGCCCTCGCGCTCGAGGTCGATGCCGTTGCGGTCCAGATGCACGATCACGTGGCCTGCGGGCAGCCGGCTGCCGGCTTTCAGGCGCGTGCCGTTGGCCAGATCGAGAAAGGCCAGTTCGCCGCTGCCGCCGAAGCTGACCACCGGCGCGGGGAAGATGCCGGTCTGGATCGACCGGGTCGGGATGTTCTGGAAGATGACCTTCGGCGCATCGGGATGCGCGCCGGCAAAGGCGTGCGTGACCGCGGACAGGCTGCGCTGTGCCCCGTCGTCGAGCACGCCGGTGATCAGGATCAGGTCCTTCTCGCGCGCGACGCTCAGACGCCCGATCAGGCCCGCATCGCGCAGCATGCCGATCAATGTCTTGACGCTGGTGCCGACCGGATCCTCGACCGACCATCGCTGCAGCCCCTGCATCGACGACAGCATCGACACGGCACGGCGCCAGCGTGCGTCGGCCTGGATGGTGCCCTGGATGGTCACCGCGCCGATCGATGGACCGGGCCGAGCCCGCGCCTCGCTGAAGCCGTGCAGATTCAGCACGGCCTGCACGTTGCGCACCAGTTCGTCCTGGCACAAGGTCTGGTCGCGATACGGCTTGCCATGCTCGCGCAGCTTGTCGACCAGCGCGTTGCGCGCGGTCGAATCGAGGCAGCTGCCGCCGAGCACCATCAGCCCGTCCGGCTGCGTGGCAACGTCGATGCCCTGCTGCCGCGCCCGCTTGCGCCATTCGGCGAGCCATTCTTCACGGTCCACCACCGCGCTGTCCGGCTCCAGCATGCCGTAGGCCCAGATCGCCGCGCCCGCGCTGCCGGACATCAACAGCACCAGCCCCGCGTACGCGAGCACCGTGGAGACCATGCCGCGCCGCCCGTCGCGCCGGGGCGGTACCTTGCGATCGGGCAACGGCCGGTCGGCTTTGCCGATCAGCAGCGCAAGGCCGCCGATGTCGACGACCTTCTCCAGCGGCAACGGCCCCTCCACCGGCCTGATCGGCGCGCCTTCGATCCATACCGGCGTCTCCGTGCGCAGCAGCACCCCCTGCTCGGTGCAGTCGAGTACCGCGCGGCCGCCGCCCTCGAGCATGGCGTCGAGATCGGGGTCGGCGCCGCCGATGGTGAATTCGCCCTCGGGCAAGCGCAGCCGGCGTCCGGCCAGCGGTCCGCTGAGGATCTTGATCTGGTATCGGTATTTCATGACCACTTCAGTTGAGGGCGTGCGGTTCGGCCTTGATCAGGAACAGGCGCACGACGCTCAGGTTCTCCCGGGTCTCGTTGCGGAACAGGCCGCCGACCAGCGGCAAGTCGCCGAGCAGCGGAATCTTGCGTTGGCCCTGCCGCTGCTTCTCCTCGACGAAGCCGCCCAGCAGCAGGCTCTGTCCCGGCCGCAGGATGGCCTGCGTGGCAATGCCCGAGTTGCGCACCTGCGGCAGCTGCTCGATGTTGTTGGCCGGCGGCTCCTGGCGGCCGTCCTGGATGTCGAGCGTCAGCATTACCTCCTGCTCGCCCTGCATGTCGATCAGACGCGGGGTCACGCGCAGCAGCGAGCCGGCCGCCACGGAGGCGAGCTCGGCGACCTTGTTGCCCTGCAGCTTGGTGTAGAAGGTGATATTGCGATCGAGCACCGCCTGTACGTTGTTCAGCGTCACCACCGACGGGCGCGACAGCACCTTGGCCTTGGAGTTCTGCTCCAGCGCATTGATGCGGACGAAGAAGTCCGCGGTGTTGCTCAGCACGGTCGAGAAGGTGCCGTCGGCGGCCGCGGCGCCATTGCCGGAGTTGAAGCTGATGCGCGACTTGCCGATGCCGACGCTGCCGCCGATATCGAGCCCGAGCTCGCGCATGTCGGCGGCGTCCACGTCGATGATGGCCACCGAGATCTCGATCTGCCGCGGCCGCTGGTCCAGCTGCCTGATCAGCTCGGCGTACAGCGGGATGTTGGACTTGCGGTCGCGCACGATCACCGCGTTGTTGCGCGCATCGGCCGAGAAGGTCGGCTGCGTGCCGGCGGCCGGCACCACCTGCCCGCCTTCGGTCGGCGCCGGGATTGCCCGGCTGCGCACCATCTCGCGTAACTCCGTGACCACGCCCGGAATCACCACCTGCTGGTCGCGGTAGGTGTACGCCCCGTCGACCGCCGAGGCATAGCGCAGGGGGAAGACCTGCACGACCTCCTTGTTCTGCGTCTGGTTCAGCGTCTTTTCGTCGAGGTCCTTGGCCAGCTTGCCGATCCGCTGCACGCAGACCGGCACGCCGAAGACCTCGACCGCATTGAAATTGCTGACCGGCCGCACCGAGCAGGTGCCGCCCTTGAACACGCCGGCCTCGCGCAGATACTGCGCCAGCTCCCCGGCATCGAGATAGGAAGGGGTCAGGACCTCGGTCCTGACCTCGCCGGCCTTGTAGGCATAGAGCACGCGGCCGTCGAAATACCAGGCCAGGTTGTACAGTTGCGCCAGCTGGTCGAGCAGGCGCTCGGGCTGACGGCCCTGCAGCGTGCCGACGAAGGTATCGTTGACATCGGGGCTGACGATCACCGGCACGCCATAGTTGGCGCCCAGGTCGCGCAGCAGCGCGGCGACCTTCATGCCCCGCGAAGACACCGAGAACTCGGGGCCCGACAGGCCCAGCGGGCCGGATGCCGCCTGCGCCCCCAGAGCGAAGACCAGCGTGGCGGCAAGAAGCGACAGCTTGCCCAGCTGCAATGCGTTCATATCAATCTTCCAATATCCGAACCCGGTCCGGTCCCGGCCGGCTGCGCGCTTTCGGCCAGCCGGCGTACCAGCGCCAGTTGCAGCGCAAGCCGCTCTTCCAGTTGCCTGGCTTCGATGTCGTGGTCGTAGCGGTGCCACAGCACCCACGTCTCACCATCGAGGGCCAGCGCGTCGTCGACCGCCGCCGGCGTTGCCGCCAGCGACAGCGTCGCGTCGTCGAGCCAGCCCTCGGCGGGTTCGCCCCCGGGCTCGAGCTGCAGCCCGATGCACAGTCCCGCCTCGAGACACCACGCCCAGGCCGCCACACCGCCGACCTCGATCTGCGCGGTCGGCCCATTGGCGGCGATCACCGCGACGCAGGGGCAATCCATCAGCTTGCGCAGCCAGGCGTTGGCGCCGCGCTGGCCCGGAATGGACGGTGGATTCATCGACTGATCTTCGGGCAGTGGCGGCGACCGCGTGATCCGGTCATGACCTGAAAGCCGTGCGCCCGGGCGGACCGGCGGCAGCGGCATGCTTTGCGGCACCGTCATCAAACCGGCCCCGTGCGTATGGGTTCACGCGCCGGCAATCGCGTCCAGGCCGCCGCGTCGACGGTGGCGTCCATGGCGTCGGTGGCGTGGATCGCCATCGTCGGCGTCGTGGCGGCGGCCTCGCTCGTCGCTGCCCGCGCCGTCGGCTGCGAACTCGACGTCAACAGCGCGCCGATCCAGTTCGACACCGTGCGCAGCGTCGCATCGGCCTGCTGGCGTGCCGCGGCGCCGCCGCTGCCCGACCTGGGCGGACGACCCGCCGTCTTTGGACCGCTGCCATCGTCGTTGCGGCTCGCGATCGCGCTGGCGGGTCCGGCATCGGTGGTGCCGCCGTTGCGGCCATTGCCGCCGGACAACGCCGATGCCGGCGACGCCGTCGGCCCCGTCCCCGGCGTCAGGCCCAGATGCGTCAGCACCTTGCTGACGTAGCCCTGCGTTTCCGCAAAGGGCGGAATGCGGCGTCCATACTTTTCGACCGCGCCCTCGCCCGCGTTGTACGCCGCCAGCGCCAGCGTCAGGTCCTGGTCGAAGCGGTTCAGCAGCCAGCGCAGATATTGCGTACCGGCGCTGACGTTGCTGCGCGGATCGCGCAGATCGGCCGCACCGAAGCGGCGCCCCGTGGCGGGCATCACCTGCATCAGGCCGACGGCGCCTTTCGGCGAGCGGGCGTGCGCCTGAAAATTGGACTCGACCTTGATCACCGCCCGGACCAGATGCGGCGCCACATCGTGCTGGCGAGCCACCTCCTCGATCAGATCGTCGTAGGCCGATTTCAGCCGTGCGTTGGGCGGCGCGAGCGCCAGCTGCGCGTGCCGCGGCCGCGTCGAGCCGCGTGCGCCGAGCGGCCCCTCGCCCGCCGTGCCGCCTTCGCCCACCGTATCGGGCTGGAAGGCGGCGGTGCGGGCGCGCGGTGCCACCGGCGCCGCCGATTGCGCCTCCGCCAGCGCCGCCACGGGCTCGACGGTCGGCGCGATGGCATCGAGGCCAAGCACCCGTGCGTTGTCCTGGCCCATCGCACGGGCCGCGTGCCGCGCCAGCGTGCTCAGCGCCAATTGCTCGAGATCGGCGCCACGGGCACCGCGCAGGCCCCGCGGTTGCCGGACTTCCGGCGCTGGCGCGGGCTGTTCCAGGCGAACGGGCTCGCCGGCAGGCGCAGCGGGCCCTTGTCGCGGCGCAGAATCGGTTGCGGCAGCCGCGCGCTGCTCGCTCGCAACGATTGCCCGCGCCTCCCGTTCGGCCGCGCTCAGCACGCCCCAGACATTGCCCACGGGGCCGGCCGCGTTCTGCGGCTGTGCCGGGGCCTGGGCCACGGTCCAGCCTGCCGGCTGCGCGGGATCGTCGGCGTGGGCGACGCCGTACGCCAGGCCGCCGATCAGGGCGATCACAGGGACCGCCGTTATCGTCCTCATCACGAAACGCTCTCCAATTGGGGGAACCGTCCCTGGTACCGGCCTAGCCATCGGCCGGGCGGCGGGGATCGGATCGTGGGCCGCGGCCGGATCCGCCGCGTGGATCGATGCCACCGCCGCGCGCCGGACGAGTGCCGGCGGCGTCGGGGTCGCTGTCGATGTCGTTGTCATCGTCGTTGCCGTTGTCGTCGTCGGCCCCGTCTTCGCTGCCGGTCTCGATCTCCGCCGAGTCTTCGTCGGTGTCCGTCTCGGCGTCCATCTCGGCGTCCATCTCGGCGTCCTCAACGTCCTCATCCGCCTGCTTCATCTCGTTGACCAGATGCAGAATCTCGGCCACCGGCTCGAACAGCTCGGCGGGGATGTAATCGCCGACCTCGGTGCGCGCATAGAGCCGCCGCGCGACATGAACCTCTTCGACCATTGGCACACCGGCCTCCTCGGCGATCGCGATCATCTGCCGTGCGCGGGCATCGATGCCCTTCTCGATGACCTGGGGCAGCGGCGTCTCGCCGGCGACGAAGTACAGGCAGACCGCGACATGGGTCGGGTTGCGCACCACCGCGGTGGAGCGCTTGACGTTCGCCGCCATGCTGCCGCTCTGGATATCGCGATGGATCTCCTTGCGCTTGTGCTTGATATGCGGGTCGCCCTCGGTGTTCTTGAATTCCTTCTGGATCTCGTCGCGGCTCATCATCAGCTGCTTGGTCAGGCTGCGCTTCTGGAATGCCAGATCGGCGATCGCGAACACCACGTAGAACAGCACCAGAATTCCCCACAGCCAGCCGATCAGCACCCCGGTGACTCGCAACCCGCACTCGGTGCCGCATAGCGGCAGGAACTGGAAGGAATAGAGATAGCGTTTGATCAGCAGATAGAACGCGATGCTCAGAATCGACACCTTGAGCAGCGACTTGCCGAACTCGAACAGCGAGCGCAGCGAGAACAGCTGCTTCGCGTTGGTCAGCGGACTGATCCGCTCGCCTTTGGGCTTGATGAATTTGGGCGCGAACAGCGGCCCGATCTGCGCCATCACCGAGCCGACGGTCGCCAGAACCAGCACGATGCCGACCGGGGCGAGCAGATGCAGCATCAGCGCGCCCGTGACCGTTACTACCCGCCCCATCGCCACGCGCAGCGGCTCGCCGATGCTGGCGATGGTCACCTCGATGATGCTCTGGAAGGCATCGATGATGTCCTCGCCCCGCAGCCAGAAGTAGCCGAGCAGCACGGCCAGCTGGATGCCGGTGGCGATCTCCACGCTCTTGGCAATCTGGCCTTCCTCGCGCGCATCGCGGATCTTCTTCGGCGTCGGCTGTTCGGTCTTCTCGGTCATCGCATGGTCCCGAGCAGATTGGCGACCACGCCGCCGAATGCGTCAAAGCGCTGCTGGAAGGCGCCCAACGCGTAGCTCATGCCGATGGCGAGCACGAACAGCGCCAGCGCGCTCTTGATCGGCATCGCGACAAAGAACACGTTCAATTGCTGCGCCGAACGATTGACCAGGCCGAGCGCGGCATCGATCAGCACCATCACCACCAGCGCGGGCAAGGCAAAGCCGATGCACAGCTCCATCATCAGCTGCCACTGATGCGCGATAAAGCCCGGGAAGCTCGCCGACAGATGCCAGCCGCCGAGCAGCGGCATGCTCTGATACGAGGCATAGAGCGCGGTCAGCATCGCGTTGAAGCCGCCGGCGACCAGAAACAGCACGGCCAGAACTTGCGTGAACAGCACGCCGAATACCGACGACTGTTCTTCCAGCATCGGGTTCAGCACCGATGCCATCGAGGTGCCGCGCACGGTGTCGATCACGGTACTGGCCATGTCGATGGCCCAGAACGGAATGGTCGCGCAGAAGCCCATCACCAGCCCGATCACGAACTCCTGCATCACCAGCAGGCTCAGCGCCGGCAGCGACAGCTCCGCAAACTGCGCGGCATGCGCCAGCTGCATCGGCAGCGCGGGCAGCGCCATGACCAGCACGAGCGCATTGCGAATCAGGCCGCCACCGAGCGCGCGTGCGGAGAACATCGGCATCAGCACCAGCATGCCCAGGGGGCGCAGCATCGTCAGTGCGAGCGTCGGAACGATATGCTGCCAGCCGTCCACCTATTTCCCCATCACAGAAATCTGCTCGAACGCCATGTTCGTGTAGCCGATCAGCGTGGCACCCATCCAGTGATAGGTCATCACGAGCGTGACGCAGACCGCGATCAGCTTCAGCAGGAACTGGATGGTCTGGTCCTGGACCTGTGTCAGCGCCTGCACCAGGCTGACCAGCACACCGACCACCGAGGCAACGACGACCACCGGCAGCGACAGGATCAGCACCAGCCACAGCAGGTTGGACGCCAACTGCGCAATGATTTCGTTGCTCATAGATAGGACTGGATCAACTGGCCGAGCAACTTCTCCCACCCGCCGATCAGCACGAACACCAGCAGCTTGATCGGCAGCGAGATCGTCACGGGAGACACCATCATCATGCCCATCGCCAGCAGCACGTTGGAGACGATCAGGTCGATGGCGACGAACGGCAGGTAGAGCAGCAGGCCGATCTTGAAGGCCTCGACCAGCTCGCTGACGGTGAAGGCGGGGATCAGCACCACCAGCGAATCGTCGGGAATGCGATTGCGATAGGGCTCCGGCCACATCTTGTCGCCGATGTCCATGAAGAAGCGGACCTGCTGCGGGCTGGCCTTGCCCTTGATGAACTCGCGGTAAGGCTCGAGCACCCGGGTTTCGACCTGGCCGAACAGATCCGGCGCCTCCATCTTGATCGGATTGGCCTTCAGGTTGTCGCCGATCGCCATGCCGACCGGCGCCATGATGAACATCGTCAGCACCAGCGACAGCCCGTAGATCGCCATGTTCGGCGGAATCTGCTGGATGCCGAGCGCGTTGCGCAGCGTGGACAGCACGATCGAGATCTTCAGGAAGGCCGTGCCCATCACGATGAACAGCGGCAGCAACGACAGGGCGAACAGCAGCAGAATCAGCTGCAGAGGATGATCGGCGAGCGACATGTTCTGGTCCGTGAGTAAGCGATCATTCTCGGCATGCCCGGCGAATGCCGGCATCGGGTCCATGCCTGAAATCGCCCGTCCTCGCCCGTCCTCACTCGATCCGCATCACCAGCTTGTCGCCCACGCGCAGCAGCGTGCCGTTGGCGACCGGCTGACCCGACACTGTCAGCGTGACGCGGCCATGACTGGCATGGGCCAGCTCCAGCATCTGACCCGTCTGCAGCTCCCGCAGCGTATCGAGCGACAACGACAGGCGCCCCACTTCGGCAACCGCCGTCAGCACGATGTTGTCGTCGTCGAGCTGGCTGCCGCGCAGCGTGACCTCGGTCCCTTGCTCCATGCTGGTTTCCTCGTTGCATGTGTGTTCGATATGCCAGGCGCCGTGTGCGAAGCACGCCAGCGCCAGCGGCCGTTCGGCGATCAGCCAGGCATGGCCGTGCTCGACGGCAGCGGCCCGCTCCAGCACGACGCCGTCGCCAGGCGCCAGGCGGGCGAGCTGCGCGCGTGTCAGGTGCACCCATCCGGCCGCGAGGGCCACAGGGATCGGCGGGATCGTCAACGGCGGGCGGCGGTCTTCCATGGTTTGCGCCAGTGCGGCGATCCACGGCTCGGGCCAGTCCAGCAGGCGCAGGTCGAGCTCGGCATCGGCGCGGCACAGCGTCAGCGTGGGCGCGATCGCCCGCGCACAGCGGCCGGGCTCGGCGTTGCCGAAGCGCGGCAGGCCCAGCCCCGCCCGGCGGGCATGGTGCTGCAGCGGCAGCAACGTCCATTGGCCGAGCAGCCCGAGCAGATCGGGCGGGATCTGGTGGAAGCGCTGTACCGCCAGGCGCGGCGCCAGCCATTCGCACCAGGCGTCGGCGTCGACCCAGGCGCGGGCGCGCTGTCCGTCGATCGACATCGTCAAAACGACGCCGTCGCCGCCGCAGGGCTTCAGATCGAGAACCAGTGCGGCGGCGCCGTCTTCGTTTGGCGCGTTGCGACCGCTGGTATCACGGATGTCCGCGATCTCGCCGGTGTCGCCGATGTCGCCGATGTCGCCGATCTTCCCGATGTCTCCGATGCCGGGGTCCCGGTCGCCGTCGCCGTCATCGTCCCGCAGACCGGCGAGTGGATCGTGCCGCAGCCGATCGCCGTCGAACGCGTCGAGCCGCCCGATCGGGTCCATCATCGGATCGGCGCGGTCCAGCCGCTCCAGCGCCTGCAGCGCATCGAGCCCGTCGCCGTGCGCGCCTGGCGCGGCGCCTGCGCGGCGATCGCCCGCCGCTGCGGTGGACCGGCCCGGGCCGATCGCCCGCGCCAATTCCAGGTCCTGATCGCTCCATTCATCGAGTAGCATCGGCTACCTCCAATCGAATCACTTCACCGGTCTGCCTGGCCACTTCGTCGCCCAACGACGACTTCGCTTCGACCAGACGCTTGTGCTGCTGGCGGTTCAGCGGGCGCAGCGTGACGACGACCTGCCCGGCATGCAGCGACGCCTGCAGCTCCATGCCTGCCCAGGCACCCTGCGTAAAGCGGACATGCAGCCCATTGCCGCTCAGGCGCGTCTGCGCGCCCGGTGCGAAGTTGGCGGCTTCGAGGTCCGGGGGAGCGATCGCCTCCGCGCTGCCGGCGTCCGGCCCGCCGCAGGCCGCCGTTGCAGCGGACCCGGCACGCGCGCCGCCCAGCATCCACCACCATGCCGGCGGCGCAGGCGGCGGCGGTACGGTCGGCTCCGCGTCCCCGACACCGGGCTGCCTGCTCCGCCTGCGCTTGCGCATGGCCGCATCGAACTGCGCCGTCTGCTCCGGCTCCACCTTGCGACGCTCGTCGCGGTCGCGGCCGCCCTTGGGCAGGACGCCGCCTACCGGGGACACGCTCATTGCTGCGCCTCGATCAGCGCGGCCAGCTTTTCCTGGCCGCGCAGGTTTTCCTTCAGCGCCCGTGCCGTCCGCGCGGCCGCGGTCTGGCAATCGGCGATCTGGTCGGCGAGTTGGCGCAGCCCGGCCTGCAGCTGCTGTTCGCGTTGATAGAACGCGTGAAGCCGGCGCTTGAGCTGGTGAAAGTCGCGTGGGTCCACCGCCTGCTCGGTCTGGCTGGCGGCGCGCCACTCGGCACGCAGGTCGGCCTGCTCGGCCTTGCGCGTATCGCACTGCTGCCGGCACTCGCGCATTTCCGCCTCGATGCGGCGGGCGCGATGGCGCAGCACACCCTCCCGGCAGGTCTTGATGGTCTGCAACTGGGCCAGCATCTGTGCGGCGGTCGGTCTGGCCATCATCCCTCCACGACCTGCCGCAGCTGACGCAGCGTGCCTTGATAGTCGGCGCGCTCGCCGGTGCCCTGGCACAGGAAAGCCTCCAGCGCGGCGCGACGGTCCAGCGCGTCGTCGGCCTCGGCGTCGTGGCCACGTTCGTATTCGCCGACCCGCACCAGCAGCTCGATCTCCTTGTACTGGGCCAGCAGCCGGCGGGCTCGTCCGGCCCACTGCCGATGCTGTTCGCTGGTGACCTGGTGCATCACGCGGCTGATGCTGGCCGGGATATCGATGGCCGGGTAGTGGTTCTTCTCCGCCAGCTCGCGCGACAGCACGATGTGGCCGTCGAGAATCGACCGGACCTCGTCCGCGATCGGCTCGGTCATGTCATCGCCCTCGACCAGCACGGTGTAGATGCCGGTGATGCTGCCGCTGGCGGCGCACCCGGCCCGCTCCAGCAGCCGGGGCAGCCGTGCGAACACGCTGGGCGGGAAGCTGCCGGCGGCCGGCAGTTCGCCGGCGGCCAGGCCGATCTCACGTCCGGCGCGGGCAAAGCGCGTCAGCGAATCGACCATCAGCAGCACGTTCAGGCCCTGATCGCGGAAGTACTCGGCGATGGTCGTCGCGGTATAGACGGCCTTCAGGCGTTCCAGCGCCGGGCGGTCCGAGGTGGACACCACCACCACGGAGCGCGCGCGCGCCTCGGCCGTCAGCGTCTGGTCGAGAAACTCGCGCACTTCGCGTCCGCGCTCGCCCACCAGACCGAGTACCACCACGTCCGCAAGACTGCCGTCGCAGATCATGCCGAGCAGCGTGCTCTTGCCCCCGCCCGCGGCTGCGAAGATGCCGATGCGCTGGCCGCGGCCGCAGGTCAGCATGCCGTCGATGGCGCGTACGCCCAGCGGCAGCACCTGATCGATCAGCGTGCGTGTCAGCGGATCGGGCACCGCGGCCTCCAGCGCGCGCGTCTCGCACCCGGCCGGCACCGGCGGACCGCTCATCAGGCGGCCGAGGCCGTCCACCACGGACCCGATCAGATGCGGCCCGACCGGAATCCGATGCTCGGTGCCGAGCGGCCGCACCAGGGCGCCGCAGCTCATGCCGATCGGCTCCGAAAACGGGGACAGCAGCGCGATCTCCCGTTGCAGCCCGACGACTTCGGCCTGCATGTCGCCACCTATCAGGCAAAGCTCGGCGAGCGCCGCGTCGGGCAGGCTGGCCTTGATCAGCGTGGGTCCGACTTCGACCACACGGCCGAAGCGCTCGACGCCATCGTCCAGCGCCGGCAGCGTCAGGCGCCCAGCCACGTCGGCGACGATCGCGTCGACATCAGGCATACGCATCGTCGTACTCCCCGATCATGTCGATATTGCCGAGCACATGCAGCTGCACGTCGTCGCCCAGTTCCTGGTACGACAACACCGGCACGCTGAACAGCTCGCGCTCGAGAAACTTGCGCAGGAAGCGGCGCACATCGATGGCGGTGACCAGCGCGCCCTCCATGTCCTCGCGCCCGGCAATACCGGCCTTGATGCGCGCCACGATCGCTTCGATCTGATCGCCCTGCAAGGTCGAGTAGGCGCCGGCGGCGGTCTGGCGCACCGAGTCGCGGATCATGTTCTCGATGCCGTCGCCGACCAGCCAGACGTTGATGCGGGCTTCGCCGCGCGTATGCCGCCCGACGATCTGGCGGCGCAGCGCGACGCGGACGTATTCGGTCAGCATCACGGTCTCCTTCTCCTTCGGCGACCATTCGATCAACGCCTCGAAGATGGTGCGCAGATCCCGGATCGAGATCCCTTCGGCCACCAGCCGCTGCAATACCTCGGAGATCTTGCTGATCGGCAGCTGCCGCTGCAGCTCCTTGACCAGTTCGCTGTAGCGGGCTTCCATCGCATCCATCAGATAGCGGGTTTCCTGCACGCCCACGAATTCGTCGGCGAAGCGGTCGACCGCCAGCGCGGCGGCGTACGCGACTGCCTGCGCACCGGCGAGCAATGTCAGTCCGGACTGCGCCACCGAGGCCTGGTGCTCGGGCGCGATCCATTGCAGGGTCAGCCCGCCGAACGGCAGGTTGTCGACGCGCTCGGCGATCGGCATGGCACTGGCCTGTCGAGCCAGCAGCAGGCGGCCGGCAGGCATGGCGACCCTCAGTACCGGCTCGCTGTACAGCAGCACGCTGAAGCTGCCGGCCGGCATTCCGGCATCGACGACCAGTTCGATCTTCTGCAGCGCGATGCCGAGGCGCTCGAACTTCTGCCAGCGCAGCCCTTCCAGCGCCTCGGTCAGGCCCGGCAGCGCCGCCACATCCCTGGCGAGCTTCAGCGCCAGCGGCTCCGCACCCGGTGTCATGCGCGCCTCGCCGTCTCCGTCGGCGGCCGCACCGCTCTGGTCGGCCGTATTCGGCCCGAGCGACCTGGCACGGCGGCGCGCATAGAACGCGACCAATCCCAGCAGCGCACCCAGCGGCATGAAGATCACCGCGGGAAAGCCCGGTACGAACGCGAACAGCAGCAGCACGCCGGCGGCGATCATCAGCGCGTTCGGCTGCCGCGAGAACTGGTTGACCAGATCCTGCGCCAGGTTCTCGCGCTTCTCCCCGGGCACGCGCGTGACCACGATGCCTGCCGCGATCGAGATGATCAGCGCGGGGATCTGTGCGATCAGGCCGTCGCCGATCGACAACACCGAGTAGACCTCGAGCGCCTTGCCGACGCCCATATCGTGCTGCATCGTGCCGACCGCAATGCCGCCGACGATGTTGACCAGGATCACGATGATGCCGGCGATCGCATCGCCCTTGACGAACTTCATCGAGCCGTCCATCGCGCCATACAGCTGGCTCTCCTTCTGCACCAGCTGACGCTGGCGCTTGGCCTCGTTGGCGTCGATGGTGCCGGCGCGCAGGTCGCCGTCGATACTCATCTGCTTGCCGGGCATCGCGTCGAGCGAGAAGCGCGCGCCGACTTCCGCCACGCGCTCCGCCCCCTTGGTGATCACGATGAACTGCACCACCGTGATGATCGAGAACACGATGATGCCGACGGCGAGGTTGCCGCCGACGACGAAGTTGCCGAAGGCGGTGACGATCTCGCCCGCATCGTGCTGCAGCAGGATCAACCGGCTGGTGCTGACCGTCAGCGCCAGGCGAAACAGTGTGGTGATCAGCAGCAGGGACGGCAGCGCGGACAAGTCGAGCGGGTCGCGCACGTAGATGGCGGTCATCATCAACAGCAGCGCGAGCCCGAGGTTGATCGCGATCAGCAGATCGACCAGGATGGTCGGCAGCGGCAGGATCATCATGAATACCGCGACCATCAGCATCACGGCCAGCACGACATCCTGTCGGCCGCCGATCGTGGCGAGCCAGGCGCTGAGGCGCTTGATCATGACCGTGCTCCGCGCCGTGCCTGCGTGATGCGCCGGAACGCGTTGCCCAGTGCAGCGGCGATCCGGCAGCCGACGCCGAAGGCCACCGCGCCGAGTACGAGCGCCAGCGCCAGGGCGACGATCACCGTGCTCCACAGCAGCGCCAGCGGCAACAACAGTGCCGCGAAGACGAACCTCATGCTTGCTCCTTCGTACAGGCTTCCAGCAGCCTGCGTTGTGCCCGGACCGTCCGGTACCACAGCTCTGCGCCGCTGCCCGCGGGCATTGCCCCCGAGACGAACAGACAGTCGTCGACCCGGAACACCCGCAACGGCACGCCGGCCATGCAGGCCGGCGACCATCGCGTCAGCAGCGTGCGCAGCGCCGCGTCGGCCACGTACGGATCGACCGGCCGCATCGTGGACAACAACACGCGGCGGTCGCGCACTTCCATGAACACCTGGATCTCGCCGTCGCGTATCTCGACGCGGGGTTCGATCGTGATCGGCTTGACGTCCATCAGCCGAAACAGCTTTTCCAGGTTGCGCAGCGTTCCAATGTCCATCGGTAATCCAGGCACGATCCCGGCGGCGCGAGCCGCCGGACGCGCTTGCTGTCCTCATTGCTTGCGGTGTTGCCATCGTGCGCGGCAGGCGCGGCACGCGGCATCGGGCCGATACCTGAAGGGGCGTCAGCCCGTGGCGTCGTCCTCGGCAGGGTCTGCGTTCTCGGCGCGGTCGTTGAACTCGGCCAGTGCGGCCAGCACCTGTTGCCGGTGGTCGTCGTCGCGAAAGCACGGCTCCGGCAGCAACTTGGCCAGGCGGGTAAGGTCGCGGATCAGCCTGAAGCCGCGCTGACGGCCCAGCTGCATGCCGTCGACCTCGCCGCGGATCCAGTCGTGGTAGAGCCAGGGCTGGTCGACCATGCGAATCAGCAGGCGCAGGACGGCATCCGGCTCGACCGGTGGCTCGCCCAGGCCTCGGGCGATCCGGCCGCATTGCTCCTCGCATCCGAGAAAGATCAGCAGGCGTTTCAGATCGCGCACCACCGCTGCCAGCTTGATGCCCTCGGCCGCGTCGTCGTCGATGCCGCTCAGTTCCGCCCCCAGCGCACGGATCAGTACCTTGACCTTGCGCCGGCGCTCGCCGATGCCGGCCAGTTGATCGAGAAACGCCGCGATGCCCTGCTGCACCACATCGGCACGCTGATACAGCGACTTCAACTGCGACATCAGCTCCGGCGTCATCGCGCCGAACTCGAGCCAGCCAAGCATGGCCAGCTCCCAATCGCCGCTGGCGCCGAGCCGCCGCTCCAGGGCCTCCTCCAGACGGGTGCGCTTGCGCCCCGGCCGGTGCTGCTCGGCCATCGCGGCAAGCAGCAACGCCACTGCTGCCGGATGCAACTCGCTGCGCCCGATCGCGGAGAGCAGGCCGTCGACGTCCTCGATGTCACCGAACTGCTGCAGCAGCTGCTCGATGCGCGGGTCCTTGTTGGCCAGCAGCGACTTGGCGAGCTTGCCGACGAAGGCGCGCGCCAGCAGGGCGTCGTTGCGGCGGTCCCCGCGCAGCAGGGCGTGCAGTTTCGAGGAGTGCACATTGGTAAGGGCCGCTTCCTGCAGGCGGCGCGACGCGTTCAAGGCGCGCGCCGCGAGGTCCATCGCCGAGCGGGCAGGACCGACCTGCTGCGGTCCGCGGCTGGGTGCGGGGCTGCCCTGGCCCGGCGCGATCGCCGGGGCCGGGCCGGTCGGAATGACGGGCTTGGGGCCCTGGACTCTGGGGCTCATGCTTGCCATCCCGGTGAGTCGGTGTCGGGCAGACCGCGGTCGCGCAGCGGCTGCGGGACCTGGGCTCCTGCCATGCCGTCCAGATCGGCGAGCAGACCATCCAGATGGTTGGCCAGCGCGTCCGGGTCCTGTTCGCCGTCGCGCGCCTCCCCCCGGACAGGCTCGTCCGGCGATGGCGGCGTTGCGCCCGGCTCGCCGCCGATCGCGGCCAGCAGCACGGCAAGATGACGGTCAAGATCGATGCGCAATTGCACGTAGGGACTGTCGAGCAGCGCCTGGCCGGGGGCGAGCGCCGGTTCGGCGCTGACCGTGAAATCTGATTCCGCCGGCAGCCGCGCCGCGACCGCTTCGAGATCGTCTGGACACAGCCGCAATGTGAACGCACCGTGCGACGACAACTCTCGCCACCGGGCTGCGACGCGCTGCGCGATCAGGGCGGCTCGGTCCGCCTCGCCGGCGAAGCACGCGAGCGCGTCGGCAATCACGGTGCGGCAGCGCGCTTCCAGACGCTCGGCAATGACGGCCTCGAGTTCGCTCTCGCACACCAGCCAGCGCAGCACGTCCTCGCAGATCGCGTCGTGGGCGGCGCGCGCCGCTGCCTCGGCGCGGCGTTCGCCTTCGGCACGCGCCTCGGCCAGGATCTGCGCCGCCTGGACCCGCGCCTGCGCGCGACGGCGACGGCTGGCCAGCAGCACCGCGGCGGCGCGCGAGCGGTTGCGGCCGAGCACCGCCGCCGCATCGATGTATCCGTCCAGCGTGGCCGCCGGCACGATGCCGCCCACGGGCAATTCACCGCGGACCGCGGTGATCGTCAGTCCAAAAGGGTTCATAGCAGACGTTCCAGGCGAAACAGCATCGGCAAGGCAAGCCCCGTCGGCGGCGTCGCCAGCAGCGGGCCAGGTGGCGGCAGGCAGATCGACAGCGCCTGCCAGACGGTGCTGCCGGGCAGCGTCTGGTCCAGCCACAAGCGGCCCAGCTCGCGCAGCCATTCGACGATCTGCTCCGGTGGACGGCTCAGGGCCGGCGCCTTGCCGTCCGGCACCAGCGCGGCCAGCTGGTCGCAGCCGTCGTCGCCCAGTACCGCCAGCAATTGCCGCCGGTAGTCGCCGAGCAGCAGCAGTTCAGGGGCACGCGCGGCAACGGCCCCGAGCGCGACGAGCAGCACCGGCAGCCGCGGCTCCAGGGCCAGCATGCGGCGCTGTTCATCGGACAGCGCCGCGGGGAGCGGCGCGGCCGGAAAACCGCGGCGCTGCACGATCAACGCGTCGAGAGCGCGGCGGCTGCCGGGATGGCGGCGATAGTCGTCTCGCCAGGCATCCAGCCCGAGATAGCTCCACCAGCCCGGGTGCATCGCGGCGCCCGGTCGCCACGCCAGCGCGTGCAGACGCTGCACCGCGGGACACAGGCTCTGCTGCGCGCGTGCGCCGGCCTTGGCGGCGTCAGACATCGACGGTCCCCTTGCGGCGCGCGATCCAGAGCGACAGTCCCGCCATCGCGCACAGCGCCAGCACGCCGCCGGCCACCGCGGCGGCCGCCTGAGCCGGCTGCGCCTGCAGCCACTGGCGCCACCGCGACGGCGGCGGCTCGGCGGCCGGCGCCTGATAGCGATAGTCGGCGGCCTGCATCACCACGCTGATCTGGTCGGACGCGATATCGGGGATGCCATCGCGGATCAGGCTGCGGATCTGCACTTCGTAGTTGCCCAGATTGAATTGCGGCGAATATTTGATGAAGACCGCCGCCGACGGCGCGCCGGTCGGCTTGCCGTTTTCGTCGACCTTCTGCGCGATCGATACCTTCGCGCCGATCACGCCGTCCATTGCCGAGATCATGCTTTCGAGCTGCTGCTCCTTGAGCAGCTGCATCTTGGCGCGCTCCTGCGCGGGCGAGGTCACCAGCTGGTTCGACGGGAAAAGATCTTCCATGCCAAGCCGCTTGTGGTGCGGAAAGCCGTTCTGCCGCAATACCTCCACGGCATTGATGAACTCGCCCTTGTCGACGCGCAGCGTCACCGTGCCCCCCTTCTCCACCACCTTCTCCGCGGGAATATGGCGCAGCATCAGCAAGGCCAGCATCTGGTTCGCCTCGGCCTCGCCGACATTCGAGTACAGCGTCATCTTGCAGCCGGCCATGCTGACCGCGGCGAGCACGGCAAGGGCGATCGTGCGGAAGCGCTTCATTGCATCGTCGTCAGCTTGTTGATCGATTGCGACAGCGTCCCGGCGATCTTCGCGATCAGGTCGACGCCGTTGCGCATTTCGAGCAGTGCCTGCTGTGTCCGCGTCATGGCCGCCGGATCGAGTGCGGAGCTGGCGCTGACGGTCTGGACACGCGCGGACACCGTGGCGTCGGCCTTGCGCACCGCCTCGGTGGCAATCGCCTCGGGCTTTGGCACGCGCGCCGACATCGCGTCCATGAACGCCTGGATATCGGCGGCCGCCGGCTCCTTGCCGGCAGCGATGGCCGGCATCTGGCCGGCGGCAGTGGTGGGGTCGATGTTCATGATGAATGCCTTCGATACCTTCGAACCTTCGATACTCAGTGGCGGGTGCGGGGCGAGGTGGATATCACGCGAGGCGCAGCGGCAGCATCCCGTTTGGCGGCGATCAGCGTCGCCAGCAGCAGCGCGGGCGGATCGTTGCGCTCGCCCAGGCAGGCGCGCGCCTCGACAAGCCGGCCGCTTTGCATGTACAGATGCGCCCGGCAGATGGCACGGTCCTGCTCGTCGTCGACCAACAGGTCGATGGTGTCCAGAAAGACCTCGATCTCGCCGTGCAGACGCTGATTGCCGGCGGCAAATGCCAGTTCGACCAGCAGGCGCCTGACCTCTCTTGGCAATGGCTGCATGGCTAGATCTTCTGGATGATGCCGGCGATCGTGTCGTGCATCGCCTTGATGATCGAGCTTTGCAGCGCCGTCATGTTGGTAAAGGCCGCCGTCATCTTCTGCGCCTGGATGAAGTCGAGCGTCTCGCCCGTCGTCACCGCACGCTGCAGCGCCTCGGCCATGCTGAAACTCGCCGACGCGATCGGACCGTCCATGCCATCGATCAATGCGTTCAGATTCATCTGCTTCTATTCCTCGTTCGCTGCGTCGTTGATGCTTTGGTGGTGCTGCCTGAGCAGCCGAGGACTTGCCTCGTAGCGGCGGCGGAAGCTGACGCTGAAATGCGCGTGGCTGTTGAAGCCGCACTCCTGCGCGATATCGGTGACCTTCATCGACGTCAGCAGCAGCAGTTCCCGCGCTCGCTGCAGCCGGCGCTCCAGCAGCCAGTTCTTGGCGGATACGCCGAACTTCTCGTAGAACATCACGTTCAGCTTGCGCACCGGAATGCCGAGGGCCTTGGCGTACTGCGTGACCGGCCACGCGCTCATGCTGTTTTCTTCGATGAACTCGAAGAAGTCGCGGCTGCTGTCGATCAGGTGGTGCAGAAGCCGGGAGAAGTACTCCGGCTCCGTGCCCATGCAGTAGACATAGGCGAAGCGCAGCATCGCGCGCGGCTCGGCGGCACCGAGATGCCGGATCACGTTGATGGTTTCCTCCGGCACCGTGATCCGCTTGACCGGTTCGCGCCAGAACTGCGTCCCTCTTCGGTAGCGGCTCGCCAGCTCGTGCAGCTCGCGGTAGATATCCTGGAAGTCCCCCGAGTGGAAGACGTAAGTATCGATGCCCTCGCGCGCTGGAATCGCCGTCGCGTTGCCGTTGGTGAAGACCAGGCTGCATGCCGGCACTTCGTACGTCTCGCCGTTGCACTCGATCCGTCCGGACCGGCTGAAGACCATTAGCTTGACTGCCCCCATCTTTCCCTCGAACACTCGTGCTCAGTGGCTGCATCATTCCATCGCCGGACCCGGATACCGATCCGGTGATGACCTGAAAGACGTAGCTGTCCGACGTCGTGGAGCGTGTGGTTCGATGCGATCGACGGCGCCGGACAGCGCTTCGCTATCAAACCATTTATCGAATGAACTTTGAGAATTTGAGGGTCTACTCGAATCGTTTAGAGAAAGTCTCGATCGATTTCTTATAACTTCTTTCCCGCAACCCGAAATGTGAGACGCGTACGGCGGTTTGCGTGCGCGAGCGCACCGTCGAGGACCCGCCGATCTCGGGTGCGGACAGCCGAATCCCGCGGTCACGCGCCTTGCATCTCGGCTCGGTGCCGGGAAAGGCAGAGGACAAAAAAAATCCGCCTGTGGCAGGCGGACAAAGCAGAGGCGGGGAGGCCGGGAACGAGTCCGACCGGCGCGAAGTGTCGCCCTCTGTCGCCACCGGCACATCAGAAAATCGCGGCCGATTTGCGATCTTCGACCGCGATATGTCACGGCGAGATTCGGCGACTCCACAGCCGGCCCATTGAGGACATCAGCATCGGGACTAGCTCCACTTCCCTCGCGCAGTTTGCGGCGGTATAAGTGAGGCCGCGGCGCCCGCGTCGCGGGGCAACACGGCCTCGATGTCGCTCCCCCTTATCTTTTTTGCACGGCATATCGAGCGGAAATCATGCGCATTCTTCTGATCGAAGACGATCTGCAGATCGGCACCAGCCTGATGCGCGCGCTGAAGGAAAACATGCAGTGCAGCGTCGATTGGGTGCGCGACGGCGTGGCGGGCCAGCATGCGATCGAGCAAGGCTCCTACGCCATCATCCTGCTCGACCTCGGGCTGCCGCGCATGGGCGGTCTCGATCTGCTGCAGCGGCTGCGTGCGCAGGGTACGCAGACTCCGCTGTTGATACTGACCGCCCACGACGATCTGGATACGCGCGTGCAGGGACTCGACGCCGGTGCCGACGATTTCGTTCTGAAGCCCTTCGAGGTCCCCGAGCTGCTGGCACGCATGCGTGCCGTGCTTCGGCGCAAGGCCGGCTACGCGACCTCCAGCCTCGGCGACGACACCATCCGCCTCAATCTCGATACGCGCAGCCTGACGGTCGACGGCCATACCGAAACCTTGTCGGCGCGCGAATTCGCGCTGATGCTGGCGCTGCTGGAACGACCGGGCACGATCCTTTCGCGCAACCAGCTCGAGCAAAAGATCTATGGGTGGGGACAGGAAGTCGAAAGCAACGCGGTGGACGTGCTGATCTACTCGGTCCGCAAGAAATTTGGCGCTTCGGCCATCCGCAATGTGCGCGGGCTCGGCTGGACCGTGCTGCTGGGCGGCGACAAGCTCAAGCCGAATACGGCGGGCGTCGTGCCTGAACCCGGCACGCCGGATCGCGAACCGCGGAGCGGCTCGCCAGGCGATCCGCCAAGCTGATCATCGCGGCCGTCACTGCGGCGCGCACCCGGCCAGATCCACATGCCCGCCCACACCGTACCCCACCCGGCATCGCGCACGCCGCCGCACGCGACGCCGCACCCGACGCCATCGGGCAACCGTTCGCTGAGCGTGATGCTGAGCCTGGCGCTCAGCACGGTGATCGCCGCCTTTGCCCTGTTGCATACGGCGTGGACCTATGTGGTCGCCACCTCCGAGATCCATCAATTGCTGGACCGCCGCCTGCAGGAGGTGGCCGCCCGCGTCAGCGACGACATGGCGCGGGCGATGAACCCGCTCCATCTGTATCGCGACGCATCCGACGGCATCGTGATCCAGATCTGGCTCGGCGGCACGAAGCCGTCGCTTCATCCGGACAGCGACCCGCTCACCCTCGGCCGTGAGGCGCCGCCGGGCTTCTCGACGCAGACGGTGGAACAGGAACGGTGGCGCGTTTACTCACGGCACGGGCCGGACTGGACGATCCATGTCGCGCAGCGCGAAGCCTCGCGCAAGCGCATTGCAGAGGATGCCGCGATCGCCAGCGCCATGCCCGCGCTGGCGATGATGCCGCTGGCGTGGCTCGCCATCTTCATGACGGTCAAGCGGGCCTTGCGGCGCGTCGGTGCCCTGGGCGAGCGCGCAGCGCGGCTCGACATCGGCCACCTCGCATCGCTGCCCACCGACAAGGTGCCGCGCGAACTGCTGCCGCTGGTCCAGTCGATCAATCTGATGATCGCGCGGCTGTCGCAGTCGCTGCAGGTCGAGAAGAAGTTCATCGCCGATGCCGCGCACGAGCTGCGCAGTCCGCTGACATCGCTGCAGATCCAGGCCGACAATCTCGGCCGCACGCTGTCGGACCCGCACAGCTTGCGCGAGTACAACGCGCTGCAGCAGGTGATCGCGCGCAGCACGCGGATGATCTCGCAGCTGCTGCGGCTGGCACGGGCGGACGCGCCGCTCGAACGGGCCGCGTCGCAGCCGGTGGCCATTCGCGATGTGGTGCCCGACGTCATCGAGATGCACCTGCCGCGTGCCGCCGCGCACGGCATCGACCTCGGCGTCGAGCAACTGGACGACCTGCAGGTGCGCGCCAGCCTCGCCGACGTGCGCACGGCCCTCAGCAACCTCGTCGACAACGCCCTCAAGTACACGCCCGACGGCGGCACCATCGACCTGCGCGCCTATCGCGACGAGGGGCTCGGCTGCATCGAAGTGCGCGACACCGGCAACGGCGTTGCGCCCGAAGCGCTGCCCCGCGTGTTCGACCGCTTCTTCCGCGCCGACGCCCACGGCACCGAGGGCAGCGGCCTTGGACTGGCGATCGTCAAGGCGATCGCCGAGCGATACGGGGGCGACGCCAGCATCGACAACCGTGGCGACGTGCCGTCGGGCGTGGTGGCGCGGCTGCGGTTTCCGCTTGCGCACCGATGACAGCGGCAGCGTGCCGCCGCAACACTAGGGCTTTGCCCGCTCGGCCACGCGCGACAGGATCTCGTATCCGATGGTGACGCGCTGATCGACCGGATACGCCTTGTTGGCCAGCAGCACGATGCCGATCCGCTTCTCCGGCACGAAGGCGACATAGGCCGAATAGCCGTTGGTCGAACCGGTCTTGTGGAGGTACGCCGGCTGGTGAGCGCTCGCGGGGCCGTCGATCGGCGTCGCGGCCTCGGCGCGCAGGATCGCCGCGTTGCCGGCCAGCACCTGTTCCAAGGTCGCGGGAAAACGATACTGCTCCCAGACCAGGTCCTGCGTAATGGGCCCCGCGCGAAAGCGCGGAACATGGGTGCGCGCGATCGCCTGGCGCAAGGTGTCGTCGATACGGGCCCCTGGCATGTTGGCTTCGACAAAGGCCACCAGATCGCCGGACGATGAGCGGATGCCATAGGCCGGCTCCCACAGATACCCTTCCTTCATCCGGATCGGCGCATCGGCCGCGGTATAGCCCTGCGCATAGTCGGCTTGCCGCTCGGTGGGCACCTTGAAGTGGCTGTGCTTCATGCCGAGCGGCTCGAACACGATCGTGCGGATCAGCTCGCGGTACGGCCCGCCGAGACGGTTCGCCGCGATTTCGCCAAGCAGGCCGATGCCGTTGTTCGAATACACACGATGCGTGCCGACTGGATACGGCGGCCGCCATTTGGCCAGGAATTCGAGCATGACGCACTCGCTGTCGATCCGCTGCGGCACCGCCAGCGGCAATCCGGATGTATGCGTAGCGAGATGGAGCAGCGTCACCTTGTCGAACGTGCCGCCGCCCAGCGCAGGCAGATGGCGGCTGATCGGATCCTGCAGCGACAGCTTGCCCTTCGCCTCCGCATACGCGGCCAGCGTGGCGGCGAAGATCTTGCTGACCGAGCCGATCTCGAACAGCGTTGTCTCGGTGACAGGCCGGCCGCCTTGCCGTGCGGTCTGTCCATAGTTGAAGAAATAGCGCTTGCCGTCGACCGTCACGCCGACCGCCATGCCCGGAAGCCGATGCTGCGCGATCGCCGGCTTGACGGCGGCATCGACAATCGCCGCCATCCTGGCGGCGTCGGCGTCATCGGCGGCGTGTGCAGTGGGGCTGAGGCTGAGGCAGCCAGCGATGCAAGCGAGAAGGGAGAACAGCAGCGACGATGGCTTCATGGCATGGGAGACGCCGGCTGAACGGCATCGCATGAATCGGGATGGCGGCAGTGTAGGGAATGCCGCAGCCACCGTGTCGGGCCGCGCTGTAACGGCTGTAACCCGCGGGCGAGAAGACAGACAAGGCGGGCGAAGACAAAGGGCGCCGAAACAAAGCGCGCAAAGAAAAAGGGCTTCCAGTGATGGAAGCCCTTCGTATAGGTGGCGCGGCTGGCAGGATTCGAACCCACGACCCCTTGGTTCGTAGCCAAGTACTCTATCCAACTGAGCTACAGCCGCACGCGAGGGCGCAATTGTATCGCAGTGGCGTGGGAACGCAAGCCCTTTTTTGCGCGCCAATGCTGCGCGCCCATCCTGTCCCCCTCCCCTCACCATCGATAACGGGCACCGATGATGCCGCCCGCATTGCGGCCCGTCTTGACCTTGACCCAGATCTTGACGCCGCCGCGCGTGCTGCCATGCGCGCCGATATTGAACGAGAACAGGCCGCGCAGCAGATCGGTGTCGATGCGGGTGCCGTTGATGTTGATCGTCTTGCGGCTGCTGTCCTGCCACAGGTCGGCCTCGACGAAGGGATAGACGCCGGCGAGCCGCGTCGGTTGCGCGCCGTAGAGCCGCACCGCCAGTCCGGTCGCCCTGTCGTCCGCCGGCATCGCGGCCAGCGCGGGGTTGGGCAGGCCATCGTCGCGCGGCTGAAAGGCAAGCTGGACACGCGGCTGGATCGTGACCCCGCTGCGCGGCAGCACCGCATCGAGCGCCAGCGACAGCGTACGCACGCGCGTATCGACGAACCCGCTGGCGGACGCGGCATCGTCGGCGTGCAGCAGCCAGGTGGGCCGACGCACGCCGTCCTGCACGCCATCGCGCGCGTCGCCGGCCAGCGCCGCGCGAACCGCGCTCTCGGATTCCGCGGCGATCTGCGCCAGCGCGGATCGTGATGGCGACATGGAGGACATGGAAGGCGATGGCGACGCGGATGACGGCGGCAACGCGGCCAGCAGTACCTGCTCCGACGATGGTGTCGAAGATTCGGGGAGGGGGATGTCGGGAACGGATGCTTCCGCGGTGGAGGCAGCCGGCCTGAAGGCCTCAGGCGGTGGTGAGGTCGAAGCGGGGCCCAGCGCGGCCAGCAGCGCGGCGGCCTCTTCCTCGCCCAATGGCTGCCATCCGAACACGGCATCGCCGCCGGGCGGTCCGCTCTCGGCCTGCGCGATCGCGGTCACCAGGATGGCGACGCAGGAACCGTAGCGCCATCGCCGACAGCGGCAGGTCCCTCGATGGTTGGTGCCCACGCAAGCCCGGCCAGCGGCAACGCCGGTCTTCCTCTCTCTCGACAACAAGACCATGTCCATGGCGACCACCCTCGGGCTGATGTCAGCGTGCCCGATTTGATCTGAGCATAGGTCAAAGGCAAGGCAACCGTTAGGGGCGAAGACGCGGGGAATGCCGGCACGCGCGCGCATCGGCATTGACGCCGACATCGCGACGCGCACGCACTGAAACGGCGCGCCGCGATACGGAATCGAGGGCGAGGCAGCAGGGCAATGCGGGGGACAATGCGGGAGTCGATGCCGCGCGAAAACGCGGGCGAAAAAAAAAGAAGGCCGTCGCGATTTGCAACGGCCTTCTCTTCAGGATTTTGGTGCCCAGGAGAGGACTCGAACCTCCACAGTGTTGCCACCGCTAGGACCTGAACCTAGTGCGTCTACCAATTCCGCCACCTGGGCTTCGTTCGCCGCTTCCGTGTCTTGCGTCACGTTTGCTGCGATGCGAAGACCGCAATTATGCAGATCGGATCGATGGTCGTCAACACCTTCGCGCAAGAAATATTTACCTCGGCGCCGACGGACGCTGCGCCGCCGCGCCGCCGCCGCGGAAGTCGACCCGCTCGGGCCTGCCCGGCAAGCGCAGCGCGGCCGTGGCCGGCGGCGTGCTGGCGATGACCTTGCCCGCCCGCAGCACCAGCAGGCGGGTCGCGCGCAGGCGCAGCGCCTCGACCGGGTCGGCCGCCTGCAGCAGCACCAGGTCGGCACGGCAGCCGGGCGCGATGCCGTAGTCGGACAAGCCGAGAATCCGGGCCGGGGTCTCGGTGACCGCGTCGAAGCAGGCGCGCATCGCCTGCTGGCCGGTCATCTGCGCGACATGCAGGCCCATGTGGGCGACCTCGAGCATGTCGCCCGAGCCCAGCCCATACCAGGGGTCCATCACGCAGTCGTGGCCGAAGGCGACCGGCACCCCGGCGGCCAGCAGCTCGGGCACGCGCGTCATGCCGCGCCGCTTCGGGTAGCTGTCGTGCCGGCCCTGCAGCGTGATGTTGATCAGCGGGTTGGCGATCGCCGCCATGCCGGCCTCGCGCATCAGCGGCAGCAGCTTGGACACGTAGTAGTTGTCCATCGAATGCATCGAGGTCAGGTGCGAGCCGGCCACCCTGCCCTGCAGGCCGAGCCGCACCGTTTCGGCGGCCAGCGTCTCGACGTGCCGCGACATCGGATCGTCGGTCTCGTCGCAGTGCATGTCGACGGGCAGCCCGCGCTCGGCGGCCAGTTCGCACAGCAGCCGTACCGACGCCGCGCCATCGGCCATGGTCCGCTCGAAATGCGGAATGCCGCCGACCACCTGCACGCCCATGTCGAGCGCGCGCTTCAGATTGTCGAGCGCACCGGCGCTGCGCAGCACGCCATCCTGCGGAAAGGCCACCAGTTGCAGATCGAGGTAAGGCCTGACTTGCTCGCGCACGTGCAGCAGCGCCTCGACCGCGAGCAGGCGCGGGTCGCAGACGTCGACATGCGAGCGGATCGCCAGCAGCCCCCGCGCCACCGCCCAGTCGCAATACGCGAGTGCGCGCTCGACCAGCGCCTGCTGCGTCAGCTGCGGTTTGAGTTCGCCCCACAGCGCGATGCCCTCGAGCAAGGTGCCCGACGCGTTCACGCGCGGCAGTCCATGCGACAGCGTCGAGTCCATATGGAAATGCGCGTCGACGAACGGCGGCGACACCAGCTGGCCCGCCGCATCGATCTGCTCGGCCGCCTGCGCCGGCAGCGCCGGTTCGACCGCAACGATGCGGCCCTGGGCGATGCCGATATCGATGCCGGTGCGGCCGTCGGGCAGATTGCAGTTGCGAACGATCAGGTCGAGCATGTCCGAGTCTCCGTTGCCCGCGTGCCGCGCGCACGCCGTGGGGCCCGCGCCGGTGCGGGCGGCGTCAGACCGCAGCCCCGCAGCACCAATGTCACCAGATGCTCGGTGGCCCGCTCGTAATCGCGCCGCTCCAGCCGCTGCACCCCGAGCACGGCACAGATCTGGGCCTCGAAATCGGCATAGGTCTGCGTCGCGGCCCAGATCGTGAAGAACAGATGGCTCGGATCGATCTGCGCCATCCGTCCCGCCGCAATCCAGCCGTGGATCACCAGCGATTTCCGCCCCACCAGGTTGCGCAGCGCGTCGCGCAACACGTCGCCAATCTCGGGCGCGCCATGCAGCAGCTCGTTGGCGAATACGCGGGAAGCGTCGGGATAGCGCGCCGACAGCCGCATCTTGGCGCGGATGTATTGCTCGAGCGCGGCCTCGGGCGAGCGCTCGGCGCTGATGATGTCGGCCTGCGACAGCCACAGGCGCAGCGTGTTGGCGAGCACCGCGCGATAGAGCGCCTGCTTGGTGCGGAAGTAGTAGTGCAGATTCGACTTGGGCACGCCGGCGCGCACGGCGATCTCCGCCATAGTCGCACCCGCGAAGCCGGCCCGCGCGAACACGCCTTCGGCCGCGCGCAGGATGCGGGCTTCGTTGCGCTGCCGGATCCGTCCGGCGCTGCCATCCCGCCCGGCCGGTGCCTGCAGGCGGGCGGCGGAAGCTAACGCGTCCATGGCCGGATCCGGCATGAAGCCGGCAACGCCCGCGCGGCCGCGGCCGCAGCCGCGGCGTCAGCGCGTGCCGTACAGCCGGTCGCCCGCATCGCCCAGCCCCGGCACGATGTAGCCGTGCTCGTTCAACTGCTCGTCGATCGCGGCGGTGACGATGGCCACGTCCGGATGCGCCGCCTGCAGGGCCCGCAAACCCGGGCGCGACGCGATCAGGCAGACGTATTTGAGCGCGGTGACGCCGGCCTCCTTCAGGCGGTTCAGCGCCGCGATCGCGGAATTGCCGGTCGCCAGCATCGGGTCGACCACGATCACCTGCCGCTCCTGGATATCGTCGGGCATCTTGAAGTAGTACTCGATCGGCTCGAGCGTCTCCGGGTCGCGGTACAGGCCGATATGGCCCACGCGCGCGGCGGGCAACAGGTCGAGCATGCCGTCCAGAAAGCCGTTGCCGGCGCGCAGGATCGACACCAGGCACAGCTTCTTGCCGGACAGCATCGGCGACTGCATCGGCGCGATCGGCGTCCTGATCGCCACGGTCTCCATCGCCAGATCGCGCGTGGCCTCGTAAGTCAGCAGCTGCGCGATCTCGCGCACCAGGCGGCGGAAGTTGTCCGTGGTGGTGTCCTCGCTGCGCACCAGCGTGACCTTGTGCTGCACCAGCGGGTGGTCGACCACCATCACCGACGCGGCAGCCGGCGCGATGGGCGGCATGCCCGCCGGGAGTCCCGTGGACCGCGCCACGGACGGATCGACGGACAGATCGGCAGACAGGGCGGTCATGGTGGCTCTCCTCGGTGCGGCCGTGGCCGGATGGGGCCGGTGCGGCGCGGTGCAGCGTGGTACGAAGCGGCGTGCAGGCGCGGCGCGATCGGCGTCCCGCGCCTGGCACGGACGCCGGGAATCAGAACACGGTGCCGTCGCTGTCGATCGCGAACGGCGGCGGGCCGCCCGGCCGGCGCTTGGCGGCGATGCGCCGGCCCGCCGCCCAGGTACCGCCCTCCAGCACGCGCGCCAGCGGGAAGGCCTCGGCGGACAGGCCCAGCGCCTGCCGCACCGCATCGCCGACCAGATCCAGGCCGGTCACCGTCAGCGCGCGCCATTCGACGATGGCGGGCTCGTCGACCCGGTGCACCGCGTCGGCAAAGCCGGCATCGCGCGGCACCATCAGCTCGAAGTCGTACAGCAGACCGCCGTTGCGATATTCGGGCAGGCCGGTCAGCGCATCGAGCCCGGTCACCGTCAGGCCGCCGTCTTCGAGCGGCTCGAGCAGCGAATAGGTCAGCCACTGCGTCAGCTTGTGGAAGGGCACCAGGCCGTCGGGGCTGGCCGGATGACGCCAGCAATCGCCGAGCGACACGCCCTCCAGCTGCAGCCGCCCCGGCCAGACGGGGCCGAGGGCGACCAGCAGCGTGCGCAGCACGAAGGCCGCGTCGATGCGCCCGCCGCTGGCATGCGCCTTCAGATAGTCGAACAGATTGCCCAATCTTGCCGGCTCGCCGAACACGGCCGGCGTCGCCTGCGCGACCTTGCCAAGCCGGCGCAGCAAACCCGCGCGGCCATCGAGGCCGATCAGCGGATTGTGTTGCGCGACCTGGAATGCAGTGGCCAGCGTCGAGGCATCGATCTGCGCCAGCCGGGCGGCATCGGAGCGCAGCGGCTCGTCGGGCGTGGCCGAAAAACCGCCGCGCGCGAACAGATCGAAGCTGGCCACGCCGAGCCCCTCGGAGCGGCTCAGGCTCAGGTCGCTGGCGGGATCGCGATAGCGCCAGTCCGGGCCCGCGCCCGCGTCGAGCAGCACGCTCGGAATCACCAGGTCGATGCCGATGCGCGCGCGTTCTTCGCGCTGGTCGTCGCCGGTCAGCGCCGCGCGTTCGCACAGGATGCCCCAGCGGTCGCGCAGCTCGCCCGGCCCGCCGCTTTCGAAATGGCGCCAGCGGCTGTGGTATGGCACCTGCAGATCGCGGTAGCGAGAGCGGACGGTGGTGGCCACATAGTCGGCGATCGCCGCGATCCGCTCCGGATGCCAGCTGAACCACTGCGAATCGCCGGCCGCCACCGCAGCGGTGACCGCGGCGCAGCGCGCCCGCACTGCCTGCGCCGTCAACAACGCCGAAGCCGGATGATCCGGTTCGACCCAGCTTTGCCAGCCCTCGCGCGAAGCACGGGGTTGCCCACCCGCGCCCATCGATGCTGCATCGTTTCGTTCTGTCATTCGTCCAGTCCCCTGCCCTTGGCCACCGTCAGTTCGGTGGCGTCCGGCGGTGTGTAACGGGTGAAATAGCCCGCCGCCACCTTGGCGTCGATCTCCACCCGGGCATCGGCGGGAATCAGCGCATCGGGAATCGGCACCTGCTCGACGACTTCGATTCCCTGCGCCACCAGCGCGCCGTGTTTCATATTGCTCATCGAGGCCCAGCGGTCAATGCGACGGATGCCCAGCCAATGGAAGACATCGGGCATCAGCTCCTGAAAGCGCATGTCCTGCACGCCGGCCACGCATTCGGTCCGCGCGAAATACGTTTCGGCGCGGTCGCCCCCGACCTGCCGCTTGCGCGCGTTGTAGACCAGGAATTTGGTGACCTCGCCCAGTGCGCGGCCTTCCTTGCGGTTGTAGACCACCAGCCCGACGCCGCCCTGCTGGGCCATCTCGATGCAGACCTCGACGCCGTGCGCCAGATACGGGCGGCACGTACAAATGTCCGACCCGAAAACGTCCGAGCCGTTGCATTCGTCGTGCACGCGGCAGGCCACCGGGGTCTGCGGCTTGCCCAGCTGGCTGACGTCGCCGAAGAAATACAGCGTCATGCCGCCGATCGGCGGCAGAAAGACCTTCAGATCGGGCCGCGTCACCAGTTCGGGGAACATGCCGCTGGTCTGCTCGAACAGGCTGCGGCGCAGCACGCTCTCCTTGATGCCGAAGCGGCGCGCCATGCCGGGCAGATACCAGACGGGATCGACGGCGGCCTTGGTGACCCGCACATCGCCGTTGGCAAACAGGATCCTGCCGTCGGGAATCAGGCGGCCGGCGACGATCGCCGCCATCAGTTCGGGCATGTTGATATGGGCGCGGGTGACCGCGATGGTCGGCCGGATATCGACGCCGGCGGCGATGCGGTCGGCGAAGACGGTCGATACCAGATGACCCCACGGGTCCAGCGAGACGATCTTGTCGGGATCGGCCCATTGCGGATGCGGGCCGATCGGCTCGGCCGGCGCGGTGTCGGTCAGATCGGGCCGATGGTCGCGCTGCAGGGTGCCGGATGCCACCGCCAGCGCGCGATAGACCGCGTAGGCACCGGCATGCGTCCCGATCACGTTGCGATGCGCCGGATTGGTCAGCGTCGCGATCACGGGGCCGCGCTCCGCTGCGGTCGGCGCCCCCCACAGGATCGGCTCGGCCGGCTTGTCGCGGCGTGCGTGCGAGGTCAGGACGATGTGATCGGACATGGCAGCCTCGAGCGTGAATCCTGACCAAGCGGTCAGGTTTACTCGATGGTAGGCAATCCCCATGCCAAGCGCGTATGGGCGTTTTCCCCTTTTGAGTACGCCGGCTCACGAACTGCGGCACAACAACGGTTCATGCAGCGCCCACGTATCGTGCGGCGCCGCCGCTGTTGCACATCGGCAACGCAGACTAGCCGGCCATGCTGGTGCGGTCGCGCAACAACCACTTGCCCAGTGAAGCGAAAGGATCGCGCGATTCGACATATCGGTAAAAAAGCGCACCCGCAACGTTGCTGGCCAGCCACGCCATCGCCATGCCCGCGGCGTTGAGCCACGGCATGCCGGGCGCCACTTGCGACATCACGCTGTTGACCAGCAGGCAGACCGGGAAGTGCACCAGGAACACCGAATAAGAGATGGTGCCGAACGCGGCGAAGACCCGGCCGCGCGGCCAGTCCGCCAGCCAGCCGCCGCGTCGTCCGACCGCCAGCCATAGCGTCACCACCAGCGCCAATGCGATGCGCGAGCGCATGTCTACCATCAGCGCGGCGATGCCGACCGCGGCGAGCGCCGCCAGCCATCCGCCGGAGCGCCCGGGGTTCGAAGCCCAATAGCCCAGCACGCCGAGCCCGTAGGCGCCGAAGAAATAGATCGCCCACATGTCCCAGTCCGCATCCCGGTTGAACCAGAACAGCGAGGCCAGCCCGAGGGCCGCCACCATTGCCGCGGCGGCACGGACGCGCCAGGCCGCCGGCAGCTGGCGCGCCAGCCATAGCGTCAGCAACAGCAGCCCGAACAGCTGGAAATCGATCGCGACGTACCAGACACCTGCCGACAGCGCGTCGATATCGAGCACGTCGTGCAACAGCAGCAGATGCGCCAGCAGCTGGCCCCACTGCGGCGGCGCAGGGATCGAGGAATGGGTCATGCCCTGTCGCGCCAGCGCTGCCGCGGCGACGGCCAGGCCGATGGCCGCGGCAAACGGCGCCACCAGCTTGCGGTAGCGCCGCAGCAACGCCGCCAGCGGCCGCGACGTGCGCAGCACGCCGTCCGGCGCCAGGCTGCGCGCCGCCAGGAAGCCGCCGATCACCAGGAACAGCTGGACCGCGATGCGCGCGTAGTCGGACAGCCAGTCGATCAGGACCGGGGCCAGGGAATGGGCCGCGTCGGACATGGGCCCGTAGAAGGCCAGATGGTGCAGCACGATCAGCTGCGAGCCGATGGCCTTCAGCGCATCGATGCCGGCCAGGCGCGCGGGTTGGGAAGACATGGGTGACAAAACGGAACCGAACGGGAATCGCCGCCCAGCTCCGACGCGCCCGTGCGCGACGCGACACCGGACCGCGTGGGCGGCGATTGTACCCGGGAGCAGGTGCAGACGCCGGCATATTGCCGCCCCACACCGCCCCATCGCGGCTCCGTCGTCACACGGAACCTAGGGTATTTACTTATGACGAAGTTGTCCTTCCCCGGGGCCGCCCCTATCGCTACCCTTTGGTCTTTGCTGTTTTCTATCGCCTCGCCATGCTGTCTTTCCCCCGCTCTCTCCGTCGCTCCGTCCGTTCGTTCGGCCTGGCTCTGTTCGCCGCCACCCTGCTCGGCGGCGCCATCGCCCCCGCCTGGGCGGCCGGCGATGCGCTGCACGGGCCGGTGCTCGACAAGATCCGCTCCAGCGGCACCATCGTGCTCGGCTACCGCGAGTCCGCGCTGCCGTTTTCGTTTGCCGACGACAAGGGGCAGCCTGCCGGCTACGCGGTCGACCTGTGCCTGCGCGCTGCCGAGGGCGCGCGCCAGGCGCTGGGTCTGAAGGATCTGAGCGTGCGCTGGATGCCGCTGACCCCGCAGAACCGCATCCCCGCCATCGTCAATGGCCTGGTCGACCTGGACTGCGCGCCGAACACCAACACGCTGGAGCGCCAGAAGCAGGTCGCCTTCAGCGTCTCGCACTATGTGTCGACGGTACGGATGCTGGTGCGCGCCGATTCGGGCATCGATTCGCTGGACGACCTGCGCGGCAAGACCGTGGTGACCAGCGCCGGCTCCACCGGAGACCGCCACGTGCGCCGGCTCAAGGGCCAATACGGCTATCGCGACGTCTACGCCAAGGACCACGGCGAATCGTTCCTGCTGCTCGAGTCGGGCCGTGCCCAGGCCTTCGTGATGGACGACGTGCTGCTGGCCGGCCTGCGCGCGCGCGCCAAGGACCCGTCGCAATTCGTGATCGTGGGCCCCGCGCTGTCGATCGAGCAGAACGCGCTGATGATGTCGAAGGCGGACCCGGCATGGAAACGCCTGGTCGACGAGACGCTGGCCGGCGTCTATCGCGGCCCGCAGATCGAGACGCTGCAGCAGCGCTGGTTCCAGAAGCCGATCGGCGGACGCGGCATCAACTTGGCGCTGGCGCCCTCCACGGAGGTCCGCGAGGCGTGGAAGCATCCGTCCGACGCCGTCACCGAATAGGCGCCTACCCGAGCCCAAGGCTCGGGCAAATCATGGCTTTCCATGAGCCGGACCGCCCGGCGACGCCCGGTGTGACTCGCTTGACAGCCGCGAGACAGGTTGGAGACACTGGCGCGGGCGGCGCTTTGGCGCCCGCCCTTCGTCAGCCGCCCATCCGATGAGCGGCAACTTTCGAGGAGACACCATGAGCAAGTTCGTCGCGACGGCCATCGCGCTGTGCATCGGCACCGCCTCGCTGGCGGTGCACGCCCAGAACACCGGCGGCAAGAAGCAGTTCGACCCGTACTCGCAAGGCGCCAAGGCGGGCGACAAATTCGACCCCTACAGCCAGGGGGCCAAAGCCGGCGACAAGTTCGATCCCTATACCCAGGGAACCAACCAGAGCACGCGCGCCGACCTCGCGCCGGGCCAGGACGAAGGCAAGAAGAACGGCCACAACAAGGCGAAGAAGGCCAAGCCCGCCAAGCCGGCCAACTGATATCGGAACGACGGGCCTGCCCGGGGGCGGCCCGACCCGATGCGAATTCCCGAACCCGCTGCGTGCGGGTTTTTTTGCGTCCCCGTTTTGCGTGCCAGGCTTGCGGACGTGAACCAGGGACGGCACGGCGCCCCTGCAAGTGCAATAAAAGGCACAGGACATATGTCCCGACCCGCGCAGAACCGGCCCGGCGGGCCCGTGTAGGACATTTTTCGGTATCAGCCGTCATAGCTTTCGCACAAAATGCGAACTTCGCCGTTGACATAGGCGTCGTATGCACCACACGGAGCGCAGCGCTCCGTCACGGCTTGTCAGCAAGCGGCCCCGGCCGCGCAGCAATCGTTTCAGGAGTTTCATGCGTCGTTTCCCGACCACGCGCGCCGCCGGTTTGTCCGCGGCGGTGATTGCCCTGGTCGTCCTCTATATCGTCCTGCTCTGGTTCGGGACGCTGGACGCCCGCCATCTGTTGCGCTCCGACGAAGGCCGCTACGCCGAGATCGCGCGCGAGATGTTCGCCAGCGGCGACTGGGTCACGATCCGCTACAACGGCGTCAAGTATTTCGAGAAGCCGCCCTTTCACCTGTGGGTGACCGCGCTGACCTATGCCGCCTTCGGCCTGGGCGAGTGGCAGGCGCGGTTGTGCGTGGCGCTGTCCGGCTTTGTCGGGCTGCTGGCGTCGATGTGGGCGGCCGGCCGCTGGTTCGGCCCGCGCGCCGGCTGGCTGACGGGGCTGGCGCTGGCCGCGGCGCCGATGTGGAGCGTCGCCGCGCACTTCAATTCGCTGGACATGACGCTGGGCGGTGCGCTCGCCTGCGTGCTGGCCTGCATGCTGCTGGCGCAGCACCCCGACACCACGCCGGCGGCGCGGCGCGGCTGGATGCTGGGCTGCTGGACCGCGATGGGCGTCGCCATCCTGACCAAGGGACTGATCGGCATCGCACTGCCGGGGCTGGTGCTGGTCGTCTACACCGCCATCACCCGCGACTTCGCCCTGTGGCGGCGGCTGCATCTGCTGTGGGGCGTCGCGCTGCTGCTGGCGATCACGGTGCCGTGGTTCTGGCTGATCGCCGAGCGCAATCCCGAATTCCTGCGGTTCTTCTTCATCCACGAGCACTGGCAGCGCTATACGACCAGCGTGCATCATCGCCAGGGGCCGGTGTGGTACTTCGTGCCCTTGCTGCTGGCCGGCTTTCTGCCGTGGCTGGCGCTGGTGCCAGGCATCTGGCGTGCCGTGCGCCGTGAACGGTCCGAGCTCGCGCAGACGGCCAGCGCCGTTCCGCTGCGTCCGGCCCTGCTGATGCTGGTCTGGGCCGCCGCCATCTTCGTCTTCTTCAGCCTGTCGAACTCCAAGCTGCCCGGCTATATCGTGCCGATCTTCCCGGCGCTGGGCATGCTGGCCGGCATCGCGCTCGATCGCGTCGACGACACCGCGTGGCGGCGCCTGCTGCTGCTGATGCTGGCCGTCTCGCTGCTTGGGCTGGCGGCCACGCCGGTGGTCGCGACGCTCGATTCGGACAACACCCCGAACGCCTATTACCGCGTGTTCGCGCTGTGGATCGGCGCCGCCTTCGTCGTGATGTTCGCGGGCGTGCTGCTCGCGCAATGGATGGCCCGCCGCAACGGCAGGCTGGCCAGCATCGTGGTCTATGGCGTGGCGATGTACACCAGCTTCACGGTCGCGCTGCTCGGCCACGAAGTGATGGGCCGTCGCACCTCGGGCATCGATCTGGTGCCGGCGATTCAGCGGGTACTGAAGGATGACATGCCGTTCTACGGCGTCGGCATGCTCGACCACACGGTGCCCTTCTACCTGCGTCATCCGCTGACGCTAGTCTGGCATCCGGACGAGCTGCAGTTCGGCCTGCAGCAGGAGCCGCACAAATGGATTCCGACGATGGAGGCCTTCGAGCAGGTCTGGCGCAACGGCAAGCCCGCGGTGGCGATCATGTCGCCGGAGATGTACACCAGATTGCAGGCTCAGGCGTTGCCGATGTATCGGGTCGCCGAAGACGTGCGCCGTGTCGTCGTCACCAACTTCGCGCCGCCGCCCGCGGCCGCCGCGCCCGCTTCTCCTTCCAACCCATGACGATCACCACCTTCGCTTTCATCCTCACCGGCGTGCTGCTCAACGCCTGCGCGCAGCTGCTGCTCAAGGCCGGCGTCAACGCGGTCGGCGCGATCGCACTGGACCGCAGCACGCTGTTCGACACCGCGCTGCGCGTGCTGGGCCAATGGCCGGTGCTGGCCGGGCTCGGCCTCTACGTCGCCAGCGTGGCGGTGTGGATCGTCGGTCTGTCACGCGTCGATGTATCGATGGCCTATCCCATGCTGTCGCTGGGCTACGTGGTCAATGCGGTCGCCGCCTGGTGGCTGTTCGGTGAGATGATCGGACCATTGCGGATGGCCGGCATCCTGCTGATCCTCGCCGGCGTGTTCCTGATCGCCCGGTCCTGATCTTCCGGTCCTGATCGTCCGCTCCCCGCCCGGTCCTGATCCTTCCTGTCGATGCCCCGTTCCGAAACGCCGATGCCCGCTTCCACGACACCCGCCGAACCGTTCCTGCCCTTCGTCAGGCCCGACATCGACGCCGACGCGATCGCCGCGGTCGGCGAGGTGCTGGCCTCGGGCTGGATCACTTCGGGCCCGAAGATGCAGGCATTCGAGGCCGCGCTGTCGGCCTTGTTCGACGGACGTCCGGTACGCACGTTTGCCAATGGCTCGGCGACGATGGAGATCGCGCTGCGGATCGCCGGCATCGGACCCGGCGACGAGGTGATCACCACCGCGATCACCTGGGTCGCCACCGCCAACGTGATCGTCGCGGTTGGCGCGCACCCGGTCTTCGTCGACATCGATCCGCGCACGCGCAATCTCGATCTCGACGCGGTCGAGGCCGCGATCACGCCGCGGACCCGCGCGATCCTGCCGGTCTATCTGGCGGGCTTGCCGGTCGACATGGATCGTCTCTACGCCATTGCCAACAAGCACGGCCTGCGCGTGATCGAGGACGCCGCGCAGGCGATCGATTCGCGCTGGTGCGGCCGGCGCATCGGCAGCTTCGGCGATCTGGTCAGCTTCAGCTTCCAGGCGAACAAGAACATCACCACCGTCGAAGGCGGCTGCCTGGTGATGAACGACGAGGACGAGGCGCTGCGCGCCGAACGCCTGCGTCTGCAGGGCGTGATCCGCACCGGCATGGACGGCATGGATGTCGAAGTGCCGGGCGGCAAGTTCAACCTGACCGACGTCAATGCCGCGATCGGGCTGGCGCAGCTGCCGCGGCTCGATGCGATCACCGCGCGACGCACTGCGCTGGCGGGCGCCTACCTGGACGCCGCCGCGCGGCATGGCCTGGCCGAGCTCGGCATCGAGCTGCCGGTCGCCGGCGATCCCGCGACAGCGCGGTCGAACTGGCATATGTTTCAAGTGGTACTGCCCGCCGAGCGGCTGCGCGGCGGCCGGGCCGCGGTGATGCAGGCCCTGCGCGAGGCCGGCATCGGCACCGGCGTGCACTACCCCGCGCTGCATCTGTTTACGTACTACCGCTCGCTGGGCTGGCGCGAAGGCATGCTGCCTCACGCGGAGCGCATCGGGCGGGGCATTCTCACGCTGCCGCTCTTCCCGGCCATGCAAGAGGCCGATGTCGAGCGCGTCTGCGCCACGTTGAACGACACATGCAAACGTCTGCTTCCGTAACATCCGAGCTGGTGTCCTGCGCGATGCCGCATCCGCTGCCGAGCCATCCCACGCCTATTCGCGACGAAACCACGCGCGACGACGAGACCGCGCCGCTGCCGGGCCAATCCTCGCCGCCGCGCGCCAGGCCGATCGAGGTCTCGGTGGTGATCCCCGTCTACAACGAGGAGGCCGGTCTGCAGGCGCTGTTCGACCGCCTGTATCCCGCGCTCGACGGCCTGGCCACCAGCTACGAGATCGTCTTCGTCAACGACGGCAGCACCGACCGCTCGGCGCAGATCCTCGCGCGGCAGTTCCGGCAGCGGCCCGAGGTCACGCGCGTGGTGATGTTCAACGGCAATTTCGGCCAGCACATGGCGATCCTGGCCGGCTTCGAGCATGCGCGCGGCCGCATGGTGATCACGCTCGACGCGGACCTGCAGAATCCGCCCGAGGAAATCCCGCGGCTGGTGGAGGCGATTCGCGCCGGCCACGACTATGTCGGCACGATCCGCCGCCAGCGCCATGACAGCGCCTTCCGCCGTGTCGCCTCGTTCGCGATGAACCGGCTGCGCGAACGCATCACGCATATCCGGATGACCGATCAGGGCTGCATGCTGCGCGCGTACGACCGCAGCGTGGTCGATACCATCAATGCCTGCCGCGAGGTCAATACCTTCATCCCGGCGCTGGCCTACACCTTCGCCTCGAATCCGGTCGAGATCGTGGTCGGCCACGAGGAGCGGCATGCGGGCGAATCCAAGTATTCGCTGTACCAGCTGGTGCGCCTGAACTTCGACCTGGTCACCGGCTTCTCGATCGTGCCGCTGCAATGGTTCTCGGTGATCGGCACCGTGCTGTCGCTGCTGTCCGGGGCGCTGTTCGTGGTGCTGCTGGTACGGCGGTTCCTGCTTGGCTCCGAGGTGCAGGGCCTGTTCACGCTGTTCGCGTTCAACTTCTTCCTGGTCGGCATCATGCTGTTCGGCATCGGCCTGCTCGGCGAATACGTGGGCCGCATCTATCAGCAGGTACGCGACCGGCCGCGCTATCGGATCAAGGCGGTTCTCGAGTCGTCGCAGGCCGATGCCGCGCGCGGCGAGAGCGGGCGTCGGTCGCCGGTGGACGAGTTCCACGAGTTCGATGAATTCGGCAACGGCGGCGAGCGCGAGCCGGGCCATCCCGGCGGTCCCCGCCACGACCGGAAACCGCCATGCGCGCCGTAGTGTTCGCCTACCACAACGTCGGCGACCGCTGCCTGCGTGTGCTGCACGCGCGCGGCGTCGAGGTGGCGCTGGTGGTCACGCATCGCGATCGCCCCGACGAGACGATCTGGTTCCGCCGCGTGGCCGACACCGCCGCGGAACTGGGCCTGCGGGTGATCTATGGCGAAGACCCGAGCGATCCGGCGCTGGCCGAAGCCGTCAGGGCCGCGCGGCCCGACATGATCTTCTCGTTCTACTACCGCGCGCTGATTCCGCCGGCCGTGCTGGCGCTGGCCCCGCGCGGCGCGTTCAACATGCACGGCTCGCTGCTGCCGAAATATCGCGGCCGCGTGCCGGTCAACTGGGCGGTGCTGCATGGCGAGACCGAGACCGGTGCGACCCTGCACGCGATGGAGGCAAAGCCCGATGCCGGCGATATCGTCGCGCAGACCGCGGTGCCGATCCTGCCCGACGATACCGCGCAGCAGGTCTTCGACAAGGTCACCGTGGCGGCCGAGCAGACGCTGTGGCAGGTGTTGCCGGCGATGCTGGCCGGCAACACGCCGCGCCGCCCGAACGTGCTGGCCCAGGGCAGCTACTTCTCGGGACGCCGTCCCGAGGACGGCCGCATCGACTGGCAGCAGCCGGCCGCGGCGGTCTACAACCTGATCCGCGCGGTCGCACCGCCCTATCCCGGCGCCTTCACCGAACTGAAGGGCCGCCGCCTGGTAGTCGAGCGCGCGCGCCGCCCGTTGCCGGCCGAGATGCCGCCCAGGCAGGTGCTGGCCGGCCTCCCCCCCGGTCTGCACGTGGTCGACTGCCGCATCGTCGGCCTGTGCGGCGACGGCGGTCTGGTGCTGATCCTCGCGCTGTCCGAAGGCAACACGCCGCTCGCGCCTGCTGCCCTCGCCGCGCTGCTGCAGTCTTCCCCCCAAGCCTGAAGTCTGGAAGTCCATGAAGAAAGTCCTGATCCTCGGCGTCAACGGTTTCATCGGCCACCACCTGACGCGACGCATCCTCGAAACCACGTCGTGGGAAGTCTATGGCATGGACATGTCGACGGCCCGCCTCGGCGAGCTGGTCAACCATCCGCGCATGCATTTCTTCGAGGGCGACATCACCATCAACAAGGAATGGATCGAGTACAACATCCGCAAGTGCGATGTCGTGCTGCCGCTGGTGGCGATCGCCACGCCGGCGACCTACGTGCGGCAGCCGCTGCGGGTGTTCGAGCTGGACTTCGAGGCCAACCTGCCGATCGTCCGCGCCGCGGTCAAGTACCGCAAGCACCTGGTGTTTCCGTCGACCTCCGAGGTCTACGGCATGTGCGGCGACGAGGCCTTCGATCCCGAGTCGTCCCCGCTGGTCTACGGGCCGATCAACAAGCCGCGCTGGATCTACGCCTGCTCCAAGCAGCTGATGGACCGCGTCATCCACGCCTACGGCATCGAGCAGGGCCTGAACTACACGCTGTTCCGGCCGTTCAACTGGATCGGGCCGGGACTGGACTCGATCTTCGAATCGAAGGAAGGCAGCTCGCGCGTGGTCACGCAGTTTCTCGGCCATATCGTGCGCGGCGAACCGATCCGGCTGGTCGATGGCGGCGCGCAGCAACGCGCCTTCGCCGATATCTCCGACGGCATCAGCGCGCTGATGCGGATCATCGAGAATCCCGCCGGCATCGCCAGCGGCAAGATCTTCAATATCGGCAACCCGGGCAATGTGCATTCGGTGCGCGAGCTCGCCGAGATGATGCTGCGGATGGCCGCGGACTATCCCGAGTACGCGGAAAGCGCGCGCCATAGCCGCATCCTGGAGACGTCGTCGGGCGAGTTCTATGGCAAGGGCTATCAGGACGTGCAGCACCGCGTGCCGAAGATCGACAACACGATGCAGGAACTCGGCTGGCAGCCGACGGTGACGATGACCGAATCGCTGCGGCGGATCTTCGAGGCCTATCGCGAGAAGGTGATCGAGGCGCGCACGCTGGTCGATTCGGGCAACTAGGCCCACGAAGCAACGGAACGATGGCCACGATCGCCCTGAAGGTCGACGTCGACACGCTGCGCGGCACGCGCGAAGGCGTGCCGACGCTGATCGCCCTGCTGCGCGAGCACGATGCCCGCGCGACCTTCCTGTTCAGCCTCGGCCCCGACCATACCGGCTGGGCGCTGCGGCGCGTGTTCCGGCCGGGCTTTCTGCAGAAGGTGTCGCGCACCTCGGTGGTATCGCACTACGGCCTGCGCACGCTGATGTATGGCGTGCTGCTGCCTGGCCCGGACATCGGCCTGCGCGCGGCCGACGCGATGCGCGCGGCGCGCGACGCCGGCCATGAATGCGGCATCCATACCTGGGACCACGTCTACTGGCAGGACCATGTGCGCACGCGCGATGCCGGGTGGACCCGTGCGCAGATGCGGCGTGCCTGGCAACGCTTCGAAGCGGTGTTCGGCGAGCCGCCGTCGACGCACGGCGCGGCCGGCTGGCAGATGAATGCGGAAGCGTTCCGGCAGCTCGACGACTGGGGCCTGCGCTATGCGTCGGACGGCCGCGGCGCCGAGCCCTATGTGCCGGTGCTCGACGGCAGCCCGTGCCGCCACGTTCAGCTGCCGACCACATTGCCGACGCTGGACGAATTGATCGGGGCCGACGGCGTCGACGAGGGCAACGTGCACGAGGCGCTGCTGGCGCGCACCGAGGACGGTCGCGACCATGTCTTCACGCTGCATGCGGAACTGGAGGGCGGCAAGCTGGCGCCGGTATTCGAGCGCCTGCTGCAGGGCTGGCGCCGGCAGGGACATCGCCTCGCGCCGCTGGCGACGCTGTACGAGCAGCTCGATCGCGATCGGCTGCCGCACTGGCCGCTGGCCTGGGGCACGGTGCCGGGGCGCAGCGGCGAGCTGATCGTGCAGCGCTGAGGACAGGATCGGAACGTCGGCGAGCGCCGTTGCTCAGCGCAGCCGCCCGGCCAGCCGCAGCCCGTTGAACACCACCAGCAGGCTCGCGCCCATATCGGCGAACACCGCCATCCACATCGTGCCGAGGCCCGCCACGGTCAGCGCGAGGAACACCGCCTTGATGCCGATCGCCAGCGCGATATTCTGCGTCAGCACTGCGCCGGTGCGGCGCGACAGCCGGATAAAGGCCGGGATCTTGCGCAGGTCGTCGTCCATCAGCGCGACGTCGGCGGTCTCGATCGCGGTGTCGGTGCCGGCCACGCCCATGGCGAAACCGATGTCGGCACGCGCCAGCGCCGGCGCATCGTTGATGCCGTCGCCGACCATGCCGACCCGTCCCTGCCTGGCGCCCTGCCCTGTCGACGCCTGCGCGGTCAGCGCCGCGACCGCCTCGGCCTTGTCCTCCGGCAGCTGATTGCCGCGCGCCTCGTCGATGCCGACCTCGGCGGCGATGGCTTGCGCGGTATGCGGGTTGTCGCCGGACAGCATCATCGTGCCGACGCCGAGCGCATGCAGTTCGGCGATGGCGTCGCGGCTGTTCTGCTTGACGGTGTCGGCGACCGAAAACAGCGCCTGCACGCCAGCATTGGCCGCGCCCGCGTCGCCGCCCGCCAGCAGCACCACGGTCCGGCCCTGACGTTCGATCGCCTCCAGCCGCGCCTCCAGCGCTTCGGAGCACAGCCCCATCTCGTGGATCAGCCGATGGTTGCCGAGCCAGTACTGGTGGCCGCCGACCTTGCCCGTGACGCCGCGGCCCGGCAGCGCCTCGAAGTCCTGCACCGGGCGCGGTTCGACGCCATCGCGCCGCGCCGCCGCGGCGACCGCTGCCGAGACCGGATGGTCCGAACGCGTCGCCAGGCTGGCCGCGATCGCGCGGGCGTCCTCCGGCGCGCCGGGCAACAGCGCGCAATCGATCTGCTGCGGCCGGCCGTGCGTGATGGTGCCGGTCTTGTCCAGCGCGAGCCAGCGCAGCGATTTGCCCTGCTCCAGATAGACGCCGCCCTTGATCAGGATGCCGTGGCGCGCGGCCGCGGCCAGCGCGCTGACGATGGTCACCGGCGTGGAGATGACCAGCGCGCAGGGGCAGGCGATCACCAGCAGCACCAGCGCCTTGTAGATCCACTCGAGCCACGCACCGCCCGCCAGCAACGGCGGCAGCACGGCGACCAGCAGCGCGATGACGAAGATCGTCGGCGTGTAGATGCGCGCAAAGCGGTCGACGAAGCGCTGGGTCGGCGCGCGGCTCGCCTGCGCGGCCTCGACCGCATGGATGATGCGTGCCAGCGTCGAATCGGAGGCCGGCGCGGTGACTTCGTATTCGAGCTCGCCGGTCTGGTTGATCGAGCCGGCGAACAGCAGATCGCCCGCCTGCTTGTCGACCGGCACGCTTTCGCCGGTGATCGGCGCCTGGTCCAGCGCAGACTGCCCGCGCAGCACGCGACCGTCGAGCGCGACCCGCTCGCCGGGCCGCAACCGCGCCACCGCGCCCGGGGCGACGCTGTCCGCCGGAACGGTCGACCAGACGCCGTCGGCCTGCAGCACGGTGGCCTGCTCCGGCGCCATCGCCATCAGGCCGCGGATGGCGTGGCGGGCCCGGTCCAGCGACGCCGCCTCGATCCGCTCGGCCAGCGCGAACAGCACCATCACCATCGCCGCTTCGGGCCAATGGCCGATCAGCAGCGCGCCGGTCACGGCGATGCTCATCAGCGCATTGATATTCAGATTGCGGTTGCGCAGCGCGATCCAGCCCTTGCGGTAGGTGCCCAGGCCGGCCAGCGCGATCGCGGCGAGGGCGCAGGCGGCGGGCAGCCAGGGCGTCGCCACGGAGAACCACTCGGCGAGCTCGGCCGCCAGCGCCGCGACGCCGCCCAGCGCCAGCGGCCACCATGGCGTGGCCGGTGCCGGCGCGGCCTGCGCCGCCGACGGAGAGCCGCCGTCGGGCGCCGCCAGCGGCTCGGCCTGCATGCCGACGCTGGCGATCGCCGCCACCAGCGGCTGCTCGGAATCCAGGGTGTGATGCACGGTGAGGATCCGCTGCATCAGATGGAACTGCAGGCCCGCCACGCCCGGCATGCCGCCCAGCTTGCCGCGCAGCAGCGCCTCCTCGGTGGGGCAGTCCATCGCCTCGATGCGAAAGCGCGCGGTGCGGGCGCCGGCCGGTGCCGCCGTTTCGACCGAGGGTGCAGCGATCATGTCGGCACCGCAGGCGCTGCCGCAGCAGGCGGAACTCGGGGTGGGGGGTGTGGCTGGCGCGGCATGACCGTGGTGGGCGTGGCGGTGATCGCCGCAGCCATCATGACCGTGGCCATGGGCGTGCCCATGGGTGTGGGCATGCGTGTGCCCATCGTCATGCACGGGTTGGCCGCAAGCGCCTGCCTTCGAATCGCAGCAGGAGGACGAGGGCGTGGAGGATGGGTCTTCCGGCGAGAGTCTGGCCATCGAGGGATCCGTGGGCTGTGGCATGGGTGGCATTGAATAGCCTGTAGCCGCTACAGGGTCAAGCCACCCTACCTCGGGCGCGGTCAATACCTCAAGTCCTTGCCCTGATGCCGCGCCTCCCGCCGCGCCGGCCCGTTTCCGGCAGTCCTTCGCCTCGGTGCATCAACTCAGTGCGTCACCTCAGTGCGTCACATTCACCATCCAGTTCAGCCCGAAGCGGTCCTGCAGCATGCCGAAGCCCTCGGACCAGAAGGTCTTCTGCATCGGCATCATCACGCGCCCGCCCTCGGACAGCGCGTCGAACCACTGGCGCGCCTGGTCGAGCGTCGGCGCGACGATCGACAGGCTGAAGCCGGCAAAGGCCTCGGGCGGGGCGCCCGGCATGCCGTCGGAGGCCAGGATCTCGCTCTGGCCGACCGTCACGCTGGCATGCATGATCTTGTCGTCCCAGCCGGCCGGCAGCGGCGGCTGGGGGTCGCCCGTTTCGCCCTCCTCGGCCGGCATTTCCTTGAACCGCATCATCATGTTGACCTTGGCGCCGAGCGCCTTGCCGTAGAAGGCCAGCGCCTCCTCGCAGCGTCCCCCGAAATAGAGATAAGGCTGTATCTGCATGTCCGTCTCCTGGTCGATCGTGTCGATGAATGGATGGCGGCACCGTGCCGTCGCGTCGGCGCCGCGGCCCGCGGTCGTACCGCAAGGGCGCAGACATTATGCGCCGCTGCATTGCGGCCGCATTCGCCCGCTGTCAGCCGCTGCCTTGCAGCTTTGTCATGTTGCCGTCAGGGTCGCGGCCGCGGACCAGCGGTTACAATGCGGCCTGACCGTCGGCGCGGCAGTCGCCGCAGTGCCTGCCGCGCACCTTCGACACGGTCGCGCCCTTTCCACCCTTTTCTCCACCTTGCCGATCCGCTCGTGAACCGTCTGCCGCAACGCCTCCTGCTGTCTCTCGCCATGCTCGCGCTGCCGCTGCCGGCAATCGCCGGCACGGCGAAGCTGACGTGCGGCGCCGCGCAGACCACCGCGGCCACGCCGCTGATGAGCCGGCACGCGGCGCTGAAGCTGCAGGCCGAAGCGGAACTGCTGGGACGCGACCAGGCCGGCTGCCTCGGAGCGGACAAGGAGCGGGACACGGAAGACGATGCCGCCAGCGGCCATGCCGCCGACGGCGAAGACCGCCACGCGCGGTATTCCGGCGCCGCAGCCATGTGCCCCATCGCCGCCGTGCTGCCGGGACTGGAACTGAGCCAGTATCGCCACATGCCGCCGCGCTCGCCGCTGGGCACGCTGGCCGGCGCTTCCGCGGACATGCTGTTGCTGCAACCCCCGGCACGCTGCTGACCGGACCCGGCGGCATCGAACCGGCGCGACGTCGATCAGCTGACGCGATAGAACTCGGGCGTCTGGCCGGCGTTGACCGCGCGCTGGAGCCAGTCCGGCATCTCGCCGGTGCCATCCCAGCACTGACCCAACGCATTGCGATAGAGCACGCCGCCTTGCTGCGAAGCGGTGGAGGCCTGGCCGTCGCTGCCTGCGGGACTGGTCTTGTGCGCAGGCGCGGGCGTCGGTGTCAGTGTGGGTGCAGGGGCGGGTGTGGCCGAGCCGGCGGGAGCCGGCGCCGCCGCCGGGGCCGGGCCCGATGTTGGGGTGCCAGGGGCGGCGGCGTGGACGGACCTGGGCTTGGCGTCGGAGAAACATCCGGCGGCCACCAGATCGTCCAGCGACAGGCCGTAGCGATCCATCTGCGCGCGCACCCAGGCGGCCGCGGCTAGTCGGGCTTCATCGAACTCGGACATGGCGTTTTCGTGCACGCTGCCGGCCAGAAGCGGCCGACAGGCTGGGAGGACAACAGAAGGACTCGGCAGAGCCGGTCTCGAACATCGCGATTCTACAGGCTCGGCGGCGATACGCCCGGCCTGCGCGGCAAAACGACAGCGGTACGGCGACGATCTTCGATTTCCGACAGCGATGGTGGCAATTGGAAATCGCAAGGCCCAGCGTCTGATTGACCCGCGCGCGGTCATCGCGTACCGCGGTGTCGGCCAAGGCGCCGGCGCGGTTGTCTTTCCGATCTGCCGCGTGCCGGGCAGCAGCGCACGACACGGCGGCCTTGAATTGCGCCACGCCTTCGCGCTAAGGTCGAGCCTCTTTCGCCGCAAGCAGGATCGCTTCGTGTTTTCGCCGTTCCCCTTCCCTCTCCCGCGTCGATGCCATGGCGCGCGCGCCGGGAGCCCCCGCCCATGAACATCGTCGTCGACGTGCTGATCCTGCTCGGCGCGTTGCTCGCCATCGTGGCGGTGGTGCAGGTTGCCGCGGCGAGGCTGCGGCTGCCCGAATCGACGCTGCTGTCGGCCATCGGCATCGCCATCGGCGCGGGCTACGTGGCCATCGACGCCACGCTGCCCGAATTCGCCGAACACTTCCTGCATCCGCTGATCGACCCGTCGCTGCCGCCCGAAGCCTACCTGTGGATCTTCCTGCCGCCGCTGCTGTTCCATGCGGCCCTGACCGCCGATGTGCGCAGCATGCTGCCGGACGCGGCGCCGATCCTGCTGCTGGCGGTGGTGGCGGTGGTGGTGGCCACCGGCGTGATCGGCGTGGTCACCGCGGCGGCCAGCGGCATGAACCTGGTGGTCTGCCTGCTGCTCGGCGCGGTGGTCGCCACCACCGATCCGGCCGCGGTGATCGCGATCTTTCGCGATGTCGGCGCGCCGGCCCGGCTGATCCGGCTGGTCGAGGGCGAGAGCCTGCTCAACGACGCTGCCGCGATCGCGCTGGTCGGCGTGCTGATCGCGATGCTGACCGGCCACGGCGCCGAAGCCACGCTGGCCGCGGGTCTTGCCGAACTGGCCTGGGCCTTCGGCGGCGGGCTGCTGTGCGGGCTGATCGCCGGCCGGCTGCTGGCCGAACTGCTGCCCGGGCTGGCCGGCCTGGCGGTGGCCGAAGCCGCGCTGACGCTGGCGCTGCCCTACCCGCTCTATCTGTTGGCCGAGCAGTTGCTGCATGTGTCCGGCGTGGTCGCCGTGGTCTGCGCCGGGCTGACGCTGGGCGCGCTGGGCCCGACCCGGCTGAATCCGCCGAACTGGCGGCACCTGCGGATGATCTGGGAACAGTTCGCCGGCATCGCGGGCGCGGTGGTCTTCCTGCTGGCGGCGGTGCGAGTGCCGGCGCTGCTGCAGGGCGTCACGCCGCACCACGGCTGGCTGCTGCTGGCGCTGGTCGCCGCCGCGCTGCTGGCGCGGCTGGCGACGCTGTTCGGCCTGCTGCCGCTGCTGACCTGGCTGCGCCTGTCCGCGCCGATCGATTCGGCGTACAAGCTGGCGATCGCCTGGGGCGGGCTGCGCGGCGCGGTCACGCTGGTGCTGGCACTGGGCATTGCCGAGAACCGCGCGCTGCCGCTGGAAACCCGCCATTTCGTCGCGATCCTCGCCACCGGCTTCGTGCTGGTCAGCCTGCTGGTCAACGGCACCACGCTGCGCTGGCTGATCCGCCGGCTCGAACTGGACGTGCTGTCGCCGCAGGAACTGGCGCTGCAGCGGCAGGCGATCCGGCTGTCGACCGAAGAGGTCGAGAGCGCGCTGGACCGCCTCGCCGACAGCTTCGGCCTGCCGCCGTCGGCCGCACGCGAGGTCGCCGCGCATTACCGGCGCGACATCGAACTGGGTTCGGCCGATTTCGATTTCGACAGCGCGCTGTCGGAGCGGGCGCGGCTGTCGATCGGCCTGGTCACGCTCGCCACGCGCGAGAGCGAACTGATTCCGGAGTACGGCAACGGCGTGGTGTCGGTGGCCAATCTCGACGCGATGATGCGCAACACCGCGCAGATGATCGACGCCGCGCGCGAACAGGGGCGCCTCGGCTACAACCGCGCCGCGCGCCATATCCTCGACTACCAGAAGAGCTTTCGGATCGCGCTGTTCCTGCACCGGCGCCTGTCGATCGACCGGCCGCTGGCGCGCGTGCTGGCCGACCGCTTCGAACTGATGATCGTGCGCCAGACCGTGCTGCAGCGGCTGCGGCAATACAACCGCGCGATGCTGTCGCCGGTGTTCGGCGCGCGCATGGCCACCGTGCTCGACGGCGTGCTCGAGGACCGCTTCCGTGCCGCCGAGCAGGCGCTGCAGGAAATGCGCGAGGAATTCGGCAGCTACACCGTGGCGCTCGAGAAACGAATGCTGATGCTGTTCGCGCTGCGCAAGGGTCAGCACGAGCTGCAGTCGATGCGCGAGGAGAACGTGATCTCGCGCGAGGCCTACAACCAGATCGCGCGGGCGATCCGGCAGGCGTGGGAAGCCAATCTGGCGCGTCCGCCGTTGCGCGGCAGCTTCGGCGACGGAGCACGCACGCGGCCGCCCCCGGCCACGGTGCCGACGCCGCGCGCACCGGGCGAGGTCGCGCCGGCCGATCTCGATGGGGGCGAGGCGGGGATCGATGGGCGGTAGCCGCTGGCGAGCGCTTTTCCCTCTCCCCCAGCCCCTCTCCCGCAAGCGGGAGAGGGGAGCCTGCCAGCGGCATTGGGAGGGCCCGGGCTCCTGCCTATGCTGCCCCTCTCGGCCGGAGCAGGGAGAGAGGATGCGGGTGCCCCGGCCTGTCCAATGCCGCCAACGCGCTCCCCTCTCCCGCCGTGCGGGAGAGGGGTCGGGGGAGAGGGAAAACGGCGCCCGTATACTCATGACCCTGGCGCGCCGCGAATCCGGTTGGGGCGCCCCACACCACGCGCCAACGCAGCGCGTCTCACCGAACTTTCCCTTCCACATTCGATAACAGCACGGAGTAGCAGTCATGCGTGTCGCATTCCTCGGCCTCGGCGTCATGGGCTTTCATATGGCGGGCCATCTGGCCGCCAAGGGTCATCAGGTCACGGTCTACAACCGCACCGCGAGCAAGGCCCAGGCCTGGGTCGAGCGCTTCGGCGGCCAGGCGGCGGCCACGCCCGCGCTGGCCGCGCGCGATGCCGAGCTGGTCTGCAGCTGCGTCGGCAACGACGACGACCTGCGTGCGGTGCTGACCGGGCCCGACGGCGCCTTCGATGCCGCGCCGGCCGGCTGCATCTTCGTCGACCACACCACCGCCAGCGCCAACGTGGCGCGCGAACTGTACGAGCAGGCCAACGCGCGCGGCCTGCATTTCCTCGATGCGCCGGTGTCCGGCGGCGAGTCCGGCGCGCAGAACGGCGTGCTGACGGTGATGTGCGGCGGCGACGAGGCGGTGTTCGCGCGCGCCGAGCCGGTGATCTCGGCCTTCGCCCGTGCGGTCACCCGCATCGGCGGCCCCGGCGCCGGGCAACTCGCCAAGATGGTCAACCAGATCGCGATCGCCGGCCTGCTCGAAGGGCTGTCGGAGGCGATCGCGTTCGGCCAGCGCGCCGGGCTCGACATGCCGCTCGTGCTGTCGGTGATCAGCAAGGGCGCCGCCGGCTCGTGGCAGCTGGAGAACCGGGGCCCGACCATGGTCGAAGGCAAGTTCGACTTCGGTTTCGCAGTCGACTGGATGCGCAAGGACCTCGGCCTGTGCCTCGATGAGGCCCGCCGCAATGGTGCGACGCTGCCCGTCACCGCGCTGGTCGATCAGTTCTACGCCGAGCTGCAGCGCGACGGCGGCGGCCGCGACGATACCTCGTCGCTGATCCGGCGCCTGCGCGACTAAGCCGCCGGGACGAATCGGCGCGCGCGTCGTCCGATTCCTACATGGCTTTCAGCGCCGGACCGGGTGGGAGCCCGGTGGCGCGGGTCTATCGTTGAAGCAACCGGGAGCGGACCCCGCGGCGGCCGAACGGCGCCAAGGGGTGGCACGGTACTGAAGACCAACGAACAAACCCGCCAGGCTAGCCCTCGGCAAAGGAGCCTCCCATGACTCTAGGCACCATTCTCCTGATCGTGCTGATCATCCTGCTGATTGGCGCACTGCCTTCGTGGCCCTACAGCAGCGGCTGGGGCTACTGGCCCAGCGGCGGGCTTGGCCTGATCCTGCTGATCGTGATCGCGCTGGTTGTCATGGGCAGGTTGTAGCGCGAGGCGGCATTGCGGTAACGGTATGCCTTCCCGCCGCCTTGTTTGGGGACAGGGGGCGACGGGAAGGTGAAAAGGCGGTCGAGAGACCGCCTTTTCTTTTTGGTGTGGCGGGATGCCGGGAGGCCGGGGTGCCGGGGTGGAATGCCAGGGCCGTGTTCCCTCTCCCCCGGGCCCTCTCCCCCGGCCCCTCTCCCGCGGGGCGGGAGAGGGGAGCAAACCGCCGGGGACCGAGACGTTCAAGCCGCCGGTTTCGTCCCCGCGCTGCTGCGTTCGCCCAGACGGCGCAGCGCCAGCATCGGCAGCCGCAGCAGGAAGCCGATCACCAGCCGGATATGCATCGAGGTCAGCAGGATGTTGTCGCGGACATAGTGAAAGTGCGACACGCCGCCCTCGTCCTCGCGGAAGTAGCGCACCGGAGTATCGATGTTGATGGGCCGCACGCCGCGCCAGCACAGACGGATCGCGACCTCGGGATCGAAGTCCATGCGGCGCATCCAGCGGTTGCCCCGCATCACCGCGCACAGCGGCGCGATCGGATAGACGCGGAAGCCGTACAGCGAGTCGCCGATGCCGGCCCACAGCGTCTCGAGATCGGCGAAGACATTGCTCAGGCGCCGTCCGTAGACCCGTGCGCGGGGCGCGCTGTCGTCGAACACCGGCTTGCCCAGCACCATCGCGTCCGGATTGCGGCGCGACAGCTCCAGCATCTTGCCGATCATCGCGGCCGGATGCTGGCCATCGGAATCCATCGTCAGCGCGTGCGTGTAGCCCTCGGCGGCGGCCTGCTCCAGCCCGTGCAGCACCGCGGCGCCCTTGCCGCGGTTCTTCGGCAGCACCAGCACGCGCAGGCCGGGATCGGCCTCGGCCTGCTGCTGCAGCCATTCGGTGCTGCCGTCGGTACTGCCGTCGACGACGACCCAGACCGGGTTCCATTGGGCTCGCGCCTCGCGCACGACCTCGCGCACCTTGGGGCCGGGGTTGTAGCTCGGGATGATCACCAGATGCGTGGTCGAACGTTCGGTCATGCGGCCGTGCTCCATCAATGTGTTGTCCGTGGCCGGCCTGGCGCGCTGCGCGAGCGCCGGCCCCTGTCTGCGCACTGCTACCTTCTCCTCGACGTTTGTGATGTCCCGTTGGTTCCTCTGTTCATCCCTTTGTCTGTATCCGATGGCCGCATGCCGGGCGGGCCCGCCGTACCGTCACGCTAGCCGGTCACCATGCCGCCGTTGATCGACAGCACCTGGCCGGTGACATAGCCGGCCGCCTCGGAGACCAGATAGGCGACCATCGCCGCGACCTCTTCCGGCTGGCCGGCCCGCCCCATCGGCACCAGCTCGCGGACCCGCTCGGGCGGAAAGGCCGACTGCGCCATCGGCGAATCGACGATGCCCGGCGCCACCGCGTTGACCGTGACGCCGCGCGACGCCATCTCGATCGCCAGCGAGCGCGTGGCCGCAATCACGCCCGCCTTGGCTGCAGCATAGTTCACCTGACCGCGATTGCCGATCAGGCCTGCCACCGATGCGATATTGACGATGCGCCCCCAGCGGGTTCGCATCATCGGCATCAAGAGGGGCTGGGTCACGTTGAAGAAGCCATGCAGCGAGACGTCGATCACGCGGCGCCATTGCTCGCGCGTCATGCCGACCATCGGTGCGTCGTCGTGGATGCCGGCGTTGTTGACCAGCACCTGCACCGGGCCGTCGGCGAGGATGCGCTGCAGCGCGTGTTCGGTGGCGTCGGGGTCGGTCACGTCGAAGGCGATCGCCTCGGCCTCGCCGCCGGCGGCGCGGATGCGCGCGGCGACCTGCTGCGCCTCGTCCAGCCGCCGGTTGGCATGGACCCAGACGCGGCAGCCGCCGGCGGCCAGCGTCTCGCAGATGGCCTGGCCGAGCGCGCCGCTGCCGCCGGTGACCAGGGCCAGCTTGCGTGCGGGCGCAGGTCCCGACCGGGGCGACCGGTGCGACCGGGACGTCCGGGGCATCAGCGAGTACGGTTGGCGGCGGTGTAGGCCGCCAGGCTGCCCAGCGTCGCGAAGATAGTCTTGTTGTCCGGATTGTCCGAGCGCAGCTCGAATCCGTACTTCTTGGAGATCAGGAGTGCAATTTCCAGCACGTCGATCGAATCGAGGCCGAAGCCTTCGCCATACAGCGGCGTATCGGCCGTGACCTGGTCCAGCGTCAGCTCGGTAATGTCCAGTTCGCCGAGAATCATCCGGGCCAGTTCGATTTCGAGATCGGTCATTGTCGCTAAATGTAAGTTATGTCGTCGCGGCGGGCGCCCGGGCCGGAGCCGGGGCCGCGCAAAGCCGTGGGGTATACTGCGGCACCGCCTTCGGGCGCAATGCTACCAAGCCCACCGGGTTCACTCCACACGGGTGAAATTTGGTAACAACCTCGCCGCCACGGCGAGAAACGGAAGCCCCACACTTCGGGTCTTCCAGCCATAGTCCCCACAGATCGATGACCGGATCGCTTCGCTGCGGCCGCGGAAGTGCACTGCACGCCCTCCGCCGATGCCGCGCCGACGCCCCGACCGCGCCGCCATGCCAGTGTCCCGCATTCCGCGCCGATCGCGCCCATCGCGTTTTGCCGCCCGCCCTGCCGGCGGCGCCCTGGCGCATCCGTCCGCCGGGACCCTGCCGCTGATTGCGCATACCCGCAGCGACCGGATCGTCGCCTATCGGGACGGCGCCCCCATCACCGTGGCGCGTTTTCTGGCCGACGTCCGCCATCTGGCGTCCCGGCTGCCGGCCGGCCGCCACGTCTTCAACATGTGCGCGGACCGCTACCTCTTTACGGTCGGCCTGTGCGCGACCCTGCTGGCCGACAAGATCAGCCTGCTGCCGCCGGCGCATACCCCCGAGATGGTCCGCGAACTGGCCAGCTTCGCGCCGGACACCTTCTGCCTGCACGATGGCCCTGGCTGCGCTTGCGAAGTCGGGATGCCGGGCATGCGAGTGACGCTGCCGGCTGCCGATCAGGACACTGCCGAACACGCGGGCGCTGTCGCCATTCCGGCCATCCCGGACATCCCGGACATCCCGGACATCCCGGCGGACCGCACGCTCGCCTATCTGTTCACCTCGGGCTCGACCGGCCTGCCGATGCCCCATCGCAAGACCTGGGGCGAGATGGTGCGCAATGCCCGCGCGGCGGCGGCCAGGCTTGGCATCGACAAGCTTGCCGGCGCGACGCTGGTCGGCACCGTGCCGGCCCAGCACATGTACGGGCTCGAATGCACCGTGATGCTGGCCCTGCACGGCGGCGTGGCGCTGAGCGCGGCCCATCCGTTCTATCCCTACGACGTCGCCGCCGCGCTGGCCGCGGTGCCGGCGCCGCGTGTGCTGGTGGCCTCGCCGGTGCATCTGCGCACGCTGCAGCTGTCGCCGGTCGAGTTGCCGGCGGTGGCAAGGCTGTTGTCGGCCACCGCGCCGCTGGCGCCGCGGCTCGCACGCGACATCGAAGCGCGCACCGGCGCGCCGCTGCTGGAGATCTACGGCAGCACCGAGACCGGCCATATCGCCACGCGCCGCACCGCCCACGATGCGGCCTGGCAATTGCTGCCCGGCGTGACGCTGCGGCTCGACCGCTCGCCACGTGCCGAAGCGACGACCGTTGGCGACGATGCCGACGACGGCCCGGCGTGGCTGGCCAGCGGCGCCCATCTGCCGCAGCCGGTGGCGCTGAACGACGAGATCGAACCGCTCGACGCCCACCGCTTCCTGCTGCACGGCCGCAAGGCCGACCTGATCAAGATTGCCGGCAAGCGGACCTCGCTGGCCTATCTGAACCACCATCTGAACGCGATTCCGGGCGTGATCGACGGCGTCTTCCATATGCCGCGCGGCGAGCCTGCCGGCGGGCTCCGCAAGGAGGCGCGCCTGACCGCGCTGGTGGTGGCGCCTGGGCTGACCGCGGCCGATATCGTGCAGGCGCTGCGCACGCGCATCGATCCGGCGTTCCTGCCGCGGCGCGTGTTCTTCGTCGACAGCCTGCCGCGCAACGCCACCGGCAAGCTGCCGCGCGATCTGCTCGAGCCGCTGGTGGCGCGGCTGCAAGCCGGCCACGGCGCCCGCCACGGCGATCGCGCGGCCACCACCGTGCTGGGACCGGCATGAACAGCGCCGGCGTCTTCACCATCGCGTCCGGCCATCCGGCGCTACCGGGCCACTTTCCCGGCCAGCCGATCGTGCCCGGCGTGGTGCTGCTCGACCACGCGGTGCTGCGCATCGCCGCCGCGCTCGGGCGGGCGCCGCAACCTTCGCGTCTCGCCTCGGTGAAATTCCTGGCGACGGTCGTGCCGAACGAACCGGTCGCGGTCCGCTATGCGTGCGTGGGTGACGGCACCGCGGACGACATCGCGCACCACAACGCCGACCACGACGCTGACCACAAGGCAGCCCAAACGGTCCGTTTCGAGCTCGAAGCCCCGGGCCGCACCGTCGCCAGCGGCATGCTGACGCTGCCTGGCCCGGGGGCGCCGACCGACACGGCGGTATGACGGCACAGCACAAGAGCCACGCGGCGCCCGCCGAGGACTGGAGCAGCCAGCCCGAGCGCAGCCATCTGCGCCTGCTTCGCGCGATGCGCTGGCTGTCGCTGCGCCTGGGCCGGCGCGCCAGCCGCGTGCTGCTGTGGCCGGTGGTGGCGATCTATCTGCTGATCTCGCCGGCCGCACGCCGCACCTCGCGGCGGTATTTGTCGCGCGCATTGGGACGCCCGGCCGGCGTGGCCGACGTGTTTCGTCAGGGCCTGGCCTTCGCCTCGACCATCCACGACCGCGTCTATCTGCTGAACGGCCGCCTGGATCTGTTCGATATCCGCGTGCACGGCGAGCCGATCATCCAGCAGGCCATCGCGCGCGGCGGCGGCGCCTTTCTGTTTGGCGCGCACCTGGGCAGCTTCGAGGCCGTGCGCGCGGTCGGCCAGCGTTATCCTGCGCTGCGGCTGGCGGTGATGATGTACCAGGACAACGCCAGCCGCCTCAACGACGTGCTCGCGGCGATCAATCCCGCGGTGCGGCAGGACGTGATCGCGCTGGGCCGGCTCGACGCGATGCTGCAGGCGCGCGACTATCTGGAGCGGGGCTACCTGCTCGGTCTGCTGGCCGATCGCACGCTGACCCGTCTGGCCACCGACCCGATGCGGCACTGCCAATTCCTCGGCGCACCGGCGCCTTTCGCCACCGGACCGCTGCGGATGGCGGCGATGCTGCGCCGGCCGGTGCTGTTCATGACCGGGCTGTATCGCGGCGGCAACCGCTACGACATTCATTTCGACACGATCGCCGACTTCTCGGCGACGCCGGCGGCCGAGCGCGAGGCCGCCATCGAGGCCGCGCTGCGCCGCTATGTCGACCTGCTCGAGCGGCATTGCCGGGCGGCGCCGTACAACTGGTTCAACTTCTACGATTTCTGGCAGGCGGCGGCGCGCACGCCTGCGGACGCATGATGTCGATGACCCGGAACATCCAAGGCTTTGGCTCGCTTCGTCTTGCGCTTGCCGTTCGTCTCGGGGCGGCGTGCTGCGTGGCCCTGGCTTGTCAGTTGCCGCTGGCCGCAGCCGCGAGCGCGGCATCGGCGGCCACCGCACCGGCACGCGCCGACGCCGCCTGGAGCGTCGACCGGCTGATGGCGACGCTGGCCGGGCAACCCTCCGGCCGCGCCCGCTTCGTCGAGAAGAAGTACATGGCGATGCTGGAGCGGCCGCTGGAATCGAGCGGCGAACTGCGCTTCGTCGCCCCGGACCGACTGGAAAAACGCACGCTGGCGCCCAAAGCCGAGACGCTGCTGGTGCACGGCGACATGCTGACGGTCGAACGTGCCGGCCGCAAGACCACCATTCCGCTGGGCAACCATCCCGAGCTGGCGGCCTTTATCGAGAGCCTGCGCGGCACGCTGGCCGGCAACCGGCAAGCGCTGGAGCAGTACTACCGGCTCGCGCTGGAGGGCACCGCCAAACGGTGGACGCTGACGCTGACGCCATCCGACAGCCGTATGGCCGCGGCCATCGCGGCGATCCGCATCGACGGCGCCGGCGAGCGGCTCGAACGGGTCGAGATCCGCCAGGCCGACGGCGACCGCTCGGTGATGACCATCGTCCCGACCGGCAGCCGATGAGTCAGGCCGGCCATCGCTTGCTTGCCCGCACGTTTCCCGCGCGGCTCGCGGTCGCGCTCTGGCTGGCCTTCGTGCTCGCCTGCGCGGCGATCGTGGCGCGCACGACCTTCACCGCCGACCTGTCCGCCTTCCTGCCGCGCGCGCCGACTGCCGAACAGCAGTTGCTGGTCGATCAGCTGCGCGACGGCCTGGTGTCGCGGCTGCTGCTGATCGGGATCGAAGGCGGCGGCGCGCAGGATGGCGCCCGGCGCGCGGCGCTGTCGAAGGCGCTGGCCGGCAAGCTGCGCGGCAATCCGTCGTTTGCCGCGATCGGCAATGGCGAGCCGGTCAACCGCGAGCGCGACCAGCGCTATCTGTTCGCTCACCGCTATCTGCTCAGTCCCGCCGTCACGCCCGAGCGCTTCACCGAAGCCGGCCTGCGCGCGGCGATCGGCGACACCATCGATCTGCTGGGCTCGTCGGCGGGGCTGATGATCAAGCCGCTGCTGCCGCGCGATCCGACCGGGGAGGTGGCGACGCTGCTGGCCGATCTCGACCCGAGCCATGGTGCGGCGATGCGCGACGGTGTCTGGGCCTCGCGCGATGGCAAGCGCGCGGTGCTGCTGGCGCAGACCGCCGCGCCAGGCTCGGACCTCGACGCGCAGGCGCAGGCCATGAAGGCGATCCGCTCGGCCTTTGCGGAGGCGGTATCCGAGTCGGGTGCCAAGGCCGGGGAATTCCGTCTGGTGATGTCCGGCCCCGGCGCGATCGGCGTGCAGACGCGCGACACCATCCGCGCCGAAGTCGAGCGGCTGTCGGCGATCGGCATCGCGGTGATCGTCGCGCTGCTGTGGTTCGTCTATCGCTCGCCCACGGCGCTGGCGCTCGGGCTGGTGCCGGTGCTGTCGGGCGTGCTGGCCGGCACCGCGGCGGTCGGCCTGGGCTTCGGCATGGTCCACGGCCTGACGCTGGGCTTCGGCACCACGCTGATCGGCGAGTCGGTCGACTATGCGATCTATCTGTTCGCGCAGACCGCGCAGGACCGGGCGCAGGACCGGGATGGCGATGGGCAGGCGCAAGCCGCCGCCGCGACGGCCGTGCGCGAACGCTGGACTCGCGCGTTCTGGCCGACCGTGCGGCTCGGCGTGCTGACCTCGATCTGCGGCTTCGCCTCGCTGCTGCTGTCGGGTTTTCCGGGGCTGGCGCAGCTCGGCCTGTTCTCGATCGCGGGCCTGGCCACCGCCGCGCTGGTGACCCGTTTCGTGCTGCCGCAGCTGATCCCCGCGCGCTGGCGCATGCGCGATCTGCGGCCGCTCGGCAACCGGCTGGCCCGAGTCGCGGCGCATGCGCCGCGTCTGCGCTGGCCTGCGCTGGCCCTGGTGCTGGCCGCCGCGCTGGCGCTCGTGTGGATCGTCGCCGTGCAGCGCACGCCGTTGTGGAGCCAGGAACTGACGTCGCTGAGCCCGGTGCCGGCGGACACGCAGGCGGTCGATGCCAGCCTGCGGGCCGACCTCGGTGCGCCTGACGTGCGCTATCTGGTCACCGTTTCCGCGGCCACCGAACAGGCCGCGCTGCAAGGCGCGGAGCGCGTCGGCGCGCAGCTCGCGCCGCTGGTCGCACAGGGCGTCCTCGGCGGCTTCGACAGCCCTGCCCGCTTTCTGCCGAGCGAGACGACCCAGCTGGCGCGGCTGGCGGCGCTGCCGCCGCGCGACGAACTGGCCGGACGGCTGCAGGCGGCCGTGGCCGGGCTGCCGGTCAAGCCGACGCTGTTCGTGCCCTTTCTCGACGAGGTCGCTCGCGTGCGCGAGATGAAGCCGCTGACGCGGGCCGACCTGCGCGGCACGTCCATGGCGCTGGCGGTCGATGCGCTGCTGACCGAGCACAACGGCCGCTGGACCGCGACGCTGCCGCTGCGTGCGCCGGCGTCGGCCGAGGCCCCTGCGGCGGCAAGCCCGGGGCTGGCCGCAGCGCAGTCGCCCACAGCAGTGCCCACCGCCATCCGCGAGGCGATCGCCAAGGCCGGCGTCGCCGATGCGCTGTTCGTCGACCTCAAGGGCGAGTCGGACCGGCTCTATGCCGGCTATCTGCGCGAGGCGCTGCGGCTGTCGCTGGGCGGGGCCGCCGCCATCGCGATCCTGCTGCTGATGGCGCTGCGTTCGCCGCGCCGCGTGGTGGCCACGCTGCTGCCGCTGGCGGCGGCCGCGCTGGTGGTGATCGCCGCACTGGCGCTGGCCGGCAAGACGCTGTCGCTGCTGCACCTGGTCGGCATGCTGCTGCTGGTCGCGGTGGGGTCGAACTACGCGCTGTTCTTCAATGGCGCGGCCGGGGCAACCGACAAGGCCGCGGCAGGCGAGCCGGCGGCCATCGCGCCGCGCACGCTGGTGTCGCTGCTGCTCGCCAACCTCACCACGGTGGCCGCCTTCGGTCTGCTAGGCTTATCCCATCTGCCGCTGTTGCAGGCCTTCGGCCAGACGGTCGGTCCGGGCGCGGTGCTGGCGCTGCTGTTCTCGGCGGTATTCGCACCGGCGGCCATGCTGGGCGCTGCGCCCCGTCCGACCCAGGCCGGTCACGATCAGGAGGCAAGTCCATGACGCGCATGCGCAATTCCTATCCCGGGCCGCAATCGACCGCCGCGCCGGGCACGGTCCGCAGCTGGCGGCCGTCGGCGCTGATCGGCGGCGCGGCCGCCGTTCACCTCGGCGCCGTGGCCGCGGTGCTGGCCCAGCCGGCCACGCTGCCCTGGGCCGCCGGCTCGGTGGTCGCCGCCAATCTGCTGCTGGCCGGCGCCGGGCTGTGGCCGCGCAGCACGCTGCTGGGACCGAACCTGCTGCGGCTGCCGCCCAGCGCCGGCCACAGCATCGCGCTGACCTTCGACGACGGCCCCAATCCCGAGGTCACGCCGGCCGTGCTCGACCTGCTCGACGCACACGGCGCCCGCGCCACCTTCTTCTGCATCGGCGAACGCGCGCTGCGCCATCCCGATCTGGTGGCCGACATCGTGCGCCGGGGCCATGCGATCGAGAACCATACGCAGCATCACTGGCTGCACTTCTCGACCTTCGGCCCCGGGCGCATCACGAAAGAGGTCGGCGAAGCCCAGCGTTTGCTGACCGAGCTGACCGGCCAGGTGCCGCGCTTCTTCCGCGCACCGGCCGGGCTGCGCAATCCGCTGCTGGAGCCCGCGTTGTGCCGGCACGGGCTGCGGCTTGCGAGCTGGACGCGGCGCGGCTTCGATACCTTCCGCGGTGGCGACCCCGACAAGGTCGAAGCGCGGCTGCTGAAGGACCTGGCCGCGCGCGACATCCTGCTGATGCACGACGGCAACCCGGGCACCGACCGCAGCGGCACGCCGATGATCCTGGTGGTGCTGCCGCGTGTGCTGCGTGCCATCGACCAGGCGGGGCTGCGTTATGTGACGCTGCGCGAGGGGGTGCCGGCATGACGCGGTGGACCGATGCCGCCGGCTCGGCCGGCGAGGCGCTGATCGCGCGCGCCAGCGCCCGCTACCGCGCAGCCGACCCGTTTGCGGTCCATTTCGCTCGCTTCAAGTTGCGCAACGATCCGGTCTTTGCGATCGCGCTGGCACAGGGCCTGATTCCGGACGGCGCGCGCATTCTCGATATCGGCTGCGGCCAGGGCCTGCTGGCGAGCTGGCTGCTGGCGGCGCAGCAATGCCATGCCGGTAGCTGGCCGCCGGGATGGCCGGCGCCCCCGGTGCCGCGCTCCTATCTGGGCATCGAACTGACCCCGGCCGACGCCGGGCGTGCCCGCGCCGCGCTGGCCGAGCCGGGACCGTGGCCGGCCGAAATCCGCCAGGCCGATGCCCGCGCCGCGGTGGCCGAGGTCGCCGCGGCCTGCGACCTGGTGGTGCTGCTCGACGTGCTGCATTACATCGACCGCCCCGCGCAGGAGGCGCTGCTGCGGGACGCGCTGCGCTGCCTGGCGCCGGGCGGGCGGCTGCTGATGCGGGTCGGCGACGCCAGCGCCGGCTGGCGGGCCCGCTACAGCCGCGCGGTCGACCGCGTGGTGCAGTGGCTGCGCGCCGGCCGCACCAGTCCGCTGACCTGCCGGCCCGCCGACGAGTGGCGTGCGCTGCTGCGCGGCATGGGCATGACGCTGCGCGAGGTGCCGCTGCCGCGCGATGCGCATGGCGCCAATGTGCTGATGGTCGGTACGCTCGATACCGAGGTCCAGCATGGCGCCGGAACACCGGGACCGGCGCAGCGCCGCGGCACCGTGACCGCCGCCGGCGAGGTGGAGCCGCTTTGATACAATCGCGCCGCCCCTCGGTGCCCGCCACCGACCGCCATGCCGGCAACGCCGGCAATACCGGCCACTCCGGCGCGGCTTCGCATCGCGCCGCCTCGCATCCCGATCGTCCGCTGTCCCCGTCTTCGTCCGTGCTTGCGCTGCAGTTTTCCCATTTCACCGTCACCAGTTGTCTGGGTCGCGGCCTTGCGGCGACCTCCGCCGCGCTGCGCGCCCAGCGCAGCGGCCTCGCGCCGTGCCGCTTCGGCGACGTGCGGCTGCGCACCCATGTCGGCGAAGTTGCCGGCGTCGACGACGCGCCGCTGCCCGCCGAATTCGCCAGCTTCGACTGCCGCAACAACCGGCTCGCGCGGATGGCGCTCGAGCAGGACGGCTTTGCCGAACGCGTGCGGGAGGCGATGTCGCGCTACGGCGCCCATCGCATCGGCGTGTTCCTCGGCACCAGCACCGGCGGCATCCTCGAAACCGAACAGGCCTACCGGCGGCGCGATGCCGCGACCGGCGCGCTGCCGGCGGGCTTCGAATACGCGCATCGGCACAGCCCGTTCTCGCTGCCGGCGTTCGTGCGCGCGTATCTGGGTCTGACCGGCCCCGCGGCCGCGATCTCGTCGGCGTGCTCGTCCGGCGCCAAGGTCTTCGCCTCGGCACGCCGCATGATCCAGGCCGGACTGATCGACGCGGCGCTGGTGGGCGGCGTTGATTCGCTGTGCCATACCACGCTGTACGGCTTCCATTCGCTGGAACTGGTGTCGGCCGAGCCCTGCCGGCCGTACGACGCGCGCCGCAACGGCATCTCGATCGGCGAAGGCGGCGCCTTCGGTCTGCTCGAACGCTTGCCTGAAGGTTCGCCTGCCGTGGCAGCGGCGGCGATGCCGGACGATACGGTGCTGCTGTGCGGCGTCGGCGAATCGAGCGACGCGCATCACATGTCGAGCCCGCATCCGGAAGGGCTCGGCGCACGGCTGGCCATGGAGCAGGCGCTGGCCGACGCCGGCCTGACGCCGGTCGACATCGACTATATCAATCTGCATGGCACCGCGACGCCGAGCAACGACGCCGCCGAGGGCAAGGCGGTGCTGGCGCTGTTCGGCACGACGCCCTGCAGCTCGACCAAGGGCGCGACCGGCCATACGCTGGGTGCGGCCGGCGCGATCGAGGCGGTGATCAGCGCGCTGGCGCTGCGCGAGGGCTGGCTGCCGGCCGGCATCGCCGATACCGAGCTCGATCCCGCGCTGCCGGTGCACTATCTGCTGCAAACCCCGACGCCCGATGCGGCACCGCGTCCGCGCTACGCGATGAGCAATGCCTTCGGCTTCGGCGGCTCCAATTGCAGCCTGCTGTTCGGCCGCGCCGACGTGCATCTGCGGGGCGAACCGCGATGACGGCGCCGGTGTTTGTCGAAGGGATCGGGCTGCTCGGCCCGGGGCTGACCGACTGGCAGCAAGGCGCCGCGATCCTGCGCGGGCAGGCGCCCTATTCGCCCGCCGCCACCGCATTGCCCGCGCCGGAGGGTCTGCCGTCAGCCGAGCGCCGGCGCACCGGCCCCGCGGTCAAGCTGGCATTGGCGGTCGGCCGCCAGGCGATCGCCGCCAGCGGACGCGATGCCGCCACGCTGGCGACCGTGTTCAGCGCCTCGGGCGCCGACGGTCACAACTACCACGCGATCTGCGAATCGCTGGCCGGCGACGACCCGCTGATCTCGCCGACCCGTTTCCACAACTCGGTGCACAACGCGCCGGCCGGCTACTGGAGCATCGCCACCGGCGCGATGGCGCCGTCCAATGCGATGTGCGCGCACGACGGCAGCTTTGCCGCCGGGCTGCTCGACGCCTACAGCCAGGTGCTGGCGACCGGCGCGCCCTGCGTGCTGATTGCCTACGACACCGACTATCCCGAGCCGCTGCGCAGCGCGCGGCCGATCCCCGATGTGTTCGGGCTCGCGCTGGTGCTGACCGCCGAGCCGGGGCCGACGACGCTGGCGAGCCTGCGGCCTTCCCTGGTGATCGACGGCGACGCAGCGACGCCGATGGCTGACGCCGCGCTCGAAGCGCTGCGCGCCACCATCCCGGCCGCGCGCGCCCTGCCCTTGCTGCAGGGGCTGGCGCGCGGCGACGATGCCACGGCGGTGCTCGATTATCTGGACGCGCTGCGGCTGCGCGTCGACGTCGCGCCATGGCGGTGAACGAAGACAACAACGTCGAACCGTCGGCAACCGGCATGCCGCCCGGCATGCCGCCCGGCACGCCGGTGGGCCGCGACTGGATCGCCGCGCATATCCCGCATCGCGGCGCGATGTGTCTGCTCGACGAGGTGGTCGACTGGAATGCGCAGCGCATCCGCTGCGAGGCGCGCAACCATGCGTCGCCCGATCATCCGTTGCGTGCCGAAGGCAGGCTCGCAGCGCTGTGCGGCATCGAATATGCCGCGCAGGCGATGGCAGTCCATGGCGCGCTGCTGCGGACCGGCGCCGCGGCCGCGCCGCGTGTCGGCTATCTGGCCAGCGTGCGCAAGGTGGAGATCCACGCCGAGCGGCTCGATACCGTGGCGGGCCCGCTGACGATCGAGGCCGAGCGCATCGGCGGCGACGAACGTCAGGTGCTCTACGAATTCGCGCTGCGCGCCGGCGACGCCGTGCTGCTGACGGGGCGCGCGGCGGTGGTGCTCGATGCCACGCCGGCCGACTGCGCTGTTGCCGGCCGAGCGTGACGTGCGGTTGTCGCGCCTGGGCGCTCAGCCCTGGGCTGCGACCTTCGGTGCGGGCAGCACTTCGCCGCTGACCTCGCCAAAGCCGATGCGATAGCCATCGCCCTGGCACCAGCCGCTCATCACCACTTCATCGCCGTCCTGCAGGAAGCCGCGCTCCACGCCGCCGGCCAGCTTCAGCGGCTCGTTGCCGTTGCGGGTCAGCTCCAGCAGGCTGCCGTACGAATCCGGCGTGGTGCCGCTGATCGTGCCCGACCCCATCAGGTCGCCGACGCGGACATTGCAGCCCGACACCGTGTGGTGAGCCAGCTGCTGCGCCATGGTCCAGTACATCGCGCGGAAGTTGGTGCGGCTGATCCGCTCGGCACGCTCGGCGCCCTGCGGACGCAGCGCGACCTCGAGCTCGATGTCGTAGGCGTTGCGCGCCGACTGGCGCAGATACGGCAGCGGTTCGGGCGATTGCTCGGGATTGTCGCGGCGGAACGGCTCGAGCGCGTCCATCGTGACGACCCACGGCGAGATCGAGGTGCCGAAGCTCTTGGAATTGAACGGCCCCAGCGGCACGTATTCCCACTGCTGGATATCGCGCGCACTCCAGTCGTTGAGCAGCACCATGCCGAACAGATAGTCGTCGGCCTGGTCGACGCGCACCGGCTCGCCCAGCGCCGAATCCTTGCCGACGATGAAGCCCATCTCCAGCTCGTAGTCGAGCTTGCGGCAGGCGCCGAAGATCGGGCGCGTCTCGTTCGGCAGCTTGATCTGGCCGTTCGGGCGGCGGATCGGCGTGCCGCTGACCACCACCGAACTGGCACGGCCGTTGTAGCCGATCGGGATTTCCAGCCAGTTCGGCAGCAGCGCGTTGTCGGGGTCGCGGAACATGCGGCCGACGTTGGTCGCGTGTTCCTTCGACGAGTAGAAATCGGTGTAGCCGGGAATGTCGACCGGCAGGTGCAGCTTCGCGCCGGCCATCGGCACCACGGCGCGCTCGCGCAGCGCGGCGTCGTCGCGCAGCGTCGGCGTGTCGGCAGACAGCAGCGCGGCGATGCGCTGGCGGGTCTCGCGCCAGACCGGGCGGCCGAGCGCGATGAAGCGGTTCAGCACGGGCGCGGCAAAGGTGCCGCGGACCGCGGCCGGCAGCAGGCCGGCTTCATCGAGCACGGACAGATCGACGATGCGATCGCCGATCGCCACGCCAACGCGCGGGGCCTGGGCGCCGTGCGAGAACACGCCGTACGGCAGGTTCTGCAGCGGGAAAGGGGTGGCGGCGTCGTTGGCCGATTCGATCCAGCTGCGGGAGGATTGGGCTTGGGTCATGGATGCAATGCGTTCGGTGTTTTGGGTACGGTTCGGTACGTTGATGCTATCGGCGGCGATCGGCGGCAATCGGCGGCAAGTGCACGCCATCAGCGCACGTTCGGGTTGAAATGCTTCTTCAGCCCTTGCCAGCAGCGTTGGTAGTCGGACTGCAGCGCGGCCGATTCGGCGGCGTAGCGCGTGGGGCGGATCACGGTCGGCGTCTCGAACATGAAGGCCATCGTGTCGGAGATGCGGTGCGGCCTGGTGGTGTCCGCCTCGGTGGCGCGCGCGAACGTCTCGGCGTCGGGGCCGTGGCCGCTCATGCAGTTGTGCAGGCTGGCACCGCCCGGGGCGAAGCCTTCGGCCTTGGCGTCGTAGACGCCTTCGATCAGGCCCATGAACTCGCTGGCGATATTGCGGTGGAACCAGGGCGGACGGAACGAGTGCTCCATCGCCAGCCAGCGCGGGCCGAAGATCACGAAGTCGATGTTGTCGACGCCCTCGGTATCGGACGGGCTGTGCAGCACCAGGAAGATCGACGGGTCCGGATGGTCGAAGCTGATCGAGCCGATCGTGTTGAAGCGGCGCAGATCGTATTTGTACGGCGCGTAGTTGCCGTGCCAGGCCACCACGTCCAGCGGCGAATGGCCGATCTTCGCGCGCCACAGATTGCCCTGGAACTTGGCCACCAGCTCGAAATCGCCCTCGACGTCCTCGTACCAGGCCACCGGGGTCTGGAAGTCGCGCGGATTGGCCAACCCGTTCGAGCCGATCACGCCCAGGTCCGGCAGCTTCAGCAACGCGCCGTAGTTCTCGCAGATATAGCCGCGCGCCTCGCCGTCGAGCAGCTCGACGCGGAAGCGCACGCCGCGCGGCACCACCACGATCTCCTGCGGCTCGACCTCGAGCACGCCCAGTTCGGTGGCCAGGCGCAGCCGTCCCTGCTGCGGCACGATCAGCATCTCGCCGTCGGCGTTGTAGAAGAAGCGGCCCTGCATCGAGCGGTTGGCCAGGTACAGGTGGATGCCGCAGCCGACCATCGCGTCGGGGCCGCCGTTGCCGCCCATCGTGACGATGCCGTCGATGAAGTCGGTCGGCGCGTCGGGCATCGGCAGCGGGCTCCAGCGCATCTGGTTCGGCGACGGCGCGACGTCGTCGAAGCGGCTGACGATGCGCGATTGCTCGATCCTGACGAAGGACTCGTGCATCGCCGCCGGGCGGATGCGGTACAGCCACGAGCGGCGGTTGTGCGCGCGCGGCGCGGTGAAGGCGGTGCCGGACAGCTGCTCGGCGTACAGGCCGTACGGCGCGCGCTGCGGCGAATTCTGTCCGACCGGCAGCGCCCCGGGCAGCGCCTCGGTGGCGAACTCGTTGGCGAAGCCGGACTGGTAGCGCAGCGCGCCGGCGTCGATGTCTTGGCGTAGTGCTTGGGTCATGGTGGTCCTGACAGACGGTCTGGGTAAGGTTTCGGGAAAGGATTGGCTTGAAGGGATCTGCTTATGCCGGCAAGGGAATCGGCACCGCAGCCTCCGCCTGCGGATTCGGCACCGCGGGCGGTACGGCGGCGCGCGCGAGCGCCATTGCCTGCCGCAGCACCGCGGTATCACCGATATGGTTGGCCAGCAGCAGGATCAGCTGTGCGTTGGCGGCCTGGCTTTGCGCATCGCTCAGATCGCGATGCATCTCGAGCAGCGATTCGTAGACGTCGTCCGGCTGCGCGAGATTCGGTTCGGTGACGAGCTGCGCGGCCTGCGGCGTCGACTGTGCCGGCTCGGCGCGCCATTGCACGTCGATCATGCCGAGCGCGCGGCGCAGCGCGCCCTGCAACGCATCGGCCTCGATGTCGCGCCAGCGGGCGCAGACATGCTGGTCCGGGCGCAGCAGATAGCAGGTGCCGGGCTGGCCGTCGTAGCGGCGTGCGGCCAGTCCTTCGATATCCTCGAGCACGACCGCGCCGTGCGGCAGCGTTGGCGATGAAGACGGCGGCATGGCCGCGGGCACCACGCAAACGACCTGGATCGGCACCGGCGCAGAGGCCCCCTGTTCCAGCGCCGCGCACGCGGTCGGCGACAGGCCATCGGCATCGGCGAACACCAGCGCGGTAAAGCCCTTGCCGAGATGCGGCAGCAGCCAGCTCTCGCCCTTTTTCACACCGCCGAGGACGTGCACCGGCGCATCGGCGCAGACCGCGCCCGGCACCATCGCGCCGGCAAACGGCGCCGTATCGGGCGTGTTCAACGGCGACGGCGTCAGCACGGTCGGCGTCGACAGCCTGCCGCTGTTGACCAATTGGCGCGCGAATGGATGCTGGCGTGCGAGCCGCAGCACCGAGTCGCGAAACACGCGGCTGGCCGCGCTCTTCGGCGTGATGAAGTCGGTCGAACGGGTCGAATGCAGGATGTTCTCGTCGGCCGCGTATTCGCGCTCGCTGGCATAGGTGTCGAGCAGCGCGTCGGGCGCCAGCCCGGCCAGCACCAGCCGCAGCTTCCACGCCAGGTTGTCGGCGTCCTGCACGCCGCTGTTGGCGCCGCGCGCGCCGAACGGCGAGACGCGATGCGCGGCGTCGCCGGCGAACAGCACGCGGCCATGGCGGAAGCGCGCCATGCGCTGGCACGAGAAGGTGTAGACGCTGACCCACTCGAGCTCGAACTGCGCATCCGGGCCGAGCAGCGCGCGCAGCCGGGGAATCACGCGTTCGGGCTGGCGCTCCTGTTCGGGATCGGCATCCCAGCCCAGCTGGAAATCGATGCGCCAGATATTGTCGGGCTGCCGGTGCAGCAGCACCGACTGGTTGCGGTTGAACGGCGGATCGAACCAGAACCAGCGCTCGGCCGGAAAGCCGGCTGCCATCCGCACATCGGCGATCAGGAAGCGGTCGCGGAACGTCCGGCCCTGGCTTTGCAGCCCCATCAGTTGACGCACGGGACTGCGCGCGCCGTCGGCCACCACCACGTAGCGCGCCAGCAGCGTGTAGTCGCCGTCGGGCGTCGACACCGTCAGCACGACCCGATCGGGCCGTTGGGCCTCCTGCCGCAAACCGCTGACGCGATGGCGCCAGCGCAGCTCCAGGCCCGGCAGCTCGCCGGCGCGATCGACGAGATAGCCCTCGACGGAGTATTGCTGCAGGTTGATGAAGGCGGGACGATGATGGCCGCTCTCGGGCAGCAGATCGAAGCTGTAGACCTGCTCCTGATCGAAGAACACGCGGCCGACGTGCCAGCGCACACCCTTGTCGACCATCCGCTCGCCGCAGCCCAGACGATCGAAAATGTCCAGCGTGCGCTTGGCGAAGCAGATCGCGCGCGAACCGCTGGTCAGCGTGCAATCGTCATCGAGCAGCACCACCGGCACCTGCTGCTGCGCCAGGTCGATCGCCGTCGACAGGCCGACCGGACCGGCGCCGATCACGACCACGGGCCGCACGACAGCTTGCGCACCCGGCTGCTGCTCGGCGCAGGGCCGGTAGGCGAAGGTGCGGGACTGGGTGTTGTCGCCTGCCTGCGCTGTGCGCTGAGCTGTGCCCTGAGCTGTGGTTTCCATATCGTCTCCATCCTGCCGCCGCGCCCGCTGTCCCGCGGACTGCGCCGGCCAGCATGCCGCCGGGGTTCAATCCTGCAGCGCCGCCCACATTTCCTTGTCGCGCTCGGCGGTCCAGATGCGCGGATGCTTGATGCCGCTGGCCTCGTCATAGGCGCGCGCCACGTCGAACGGCAGGCAGTGCTCGTAGATGAAGACGTGGCCGAACTTCGGGTCCATCGCGGCGCGCGTATGCGCCATCGCACCCTTCAGATCCAGCTTCTGTGCCACCGCCTCGCGGCCGCGCTGCAGCAGCGTGCTGACAAAGTCGCGCGTGTAGGCGATGCCCTTGTCCACCTGCTCGGGCGTGGTCAGTGCGGGCCCGCGTCCCGGCACCAGCGCCTGCGGCTCCAATGCACGCAGCGCGTCCAGCGTCGCCGGCCATTCCTCGAGCTGTGCGTCGCCGCAGTAGCAGGCGGCCTCGTACTCGACCAGGTCGCCGGAGAACAGGATCTCCTGCGACGGAATCCACACCACGGTATCGCCCTTGGTGTGGCCGGGACCGAGATGCAGGATCTTGACCTCGAGCTTGCCGAGGAACAGCGTCAGCTCGCGCTCGAACACCACGTTGGGCCAGGTCAATCCAGGCACCGTTTCGACGCCGGCGAACAGCCGCGGAAAGCGTTCGATCTCCGACTTCATATCCGCCTCGCCGCGCTCGACGATCATCTCGTACGTGCCGCGGCTGGCGATCACGTTCTGCGCGCCTTCGCTGAAATAGGCCGACGCGCCCAGCACGCGCACCGCGTGGTAGTGCGACAGCACCACGTGCTTGATCGGCTTGTCGGTCACCGTGCGGATGCGCGCGATCAGATCCTGCGCCATCGCCGGCGTGGCGGTGGTGTCGACGATCAACACGCTGTCGTCGCCGATCACCACGCCCGAATTCGGATCGCCTTCGGCGGTATAGGCGTAGGCGTTCTCGGACAGCCGGGTAAAGGTGACCTGCTTCGCTTCGAGGTCGGCTTGCGACGCAAAGGCTTTGGACATGGGGCTTGTCTCCGTTCTGCTTCGTTCTGCTTCGTTCGCTGGGTCGGGGCGATTCCGCCTCCAGCATAGGCCGCCTCGGTGCGACGGCCAGGCCAGCACCGACATCTCATTACGTATTGAGAAACGAGTTTACCGAATCGTAATCAGCGACACGAAGGGTGTCAATCCGGTTCGCCTCCGAAAGCGGCACGCAGCGACGGAAAAGGCGCAAGGCGACTACACCGGCATCACGATGTGACGCGGCGGAGCAGCGGGATCAAGACGGATTGGGGGAAACGGAGGGAAGACGCATACAACTTCGCCCGGACGAACGAAGGCGGCCACGCCGGACGCGGTCAATATCCGCGCGGTGTGAAAACCAGCGGCCGGACGAATGCCGGCCGCGAGGGAAACAATGACAGGATCAGACCGGCTTCTGGCCTTCGCCCTGCGGGGTGCCCATGCCACCCGCGCCGGACGTGCCGCCGCCCGAGGAGGCGGACGAAGCCGAGGACGCCGATGCGCCGCCCGCCGGACCGGCCATCGAGGCCGCGGTCACGCCGCCGTTGCGGCTGGCGATGAAGGCGTTGACGTCCTGCGCCAGATGCTGGGGGGCGAGCACCACCTCCAGACCCAGCGCCTCGCAGGCGGCCAGGAAGGTGGACATGCGGGGATCGGCCTGGCCCGACTCCGCGCGCAGATATGCCTCGCGGGAGATCCCGGCCTTGCGGGCGACGTCCTCCTGCTTGAGCTTGCGCGCACGGCGCAGCGCCCGCAGTTGCCGGAACGGTTCGCTAGCGCCTCGTGGCACGGCTGTACTGTTCATATCGGTCTCCAGTCACCAAAAAAGAAAGTGCGCGGACGTGCATTCGAGTATAGAGCACACGTCGCGTTCCGTATGTAATCAGGGAAACACTTTTACAGAATTCACGATTTGTGCCGGTCGGCTTTCCTCCAGCCCCTGCCATCTCGATATCGGGCCCTTCGAAGTGCCCGTGCTTCCACAATAGCGAATAGGCCTCGTTAGCGCCAAGTTCGGTTTGACAGACCGACCGGTCGTGCTATTCTTCCCAGCATGCAAAAAGGCCATCTGACGCGTAGCGCGATCATCGCTCAGGCATTCGACGCCGCCACGCGGATCGGATTCGAGCAGCTGTCGCTTGCCGAACTGGCCGCGAGCACGGGCATGTCCAAGAGCGGCCTGTACGCGCACTTCAAGTCGAAGGAGGCCTTGCAGCAGGCCGTGCTGGAACTGGCGATCGCGCGCTTCACGGCGATGGTGGTGCAGCCCGCGCTGCGCCAGCCGCGCGGCGTCCCCCGGCTGCGCGCGCTGTTCGAAGGACAGCTCGAATGGATCGGCAGCACCGACTCCGGCGGCCGCTGCCTGTTCATGGCGCTGGGCCAGGAATATCGCGACCGGCCCGGCGTGATCCGCGACATGCTGGTCCGCGCGCTGAAGGACTGGAACGGCATCGTGGTCCGCGTGGCAAGCGACGCCATCCAGGACGGCAGCCTCGGCGCGGACGAGGAACCGCGCCAGCTGGCCTTCGAGATGGCCGGCATCGTGATGGCCTTCCAGCAATCGCTGAAGATGCTCGGACGCGCCGACGCTCAGGCGATGGCGCGCCGCGCGTTCAATTCGCTGGTCACGCGCGGCAAACGCGCGGCCGCGCAGCTTGCATAGGCCGCCAGCGCCGAACGCCTGCGCTGGTCCATGAAGCAACGTTTTCCCTCGGCTCATGTTTTCGCCGATAAATAGCACGACCGGTCGGTCTTATCGAGGCCCGAGGGAAGCACGAGGGGGCCGTACAGCGAGGTCGACGGGCTTGGGATGGAACCGCAAAACGGAGTGAATATCGTGACACAGGCCCTGTCTCCCCATCGCCCCGGCCAAGCGTTGCCGGGCCAGATCGCCGCGCGCCTGGCGCAGGCCGGGCTGGCATGGCGGCGCCTGCGCTGGCAGACCGCGTCGGCGCTGTTTCCCGAGCAGACCGCGCGCGCCTTCGAACGTGCCTGGTTCGGCGTGCCGGAAGCGAACGTCGATGCCGCGGGGCAAGCCTTCCTCGCCGGCGCCCGCGCCGATTGGGCACTGGTGACGGGCGGTGGCGCGACACGCCGCGTGCGCGTCTACCGCTGGCATGGCGAAGGCCCGGCCGTGCTGCTGGCGCATGGCTGGGGCGGCAATGCCGCGCACTGGCAGGCGTTGGTGCCGGCCTTGCTCGCCGCCGGGCACCGGGTGGTCGCCTTCGACGCGCTGTCGCACGGCGCCTCCGATGCCGGTGCGCTCGGCCCCGGCCAGAGTTCGCTGATCGAGATGTCGCGCGCGCTGCTGGCGGCCGCCTGGCACGCCGGGCCGATCCATGCCGTGATCGCGCACTCGCTCGGCGGCGCCGCGGCAGCGCTGGCGCTGCGCGAGGGACTGCCCGTCGATGCCGCGGTGCTGATCGGCGCGCCCGCCGACATGCGCCATGCTTCGGCCACGCTGGCCTGGCAGCTTGGCGTGGCGCCCGCCGTCCTGGCGCGGGTGCAGCGCAACAGCGAGCAGTGGCTCGGCATGCCGTGGGGCGCGTTCAACGTGCCCGACATCGGCCGCTGCCGGCCGGTCCCGCCGACGCTGGTCATTCACGATCGCCACGACAAGGAGGTGCGCTGGGAAGATGGTGCCGCCATCGCCGGCGCCTGGCCGGCTGCGACGCTGCTGACTACCGAAGGGCTGGGCCACCGGCGCATCCTGCGCGATGCCGGTGTGATGGACCAGATCGTCGGATTTCTCGCGCAGCGCCTGGCCCCGCGCGGCGCCTCTCGAACCGCGGTGCCGGTGCCGCATGCCGAGCGGCCCGAACGCTCGGCGCTGCGGGCAGGCGATCTCGGCATGGTCCGGTAATTCTTACCGGCCCGCCGCCCGCCCTCCGGCGCGTCGATCCCCTTCGGCACGCCTCGCCATACCCTCACGAATACCCTCCCGATACCTGTTCCACCGTCGTCACGATGCGCGGCCCGCCGCGGCCATCGTCTCGGCATGCGGATTGCTCGCATGCGCTCTGCCCGCAACCGGTTCGCGGACTCGCGCCGCGCCCACGCTGATGGAGGCAGCCGGCATGACGACGCTCACGCTCTTACCGTGCGACGCGGCGACCGTATGGTGCGATGTCGCGGCGATCGAGGCCCTGCACCTTGCCGCGCTGGCGATGCCGGAATGGCCGGCGGCGCCGACCCTGTCCGCGCGCCATCCGCTGCTGACCCACGTCGTCGAGAATCACCGTTGCAACGCGCTGCTGTGGGAACAGGAAGACCAGGCGCGCCGCACCGACGTGCCGGACAGCGCCATCGTCGCCAACAAGCGCGCCATCGACCGCTACAACCAGCAGCGCAACGACGCGATCGAGGCGATGGACGCCGCCATCCTCGAAGCCCTCGCCGCGGAGCGCATCGCGCCCGCGCCGGATGCCTGGGTCAACAGCGAGACCGCCGGCTCGCTGATCGACCGCATGTCGATCGGCACGCTGAAGGTCCACCATATGGCGCTGCAGGCCGAGCGCGACGACGCCGACGATGCGCACCGCCAGCGCTGCGTGGCCAGGCTGGCCAGCCTCAGTGAGCAACGCGATCACCTCGGCCACTGCCTGCGCCAGCTGTGGTCGGGCATGCTGACCGGCCGCTGCACTTACCGCGCGCATCGGCAATTCAAGATGTACAACGATCCCGCGCTGAATCCCTTCCTGTATGGGGCCGCGGCGGCGTCCGATACCGCGGGTTGCGCGCGGGAGGCGTGATGGCGGGTTGCCCCGCCATGACCGCCGGCGCCGCGGGCGAGCCCGCCACTGCCATCGTCCCCGACGTGCGCCGCATCGCCGTGCTGCGCGCCAACGCGGTGGGCGACTATGTGCTGACGCTGCCCGCGCTGGAGGCGCTGAAGGCCACGTATCCGCAAGCGACACTGACTCTGCTGGGCAAACGCTGGCATGCGGAATTTCTCGATGGCAGGCCGGGGCCGGTCGACGAAGTGGTCTGCCTGCCCGCGGTACCGGGCGTGACAGCGCCGGCCGATATGGCCGGGCCGGCGGCCGAAGAAGGCGACGCACTACGCGATTTCCTCGCCCTAATGCAGCGCCGCCGCTTCGATCTGGCCCTGCAGCTGCATGGCGGCGGCCAGTACAGCAATCCGCTGGTGGGCGCGCTCGGCGCACGCGTGACCGCAGGCTTCCGCGCACCGGGCGCCAGCGCGCTCGATCGCAATTTCCCTTACCAGGCGCCCGACATCGACCTGCATCCGCGCGCCCTGCTGCTGCACGAATGCGTGGGGCTGGTGGGCGCACGTGCAAGCGCGATCGCGCCACGGCTGTCGTTGCGAGCGCGCGATCATGACGAGCTCGCGACCGCCGTGGCAGCCGTGGCCGACATGACGCGACCGCTGGTCGTGCTGCAGCCCGGTGCTACCGATCCGCGCCGGCGATGGCACGCCGACGGCTTCGCTGCGGTGGGCGATGCGCTGGCGGCGCAGGGCGCGCTGGTCGCCATCAACGGCGATCCGTCGGAAGTGGAGCTGGTGCATCGGGTCGCCGCCGCGATGCGGCATCGGTCGCTGGCGCTGCCCGGCACGCTGTCGCTCGGCGCGCTGGCCGCGCTGCTGGCGCGCGCCTGCCTGGTGGTCTCCAACGACACGGGCCCCGCGCATCTGGCACGCGCGCTCGATGTGCCCACCGTCACGCTGTACTGGATCGGCAATCTGCGGAGCTACGGTCCGCTGTCGGCGCGCTGGCACCGCGTGGCGGTGTCATATCGCGTCCATTGCCCGGTATGCGGGGCGCGCGCGATCGATGGCCATTGCGGCCACACCGCTTCCCTTCTGGACGAGATTGCCGCCGACGCGGTGATCGGCCTGGCGCGGCAAGCGTATCGGGCCAGCGTCGAAGGGAAGGATTGTCGCGGCGCTGCCGCAACGGCGCCATGATGTCGCGACAGCGGCCGCCCTCCCGTTCAACGCCTTCCCGTCATTTCCTCAGCCCACCCGCGCCAGGATCTGCCCGCCGCCATAGCTGGACTGCACCGGGGGCGTGCCGCCCAGCGTCACCCGTATCGCGCAGTACTTGAACTCCGGAATCTTGCCGAACGGGTCGAGCGCCGGATTGGTCAGCTTGTTGATCGCCGCCTCGTAGTAGCAGAACGGCACGAACACCGCGCCGCGCGGCGTGCCCTCGTCGGCGCGCGCATACAGCGCGACCTCGCCGCGGCGCGACGCCAGCGTGATGACGTCGCCCGGCTTGCCGCCCCACTGCGCCAGATCGAGCGGATGGACCAGCGCGGTCGGATCGGGCTCGAGCGCATCGAGCACGCCCGCCCTGCGCGTCATGCTGCCGGTATGCCAGTGTTCGAGCTGGCGCCCGGTGATCAGCACGAACGGATAGTCCTGGTCCGGACGCTCCGCCGCCGGCACGATATCGGCCGGCACGAAGCGCGCGCGGCCGGTCGGCGTCGGGAAGTCGTCGGTGAAGATCACCGGCTCGCCGGCATCGCCTTCCTCGCGGCACGGGTAGGTCACCGCGTGTTCGCGCTGCAGCCGCTCCCACGTGATACCCGCGATGCTCGGCATCGCCAGCCGCATCTCGTCGAACACGTCGGCCACGCCGTCATAGCGCCAGTCCAGGCCCAGTTGCGCGGCCATCTGCTGGATGATCCACAGATCCTGGCGCGCCTGTCCCGGCGGATCGATCGCCTGCCGGCCGAGCTGCACGATGCGGTCGGTATTGGTAAAGGTGCCGGTCTTCTCCGGGAACGCCGAGGCCGGCAGCACCACGTCGGCGAGGTAGGCGGTCTCGGTCAGGAAGATGTCCTGCACCACCAGATGATCGAGCGCGGCCAGCGCCTCGCGCGCATGCTGGGCGTCGGGGTCCGACATCGCGGGGTTCTCGCCCATGATGTACATGCCGCGCACCTCGCCGCGCTCGATGGCCTGCATCACCTCGACCACCGTCAAACCCGGCTGGCGATCCAGCGGCGTGCCCCACAGCGCTTCGAAGCGCGCCGCGGCGTCGGCATCGTCCACGCGCCGGTAGTCCGGATACATCATCGGAATCAGCCCGGCGTCCGAGGCGCCCTGCACATTGTTCTGGCCGCGCAGCGGATGCAGGCCGGTGCCGGGCCGGCCGATCTGGCCGGTCATCAGCGCCAGCGCGATCAGGCAGCGCGCATTGTCGGTACCGTGCACGTGCTGCGACACGCCCATGCCCCACAGGATCATCGCGCTGCCCGCAGTCGCGTAGAGCCGCGCCACATGGCGGATCGTCTCCGCGTCGATGCCGCAGATCGGCGCCATCGCCTCGGGGCTGTAGGCGGCGACATTGCGTTCGAGCTCGTCGTAGCCGATCGTGCGGCTCTCGATGAAGTCGCGATCGACCAGCCCCTCGGTGACGATCACATGCATCATCGCGTTGAGCAGCGCGACGTCGGTATCCGGCTGGAACTGCAGGAAGCGATAGGCAAAGCGCGCCAGGTCCGAGCGGCGCGGATCGGCGACGATCAGCTTGGTGCCGTTGCGCACCGCGTTCTTGATCCAGCTCGCCGCGACCGGGTGGTTCACCGTCGGGTTGGCGCCGATCAGGATCACGACCTCGGCCTTGCCCACGTCGATCACCGGATTGGACACCGCGCCCGAACCGATCCCCTCCAGCAGCGCGGCCACCGACGAGGCATGGCACAGCCGCGTGCAATGGTCGACGTTGTTGCTGCCAAAGCCGGTGCGCACCAGCTTCTGGAACAGATAGGCCTCCTCGTTGCTGCCCTTGGCCGAGCCGAAGCCGGCCAGCGCGCGCTTGCCATGCGTATCGCGAATGCGCGCCAGGCCGCCGCCGGCAAGCGCGAGCGCCTCCTCCCACGTCGCCTCGCGGAACACCTCCATCACGCGCTCGGGGTCCATCACCGCATCGCCGCGCTTGGGCACGCCCTCGCGGCGGATCAGCGGGACCGTCAGCCGATGCGGATGCGCGGCGTAGTCGAAGCCATAGCGGCCCTTGACGCATAGCCGCGCGTGATTGGCCGGGCCATCGCGTCCTTCGACGTACTGGATACGGTTGTCCTTGACGTGGTAGGTCAGCTGGCAACCGACGCCGCAATACGGGCAGACCGATTGCACCTGCTTGTCCGGCACCGCCAGCGCGGCGGCGCGCGCGGGCATCAGCGCACCGGTCGGGCAGGCCTGCACGCACTCGCCGCAGGCCACGCAGGTCGACGTGCCCATCGGATCGTCCATGTCGAACACGATCTTCGCGTCCGCGCCGCGCAGCGCGATGCCGATCACGTCGTTGGCCTGCTCGTCGCGGCAGGCGCGCAGGCAGCGCGTGCACTGGATGCAGGCATCGAGATTGACCGCGATGGCCGGATGCGACAGATCGGGTGCCACGGGCTCGCGCGGCGCGAAGCGCGGCTTGCCGATCTCGAGCCGCGCGGACCATTGGTCGAGTTCGCTGTCGCGCGTGTACGCGGTCTCGGGCATATCGGACTGCAGCAGCTCGAGCACCATGCTCTGCGCCTTGCGCGCGCGCGGCGAATCGGTCTGCACGTTCATGCCGTTGGCAGGCTGCCGGCAGCACGACGGCGCCAGCACGCGCTCGCCGTCGATCTCGACCATGCAGGCGCGGCAGTTGCCCGCCGGCTCCAGGCCGTCCTTGTAGCACAGGTGCGGAATCTCGACGCCCTCGCGCTTCGCGACCTGAAGCAGCGTTTCGCCGGGCGCGGCCACCACCTCGCGGCCGTTCAGATTGAAGGCGACCGAAGCCGGATCGGAGGCCTGGACGAGGGCGCGTTCGGCGCGGGTCAATGCATTCATGGCGGTCTCGTGGATCTGTCGTACGGCGTCTTCGGGCGACGTCTTGCAGCGCCTTGCGGCTCAGGCCAGCTCGTGCGGGAAATAGCGGATCACGCAATCGATCGGATTGGGCGCGGCCTGCCCCAGCCCGCAGATCGAGGCATCGCGCATCACCGCGGACAGGTCGGCCAGCGCCTCCCGGTCCCACTGCGGCTGCGCGATCAGCTGCACGGCCTTGGCGGTGCCGACGCGGCACGGCGTGCATTGACCGCAGGACTCGTGCGCGAAGAAATGCATCAGGTTGCGCGCCACGTCGACGGCGCGATCGTGGTCCGACAGCACCACCACCGCCGCCGAGCCGATGAAGCAGCCATGCGGCTGCAGCGTGTCGAAGTCCAGCGGGATATCGCCCATCGACGCGGGCAGGATGCCGCCCGATGCGCCGCCCGGCAGATAGCCGTAGAAACGGTGGCCATCGAGCATGCCGCCGCAATACTCGTCGATCAGTTCCGTGATGGTGATGCCGGCCGGTGCCAGGTGCACGCCCGGCTTGTTGACGCGGCCGGATACCGAGAACGAGCGCAGCCCCTTGCGCCCATGCCTACCCTGGCCGGCGAACCACTCCGGTCCGCGCTCGAGGATGTCGCGCACCCAGTACAGCGTCTCGAAGTTGTGCTCGAGCGTCGGCCGGCCGAACAGGCCGACCTGTGCGACGTACGGCGGCCGCAGCCGCGGCCAGCCGCGCTTGCCTTCGATCGATTCGATCATCGCGGACTCTTCGCCGCAGATATAGGCGCCGGCGCCACGCCGCAATTCGATCGGCGGCAGACCGGCGCACGGCGGGTCCTCGCGCAGCCGCCGCAGTTCCTCGGTCAGCAGCGCGCGGCAGCCGGCGTACTCGTCGCGCAGGTAGATATAGATCGCATCGACCTGCACGACCTTCGCGGCGATCAGCATGCCCTCGATGAAGCGATGCGGATCGCGCTCCAGATAGAAGCGGTCCTTGAAGGTACCGGGCTCGCCTTCGTCGATATTGACGGCCATCATGCGCGGGCCGGCCTCGGCTCGCACGATGCGCCATTTGCGTCCCGTCGGGAAACCGGCGCCACCGAGGCCGCGCAGTCCCGCATGCTCCATCGTCGCGATGGCATCGTCGGCGGTCAGCTTGCCGTCGGCCACCGCGCGCAAGGTCCGGTAACCGCCCTGCTCCCGATACGCCAGATAGTCGACGTACGGCTCGGGCTCGTGACGCACCGCGCCCGCGGCCACGCGTTCGACGATCGCCTCCGCGCTGGCAACGTCGACCGGATTCTGTCCGACCAGTGCCGCCGGCGCGCGCTCGCAGCGGCCGATGCAGGGTGCAGCCACCACGCGCACGTCGGTGCCGAGCAGCGCGGGCAGTTTGTCGAGCAGCGCTTGCGCGCCGGCCATCTCGCAGGCGATGCCCTCGCAGACGCGCACGGTCAGCGCGGGCGGGGGCGCGATCGCTCCATCGGCATCCTCGCGCACGACGTCGAAGTGGTGATAGAAGGTCGCGACCTCATAGACCTCGGCCTGCGACATCTTCATCTCCGCGGCCAGCGCGGCGAGATGCGGCGCGGCCAGTTGGCCGTAGCGATCGTTGATCGCATGCAGATGCTCGATCAGCAGGTCGCGCCGGCGTGGCGCATCGCCAAGCAGCGCGCGCACCTCGGCCAGCGCGGCGGGGTCGACTTGCCGACCCTTGGGTTGTCGGCGCTTGCGCTGCCGGCCGATGCTGTCGACCGGAATGGGGATCACGACCTGGTTCATGGCGATCTCTGTTCGTTATCGTGGATGCCTGGGGAGCGGCGCGGGGGGACGTCGCCGGGTCGATGATAGCGCCATCGGCCGTGGTGCCTTCCCGACGGCGCGCCGGGGTGTTCTCCGTGGGGCCTTGGCAGCGTCCATTAGTGTTATACGGTATGTGATATATCAAAATGGTCAAGGCGTTTCGCGGCGACGGGTCGCCTCCGCCGCGCGAACTGGAAGGCCGGAACCGTATGCGGGGCGCGCGACCGAGCCGGGCGATTGGTGCGCGTTGCGCATCGATGCCAACACGAAGCGCCTCGGCGACGCTCGACAGATCAGGGACTTGATTCGCTCTCGTGCATCAATACGCACGCTCGGGCGATATGGCGAATCGCGTGGCGTCGAGTCGCGCGGTGGATGCAATGGGACGAAACCGGTGACGCTGCCTCGGGTAAATCCCTAGCGGCAGGGGACACGAAGGCGAACGGTACGGCAATGCCCTGGAAGGCGGAGGGAAAGGCAGGAAAGGCAGGAGGGGAACGCGGGATGCAAGCCGCTGGCCACGGGGCCGAACCGTCCGTCGCTATGGAACCTCGGGACGACCGGCGGCGTGGCCAGCGAACTTGTGCTCAGGCATGGGTCAGCACGAACTGGCCGGCCGCCTTGTGCGAGTCTTCGCTTGCCTCATCGTCGTGAGAGGCGCTACCGAAGCCGGCGAAGCGGCCGTGCGACTGGGCGCGCAGCAGCGCCGGCGCCGGCAGCGAAGTCGCGAGCAGCACGGTGGCCGACACGCCGAGAGAGAACAGGCCAAGCGACAGCAGGGTCAACAGGGTGGTTTGCATCAGGACACTCCGATAAGACATCAATCAAGGAGTGACCAGTATATGGTGCAACGCACCAGATGTAAATATTCTGTATGTGATATATCAGAAAGCACCCTTTTCTGTCGTTCCCGTGCCACAGGCGCGGATCAGCCCGTCTTCAACGCCACATCAGGCCCCTCCTGTTCGGCGATGACTCGCCAGATTGCAGCGGCATTGGGCTTCAGCGACCTGCCCTTGCGGCGCACCAGCACGACTTGCATCGCGGCGTGCGGCCGCAGCGGCAGCAACACCACGCCGGGCGGGACACCGGCCGCGCGGGCACGCGATGGCACCACGCCCAGCCCTTGCCGCCGCGCGACCATGCCGAGCACTGCACAGAAATGCCCAAGCGGCCGATACACCCGCGGCCGCACGTGGTAGGCCGCCATGGCGCGTTCGATGGCCGCCAGCATGCCCGACTGCCGGTCGAGCCCGAACAGCTGCGCATCGTTGAGATCGCCCCATCCCAGCGCCTCGCGCGACGCCAGCGGATGGCCGCTCGGCAGCACGGCGTGGAAGGTCTCCTCGTACAGCAGATCGAACTGCAGTTCGGCGCAAGGCTCGGGATCGCTGACCACCGCGAAATCGACCTCGCCGCCGCGCACCGCATGCAGCGCCGCTTCCGGGCCGACATCGCGCAGCACGATATCGATGTCGGGCCACGCGCTCTGGCAGGCCTGCAGCCAGGCTGGCGCCAGCATCGAAGACAGCATGGGCCCGACCGCGAGCTGCACGCGCCCATGCGCCGGGCGCGCGCTCGAGTGCGTTTCGTGCAGGGTCTGTTCGACCTCGTCGATCAGATGGCAGATCCGCTCGGACAGCAGCGTGCCGGCTTCGGTCAGCTCAACCTGACGGGTGGTGCGGTCGAACAGCCGCAGGTCGATCTCCTCTTCGAGCTCGCGCACGCTGCGGCTGACGGCGGATTGCGTCAGGCCCAGTTCGGCGGCGGCACGGGTGAAACTGCGATGCCGCGCGACGGCGGCGAAGGCCTTCAACTGCGGAAGCGAGACATTCATCGTGGTCTCCTCTGGCACCGCATGCCTCGTGGGCGGGCGGCCGCTGCGGTATCGCCGGCGTGGGCCGGCGGGGCAGCGCTGTGCTTTTTTATGTCGCCACGGTCGTCCGGCGGGGATGCGCGAACGCCGATGGGTCCTTCGATGCTAGTGCAAACGACTATCCACGACGCCTTAACTTTTTTATTAAGATCATTGACGACCGTCTATGGATGGACGGCCACGCCGTCGCCATGCCGCGGTGCAACGCGACCCCATACGCGCTCATACGCGCTCCTGCGCGTCGCGCCGACCGAACGAGGCCGCCATGAAAAATGCCACGCTGCGCCAGCTGAAGGTCTTCGAAACGGTGGCCCGTCACCTGAGCTTTTCGCGCGCGGCCGAGGAATTGCACCTGACGCAGCCCGCGGTGTCGACGCAGGTGCGCCAGCTCGAGAACCACGTCGGCCTGCCGCTGTTCGAGCAGTTGGGCAAGAAGATCTACCTGACTCCCGCCGGCACCGAGATGCTGCACTACAGCCGCAGCATCATCCAGCAGTTCCGCGAGGCCGAGGACGCGATGGCGCAGCTCAGCGGCATCGCGGGAGGCCGGCTCAATATCGCGGTGATCAGCGCGGGCGATTACTTCTTCCCGCGCGTGATCGCGGAATTCATGCGGCGCCATCCCGGCGTGACGCTGAACCTGGCGGTGCACAACCGCGAGGAGTTGCTGCACCAGCTTGCCGGCAACCTGACCGACCTCGCCGTGATGGTGCGGCCGCCGGCCGGCATGGACACCGTCAACGAATCGTTCGCACCGCACCCCTACGTCATCGTCGCGGCGCCCGACCATCCGCTGGTCGGCAGACGCAACGTGCCGCTGTCCGCGCTGGCCGACGAGGCCTTCATCTGCCGCGAGAAGGGCTCGGACACCTGGAATTCGATGCAGGAGGGCTTCGCGGCGCGGCTGCAGAACCTGCGCATCACGATGGAGATCAAGAGCACCGAGACCATCAAGCAAGCCGTCATCGCCAATATGGGCATCGCCTTCCTGTCGGCCCACACGGTTGCGCTGGAACTGCGCACCGGCCATCTTGCGGTGCTCGACGTCGAGGGCTTTCCGGTGATGCTGAACTGGTACGTGGTCCATCGCAAGAACAAGCGGCTGCCGCCGGTCGCGCTGGCCTTCAAGCATTTCCTGCTGAGCGAAGGCGCGGCGCAGATCGATCGCATCACCGCGGTCGACGGCCTGATTCGCGGCAAGGGCGCGGCCACCGCCCGCTCCTAGCGCCGAGCTCGGCACCATCGATGCATAAACGATGGCTTATGGTTTTGCCGACTAACTTCAATTGTTATTAATCGTTCCCGCCCCCTATTCTGCCGGCATGTCCCACCGCACCGGCATAGGAGAGCGACCATGGAACAAGCGCAGATCGAACGGCAGAACGACATCCCAGCCGCAGCCGCGGACCCGCAGTTCCCGGTACAGGCGCAACTCGCCGCCTACAACTCGGCCTTCGTCGAACTGGAGTTGCCCTTTCACTGGGACGAGGCGATGTACCGCTGGCTGTGCGGCGTGGTCGATTGCGAGCGCACCCAGATCGCGCACTATATCGAGACCTATCACGCGCATCTGTTGACGGCCTACGAGGCGCCGTTTCTGAGCCAGCTGATCCTGGAGAAGAAGAACGGCTATCTGGAAGCGATGAGCCGGCGCGTCAGCTGAATCGACCTGAATCGACCTGAATCACCGTTTGGGCGATTTATCACGACGTCGTCCCCGCGCACGCGGGAACCCGGCGTCTTGAACAGCGAAGTCGAACGCCACTGGGTCCCCGCCTGCGCGGGGACGACGCGTTGGCTTTTTACCCTACTTCGCTCCCGACGATCGCGCGTTGCGCACGCCGGTCCGCGCACCGATCGCGATCCCCGCTGCCGCGACCGCGGCCAGCGCCAATCCTGCCAGCACCACCATCGGGCCGTTGCCGCCGGACAGCCAGGCAGTCGCCATGGCAAGCCCCAGACCGCCGAGGCATCCCGCGTGCAGCGCGAATGCACCGGTGTGCCTGAAGCCCGCCAGGCCGGCCAGCATCGACGCGCCGGCCACCAGATAAGCCAGTTCTTGCGGGTCCGTCATGGCAGGCCTCCATCGCGACCATCGCGAACAAGGCCGGCGGCGCGTTGCCGCGCGGGCTAGCCGCCGACCGGATTGATCAGCGCACCGATGCCTTCGATGCGCACTTCGACGACGGCGCCGGCCTTCATCGAGCCCACACCGAGCGACGTGCCGCAGGCGATCACGTCGCCCGGCATCAGCGTCATGTCGCGCGACAGGCGGCTGACCACCTGCTCGGGCGTGAAGATCATGTCGTCCAGCGGATAGCGCTGGCGCTCGGCGCCGTCGAGGCGCGTGACCACGCTGGCGTCGCGCCAGTCGAAGCCGGTGACGATCGTCGGGCCGATGCAGCCGAAGGTATCGAAGCCCTTGGCACGGCACCACTGCGGAAAATTGGGGTCTTCGGCGATCAGGTCGGCCGCGGTGACATCGTTGACCACCGTATAGCCGAAGATATGCGCGGCCGCATCGGCCACCGGCACATCGCGGCATACGCGTCCGATCACGATGCCGAGCTCGCCTTCGAAGACGATCTTGCCGCCATAACCGACCGGCCGCACGATGGTGTCGCCCGGGCCGGCCAGCGAAGTGCCCGGCTTGATCAGGAACAGCGGGTGCGCGGGCTCAGGCTTGTCCAGCTTGCGGGCCAGCGCGTGGAAGTTGTTCCACAGTGCGACGATCTTGGACGGCTCGCATGGGGCGAGCAGGCTCACCTCGTTGCGCGGGAACGAAACACCGGTAGGGTTCGGCGAGGCGTAGCCGGGGCCGTCGTATTCGAACACCCGCTCGCCATCGAGCCGGCCCATCCGTGGCCGGCCATCGCCAGCGTCGAAGCGAATCCAGGTTTGCATGGGGTCTCCTGTGGCGGGTGGTTGTTATCGGTGGTATGGGGGCGCTGCCCTCTCCCCCGGCCCCTCTCCCGCGAGCGGGAGAGGGGAGGAAACCGCGGGGATCGGGAACTGCCGTCAGCGCACGCCTGCCGCTCTCCCCTCTCCCGCCGTTGCGGGAGAGGGGTCGGGGGAGAGGGCAAGCGGCGCCTCCCAACGCCGCCGGTCTCCCTTTCGTCGCAGCGTCAGATCTTGCCCGCGCCCCGCGCCCACTTGTACTTCGCACCGAGCACCGCGACCGGGATCTCGGTCGAGTACGCGTAGGCCGGCACGCCATGCTGGTACAGGTATTCGGCCGCTTCCTCGACCTGCACGTCGCCGGCCAGCGAGGCCACGATCGGCTTCTCGATACCCTTGGCTGCCATCTCCTCCTTGACCTCGACCACCAGCTTCGCAAACACCATCGGCGGCGTAATGATCGTGTGCCAGTAGCCGAGGATGATCGCGTGGATGCGCGGATCCTCCAACCCCAGCTTGATCGTGTTGCGATAGGTCGTGGGCGGCTCGCCCCCGGTGATGTCGACCGGATTGCCGGCCGCGCCGAACGGGGGGATGAACTTGCGGAAGGCCGCGTCCAGGTCTTCCGGCATCGTCATCAGCGACAGCCCGTTGTCGACGCAGGCATCGGACAGCAGCACGCCCGAGCCGCCCGCGCCGGTGATGATCACCACGTTCTCGCCCTTCGGCGTCGGCAGCTTCGGAATGCCGCGCGCGAACTCGAGCAGATCGCGCAGCGAGCGGGCGCGAATCACGCCGCATTGCTTGAAGACATCCTCGTAGATGCGGTCGTCGCCGGCCAGCGCGCCGGTGTGCGAGCTCGCCGCGCGCGCGCCCAGGCTGGTGCGGCCGGCCTTGAGCACCACCACCGGCTTGACCTTCGACACGCGCGCCGCCGCCTCGGCGAACGCGCGGCCGTCCTTCAGATCCTCGCAATGCTGCGCGATGATCTCGGTCTCGTCGTCCTGCTCGAAGAAGGTCAGCAGATCGTCTTCGTCGATGTCGGACTTGTTGCCCAGGCCCACGATGGCGGACACGCCCATCTTGGCCGAGCGCGAGAAGCCGATGATGGCCATGCCGATGCCGCCCGACTGCGAGGACAGCGCGGCCTTGCCCTTGACGTCATAAGGCGTGCAAAACGTCGCGCACAGGTTCTTCGGCGTGTAGTAGAAACCGTAGATGTTCGGCCCCATCAGCCGGATGTTGTGCTTGCGCGCGACTGCGACGATCTCTTCCTGCCCTTCGACATTGCCGGTCTCCGCAAAGCCCGACGGAATCAGCACCGCGCCGGGGATTCCCTTCTTGCCCACCTCCTCCAGCGCCTGCGCCACCAGCTTGGCGGGAATCGCGAACACCGCCACGTCGATCTCGCCAGGCACGTCGAGCACGCTCTTGTAGGCCGTCATGCCCATGATCTCTTCGGCCTTCGGGTGGATCGGATAGATCTTGCCCTGGTAGCCGCCGTTGATCAGGTTCTTCATCACCGAGTTGCCGATCTTGCCGTCCTCGGACGAGGCGCCGATCACCGCGACGGTGTCGGGCCGCATGATGCGGTTCATCTGCGCGACGATCTGCTCCTGCGTCGGACGATAGCGCTGCGGCTGCGGCGCGTGATCCAGCACGATTCGCACGTCGGCCGCGATCGCGCCGCTCGGGCTCGCGAAGACCGGGTTCAGATCGAGCTCGGCGATCTCGGGGAAGTCGGTCACCAGCTGCGACACGCGCTGGATCATGTTGGCAAGCGCCGCGCGATCGACCGGCTCGGCGCCGCGCACGCCCTTGAGCACCTGCGCGGCGGCGATGCCGTCGAGCATGCCGAGCGCGTCCTGCTCGCTGGCCGGCGCCATGCGGAACGTGATGTCCTTGAGCACCTCGACCAGCACGCCGCCAAGGCCGAAGGCCACCAGCTTGCCGAACGACGGATCGGTGACCGCGCCGATGATGACCTCCTGGCCGCCGCCGATCATCTTCTGCACCTGCACGCCGAGGATCTCGGCCTTGGCGTTGTAGCGCTTGGCATTGTCGAGGATGGTCTGATAGCCCTGCTCGACCTTCTGCGCGTCCTCCAGCCCCACCAGCACGCCGCCGGCCTCCGTCTTGTGGAGGATGTCGGGGGACACGATCTTCATCACCACCGGAAAGCCGATGCGTCCGGCCAGTTCGACCGCCTCGGCCGGCGACGTCGCCAGCCCTTCGCCCGGCACGGTAATGCCATAGGCATCGCAGACCAGCTTGCCTTCGGGCGCGGTCAGTGCGGTGCGTCCCTGTTCCTTGGCGGTGGCGAGAATATTGCGCACCGCGTCCTTGTCATACGCCATGTCAGACCTCCATTGGGTCATGGTTGCAGCGGAGTTTGCGAACGAAGGGCGGCACCGGGCCGCCCAGGGCAAGGCGACGTCAGACCGCGCCGGCCGCGCGCAGCGCCTCGATCTGCGCGGGCGTGCGGCCCAGCCACTCGAGGATCTCGGTGGTGTGCTCGCCCAGCAGCGGCGAGCGATCGACCTGGACCGGCGATTCGGACAGATTGATCGGACAGCCGAGCTGCACATAGCGGCCGCGCTGCGGATGGTCGACCTCGACCAGATAGCCGCGCTCGTACAGCGAGCGGTCCTCGATCAGATCCTTCATCGACAGGATCGGGCCGCATGGCACATCGACCTCGTTGAGCGCTTCCATGACCTCGAACTTGGTGCGCGTGCGCGTCCATTTCTCGATGATCGAGAAGCATTCGGGCAGGCATTTGAGGCGGGCCTCCGGCGTGGCGAACTGCGGATGCGAGATCAGGTCCTCGCGCCCACACAGCCGCATCAGCGGTTCCCAGCCCTGCGGTTGCACGATCACGTAGACGTAGTCGTTGGCCCCGCCCGGCGCGCAGCGCAGCGCCGCGCCCGGCTGGCCGCCGCCCGAGGCATTACCGGCGCGCGGCACGTAGTCGCCGAATTCCTTGTTCGGGTATTCGCGCAGCGCACCGGCCGCCAGGCGCTGCTGATCGCGCAGCTTGACGCGGCACAGGTTCAGCACCGCGTCCTGCATCGCCACCTCGACGCGCTGGCCCTTGCCGGTCTGTTCGCGCTGCAGCAGCGCGGCCAGGATGCCGATCACGCAATGCACGCCGGTGCCCGAATCGCCGATCTGCGCGCCGGTCACCGTCGGCGGCCCTTCCTCGAAGCCGGTGGTCGATGCCGAACCGCCCATGCATTGCGCGACGTTTTCGTACGCCTTGCAGTCGGCGTACGGCCCGGGGCCGAAGCCCTTGATCGACGCGTAGATCAGCCGCGGATTGAGCGCGCGCAGGCGATCCCAGTCGAAGCCCGCGCGATCGAGCACGCCCGGGCCGAAGTTCTCGACCAGCACGTCGCAGCGCTCGACCAGGTCCTCCAGCAGCGCCTTGCCTTCCGGCGTCTTCATGTTCAGCGTCAGGCTGCGCTTGTTGGAGTTCAGCATCGTGAAATAGAGGCTGTCGGCGTTGGGTACATCGCGCAGCTGACTGCGCGTGATGTCGCCCCGGCCGGGCAGCTCGACCTTGATCACGTCCGCGCCCAGCCACGCCATCAGCTGCGTGGCCGAGGGCCCCGCCTGCACGTGCGTCATGTCCAGGATGCGTACTCCTTCCAATGCCTTGCTCATGGCGTCGTCTCCTCGCCTCTATGGTGTGATCGTGGGTTGCTCGGGAGCCAGATCCGCGCGGCCGCTGCAGCGAGGGCGTGCGCCGCCCGCCGGATGCGCGGGTCTTGTGCAAACCCGCGCATCCGGTGTCGTTCACTGCGATCGCGCTGTCGGCCCCGGGGGCCGGCAGCCGGCTACTTGTACATGGTCTGGTTCTTGGTGCCCGGGGCGTATTCGCGCGGATCGACCCAGATATTGATCACCGCGGACTTGCCGGTGCGGGCGATCGACTCGCGGCCGCGCTGCAGTGCGCCGGCGATCTGCGCGGGGTCCCGCACCTCCTCGCCGTAGCCGCCCAGCATCTGCGCGAACTGGCTGAACGGCACGTCCGACAGCAGATTGCCGACGTTGCCGCGCGACTCGCCGTACTTGGCCAGTTGCCCGTAGCGGATCTGGTTCATCGCCGAGTTGTTGCCGATCACCGCCAGATACGGCACGCCGAAGCGGTTGGCGGTCTCCATGTCGAAGGCCGTCATGCCGAAGGAGCCGTCGCCGTAGTAGCACAGCACCTCCTTGCCCGGATTGGCCAGGCCTGCCGCGATGGCGAAGCCGGTGCCGACGCCCAGCGAGCCGAGCGCGCCCGGGTCCATCCACTGGCCGGGATTGCGCGGCCGCACCGCCTGCGCGGAGATCGTGACCACGTCGCCGCCGTCGCCGATGTAGATGGTGTCCTCGCCGAGGAAGTTGTTCAGCTCGTAGGCGACGCGATACGGATGGATCGGCGTGTTCTCCGACAGGAACAGCGGCATCAGCTTCTCGGTGGCCACGCCCTCCGCCTCGGTCAGGTCGGCCATCCACTTGCGGCGGGCCTGGCGCTTGTCCTGCTTGATGCGCGCGGTGGCAGCCTGCAGCACGGCGCCGAGAATCGCGCCGGGATCGCCGACCAGGCCCAGATCGATCTCGCGGTTCTTGCCGACGGTGCGGTAGTCCATGTCGATCTGCACCAGCGTCAGCTCCTTGCTGATGCGCTTGCCGTAGCCCATGCGGAAGTCGAACGGCGTGCCGACGATGACCAGCACATCGGCATTCGCAAACGCCTGCGAGCGGGTGCGGTCGAAATGATGCGGATCGCCCGGCGGCAGCAGCCCGCGGCTTGCGCCATTGAAATAACCCGGGATATCGAGGCCGCGCAGCAGCGCGATCGCTTCCTCGTGGCCGCGTGCGGTCCACACCTGCTGGCCGAACAGGATGGCCGGACGCTCGGCGTTGACGAGGATGTCGGCAAGCTTCTCGATATCGCGCGGATCGCCGATCGATTTGGTCGAGGCGCGATAGTGGCCGGGGCGCGGCACCACCGCGCGCGCGACGTCGACCTCGCGGTCCAGCACATCGCGCGGAATCTCGAGATAGGCGGGCCCGGGCGCACCGTTGAAGCATTCGCGCGCGGCCATCGAGATCATGTCGGCGACGCGCTCGGTGCTCGGCACGGTGGCGGCGAACTTGGTGATCGGCGCCATCATGTCGACGTGCGGCAGATCCTGCAGCGAACCCATCTTGTGCTGGGTCAGCGCGCCCTGCCCGCCGATATGCAGCACCGGACTTTCGGAGCGGAACGCCGTGGCGATGCCGGTCACGGCATTGGTACAGCCCGGCCCGGCAGTCGTCACCACGCAGCCGAGCTTGCCGGTCTGGCGCGCATAGCCGTCGGCCGCATGCGCGGCGACCTGTTCGTGACGCACGTCGATGATGCGGATCCCCTCGTCGACGCAGCCATCGTAGATGTCGATGATATGGCCGCCGCACAGCGTGAAGATGGTATCGACCCCTTCGTTCTTCAGCGCCCGCGCGACCAGATGGCCGCCCGACACGATGCCGGCATCCCGGCTCTTCTGCTTCAGGGTGTCATCGGCCGTCGTCGATTCCGGCCGCAGCGATACGACTGCAGACATGTGTTGGTCTCCTCGTTGGACTCCGGGCGGCCCGTTGTATGGGCACGCACCGCTTCACCTTCTTCTCGGCAGGGCTGCCGGCTTGCGACGCGAATCGATCGTTTCGGGCGATCTTGATGACATACCGTATGTGATATATCAAAGGTCGGCAAGGAGAAAATGTGGGAAAGACGCCGACTTTCGACGACGCATCGCAGCAAAACAGCCGTTTTCGTGCCGATAAATTCGGCCAACTTCTATAAACGCTGCCGCTTAGTGGCCGGCCGCATCAATGTGGAATGCGACTGGCGAGGGTGTGTTCGCGCACCAATATTTCGCCTTGTTGTGCGTTGATATATTACATACCATATTCACGCAGGCGCCCGGCGCAATGCCGCCCCATCCTGTCAGCCACCACAACGACGTATCCAGACCAGTGAGGAGACAGTGAACATTCACGAATATCAGGCCAAGGAGCTGCTGCGGCGCTACGACGTCGCCGTGCCGCGCGGCGCGGTGGCGTTCACGCCGGACGAGGCAGCCAACGCGGCGCGCACGCTAGGGGGCCCGCTGTGGGTCGTCAAATCGCAGATCCACGCCGGCGGCCGGGGCGCCGGACGCTTCCAGAACGACCCCGGCGGCAAGGGCGGCGTGCGCGTAGCGCGCTCGCTCGACGCGGTGCGCGAGGAAGCCGGCAAGATGCTCGGCGCGGTGCTGGTCACGAAGCAGACCGGCGCGGCGGGTCGCGAGGTGCGGCGCCTCTATATCGAGGAAGGCTGCGACATCGCGCGCGAGCTCTATTTCGGCATGCTGATCGACCGCGCCACGTCGCGCATCACGCTGATGGCATCGACCGAAGGCGGCATGGACATCGAGGAAGTGGCCGCGCACACGCCGGAAAAGATCCTGAAGCTGGCGATCGATCCGGCCACCGGCATCCAGCCCTTCCACGCGCGGCGCCTGGCCTTCGGGCTCGGCCTGCGCGGCAAGCAGATCGGCGAGGCGACGCGGCTGTTCCTGGCGGCGTATCGCGCCTTCACCGAGCTCGACGCCTCGATCGTCGAGATCAATCCGCTGGTGGTCACGCACAGCGGCCACGTGATGGCGCTGGACGCGAAGTTCAACTTCGACGACAACGCGCTGTTCCGCCATCCCGATATCGAGGCGATGCGCGACGAGGCCGAGGAAGATCCGGCCGAGACCGAGGCCGCGCGGCATGCGCTTAACTACGTCAAGCTCGACGGCAATATCGGCTGCATGGTCAATGGCGCCGGCCTGGCGATGGCGACGATGGACATCATCCAGCTGCACGGCGGCAAGCCGGCCAACTTCCTCGACGTGGGCGGCGGCGCGACGCGCGAGCGCGTGGCGACGGCGTTCCGGCTGATCCTGGCCGACCGCAACGTGGAAGGCATCCTCGTCAATATCTTCGGCGGCATCATGCGCTGCGACGTGATCGCCGAGGGCGTGGTCGCGGCCGCGCGCGAGGTCGACCTGACGGTGCCGTTGGTGGTCCGGCTCGAAGGCACCAACGTCGAACTGGGCAAGGCCATCCTGCGCGATTCCGGATTGCCGATCGTCTCGGCGGACGACCTCGCCGATGCGGCGACCAAGGTCGTCGCGGCCACGCAAAACACGAAGCGGGGAGGACACTGAAATGGCCGTGCTGATCGACAACAACACCCGCGTGCTGTGCCAGGGTCTGACCGGCGCGCAGGGCAGCTTCCATACCGAACAGGCGCTGGCCTATGGCACGAAGATGGTCGGCGGCGTGACGCCCGGCAAGGGCGGCGAATCGCATCTGGGCCTGCCGGTATTCGACACCGTCGCCGAGGCGGCCGAGCGCACCGGGGCGCAGGCCTCCGTGATCTACGTGCCGCCGCCCTTCGCGGCCGACGCCATCCTCGAGGCCATCGACGCCGGCCTCGAACTGATCGTCTGCATCACCGAGGGCATCCCGGTGCTCGACATGGTGCGCGTCAAGCGCGCGCTCTCAGGCTCGCGCAGCCGGCTGGTCGGCCCCAATTGCCCGGGCGTGATCACGCCGGGCCAATGCAAGATCGGCATCATGCCGGGCCATATCCACCGGCCCGGCAAGATCGGCGTGGTGTCGCGCTCGGGCACGCTGACCTATGAAGCGGTGGCGCAGACCAGCGCGGCCGGTCTGGGGCAGTCGACCTGCATCGGCATCGGCGGCGACCCGGTCAATGGCACCAACTTCATCGATTGCCTGAAGCTGTTCCTGGAGGACGACGAGACCGAAGGCATCATCATGATCGGCGAGATCGGCGGCTCGGCCGAAGAGGAAGCCGCGCAATTCCTGCGCGAGTCCGGCAGCGACAAGCCGGTGGTCGGCTTTATCGCCGGCACCACCGCGCCGCCGGGCCGGCGCATGGGGCATGCGGGCGCCATCATCTCGGGCGGCAGCGGTACCGCCGACGCCAAGATCGAGGCGATGCGCGCGGCCGGCATCCACGTGTCGCGCTCGCCGGCCGAGCTGGGGCAGACGATGGCGAAGGCGTTGGCGGTGTAGCGTCATCGTTTCAAGCCGCCGCCGTTGCGGGATGCAGCGGCGGCGGCCGTGCTACAGGCCCACCACACTCCTGGCGATGATGCCCAGTTGGACCTCGGCGGCACCGCCGAAGATCGTGAACGCGCGGCTGTTCAAATACTCGGGAAGCAAGGTGCCAACGATGCCGTCATCCGGATCGCCGCCATAAGCGGACCCCGCCGTCTCATCGCGCCAGCGCTGCCCTTCCAGCCCCAGCATTTCTACGCCAAGTTCGCCGATCTGCTGCTTGAGCCGGCTGGCGCGCAGCTTCAGGATCGACGACACCGCACCGGGACTCTGCCCCGGCATCAGCTGGCCCAGCGTCTTCAGCTCCAGCATCTCGAACGCATCGAGATCGGCGCAGACCTCGCCGAAGCGCGCCTGCAGCAGTTGCCGCTGAGCGCTGTCGTGGCGCAGGCCGCCCGCCTGCAAGACCGCCATCGCATCGCCGACCCGCATCAATTGCGAACGCAGCCGCGGGCTGAAGATGCCGGCGCCGCGTTCGAACTCGAGCAGATAGCGCGCGCAGGCCCAGCCGGCATTCTCCTCGCCGACGCGATTGGCCTGCGGCACGCGCACCTCGTCGAAGAAGACCTCGTTGACGTCGTGATCGCCGCCGATGGTCGCGATCGGCCGCACGGTGATGCCGGGCGAATCCATATCGATCAGCAGGAAGCTGATGCCGTCCTGCCGGCGCCCGTCGTTGCCGGTGCGGACCAGCGCGAACATGCGGTTGGCATGATGCGCGTGCGTGGTCCACAGCTTGGAACCGCTGACCACATAGTCGTCGCCGTCGCGCACCGCGCGCGTGCGCAGCGCGGCGAGATCGGAGCCGGCGCCCGGCTCGGAGAAGCCCTGGCACCAGTAGTCCTCGCCCGACAGGATGCGCGGCAGATAGCGCTGCTTCTGCGCGTCGGTGCCGAAGCGCAGAAGCACCGGCCCAAGCAGGCGCACGCCCATCGGATGGACCAGCGGCGCGCCGGCCAGCGCGCATTCGGTTTCGAAGATGAAGCGCTGCACCGGGCTCCAGCCGGTGCCGCCCCATTCCGTCGGCCATAGCGGCACCAGCCAGCCCTGCTCGCGCAGCATGGCCTGCCACGGGCCGGAGGTTTCCGGCTCGGGATACATCGCGGTCGTCAGCCGCTGGCCGCGGCGCAGGGCGGGCGTCAGCGACTCGCGCAGGAAGGCGCGGACTTCCTCGCGAAAGGACGCCAGCTCGGGGGTCAGTTGCAGATCCATGACGCGGGGGCCTCGGCGGAAGATCGATCGGAAGACGGCAGGGTCCGGCTGTCGCGCCATGCGCCCGAGGCAAGCATCGCGCGGCCATATTGCGCGGCATGCCACGACGGGCTGCCGCCCTGCAGCTGGAAGCGCGTCAGCTTGCGAAACAGGCCGGCGATCGGCAGCTCCTCGGAGACGCCCATGCCGCCATGCAACTGCACGGCTTGCTGCGATACGTAGCGCGCCGCGCGTCCGACCTTGGACTTCGCCATCGCGGCGAGCGCCATCGCGTCGCCCGGGTCCGGCAGGCCGGCGTCCACGCGCAGCGCCGCCAGCTCGCAGGCTGCGACGGCCTCCTCGCAGCAGACTGCCATCTCGGCGAGCCTGTGTTGCACGGTCTGGAAGCTGGCGATCGGGCGGCCGAACTGCTCGCGCTGGCGGGTATAGGCGGCGGTGCGCTCGAAGGCCGCCTGCATCGCGCCGCAGGCTTCCCAGCACAGCGCGATCGAAGCTTCTGCCAGCAGGCGGTGCAGCACGGGGGTCGCGTCGCTTCCATCCGCTATCCCGAGCAACGCGTCGGCATCGACATGGACGCCATCGAGCCACACGTCGGCGGCCGCCGCGCCGTCGACGGTATGGCAGCGGTGCAGGCGCAGCCCTTGCATCGGCAGATCGTGCATCGGCAGCAGGAACACGGCATGCCGTACGTCGTCCGTGTCCGGCGTCGATCCTCCGCCCTCATCGTCGATGCGCGCACTGACCAGCAGCGCGTCGGCGCCGCCGGCATCGGGCACCAGCAGCTTGGCGCCTTGCAGCCGCCAACCCGCTCTCTCCCGCCGCGCCACCGTGGCACGCGGTGCCCACGGGTCAAGGCACTGTGCTTCGTCGTGGGCCAGCGTCAGGCGGCGGCTGTCGTCCATCACGGCGGGCAGCCAGCGATCGCGTTGCGCCGCGGTGCCGCGCTGCGCCAGCATGCGCGCCGCCAGCAGGATGCCGCCGTGGTACGGCACGTTGATGCCATGCCGGCCGAAGGCGCGCATCAGCAGTCCCGTTTCGACCGCACCGCCATCGAAACCACCCGCCTGCGCGGGCAACGGCAGTCCAAGCCAGCCCATCTCGGCGAAGGCCCGCCACATCGGCATCCATCGCGATTCGGGCCACGCGTGGTACCACGGCCCTGCGACGTCGGGCTGCCGCGACAGGAAGGTCAGCGCGCTCTCCTCGATCAGCCGCTGTTGTTCGTTCAGCGTCAACTGCATCGGCTCAATCCGCCTGCGCGCCGGAGGTCTTGGCGACCTTGGCCCACTTCTGCGCGTCCTGCTTGATGAAGGTGGCGAACTGCTCCGGCGTATTGCCGATGATGTCCAGGCCCAGCGCGCGAAACTGCTCGCGCAGGCCAGGGTCCTTCAGCGCCTGCTGCGTGGCGGCGTAGACGCGCTTGACCACCTCGGGCGGCGCACCGGCCGGCGCCAGCAGGCCCAGCCACGGCATCGCCTCGTAGCCGGGCAGTCCCGATTCCGCCACCGTCGGCAGATCGGGCAGCGTGGCCGAGCGCTTCGCGGTGGTCACCGCCAGCGCGCGCACGCTGCCGCTCCTGATATGCGGGGCGGACGACGCGTACGCGTCGAACATCACCTGTACATTGCCGGCGACCAGGTCGTTCAGCGCCGGCGCGCTGCCCTTGTACGGAATGTGGGACATCTGCACGCCGGCCATGGTCTTGAACAGCTCGGCCTCCAGGTGCGTCGACGTGCCGGAACCCGCGGAGCTGTAGCTGACCGGCTTGCCGCTGGTCTTCAGATAGTCGATCAGTTCCTTGACGTTGGTCACCGGCAGCTTGGCGTTGACTTCGAGCACGTGCACCACCGAGGCGACCAGCGTGATCGGCGTGAAGTCCTTGACGGGGTCGTAGCCGACGGTCTTGAACACCGCCGGCGCGATGCCGAGCGAAGAAGCGGCCATCAGCAGCGTATAGCCGTCGGGCGCCTGCCTGGCGACGTAGTCCGACGCGATCACCGTGCCGGCGCCCGGCTTGTTCTCGATCACGACAGGCTGGCCGAGATGCTGACGCAGCCGTTCGCCCAGCGCTCGCGTCATGATGTCGGCCGCGCCGCCGGGCGTGAACGGCACGATGATGCGCACCGGCTTGGTCGGATAGGCGCTGGCGTCCGCGGCATGTGCGCCGGCGCCCGGCACGATGGCAAGCGTCAGCGCCAGGGCGGCGATCCAGGGTCTGGTCATGGTCAGTCTCCTCTCGATTGTTGTTGTGTTGCGCTTCGTTGTTTCGGCTTGGTGCCTGCGCGGTGGTCGTGTGATGACGGCCGCTGCCTTACTCCCGCCTCGGCACGATCAGCGCATCGAGCATCGCCACGCCCTGCCCGCGCTCGCGGACCAGCAGCGGATTGATCTCGACCTCGTCGGCTGCGTCGCCCAGCGCCATGACGGCGTCCGAGAACGCGGCGATCGCCGCGCAGGCCGCCGGCACGTCGCACAATGGCCGCCCGCGAAAGCCGTCGAGCAGCGCAAAGGCCCGCAGCTCGCGCAGCATCTGCTCGGCGGTGCGCCGATCGACCGGCAGCAGCCGGTGGCTGACGTCGCGATACAGCTCGGTCAGCACGCCGCCGAGGCCCACCGTCAGCGTCGGGCCGAACACGGGGTCGCGCACCGCGCCGACGATCAGCTCGACGCCGCCGCTCAGCATCGGCTGCACCAGCACGCCGTCGATGCGGGCCTGCGGCGCATGGTCCCGGACGCTGGCCAGCATCTCCGCGCACGCCTTGCGAACGGCGTCGGCATCGCCGAGGTTCAGCCGCACGCCGCCGGCCTCGGTCTTGTGCGGCAGCTCGGCGCTCAGCACCTTCAGCACGACCGGAAAGCCCAATTCCACCGCCGCGGCGGCGGCCTCGTCGGCGTGCCGCACCACGCGGCCGTCGATATCGCCGACGCCGTGCGCGGCCAGATAGCGGCGCGCGGTGTGTTCATCGCAGGGCAAGGCGGGCGGCGTGGGCATGGCGGCCGCCTGTTCCCTCTCCCCAACCCTCTCCCGCACGCGGGAGAGGGAGCCGGTTGTTGCAAGCGCGACCGCGGCTGCGCCCGACGATCGCTCCTCCATGACCTCTGCCATCCCGACGGCGTTCTCCCCTCTCCCGCTTGCGGGAGAGGGGTCGGGGGAGAGGGTGAGCAGCGCGCGCCAGGGCCGCTCGGCACGGCGCTCGTGCCATTGCAGCAGCGGCGGCAGCGTCTGCATTGCCATGCCGATGTCGGTCATCACCGGCACGCCATGCGTACGCAGGTCGTCGCGGCGCGTCGCGCGGCCGGTGTCGATCGCCAGCAGCAGGCGCGGATGGGCCGCCGCCGTGTCAATCAGATCGTCGGCCATGCGGTCGAGCAGATAGCCCGGCGCGTAGACGATCACGGCGTCGATCGCCTCGCTGGTCGCTAGCGCGGTCAGTGCAGTGCGAACGAAGCCGGGATCGTTGACGACATTGCCGGTCACGTCGACCGGATTCGACACCATGCCGTAGTCGGGAATGCCGGCGCGCAAGGTCTGCTGCAATGCCTCCGGCAAAGTCGGCACCTCCAGGCCCGCGCCGATGCATTTGTCGGCCAGGATCGCGCCGACCGCACCGGAGATGCTGACGATGGCGACGCGGCGGCCGGCGCTGCGCCGCCGATAGCGCGCCAGTTCGGCCAGATGCGCCATCTGCGCGAAGTCCTGGCACTCGATCACGTTCAGCTGCGCGAAGGCGGCGCGATAGATCTGCTGGTTCCCGGCCAGCGCCGACGTATGCGAGCGCACCGCCTCCCGGCCCTTGTCGGTTTCGCCGGCCTTGAACACGATCACCGGCTTGTCGGCCTCGGCGCAGGCGATGGCCGCGTCGATAAAGCGCGCGCCATCGCGCAATTCCTCGATATAGCCAAGCACCACATCGGTATCCGGGTCCTGTGCAAGGAACTGCAGATACTCGGCGAAATCGAGGCAGGCCTCGTTGCCGGTATTGATGAACTGGCTGAACGACACGCCGAGCTCGCGCGCGATCGCGAACACGGCCGCGCAGACATTACCGCTCTGCGTCAACAGGCTGACCGTGCCGCGTTCGCGTTGCGGCGGCGCCGTGCGAAAGACCGAGGCGAACGCCGTATAGGCGTGCGTGTTCAGATTGGCGAAGCCCATGCAGTTGGGGCCGGCAACCGCCATGCCGGTACTGCGCACGAAAGCCTCCATCTCGTGCTGCAGGACCGCGCCGCTTGCGCCCGCCTCGGCAAACCCGGCGGCATAGACGATCGCGGCGCGAACGCCGCGCGCGTGGCAGCGCTTCAGCATCGGCGTGACTTGCTCCGCGCCGATCGCGAGCACCGCCAGGTCGATACCTTCCGGCAGCGCTTCGATCGACGGATGGCAGCGCAGGCCGAACACCGTCTCGTACTTCGGGTTGACCGGATGAATCTGGCCCCGATAGCCGAAGCGCGTCAGCAGATCGATCGGCATGCCGCCGATGCGTCCGGGGTCGTCGCTGGCGCCGACGATGGCAATCGATTGCGGATTCAGCAGCGGGTCGAGCTTATGCGCCATGTTCGCCGCCCCGCGCCTCGTTGGCCTGCCCCGACTGGATCGCCTTGGCGAGGCCCGCGTCGCGGGCCCGCAGGAAACCTTCGCTCAGGTGGGACAGCTGGTGCGTGTCGAAGTGGGCGGACAGCGCCGAACGCAGGCCCTGCGCGTCCAGCGTCCTGTTCAGCGATCGCTTGATCAACCGCAGCCCAAAGGGCGGTGCCTCGGCAATGCGCGCGGCCAGCGCCAGCGCTTCGTCGTCCAGCGCGTCGTCGGCCACCACCCGATTGACCATGCCGATCCGCAGCGCTTCCGCGGCATCGAGTCGGCCGCCGGCATACAGCATTTCCTTGGCCTTGCGCAGGCCCATCACCCACGGATGGATCAGCACCTCGGTGGCCGCGGCGCCCAGCGTATGGCCGACCGGATCGGAGAAATAGGCCGACTCGCTGGCGACGATCAGGTCGCACATATTGGCGATCATGAAGCCACCCGAAACGCAGGCCCCCTGCACCTGCGCGATGGTCGGCTTGGGGAAGTCCCAGATGCGTAGGCAGTAATCGAAATAGCGCCGGCTCTCGTAGGCCCAGCGTTCCTCCACGGTGAAGTCGGCGCGCTTTGCCTGCGCTTCTTTCAGGTCGTGGCCCGCCGAGAAATGGCTGCCGCGTCCGCCGATCACCACCACGCGCACGGTGTCGTCCTGTGCCGCCGCCTCCAGCGCGGCGTCCAGTTCGTCCAGCATTTGCTGACTTTGCGCATTGCGCGCCCGCTCGCGCGCCAGCCACAGGCGCCGCACGGCGCCTGTCTGCTCGATCTCGATGGTGGCATCGCCCATCCCGGTCTCCTCGTCTGGTGTTGTGTTTGTCTTGCCGCAGTCTTGTCGTCGAACGAGGGCCAGTGTAGAAAGCGGGGTTTCTACAATACAAACTTATCCGCGCCAAATAACCACTATATGGACAAAGCGATGACCAAGGAGACAAAGGCCGCCGGGACCGCCGGAGCGCAGACCCTGCGGCGCGGCCTGCAGCTGCTGCGGCTGATGGCCGAGCGGCAGGAGGAAGGACTGTCGCTGGCCGAGCTGGTCGAGGCGACCGGCCTCGAGCGGCCGACGGCCTACCGGCTGCTGTGCTGCCTCGAAGAGGAACGCTTCGCCGAGCGCCATCCGGCCAGCAAACGCTATCGGCTCGGGCTGGATGCGCTGCAGCTGGGCGCCGCGGTCCACGACAAGGCGCCGGTGGTCGACCTGGTGCTGCCGGCGATGAAGCGGCTGGCGCGGCTGTCGGGCGATACCGTGTTCCTGGTGGTGCAGCAGGGCGACTTCACCGTCTGCCTGCATCGCGAGGAAGGGCCCTTTCCGGTGCGCATCTTCACCACGGTGCCGCAGCAGCGGCGGCTGCTGGGCATCGGCGCCGGGGGCTTGGCCCTGATGGCGCGGATGCGCGACGAGGCGATCCGCGAGGTCTTCAAGCGGCGAACGCCGCTTTACGCCGAGCAGGGCATGACGCTGGCCAAGCTGACGAGTGCGGTCGAGCGTGCGAGGAAAAAGGGCTTCGCCGAGATCGTCGACAGCATCACGGTCGGCGTGTCCGGCGTGGGCTGTGCCTTCGCACTGCCCTATGGCGCCGAGGCGGCGATCAGCCTGGGCGCAATCAGCAGCCGCATGCATGCCGGGCGGCGCCTGGAACTGGGCAGACTGCTGCGGGAAGAACTGGGGCAGGCGTTCGACATCGAGCCGGCTTGAGCGGCCGGCACCAAAGGCGCGATCGTGCCAATCATCGTGCCAATCGTTAGCCGATGCGGCCGAGCACCGTCGGCAAACCCGAGGCCAGCATCATCACGCCGGACACCGTCAGCAGGGTCAGCACGATCGCGCGAAAGCGCGCCTCGTCGATGCGGTGATAGACCCGGGCGCCGATCAGCGCGGGGATCAGCATCGCGGGCGCGACCACCGCGAACCGCGGCAGCATCTGCGCGGTGACGTTGCCTGCAAGCAGGTAGACCGCCATCGTCACCATCAGGATGGTCAGGTTGAAGTTCTGGATGATGGCGCGCTGCCGGTCCTTGTCGTAGCCGCGCAAGGTGCACCACAGCGTCGGCACCGTGCCGCTAAACCCGCCGATCGCGCTCATCACGCCGCCGATCAGGCCGGCGCCGGCGTCGCCTGGCTTGCCGCCCCATCGCAGCGGCGGCAGCCGCCGCGCCATCAGCATCGCCGGGCACCACAGCACCAGGAAGGCACCGATCGCGGTCTTGAACGACGCCATGTCCAGATACGGCAGCAGCAGCATGCCGAGCGGAATGCCGGCCAGCCCGCCGGCGATGAAGGGCAGCAGCGCGGCGACATCGAAGCCGCGCCGCACGCGAACCGCGGCGATTACCTGCCCGGTCAGCGAGCCGAACACCGTCAGCACCGCGGCCATGCTCGGCTCGAGCGTCCACGCCCACAGCGACATCGCCACCATGCCGAAGGCAAAGCCCGACAGGCCTTGTACGAATCCCGCGAGGGCGGCGCCAACGGCGATGATCAAAAATTCCATGGGAGGGTCAAAAAGGCGGACAGGGAAACACGCGGGCCCGCGAAGCTCGCGATCTTACCGGGGAATCCCTCCGCCCGGGCCCATCAAACGCGCGCCAACGCGCGCGCGAGGCGCCGTACCCCCTCTTCGATCTCGGCCACCGACGGCGTCGCGAACGACAGCCGCAGCGCCGGCGACGGCTGACCCGATGCCGCGTGGAACGCCTTGCCCGGGACGAAGAGCACGTTTTCCTCGATGGCTTCGCGCAGCAGTTCCGACGAATCCGTGCCCGCAGGCAGCGAGGCCCAGACGAACATGCCGCCGCCGGGCCGCCCATACTGGACGCGATTGCCGAGTTCGCGATCGAGCGCCGACACCATGGCATCGCGCTTGCCGCGATAGACCTCGACGATGCGCGCGATCTGCCCTTGCAGATGACCGGCGTCCAGATACGCGGCCATCGCGCGCTGGATCCACGGCGGCGTGCACAGGTCCGAGGCCTGCTTGGCCAGCACCGCGCGCCGCACCACGTCGGGATGCGCGGCCATCCAGCCGATCCGCAAGCCGGGGGCCACCGTCTTCGACAGGCTGCCCAGATAAATGATGCGGTCCTGCAGCGAGGGCTCGGCGTGGGCCATCGACAGCAGGGTCGCGGGCGGCGCGCCGTCGAATGCCAGGCAGCCGTAAGGATCGTCCTCGATCACCAGCAGGTCGTATTGCGCCGCCAGCCGCAGCACCTCCTGGCGCCGCCGGACCGACAACGTCGCACCGGTCGGATTGGCGAAGGTCGGCACCAGATAGAGCAGCCGTGGCCGCTCGGCCGGCGCGCAGTCACGCAGGCATTGCTCCAGCGCGTCGGTATCGATGCCTTCCGCATCGGCCGGCACCGGCACCAGCCGGGCGCCGGCCAGGCGCAGCGCCTGGATCGCGGCCGGATAGGTCGGCGCTTCGACGATCACCGGCACGCCGGGCTCGACGAAGGCGCGGACCAGGAAGTCGAAGCCCTGCTGCGAGCCGGAGGTGACCAGGATCCGTTCGGCAGGAGTCGGCGCACCGGCCTGCGCCATCTGCCGGCTCAGCGCCTCGCGCAGCGCCGGCACGCCCTCGGTGGCGCCGTATTGCAGGCATTCGGCCGGATGGCTGGCCAGCGCCTCGGCCATGCACTGGCCGATCGCCGCGGTATCGAAGGTCGAGGCGGCCGGATAGCCGCCGGCGAACGAAATCATGTCCGGACGCGACAGGTACTGGAACAGCTCGCGGATCGGCGAGCCGACCGGCTGCTGGTAGGCGGAGGCGAAGGGAAACATCGGCGTGTCCTGGTTTGTCATGCGCTGCTCATTGGCTGCTCATTCGCTGCTCATTCGCCCTGCCCCAGCCACAGGCGGCTCAGCGTGCGGCGCGGATCCAGTCGCGTCTGCATGGCGCCGACGTGATCGAGCACGGCGTCCGCGGTGAACTCGCGATAGAAGCGTTCGTTGTACGGACCGATGCCATGTTCGGCGCTGAAGCTGCCGTCGAAGCGTTCCACGGTCAGCCGGTACAGCGCCGCACGGACCTCGCCGGCCACCGCCTCATCGTAGGCCGGCGCATCCTCCAGCGGCCACACCATGTTCAGGTGGACGCCGCCGTCGCCGAGATGGCCGAAGTCGTAGATCCGCAGCCACGGATAGCGCGCCGCAATCAGCGCGCGCGCCTCGGCCCGGAAGGCCGGGAAGCGCGACCGCGGCACCGACAGGTCCAGCGCGATGATCTTGCCTTCGTTGCGGATCGACTCGGTGATCGAATGGCGCAGGCGCCAGAGCGCCTCGGGCTTGCCGACCACCGCATTGCCGATCAGCGTGCCGTAGTGGCGCTCCAGGAATTCCATCAGCAGCGCCTCGAGATCGAGGCCGCCGGCGCGGCTCGGCATCGTCGACGACAGCTCGACCAGCATCGCGTAGTCGGCCCCTTCCATCTCGGCGAACGGGTCCTCGACATCGTCCAGGTGGCGCACCACGGCCTGCGCCGCTTCGCGCGAGATGCCCTCGCACGACGACAGAAAATCGCCCAGCTCGGCGTTCAGCGCCAGCAGCAGTGCCTCCAGTTCCGCCACGCCGGTGGGCACCAGCAGCGCGGTGGCGGTCTGCGCCGGCAGCGGATAGACCCGCAACGTCGCCGCGGTGACCACGCCGAAGGCGCCGCCGGTGCCGACGAACAGCTGCTTGAAATCGAAGCCGACATTGTTCTTGCGCAGCGCCCGGTTCAGGTCGAGCAGTTCGCCAGCCGGCTCCGCCAGCACTGCTTCGACGCCCAGCAGGTTCTGCCGGACATCGCCGTACTTGAGCAGCCGCGCGCCGCCGGTATTGGCGGCGATCATGCCGCCGATGGTCGGGTCGGCGCCGAGGTCCACCGGGAAAAACAGGCCGTCCTGCGCGAGCCGGGTATTGAGCTCGCTGAGCAGCACGCCGGCGCCGACAGTCACCGACTGGTTCAACGGGTCCACCGTAATGGCGCCCTTGAGCCGCGCGGTGCTGAGCACGACCTGCTCTCCACCGGCATCGGGCGTCGATGCACCGACCAGGCCGGTGTTCGCGCCCTGCGTGACCAGCCGCACGCCGAAGCGCTGCGCGGCGGCCACCACGGCCTGCACCTGTTCGCGCGTGGCAGGCCGCACCACGGCGGCGGCCGTGCCGGCGCCGTAGCGGGCGCCGGTTTCGTAGCCGGCGCGGTCGGTGGCCTCGGTCAGCACGTCGAGGTCCGGATGGGCCTGCGACAGATACCCGATCAGCTCCTTGCTGGACGACATCTGCACAGCCTCAGACCGTGGCCGCGGTCATCTTGAAGATGCCCTGCGCGTTGGAAGCGTCGAAGCCCAGGTCCAGCTTGCTCTGGCTGCCGCCATCGGCATAGCGGTCGCGCGTGATGAACTCGTAGAACGAGCCCGGCACCTCGCGCATCACGATCTCGCCCGCGGCGCCGACGAACTCGCGCATTACCGGATCGGCACGGAACGCGGTCTGCTTGACGCGGCCGCTGCCCGACACCTCGACCTTCTCCTTGATCGGCCGGCCAAGTGCGCGCTGCTGGTCGCTCAGCGCGAATACGTCTTCGACGCGATCGGTTGCGTGATTGAAGGCGTTGCCCTCGGTGGCGATCCACGCCATCTCCGCCGATTCCTGCAGGATGCGCTGGTAGTCCTCCAGCCGCGGCGTGGCGTGATGGCGCTCGAAGCAGGCGGTAAGGTTCCGGATCACGTGAACGGCCTCGTCGCGCGGCAGCGCGCGGTCGCGATCGAGCTTCCACAGCAGCGCCACCGTATCGGGACGCAGCGGGTCGACCGAAGTCGAGACCACGCGGGTGACCGCGGCCTGCAGCTCGGCGCTGAAGCGTTCGGGGTGGAATTCGCTGACGAAGAACTGCGCGATGCCGTCCGGCGCGTCCTCGTGCGCATACGAGCGGCCCGTCATGCCGATGCGATCGAGCGGATAGGTGCCGTTCAGGCGATAGCCCAGCGGCCGCAGGAAGCGCGTGAAGGCGGCCTCGCCCGGGGGCAGCTGGCCGTTGGCCTGCCAGGCCACCGTGCGCAGCGCGCCATGATCGAAGTTGACCTTGCCGCCGGCGGCGGCGACATCCTCGGTGTACTCGCGGCCGGTCGGCACGCGCGTCAGGATGCCGTCGAACAGCACCACGTTCAGCGCATGGGCGATCTCGGCACGGCTCGGCTGGCCCGTGGCACCGGCGGGCAGGCCCGCGGGCGTTTCGATCAGCGACAGCAGCTTGGCGGCCTTGGTCGCGCCCACGCAGGCGGACACCAGAGAGAGGATGTGGTCGGACATGGAGAGCTCGCAGAGCAAAGAATGAAGGGAGTAAAAAAAGCGGCCAGCATGCGATCGGGTCGCCGGCTGGCCGCGCGGGAAGGATGGTCAGTCGATGGTGGCGCCGGACTGCTTGACGACCTCGCCCCACTTCTCGCGGTCACGCCTGACCAGTTCGGCGAACTGGCTCGGCGTGTTGAAGGCGGGCTCGGCGCCGATATTGCGCATGCGGCCGAGAATCCTGGCATCGTTCAGCGCGACCGCCAGGTCCCTGGCGATCTTCTCGGCCACCGCAGGGGGCACGCCCTTCGGCGCGAACAGGCCGAACCACGGCGTCGCGTCGAAGCCCGGCACCGGACCCGCGGCGGCCACCGTCGGCACGTCCTGCAGCGCCGGCGAGCGCTGGGCCGAGGTCACCGCCAGCGGGCGCAGCTTGCCGGCGCGGATGAACTCGAGCGAGGCAGGCAGGTTGTCGAACATCACGTCGACGTTGCCGGCCATCATGTCGGAGATTGCCGGGCTGCTGCCCTTGTAGGGCACGTGGCTCATCTCGGTGTGGGTCATGCGCTGGAACAGCTCGCCGGCCAGATGGGTCGAGGTGCCGTTGCCGGCCGAGGCCATGTTGACCTTCTTCGGATTGGCCTTCACGTAGGCGACGAACTCGGGCAGCGACATCACCTTGGAGCGCTCGGCGAACGACGGCGACATCACCAGCACGTTCGGCACGCGGGCGACCAGCGACACCGGCGCGAAATCGGCCACGTCGTAGGCCAGCTTGCGGTACAGCGTCGGGTTGATCGCGAACTCGCCGACCGAGCCCATCAGCAGCGTATAGCCGTCGGCCGGCGCCTTGGCCGCCAGGCTGGTGCCGACGATGCCGCCCGCACCGGGACGGTTGTCGACGATGACCGGTTGGCCCCAGACCTTGGACAATTGATCGCCGATCAGCCGGGTTACCATATCGGTCGTCCCGCCCGGCGGGTACGGCACGACGATGCGGACCGCCTTGTTCGGAAATTCCTGCGCCTGGGCAACGCCTGCGGTCATCGGCACGGTCAGCGCGACTGCGGCGATGGCGGCAAAAAAGCGGGACGGATTCATCGGTATCATGCGGTCTCCTCCGGGGGCTCTTGCTGTGTTGGTATTGGTGTTGGTATTGGCTTTGGCATTTGCTACGGCGCCGATTCTTTCTCATCGCCGAACCGTGCTCAAGCGAGAAATTTGCCGGGGCTGATGAGAAAAACGCATCAACTCCCCAACCCACGTTCTACCCACGTCCCACCGACGTTTCAACCTCCGCGCCAATGGCTTTTCGCGTCCCCAGCCTGTCCAGTCTCCGCGCCTTCGAGGCAGCCGCCTCGCATCTGAATCTGCGCCGCGCGGCGGCCGATCTCTACGTCACCGAAAGCGCCGTATCGCGGCAGATCGCCACGCTGGAGAGCCAGCTTGGCGTGCAGCTGTTTCATCGCGTCAATCAGCGCCTGACGCTGACGCCGGCCGGCAAGCTGTACAGCCGGCAAGTCCGCGAGACGCTGCGCAAGCTGCAGCGCGATACGCTGGACATCATGGCCCACGAGGGCAGCGGCGGCATCGTCGAACTGGCCTGCCTGCCCACGCTGGCGGTCGAATGGCTGATTCCCCGGCTGCCCGACTTCTACGCGCGCCACCCGCAGGTGGTGCTGAACCTCACTGCGCGCTCCGATGTGTTCCTGTTCGACGGGACGGACTTCGACGCCGCAATTCACTTCGGCGAGCCGCACTACCCCGGCGCGCGCGCCGATCCGCTGTTTCCGGAGGAGTCGGTCCCGGTCTGCCATCCCGATTATTTCGGCGGCCGCAAGCGGATCCGCCCGGCCGATATCGCGGGGGCCGAGCTGCTGCATCTGTCGACGCGCCAGTTCGAGTGGGAACAATGGATGCGCCTTGCGGGCGTCGAGGACGTCAATGCGATGCGCGGCACGCGCTACGACCATCACAGCATGGTGATCGCCGCCGCGCGGGCGAAGCTCGGTATTGGGCTGGTGCCGCGCTTCCTGGTGGAGCGCTATCTGGAGCAGGGAGAATTGGTGATGCCGGTGCCGTTGGCCATGCCGTCATCGGGCGGGTACTACCTGGTCTATCCCGAGATGCAGCCAGTCAGCGATGCGATGTCGCGGGTGCGGGAATGGCTGCTGGAATCGGCCTCGGAGTTCGTGCAGGCGACGCAGGCGCGAGGCTGAACCGCACTCCAGAAAAATCAGTCCAGGAAATCGCAGTTCTTCTCGACGTAGTCGGCCAGGTCCAGCGAGTGCTGCCGCACCAGCCGTTCCGCCAGTTCGGTATCGCGCCGTTCCAGCGCCTCGATGATGCGCAGATGGTCGACGATCGAGCGCGCGGCGCGGTCGCTCTGCGAGATGGTCATCTTCCGGATCGCACGGACATGGATGAAGATGTTCTTGATCGTGTCCATGATGATCTGCGACTTCGACAGCTGCACGATCGCCTGATGGAACGCGATATTGGCGTCCGAATATTCCTCGATATGCTCGGCCGGCGTGGTATCGCGGAAGTTGTCGAACATGTGCCGCAGCTGCGAGATTTCCTCGTCGGTCGCATGCAGCGTCGCCAGGCGCGCGGCCATGCTCTCCAGCGCGGCCCACATCTGGATCATCTCGACGATCTCGCGCTTGGTCTTGCGCATGATGTAGATGCCGCGGCGCGGCACCGTGCGCAGGAAGCCTTCCTGTTCCAGCAGCGTCATCGCCTCGCGGATCGGCGTGCGGCTGACGCCCAGCGCTTCGCTGAGGACCCGCTCGTCCAGCCGGATCTCTTCGCGCGACTGGTAGATGTCGGCATCGGCGATTGCCTGCCGCAGCATCGCGTAGGCCTGGTCGCGCAGACTGGCGCCGGCGTTGATCGGCTGCAGGGACAGCGCCAGACCGGGGGGCGGCGCATCTGTGGCAGTGGCGGACATCTCGGCTTGACGTTGCACGGACATGGGATCGCTCTTTCGATTTTTGTATATGGTATATCAGAACGCGTGCACCGCCACTGCGATGTCGCGGCGCCGTTGCGGCATGGCCGGCGGCGTGGCGGCGGCGCAACCGACCCGTCGCGCCGATGCCGCCGCCGCCTGAGCCTCCGTGATCACGCCGCTTGCGCCATCCGTTCGCGCTGCTTGATCAGCGACAGCACCGCGTCGATCATCGGCGTGGGCTGGCCGACCAGCCGCCCCATCTCCTGCACCACCGTCAGCAGCGGGTCGATCTCCATCGCCCTGCCCGCCTCCAGATCCTGCAGCATCGACGTCTTGTGCGCGCCCACGGCACCCGCGCCGTCGATTCGCCGTTCGACGTCAACGCGGAAATGCACGCCGAAGCGTTCGGCGATCGACTTGGCCTCCAGCATCATCTGGCGCGACAGCGCGCGCGTGCCCGGGTCGGAGGTGATGACGTCCAGCGTCGCGTGCGTCAGCGCGCTGATCGGGTTGAAGCACAGATTGCCCCACAGCTTGAGCCAGATCTCGTTGCGGATGTCCTCGCGCACCGGCGCCTCCAGATCGGCGGCGATCATCGCCTCGCTGAGCCGTTGTACTCGTTCGGACCGCGTGCCGTCGGGTTCGCCGAGCGGAAATTTCTTGCCGTAGACGTGGCGGATCACGCCTGGCGCGGCAATCTCCGCCGCCGGATACAGCACGCAGCCGATGGCGCGCTCCGGACCGAATCCATTCCATTGCCTGCCGCCGGGATCGACGCTCTGCAGCGTGGTGCCGGCGAACTCGCCGCCGTGCCGATAGAAATACCAATACGGGATGCCGTTGACGCCGGTAATGATCGCGGTGTTCGGCCCCAGCAGCGGCTGCATCAGATCGACCACGCCGGGCACCGAATGCGCCTTGAGCGTGATGAACACATAGTCCTGCTCCCCGAGTTCGCGCGGATCGGAGGTGCAGCGTACCTTCCGCACCCGCTCCTCCCCGTCGATCAGCAGCTTGACGCCGTTTGCCTGCATCGCCGCCAGATGCGGCCCCCGGGCGACGAAGCTGACGTCGACGCCCGCTCCCGCCAGTTGTGCGCCGATATAGCCGCCGATGGCGCCGGCGCCGTAGATACACACCTTCATGATGGCTGTCTCCCGCTTTTTGGTTCGTAACCTGCTCTTTTGATATATCACATACTATATTTCACAAGACGGGAATCACAACCTCTATTTGCATGCCGCGGCACGCCGCGCGCGTGCCGGCAAGTGCCGGGTGCGCCTGGCCCATGCGGTACCATGCTGCGTTCTGTCGTGCCCGCGGCGTCCGGCTCCCCACAGAGCCGTCGAACTTTTTGCGCCAGCGGGCGTCTTTTCTGCAACTTCATTGAAGCCGCAAGGCGCCGATTCTCCGCATGCCGAAAATGAACCGACGGACCGTGCTGGTCTCCGCCGCCGCCACTGCTGCGCTCGCCGCACTGGGCATTCCCGCTTCCGCGCTGGCCGCCGGACGCATCAAACTGGCCAAGGGCCAACCCTTCACCCACGAGGGCCTGGTCGAACTGGCCCGCACCATGGCAAGCCGGCCGTATGTCGCGCCGCCTTCGCCGCCGGCCGAGATCCTGGCCAAGATCGACTACGAGGAACACGGCAAGATCCGCTATCGCACCGACGATGCGCTGTTTGCCGACGGGCCCGGCCAGTTTCCGGTGACCTTCTTCCACCTGGGCACCTTCTTCCGCGTGCCGGTACGGATGCATCTGGTCGAGACCAGCGGAGGGGCGTCCGGCACCGCACGTGAGATCGTCTACGACGAGTCGTATTTCGACATGCCGGCCAACAGCCCGGCGCGCAAGCTGCCGCGCGGCAGCGGTTTCGCCGGCTTCCGCTTCCAGGAGAGCCGGCTGGGCGACCAGAAGAAGCTCGACTGGCGCAAGAACGACTGGGTCGCCTTCCTCGGCGCCTCGTACTTCCGGGCGATCGGCGAGCTCTACCAGTACGGCCTGTCGGCCCGCGGCATCGCCGTCGATGTCGCCCAGCCCGACAAGCCCGAGGAATTTCCGTCCTTCACCCATTTCTACTTCGAGGCGCCGCGCGACGGCAGCGATACCGTCACCGTGCATGCGCTGCTGGACGGGCCGAGCGTCACCGGCGCCTACCGCTTCACGATGCAGCGCGCCAAGGGCGTGGTGATGGATGTCGACTGCGCGCTGTTCCTGCGCAAGGACGTGGGCCGGCTCGGCCTGGCGCCGTTGACGTCGATGTTCTGGTACTCGGAGTCGGTCAAGCGCACCGGGGTCGACTGGCGGCCCGAGGTGCACGACTCCGATGGGCTGGCGCTGTGGACCGGCGCGGGCGAACGGATCTGGCGCCCGCTGAACAATCCGCCGCGCACCATTGCGTCCGCGTTCGCCGACGACAACCCGCGCGGCTTCGGCCTGCTGCAGCGCGACCGCAATTTCGACCACTACCAGGACGGCGTCTTCTACGAGCGCCGGCCCAGCCTGTGGGTCGAGCCGCGCGAAGGCTGGGGCGCCGGCACCGTGCAGCTGATCGAGATCCCGACCGACGACGAGATTCACGACAATATCGTCGCGATGTGGGTGCCGAAGGCGCCGGCCAAGGCCGGCAGCGCCTACCGGCTGCGCTACCGTCTGCACTGGCTGGCCGACGAGCCCTACCCCACGCCGCTGGCGCGCTGCGTCGCCACCCGGATGGGCAATGGCGGTCAACCCGGCCAGCCGCGGCCGCCGGGTGTGCGCAAGTTCATGGTCGAATTCAAGGGCGCGCCGCTGGAGAACCTCCCGTTCGGCACCAAGCCGGAGGCCGTGCTGTGGTCCTCGCGGGGCAAGTTCTCGTACATCTTCACCGAGGCCGTGCCCAACGGCGTGCCGGGCCACTGGCGCGCGCAGTTCGACCTGACCGTCGACGGCGACGAGCCGGTCGACATGCGGCTGTTCCTGCGTCTGAACGGCAAGCCGCTGTCGGAGACGTGGCTGTATCAGTACCACCCGTTCCGGACGAACGTTTGAGCGGATCTTCGTCCCGTGTTGCCCTGACCGTGTCACGGATCGGGGTGACACCGCGGACCATCGGTATCAATCGGCTCCCCACGCCCCTATCGGGCGAACTCCCCGCAATTACCTGATGCTGCGGCCCCGTCATTCCGACGGGGCGCGCCTTGCCCCGGACCGGTTTCCAAAGCTCGCCGATACGCGCGACATGCCGGCCCCAGTCTGTTTTTTCCTCCAAATGTAAAACGTGGTGACGGAATTCGACAGTCGAGTGATACCTCGACCGCCGACACTCGCGCATTAACACCGGCAAGCCCACCGGTGCCACCACCGCCACGGTCTGGCGGCCCCATCCCCACTTCCCAATTCGTCAGGAGCCATCATGGTAGCCACTCCTACCCTCTCCTCGTCCGCAGCCGTCGATACCAGACCCCCGCCCCATCGGGGCGCCGAATCACCAAGAGACCGCGGACTAATGGCGGTGCAGTCAGGCGGAAGTTCGGTCTGCCTTCAATGTCAATCTATTCATCCAGCGCAAGACACCGCACCGCGTTCACCGCGCGAAGGACTTTCCGGCGCATGGGACGCGATACTTTCCATCTTTGGCGTCCGACAGACGCCGGCGGGGCCGAAGCGGTGCCCAAACTCGAATATGCATCCGGGTCCCGGCAAGCCCCCTCGGGGCGATGTCAAGAGCGGCGAATTGGCCGAACCGGGGCCAACGAAGCGTGAGGCTGCCAAGGTAACGAAGCCGTTTCCATTTCTGGAGCTGCCATTCGAGTTGTTATGCGAGGTGATGGCTCGAATCCCAGCAGGCGACCGCCATTTCTATCGAAGAGGGTCACAGCTTGCCACGACTTGCACTCGCTTTCGTCAAGCTTTGAAAGCGGTCTCCGAAATGCCGGCATACCGCGAAGAAGATGCCGTTGCTCGCCGAATCGCGGGGATCCGATGGCTGACCGAAGTGGCCGCGATGGTCGACGATCTAGCGAATGCACGACCTGACATCCGCGAATGGGCATTGCGTTCCCTGATCCCCATGACATGTTCGACCAGCGTTCAGGACAGGCAAAAGTTGGTGGCCAACGTGCTTCAAAATGCGAGAAAGCGGTCGGCACTGTGGGAACTCGAAGTGATGCGCCACTTGGCCCGTCATCTCCCGCACACGGACTCCGACACGTTGACACGGCTTACCGAACTTGCGGTGAAGCATGTGCCTGCGAACAAAGAAGAGCGGTTCGCTCGCACCCGAGTACTCGCACAGCTTGCGCAGCGCATCAGCCCGAATGACGTCCCTGGCTCTGTCCGACGTTGGGAATCGATCTATCAGCTGGTGTCGACCAATCTGGCCTACGAGGACTACCTGACCCTGCGCGGACTGACAGCCGGATACGACCATCTCTGCCAAAAGTTCCGCTGCAAGTTCAACCTGGGACACCCGACGGACATTCTGATGAACATCCTTAAATGGAAGGCGATGGTGGGCGGGGAGGAGTCGGACCCTTACATCGCCGCCTGCCCGGCCGAGGAACTTGCGTTCATCCCTCCACCGGAGCCATTGCCGGGTACCGTTGTGGCGCCGGACCCGCTACGCGCCTACAGCAGCATCATGGCCAAACCCATACGCCGCACGGATCCCCTGCCCGCGCATCTTCTCTAGAGCGAACAGGGAGCGCAGCACCTGTGCCAGACCAGTACGACGACCAAGCGTTGTACAGGCACATTCCCATCGAGGTCGTTGTTTGAAGTCAAGAAACGCGGCAACCGGAGGAGACGATGCAAATTCAAAGGGGTGGTTCATCATGCCTTGGCTGGAATGACGACCTTTGCTTCGGGGAAGCGAGCGTCGAGCGAAAGGAAATCGTCGAGGATTCTCCGGACGACACCACGTCGTGCACATTTGATCGTTCGCCTCCAGATCCACGCGCGGAAGGCAACGTCCCAAAGACAGGTGTGGAGTATCCCAATGCACAAGCCGAAGCCGCGATGAACGTCCCGGCAACAGGGCTGGAATCAAAAGACGGCGCGCGCACGGAAAACGCGGCAGATGTGCAACATGGCGAGCCAACGTGGCCGCCCACCTTTTTGCCGCATGCCAAGCTGGCCGAGGCCAAAGGTTGGCATCTTCTAAACGAGGTGACATACGGTGCCTGGGGGCTTGCCACCGCTGGGCGGGCAGTTCTTCAAATCAGCGTCGCTGCGGCGGGAAAACTCGATACCTTTTCATTGACTTCATACCTCCCCGCTACCAACGAAGCCGGGCTGCTCGGCGGTGCTTTCGCCGTTACCGAAGCGTTGGGCACTGTCTTGCTGATATACAAGGCTGGAACAAAGCGGTCTGAATCGAAGGCGGCCTTGCGCGAGCACGCGGCCGGACACAAGAGATTCATTCAGGAAGACCCTGCGCGTGATGCTCGGATACAGAGCTCGCTCAGCGAGCAACGAAGGTTATTGAAGCAGATCGAAACCTGGCCGCTGGACGAGGCACGGCAGCCAATGGCGGAAATTCCTTGTGGCCATGACCCGGAAGAGCCGCCATTGAAATACGCCGAGGTGTTGGCGGGTCTCAAGCTCACCCTGGCGAAGCTTACGGAAGAGGCGCTCAATCTCGTCAAAGACCTCGAACATTACATCCAATACGAACGGGCTTCCAACGAACTGAGCGAGGCCACCGACAACATCCACACACTAGGCGTCGCTACCGCGCGAGACGTGGTGGTACAACTCGGCGGCACCGCTTGTAATGTGGCTACCGCAATTGGAAAGGCCGGAATTGCCGGAGTGGACCTCGCCGCAACCGGTGTCGCCGGGGGCGCGTTCAGCGCCGCGATGGGCACCATGCATATGGCAGCCGGCATGCTCGCCTGGTACCAGGGCACGCGCCGCCTTGAAGATGTGAGCGCGGCACGACGCCACGGGTTGGACTGGCAGAGCGCCGAGTCCCGCCAGCAGCGTGTCTCGGCGATTGCAGATACCGTTCCGGCAGCGCGGCCAGCCGATACCAAGTCCGCCATGGCGCCGACTGGACAGGGACAGCCCGAGTCGGCAGAACGAGCCGAGTCAGCGAAGCTTGCGGACGTCCGGCGCGCCAACGACATGGTCGACGTCATGATGCATCACCGAGAGAAGTCGTTCCAAGCCATTGAAAAGAGCGAGCAGCGGAAAACCTGGTGGGCGAAGTTCCGCATGGTATATGGCGCGGGTTCCGCGACCATCGGTACTGGATTGATTCTGGCCTCGACTGTATTTGGGCTGATACCACCGGTCGGCATCGCGTTGGGAGCATGTGCCCTGATCCTTGGCACCGTCTGGCTTGCGAGCGCCTTTGTCCGCAACCATAAGGACCGGCGCAACACCAATGCGCAACACGAGAACGACAAGCGGGCGTTCGCTGAAGCGCAGCGAATCCTGAGTCAGCGTCGCCAGCCGACCGTCGAAGAGATGCGCAACAACAGATTCCTGGCCATCGATGCGTTGCTGAAAGCCTTACTCGATCGCGACCGACCTATTACGAGGGACGCGCTCCTCACGGCAATGACCGAGTTGGGTATGGACAAGGCCCTCTTCGATGCGCTGGAACTACGATCTCATGTTCAGCTTGACCAGACCTATGCGGACGACAGGAAGGCACTGATCGACAAGCTGCGGTGCTGCGCCTCGGACGAAGAAGAGAAAGCGATCAAGGCGATGGTCGAACGCATGACCGTGCGTAGCGACGAGGCGGTGCTCAAACCCTTGCGGCAACTATTCCAGGACTTTGTCGAAGGCAGGACGTCGATGCGTCAGGAATACGAGCGCCGGTCCGGATTCTTCGCGTTCCTGGCCGAAAAACTTCGCGGCGAGTTCGGTTCTGGCCTGTCGACGGCCCCGCAGGGAGTCCTCCCCGGCACCGCACCGGCGGATGTCTCGCTGGCGGCAGCCCAGCCCCCGGTCGTTCTGCAGGATGCAGCCTTGCCGGCTCAGGGCAACGGCTAATGCCATCACGCCGCGCGACCGCTCGGCCTCGATAACGACACGCTTCGGTATGCATGCCGCCTCATTCCGGGCGGCTCCTCTCCTTGGCCCGGGTTGTGCTTGTTATGTCGATATCCCGCCTCAGAGGAGAGAGATCATGCTGCTCAATCGAAACCGCCTGTCCGTGGCATTGCTGGCGCTCACCGCCGCCTGGGCGACCACGGCGGCAGCGCAGCCGGCCAATGTGCCGACCGAATCGGAACGCGGCAGCGGCAGCCAGATGTCGCGTCAGCCCAAACCCGTTACGCAACCGTCGACCCGCGAAGGCGAAGGGATTCGATCGAATCCCGGCGGCCTGGGCAAACTTGGCGATCCGCGCCCCAGTGCGCCGGGCGGCAAGGACGAGCCCTCTCCGCGGACTCAGGCCTCCGGCGCCGCACCGTCGCCGCCGGTGGCGCCGCTGAAGGGACGCGAGCGCAAGGGGAGCGGCGGTGCCGCCATCGATCAGGCTCGCGAGCCCAGTACCGATCCGCGCGAGAGCGGCGCGCGTTGACGCTGCCGATGCGAGCGGATGCCTGGCGGGCGTGCGCCGATGCTCACGGCAGCGTGGCCGGCTTGGCGATCATCAGATAGAAGATCGCCAGGAAGCTGAACAGCGCCGGCACCCCCAGCGCGAACCACCAGCGGAAGTACCGCCAGTAGGCCGGCGGCAGCGGTGTCTGTGCGCCGGCCGCGGCGGCCGACACGGTGCGCATCCGCATCTGCAGCCAGACCACCGGCAACCAGCACGCGATGGCTACCACATAGAGCATGATCGACACGCGCAGCCACGCCAGTTCCCACGAAAAATTGGCGATGCGCATCAGCATGTAGCCCGTGACGGGCTGCAGGATCGCCGTGCTGGCGGTGAACAGCCAGTCCGCGATCACCACATGGCGCGAGGTCACCGCGACCGCGCGGCTGTCGCGCGTCAGCGTGGCTGCCAGCAGATAGAAGGCGCTGCCCACGCCAGTGCCGAACAGCAGCGTGCTGCCGACGACGTGAATCCATTTGACGATCATGTAGTCCATCGCTTGCGCTCCAGCGTGCCCAGCAGCCACAGCACGGCCAGCATGGGCAGGTTCTTGGTCAGAGGACCATAGGGATGCAGCCAGAACTCGGGCAGCCGCACGCTGATGATCACGGTGTAGCCCAGAATCAGCGCGGCCTGCGCGGCCCAGATCCAGGGGAAGCGCCAGCGCGCGGGGGCGAAGCACATCAGCCCGAGGAGCAGGTCCAGGACGGCCGCGCCGTACAGCGCAAGCGGCCGCAGCGCCTGCGGTACGCCGGCGCGCGCCAGCAAGGCATAGCTATCCTGGACCGGATAGAGGCCCAGCGAGACGATGCCCGTGATGATCCAGACCAGCGCGACGGCCGTGCGCAATACCGGCAACTGCCACCCGAGCACGGCCTGCGTGCGCGCGGCCTCGCGCCACCGCGCTGGCACGAACTGATCGACAGCGCGCGGTGGCCGGTCCAGCAGCCGATGCATCGGCGTGGGATCACCGGTATTGCCGCGCGCGAGCATCGCCAGCGCGTCTTCGTTCAGCGGCAGCCCGGGCGCCAGGCGCGTCATCAGCGGCAAGCCGGCTCGGACGAGCGCTTCGGGCACCGGCAGCACGCGCAGCGCGCCCGGCTGCCCCAGGGTGTGACGCAGCTCGGCCAGGTAGTCGCGCAGCGTCAAGGCCGCGGGTCCGACCACCGGGATACGGCCCTGCGGCCAGTCCGGGCGCATTGCCGGCGTTGCCTTGTCGCTCGCCGGGCCGCCTGCCGCCATCGTCGCCAGCCGCACGATCGCGGCCACCAGATCGTCCAGATGGACCGGCTGCACACGCTGCCTGCCGCCGTCCGGCAACAGCAGCAGCGGCATCGTGGCCAGCGTGCCGAACATCCTCGCGCTGACCCCGCCCGGGCCGTAGACCAGCGATGGCTGCAGGATCGCCGCCGGCAGACCCAGACCGGCCAGATAATCGTCGGCGGCCTTCTTGCTGAGGTGGTACGGCGTGGTGGCCCGCGCGTCGGCGCCCAAGGCCGAAATCTGGATCACCGCACGCACGCCCGCTTGCGCGCAGGCGGCAAACAGCGCGATCGGCGCGCGGCGATGCAGCAGCTCGAAGGTCTGCGTGCCCCGTTCGGCGAAGATTCCGACCGCGTTGACGACCACGTCGACGCCGTCCAGCAGAGGCAGCCATGCCTGCGCTTCGGTCAGCGTCGCGAAATCCACGGCACGGAATTCGCATGCGCCCAGTTCGCGCGCGGCCTTCGCCGGATCGCGCACGCCGCAGAGGACCCGGCAGCCGGCCCGTGCCAGCGCCGCCGCAATCGCGGTGCCGATAAACCCGCTGGCGCCGGTCAGCAGCACCGTGGGACGCGCGGTGCGGCCGGTCGCCGCATCCCGTTCCGAGGAACCGACATGAGCGCCATCCAGGATTTCGTCGGCCGCAGCCTGGTCTCCGGCACCAGCGCCAGCGTGCTGTCCACCATCGCCCTGGCCTGCGGCGGCCATTTCGATTGCCGCAACACGCTGGCGCCGGTCAATGCGGTCAGCCACTGGGTCTGGGGCGATCGCGCGATCCATGCCAATGGACCGGCATGGCGCTATACCGCGGTGGGATACGTGATCCATCATGCGATGTCGGTATTCTGGGCCGCGTTCTATGAAGCCTGGGTGGGCCGCTCGCCGAAGCGGCAGCGACCCGCGGCGGCGATACTGGCCGGCCTGGCAGTCGCGGCGGCGGCCTGCGTGGTCGATCTGCGGCTGACGCCAAAACGGCTGACGCCAGGGTTCGAACGTCGGCTGTCGCCTTGGTCGCTGGCGCTGGTCTATGTCGCCTTCGGACTCGCGCTGCCGCTGGTGACGCTATGCCGGCCGCGCCAGCAGCAAGATGCAAGAGCCATTCCGGCGCAGGCGCCGTCGGCCGACGCCGACTGACAAAAAGAAAGCGGGCCCGAAGGCCCGCTTTGCGGTGCGGTATCGAAGGTCGCAGCGACGCGTTCTTACATGGGGTTGCAGAATTGCCACGCCGCAAGCGGCGTTGCGTCGACACGGGTAAGAAGCTACATCGCCGACGCTCCGCAGCCGTCCGGAGCGTCAGATCACGCCCTGCGCCAGCATGGCGTCGGCTACCTTGACGAAGCCGGCGATATTGGCGCCCTCGACATAGTTGATGTAGCCGTCGTCCTTGCGTCCGTGATGGATGCAGTTCTGGTGGATGTCCTTCATGATGAAGTGCAGCTTGGCGTCGACCTCGGCGTGATGCCACGACAGCCGCATCGCGTTCTGCGACATCTCCAGCCCCGAGGTCGCGACCCCGCCGGCATTGCTGGCCTTGCCCGGCGCGTACAGAATGCGCGCGGCGAGGAAGCGGTCCACCGCCTCCAGCGTCGACGGCATGTTGGCGCCCTCTGCCACGCAGAACACACCGTTCGCCAGCAGCCGCTCGGCATCGTTGCCGTCGAGCTCGTTCTGCGTCGCGCACGGCAGCGCGATGTCGGCCGGCACATGCCATGGCGTGCGGCCCGCTTCGAATTGCAGCCCTTGCCGCTCGGCAAATTCCGACAGACGGCCGCGCTCTTCGTTCTTGAAGGCCATCAGCTCGGCCAGCTGCGCGTCGTTCATGCCCTCGGGATAATGCAGCACGCCGCCCGAATCCGACACGGTCAGCACCTTGGCGCCCAGTTCGATCGCCTTCTGCGCGGCGTATTGCGCGACGTTGCCGGAGCCCGAGATCAGCACGCGCTGTCCCTCGAAGTCCCGGCCGGTACGGTGCAGCATCTCTTGCGCGAAATAGACGGTGCCGTAGCCGGTTGCCTCGGGACGCATCAGGCTGCCGCCGAAGGCCAGACCCTTGCCGGTGAAGACGCAGGCCGACTGGTTCGACAGCTTCTTCATCATGCCCGCCATAAAGCCGACCTCGCGTCCGCCCACGCCGATATCGCCGGCCGGTACATCGGTGTCCGCGCCCAGATGGCGATACAGCTCGGTCATCAGCGCCTGGCAGAAGCGCATCACCTCGCCGTCCGATTTGCCCTTGGGATCGAAATCGGAACCGCCCTTGCCCCCGCCCATCGGCAGCGTGGTCAGCGCGTTCTTGAAGGTCTGTTCGAAGCCGAGGAACTTGAGCACCGACAGATTGACGGTCGGATGGAACCGCATGCCGCCCTTGTAGGGGCCGATCGCCGAGCTGTGCTGTACGCGGAAGGCGCGGTTGACCTGCACCTTGCCCTGGTCGTCGGTCCATGCCACGCGGAACTGGATCACGCGCTCGGGTTCGACCAGCCGTTCCAGCAGCGCCTGATCGGCGTAGCGCGGATTGCGCTGGACGAACGGCCACAGGGTCATCATCACTTCCTTGACCGCCTGCTGGAACTCGGGCTGGTCAGGATCGCGCCGGGCCACGCCGGCAAGGAAGGCATCGAGGGTCGGAAGGCTCACGGCTGTCTCTGTCGATTTTTCTTGAGTCGGAGCGCGACTTTAGCACCGATATGGTGAAATTCGACAGTCAAAAGTGTTATGACCCTCGACGCAAAAATGCGGGACGGGTCGGCTCGATCGGGACGCTGCCCTCTCCCCCAACCCCTCTCCCGCAAGCGGGAGAGGGGAGCAAACCAGTGGCCGGACATGACGGCTACGTTCGCCCTCTCCCCCACCCCATCCGGAAGTACAATCGCGTTGTCTCGTTTTCCGGAACGGAGGAATCGCTTTGAAAACCGCCATCACTGCTGCGAAGGCCGCTCCGCGGGCGCGCGGGGCCGCCAAGGCCGTCCCGGCCGTCGCCGCCAAGGCAGCCGCGCGGCCCGCGCCAGTGCCGCCTTCCCCGCCGCCCAGCGAAGCCGCCAACGATCGCGGCGACACGCCGACGCTGCGGGCCTTTGCGCTGCTCGAATTCCTGGTCGCCGCCGACCGGCCGCTGACGCTGGCGGAGATCATGCAGGGTTTCGAGGCGCCGAAAGCCTCGCTGCACCGGATGCTCGGCGCGCTCGAATCTGGGGGGCTGGTGATTCGCGAGCCGGGCGCACGCAACGCCTATGCCGTGGGACCGCGGCTGGCCCGCCTGGGCGTGGCCATCGTCACGCATTCGGGTACCCGCCAGCTGCGCCACGCGATCCTGTCGCGGCTGGTCGAGGATATTGGCGAGACCGTCAACCTGACCATGCTGCACGAGAGCGCGGTGCTCTATCTCGACCGGATGGAAGCACCCTGGCCGCTGCGGCTCGATCTGAAGCCGGGCTCGCATGTACCGCTGCACTGCTCGGCCAGCGGCAAGCTGCTGCTGTCGCTGCTGCCGCGCGAGCAGCGCCGCGCGCTGTTGCGGCAACTGCCGTTGGAACGCTTTACGCAGAACACCATCACCGATGTCGAACTGCTCGAGGCGGAGCTGGACCGCTGCGCCCACAAGCAGATCGGCGTCGACAACGAGGAGTTCGTCGCGGGCATCAGTTGCGTCGCGGTGCCGGTGCGCGACGAGCGCGGCCAGGTAGTGGCGGCCCTGGCCGTCCATGCGCCGACGGTGCGCTCGCCGCTGTCGCGTTCGCTGGAGTTTGTGCCGCGGCTGCAGCAGGCGGCGGCGGATCTGGCCCCGACGTTCTGAGGTTGGCGCGCCCGGCAATCGATGCGGCTCGCCATGCCAGTGGTGTTCCCTCTCCCGCTTGCGGGAGAGGGGCAGGGGAGAGGGAAACGGCGGTACTGCGCGCGATATTGGCGAATCGAGCGCTGGTTGCCCTCTCCCCCAACCCCTCTCCCGCGGGCGGGAGAGGGGAGCCACGTCACAAGATGGGCCTCAGCCATCAAACCCTTCCCTTCCACGGCACCAGCCACTTCTCCACGCCCCGCATCAGCAGATCGAAGCCATAGGCGATCAGGCCGATCAGCACGATGCCCATCACCACCACATCGGTACGCAAGAAGTTCGAGGCGTTGAGCACCATCTGGCCGAGGCCCGCGGTAGCGGCCACCATCTCGGCCGCGACCAGCGTGGTCCAGCCGAAGCCGATCGCGATCCGCATGCCGGTCAGGATATCGGGCAACGCGGCGGGCAACACCACATGGCGGATGACCTGCCACGGGGTTGCGCCCATCGAATAGGCCGCATTGATCTGCTCGATCGTCACCGACCGCACGCCGGCGCGCGCGGACATCGCCATCGGCGCGAAGCAGGCGAGAAAGATCAGCAGGATCTTCGAGGTCTCGTCGATACCGAACCAGATCACGATCAGCGGCAGATAGGCCAACGGCGGCAGCGGCCGGTAGAACTCGATCGGCGGATCGAACACGCCGCGGGCGATGCGCGACACGCCCATCAGCACGCCGATCGGCACCGCGGTCAGCGCGGCCAGCGCGAAGGCGCCGAACACGCGCACCATGCTGGCCCAGAAATGGTCGAGCAGCGGCAGACCGCCCTGCACGTTTCCGTTCCACGCATCGACAAAGGCCGCGCCGATCGACTCCGGCGTCGGCAGGAACAGCGGCGGCAGCCAGCCGAAATGGCTGGCGACCCACCACAGCACCAGCAGCGACACCACGGTCGCCGCGGAGATGCGCGAACTGGAGCCCTCCCCGGGCATCCGGTAGCCGGATACCGCGCGCACCTTGCGTGCAGGCGTAGCGGGACCGCCCGAGGCCGCTGACGCAACCGGCGCGGCAACCGCGGGCGCCGAGGTCGACGCGATCTCGTTGGCAACGATGGCGCCCGGCGTGCGCGGCGCGCCCGACAGGCTCTGAACGGTGGCAGGCATCGGCTTATCCTTGTGGCGTGGCATGGATCAGGTCGACGATTTCCTCGCGATGGCGAATGAAATCGGGATCGGCTTTGACGGCGCGCGCGTCGCCGCATTCGATATAGCGGCGCGCATACGGCAGTTCGTAGGTATGGGCAATGCGGCCCGGCGAGGGCGTCATCACGATCAGCCGCGTGGCCAGGAACAGCGCCTCCTCGACGCTGTGCGTGATGAAGAAAACGATCTTCTGCTCGCGCGCCCACAGCTGCAGGATCAGCGCCTGGATCGATTCGCGCGTCAACGCGTCGAGCGCGCCCAGCGGTTCGTCCATCAGCATCACCGCCGGATCGTTGGCCAGCGCGCGCGCAATGCCGACGCGCTGCTGCATGCCGCCCGACAGCTGATAAACCGGCTTGTCGGCGACGTGCTCCAGCCCGACCAGCGCCAGCTTCTCCCGCGCGATGGCAAGCCGCTCGGCGCGGCCGACGCCGCGCATGCGCAAACCGAGCGCGACGTTGTCGGCGACGTTCAGCCATGGCATCAGCGCATGCTTCTGGAACACGACGCCCCGCTCCGCGCCGGGGCCGTTGACGGCGCGGCCGTCGAGCCGGATCTCGCCTTCGGAGGGCTGCATGAAGCCGGCGATGCAGGACAGCAGCGTGGTCTTGCCGCAGCCGGAGGCCCCAAGCGCGACGACGAAGTCGCCGCGTTCCATGGTCAGATTGACCTGCGACAGCGCGAGCGTCTGCGTCCCGCCTGCGCCGCCATAGTTGACGCTGAGGTTGTCGATTTCGAGTTTGGCCATCTCGGTTCCCTGTTCCTGTGGGCTGGTTGGCGAATCACTGGCTGGTCGGAATGGATGGCGGTTCACTGCATCGCCCGCTTGACCCACTCGGCGTTGACGCCGGTCGAGTAGTCCGGCAGCACGGTCTGGATCGTGCCCTGCTCCTTCAGGAACTGCGCCGCCGATTGCAGCGCCTTGGCGGCGCCGCCACCGAGCCAGCGCGTGGACGCCTGCTCTTCCAGCGTGGGGAAGGCGTACAGCGACATGCTGCCGGGCACGTCCTCGGGCTTGGCGCCCGACACCTTGGCAACGGCCCTGACCATCGGCGATTCCGCGGTCCACGCGGCCTTGTTCTTGCGATAGTTGTCGTCGGCGGCCGCCAGGATCCTGACGAACTTGACCATGAAGTCCGGGTTCTCCCGCGCGAACTTCTTGCTGACGATCATGCCGTCGAACGTGGCCTTGCCGGTGGACTGCGCGATCTGCCCCGAGGTCAGCAGCACCTTGCCGGTCGGCTTGATCCGCGCGAGCACCGGGTCCCAGATGAAGGTGGCATCGATGTCGCCGCGCTGCCAGGCGGCGGCGACTTCCGGCGGCCGCATGTTCATGATGCGGACCTGCTTCGGATCGACCTTGGCCTGCTCCAGCGCGACCAGCGTGTGATAGTGCGTCGTCGAGACGAACGGCACGCCGATGCGCTTGCCCTTCAGATCGCCGACGCTCTCGATGCGGGTGCCGTTGCGCACGACCATCGCCTCGGCGGCGTTGATGTCATCGAGGATCCAGAACAGTTCGACGTCCAGCCCCTGCGACAGGGCCGAAGCAATGGGCGAGGTGCCGGCCTCGCCGATGGCGATCTGTCCCGAGGCCATCGCGCGAATCACGTCGCCGCCGCCGGAGAACTGACGGAACGACACCTTGTAGCCGGTCTGCTTCTCGATCTCCTTGGCGTCCTGCACATGGCGCCATGGCACCACCATGTCCTGGTAGGCGATCACCACTTCCTTCGTTTGTGCCAGCGCGCCCGTCTGCACGGCGGCGGCCAGCACTGCGCCCGTTGCTAGCTGCTTGATCCAACGCTCGATCCAACGCATGGTCGTATTCCTCAAGAAAGACAGGTTGCGTGCCGCGATAGCGGGCGGCACGGAAGAATCCAGGCACCGGCGAGGTGCCTACTCGAGGAGGGGAAGACAGGAAGCAGGTCGCATGCCAATGTCTCCTTGCAGTGGACGGCTGTCGCGTCCTTCTATCGTCCGTCGCCACCTGCTGGTGGCAATCGGCGGCCAACGCCTTGCGCGTTGGGTAGCGCTATCGTAGGCAGCGCTCGGCGCCGGCCATAGTGCCACTGGGCGGCAATCGTGGGTCCAAGCCGGCAGGCGGCGGCGAACGAAGCCGATTGACCTCTTTGGGGGCCCCTTTTCCGGGCCGGCCTCGCACCATGACGGCCCGCCCTGTCTCGTTTTAGTGCACATATCGTACCGTTAAACGAGATTTCTATTGACCGCTGGGGGCAGCCGCCCTATCCTTCGGTCAAATCCCTGTTTTCGGTACATTTCATCCCACTTTTCATATTGGCCATGAAAGCGATCCACCGCATCATCGAGCGCGCCCGCTCGTCCCCCCGGCGCATCGCGCTGTGCGAGGCGGAGGATCCCCGCGTGCTGCAGGCCGCGCAGCGGGCCACGCAGGAAGGCATCGCGCGCATCGTCCTGATCGGCGATGCTGCATGCATCGCCGATGCGGCCGAGCGGCACGGCATCGCGCTGCACGGCATGGAGGTGGTCGACCCCGCCCGCTCTGCCCTGCGCGAGGGCTACGCGCAGCAATGGCTGGCGCTGCGCCAGTCCAAGGGCATGACGCGCGAGCAGGCGCAGCGCGACGTGCTGGCGCCGCTGTGCTTTGCCAATCTGATGGTGCGCGCCGGCGATGCCGACGGCTCGGTGGCCGGCGCAGTGCATACCACCGCCGACGTGGTGCGCCACGCGATCCAGATCATCGGCATCGCGCCCTCGTTCCGGCTGGTGTCGAGCTTCTTCCTGATGATGTTTTGCGAGCCGTTCCACTCGCTCAAGGGCGGGCTGATCTTCTCCGACTGCGGCCTGGTGATCGACCCGGACGCGGAGGCGCTGTCCGAGATCGCGATGGCGGCGGCCGACAGCGCGCGGAGCCTGCTGATGGAGACGCCGCGCGTGGCGATGCTGTCGTTCTCGACCAATGGCAGTGCCCACCATGCCGCCGTCGACAAGGTCGCCGCGGCGACGCAACGCGTGCGCGCGCTGCGGCCGGAACTGGCCATCGACGGGGACGTGCAGCTCGACGCCGCCATCGTTGCCGAAATCGCGGAGCGCAAGCTGCCGGCGTCGCAAGTCCATGGGCATGCCAACGTGCTGGTATTCCCGAGCCTCGAGGCCGGCAATATCGGCTACAAGCTCGCCGAGCGCCTGGGCGGCGCGGTGGCGATCGGGCCGATGCTGCAAGGGCTGCGGCGCCCGGCCAACGATCTGTCGCGCGGCTGCAGCGCGGACGACATCTTCCATGTGATTGCGGTCACCGTGGTGCAGGCACAGGCCGCGGACCTTGAAGCCGGCGATGCCAGCGCGCAGATGGCGTTGCCCATCGACCTGCCTGCCGCCACGACACCATCGGGAGCCGCGCAGTCCCGATGAATCTCGAAACCTTGCTGCCGGTACTGGCCCTGCTCGGCCTCGGCAGCTACTTCCAGACCGTGACCGGGTTCGGCATGGGTCTGATCGTGATGGGCGCGGCCAGCGGCCTGCATCTGGCCCCGGTCGCCACGCTGGCCGCGCTGGTCAGCCTGCTGACGCTCGCCAACGGCGCGCTGGCGTTGCCCGGCAAGCTGCACCATATCGACTGGCGCGCGGTGCGCGCCGCCACGCTCGGCATCCTGCCGTCGGTGGTGGCCGGCGTCGTGCTGCTTCACTACCTCAGCGGTACGGCAACGGACGTGCTCCAGCTGATGCTGGGCGCCGTCGTGCTATACGGCGGCATCGGCGCGGCCCTGCGTCCTGCCGCATTGTCCAGCCGCTCCGGCGACGGCAGCTTCTTTGTCAGCGGCGTCTGCGGCGGACTGCTCGGCGGCCTGTTCGGGGTCTCGGGCCCCCCGCTGATCTTCCAGTTCTATCGACAGCCGCTGAACATGGTGCAGATCCGCTGCGCGCTGATCCTGGTCTTCACCACCACCTCGGCCGTGCGGACCGCCTATAGCGCCTCGCAAGGCGAACTGGCCGGCGACGTCTGGCTGCAGGCGGCGCTGGCCTTCCCCGTCGTCGCGCTGAGCACGATCGCGGCGCGGCGCTTCCCGCCGCCGTTGTCGCCGGAAGGCACGCGGCGGGTGGCGTTCGGCGTGCTGGTCGTCCTCGGCGCGTACTTGATGATGGGGCCGCTGTGGCAGTGGTTTGCGGCGTATTCGGCATAAAATCATCGCGACTAGCGTAGCCGCTCGTATCTTTTAATACCACTCCATCGGCAAAATCGGTATAACGTAGTCGCTCGCACCTTTTATCGGCAAAATTAGCGATAAAGCGGCATAACGTAGCCGCTCGTATACGTTCAGTCCTCACATCGACGACTTTCTCCTATAATGACGCCGATCGACTACGGTATGACGCCATGCACGTCCCCATCTCCGACCCTGAAATGCTCGGACAACTCGTCCGCGCCGCTCGCCTGTCGCAACGGCTCACCCGCGACGAAGTGGCGCGCGGTACGGGCCTGTCGCCCACCTTCATCTCCGACGTCGAAGCGGGAAAATCGACGGCGCAACTGGGCAAGGTGCTGCACCTGCTGCGCGAGTTGGGAGTGTTGCTCTCGGCAGAAGCCTTCGATGTCGAACCATGGATGGCGAACCCCAAGGCGGTCACGAAGCGGCGGGTGCGGAAATGAACGGCGACTCGCGGACGTTGATGGCGAGCGCCAATGGCATCGGGATCGGCAAGCTGGTCGAGGACAACGGCGTCTGGAGCTTTGAATACGACCCGCTGTGGCTGCAGCGCCCGGACCGGTTTGCCTTGTGTCCCGACTTGCCGTTGCAGCCTGGCCGCCAAACGGACACCAGTACCGAGCGCCCGGTGCAATGGTTCTTCGACAACCTGCTGCCGGAAGAAGAGCAGCGCGGGTTATTGGCGAGGGCGGCAAGGCTCGACGTCGACGACGCATGGTCGATGCTGGCCTACTACGGGGCCGAGTCCGCTGGCGCCATCACGCTGCTGCCGCCCGGCACCGACGAGCCAGCGCCCGGGCGCGTTCCTCTTCCGCTGGAAACGTTGAACGCGCGCATTCTCGACTTGCCTCGCCGGCCTCTCGATGCGAACGCTCCCAAACACATGTCGGTCGCAGGGGCCCAGCACAAGCTCGCGGCCATTCTCGAGGGCGGGCCGGGACACTGGTCCATCTGGGAGCCGGTCGGCGCGGAACCGTCGACGCATATCCTGAAGCCGGATTCGCGCTCGGAGACCTGGCGCCACACCGCGATCAACGAGTTCTATTGCATGCGGCTGGCCGCACGCGCTGGCCTTCCGGTTCCGGCCACCGTCTTTCTTCGGGTACCGGCGCCGGTGTTCGCCGTGGCGCGATTCGACCGCCGCAGCAGCGATGGGCGAATCTGGCGGCGTCATGTCATCGACGGCATGCAGATACGGGGCAAGAGCCGCGTCCTCAAGTATGCGCAAAGCTCGACGGAGACCCTGAAACAACTGATCGCGCTGACCTTGCAACGCACCGCGTCGCGCCTGGCGTTGTATCGGTGGATCGCCTTCAATGTGCTGATCGGCAACGGCGACGCACACATGAAGAACCTGTCCTTCTTCAGCGAACCGCGAGGCTATGCGCTCGCGCCCTTCTACGACCTGGTCAGCACCGTGGTCTACGACACGGTCACCTACCGAAACAACGACCCGTTCTGGCCCGACTCGGAATTGACCATGCCGATCGGCAACGCCCGCCATTTCCGCGACATACGCCGTGACGACGTGATACAGGCCGGCGTGGAATTAGGCCTCTCCGAAGGTGGAGCGGCGGCCGAACTCGACGCCTTGCTCGCCACGCTGGAACGCGCCAAGCGTGAGGTCTTCGAGCAAGTCGTGGCGGAGGCCCAACCTGATGCCGGTGAAATCCGGATATTGAACTCCATCCTCTTCATGCCGCTCGCGGAGATGTCGAGGCGGCTGCAACGCTAGCCGGCGCTAGCCTTGCTCGGTACGCCCTCCACTCCCCACCCACCTCGCAATCGCATCGATCGCCGCCGTGTCCAGCGGTCGGGTGGTATCCAGCGGGAAGTGGCGCCGGTAGTAAGGGCTCAGATCGAGATCGACGCCCAGCCCCATCACTTCGATCCGCCCCTGCGCCTCGTGGCGCGCCACCACGTCCTTCAGATGGTCGTCCAGCAGCCGCTCGCCGTTGGCCTGCGCGGTGGCGCGGTCCATCGGGCTGCCGTCGGATACCACCACCAGCAGGCGGCGCGACTGCGGGCGTGACAGCAGGCGGGCGCAGGCCCAGTCGACCGCTTCGCCGTCGATCCCTTCGCGGAACAGGTCGGCCTTGAACAGCGCGGCGATGCCGGTTCGTGCGCGGCGCCAGCTGGTGTCCGCATCCTTGAACACCAGATGGCAGACCTCGTTGAGGCGGCCGGGCTGTGGCGGCCGGCCGGCCGCCTGCCAGTCGCGTGCGACGCGGCCGCCGTTCCAGGCGCCGGTAGTGAAGCCCAGCACTTCGGTGGCGAGGCCCGCGGCATCGGCCGCGCGCGTCATCACATCGACCAGCAGGGCGATCTGGTCGATATGCGCCTTCATCGAGCCGGAGCAATCGATCAGGAAAGCCAGCACCGCGTCGCTGCGCGGCTGCGGCCGCGGCTGGCGGAAGACGCGTGGCTGGCCGCCGGCACAGGCCAATTGGGCAAGCCGGCTGCGATCGAGCTGGCCCTCCTCCTCGGCGGATGACCAGCCATCGGACGCCGGCAGCGCGAAAGCCGACGACAGCGTGCGGGCGATGCGGACCGGATTGATGCCCCCATCGGCAATTCGCCGATCCAGCCGCTCGCGCCATGCCTGCAGCGATGGCTGGCGCGCCAGCGTGGTGGCGCGCAGTTCGCGATCGTATTGCGTGGTGAAGGGGGTGTAGGCGGGAACGGCCGTATCGCCTGGGCCGGCACGTGGGCCGCCCGTGCCCACACCGCCTCCTTCCTGCGACGGCGCCTCGTCGTCGAAATCGAGCAGCAGCGAGAAGCCGTCGCGCACCGACTCGACCGATTCGCGGTCATCGTCCTGGGTCAGGCCGGCACGCCGCGCATCGTCGCGCAGCATCTCCGCCACCATCTCGGCCGCGGCGAGTGCATGTGCGGCAAAGGCCCGCTGGTCTGCTCGCATGCGCCGCATGCCGGCCAGCGCGGTACCCAGCGCCGGTACGATCGCCGCGCGCGTGGCCTCGATCAGGTCCTCGGTCTCCTCGACCACCGGCTGGCCCGACAGGCGCGACCAGACCACCTGCGCCACCGTGTAGATCAGAATGCCGAATCGCCCTTCGGTCAGACCCGAGCGATGAAAGGCCAGCGACCATTGCACGAAGCGCCGATGCAGGTTGGCGGCAAGGCCGGGCATGCCGGCGGGCAGATGCGTCTCGCAGCGCAGTTGCTCGAACAGTTCGAACAGCAGCCGTGCCACCGGGTCGGCCGGCCGCAGCGCGCGGTGCAAGGCCGCATCGCCATGCTGCAGCCGCAATGCGGCGCCGTCGACTGCGCCGCGCAGGTCGGCGAAGCTGTCGCGGCCGGCATCGGTCAGCAGATGCGGCGCATGCAGCGGAAGCGGCCGTTGGCCGCGCCATAGCCTGCCGGCGCGGTAATGCAGCGTGGCGTCGCCTGCCAGTGCACGCAAGGCCGCCGCGCACAACGCCTCGCGCCGGCGCTGCGTCGCGGCGGACAACCCTTGTTCCGGCCCCTCCGCCGCCGTAGCCTCCGGTATCGCCGATGACGACATCGTCAGGCCGCCGCGCCGCCGCAGGGCTCCAGCTCGACGCCGAAGCCCCGCTGGAAATATTCGGCGACGATCGCGCGTTCGCCGGGTTCGCACTTGTTCAGAAAGCTCAGTCGGAACGCCAGGGCCGGATCGCGGAAGATCTGGCAGTTCTCGGCCCAGGCGATCACCGTGCGCGGCGACATCAGCGTCGACACATCGCCGGCCGCAAACCCCTGGCGCGTCAGCTGTGCGACGCTGACCATCGCGCCGACCAGTTCGCGTCCGGCCGCATCGGTCAGCTCCGGCACGCGCGCCAGCACGATATCGATCTCGGCCTCGCGCGGCAGATAGTCCAGCGTCGCCACCACGTTCCAGCGGTCGATCTGCGCATGATTGAGCAGATGGGTGCCGTGATACATGCCGGTCAGATTGCCGAGCCCCACCGTATTGGCGGTGGCGAACAGCCGGAAGTACGGATTCGGCTGGATCACGCGGTTTTGATCGAGCAGCGTGAACCGGCCATCGCGCTCGAGCACGCGCTGGATCACGAACATCACGTCGGGACGGCCCGCATCGTATTCGTCGAACACCAGCGCGATCGGCCGCTGCAGCGCCCAGGGCACGATGCCTTCCTGGAATTCGGTGACCTGCTGACCATCGCGCAGCACCACGGTGTCGCGCCCGACCAGGTCCATGCGGCCGATATGTCCATCGAGGTTGACGCGCACGCAAGGCCAGTTCAGCCGCGCGGCGACCTGCTCGATATGGGTCGACTTGCCGGTGCCGTGCAGCCCCTGCACCAGCACGCGGCGGTTGCGGACAAAGCCGGACAGGACCGCCAGCGTCACCTCCGGCTCGAAGCGATAGCCCGGATCGATCTCCGGCACATGGTCGTCGCGCACGCCGAAGGCGGGCACCCGCATCGCGCTGTCGATGCCGAACACTTCACGCACCGACACCATGCGGTCCGGTTCCACGCTGGCAAGGTCGATCGCCACTTCGATTCTCCTGGATGAGGCGGGAAGGATTTCCCGGCTCCCGCAAGAGCGCAGGCGCACGCCGGCTGCGGGGCTTCTGGAACGCCATCATATCCAGTCTCACTTTTTGGCACAACTCATTCCGTTTAATGGATTTTCCTATTGACGCTGCTCGCGCTCCGTCCTACATTTCAGCGAAACGACAGTTTTCGGTACGACCCGTACCGTTTTATGAATCAGAACGATCCCAACCTACCGGAGACCGCAAGCATGTCCGACCACACCCCCACCGCCGGCCCGCAGGCCATGACGCCTTCCGAGGCCTTCGTCGAAACCCTCGCCGCCAACGGCGTGACCGATATGTTCGGCATCATGGGCTCGGCCTTCATGGATGCGATGGACATCTTCGCGCCCGCCGGCATTCGCCTGATCCCGGTCGTGCATGAGCAGGGCGCCGGCCATATGGCAGACGGCTATGCCCGCGTGTCGGGCCGCCACGGCGTGGTCATCGGCCAGAACGGGCCCGGCATCAGCAACTGCGTGACCGCGATTGCCGCGGCCTACTGGGCGCACAGCCCCGTGGTGATCGTCACGCCCGAGGCCGGCACCATGGGCATCGGCCTGGGCGGCTTCCAGGAGGCCAACCAGCTGCCGATGTTCCAGGAGTTCACCAAGTACCAGGGCCATGTCACCCACCCAGCGCGTATGGCCGAATTCACCGGCCGTTGCTTCGATCGCGCGATGGCCGAGATGGGCCCGACGCAGCTCAACATCCCGCGCGACTACTTCTATGGCCAGATCAAGGCCGAAATTCCGCAGCCGCGCCGGCTGGACCGCGGCCCGGGCGGCGAGCAGAGCCTGAACGAAGCGGCCGAGCTGCTGGCCCAGGCCAAGTTCCCCGTGATCATCTCCGGCGGTGGCGTGGTGATGGCCGATGGCGTCGAGGAATGCAAGGCGCTGGCCGAGCGGCTCGGCGCCCCGGTGGTCAACAGCTATCTGCACAACGATTCCTTCCCCGCCAGCCATCCGCTGTGGTGCGGCCCGCTGGGCTACCAGGGCTCGAAGGCCGCGATGAAGCTGATCTCGCGCGCCGACGTCGTGGTCGCGCTCGGTTCGCGCCTCGGACCGTTCGGCACGCTGCCGCAGCATGGCATGGACTACTGGCCGAAGACGGCCAAGATCATCCAGATCGACGCCGATCACAAGATGCTGGGCCTGGTAAAGAAGATCTCGGTCGGCATCTGCGGCGACGCCAAGGCGGCCGCGGTCGCGCTGACCGAGCGGCTGGCCAACCGCACGCTCGCCTGCGACGCGACGCGCGCCGCACGCGCCGACCAGATCGCCACCGAAAAGGCGGCCTGGGAGAAGGAACTGGACGAGTGGACGCACGAGCGCGACCCGTTCAGCCTGGACATGATCGAGGAGCAGAAGAACGAGCGCACGCCGAACGGCGGCACCTACCTGCATCCGCGCCAGGTGCTGCGCGAGCTGGAGAAGGCGATGCCGGCCGACGTGATGGTGTCGACCGACATCGGCAACATCAACTCGGTGGCCAACAGCTACCTGCGCTTCGAGAAGCCGCGCAGCTTCTTCGCGGCGATGAGCTGGGGCAACTGCGGCTACGCCTTTCCGACCATCATCGGCGCCAAGGTGGCCGCGCCGCATCGCCCGGCGATCTCGTACGCGGGGGACGGCGCCTGGGGCATGAGCCTGATGGAAACCATGACCTGCGTGCGGCACAACATCCCGGTGACCGCGGTGGTGTTCCACAATCGCCAGTGGGGCGCGGAGAAGAAGAACCAGGTGGACTTCTACAACCGCCGCTTCGTCGCCGGCGAACTGGACAACCCGAGCTTCGCCAACATCGCCCGCGCGATGGGCGCCGAAGGGATCGTGGTCGACCGGCTCGAAGACGTCGGCCCCGCGCTGAAAAAGGCGATCGACCTGCAGATGAACCACGGCAAGACCACGATCGTGGAAATCATGTGCACGCGCGAGCTGGGCGATCCGTTCCGCCGCGATGCCCTGTCCAGGCCGGTCCGCCTGCTCGACAAGTACAAGGATTACGTATAACGGAAGCAAAGCGGCGCGCGGTGCGGCCCTGCCTCGCCGCGCGATCACGGCCTTCGGGGCCGCCGCAGCAATGCGGCCCCGGACAGACAAAACAAAGACAGCGAAGCCGTGACGACACCATCATGAGAAGCACTGGAGACAAAAATTGCTGGATAACCCCGAGGGCTCGCGCGGCCTCAAGCACAGCCTGAAACAGCGCCACATGACGATGATCGCGCTCGGCGGCGTGATCGGTGCCGGACTGTTCGTCGGCAGCGGCGTGGTCATCAAGTCGGCCGGCCCGGCGGCCGTCCTGTCCTTCCTGCTGACCGGCATGCTGGTGGTGCTGGTCATGCGGATGCTCGGCGAGATGGCCTGCGCGCTGCCCACCGTCGGCTCCTTCTACGAATACGCGCGCGAAGCGTGGCGCGGCAAACCCGAGGCCGGCGCGCTGGCCAGCTTCCTGACCGGCTGGATGTACTGGTACTTCTGGGTCATCGTGGTCGCCATCGAAGCGGTGGCCGGCGCCGACCTGATCCGCTACTGGCTGCCCGACGTGCCCTCCTGGGCCATCAGTCTGGTGCTGCTGGTGATGCTGACGCTGACCAATCTGTTCTCGGTCAAGTCCTTCGGCGAGTTCGAGTTCTGGTTTGCCTCGATCAAGGTGGCCGCGATCGTCGTGTTCCTGTTCCTGGCGGGCCTGTTCGTGCTCGGCATGTGGCCGGACACCGCGCCCAGCGTCGCCAATCTGAGCGCGCACGGCGGCTTCGCGCCCAACGGCATCATGCCGGTGCTGACCGGTGCGGTGGCCGCGACGGGGTTCTACTTCGGCGCCGAGATCGTGACCATTGCCGCGGCCGAGACCGCGGAGCCGCAGAAGGCGGTGGCCAAGGCGACCCACTCGGTGATCACGCGCGTGCTGGTGTTCTACGTCGGCTCGGTGCTGCTGGTGGTGTGCCTGGTGCCGTGGAACTCGCCCGGCATCGCGACGCCGTATGTCAGCGCGCTCGACGCAATGGGCATCCGCGGCGCGGCGCAGGTGATGAACGCGGTGGTGCTGACCGCGGTGCTGTCGGCGTTGAACTCCGGCCTGTATGCCTCGTCGCGGATGATCTTCGCGCTGACGCGCCGCGGCGATGCCCCGGCTGCGCTGGCCAAGCTCAATCGCAATGGCGTGCCGGTCCGCGCGATCCTGTTCTCGACGCTGTTCGGCTATGCCGCGGTGGTGATGTCCTACGTGTCGCCCGATACGGTGTTTGCCTTTCTGGTCAATTCCTACGGCACGGTCGCGATCTTCGTCTACATCCTGATCGCGGTCTCGCAGCTGCGGCTGCGCGCACGGCTCGAACGCGAGGCACCGGAAAAGCTGCGCGTGCGCATGTGGATGTATCCGTATCTGACCTATGTGGCGATCTTCGGCATGACCGGCATCGTCGTGGCAATGGCCTTCATTCCGGACCAGCGCAAGCCGCTGCTGCTGGGGGTGGTCAGCCTCGGCATCCTGCTGCTGGTCTATCTGGTGCGCCGACAGTACCGCCGCGGCGCGGCGTTGCGGGACAACGAGGTCGATCCGCATCAGCAGCATCTGGGCGACATGCCGCGGGCCGAAGTGCATCGGCTCTGACACTTGCCGAGGCTGGTCCAACGCGCTGCCCTCTCCCCCGACCCCTCTCCCGCACGCGGGAGAGGGGAGATGGGGTAGGCGAATGTGCTCGGACACATCGCACGCCGATGACGCGCTCCCCTCTCCCGCCGTGCGGGAGAGGGGCTGGGGGAGAGGGCAACCGCCCCCACCAGCGACAAACCAGCGACAAACGCTGGCCCAATCGATTCCATTCATCTGGCCCTACAGCGCGTCCCGGCGCTTCCCTATGCTGGGAACGTGCAAGGACCGGGTCCGCTGCCGCGCGGACCGCAACAACATCGAGGAGATTCAAGTGGAGTACGCAAGCAAGCAGGCCGGCACCGAAGCCATGAGCGCGGCCGACAGCAACCCGTCCGGACAGCAGGCCGGTGGCGCCAGCGGCGGCGTCACCGCCGCCACGCTGCAGGCCTTCAGCGATGCCTGGAACCGCCACGACATCGACGCGCTGATGTCCTTCATGACCGACGACTGCGTGTTCCACGCGGTGGCCGGCGGCGAGCTGTTCGGCCGCACGTTCCGTGGCCGCGAGGCGGTGCGCGAGGGCTTCCAGCTGGCCTGGCAGACCTTCCCCGACGCGGCCTGGCTCGACGGCGAGCATTTCGTCTGCGGCGATCGCGGCGTCAGCGAATCGACCTTCCGCGGCACCAAGGCCGACGGCTCGCGCATCGAGGCGCGCATGGTCGACGTGTTCACCTTCCGCGACGGCAAGATCGCGGTCAAGAACGCCTATCGCAAGGACCGTCCCGCGCTCGCGGCCGGTTCGCGCGGCTGATCGACAGCGTCGCCGAACGCGTCGCCAACAGGAGCGCAGCGATGGAAGCCATTGCCGATATCACCGCCATCGGACGGGAGAACGGAACGCCGGGCCAGGCCGGGGGACAGTCCGGACAAAACAGAGCCACCGGTCCGTCCCGGCCCTACGATCCCGCCTATGACCCGCTGGTCGCGCCGACGCCGGGCCAGGGCCGCGACTACGCGCCGACCTACTGGATCGGCACCGCCGGCGAGCCGCCGCCCGACGACGGCCCGATCACGCACGACGTCGACGTCGATGTCGCGATCATCGGCTCGGGCTTCACCGGGCTGACCTGCGCGATCTTTCTCGCGCAGGAACACGGCATCAAGGCGACGGTGCTGGAGGCCAACCGCGTCAGCTGGGGCTGCAGCACGCGCAACGGCGGACAGGCGCAATGCGCGTCGGGCCGGCTCAAGCGCTCGCAATGGATCCAGCGCTACGGGCTCGATGCCGCGCTGCGGCTGCACGAGGAAGTGTGCGCCGGCATGGAGACCTTCAAGACGCTGATCCGCGATATCGACTGCGATCCGCAGCCGGGCGGCCATCTGTATATCGCGCATCGTCCCGAAGCGATGCCGGCGCTGGAGAAGGAGGCCAAGCTGCTGCGCGAGGTGTTCCATTACGACGCGCGCATTCTCGATGCCGATACCGTCAAGCGCGAATACGTCGACGACAAGGAGGCGGCCGGCGCGATGCACGAGCCAGAGGGCATCGGCATTCATGCCGGCAAGCTGGCCTTCGGCTATCTGCGCCGCGCCCGCGCGCTGGGCGCCACCGTCCATCCGTCGAGCCCGGTGCTGGACTGGACCACGCGCGACGGCGTCCACTATCTGCGCACGCCGGGCGGCATCGTGCGGGCGCGCGCGGTCGGCGTCGCCACCGGCGGCTATACCTCGCAGAATCTGCATCCGCATCTGAAGAACCGGCTGTTCCCGATCCTGTCGAACTCGATCGTGACGCGGCCGCTGACGCCCGACGAGATCGCGGCCTGCAACTTCCGCACGACGCAGGTGATCACCGACACCCGCATCCTGCGCCACTACTACCGGCTAATGCCCGATGGCCGGCTGCAGATCGGCAGCCGCAGCGCGATCACGGGCACCGACGCGCCGCGGCCCCGCTACGAGCAGAAGCTGGTCGACGACATGGTGCGCAAGTTCCCCGCGCTCAAGGGCATACCGATCGATTACTCGTGGTGGGGCTGGGTCGATGTCAGCCACGACATGATGCCGCGCATCTTCCGGCCCGATCCCGCGCAGACGATCTACTACGCGATGGGCTATGGCGGCAATGGCGTCATGTATTCGGCCCAGGCGGGCCGCCGCATGGCCGCGATGATCGCCGGCAAGAACCCGGGGCCGGAGCTGCCGATCTTCCGCTCGGCGCTGCCCTTCCCCAATGTGCGCGAATGGGTCGAGTCGCCGGCCTTTGCACCGTTCCGGCGGCTGGGACAGCGGTTTCTGTATCACTGGTATCACCTGAAGGATGATGTGCTGTAGTTCAGGCGCGGGCCGTGGCGGCGCGGCACGCGTGTCGACAACGCGCTCCCTCTCCCACTTGTGGGAGAGGGTTGGGGAGAGGGCCAGGCGGTCGAGCTGGTGATATCGCTCTTGCTGGCTACCCTCTCCCCCAGCCCCTCTCCCGCAAGCGGGAGAGGGGAGCGAATCCGGCGACAGCACACCGCGTTCCATCCACCGGCTTTCCCCCATACCCCCTCCCCGCCCCATATCCGATAATGCTCCCCGACCCAAGGACGAAACCGACGATACGGAGCGCGAACGGCATGGCCACGGCGGGCAAGGGAACCACCTTCTGGAATCGGCTGCTGCAATTGCCCGCCGATTCGGGCCTGAGTCTGCAGGCCCAGCTGCGCCAGCAGATCGTCTCGGCGATCCTGTCGCGGCAATTGCCCGAAGGCAGCGCGCTGCCGTCGAGCCGCGAACTGGCCGCGACGCTCGGTATCGCGCGCAATACGGTGATCCTGGCCTTCCAGCAGCTGGTCGACGAGCACTTCCTCGAGACACGGCCCCGGCGCGGCTACTTCGTCGTCGAGCAGTTGCCTAGCGTGGCGCGGCCGGCGGCGTCCGGAAGCGCTGGCACACCGTCGAGCGCCGATAGGGACGGCGAGACGCCCGGCCCCGACTGGAGCGAACGGCTGCCCGACATCAGCGGGCTGCGCGCCATCGTCAAGCCCAACGACTGGCAGAACTATCCGTATCCCTTCATCTATGGCCAGTTCGACCCGGCGCTGTTTCCGACCGCGGACTGGCGCGAATGCTCGCGCATGGCGCTGGCCGTGCTGGAGATCCGCGGCTGGGCCTCCGACCTGATCGACCGCGACGATCCGCTGCTGATCGAGCAGTTGCAACGCCACGTGCTGCCGCGCCGCGGCGTCTGGGCCAATCCGGACGAGATCATGGTCACGCTGGGCGCGCAGCACGCGCTCTATCTGCTCGCCGACCTGCTGATGCGCGACGCGGTCGTCGGCCTGGAGGAGCCCGGCTACAGCGATGCGCGCGCGATCTTCGGCATGCGGGCAAGGGAGGTGGTGCCGTTGCCCGTCGACGACTCGGGTCTGCGTCCGGAAGGCGAGCTCTCGCGCTGCGACTATGCCTTTGTCACGCCCAGCTACCAGTGCCCGACCACGGTCACGATGCCGCTGGACCGGCGCGAGGCGCTGCTGGCCGAGGCGCACCGGCACGACGTGGTGCTGATCGAGGACGACTACGACACCGAGAATCCCGCGCTGACGCAGCCGATTCCCGCGCTGAAGAGCCTGGATCGCGAGGGCCGCGTGATCTATGTCGGCAGCCTGTCGAAGTCGTTCGTGCCCGGCATCCGGCTCGGCTATATCGTCGCGCCGAGCACGGTGATTCGCCAGGCGCGGGCGCTGCGGCGCTACATGCTGCGGCATCCGCCGGCCAACAACCAGCGCGCCACCGCACTGTTCATCTCGCTGGGGCACCACGACGCGCTGCTGCGGCGCGTCGCGCCGATCTTCCAGCGCCGCGCCGCGGTGCTGCGCGACATGCTGGCGCGGCATCTGCCGCAATGCCGCGTCCAGAATTCGCCGGGAGCGTCGTCGTTCTGGGTCGAAGGCCCGCCAGGACTCGACGCGCGCAAGCTCGGGGATGTCGCGCTGCGGCATGGCGTGATCATCGAGCCGGGCGATGTGTTCTTTGCCGCCGACGGACCGTCGCCGCACTTCCGCCTCGGTTACACGGGGATTGCCGAGGAGCGCATCGAGGAAGGCGTCCGGCTGCTGGCCCAACTGATCGAGCACGAGCGGCGGCGCTGAAGCGCGGCGCTTCCTATCCTTCTCCTGTGCGGCAGGCCGCTCGCCGTGCACTTCACCGCCGCACCTAGGGCAAATCCCGATTCGATGGCGCCGCGATTGTCCCCGCGGGGACAATCTGCACCGCCCGTCGCGTCTATTCTTCCTTCCGACCGCCCCCAAGCAGCAACAGCAGCAGCCGCTCGAGTCCGTGCCAGACCGGTGTCGAGGGGCTGGTCGCGCCCGCCCTGGCCTGACTCCACGACATCGAAGGAGACGACATGGCACCGACTTTGGCTTTCCATTGGCATCGTATCGCCCTGACTGCCGTTGCAGTGGCCGCGCTGGCCGCCTGTGGAGACAGCGACGACGATCACAAACCCAGGCCCTCGGCCAACGCCGCGCAGGCGTGCGCCGAGCTGACCGGAAAGACCGTCGCCGGCGCGACCGTCACCGCGGCCGCCACCGTCGCGGCAAGCGGTCCGCAACCGCTGTTCTGCCGGGTGAACGCGACCATCGCGCCGCAACTGAACCTGGAGCTGCGGCTTCCCGATCGGTGGAACGGCAAGCTGTATTACGGCGGCGGCGGCGGTTACAACGGATCGATCCCGGGCATCGAGGTGCCGACCAACCTGACCGCGTTGAAACAGGGCTACGCCACCGTGAATAGCGACTCGGGGCATGCCGGCAATGGGCTGTCGGCCGACTTCGCCCTCGACGATCCGCACGCCGCCGCACTCTTCGGCCATCAGTCGGTGCCGACGGTGATGTCCTCCGCGCGCGAGATGTTGCGGACCGCCTATGGCAAGACCCCGGAACGGTCGTATTTCGAGGGCTGCTCCAATGGCGGCCGCGAAGCGCTGATGGCGGCGCAACGCAATCCGGATCTGTTCGACGGCATCATCGCCCGCGCCCCAGCCTACAACTGGGTCGGCTTCATGGGGGCATTCAATCGCAACGCCAAGGCCCTCGCCGCCCCGGGCGGCATGTTCAACGCGCCAAAGACCAATCTGCTGGCGAAGGCTGTGCGGGATGCGTGTGACGCGCAGGATGGCATCGCCGACGGCGTCGTGTCCAATCCGCAGGCGTGCCGCTTCGATCCGGCGGTACTTCGCTGTTCCGGCGGCTCGGATGCCGGCGACACGTGCCTGTCGGACGCGCAGCTCGCGGTCGTGCAATCGTGGACGTCGCCGGCGGTGTGGGCCAACGGCACCTATTCCAATGCGGGCTGGGCACTGACGGGCAACGAGGACGATCCGGGAGCCTGGGGCGTTTGGCTCACGGGCAACGGCAACCTGAACATGGCGCTGCAATTCCTCTTCCAGGACACGACGGTAAAGAACTATCTGGCGCGCGACCGCTCGCAGAACTCGCTGACCTACACCTGGGACAGCAATGTCAGCGCGCTGGCCAACCTGTCCAACCTGAACGATGCGACCAACATCGACCTGCGGCCCTTCAAGAACAGCAACGCCAAACTGATCCTCTGGCACGGCACCAACGACGCGGCCCTCAGCTTCAAGGCAACCAATGCCTATTACGAAGGGATGGTGGGCGCAGTCGGTGGACAGGCAGCGGCCGACGAGTTCGTCCGCTACTACCTGGCCCCGGGCGTCAATCATTGCGCCGGCGGACCGGGTGCGGATCAGACCGATCTGTTGACCACGCTCGATACCTGGGTCACGAAGGGCACTGCGCCCGGGACGCTGACCGCCACGAAGGAGGTCAACGGCGCGACCGCGTTCACGCGTCCACTGTGCCGATATCCGCAATACCCGCGCTATACGGGACCGGCAAACGACGCGGCAGCCGCGGCGCAGGCGTCGAACTACGCTTGCACCGCGCCGTAAGCCTGGACGATGCCAGCGCCCCGGGACTGGCTCCCCTCTCCCGCTCGGCGGGAGAGGGGTCGGGGGAGAGGGGGCTTGCAGGTGCGATGTCGGCAATTGAACCGCCCCGCCCTCTCCCCTACCCCTCTCCCACAAGTGGGAGAGGGGTGCCTTCTGCCTGCGCAACTGGTACATAGGCGCACCGCGCACCTAGGCCGGACCGCTATTACTGCGCCCTGGCGCTCGCCTGCATCCCCTCCGCGCCCGTCATCCCGCCCAGCGCCGCCGCGGGATTCCACGTAAAGAACCGCATCCACGCATCGAGCCAGCGCCCCTGCATGTCGGCGCCGATCTCCCAGGCGGTCTGGCCGTACTTCGTTGCCATCGACAGCGCCGGCGCAGGGGCGCTGATCTGCTGAGCGAGGCGCTCGTCGGGGTCCCACTTCCAGACCCACGACGTCCACTGTAAGCCGGCCTCTTCCATCATCGCCCCATAAAAGCTCCAGCCGAGCGCGGCCAGCTTCAGGTAGTCGCGCGCCAGCATGGTGGAAGCGTCTGGCACTTCGGTGACCGCGGGAATCGGCCGCTGCTCGGCCAATTGCTCGGTCGTCACATCGGTCACATCGGTGACATCGGTCGCGGCGGTCATCAGATTCGCGCGAGGTGCTTTGCTCTTCATCGTCATGCTCCTTGGAAAGTCGCCGGACGGCGGGGGAAAAGAAGCCGAGCGGTACGCAAGATCGGCGCCAGCGGCATCGCACCGACAGCGTCCGGCACGCGCGTGGAGCATTTACACGCCTTGTACCCGCCCCCGTGCACGATCTTCCAGCCGCGCCCAGGGCAGGCGAAACGGCGTGATCGAGAGCAGGCGAACTTGCCGCCGCCTTCGATGGCACGGTCGATGCGTGACAGACGAAACGCGCATGCGATGCAGCATGCGCGCGCACTTCGCACTTCGATCCCGCCATGCCTCCCGCTCTCTTCAACAGCCCGGAAGACCAGCCCGAACGCTATCGACAACGGATGGTCGAGCTGCAGCTGGCCGCGCGCGGCATTCGCGATCCCGCGGTACTGGCGGCCATGCGCGACGTGCCGCGCGAGCGCTTCGTGCCCGACGCGCTGCGGCAATCGGCCTACGACGACGCACCGCTGTCGATCGGCTCCGGCCAGACCATTTCGCAGCCGTATATCGTCGCGCGCATGGTCGAGGCCGCGCGGCTGCATCCCGCTTCCCGCGTACTCGAGATCGGTACCGGCTCCGGCTATGCGGCCGCGGTGATGGCGCGCATCGCTGCCCGCGTGATCACGGTGGAGCGCTGGCGGCGGCTGGCCGAGCGCGCCAGCGACGTGCTGCGCGCGCTGGGCTTCGATAACGTCGAGGTCCATCTGGCCGACGGCACCGCCGGCTGGGAAGCGGCCGCGCCCTATGACGCCATCGTTTCCGCGGCCGCCAGTCCGGACATCCCCGCGGCATGGCTGGCGCAGCTTGCACCGGGCGGCACGCTGGTGATGCCCCATGGCCATCCCGGCCACGCGCAACGCCTGTTGCGCATCGGCAAGCGTGCGGACGGCACGCTGGAGCGGGAGGATCTTGCCGGCGTGGCGTTCGTACCGCTGGTCGCCCGCACAGCCGAGGAGGCCGGCAACGAGAACGCCGGCGACTGAAACCATCGCCTCGAGGACCACCACTTCACGGAGGACCGACATGACCAGCGCACTGCACGATCCCGTGACCGGCCAGGTGCTCGCCGACAGCGACATCGTGGAGCGGATCGCCGAGGCTGCCGAGCGGCTGCCGGCGATCGACGATCCCGGATTTGCCGCAGTGGTGGACCGATTCGCCGATTGCCGGGTGGTGCTGCTCGGCGAATCGACGCACGGCACCGCGCAGTTCTACGATGCGCGCGCGGCCTTTACCCGGCGGCTGATCGAGCGGCACGGCTTTCGCATCGTCGCGGTGGAGGCCGACTGGCCCGATGCCGCGGCGATCGACCGCTATGTCCGGCAATTGCCCCCCGCAGAACATCAGGAACCGCCGTTCCGGCGCTTTCCGACCTGGATGTGGCGCAATACCTCGGTCGAGGCATTCGTCGAATGGATGCGCGGCTACAACGCCGAACGCGCACCGGGCGAACGCGCCGGCTTCTTCGGTCTCGACATCTACAGCCTCGGCAGCTCGATCGCCACCGTGCTGGGCTATCTGAACCGCGTCGATCCCGATGGCGCCCGCGAGGCGCGCCAACGCTACGGTTGCCTGCTGCCGTGGCGCGAGGATCCGTCGCGCTACGGCCGTGCGGTATTGTCCGGCCGGGCGCGCGATTGCGAGGACCAGGTCATCGCCCAACTGCAGGCGCTGCTCGAGAAGCAGCTCGACTATGCGATGCGCGGCAAGGAGCCGTTCTTCGACGCCGCGCAGAACGCGCATCTGGTGGCCTCGGCCGAGCAGTACTACCGGCTGATGTACCACGGCGGACCGGAAAGCTGGAACCTGCGCGACACCCATATGTTCGACACACTGGCGCGGCTGCTGGACACCTACGCGCCCGGCGCCAAGGCGGTGGTATGGGCGCACAACTCGCATATCGGCGATGCCGACGCGACGGCGATGGGCCGCGACCATGGCGAGACCAATATCGGCCGGCTGTGCCGCGCCCGCTTTGGCGCCCAGGCCGCGCTGATCGGCTTCTCCACGTCGCGCGGCACCGTTGCCGCGGCGTCCGACTGGGACGGGCCGATGCAGGAGATGGACGTCGTGCCCGCGCGCAGCGACAGCTACGAGGCGCTGTTCCAGCGCACCGGCATCGACCGCTGCTTCATCGACCTGCGCGAAGGCATCCACGAGCAGGCGCGAACGCTGCTGACCGTGCCGCGCCAGGAGCGCTTCATCGGCGTGGTGTACCGGCCCGATACCGAGTTCGCCAGCCACTACGCGTTCGCCTGCCTGCCTCAGCAATTCGATGCGCTGGTGTGGGTCGATCGCACGGCGGCGGTGAAGGCGTTGCCGACCGCCGTTCGCACGGGCATGCCGGAGATGTATCCGTTCGGCCTGTAGCCCCTGGCACGGTAACGGGGGCGCCGATGCAGCGGCGCTTAGAATGCGACACCGGGCACGCCATGCATGGCATCGCCCACCGATCGACCCGCCAGAGAGAACCCGGTGCGCTACGAATTGACGGACCTTCGGCTATTCCAGGCCATCGCCGAATCGCAAAGCCTGTCCGGCGGCGCCGCCGCCATCCATATCACCGCGTCGGCGGCCAGCTATCGGCTCAAGAACCTCGAGCTGGCACTCGGCACGCCGTTGTTCGTGCGGGCGGCGCGCGGCATGGAGCTGACCGCGGCCGGCACCGCGCTGCTCGGACATGTGCGCGAGCTGCTGCGCGGCCTCGAGCGGATGCACGGTGAGCTGGGGCGGTTTTCCGCGGGATTGAAGGGCAATATCCGTTTGATCGCGAACAGCAGTTCGCTGAACGGCTTCATTCTGCCGAGCGTGAGCCGCTTCCTGAACGCCCATCCCGAGGTCAATATCGACCTGGAGGAACGGGGCAGCCGCGACATCGCGGCCGCCATCGCCGCGGGCGAGGCGGACGTCGGCGTGCTGGCCGGCGACGTCGAAACGCAGGGCGTGCGCTGGATGCCGTATGCAGTCGACGAGCTGATCCTGGCGGTGCCGGCCGACCACCCGCTCACGCGCGAGGCCGAGGCGCAGCCCGGCGGCGTGCGCTTCGGCGCGGCGCTGGACCACGATTTCGTCTGCCCGGGGCGCGATACCAGCAATGTGGTGTTCCTGCGCGATACCGCGCACCGGCTGGGACGAACGCCCAATGTCCGGCTGCATGCGCCGACCTTCGATGCGGTGCTGGCGCTGGTCGAAGCCGGCGTGGGGCTGGCGCTGGTCCCGCGCAGCGTCGCCGCGGCCTCGCTGCGCGCCGGCCGCGTCGTCGGGGTGCGGCTGGCCGAGGACTGGGCACGGCGCCAGCTCAATCTGGTGCTGCCCCCACCGGGCAAGCTGCCCGCCTTCGCCGAGGCCTTTGCCGAGTTCTTGCTGGGTGATCCGCACGTGGCCGCGACACGCGCCGCGCTGCCGTGACGGAACGGGACGGGTTCCTGCCATACCGTTGAATTGCCGCGAATGGTGGCTTGAAGACATTCGACTGGTTGGCCGCCGGACGCAAAAATATACTGCTCCGCGATCGAATCGACGCGGAGACCCCATGCTGCACAAGGCCCTGTCCGGCATCAAGGTGCTGGACCTGTCCCGAATTCTTGCCGGACCCTGGTGTACCCAGAATCTGGCCGACCTCGGTGCCGAGGTCACCAAGATCGAGCACCCGGAGCGCGGCGACGATACGCGCGGCTGGGGCCCGCCCTATCTGCAATCGGCCGACGGGGGCGAGCGGATGTCTGCCTATTTCGCCTGCTGCAACCGCGGCAAGCGTTCGCTGGCGATCGACTTCACCACCGCCGAAGGCAAGGCCGCGATCCTGGCGCTGGCCGACGAGGCCGACGTGCTGGTCGAGAACTTCAAGGCCGGCACGCTGCGGCGCTACGGGCTCGACTATGCGAGCCTGAAGCCGCGCAACCCGCGGCTGGTCTACCTGTCGATCACCGGCTTCGGCCAAAGCGGCCCGATGGCCGACAAGCCGGGCTACGACTACGTGTTCCAGGGCATGGGCGGCCTGATGAGCTATACCGGCCAACCCGACGGCACGCCCGGGGAAGGACCGTTGCGCACCGGCGTCGCGGTCGTCGACCTGAGCACCGGCATGTATGCCACCTCGGCGGTGCTGGCCGCGCTGCTCCAGCGCCAGGCCTGCGGCGTGGGCCAGCATCTGGACATCGCGCTGCTGGACGTGGCGGTCGCGCTCAATGCCAACCAGGGCGCCAACTACCTGTTTTCCGGCCGCAATCCGCCCCGCAGCGGCAATGCGCATCCGAACTGCGCGCCTTACGAGGTGTTCCGCTGCGCCGACGGCCATCTGATCCTGGCGATCGGCAACGATGCCCAGTTCGCGCGCTTCTGCGAGGTGGCCGGCCTGCCCGACTTGCCGGCGGATGCGCGCTATCGCACCAACAGCGCGCGTATCGCCAATCTCCCGGCATTGCGGACGTTGCTGGCGCAGGTATTCGCGACCCGTTCCCGCCGGCAGTGGACCGATGCCTTCGATGCGGCCGGCGTGCCATGGGGGCCGATCCACTCGATCGAGGAGGTGTTCGCGCACCCGCAGGTCCGGCATCGCGCCCTGCTGCAATACGCCGAACATCCGACGCTCGGCCGCATTCCGATGGTGCGCAATCCGATGCTGCCGGACGCGCCTGCCGGCTCGCTGGCCGCGCCACCGCTGTTGGGCGAGCACCCCTGATTTTTTCCTGATTCCCTTCCGATACGTACACCGACGAAGACCGACGAGGAGACACCCTTGAAGCAACCCCATCGCGCCACGGCGCGCAAGACCATCCAGCTGATTGCCGCGGCAGCCGCCACGGCCGCTGTCGCCACCCACGCGCATGCCGACAGCTATCCCAGCAAGCCAATCAAGCTGATCGTGCCATACGCGGCCGGCGGCACCACCGACATCCTGGCCCGGATCGTCGGCACGAAGATGGGCGCCATCCTGACGCAGCCGGTGGTGGTCGAAAACCGCCCGGGCGCCGGCGGTGCGGTCGGCAGTGCCTATGCGGCCAAGCAGCCGGCCGACGGCTACACGCTGGTGATGGAGGTCGAAAGCTCGCACGCGGTCAACCCCAATGTCTACGTGAAGACGCCGTACGACCCGGTCAAGGACTTTGCGCCGATCAGCAATCTGGCCGACGTGCCCAACGTGCTGGTCGTCAATCCTTCTTTTCCCGCCACCGACGTCGCGTCCTTCATCAAGCTGCTGAAGGCAAACCCGGGCAAGTACTCGTTCGGCTCCTCCGGCAACGGGGGCCTGAGCCATATGAACGGCGAGCTGTTCATGAGCGAGACCGGCACGCGCATGCTGCACGTTCCCTACAAGGGCCTGGGACCGGCGCTGAACGACGCGGTGGCCGGGCAGATCCAGGTGGTGTTCGACAATATTCCGTCGTCTTCGGGTCTGATCCAGGGCAAGCGCCTGAAGCCGCTGGCGGTGGCCGCGAAGCAGCGCCTGAAGCTGTTGCCCGATGTGCCGACCTACGCGGAGGCGGGACTGCCGGCGATGAACAATCCCTCGTGGTTCGGCCTCGGCGCCCCGGCCGGCACGCCCGACGCGATTCTCGACAAGCTCAACGACGCCGTGCGCCAGGCACTGGCCGATCCCGAGGTCATTGCCGCCATCGAGAAGCAGGGCGCGATTCCGGCGTGGACCTCGCGCAAGGCCTTCGCCGACCTGATCCGCCATCAAAACCAGCACTGGAAACGCGTCGTCGACAAGATCCAGTTCGCCAAGCTGCAGTGAGGACATCATGAACGCCCCCACCAATACGGACGCCGATCCGGGCCACCACGCCGCCGTCGCCATCGACGAGCGCGGCATTGCCACGCTGAGCATCAGCAACGCCGGCTCGCTCAATATCCTGGGCACGCCGGTAATCGCCGCGCTCACCGAAGCGGTACGCAGGCTCGCCGCCGATCCGCAGGTGCGCGTGCTGATCCTGCGCGGCACCGGCGACAAGGGCTTTATCGGCGGTGCGGACATCAAGGAAATGGCAGGACTGACGCGGGAGTCCGCCGAGCGCTTCATCGGCGGCCTGCGCGCGCTGTGCGACGCCGTGCGCCAGTGCCCGGTGCCGGTGATCGCCCGCATGCCGGGCTGGTGCCTGGGCGGCGGACTGGAGCTGGCGCTGGCCTGTGACCTGCGGATCGCCGCCGACAACGCCAACCTGGGCATGCCGGAAGTCAAGGTGGGCATTCCGTCGGTGATTCACGCCGCGCTGATGCCGCGCCTGATCGGCAATGCCCGCACGGCGTGGATGCTGCTGACCGGCGAGCTGTGCGACGCCGCGCAGGCGCTGTCGTGGGGCCTGGTCCATCGCGTGGTGCCGCTGGCCGAACTGGACGCGGAAGTCGAGCGGGTGGCGCAACTGCTGGCGGGATTCGGTCCGACGGTGGTGCGCCAGCAGAAGCGCCTGCTGCGCGAATGGGAAGATCAACCGGTCGATACGGCGATCGGCAACAGCGTCGCCGAATTCGGCAGCGCCTTCGATACCGGCGAGCCGCAGCGCTATATGGCGGAATTCGTCAACCGCAAGCGCTCATGAATCAGCAATTGCTCTGAGTACACCCGAAACGCCGGTCTGCCCGGCGTTTTCTATTACCGTTGTTTGCAATCCTGGAATCGAAACGATCGTACAATGCGGCGCCTTTTATTTGTCGGCACGCTTGATAACGAATTAATAAAAATCCAGGGGCAATTCAACTGATGAAAACCGTTCTCTCTCTCACCCTGCTTTCCACCTGTGCCGCGGCGCTGATCGCCGGCTGCGCCGGCAGCAATGTCAATGGCCTGGTCGATGCCGGCGGCTCGCTGTTCAAGGCCGCCACGCTGTCGGATGCCGACGTCAAGACGCTGTCGGAACAGGCCTGCGCCGAAGCGGACAAGGACAACAAGATCGCGCCGGCCAACAGCCCGTACACCAAACGGCTGACCACGATCATGGCCGGCCTGAAGGACAGCGGCGTGCCGGTCCAGGCCAAGGTCTACCTGACCAAGGAGGTCAACGCCTGGGCGATGGCCAACGGTTGCGTGCGGGTCTACAGCGGCCTGATGGACATGATGAACAACGACGAAGTGCGCGGCGTGCTCGGCCATGAGATCGGCCACGTGGCGCTGGGCCACAGCAAGAGCCAGATGCAGGTGGCCTACACCGCCGTCGCCGCGCGCGGCGCGCTGGCTGCCAGCGCCAACGGCACGGTGGCCGCGCTGTCGCAGTCGCAGCTGGGCGATCTGTCGGAGAAGCTGATCAATGCCCAGTTCTCGCAGGCGCAGGAAACGGCGGCCGACGATTACTCCTTCGATCTGCTGACGAAAAACAAGGCCAACCGCCAGGGGCTGGTGACGGCCTTCCAGAAGCTAGCCAGGCTCGATGGCGGCAAGTCGGGCATGTTCGATTCGCATCCGGGCTCGGCCGATCGCGCGCAGCGCATGCAAAGCCGTCTGGCCAAGGGCAGCTGAGCAATGGGTCCGGCATTCGATGCCGGATCGCCACGGCCATCGCCGATATGAACGGCCGTTCGGGCGAAGGGCTTGGGCCTTTCGCCCATTTCATTTCTCTCCATGCATTCTCTTCACGGACACGCGCGAGCCAGTGAAAGGAGGCTTCGGCTGCGGCTTTTTTGCAACGTGATTTTCACCTTACTTAAAGGTGTCATAAAAGCCAGCGATGATCGCCTCCGTTTGCGCCGGCAGGGGTTCACGGGTCGAACCTGCGCCACGCTGCCGGCGGCAGACCTCTTCAGTCTTCCATCACCAGTCAAAAGAGAACACACCGTGAAGAAAGCCCTCCTCGCGCTGGCCGCGACCGCTGCCACCGCCGCCTCTGGCGCAGCGTTCGCCCAAACCAACGTCACGCTGTACGGCATCGTCGATGCCGGCATCGAAGTCATCAGCAACGCCCCGAGCGCCGGCGGCGGCGACACCGCCGTGCGCATGAACTCGGGCAACCTGTCGGGCTCGCGCTGGGGTCTGCGCGGCACCGAGGACCTGGGCGGCGGCCTGAAGGGTCTGTTCGTGCTGGAAAGCGGCTTCGATATCGACACCGGCCGTTCGGCCCAGGGTGGCCGCCTGTTCGGCCGCGCCGCCTACGTCGGCCTGCAAGGCAACTTCGGCACCATCACGCTGGGCCGCCAGCAAAACGCGCTGTACGACCTGTTCGGTGCCTTCGACCCGATGGGCGTCGGTCCGCGCTACTCGCTGAACAGCGTCGATTCGGCCTTCAACGGCCGCGCCGACAACAACATCAAGTACACCGGCAAGTTCGGTGGCCTGACCGCGACCGGCTTCTACAGCTTCGGCCGCGACAACAACGGCGAAGTGCCGGGCGAAGCCAAGGTGGCGCGCCAGTTCGGCGGTGGCCTGTCGTATGCGGCGGGCGGCTTCTCGATCGGCACCGCCTACGACCAGTACCAGGGCGCCACCATCGCGCTGCAGGACCGTGCGGCCAAGCGCGCGGCGATCGGTACGGCCTACGAGTTCGGCGCCGCCAAGGTGTTCGCCGGCTATCGCTGGATGCGTGACGAGGGCCTCGGCGCGCTGACCGACACCAGCGTCCGCAGCAACCTGTACTGGGCCGGCGCTCGCTACAAGTTCACCCCGGCCTTCAGCCTGACCGGCGCGGCCTACTACGAAGACACCAAGAACACCGGTGCCGATCCGTGGATGTTCGTGCTGTCCGCCGACTACTCGCTGTCCAAGCGCACCGACGTCTATATGAACGTCGGCTACGTGCGCAACAAGGACGGTTCGGATCTGGGCCTGAACGGCGCGGGCACCGCCCAGGCCGGCGAGAACCAGACCGGCGTAACGATCGGCATGCGTCACCGCTTCTAAGCCAGTCTCCTGGCGCCCGCGACGCGGGCATGCGGCGGCGCGATCCATCACGCGCCGCCGCGCGAACGATCATATCGACCTTGTCTTCTTCATGGGTGCAAGGACGTTGGGCCGGTAACTTTACCGGCCCCTTTTTATTTCGCCACCGCATTGCGCCGATGCATGGCCCAATGCATCGCGCGATCGCAAAGCCGCGCCATAACCGCAATGGGAATGGCCGGCCACGGCAATGCGAAAACGGTGGCGGACGTCACCATAGCGGTGCAATGGCGGCCCCCCCAATATTGTTCTTGGTCACATCACGGCTCGGATATACGATAGCGATTCACGATAGCGATTCACGACAGCGATTCGGAATCGAACACAACGCCATTCCGCCGCTGTCGCTTTCCTCCCGGCTTTGCTCCGGCGTAGTTTCCCGGCTGGTCTTCCGGCTTTGTCTGCGGGCTTTTCCTCCCATTCACCGGCACAACGAGGAACCAGAACATGACCGTGATCGTATTGCCCACCGACGGCTCGCCCTTCAGCGTCGCAGCGGCGAAATATGCGGTGACGCCCGGGCTGTTTCCCGGCCCGCTGACCGTGCATCTCGTTCACGTATCACCCGAACTGGTCGGGCATCCTCGCGCCTTCGTGTCGCGCGGCGTCATGGAAGAATGGCTCGACCAGGCCGCCGCCGAAGCCTTCACTGAAGTGCGGCCGATCCTCGATGCGGCCGGCGCCACCGTGACGGAGCATCGCGTGCTCGGCGAACCCGGACCGTCGATCGTGGAGGTTGCCCGGCAGGTCGGCGCAACGATGATCGTGATGGGAACCCATGGCCGCGGCGCGTTCCTTTCGGCGGTACTCGGCTCCGTCGCCGCGCGCGTGGTGGCGGCCGGCGTCGTTCCCGTGCTGCTGGTACCCCGCAGCGCAGTCACGCAGTAAATCCGCACCGCGGCGGTGCATGCCGGCGCGCAGCGCCGGCTTGCGCCATCGTGCCTTGTCTGCGCCGATTCGAACTCGGGAGTCGCCATGGCGTTGTCCGCCGGCGATCCTCGCTCGATCTGGACGAACTGCTGCACGAGGTCTGATCATGGGCCTGATCGGCATTCTGCTTGCGCTCGGTGGCCTGATCTGGCTTGCCTATCGGGGATGGAGCATCCTGCTGCTGGCACCCGCGGCCGCCGCGGTGGCCGCCGCCTTTGCCCGCGAGCCCTTGCTCGCGCACTGGACGCTGACCTTCATGGACGCGGCGGCCGGCTTCGTCGCGCAGTTCTTCCCTCTGTTCCTGCTCGGTTCGCTGTTTGGCAAGCTGATGGACGACAGCGGCTCGGTCACTGCCATCGCCGACGCAATGATGCGGCGATTGGGACCGCAACGCGCGATGCTGGCCGTGGTGCTTGCCGGGGCCCTGGTCACCTACGGCGGCGTGAGCCTGTTCGTCGCGTTCTTCGTGCTGGTGCCGATGGCGAGCGCGCTCTTTCGGGCGGCCGACATTCCGCCACGGCTGATGCCGGCGGCCATCGTGCTGGGCACCTCCACCTTCACGATGTCGGCCCTGCCGGGCACACCGGCGATCCAGAACGCCATTCCGATGCCTTTCTTCGGCACCACGCCGTTCGCCGCACCGGGCCTGGGCATTCTCGCCGGCGTCATCATGCTGCTGTTCGGGCTATGGTGGCTCGGCCGCGCACAGCGGCATGCAGCAACGGCGCGGGACGTCGATACACCCAGCGAGGCACAGCTGCACGAATCGCCGGTAGCCGCCGCCCGTGACCCGCTGATCCGGGAGCGCGCCACGACCGCGAGCGGATTCGACCCCGCGGAAACAGAGCACGGCGGGCGCAGCGCGTCCCGGCCCGGGACGATGACCGCCATGCTGCCGCTGGTGGTCATGGTGGCGATCAATATGGCAATGAGCCTGTGGCTGTTGCCAAACTGGAATGCCGATTTCCTCGACGATCCGGTGTGGGGCGACGTGACGCTGAACGACGTCGGCGGCGTGTGGTCCGTGCTGACCGCACTGCTTGGCGCGATCGTCTGCGTGGTAACGCTGAATTGGCGGCGCTTCCCGTCGCTGCGGGATACCGTCGACGCCGGCGCCAACGCGGCGGTGCTGCCGATTCTCAGCGTCGCGAGCCTGGTGGGATTCGGCTCGGTGGTCGCTGCCATGCCCGCCTTCGCGGCGGTGCGCGACTGGCTGCTGACGATCGACGGCGGGCCCCTGGTGTCGCTCGCCATCGCGACCAACGTGCTGGCCGCCCTGACCGGCTCGGCGTCCGGCGGGCTGACCATCGCACTGCAGGCGCTCGGCGAGGCCTACATGCAGATCGCTGCGCAAACCGGCCTCGATCCGGCCCTGATGCACCGCGTGGCGGTGATCGGCGCGGGAACGCTGGACAGCCTTCCCCATAACGGGGCGGTCGTCACGCTGCTGGCGGTCTGCGGCGCCACCCATCGCGAAAGCTACCGCGACATCGTGATCGTCGGCATCGTCGGGCCGATTCTCGCGCTGGTGGCCGTGATCGCGCTGGGCGGGTGGTTCGGGTCGTTCTGACGGCAACGCGCGGCATGAAGAATTTTGACGATGTCGCTCAAAACCCGGCGGCCCACGACGCAGGGGCCGGACGCTAGCATCGAGCATCGATCGTTCTTGCCGTTTGCCGTATTCCCCATGCCGTTTGTCGTAACGGATGCCTGCATCCAGTGCCGCTATACCGATTGCGTCGAAGTCTGCCCGATGTCGTGTTTTCACGAAGGGCCGAATTTCCTGGTGATCAATCCCGTCGAATGCATCGACTGCTCGATGTGCGTGCCGGAATGTCCGGTCGGCGCGATCTATTCCGAGGAGGATCTTCCGGAAGACCAGCGGCATTTCGTCGCGATCAATGCCGAACTGTCTCGCAAGCCGGAATGGAAACCCCTGATGAAGGCAAAGGGCCCGCTGCCCGACCATGAGGTCTGGGCCACGGTCCACGGAAAACTGGATCGGCTGATTCGCGATTGAACGCTTGCCCTCGACGAAGGATGCAAAAAAAAGATAGGCCCGCAGGCCTATCTTTGACGCGTTAATGCGCAGAGCCGCGATCAGCAGCGACCCTTCTTCGCCTGTCCGGGCGGGCAGTGGTACGGGCCGGGGCCCGGATCGACCACGACCGCGCCCGGCGTCACCACCGCACCGTGCGGGGTATAGACAGCGCAGCCACCGAGCAGCGTGCCGGCGCCGATCAACAGCGCGCAGATTGCCTTCATCGACTTCATTGCATTTTCCTTGTCGTCCATCTGGAAGTCAGTTCATCAAAACTGGAAGTTCGCCGTCGCATCGGCCGCGGAGACGTCGCGGTCGGTGCTCAGCGTCGCACCAGTGATCGATGTCGCCGTGACAGTGTACTTGCCTGCCGCGGCCGTGTCGGCAGCGAGCGCGATCGGCAGCGTCGGCTGATAGGTGCCCACCAACGGCGCGGCGGCCGGCACGTTCAGCTGATAGGCGCCGGTATCAAAGTTCGCATTGGCGACCGCCACTTCGATTGGCGAGCCGGCGACATTCTGCTTCGCCTGCACGAAGGCCTGCGCGGAAGCAGGCAACACCGAGCCCGTCATCCGGCGCATCGGCGACGACGGCAGCGTGATCGGCGCCGTGGACGTCGACACGGTGGTGGTGGTCTGCGCGGTGACCGGCACGTTCTGGATCACGCCGGTGGCGCGATCGTTCTGCACCACCACCACGCTGTAATTGCCGGCATCGCTGCTGCGCAGCAGCGGCGACAGCGTGAAGGCGCCGTTGCTGTCGGCCAGCGTCCCCTTGATGGTCACGCCATTCTGCTGGGCATAGACCGTTGCGCCGGCCTGCGCGGGCGACACATAGCCTTGGATCGCGCCGCTGACTACCAGCGGCACGGCGGTCACCACCGGCTTCAGTGCATAGGATCCGTTGCCGCGCTGAACGATCGAGCGGCAGGCATCGAAGTCGAGCACCAGGTCGACCAGCGTGTCGGGCTGCACGGTAAACGGACGAATGATCTTGTATCCGCTCTGCGTCGCGCTCGGCGTATCGAGCGGCTGTTCGGCGCCCCCGGTCGGGACCACCGAATTGGCGAGCGAATTGCCGGTATTGCGGTCGAGCACGAGGCGGATCTGCTGATACTGGCCGGCCGGCAGCACGGTCTGTCCGAGCTTGGTCAGCGTGCCGTTCTGCAGCGACAGCAGATCGATACGGCGGGAAGGATTGACGTCGATCTCGGCCCAGCCGCCCGTGCCATCTTCGGCGTTGGCGCTGGTATGCACCCGGATCTTGTCGACGGTCACGAAGACATGATCGAAGCCGCAGGCGGGCGCGTCGGTCATCGACACGCTGAGCGTACCCTTGCCGCCGCCGCCATCGTCGTCGCCGCCACCACCGCAACCTGCCAACAGGGCCACGGATGCAGCGACGCCGAATGCCAGCCCCCGGTATTTGAAATTGGTTCTCATTTCCCTCTCCTTGACTTCCTTATTGGGAATCTTGAGCATAATTTCTGGGCGACCTGGAAAGGCGTGACATATTGTAAGACCTGCAACACCGAACGATTTTCGCGAACTCCGTCGCGTAATTTCGCCACCGGAATTAACGGAGCAATTACCGCAGTACCGGTTTCAGAACGCGTACGACAGTGATATCCCCGCAAACGCATTCCGCCCGGCCGCCGGCTCGAAATACCGGCCATTGCCATCGTTGACGATGACCGATCCCGCATAGCGCCGGTCGAACAGATTGTCGATGCGCGCAAAGGCATTGACGGTCCAGCGGCCGAAGGGCATCACGTAGCCCGCCTGGATGCCGGTCACGAAATAGCCGGGCGCGCGGTCGCTGTTGCGGTCGTCGACCGGGACCGCGCTCAGATAGCGCAGGTCGATGCCGGCGCGCCAGCCGCGCGGCGGGGACCAGCCCAGCGCGCCATAGAACGCGTGGCGCGCGGTGCCGGGCAGGCGATTGCCTGCGACGATGCCGGGCGGCACCGTATCGCGGAACGTCGCGTCGAGAAAGCTGTAGGCCAGTTGCGCCTGCCAATGCCGGTGCAACTGGCCGCTCCAGCCCAGTTCCGCGCCCTGGCGCAGCGTGCGGCCGGCATTGCGATAGCTGGCGCGTCCGCCGCTGCTGGTGGCGGTGACGATCTCCTGGTCGGTGCGGGTCTGGAACAGCGCGGCGGTCAGCAGGCCGCCGGCCAGCTTCTGCTTGGCGCCGACTTCGACCGACGTGCCGGTGGCGGGGCGCAGCGCGAAATTGAGGCCGGCCGCGCCGTCCGGGCGATACGAGATTTCGTTGAGCGTCGGCGTTTCGAAGCCGCGTCCGGCCGTGGCATACAGATTCAGCGATTCGCCGACGCGATAGCGCACCGCCCCGACCGGCAACCACTTGTCGTAGCGCACGGAGCCGCTGTCGTCGCCATTGGCGCCGGCGATATAGCGGTCCCTCGACGAGAAGCGCACGGTACTGTGGCGCAAGCCCGCTTCGACGGTCCAGCTTGCGGTCAAGTCCAGCGACGCCTGCAGATACTGATCGAAGTTCCAGACCGTATTGCGTTCGTCGCGCCGCAGTCGGCCCTGTTCGCCGAGCACGGGCTGCTCTGCGCTGCCGATGAAGTTCTCGTAGCCACGGCGCGTTTCCTCCATCGTGTCGTAGGCGAGTCCCGCAATCAGCGTCAGCGGCATGTGGCCGACCTGCGCATGGTGCGTCCAGCGCAGGTCCGCCCCGCCGTAGTCGCGGGCCAGATCGATGACACCGCCGGCCGACAAGGGGCTGCGCTGCGCCGCGGGTGGAATCGACAGGAACTGGCGCGTCTCGCGCTGGCCGTAGTAGACCATCGCCATCAGCGTGTTGTTGGCGTCGATCCGGCGCTCGTGGCGCAGGCCGCCTTGTGCCTGCTGCACGGTCTTGCGGGTATTGAACTGCTGGGCCAGCGGCGCCGAGCGCGGCGCGGTCTCGAACTGCGCGCGTGTCAGCCCGAGCGGATCCTGCGCACTCAAATCGACCGCGTTGGCCACCAGCGTCCAGCTGCTGTCGGCATCGGGACGCCAGGTCAACCTCGCATTGCCGAGGTTCTTGCGCGCGGCACTGTGGTCGCGATATCCCTCGGTGGTGAAGCGCGATGCGCTGACCAGATAGTCCAGACCGGGCTCGCCTTCGGCCGGCGCGCCGCTGGCCTTCAGGCCATAGCGCCAGGTGCCGTAGCTGCCGGTGCCGAGGCTGCCTTCGACGATCGGCGGACGGGCGCCCGGCTCGGTCCAGACCTGGATCACGCCGCCGGACGCATTGCCGTACAACGCCGACGCGGGACCGCGCAAGACCTCGACGCGATCGATCGAGGCGATATCGATGTTCGAGGTCTGCCCCTGCCCGTCTGGCATCGTGGCGGGAATGCCGTCGACATACAGGCGCAGGCCGCGCACGCCGAAGCTCGAACGCGCACCAAAGCCGCGGATCGACAACTGCAGGTCCTGCGCATAGTTGTGCCGGTCCTTGACCAGCAGTCCGGGCACGCCGCCGAGCCCTTCGCTCAGATTGATCTGCGGCCTGCCCTCACGCAGCGCGTTGCCGGCCACGACATCCGCCGATGCGGGCGTGTCGAACACCGTGGCGTCGATGCGCGTGGCGGTCACGACCACGGGCGCCAGCGCCCGTTCGGCCTCGGCGCCCGGCGCTGCGGGCGCATCCTGTGCGGCCGCCCATCCCCACAGCGGCAGCAACCCGGCCGCCGCCCACCTCCCTGCACCGCCGCTCATCGGCGCTTCGGCGCCATCGCCGTCACGCGCCAGACCACGTTGCCGACATCGTCGGTCACCAGCAGAGCGCCGCGGCGATCGTCCTTGACGTCGACGGGACGGCCCTGGGCGCGCTCGTTGCCATCGAGAAAGCCGGTCAGCACATCGATCGGCTCGCCCTTCGGCACGCCGCCGCGGAACGGCACGAAGATCACCTTGTAGCCGCTCTTGGGCTTGCGGTTCCACGAGCCATGCTGGCCGACGAACAACCCTTCACGGAAGGGCTCGGGCCAGCGCAGCCCGTCCGCGAACGTGATGCCCAGCGATGCGGTATGCGGGCCCAGCGCATAGTCGGGGACCAGCGCGGTGGCAACCAGTTCGGGCCGCTGCGGCTTGACCCGCGTATCGACGTGCTGGCCCCAATAGCTGTAGGGCCAGCCGTAGAAGCCGCCGTCCCTGACCGCGGTGATGTAGTCGGGCACGAGGTCGCTGCCGATTTCGTCCCGTTCGTTGACCGCGGTCCACAGCTGGCCGGTGAGCGGTTCCCAGGCCAGTCCGTTCGGATTGCGCAGGCCGGTCGCATACAGGCGCATCTTGCCGCTGGCGCGATCGAGCTCCCAGATCGCGGCGCGGCCCTCTTCGATCTCCATGCCTTTCTCGCCGACATTGCTGTTCGAGCCGACCGTGATGTACAGCTTGCGGCCATCGTGGCTGGCGATCACGTTCTTGGTCCAGTGGTGATTGATGCCGGCGGGCAGATCCACCACCTTGACGCCGGGCTCGTCGATGCGGTCGGCGCCGGGACGGTAGCGAAAACGCATCAGCGCGTCGGCATTGGCGACATAGAAGTCGTTGCCGACCAGCACCATGCCGAACGGCGAGTTCAAACCCTGCAGGAACACCGAGCGCTTGTCGGCGACGCCGTCGCGGTCGGTATCGCGCAGCAGCGTGATGCGGTTGGCGCTCGGGGTCCCGGCGCCGGCGCGTTTCATGACCATCTTCATGACCCAGTCGCGAATGCCCTTGCCGGACTCGGGCTTGGGCGGCGCGTTCGACTCGGCCACCAGCACGTCGCCGTTGGGCAGCACATAGAGCCAGCGCGGATGATCGAGGCCATCGGCGAAGGCGGTCACGGAGAGCCCGGGCGCCGGCGTCGGCCTTGCGCCGTCCGGCCAGCCGATCGCCGGCGCGATGTCCACGGTGGGCAGCAAGGTCTTGTTGGGCGGCGGCAGGGTCGGCGATGGACCGGTGCCCTGCGCCACCGTCAGCCTGGCGCGGTCACCCATGCCCAGCAGGAAGCAGCCGCCGACCAGCAGCATGACGGCACCCAGCACGATGACAAGGCGAACCTTTCTCATGACGCACTCCTCGATGGTTTGCGACGTGACAAGTCTTCCCGGAAAGTATCGGCGCGAATGCCGCCGCTGCCAGCGGAGGCAAACCCGGCCCTGTGCATTTTAGAGCACGAGATTCCAGCCGAGCGCCAAAGTTCGATGGCACTGTCGAATCGGGCCGGTGCCGTTCGACAAGGGTATAGGAACCGCCGTACGGCCCGGATAGAAGGCCAGCCGGCGGGTTCGCCACCGAACCGACAAGGAGCACATCATGAGCATCAGCAAGGACCAGCAGGCCGATGAACGCACGCTCACGCAGATGATGGAGGACTGGGCCCGCGCACTGGAACGGCGCGACGTCGCCGCCATGACCGCGAACTATGCGCCCGACGTGACGCTGTTCGACGTCAAGCCGCCCTATGCGCTGCACGGCGTGGACGCGTATCGCGCCACCTGGGAGGGCTGCTTTCCGTATCTGCCGAAGCGCTTCCGCTCCGAACGCAAGGACATCGCGTTGACCGTCGGCGCCGATCTCGCCTTCTGCCATTGCCTGAGCCGCATCGCCCCACTGGACGAGCCCGATCATCCGGCCGGCGGCACCTGGATCCGCATCACGGTCTGCTTCCAGAAGCGCGATGGCCGCTGGCTGGTGGTGCACGAGCACGGCTCGCTGCCGTTCGATCCGATGACGGAGAAGGTCGTCTACATCGGCGACACGCAGGCACAGACGGCCGCCTGAGCGCTTCATCGCCCGGCTTGACAAGCGAAGCACGAAGCATAAAATTGCACGACGTTCAAATTTAAGCGACGCGCAAATGGAAGCTACGCCTCAGCGAACCGCCCAAACACCGTTCGACGCACCCGCCGACGCCCCGCCGCCCACGGGGCGGCGCCAGCGCAAGCGCAGCCAGACGCTCGATCATCTCGCGGCGACGGCCTTCGATCTGTTCGAGACGCATGGCTACGACGCGGTCACGATGGAGCAGATCGCCGCGCAGGCCGACGTGGCCAAGGGCACGCTGTACAACCACTTCCCGGTCAAGGAGGCGCTGCTGGCCCACCAGTTCCACGGCGAGCTGGCCGCGGGGCTGCAGCAGTTGCGTGCGGCGCTGGACGGGCTCGGCAGCTTCCAGGCGCGGCTGTGCTATCTGCTGTCGGCCTCGGCCGATTGGTGCGAGGCGCGCCGCCGCTACCTGCCCCACTATCTGCGCTTTCGCTTTCTTGACCTCGGCCCGGGCCGCTTCGGGCAGAGCGCCGGCTCCGACGGCAACGGCAAGGCCAACGGCGCGGCCAACGGCGCGGGCAACCGTGAAGGGAGGCCCGGGCGCAGCGGCATGGACCTGGCCTTCGATGCGCTGATGGCGGCCGCACAGCAAAGCGGCGAGCTGCGGCGCGACCTGCCATCCGGGCAGTTGGCCACGCTGTTCCACCATCTGTATCTGGGCGCGCTGATGCGCTGGCTTGCGGCGCCCGCTGCCGATCTGCGCGCCGAGTTCGCGGCCATCGTCGACCTGTTCTTCCACGGCGCCGCACGTGCCGCGGAGCCGGAGCTCGAACGATGAGCACGCTGTTGCTCGACTGGCCGGCCGCCGCGGCGCAAGGCCCCACGGCCGCCGGCGGCAAGGGCTGGCAGCTGGCGTTGATGGCGCAGCTGGGCGTGCCGGTGCCCGACGGCTTCGTGATCGATGCCGAGGCCAGCCGCGACCGGCGCGCCGGCGACCCGGTGCCTCAGGCCCTGCGCGATACGCTTGCTCGCGAACTGGCGGTCCGTGACTGGGAGACGATTCCGCTGGCGGTCCGCTCGTCGGCCCCACAGGAGGACTCGGCCCACGCCTCGTTCGCCGGCATCCACCTGTCGCGGCTGAACGTGATCGGCGTGGACGCCGTGGCGGAGGCGGTGCAGGCCGCCTGGGACTCGGTGTGGGAACCGGCCGCGGTGGCCTATCGGCAGCGTCTCGGACTCGATGGGGAAGCGCCGTCGATGGCCGTCGTGGTGATGCCGCTGCTGCGCGCAGTGGCGGCCGGCATCGCGTTCACCTGCGATCCGCTGTCCGGCCGCGACGATCAACTGCTGATTCACGCGCATTGGGGCCTGGGCGAAGCGCTGGTCGGCGGTCAGGCCGATGGCGACGAATATCGGCTGCAGAGCAACGAAAGCACCGACGGCGACGATACGCTGCGCGTCATCGAACGCCGGCTTGGCGGCAAGCAGCGGATGACGCAGATCCTGTCCGGCGGCGGCACCACCGTGATCGACACGCCCGCGCGGCAGGCCGCCCAGGCGGTGCTATCCGACGCGCAGGCCGTCGCGCTCGCCGAACTCGCGCGCGACGCCGCCAGCGCCCTCGACTTCGCCAATCCTCGCTACGACATCGAATGGGTCTGGGACGGCGAGCGCTTCTGGATCGTGCAGGCGCGCCCGGTGACCGCACGGGCGCGGCACACGTATCCGGCCCTGCGCGACCAGCCGCGCTACTGGTCGCGCGGCAATACCCGCGAGATCATGCCCGACCCGCTGTCTGCCCTCGACTGGCACGGCTGCCGGACGATGGCCAACCGGATGCTGACGCTCGGCTTCTCGCTGTCCGGTTATCCGATATTGGCCGGCACCGAGCATGCGGCGCTGTTCGACGGCCGCCTGTATCTGGACGTGTCGCTAATGCAGTGGGAGTGCTACGACGCGCTGGGCGTGCGCCCCGAGGCCGTCAACCGCTTGCTGGGCGGCACGCAGCCGGAGATTGCCGTGCCGTCGCCGAGCGGGCGCGACCGGCTCGCACGCGGCCTGCGCATGCTGCGCTATCTGGCGCGCTCACCGGGACAACGGCGCCGGGGCGAGGCCGCGCTGGCGCGCGCCGCCGAGCAGACGCGGCAGTGGCGGCAGCAAACGCTGCCCGACGATCCCGCCGCGCTGGCGAGGCTGCTGCGCGAGCAGTTCCGCACCGTGGCGCAGGCCGATCCGCTGTTCTTCCTGCAGGGCTCGGCCGGCGGCACGCTGGCAGCGCTGGTCGATCTGGTCGAGAAGGTCTGTCCCGGCGAGGGCTATGCGTTGACCGCCGCGCTGATGGCGGGCGGCGAACCGAGCGTCACCGCCCAGCAAGGCTATGCGCTGATCGCGCTGGCCGAGATCGCGGCGGCCGACCGCGAGGCGCAGGCATGGCTGCGCAGCGCCGACCGCGTCGGCGCGCAATGGCAACAAGCGCTGCCGCCCCACAGCCCGTTCCGCCGCGCGTTCGCCGACTTCCTGGAACGCTACGGCCATCGCGCCACCGCGGAGAGCTATGTGCGGCAGCCCCGCTGGCGCGAAGCACCCGACTATCTGCTCGATACCGTGGTCGGCATGATCGGCAGCAGCACGCAGGCGGTGCAACAACGCCAGCACGACGCGGCCCGCGCCGCATGGCGGCGCCTGAGCGGCGCGATTCCGCCGCTGGCCCGGCCGCTGATGCTGCCGCTGCTGCGGCGGATGGTGCGGGTGGCGACGCGCGAGTGCAATCAGCGCGAGGCGGCGCGCAGCGCCTTGATGCGATATCTGGAAGCGGTACGGCGTACCGCGCTGGCGTTGGGCAAGCACCTGGCCGGTGCCGGGGATGAGGGTACAGGACAGAGCCTGGCGCGGCCCGAAGATGTGTTCCATCTGACCGCCCACGAACTGCTGGCTGCCGCAGAAGGCCGCCTGCCGCTGCGGCATGCCGCCCGGCGCGCCGCGCGGCGCGCACAGATCCTGGCGCGCCAGGCTGCCGAGGCCGAGCCGGCGGTGATCGTCGAACAGCCGGGCGCGTTGCCGGCGGTGTTGCCTTCGACGCCCCCGGATACCGCATCGCTGGCCGATGCGGCATCGGGGCGCTGGACCGGCACGCCGGTCGGCGCGGGGCAGGCACAGGGACCGGCCTGCGTCGCGCGCAGCCCGCAACAGGCGACCGCGATGGCAAACGGCGACATCCTGGTCGCGCCCAGCACCGATCCGGCCTGGACGCCGCTGTTCCTGCGGGCCGGCGGCCTCGTGATGGAGACCGGCGGCTACCTGTCGCACGGAGCAATCGTCGCGCGTGAGTTCGGCATTCCGGCCGTGGTCAATCTGCCGGGCATCCTGTCGCAGCTGACCGACGGCGATACGCTGGCGGTCGATGGCAATCGCGGCACCGTGCAGCGGGTGGCCGCAAATTGACGCGGGCGCGGCGCGAGCGGCCGAAGGCCGGACCGCCGCCGCGTTGATGCGTCAGGCCGCGGCCAGTTGCGCGTGGCGAGCCGCAGACGCCCCCGACGGTGCGGCAGCACCATGGCCGGCCGCAAGGCGGAACATCGACACCGTGTCGAGCAGGCGCGTAGCCTGTTCGTCCAGCGAATGGGCGGCGGCAGCGGCCTCCTCGACCAGCGCGGCGTTCTGCTGCGTGACCTGATCCATCTGGCCGACTGCCTGGTTGACCTGCTCGATGCCGCGGCTCTGTTCGCCGGTCGCCGCCGCAATCTCGCCGATGATGTCGGACACCTGTTTGACCGCCTGCTGGATCTCGTTCATGGTCGCGCCCACGCCTTCGGCCTGCGCCGAGCCGGTGCGCACGGTCGTCACCGAGGCGTCGATCAGTTCCTTGATCTCCTTGGCGGCGCTCGACGAGCGCTGCGCCAGCGTGCGGACCTCGCCGGCCACCACCGCGAAACCACGGCCCTGCTCGCCCGCGCGCGCCGCTTCCACGGCCGCGTTCAGCGCGAGGATATTGGTCTGGAACGCGATGCCCTCGATCATGCCGGTGATCTCGGCAATGCGGTTCGAGTTGGTGCTGATCGCGCCCATCGTCTCGACCATCTGACCGGTGGCGACATGGCCGTGCTGCGCGACGGCGGCGGCGTTGTCGGCCAGCGTGCTGGCCTGGCGCGCGGAGTCGGCGTTGTGGCGGACCGTGGTGGTCAGCTCTTCCATGCTGGAGGCCGTTTCTTCGAGCGAGGCGGCCTGCTGTTCGGTGCGCGACGACAGGTCGGCGTTGCCGGCCGCAATCTGGCGTGCGGCCACACCGACCGAATCGCTCGATTGCCGCACCTCGCGCATCGCCGCGGCGACGCGATCGAGCAGCGCATTGAAGCTTTGCGCGGTACGGCCGACCTCGTCAAGACGATGCACCGGCGAGCGATGGCTCAGGTCCAGCGTTTCGCTGACATGCTGCATGCTGGCCTGCATCTCGCCCAGGCTGTCGCGGATGCGGCGATACAGCAGCCACGCCAGCACGGCGACCACCAGCACGGTCACGCCGATCACGGTGCCGAACACGCGCACCGCGATGGCGCTGGCGCGCTGGTTCTCGGCGACCGAGTCGTCGCCCATCCTGGTGTTGAAGTCCAGATGCGCGTCGATCTGCTTGCGCAGCGCGGCGGAGGCCAGATGCAGCTCGCCCGAAGACAGCATGGCATGCAGGCCGGCGGTGTCGTTGGTCCGCGAGAGCGCGAAGAAGGCGGCATGCTGGGCCCGGTAGCGCGCCAAAGCGGCGCGATCTTCCTCGAGCAGCTTGCGGTCGGCATCGTTGGAGATATCCTCGCGTTCGTACTTTGCGGCCAGATCGTCGAAGCGCTTGATCGCGTTGACGATCTCCTGCTCGGCGTCGTCCTTGGCCTTGGGGTCGTCCGCCAGCGCGTGGCGATACAACTGGACCCGGATCGCGGTGGTGCTGTCCTTGATCGCATTGAGCCGACGCACGCTGGTCAGCGTGTTTTCGTTGAAGTACTCGAGGCGTTGTTCGGCCTGCGTCAATTGCCAGATGCCGCCGAAGCCGACGGCGAGCAAACCGAACAGGGAGAGGAACAGCGTGAAAAGCAGACGTTGACTGATGTTCATGGTGGGCCAGGGGACGGCTATCCATCAGAAAAGCGGCCCATTAGCCGCTTAATTCAGATGTTAGTGTGGTTTCATTCAGGGTTTACGTCAGCTTCGCCGCACACTTGAGCCGGGCTTGGCGTGAATTTCGCTAGATCATGGGTATCGACGACAACGACGGAGACGACAACATGGCCATGTCCGAAACCTATATGGCGATCGAACCGCCGCGCGCGGATATCGACGCGCTGCCGGGCGCCGCGGTGCTGGAATTCGGCGCGCCCTGGTGCGGCTACTGCATGCGGGCGCAGGCGCCGATCGCCTCGGCCTTCTCGCGCCATCAGCAAGTGCGGCACATCAAGATCGAGGACGGCAGCGGCCGTCCGCTGGGCCGCTCGTTCCGCGTCAAGCTGTGGCCGACGCTGGTGTTCCTGCGCGACGGCAAGGAAGTGGCGCGGCTGGTCAGGCCGACCGAGGCCGAAGAAATCGAGAAGGCGATGCGGCAGATCGATCGGAATGCCGGCGACGAGGCGGCCGCCGCCTAGCGGTGGCGCGACGCTGTTGCGGTCCGGCGAGGCAGAACAGCGGCGTGATGGTTGCGGGAGCGTGCGCAGGCTCGGTACATTGCGCGAGGGGATGAACCCGCACCAAAGACCGCACCCCAGCCCTGCAAGATGATCGACGCCCCCACCCTCGCCGCCCTGCGCGATTTCCCGCGCCAGCTGGAGTCCTTCTATGCGGCCATTCCGGCCACGCATCGCAACTGGTCACCCGCCAGTTGGGAGGGCGTGCCGAGCGAGCCGTTCACCCCGATCGGCCAGCTGTGCCACGTTCGGGATATCGAGATTGACGGCTATCACGTGCGCTTCGAGCGCGCACTGAGCGAGAGCCACCCGCTGCTGCCGTCGATCGACGGCGACGCGCTGGCGATCGAGCGCGCGTATGCCACGGCCGATGCGGCGCAGGTCCTTGCAGACTTCCGCGCGGCACGCGAGAAGACCGTCGCGCTACTGGCCAGTCTGGACGATCGGCAACTGGCCCGCACCGCGCAATTCGAGGGCTACGGGCCGCTGACGGTCCGTAGCCTGGTGCACTACCTGTGCAGCCACGACCAGCAGCATCTGGCAGGTCTGCAGTGGCTGTTGGGGAAGATTCACGCCGAGGCGACGCATTGAGCAGCGCGGCGGCCCACGTCGTCGCCTAACGTCGCGAAAGGCGGTCGTCTCCCTCGATCGCATCGCTGAGCTGCTGCACCGTCAGCTGCATGCCGCGCAGCCCGCCGCCATCCATCAGGTACCACAGGATCGGATCGAGCTTGACCACGCGCACCGGCTTGCCACCGGCATTGCGTCCGAGGGCGGCGGCGTCGATCGAGGCTAGCGCGGCCGAGGGCGGCTTGCCGACCGCCGCGTCGCGGTCGATCACGAACAGCCAGTCGGGATTGGCATCCCGGATCTGCTGGATGGTCAGCTTCGTTCCCCTGCCCTCCGGATTCAAGGCCGGCAGCGCAGCCTGGAAGCCGAACGCATCGTGCACCGTGCCGAAGCGCGAACCCGGCCCTTGCGCGCTGATGTTGTCGCCTGCGGTCAGCACCACCAGCGCGGTGCCGGCGGTGGCGGCCTTCTGCTTGAGCGCCGCTACGCTGGTGCGCAGCGCCTGCACGGCGGTCGCGGCCTGTTGCTGCCGGCCGAACACGCGGCCCAGGCTCTCGGCATGGCGGGCGATGCTGCCGATGCGGTCACCGCGATCGATGCTCAGATCCACCGTCGGCGCGAGACGGGACAGCGCTTCGTACTGTTTGGCCGAGCGTCCGCCGACGACGATCAGACCCGGCGCAATCGCCTCGATCACCGCCGGATTCGGTTCGAACAGCGTGCCGACCTTGACGACGCTGTCGTCCTGATAGCGGGCCAGATGCGCAGGCAGCTTCGTTGCCGGGACGCCGGCGACGGGCACGCCGAGGGCGTCCAGCGTATCGAGCGTGGGCAGGTCCATCGTGACGACCTTGGCGGGCGGCGCGGCCAGCGTCGTGGTGCCCTTCGCATGGGAGATCGACAGCGCGGGGCCGGTGGCGGCCAGCGTTGGCGTCGGGGCCGCCGCGGACGTAGCCGGCGCGCTGCTGATGGAGACCGCAGCAAATACAACAGCCATCGTCAACGAAATCGATTGCATGACCGCACTCCTCAGAACTTGACCGAGACGCTCATCCAGTAGCGCCGGCCGTCTTCGACATAGCCGTAGTCGGCATAGCGGACCGACTTGTCGAACAGGTTGTAGATGCCGGCGAACACCGACACGTTCTTGTTGACCGCGTAGGTCGCGCCCAGGTCGACGAAGGTGTACGACGGCGCCACCACGGTAGTCGACGACGGTCCGGTAATCGGCTGGCTCTCCTTGCCGCGATAGTTGACGCGCGTCCAGGCACGCAGCGCGCCGGTGGCCTGCCAGTTCAGCGTCGCGGTCAGCAGGTGTCTGGGCAGCTGGTTCAGCGGCTGCCCCTGGTACTGGCCGCTCTTCTGCTCGGACTTGGTGAAGGTATAGCTGCCGACCAGCGACCAGTCGCGCGCCAGCGGCCACTTCAGGGTCGCCTCGATGCCGCGCGAGTACGCCTTGTCGACGTTCATGTAAGTCGTCGGATTGGCGCCGAACGGGTTCGGTCCGTCGGTGCACTGCGTGATCGGACAGGCGACGCGCGTGATCTTGTCCTTGAAGTCGTTGTTGAACACGGTCAAGCCCGCGTTCAGGCCGGTGCCGTTGTCGTACAGCAGGCCGATTTCCTGCGTGACCGAGGTTTCGGGCTTCAGATCCGGGTTGCCATACATATTGCCGCCGCGGCTGGTCTGGCCCCAGCCGGACACGGTCTGGCGCAGGTCGGGAGCGCGGAAGCCGGTCGAGACGCCGCCCTTGACGGTCCAGCGGTCGGCCACCTGCCAGACGCCGTAGAGGCGCGGACTGTAGTGGTCGCCGAACTTCTCGTCCTTGTCCATGCGCAGGCCGCCGGTCAGCGCAAAGCGTTCGGTCAGCCGCCATTCGTCCTCGGCGAACAGCGCCCATTGATAGCGTTCGACCTGGTTCGGTCCGCCCGCGATCTGGTTGCCGGTCTGGTCGTTCAGGCGCTGGTTCAGATAGTTCGCGCCGACGGTCAGCATGTGGTTGCCGAGCGGCATGGTCCAGCTGGTGCGCATGTCCAGATTCCTGATCTTCATCCGGCGCGTGCGGTTGTCGAACTCTTCCTGCTGGATATAGCTGTCCGAGGTCGCGAAGCCCCAGCGGCCGGTGTGCGACAGCGCGTATTTCTCGCTGCGGTAGTCGGTCTCGGACGATGCCGGGCAGCCGGTACGCGGACAGCTCGTGCCAGGCGGCAGCGGCGCCACGGTGCGGCCCAGCGTTTCCTCGATGCTCTGCCGCATCGAGGTAGCCTCGAGCACGATGTCGTGGTTGCGGTTCGGCGTCAGCGCGAGTTTCGCGGTCAGGTTGCGCGTATCGCGGCCGCGGAAGCCGTGGGCGATGTCGTCCTCGCCGCGATGCGTGTACTGACCGTACAGCTGCAGGCCGAGCAAATCGGTCTGCAGCGGACCGGCCAGATAGAAATTGCCCTGGTAGATGTTGCCCGAGTCGCTGTGCTGCTGCAGCGTGGCATCGGTGCGTACCTCGCCGGTCCATCGCTTCGGCACCTTGCGCGTGATGATGTTGATCACGCCGCCCATCGCGTCCGAGCCGTACAGCGAGGACATCGGACCGCGCACCACCTCGATCCGTTCGATGGCGGCCAACGGCGGCGTCCATCCGCCCTCGACGCCCGCGCTGTCCGAGTTGGTGCGCGTCTCGCGCGAGTTCTGGCGCTTGCCGTCGATCAGGATCTGCGTGTACTTCGCGCCCATGCCGCGCAGGCTGATGTCCTGCCGGTCGGCGCCGCCGGTCACCACGACGCCCGGCACCCCGATCAGTGCGTCATTGATATCGCGATACGCGCCCTTCTCCAGGTCCTCGCGCGTGATCACCGAGATCGAGGCAGGGGCCTCCTTGATCTGCTGCTCGAAGCCCGAGGCGGTGACCACCACGGTTTCCAGCATGGCTGGCGTGGCCGGCCCCTTGGCATCGTTGGCGGCCGGCTTCGCCAGCGCCGCGCCTGTCGTCCATGCCGCGCCGCCCGCGCACAACGCGGCGGCGACCCTGGCCACGACGCGCAGCGTGCGTTGCGGCGTCATTGCCGTATTGCCCCTCGATCCCGTCGTCCTGCCGCCACTGCTACTGCTACTACTGCTGCTCATGCTCGCGATTTCCCCGTATGCCGTTCCGTGATGCCTGGCCGGATCTGTGAATGACAATCATTCTCATATTAGAATGTGGTCCGACGAGCTCATCAACGGGCTTTGGACAGCTTTTGACTTCTTTGCACTTCTTGACGTGGCGCGCGATCGCGGCTTGATCGCGGCCCACCGGGACGGTGCCTACCCTTTCCGATTCGCATGCAAGTACGCTCGCCCGACGCGCCCCGCCGCATCCTGCTGATCGACGACGACGTCGAACTGACGCAGATGCTGCGCGAGTACTTCGAACCCGAGCGCTGGCAATTCTCGGTCGCGCACCGTGGCGCCGACGGCGAAGCGCTGCTGGCGCGCGATGATCACGACCTGGCCCTGCTCGATCTGATGCTGCCCGACGGCAACGGGCTCGAACTGCTGCGCCGCCATCGCGCGCGTTCGCAGCGCCCGGTCATCATGTTCACCGCGCATGGCGATGAGACCGATCGCGTGATCGGACTGGAGCTCGGTGCCGACGACTATCTGGCCAAGCCGTTCAGCCCGCGCGAGTTGAAGGCGCGCATCGGCGCGGTGCTGCGCCGCTTCGGCCCCACACCGGACGGCGGGCCCGACACGCTGACGGTCGGCGGGCTGACCTTGCACCTGGGCTCCGGCAAGGTCGCGCAGGCCGATGGCGAAACCTTGCTGACCGGCGCGGAAACGCGGCTCCTGGAAATGCTGATGCGCTCGGCCGGACAGGTCGTGGCGCGCGAACAGCTGGGTCTATACGCGCTGGGGCGCGTGCCCGACCGCTACGACCGCAGCATCGATACGCACATCAGCAGCCTGCGGCGCAAGCTGGGACTGGACGGGTCTCGGGCCACGGCCGCCATCCGCAACCAGCGCGGCCGCGGCTACATGCTGGTGGCCTGACCATGGCATCGCTGCCGCTGTTCTGGCGCAACTTCCTCGCCTTCTGGACCGGCATGGCCGTGATCGTGGCAATCGGCATGGCGCTGACCGCGTCGGTCGCCTGGTATCGCTTTCAGGCGCTGGACGGCCTCAATCCGGCCAGCCTGACGCAGGACGCGCTGCAGATCGCCCGCACGCAGGGGCGGCCGGGCCTGGAGCGCTGGGTGCGCGCGATGGACTCGCGCTTCTCGGCACTGCAGATCTACCTGGTCGACGAGCACAACGCCGACATCCTCGGCCGCCGCCTGCCGACACGGGTGCATGACTGGGTCAGTACGCTGGAGCGCCCGCGCCATGCGCTCGCCGTGAACGTGCCGCTCGACCACGATCGCGGCACGCTGCCGCTCGCCCCCGGTGCCAGCGTCTCATGGTGGGACCCGCAGGCAATACCGCTACCCGACGGCGAGGATCTGCTGCTCGTGTTCCTGCCGTTCGATTCCTCGCGCTGGGAGATGCTTCACCTGTCGCCGGTCATGCTGGCGCTGGGCCTGTTCGCGCTGGCGGTCAGCGCGCCACTGTGCTGGGCGCTGACGCGCCATGTCACCGCACCGGTGCAATGTCTGCGGGAAGCGGCCCGCGCGCTGGCCGGCGGCGATCTGCGTGCGCGCATGCCGCCCGCGCTGGCCGCGCGTGCCGACGAACTCGGCTATCTGGCGCGAGACTTCGACAGCATGGCCGCGCGGCTGGAGGCGCTGGTCAGATCGCGCGAACGGATGCTGCGCAATATCGCGCATGAACTGCGCTCGCCGCTGGCACGGCTGCAGGTCTCCAGCGAACTGGCCCGGCGCGACGATGGCCGGCTGTCGGTGCAACTCGATCGGATCGAGCGCGAGATCGAGCGTCTGGACGGGCTGGTCGCGCATACGCTGACGCTGGCCCGGCTCGGCGCCAAGGGCTTGCCGTTGCAGCCGCTCGAACTGGTCGGCGTGATCCAGGCCGTGGTCGAGGATGCCCGCTTCGAGGCCGCAACGCGTGGCGTCTCGATCGAATGGACCGCGCCGCCGCCCGCCATGGTGATGGGTGATCGCGTGCGCCTGGCCAGCGCGATCGACAACGTGCTGCGCAACGCGATCCGCCATACCCATCCTGATTCGCCGATTCGCGTGACGCTGCGCAGCGCAGGCGATCGGCTCGAACTCGATATCGTCGACGGCGGTCCGGGCGTACCGCCCGAGGCCCTGCCGCATCTGTTCGAGCCGTTCTACCGGGTACGCGACGGTGCGCGGCCGGACAGTGAAGGCTCAGGGCTTGGCCTGAGCATCGCGATGGCGAGCATCGCCGCGCATGGCGGCGGCATCGCGGCCCGCAATGCGCTACCGCACGGGCTGTGGGTCGGCATGTGGCTGCCGCGGGCGGCCGTGCAATCGAACCTGGCCGCGGCATGACCGCGACCATCAGTAACGCGTTGGTGTTCTCCCTCTCCCCACCGGGGAGAGGGTCGGGGAGAGGGGCGAACGGCGCTGGCATGTCGAGCGCGCTTGCCCTCTCCCCCGGCCCCTCTCCCGCATGCGGGAGAGGGGAGCAAATCGCAGCATGACCGCGGCCATCGGTAACGCAATGGTGTTCTCCCTCTCCCCCCGCCCCTCTCCCGCGAGCGGGAGAGGGGAGCAACCCTGGGCTCTCGTCAAGCGGGCCCGTGGATCATTCAGGCAGGCGCGGCACCACCTTGCCTGCCGCTTCGCGCGCGCGGGCCCGTGCCGTTTCGACGTCGGCGTCATAGGCGAGCGCGACGCCCATGCGGCGTTTGGCGAAGCTCTCCGGTTTGCCGAACAGCCGCAGATCGGTCTGCGGCACGCGCAGCGCCGCGTCGACGCCGTCGAACACCACGCCCTCGCCCTCCACACCACCGTAGATCACCGCGCTGGCGCCCGGGCTCTTCAGCGTGGTGTCCACCGGCAGGCCAAGAATCGCGCGAGCGTGCAGCTCGAACTCGCTCTGCCACTGCGTGATCATTGTCACCATGCCGGTATCGTGCGGGCGCGGGCTGACCTCGCTGAACCAGACCTGCTCGCCCTTGACGAACAGCTCGACGCCGAACAGACCCTGCCCACCGAGATCGCTCGTCACCGCACGCGCGATCTCGCGCGCCTTCTGCAGCGCGGCCGGATGCATCGGATGCGGCTGCCAGCTCTCGACGTAATCGCCGGCCTGCTGCAGATGGCCGATCGGCTCGCAGAAATGCGTCTCGATGCTGCCGTCGGCGCCGTGTGCGCGCACGGTCAGCAGCGTGATCTCGTAATCGAAATCGATGAAACCCTCGACGATCACGCGGCCGTGGCTGACACGTCCGCCGGCCATTGCGTATTCCCACGCACGCTGGATATCCTGCGGGCCGTCGAGCTTGCTCTGGCCCTTGCCCGAGCTGCTCATCACCGGCTTGACCACGCACGGGTAGCCGATGCCGCCCTCGATGGCCGCGCGCAGTTCGTCGAGCGAATCACAGAAGCGGTACGGGCTGGTTGGCAGGCCAAGGGTCTCGGCCGCCAGCCGGCGAATGCCTTCGCGGTCCATCGTCAGGCGCGCGGCGCGGGCGGTTGGAATCACGCGCACCGTGCCGGCCGCTTCCAGCGCTTCAAGCATCGGCGTGGCTATCGCCTCGATCTCGGGCACCACCAGATCGGGGCGCTCGGCCTCGATCAACGCTTTCAGCTGCTCCGGGTCGCTCATCGCGATGGTCCGTGCATGGTGCGCGACCTGCTGACCCGGGGCATGGTCGTAGCGGTCGACCGCAATGGTTTCGACGCCGAGTCGCTGCAGGGCGATCAGCACTTCCTTGCCGAGCTCCCCGGAGCCAAGCAGCATCACTTTGGTGGCACGGGGAGAAAGGGGCGTTCCTAGCGTGGTCATGGGATCGAGGGGTCAGAGTGTGCGGAAGCGGAAAGCGGAAAGCGGAAAGCGGCCATTGTACCGGCGAGCATGCAGCCATCCCCTCGCGGCGGGCGAAGCAAAAGCGGGCCGGGCCTGCTTGCACAGGACCCGGCCCGCCAGTGACCCGACGCTATTTCGGGTGCCTCACGGCCTGAAGGTATCGCCCAGCACCACGCCCTCGCGCCGCGGATCGGCACCGCCGACGAGCGCCGGTGCCCCGCCGATGGTCTCCCGCACGATCGCGGACAGGCCGCTCGACTGGTTGCCCACGCTGACGGTGTGCCCCAGATTGCGCAGGCCCCGGACGAGCGGATCGTTGTCGCCTGGCAAGCCGCCTTGCGGCGTGCTGGTATCGACGTTCGGATGCTCGCCGCCGACGATCATGGTCGCGTTGTTCGAACCGAAGTCGATCATCGACACCGCCTGCTGCGCGTCCATCTTCCAGTCGAGCACGCCGACCAGCGTCTTGGCGACGTACTGGATGATGGTGGCCCCGCCCGGCGAGCCGGTCGTCATCTTGAAGTCGCCGCGGCTGCCGTCGCCCTTGCGCTCGAACACAAGCGTCGGCGACATCGAGCTGCGCGGGCGCTTCAGCGGCTGCACGCGATTGGCGATGGGCGCGCCGGTGGCGGTGTCGACCGGCTCCGCGCTGAAGTCCGTCAGCTCGTTGTTCAGCAGGAAGCCGCCGGTCATGTGGTACGAGCCCAGCCCCGATTCGATGGTCGTCGTCATCGCCACCACGTTGCCGTACTTGTCCACCAGCGACAGATGCGTGGTACCGCGTTCGGCGATCATCGGCGACCCCATCGGCGCGCTGCCGAACTCGCCAGCCGGCGCAGGCAGCGGCATCGCCTGCGTCAGGCTGATCCTGCTGGCCCGCTGCGCCAGGTAGGGCTTGTTCAGCAGCGTGTCCCAGGTGCCGCCAGGCAGCGGCACGAAGTCGGTGTCCGCCACGTACCGATTGCGATCGGCATAGGCCAGGTTGCCGGCCTCGCCGACCAGATGCACGCCGGTGACGCTGGGCTTGCCGCCGTTCTGGTCCATGGTGGCAGGCGCATGGGCGGCGAGATCGAAGTTCTCCAGGATGCCGAGAATCTGCCCGACCGCGATGCCGCCCGAGGACGGCGGCGGCATGCCGCAGATCTCGTATTGCCGGTAGGTGGTGCAGACCGGCTCGCGCTTCTTCGCCTGGTAGTTGGCGAGGTCGTCGAGCGTGGTCACGCCCGGCGTGGTGTTGCCATCGTAGGTGGTGCGGATCTTGTCGACGATGGCCCGCGCGATCGGGCCGTCCTTGTAGAAGGCATCGGCGCCGCCCTCCGCCACCGCGGTGAAGGTCTGCGCCAGCGCCGGGTTCTTCAGGATCGTATTGACCGCGCGGGGGGTGCCGTCCGGGTTCAGGAAGTAGGCGGCCATCTCCGGATCGCGCTTGATGTTCTGCACCGTGGTGGCGCCGGAAATCGACGCGGCCATCCGCGGCGGAATCGCAAAGCCGTCGGTGGCCAGCTTGATTGCCGGCGAGAACAGCTCCTTCCAGGTCTTCTTGCCGTAGTCGCGATGGGCGAGCTCGAGCACGCGCAGCGTGCCCGGCGTGCCGATCGAGCGGCCGCTGCGCACCGCGTTGGGCAGCGGCGGAGTCTGGTCGGTCGGCGACTTCCAGCGCAGGTAGTTTTCATCGGCGCCGGCGGGCGCGGTCTCGCGGCCGTCGTAGGCGATAACCTTCTTCGTCTGCGCGTCGTAATGCATGATGAAGGCGCCGCCGCCGATGCCGGACGACTGCGGCTCGACCAGGTTCAGCACCATTTGCGCGGCCACTGCAGCATCGACCGCGGTACCGCCGTCCCTCAGGATGTCGCAGGCGACCTTGGTCGAGACCGGATTGTTGGTCACCGCCATATAGGTCTTCGCATAGACCGTCCGCTTCGGCGCGTAGCCGGTCGCAACCTCGGGCGCGCCCGGTTCGCCGGGCAGCACGATCACCTCGCCGCCGGTCGTGCCGTTCAGCTCGCAACCCGCTACGGGTTGCGGAGGCGGCGGCTTGTGGCCATGGTCGTCGTCGTGGTCGTGGCCACCGCAAGCCGCCAGCAACAGCGCGGCGGTCGCCATCGCGAGCCAGCCTCCGGGGCGTCTGCATGGTGAAGAAAAGGAAATGGCGGGATCGAAGGTCGTGCGCTGTCGCATGGCGGTCTCCTTGTTGTCGGGCACCATCTGGATGGGCTGGCTCGGTGCCCGGGATGCGAACGCGTCCGCCGGCGCGCATCAGGCGCCGGAACGGCGGCGGTGGGGAACGACAACTACGACGCTAGTACGCGCAAGGCCGCTATGCAATGGTCCTTAACGACGATTTTTCGCGCGGGGATTGGCCTTCGCGCGGAGGCTCACCGCTCCATGCCGCCGCCGGGCTCGGCCATGCGGCGGTGCTGCTCGGCCAGCAGATCGGCCGGTGTCACGTTCGAGATCGCGGCGCGCAGCTTGTTCTGCCAGCCGGTGACGACGTCGCCGTCGCCGCGCAGCATCGCCTCGAAGCCCTCGCGGGCGACCTCGGCCGGATCGCCCTTCTTCTGCTGGCCCAGGCGCGTGTCGAGCATGTCGGCGCGCTCGAAGAAATCGGTCTCCGTCGCGCCCGGCATCAGGCAGGTCACCGTGACACCGCAATCGCTCAATTCATGCCGCAGCGCAAACGAGAACGAATCGAGGAAGGCCTTGGTCGCGTTGTAGACGGCCTGATAGGTGCCAGGCATGAAGCCGGCGATCGAGCCGGTGATCAGGATCCGCCCGGTGCGGCGGTCGCGCATGTCGCGGCCGATGCGGTGCAGCAGGTCCAGCGTGCCGGTGACATTGGTCTCCACCACGCGCTGGATATCGCGGAAGTCCTGATCGAGAAACGCGCGGCCCAGGCCGCGGCCGGCGTTGGCGCACAGCACGTCGACCGGGCGGCCTTGCGTGGCTCGATACAGCGCCTCGACCCCGGCAGGGTCGGCCAGATCCACGCATAGCGCATCGACCGACATGCCGGTATCGCGCAAGGCCACCGCGGCGGTATCGATCGCAGGCTCGTCGGCCGCGATCAGCAGATCGTAACCTTGCATCGCACAACAGCGCGCGAGTTCGAAACCGATGCCGGACGAGGCGCCGGTGACGACGGCAAAGGGGCGGGCGGGTTGGTTCACGGCGGTCTCCTGATGGCGGGTCGGCGCACGCCGCCCGGCGCCGCGAGGAGCGGGCGTGGCGGCATGGCCAACCGAGCCATCAAGCAAACTTCGTTCCGCCGTTTGCGCTGCCGTGGCACGCCGGCCGTTCCGTTCGGCCGTTGGCCAGATTTACAAAGGCGGCAGGCCGTGCAGCCATGTCAGCGGAAATCGCTGAAGCGGATGTCCGGCGCGCTGGTGTTGTGGCGCGACGGTACGGTTCGTCCGAAGCGGACGTCGCTCGCCTGCCAGGCCGACACCTCGGCCACCGTGGCGTCCCGACGCTGGCCCGCCGTGTCCTCCCAACTGACGCGGCTCATATCGGCGTTGTCCTCGGTCACATACATCGAGCGCAGCATCGCGAACGGCGCCTGCGCGCGATACGGCGGGCTGAACGCGACATCGAGCGCGGTGCGCGTGCGGCTGATCTCGCGGATCGCGACCTGTGCCTCGCCGCCGGCGGTGAAGCGCAGGCCGATCGTGCGCTTGCGCGGGTCGATGTCGATGTGGGCGATATCGACGATCGGGCGCAGGTCCTTCTGCACCGGTCCCATCAGAAACGAGGATCCGTAGGCGTTGTCGGGCAAGTGGGCGGCCGGCAGCGGCTTGGCGCGCCAGTAGCCGTCCGACGGATAGAGCACGAGCACCTCGGTTTCGACGACCTTGCCCTTGGCACCCTTGCGCTTGTCGAAGAACTGGATCAGATGAAAGCCGCCGTCCTTGCGTCCGCCCACGGTGACCGGCACGCGTTGCGGCCGCCAGAAACTGTCGAACGTGATGCCGACGATGGCCAGGTCCTTGCCATCATAAAGACGGACCTTGCGCGGCTTGAAGGCGTGGCGCGGATCGGTCGGATGCGGGGTATCGCCGAAATTGCAGCCGGAGAAATCCGGCGCCGAGCTGTCCTTGCGGATCTTGCCGATGTAGTCGGGATGCAGCGCCTCGACCCGGAAGCGCTGGATCGACGGCGCCGACAGCGCAAACGACACGTTGTCCTCTTCGGCGCAGGTGGTCGGCGTGGTCAGATTGCGGACCTCGACCGCGGCCGGGGCAGGAGCGGTCGATACAGTCGGCGGGGATTGCGCAGGGGATTGCGCAGGGGATTGCGCGGAGGCTGTGGCGGCCAGCAGGCTGAACAGCAGGGCTGGGATCAGTCGAAGCGGGCGAATCTGATTCTGTCGGCTTGGCATGCGTCGGTGGGTTCCTCTTTGCGGGCGCGCATGGTGCCGGCGAAACGCCCTGGCCCTGGAAGCCCTAGCGGCGGTCGCCCAGCACGGTCGCGCGGGTGAAGTCCTCGATATTGTCCAGCAGCGCGTCGAGCGCCTCGCCCGCGCCTTCGACCTCGCCCTCGGCGATGGCTGCGGCGACACGGGCATGCAGGCGGGCCATCTCGGGAAGATCGGCGGCCTGCTTGTAGTGAAAATACCAGAAGCGGCGCGACAGCCCGTGCATCAACCGCATCGCGCCCTCTGCGAATTCGTTGCGCGCGGCCTGCAGACAGAGTTCGTTGAAGCCCGCATCGGCGCGCACGAACGCGACTTCGTCGCCCTTCTTCGATGACCGCTCGAACTCGGCGGCAAGCCGCCGGAAGGCCTGGCGCTCCTCGGCGGTGGCGCGCCGCGCCGCGCTGCGGCAGATCAGCCGCTCGACCTCGCGGCGCGTCTCCAGCAGCCGCAATTGCTTGGCCACATCGATCGGCGGAATCAGCAGGCCGCGCTGCGGCAACACCACGATCAAATGCTCGCGCGCCAGCCGCTGAATCGCCTCGCGGATCGGCGTGCGGCCGATGCCAGTCATCTCGCTCAACTGGAACTCGGAGATCGACGAACCGGGCGCGAGCTGCAACGTGACGATCGCTTCCTCGATCCACCGGTAGGCCTGATCGGTCAGCCGCCCGCGCGGGCCGACCCCGTTCTCGCCGCCTTCGTCCTCGACATGGGTCGCTGCCGCCCGCCTGACTGTCGCCGCTTTCTTGACCATGTTGCCGTTTGCATGTTTGACGAATGCAAATTGTATATGAGTCATTTTGGCTAAGGGCAGCAGGCCCGCACGTGCGTTGGGAACGGCTCAGCTGCGCAGGCCAAGCGCCCGCAGCCAGGTGTCGACCTGTCCAAATGCATCCTGCTGCCACTGTTCGGGCGTTCGGTTGCGCAGTACATCGGTGTCCTGGACAAAGCGGCGCACACAGGTCGGTCCGAAGCCTTCGACCGAATCGAACTTGCGGGCGATGCAATCGAAGCCAATGGCACCGCTGGGAAGATCGAGCAACGATCTTGGCCTCGACGCCGAGGCATTGGGCGACGGGCAATATGCCAATCTGGTCGATGCGCTGCGCCAGCATGGCTACGAAAAGCGCCGGACGCTCCGGCGCTTTCAGCGACGTCATCGTCGATTTCCTGATGCCGCGCGACGCCGAGATCGTGAAGAACGCTTGTACGCCAGATACCGGCAATGGATGACGGTCCGCCGATCGACATCCATGGTGCCGACATGCGGCATGTCATCGGTCTTGCCGAGCAGGTAGCCAGGGCACCGCGCCGCCCACCACGGCAAACTTTCCCTTGAAGCTTCCAAGAAATCTGACCGATCTCGATCAGGACGGTCTGGACGGCCGCTGTCGTGCGATCGTCGTAATCCACCGCGGATTGCGGTTCACCGGGCGTCATGTCTGCCAATTGAGCTGAAGTTGTCGCAGATGATCGGCCGCTTCCCTGCCTCGCTCCCCGGCAATTGCGAGGTCGAGGTAGGTCTGAACGGGGCTCGTGCAGATGACGCCCGGGGCCGGCTCCACGGTGTCACGGAACGGGCCAGGGTCCTCCAGCGTCATCACGACGGCATTCTCGCCTTTCGATGCCCGTGACAATTTCAACGCGGAGCGCAGTTGTTCGAGTCCCGCCTCGTCGGCATAAAAATATTGCGTCGTCGTGCGGGCATAAGGTGCAAGCCATTGCGCCGCCGAGAACGAGGCCAGGGTCATCTGGCCAGTTCGCTCACGCAATGCTTCTCGTACGGCTTGCTCCAGCGCACTGCCATGCAGAGGCGTATAGAAACCGTGACGCTTGCCAGCCGGCGGCTCGTACGTATCGCGCCAGGCATCGAGCAGCGAATCGGGATCCGAAAGGGACAGTCCATCTGGCGAGACCCTCGCCCACTCGCGATCGAGCAAGCCAGTGCGGACGTTGCTGACGTGTCCGAGGCTGATGCCGGCCGCCTCGGCAAGCGCCGCCACGCGCCACGGGCGCTCTGGATCGCGCAGCATGATCCGCAGCATCCGAGCAGACTTCGGCTTGAACAGGGAGCGCAGATCGCGGCGTTCGGCTACCGGCTTGCTCGCGACGGCCCGCTCGATGAAGACGCCGCCGAATGCGAGGTGAACATTTCCCTCAAGGTCGAGGAAGCCGGCATTGTGCTGGCGGCACAGATCCTGTGCCGCGGCAGACAGATACGGCGCGATCAGAACCGGCGTCGCGTCCCGCCCGTGAAGCGCCACGAGTTGCCGAAGCTGAAGCAGCGCGGTTCGGACATGGCGCGGTTGACCGGTTGTCGTTACGACACAGACAAGGGTATATCGCCGCCCTTCGACGCGAACGTCGGCGACAACGTCCGCCGCCGCCAGGTCGCCCGGGGATGCGGGTGCGAGCTCCAGGCGATCGATCACCGGCACATGCCGCAGCACTGCGAGCAGCGCGGCGGTCTGATGTGAAAGTGTCGTATTAGCAACTTCTATCGGAGTCATTTGCTGAAAACAGCGCCCGGGGGGAAATATTGACCCCCATTTTCACTGGAATTCCTACTTTCAGCAAACGCTGAAAATGGTCGTTCCAGTGAAAATCGGCATGGCGTACCGCTCCGCATTTGACCGGGCCCGACGCCATACACGTGTCGCCTTGCCTTTCCACCTGCCTGTCCACTACTATGATCCATCTAATATATTAGATGTACAGAAGACACCATGGCAGCAGACTCGATGGACGTGATCGAGGTCGGCAGCGGTCCGGTGCCGGTCGTTGCGCTGCACGGCATTCAGGGCACGCGCGCGGCGTGGTTGCCGGTGGCAGCGCGTTTGCGCTCGCTCTGCACCTTCGTGCTGCCGAATCTGCAGGGGCGTGGGGCGGCGCCGAGGCCAGACACCGCTGAGGGATACACACTGGAGCGCTATGCGGCTGCGGCACGCGCGGTCGTGGAACGGCATGTCGGGGCGCGGCCGTTCGTGCTGGCCGGGTGGAGCATGGGCGTGTCGGTGGCGCTGGAGTACGCGGACCGATATCGCTACGAACTGCGGCCGGCAGCGCTGCTGTTGCTGTCAGGCTCCCCTGCCCTGTGCGAGACCCGCTGGTTTCGCGCCGGCGACGACCCAGCGCTGTTGGCCGAGATCACCGAGCGCGAGCGCCGACTTGGATTGAGCGAGGCGGCCGACCATGCCGCCGTCGCGCATACGTGGCGGGCGATCCGGCACACCGATCAGCGTTCTCGCTTGCCGTCGTTGCCGATGCCGGCCCTGGTCGTCCATGGGCGGGACGACGACGATTGCCCGTGGCCGCACGCGCAGGCGCTGGCCGACGGACTGCCCGCAGGCCGCCTTGCCACCATCGAGCGGGCCGGCCATGGTCTGCTGACCGGCCATGCCGACACGGTGGCCGAGCTCGCCCTTCCCTGGCTGCGGCAGCTCGCCGATGCGATGCACGGCGCGGCCGCGCCGCTTCCCCCTTCGTCCATCCCCCTGGAGTTGCCATGAGAATCGAAGACCTGGTCTATTTCTGTGCGCCGGCGCGTCTGATCGTCGGCCCAGGCACGCGCGCGCAATTGCCCGCGCTGTTGCAGCGGCTCGGCCATCGTCAAGGCGTACTGGTCACCGATACCTTCTTCACCGAACGCACGCCGTGGGTGGCCGAGTACATCGAGGCCGCGCGGGCCGCCGGCATCGAGACCGTGGTCTACGACGGCGGCATGCCGGACCCGAGCACGACGCTGTGCGACGAAGCCACGCAAGCGCTGCGGACTTGTCTCGGTGGCCGCGTGCCCGACCACCTGGTGGCGCTTGGCGGCGGCAGCAATATCGACCTTGCAAAGGCGCTGAGCCTGACGCTGCCGGAAGGCCGGCCGGTGCGGGACTTCGCCGGTACGTTGCCTGCCGGCACGCGGCCGATCCCGCTGGCGGCGCTGCCCACCACTTCGGGCACGGGCTCCGAAGCCACGCCCGGTGCGATCCTGATCGATCCCGACAACGCCACCAAGATCGCGGTGATGGACAACGCGCTGCGGCCGCAGATCGCGCTGATCGATCCCGAGTTCACCTACACCTGCCCGCCGCGCGTGACGGCGGATGCCGGCATCGATGCGCTGACGCATGCGATCGAGTCGTACCTGACCGTCGACAGCGCGGCTTATCCGAGGCAAGGCAATGCCGATCCCGGCTATAGCGGCCGCTCGGCACTGACCATGCTGTTCGCCCGCGAGGCCATCGCGCTGTGCAGCCGTTACCTGCTGCGCGCGTACCGCGACAGCGGCAGGGCCAGCGACGGCGGCAGCGGTGACGACGGCAGCCGCGATATCGAGGCGCGTATCGGCATGTCCTATGCCAGCCTCTACGCCGCGCTGTCCTACGGCAGCGCCGGCCTGAATGCGGTCCATGGCATCGCCTATGCCGTCGCGGGCCTGACCCATCGCTCGCATGGCAGCACCAATGCCGTGATGTTGCCCTACGTCCTGGACGCGCTGCGCGCCACGCGCAGTGCCGATCTGCTTGCGCTGGCGCCGCTGTTCGGCCTCGACCAGGGCAGCGACGCCGAACGGATCGCCGGCGTGCCGGCGGCGGTGCGCAACCTGATCGACGCGCTCGATATCCCGTCGAACCTGCAGGCCTTCGGCGTACCGAGCGATGCGCTGCCCGCCCTGACGCGCGACGCCCTTGGGGTCACGCGGTTGGCGCAGGCATTCCCCGTCGACGACGTGCCCGGCACCTACGCACGCATCGTCGAGAACGCCTGGCGCGGCGAACTCGCCATCCACCGCGGCGTGGCGGCGGCCCGTCAGGCGGCTTAGGGCAAATCCGGAGCTTCGCCCGGCAAGCCGCGCCGGATAACGCTTTCCGGGCGGGCGCACCGGGCCTCGAAGGCGACCGCGCTGCGCCAACGGCCGCGCTCCTCTTGCATACCTGTTACATCCATCTAATATATTAGCCAGACCGCCGACAGGCGGCCCCACGACAAAGACAGGAGACAACCATGGACATGTCGGCAGGCAGTGTGGCGCTGACCCCCGGAGTCGCGGCGCGGCTCGAGCGCCTTCCCATGACCCGCTATCAGCGCACCTTGTTCGGCATCATCGCCACCGCATGGTTCTTCGATTCGATGGACCTCGGCATGATGACCTTCGTGCTCGGCTCGATCAAAGCCGAATTCGGCCTGAACGCGGCACAGACGGGCCTGCTGGCCAGCTCCAGCTTTCTCGGCATGTTCGCCGGCGCGGCAGTGGCCGGCATGCTGGCCGACCGCTTCGGCCGCAAGCCGGTGTTCCAGGTCAGCATGATCTTCTGGGGCGTGGGCAGCCTGATGTGCGGGCTGGCGGACAGCGTCACCGCACTGATGCTGTACCGCGTGCTGCTCGGCTTCGGCATGGGCATGGAGTTTCCGATCGGGCTGTCGATGGTGTCGGAGATCGTGCCGGCCAAGAGCCGCGGCAAGTATGTGGCGATCCTCGAGGGCTTCTGGCCGATCGGCTTCATTGCCGCGGGATTGCTGGCCTATCTGACGCTGCCGGTGATCGGCTGGCGCGGCATCTTTATCGCGATGGCGCTGCCGGCGGCATTCGTCTTCGTGGTGCGCCGGATGGTGCCGGAATCCCCGCGCTGGCTCGAAGGCGCAGGGCGGCAACGCGAGGCCGAGGCGGTGATGACCGGCATCGAAGCACGGGTGGAGCGCGCCAGCGGCAAGCCGCTTCCCGCCGTGCAGGCAGGCTTCGCGCCCGCCGCGGTGCACGAACGCAAGGCGATGTTCGGCGAGCTGTGGAAAGGCCCGTACGCCAGGCGGACCGTGATGCTGTGGGGCGTGTGGTTCTTCGCGCTGCTTGGCTACTACGGCCTGACCACCTGGCTCGGCGCGCTGCTGCAGCAGGCCGGCTACGCGGTGACCAAGTCGGTGCTCTACACGGTCTATATCTCGCTGGCGGGCATTCCCGGCTTCATCTTCTCGGCGTGGCTGCTGGAGAAGTGGGGGCGCAAGCCGACCTGCGCACTGATGCTGCTCGGCAGCGCCGCGTCCGCCTATCTGTACGGCCAGGCGGCCGTGCTCAAGCTGCCGGTCGAGCAGCTGATCGCCGCCGGCCTGTGCATGCAGTTCTTCCTGTTCGGCATGTGGTCTGTGCTGTATGCCTACACGCCCGAGCTGTATCCGACCCGCTCGCGCGCTACCGGATCGGGCTTCGCTTCGTCGATCGGCCGCATCGGCTCGCTGGTGGGTCCGTATCTGGTGGGCGTGCTGTTGCCCATCACGGGCCAGGGCGGCATCTTCACGCTGGGCGCGCTGTCGTTCGCGATCGCCGCGGTCACGGTGCTCTGGCTGGGCGTGGAGACGAAGGGGCGCTCGCTGGAGGAAGTGTCGCACTGACGCCTGTCGCGTCGTTCCCGCGCAGGCGCCAACGCAACGTCATCGACAGCCACCGGTCCCCGCATACACGGGGACGACAGGATTCCGGCCCTCGTTTGCGAGGGCCGTTTTTCTTGGTGCTGCTGGCAGCAAGAAATCGTTTGACATGCCACCATATACGACTAATATATTAGTACGATGTCAGTAACGCAGACAGGAGACAACCACCATGATGAGCGAACGCCAACGCAAATTCCGCGAACAGTACAAGGCCGATATCAGCCCGCTATACAACGGCCTGCTGCATATCGGCGTGATCTTCGCCGCCGGCATTGCCGCGCTCTACTACTGCGCGACCCGTCTGGAGAACGCGACGTGGGAGTGGCTGCTGGTGCTGCCGGTCTTTCTCGCCGGCAATCTGGTCGAGTGGTTCATGCACAAGTACGTGATGCATCGGCGCATCGACGTGTTTGCGCTGCGCGCCATCTACGAGCGGCACACCCGTCAGCATCACCAGTACTTCACCGACATCGAGCCCACCATCGACACCACGCGCGAATTCCGCATCGTGTTCTTCCCCTGGCGCGTGCTGATCACGCTGGGCGTCGGCGGCGGTGTGCTGGGCTATCTGGCCTATCTGCTGATCAATGCCAATGCGGCGTACATCGTCTTCATGACGATGGTCGGCCACTACCTGGTCTACGAGGTGTTCCACTACTGCTGCCATGTGCATGACAACTGGTTCGTGCGCAATATGCCCTTCATCAACACGATCCGCCGGCACCATACCGCGCACCACAATCAGGGAATCATGATGCACTACAACATGAACCTGACCTTCCCGATCGCAGACTGGCTGATGGGCACCAGCGACCTGCGCCGCGGCCTGCTGGGCCATCTGTTCAACGGCTACAACGAGGACCACATCAAGGAAGAACTGAAGCCGATCATCCGCAAGTTCCGCCACGACGATTCGCGCGTGACGCTGGACGGCCCGCAATTGACCGAAGACGAACGGCGCGCGATGGCGGCCTGACACTGAACCCCTGAACCGCTGGCCCCCCAATGCGGATCGCCGCCCGGCGCGGCCATCCGCATTGGTGTCTTCCGGCTCGTTTCTTCTGCCCCTTCCCCGCCTTCCTCTGCCCTCACTGCGCCAACGACAACCTCGCGCGGCTTGACACTTCGGCCTGACAACGGCAATCATCGAACCCGCTGGACTTTCGCTGAACCCGCTTCCCGTCAAGCCCATGGGTGCTGCCACGGCCGAATATCAGTTCAAGCCGCACGAGCGGCCCACCATTCCGGGCTCTCCGGCGACACCGGATCATCCGACGCCAAGGCGCGTCGGCTATTTCTGCGTCGGTGTGCTGATCGGACTGACCGCCGGCTTCGGCAACGCGCTGGTGCTCGCGAACCTGAATCACATCCAGGGCGTGTTCGGTCTCTACAGCGATCAGGCGGCGTGGTTATCGACGGTCTACGTGATGACCAACGTCTGCATGAGCATGCTGCTGATCAAGTTCCGGCAGCAATACGGCCTGCAGCATTTCGCGCGGCTGTTCCTGCTCGGCTATGTCGCCGTCGCGCTCGCCCATATCTTCGTCCATACCTTCGAGACCGCCCTGCTGGTGCGCGCGGCCAACGGCATTGCCGCCAGCGGCCTCAGCACGCTGGCGCTGTACTACATGATTCAGGCGCTGCCGGCCGCGCACCGATTGAAGGCAATCGTGCTCGGCATCGGCGTGCCGCAGCTGGCCACTCCGCTGGCGCGCACCTTCACCTCCGGCATGCTCGAGGCCGGCAACTGGAAGACGCTCTATCTGTTCGAACTGGGCCTGGCGCTGTTGTCGCTGGTGGCGGTGGCGCTGTTGCGGCTGCCGCCGAGCGAGCGCATCCGCGCGTTCGAGAGGCTCGACTTCCTGACCTTCGCGCTGTTCGCGCCCGGCATGGCACTGCTGTGCGCGGTGCTCGCGCAGGGACGAATCCTGTGGTGGACCGAAGCCGGATGGCTGGGCTATGCCCTGTGCGGTGCGGTGGTGCTGATCACCGCCGCGCTGTGGATCGAGCACAACCGCGCCAATCCGCTGCTCAATACCCGCTGGCTCGGCAGCCGGGCGATGCTGCGCTTTGCGCTGGTCGCGATCGCGGTGCGCGTGCTGTTGTCCGAGCAGGCCTATGGCGCGGTCGGCCTGCTGACGGCACTCGGCATGGGCAACGACCAGCTGGTACCGCTGTACGTAGTCGTGACGCTGGCCACGGTGGCAGGCCTGGCGGTCAGCGCGCTGACGGTCAACCCGATGAACCTGGAGCGCCCGATCCGGATCTCGCTGCTGCTGATCGCGATCGGCGCCTTCATGGACGCGCACTCGAACAACCTGACGCGGCCGGCCAACATGGTCTGGAGCCAGGCGCTGATCGCCTTCGCCGCGGTGTACTTCATGGGGCCGACCCTGCTGATCGGCATGCTGCAAGCGTTGTCGAAGGGCATGAGCCATATCGTCAGCTTCTCGGCGCTGTTCGGCATCACGCAGTCGCTCGGCGGCCTGGCCGGCTCCGCGCTGCTGGGCACATTCCAGGTCTACCGCGAGAAATTCCATTCGCACTCGCTGGTGCAGTCGATCAGCCTGACCGATCCGCTGGACGCGGCGCGCATTCAGGCGCTGGGCGGCGCCTACGGGCGCGTGCTGACCGATCCCGCGCTGCGGCAGGCCGAAGGCACGGCGCTGCTGGCGCAGCAGGTCACGCGCGAAGCCAACGTGCTGGCGTTCAACGATGTCTTCCTGCTGATCGGCATCATCGCCTCGGCGACCTTCGTCTGCCTGCTGGCGCTCTATCTGCGCGATCGCATCCGTGGCCACAATCCGATGGCCGAACCGCTGGCGGCGATGGCGAGGGCCAGACAGCAGCAGCAGCAGCAGCAGCATTAGAACCGACAAGAACGCCATCTGGAGTCACCGGTGACCGACCAAACGCCGGGCCGCGAACCCGGCCCCGCCCCTTCCGCGCCGAAGAGCGAGCACAGCGATGCGCACGAGCGTCTGCAGGATCCCGTCGAGGTGCCGCAGCAAGCCTCCGCCCCGCCAACCGGATGGTCGCCGCCCAAGGGCACGCGGCGCGCCACCATCGCCGTCGTTGCGATCGCCCTCGTCAGCATCCTCATCATCCTGTACGCATGGGGCCTTCCTCCGTTCACGCCGGCGATCCAGGGCACCGACAACGCCTATGTGCGTGGCCAGACCACCGTCATCAGCCCCCAGGTCAGCGGCTATGTGGTCGACGTGCCGGTCCACGATTTCCAGCGGGTCAAGGCCGGATCGGTACTGCTCAGGATCGACGACCGCATCTATCGCCAGCGCGTCGAGCAGGCGCGGGCCAATCTCGATACGCAGATCGCCAACCTGAACAACACCGATCAGACCCGCCGCTCGCGCGAAGCCACGGTGCTGGCGCAGCAGGCCAATCTCGCCAACGCGCAGGCGCAATTGCTGCGGGCGCAGGCCGACATGCGCCGCGTCGACGAACTGGTGGCCGATGGTTCGGTATCGCTGCGCGAGCGCGATCAGACGCGCGCCGCGCTGCGGCAGGCCGAGGCCGCGGTGCGCCAGGCCCGCGCGGCAGCGGAAATCGCCCGCCAGGACGTCCAGTCGGTCGCGGTCAGCCGCGAGGGCCTGGAAGCCGCCGTCGAAGCGGCGCGCGCGGCCTTGAAGCTGGCCGAGATCGATCTGGCCAATACCGTGGTGCGTGCCCCGCAGGACGGCCAGTTGAGCCAGATCGGCGCACGCCTCGGTCAGTACGTGACGGCCGGCACGCAGGCGATGTTCCTGGTGCCGCCGACGCTGTGGGTCATCGCCAATTACAAGGAAGCCCAGACCTCGCATATGGCGCCCGGCCAGCCTGCCAGCTTTCGCGTCGACGGCCTCGACGATGCGCGGCTGACCGGCCGTGTCGAGCAACTGGCGCCGGCCGCCGGCTCGGAATTCGCGGTGATCCAGCCGGACAACGCGACCGGCAACTTCGTCAAGGTCGCGCAACGGATCTCGGTGCGCATCGCGATCGATCCGGATCAGCCGCTCGCGGCAAGGCTGCGGCCGGGCATGTCAGTGCGGGCCGAGGTCGATACGAGCGGTGGGGAGTCCCGCGCGAGATGAAGGCGAACCATCGACGTTCGCGTGTTCGCGCAGCGCTGCGCATGGCACTGTGCGGGGCGGGGCTGCCTCTGCTGTTCGGCTGCATGGGCCCACGGCCCGATCCGCCGGCCGCTGCTGCGCTGACGCCCCCGACGGCATGGCGCGTCGAACCGGGCCCCAGCACCCCGCTCGAGCGTGACTGGTGGCGCCGCTATGACGATCCCGTGCTGGCGCAACTCGTCGAGCGCGCCCTGTCCAACAACGCCGATCTGGGCATTGCTGCGGCCCGGGTCGCCGAAGCACGCGCGCAGCAGCGCCTGGCGCAAGCACAATTGCTGCCGACGCTCGATGCGACGGCGACCGGCGGACGCTCGCGCAGCCTCAATGCGCTCGGGCGCGAATCGATCTCCAATTCGTTCGAGCCGCAGTTCCAGGCCGCCTACGAGATCGATCTCTTTGGCCGACTCGCCGACCTGTCGGAGGCGGCCCGCGCCAGCGCACAGGCCAGCGAAGCGGCGCACGATGCCGCGGTGCTGTCGATCGCGGCAACGACCGCACGCGCCTATCTGACGCTGCGCGCGCTCGACGCCCAGCTGGCCGTGGTGCGCCAGACGCTCGCCGCGCGCGGGGACGCGTTGCGGCTCGCGCGTCGCCGCGCCGAGGCCGGTTATACCTCGCAGCTGGAGTTCGAGCAGGCCCGTGCGGAGTACGAGTCGACCGCGCAGGCCGTGCCACAGGCCGAGCTGGCGGTCGCACGGCAGGAGAACGCCGTGTTGCTGCTGCTCGGCGAATCGCCAACGGGCGAGCTGGCGCGCGGCGCGGCGCTGTCCGCGCTGCGTCCGCCGCCGGTGCCCGGCGGCTTGCCCGCCGATCTGCTGCGCCGGCGCCCCGATATCGCGCAGGCCGAATTCCGGCTCGCCGCAAGCGACGCCAATCTGAGCGCCGCACGCAAGGCATTCCTGCCGCAGCTGCATCTGTCCGGCTCCGCCGGCCTGCTGTACGCCAGCGGCGTCGCCAGCCCCGTCCGGCTATGGTCGCTTGGCGGCAGCATCCTCGCGCCGCTGTTCGAGGGCGGCCGCATCGAGGCCGGTGCGCAGGTCGCGACGGCGCAGCGCGATCAGGCCGCCTTCGCCTATCGCAGCACCGCGCTGACCGCCTTCCGCGAGGTCAACGACAACCTCGCCGCGCTGCGCCAGCTCGAAGCGCAGGTCGCGCATCTGCGCCAGCAACGCGACGCGCTGGCCGCCACGCTGCGCCATGCGACCAACCGCTATCGCGCCGGCTATTCCCCGTATCTTGAGCAGCTGGACGCGCAGCGCGGTCTGCTGAACGCCGAGCTGAATCTGATCCAGGCGCATGCCGACTGGCTCAATGCCAGCGTGGCGCTGTACCAGGCGATGGGAGGCGGCTGGACGCGCGGCGATTGAGCGATCCGATACGCCGGCACTGTGGCATCGGCACCAGTACGCCGACGTCCTCACCGGCCATCGTCGCCGCTCCCTATGCCATGCACAGGCGCCCCGCCCTGCGGCATCTCGGCCTGCAGAATGCAGTTGGAGGTCGATTCGGTCATGAAGAGCATCTTGCCGTCCTCGCCGCCGAAGCAAGCGTTCGTCAGCGAGGTACCCGCGGGGCTGCGAATCACTTCCACCGGCTGGGCGCGCGGATTCAGCACCCACAGGTAACCCAGCCCGGGATTGGCGACCAGCAGATGATCGTCGGCACGCATCGCCAGACCGTCGGGACCACTGGGCCCGTAGCTGGTGAAGAACTGGCCAACCTTGCTGACCGAACCGTCCTTCTGCAGCGGAATGCGCCAGACGCAGTTGCCGCGGGTCATCGCGACGAACAGCACGGTCTCGTCCGCGGACAACACCAGTCCGTTCGGGCTCGGCGCGTTGGAGATCAGCACATCGAGCCTTCCTTCCGGCGTCAGCCGATACACGCGTCCGCTCGGATCGTGCATGCCCGTCTGCCCCTGGTCGGTGAAGTACAGGTTGCCGCGCGAATCGAAGGTCAGATCGTTGACGCCGCGAAAGCGTTCGCTGTTGCGCCGCTCCAGCCAGGGCCGCACGGTGCCGGTCCGGGCATCGAGCAGCATCAGCCCGTTGCGGTAGTCCGTGATCAGAAATGCGTCGCCGCCCAGCCATTTCATGCCGTTGGGCTCGCCGTCATACTGCGCGACCAGTTCCCACTGTCCTTGCAGCGAGATCCGGAAGATCCGCCCGAACGGGATGTCGGTGACCCACAGGTGGCCGTGCGCCCAGACCGGTCCTTCGAGGAAGGCGTCGATGGCGGCGCCGCCGCGATTGGCGCGCGCCCAATCGGTGACGACGCCCTTGCATCGCAAGGCATCGGGCAGCGACGTAAAGACCTCGGCATCCCGTACCGCAGGTTGGCTCAACAAGAACATGGCTTCGCTCCCCAGGTGTGCGCCGCTGCGCGCCGGCTCATTGCTTCTCGATGTTGGCGCGCTGGGCCACGGTCGCCCACTGCGCAGTCTCGCGCTGGATCAGTCCGGCAAAGCCGGCTGCATCCAGGTTTCCGGGCTGAGCGCCCATGTTGGCTAGAAACGCCTTCAAGTCCGGGGTATTGAGCGCCTGGTGGACTGCCTTCTGCAAGGTCTGCACGACCTCGGGCGGCGTCCCCCTTGGCGCCGCGAGTCCGGACCAGTTGAACTGGCTGAAGCCCGCGACACCGGCCTCGGCGAAGGTCGGAACATCCGGCAGCGCTGTCACCCGCTGCTTGCCGCTGATCGCCAGCAGGCGAATCTGCTTGCCCTTGACCTGCGCGAGCACGCTCGGCGTGGACAGGACCAGCACGTCGACGCTGCCGGACAACAGGCCAACCATGGCTTCTCCGGCGCCTTTATACGGCACGTGCATCAGCTTGATGCCGGCGGCCTGCTGAAAAGCCTCCGTGGCGAAATGGGGCGCACTGCCGGGCCCGCCAGAGCCGAACGTCACGGTGTCCGGGTGCGCCTTCGCATAGGCGATCAGTGCCGCGAGATCCTTGAAGCGCGAGTCTGCCTTGACGCCAAGCACCACCGGCGAGAAGGCAAACGGCGCGATCGGGACGAGCGCGGACTGATGGTCCCAGTTCAGCTTGCGGAAGACGTACGGCAGCGTCGTGTACGAGTTGTCATTGGCAAGAAGGGTGTAGCCGTCGGCCGGCGCATTGACGACCGTGCCAGTGCCGATGGTGCCAGAAGCGCCGGGCTTGTTTTCGACGACAAAGCTCTGGCCAAGTTGAACCGAAAGCTGTTGCGCAACCTTGCGCGTGACAACATCCACTGCCCCGCCGGGCGGGTTCGGGACGACGATGCGAACGGGCTTGTCGGGATAGCCGGCAAACGCGGCGCTGGCCGCCGTCAGGGCAAAGGCGGCTGCAGCGGCAGCCAGGTGGTAAGTGGTTCTCACATTGGTCTCCGTAGCTTGCGGCTGTGGCCATACCCCGAGGGGCCGGCCGGCAATCGCAGCAGTCTTGTCTTGTGGCCTGCGTCAGCGCGGTGGCCACCCGTCCGGCCTTGCCCTCAGGCGGCCACTTCGGCTTGCAACACGTCCAGTACGTTACGTGCGGCCCCGATGCCCATCTTCACGTAGGCCGCATCGCTGACCCCGCCGATGTGCGGCGACAGAATCAGTCGAGGAACGTCGCGGAAGGGGTGAGGTGACGGCAGCGGTTCCGTCTCGAAGCTATCGAGCCCCGCCGCATACAGCTTCCCCGCGGTCATCGCCTCGACCAGGGCCGCTTCGTCGATCAATCCGCCCCGAGCCGTGTTGACGAGGATCGCGCCATCCTTGAATGTCGCCAGCGTCCCGCGATCGAGCATGCGGCGGTTCTCGTCCGTCAGCGGGCAATGCAGCGACACCACGTCAGCGCTGCGATAGAGCGCTGACAGTTCCACCAGATCGACACCCTCCGGCACGGCGCCCGCGAAGGGATCGAAGGCGATGACCCGCATGCCCATCGCCTGTCCGATGACCGCGACGCGGCGGCCGATTTCGCCCAGGCCGACAATGCCGAGCGTACGGCCGGACAGCTCGATCGTCTTGTGCGTGGCCTTGTCCCAGTGGCCATCACGCATCCTCGCATCCAATTGCGGAACGGATTTGGCACAGGCGAGGATCAGCGCCCAGGCATGTTCCGCGACCGCCGCCGCATTCGCGCCCACCGCTGCCTTCACCGCAATCCCGCGCGCCGCGGCCGCCTTCTGGTCGATCACATCGATGCCGCTGCCATGCTTGGAAATCACCTTCAGCGCCGGGGCAGCGTCCATGACGTCCGCTCCCACCTTGCCATAGCGAACGATGAGGCCGACGGGGTTGTGATTCCTGGCCAGCGCGACGAGGTCGTCGGCCTGCGGGGCCTTCCCGGCGAACAAGACATCGTAGTCGCGCAGCAGGTCGAGCGCCGGCGCCGCAAGGTCGGCGCCCGTGACGAGAATGACGGGGCGAGCCATCACAGTGCCTCCCCTTCCTTCAGCACGCCCGCGGTCACGAGCGAGGCGAGCAGCCAGGGAGCGTTGGTGTTGCCCTCGCGAATCTGCGCGATGCGACGGGCCTCGGCTTCCTCCTTGTGCGCCGCCAGCGGCAGCAACGACTCGATCTTCTCGCGTTCGACCACCACCAGGCCATCGGCATCGCCGCTGACGAAATCGCCCGGATTCACCGTCACGCCGCCGATCGAGACGGGATGTCCGATGCGGCCGGCCACTTCCTTGGTCGGACCATTGGGATTGGTACCGACGGAAAACACCGGAAAATCGAGCGCCTCGATTTCGAGGCTGTCCCGAACGGCGCCGTCCATGACCACGCCGGCAAGGCCACGCTGGCGCGCGGCGTTCATCATGATCGCGCCCATCAGGGCGGAGGTCTGATCGCCCTTCCCGTCGATCACGAGCACATCGCCAGGCTGCGCCAGCGCGAGGGCTGCGTGAATCATCAGGTTGTCGCCAGGCCGCACTTCCACGGTGAACGCGGGGCCGGCCAGCTTCATGTGGGGGCGCAGCGGCTTGATGCGGCCATGCACCGCGCCGCGGCGACCGGCGACGTCGGCAAGGATGGCAGGTTGAAATCGGGCGGCGCGCGCGACGACATCGGGCGGAACGCGCTCGAACGACTTCAGGATATTGGGCAGGGCCATGATGCTACTCCATGAGGCAGAGGGGATGGAATCGGATGACGGGACCGGACCGGAATCGGATCGATGCAGGGCTTCAGTCCAGCTTCGTACCGGACGCCTTGATGACTGCCGCCCAGCGCGTGATGTCCTGGCGGATCAGCGAGCCGAATTGATCGGGCGTACCGCTGAGGACAGACGCACCCTGTTCGTTCAGCTTCTTCTTGAGCTCCGGTGCTTGAAGCGCCTTGTTGAACTCGGCATTGAGACGGACCAGCACGTCTTTCGGCGTCGCCGCCGGCGCAACGAAGCCGAACCAGGTCGAGGCTTCGAAGCCCTTGACGTTGGACTCGGCAAAGGTGGGGACCTGGGGCAGGTCGGCAACGCGGCCGGTCGACGTGACCGCCAGCGCGCGCAGCTTGCCATTGCGGATATGACCGAGCAGGCTTGGCACGGAGGCCATGTACAGGTCCACTTGCCCGCCGATCAGGTCGTTGACGGCCTGCGCCGCGCCCTTGTACGGGATATGGGTCAGCTCGATGCCGGCCGCTTTCTGGAACTGTTCGCCGGCCAGGTGCGCCACCGTGCCGTTGCCCGGCGATGCGAAATTGATCGCCCCGGGCTTTGCACGCGAAGCGCTGATGACTTCGCCCAGGCTCTTGTAGGGCGAGGTCGTCGACGTCGCCAGAACCAGGGGCGCACTCGCTACCAGCGCAATCGGCGCCAGATCGGTCAGAGGCTTGTAAGGAAGACGAGGATAGAGCGTGGCGTTGATGGCCAGATTGCTGGTCTGGCCCAGTCCGATCGTGTAGCCATCTGCTGGCGCCTTTGCCACGGCATCGATGCCGAGGTTGCCGCCCGATCCCGGCTTGTTCTCCACGACGAAGGTCCATCCGGTGGACAGCGCCACTCTGTTCGCCACCTCGCGGGCAATGATGTCGGTCCCGCCGCCGGCGGGGAACGGCACGACGACGCGAATGGGCTTGGCGGGATAGCCTGGCGCAGCGGTGGCAGCGGTGGAGGTCAGGAAAGCGGTCGCGAGGCAGACGGCGGCGATCGGTAAGCGGCAGGGCATGTGCATGGTTGTCTCCGTTTCGTTTTGACGCATTGTGTTGCGTCGTTTCACGCCATACAATGCCGTTGCACTGTGCAAAACGCATTTCATTGGAAAGGAGACGCGATGAAGGGTTCGGCAGATGGCGACGATGACGCCCGGGGCGGCGTGACCGCCGTCACGCGGGCCTTGATGGTGCTGGAAGCATTTGGCGTCAACGATGCCGACCTGCCTCTGGCGGAGATCAGCCGGCGAACGGGTATCCACAAGACCACCGTGCTGCGCCTGGCCAGAACGCTGGCGGCGCACAACTATCTGGTGCAGAAGGAGGACGGGAATTGGCGTCTGGGGCGCGCAGCCGGTTGGCTGGGAGCCTGCTATCAGGCCACGTTCAACGTGCAGGAAGTGGTCGAACCGGTGCTGCGCGAACTGTCGCGCAAGACCGGCGAAAGCGCGTCGTTCTACGTTCGCGAGGGCGATGAGCGGGCTTGCTTGCTGCGGGTCGAAGGGCCGCAGGCGATCCGGCACCATGTGCGGATCGGGTCGACGCTGCCGCTGGACAAGGGCGCGCCCGGCCGCGTGATCCTCGCGTTTTCGGGGGCGTCAGGCCGACCCTACGAGGCCATCCGGCAGCGCGGATTTCACCTGTCGATGGGCGAACGCGAGCCCGAGGTTTCCAGTGTGGCCGCCCCCGTGTTTGGCCTGCACTGGCGACTGCTCGGCTCCATCTGCATCTCGGGTCCCACCTCCCGGCTGACGGAGGCCCGGCTGCTGAAGATGGCACAGACGGTCGTCGAGGCAGCGAACCGGCTCTCCTATGCGATGGCGGGAAGCCAGCGGCCGGCGCCGCGCATCGACGCCCCGGCCACCTGGCATCCGTGAATCATCACGATCAGTCGGCGCCCTAGCGCGCCGGCACCGCCCACACCCGCCCGTCGCCGATCACATAGACGCGCCGCTCCGGCGCTCGCCGGATTGAGGCGTGGCCGGTAAAGGCACCAAAGGCCGGCAGGATGCCGGCATGTGCATCGAACACGAAGCACGGCAGACGGACCGCATCCGAGCCGGCGCGCAAGGTATACGCCGGATGCAGGTGCCCGGCCAGTTCGTAGCCGCCGTCCGCCGCGCCGGGCAGATGGCACAGCGCAAAGGGGCCGCGCCGCCAGGGCTCGGACACCACGGCGATGTCCAGCGAAGGCGGCGGATCGCCGGCGCGCGCATCGTGATTGCCGCGCACCAGCGTGCAGCGCAGACCGGACGGCAGGCCGGCACGCCAATCGGCCAGTGCGGCCAGCACGGCGGGCGTGCGGCTCGCGCGGGCATGCAGGAAATCGCCGAGAAAGATCAGCTCGCGGGCCGGATACCGAGCCGCCAGTTCCGCAAGCCGGGCGAGGTTGTCCCGCGTGGTGCCGGCCGGCACCGGCTGGCCCAGCGCGCGATAGGCCGCCGCCTTGCCGAAATGCACGTCGGCCACCAGCAGCATCGACGCCGCCGGCCACCAGACCGCGCGCTCGGGCAGCAGCCACAGCAGTTCGCCGGCGACCTCCGCCTGCCGCGCGGATGACGACATCGAGGACATCGAGGACGTCGACGACATTGGCGCACTCATAGCGGCGGCAGCGGCTTCGAGACCTTGCGCGGACGCCGCCGCCGGCGCGATGAAGAAGACGGCGACGACGACGATGACGGCGGCGACGACGACGGCGGCGACGACGACGACGACGACGGGCCGACATGATCGGCCATGCCGAAGCGCGCGATCTCGGCGACGCGATCGCGCGGTGCCTCGTCCACCGATACGGCATCCTCCTCGCCCTCGCCCTCGCCTTCCGGTCCCGCCGCCCGTTCGAGCTCGGCCAGCATCCGCGCGATGCGGTCCGCGAGTTTCTCGGTGCTGAGCTTCTCGCGCAGGAACTCGACGATCAGCGGGAAGGACAGCGGCGTCGGCCGCTTCAGCACGCGCAGGTCCAGCCGCAGGCCCGCCAGCCGATCCAGCGTGCGCGACAGCCGCACGGCATCCAGCTCCTGGTTCAGGACCTCGCGCTCGGCCTGGCCCAGCAGCAGATTATCGGGATCGTGCTTGCGGAACACCTCGTAGAACAGGCTCGACGAGGCCTGCAATTGCCGCGCGCTCTTGTGCGCGCCGGGAAAGCCCTGGAACACCAGCCCCGACACCCGCGCGATCTCGCGAAAGCGCCGCAGCGACAGTTCGCCGGCGTTGAGGCTGGCCAGCACATCGGCGACCAGATCGCGCTGGCGCTCCTGCGCGAGCACAAGCGGGAGCCAGTGCGCCCAGTCGAGCGGCGCGGCCGACAGCAGCTCGAGCCCGTAGTCGTTGACCGCGACCGAGATCGTGGTCGGCAACTGCGAGCCGAGCCGCCACGCCAGCAGGCTGCCCAGGCCCAGATGCACGGAACGGCCGGCAAAGGGATACAGGAACAGGTGCGAGCCCTCGCGCGAGTTCAGCGTCTCGGCCAGCAGCGTGGTACGCGTCGGCAGCGCCGACCAGCGCTGCTGCAGCTCGACCAGAGGTCCGATCAGCGGCAGCTCCGGCGTGTCGGCGGGATCGAGCTTGCCGGCGGCGGCGTCCTCCAGCGTGGCGACGACCGCGTCCGCCAGTTCCGTCGACAGCGGCATGCGCCCGCCATTCCAGCGCGGCACCACGGGCCGGCCCTTTTCCGCCCGTCGGACGTAGGCGATCATCTCCTGCACGCGCACCAGCTCCAGCGGCCTGCCGCCGAACAGGAAGCAATCGCCCGGCGACAGCCGCGCGATAAACCCTTCCTCGACCGAGCCGAGCGATGCACCGCCGCGCCCGACGCGACTCCAGTAGCGGACCTGCATGGTCGCATCGCTGACGATGGTGCCGACGCTCATCCGATGGCGGCGCGCAAGGCGAAGGTCAGGTACGCGCCAGACACCGTGCTCGTCGGGCTGTACGCGCCGATAGTCCGGATAGGCCGACAGGCTGCTGCCGCCCTGCCGTACGAAGTCGAGGCACCACTGCCATTCGGCGTCGGTCAGCGTGCGATAGGCATAGGCGCCGCGCACTTCGTCGAGCAGCGCATCGGGAACGAAGCCGCCGCCCAGTGCAACCGTGACCAGATGCTGGACCAGCACGTCGAGCGGCTTCTCCGGCGACTCGCGCGCTTCGATACGCCCCGCCATCACCGCGTGGCGGGCCGCCACCGCTTCGACCAGCTCCAGGCTGTGGGTCGGCACGATCGTCACGCGCGACGGCCGCCCCGGCGCATGGCCGGAACGGCCCGCACGTTGCAGCAAGCGCGCCACGCCCTTCGGCGAACCGACCTGCAGCACGCGCTCGACCGGCAGGAAATCGACGCCGAGGTCGAGGCTGGAGGTGCAGACCACCGCCTTCAGCGCACCGGTCTTCAGACCGGCCTCGACCCATTCGCGCACGTCGCGATCGAGCGAGCCGTGATGGAGCGCGAGCTCTCCGGCCCAGTCGGGCCGCGCCTCGAGCAGCGCCAGGTACCAGCGCTCGGCCTGCGAGCGGGTGTTCAGGAAGACCAGCGTGGTGCTGCTGCCTTCGATCTCGCGCATCACATGCGGCAGCATCGACAGGCCCAGATGTCCCGCCCACGGAAAGCGGCCGGCGGCATCGGGCAGCAGCGTATCGACGATCAATTCCTTCGGCACCTTGCCCTGCACCAGCTCGCGCGCCTGCACCGGTGTGCCGGACAGCAGCACGTCGCTCGCATGTTCGAGATTGCCCAGCGTCGCCGACAAACCCCAGACCACCAGATCGGGACACCAGCGGCGCAGGCGCGCCAGCGCCAGCTGCACCTGCACGCCGCGCTTGTTGCCGATCAGCTCGTGCCATTCGTCGACCACCACCATGCGCACGCGGCCCAGCGCCTCGCTGGCGTCGGCCCGCGTCAGCAGCAGCGACAGGCTCTCCGGCGTGGTGACCAGCGCGGTGGGCAGCCGCCGCGCCTGGGCGGCGCGCTCGCGGCTGCTGGTGTCACCGGTGCGAAGGCCGACGGTCCAGTTCAGTCCGAGGTCGGCCAGCGGCGCCTGCAGCGCACGCGCGGTATCGGCGGCCAGCGCGCGCATCGGCGTCAGCCACAGCACGGTCAGCGGCGGCGCGGTCGCGGTCTGCACCGCTGGGTCGCCATGGCGCAGCAACGCACCGAGCCAGGCCGCGTAGGTCTTGCCGGTCCCGGTGGTCGCATGCACCAGGCCGCTGCGGCCGGCGGCGATCGCCTGCCACACCTGGCGCTGGAACGGAAACGGCTGCCAGCCGCGCTCGGCAAACCATTGCGGCAGCGCCTGTGCCAGCGGCGCCGGGGGCAAGGCCGGCGCATCGTCCGTAAGCGCGGTCATGCCTCCTCCCCGCGTTCGCCAGGCGGCAGCATGCCCTGCAGCGTCTGCAGCGTGTCCGCCTCGTCGATCGTCTTGTCGGTACGCCAGCGCAGCATGCGCGGAAAGCGCACTGCGATGCCGCTCTTGTGCCGGCTGCTGCGGGCGATGCCCTCGAAGCCGAGTTCGAACACCTGGGTCGGCTCGACGCTGCGCACCGGGCCGAAGGTCTCGATGGTGGTCCGCCGCACGATCGCGTCGACCTGCCGCATCTCCTGGTCAGTCAGGCCGGAATAGGCCTTGGCGAACGGCACCAGCACCCGGCCCTCGGTACCCGGCGGCGCGCTCCAGACCGCGAAGGTGAAGTCGGTGTAGAGGCTGGCGCGGCGGCCGTGACCGCGTTGCGCGTAGATCAGCACCGCGTCGACCGCATAGGGGTCGATCTTCCATTTCCACCAGACGCCGACATCCTTGGTCCGGCCGGCGCCATAGGCGGCATCCAGCGCCTTCAGCATGAAACCCTCGACGCCGAGCTCGCGCGACGATTCGCGCAGCGCCGCATAGCCGGGCCAGCCGTCCGCCTGCACCAGCGGGCTGAGCCGCAGCGACGGATGCGGATGCGCGGCCAGCACGCGTTCGAGCGCGGCACGGCGCTCGCCCTGCGGGCGGCGGCGCCAGTCCTCGCCCTGCCATTCGAGCAGGTCGTACGCCAGCAGCACCGCCGGGGCGTCGCGCAGCAGCTTCGCGCTCAGGTTCTTGCGGCCGATGCGCTGCTGCAGCAGCGCGAACGGCTGCACCCGCCCGTCGCGCCAGACCACGATCTCGCCGTCGATCACGGTGCCGTCCGGCAACGGCGCAGCGGCCTCGGCCAGTTCGGGAAAGCGCTCGGTGATCAGGTCCTCGCCGCGCGACCAGATCCAGGTCTGGCCATCGCGCCGCACGATCTGCGCGCGGATGCCGTCCCATTTCCACTCGACCTGCCATTGCGAGACCGGCCCCAGCACCGCGTCGAACTGTTCGAGCGGCGCCTGCAGCGGATGCGCAAGAAAGAAGGGATAGGGCTGGCCGCCGCGGCTGCGTGGCACGCCGGCGCCATCGGCGACGTCATCGCCGTGCTCGCCGCCGCCGTCGGGGGCGATCAGCGCCAGATAGTGCTCGGCATCGGGACGCGCCGAGATGTCGGTATAGCCGACCATTCGTTCCGCCACGCGCTTCGGATCGATCCCGGCGACGTCGCCCAGCGCCCGGGTGACCAGCAGCCGCGAGACGCCGACGCGAAACGCACCGGTGATCAGCTTGAACAGCACCAGGCGCGCCTGCGCATCGAGCGGTCGCCACAGCGCATCGAGCTTTGGCAACAGCACGTCGGGCGGCAGGCCACGCAGCGGCAGCAGCCGCTGTTCGACCCATTCGGCGAGGCCCGCATCGTCCGTATGCTCGGACTCGGGCAGCAGCAGCGCGATGGTCTCGGCCAGGTCGCCGACGGCCTGGTAGCTCTCCTCGAACAGCCAGGTCGGCAGTCGCGCTGCCTGCTCGGCCAGCGTGCGCAGCATCGCCACCGGCACCATCTGGCGGGGCTTGCCGCCGGCGAGGAAATAGACTGCCCAGGCGGCATCGGCCGGCGGCGCGGCCTGCAGATAGGTGCGCAGCGCCGCCAGCTTGGCGTTGTTCGAGGTGGTCGCGTCGAGCGCGGCGTACAGCTCGGCGAAGGCTCTCATGATGCGTCCCGCAGGTCGGGCGCGGCCGCGGGGCCTGGCGCATCGTTCATCGCCCCGTCTGCCACAGGTGCCTCGGCGTTGCCGGGCGTCTGGCTGTCGGGGTCGTCCCGATCGTGGTCTTCCTCGTCGCCGTACTGCGTCTCGAACGCCTGCGCCTGCAACCCGCGCTCGCACAGATAGCGCACCATCGCGTGAACATAGCCATGCGTGACAAACACGCGCTGCGCACCGGTCGCCTCGATGGCCGCATGCAGCGCCGGCCAGTCGGCATGGTCGGAGACCACGAAACCGCGATCGACACCGCGGCGCCGGCGCGTGCCGCGAATCCGCATCCAGCCGCTGGCGAAGGCCTGGGCCGCATCGCCGAAGCGCCGCAGCCAAGGCGAGCGCTGCGCCGACGGCGGCGCCATCACCAGCGCCTGCCGCAGCAACGGACTGCGCGCGGGCAGCTCGGACGCGTGCAGCGTGGCGGGCAATGCCACGCCCGCCGCCGCATAAGCCCGGTTCAGGGCGGTCATGGCGCCATGCTCGACGATCGGCCCCGGCAGCCCTGCTTCGCCGGCCTGCATCGTCAGTCCATGCAGGATCCGCTGCGCCTTGCCGAAGGCGTAGCAATAGAGCACGCTGGCCCGCCCCTGTTCGGCATTGACGCGCCACCACGACAGGATCTGGGCCATCAGTTCGGCTTGCGATTGCCAGCGATAGATCGGCAGACCGAAGGTGCTCTCGGTGATGAAGGTATCGCAGCGCACCGGCTCGAACGCTGCACAGGTGCCGTCGTGCGCGAGCTTGTAGTCGCCCGATGCGACCCACACCTGGCCGCGGTACTCGAGCCGTACCTGGGCCGAGCCCAGCACGTGCCCGGCCGGATGCAGGCTGACGCGAACGCCGTTGTGCACGATTGCATCCCCGTAGTCGAGGCTGTCGACGTGGATATCGGGCAGCCGCGACAGCAGCACGCCGCGCCCCGGCGCCGCGCACAGATAGTGGCCGCTGCCGGCGCGTGCATGGTCGGAATGGGCATGCGTGATGACGGCCCGTGCGACGGGGCGCCACGGATCGATATAGAAGTCGCCCGGTGGGCAGTACAGGCCTTCGGGCCGCGCTACGACAAGGTCCATGAGGTGGACTCCAGCTGCGATGGCCATGCCGATGGGTTCGATCGATTCCATTGCCCGAGGTGTCCAGGGGTCCAGGCAATCCAATCGTCCATCGGCAGGCACATCGATAAACCGATGTTATGTCAGCGGCTGCTGCGGGCCCATCGGGCTTAGGCCGACGTCTGCCGGCACCCCACCCGGGGGCACGCTTCTTGCCGCTTCAGACCGAAATAGACACGGACGCCGACTTCCCGCAACACCCGCGGCGCGGCGGCGAGCGCTTTTTTACCGCTCGCCGCAAAAGCTACAAACCGGGGCGTGCCGAGCCGGGTCCGTATCGCTTGTCGCGTATCGCATCCGTATCGACTTTCCCTGTGCAACGAGGACCGCAACATGAACCGAAACACGCCCCCCGACGCCAATCATCCCCTCGCAGGCAAGCGCATTGCCTTCCTGGTCACCGACCTGTTCGAACAGGTCGAACTGACGGGGCCGCGCCAGGCGCTGCAACAGGCCGGCGCCGAAACCGTCATCGTTGCGCCGCACGATGGCGAGGTGCAAGGCGCCCAGCATGACAAGAAGGCCGACCGCTTCGGCGTGCAGGCGACCCTGGCCGAGGCCCACCCCGACGACTTCGACGGCGTGGTGCTGCCCGGCGGCACCATGAATGCCGATGCGCTGCGCACGGATCAGGCCGCGCAGCGTTTCGTCAGGAAGATGCAGGACGACGGCAAGCCCATCGCGGTGATCTGTCACGGTCCGTGGCTGCTGGTATCGGCGGGCCTGGTCAAGGGGCGTACGCTGACGAGCTGGCCCTCGCTCGCCGACGATATCCGCAACGCGGGCGGCGAATGGGTCGACCGCGAGGTCGTGCGCGACGGCAATTGGGTCAGCAGCCGCAAGCCGGACGATATCCCGGCGTTCAACCAACAGATCGTCGCGCTGTTCGGCGAGCTGGGCAAACGCGCGAGCCAGGGCACCGAGGCCGGCGCCGGCCGGGCCTGACCTCATCGAGACGGCGGCCCATCGCCCGTACTTCCACCGCAGCCACACAGCCATGCAGACTCGTATTGCAATCGACGCGCGCGACGACCTCGCGAAGGCGCATGACGCGGCCACCGAGCTGGCGGTGCGCTGCGGCTTCGGCGAGATCGCCACCGAACGGTTGGGCCGCGCGGCAGTCGCGGCCGCCACCGGCATGCTCGACCACGCCGATGGCGGCGTGCTGCATCTGCGGCCGCTGCAGGAGGAAGTGACCGGGGCGGCCGCGCCGCAGGTCGAGATCCTGGCGGTGGACCGACCCGGCTCGCCCGATGCGTCGGGCGGGGCGGACGGCAGACGCGCCGGTGCGCGCGCCGGCGGCAGACTGGCCGCGCTGTACGAGCTGGTGACCGCGCTCGACCGCTACGACAGTCCCGCGGGTTCGGTGATACGAATGACGTTGTCCCCCGCCGATCGTCCCGGCCCGGTGTCGTTGCCGGCCGTCGCGGTGGGCGTGGTGTGGGCGCCGGCCGATGGCGATGTCGCGCCGGGCGGGCTCAACATCCATTCCGCCCGCGGGCTGTCGACGGTGGTGCTGGGCCTGGGACGTGGCGCGGAGGCGGCGCGCCGGGTCGCCGCGCTGCAGGGCTTCGGCGCGCAGATGCAGCAGATCGACCGCGTCCGCGCCACGCTGCCCGGCGGCGGCGACATGGCGCTGGCCGCCGCCCAGATCGAGGCGCAGACCGGTCACGTTCGCGTGGCCGGCGCGGGCCGCTTCTGCGCCTGCGTGGTCCAGGCCGACCCGGAAGCCGCCAGCCCGATTGCGGTACAGCCCTTGCTGCGCCAGCGCGAGGCCCTCGTCGATGGCGGCGCGATGGTGCGCGGGCCGCTGGCCCAGGCACAGGCCGGCTGGCCGCCGCAAGCGCTGCTGGTGTTGCATGACGACGGCCTGTCGTGGCCGTGGACGCTGGAGGCCTATCCCGGCCTGCTGGCCCACCATCCGGCCATCGTCGCCGCGGTTCTGCACCGCGATTACTGCCGGCAGGCCGGCCATGGCTGCGTACTGGTGTGCCGCCGCAGCGAAGAATGCATGGCGCCCGCCCCTGCCCGCCCTGCCTTGCCCAGCGCAGCGGCCGTGGTGGCCGCGGATGGGGACGGTGCCCGCCGAACTGCGCCGGCCCGGCGCCCCGCCAGCGCCACCCGGCGACGGCGCAATCCCGGTCCCGGGCGACCGGCCGCCTGAGCGCCCGCCTGAGCCC
>NZ_JAGFTW010000036.1:0-347784 GCF_017598945.1 Cupriavidus gilardii
CTCCCCCAACCCCTCTCCCGCTTGCGGGAGAGGGGTTGGGGGAGAGGGCAAGCGGCGTCTGGCGTGCTGCGACCGCGCGTTGAAACCACCCCCTCTCCCCAGCCCTCTCCCCCTGAGGGGGAGAGGGAGAACACCATTGGAGAAATTGCAGCCAGGCAGTCCAAGAACGCCTTTGACTCCGCTAGCCCCTTACTCCTCGGCCAGTGCCGGTGTGCCGTTCATCGGCACCACGCCGAGCGCGGCGCGGACCTTGTTTTCGATCTCCTTGGCGATATCGGGATTCTCGCGCAGGAATTCGCGCGCATTGTCCTTGCCCTGGCCGATCTTCTCGCCGTTGTAGCTGTACCAGGCGCCGGACTTCTCGACGATCTTGGCGTCCACGCCGAGGTCGATGACCTCGCCCTGGCGCGAGATGCCCTGGCCGTACAGGATGTCGAAGAAGGCCTCGCGGAACGGCGGCGATACCTTGTTCTTGACCACCTTGACCTTGGTCTCGTTGCCGATCACGTCGTCGCCCTTCTTGATCGAGCCGATGCGGCGGATATCGAGGCGGACCGAGGCGTAGAACTTCAGCGCGTTGCCGCCGGTGGTGGTTTCCGGCGAGCCGAACATCACGCCGATCTTCATGCGGATCTGGTTGATGAAGATCACCAGGCAGTTGGTGCGCTTGATGGTGCCGGTCAGCTTGCGCAGTGCCTGGCTCATCAGGCGGGCCTGCAGGCCCGGCAGCGCGTCGCCCATCTCGCCTTCGATTTCGGCCCGGGGCACCAGCGCCGCCACCGAGTCGATCACGATCAGGTCGACCGAGCCCGAGCGCACCAGCGCGTCGGTGATTTCCAGCGCCTGCTCGCCGGTGTCCGGCTGCGAGATCAGCAGATCGCCGACGCTGACGCCCAGCTTGCTGGCGTAATTGACGTCCAGCGCGTGCTCCGCGTCGATGAACGCGCAGGTGCCGCCCAGCTTCTGCATCTCGGCGACCACCTGCAGCGTCAGCGTGGTCTTGCCCGACGATTCCGGGCCGTAGATCTCGACGACCCGGCCGCGCGGCAGGCCGCCGACGCCCAGCGCGATGTCCAGGCCCAGCGAGCCGGTCGACACCACCTGGATATCCTGCTCGACCTCGCCGTCGCCCATCCGCATGATCGAGCCCTTGCCGAACTGCTTCTCGATCTGGGCCAGCGCGGCGGCCAGCGCCTTCTGCTTCTCGGCGCTCACGCCAGCTGCCTTCTTGCCGTCATCCATGGTCGTCCTTCCGTCAATGGTGTATAAATAGGCCGCATGCGGCGCGCCGCCTGCTATCTGGTGCCGATATTGTGCGGCAACTGGTTACGCAGACCCACGCGCCCGACCCGCGCCACCCCGGCGGTCTGCATCGTCGGAGCGCGCTGCGGCAACGCATTCTAGAGGCGGAGCATGGCAGCCGTGAATCAGCATCGGCTCAAAAATGCGGCCGGGTTGCAAGCCAACTCGACCGCCGAGTCGGACCACGGCACCGCCCGGCTGACCGGCGCGATCTCTGACGCGTGGCCTCGGTTGCGATCCAGCCCCATGCGCCCGCCTGGAATCAGCGGGTACTGTATAAAAAAACAGTATGCTTGGCAAGTCCCAATTCATCCCATAGTGCGCATGCCGACCGGGAGAACAGGGGGACCGACGCGGGTCCGCGCCCGCCTGCCAGGCCAGGGGAGACCACCATGCGCATTCTGATTGCCGAAGACGACGACGTGCTGGCCGACGGCCTGACCCGTTCGCTGCGCCATTCCGGCTATGCCGTCGATCATGTCGCCAACGGCATGGAAGCCGATTCGGCGCTGTCCACGCAGGCCTACGACCTGGTGATTCTCGATCTCGGCCTGCCCCGCATGCCCGGGCTCGAAGTCCTGAAGCGGCTGCGCGCCCGCGGCGCGATGGTGCCGGTGCTGATCCTGACCGCCGCCGACAGCGTCGACGAACGCGTCAAGGGCCTGGACCTCGGCGCCGACGACTATATGGCCAAGCCCTTTGCGCTGTCCGAACTGGAGGCGCGCGTGCGCGCGCTGGTGCGGCGCGGCACCGGCGGCGGCGCCACGCTGATGCGGCACGGACCGCTCGCGTTCGACCAGGTCGGCCGCATCGCCTATCTGAACGACCAGATGCTGGACCTGTCCGCGCGCGAGGTCGGCCTGCTCGAAATCCTGCTGACGCGCTCCGGCCGGCTGGTGTCGAAGGAGCAGCTGGTCGACCATCTGTGCGAATGGGGCGAAGAGGTCAGCAACAACGCGATCGAGGTCTACGTGCACCGGCTGCGCAAGAAGATCGAGGTCGGCGGCATCCGCATCGCCACCGTGCGCGGGCTCGGCTATTGCCTCGAAAAATTCCAGCCGACCCCGGCCGCGACCGCGGCGCATTCCTGATTGCCCCGACGGCAGCGACTCCGCGGCCCCCTTTCCACCTACCCGGCCCCGGCCGCCCCGTTCCACGCCCACCCGCATGTATCCGCTGCGCCTGCCCTGGAAACGCCCGTCGCCGGCGCTCGGCGACACGCACCGCCGCCGCGCCGCCGCCGCGGCCAGCGCCGAGGACGAGGTCAGCGACGAGATGCTGGCCGACGCCCTGCCCCATCTCGAGGACGACGCCGCGCACACGTCGCCGCGCTCGCTGTTCGGCGAAATCCTCGACTGGATGCTGGCGCCGCTGTTGCTGCTGTGGCCGCTGAGCATCGCGGTGACCTATCTGGTCGCCAAGTCGATCGCCAACGGCCCCTACGATCGCGCCCTCGAATCGAGCGCGATCGTGCTGTCGCAGCAGGTGCGCGAGGTCAATGGCAGCGTGACGCTGCAGCTGCCGCTGTCGGCCCGCGAGATCCTGCGCGCCGACGAGACCGACGCGGTCTACTACCAGGTGGTCGGCACGCGCGGCGAACTGGTGGCCGGCGATCGCGACCTGCCGCTGCCGGTCGAGGAAGACCTGCGCCACGCCGGGCTGGTGTCGCTGCGCGACGATCAGGTCGCGGGCAACGACGTGCGGGTCGCGTACACCTATGTCGAGATGCCGGCCGTACCCGGCGGCCATCCGGTGCTGGTGCAGGTGGCCGAGACACTCGACAAGCGCGCGCGCCTGGCCAACGAGATCATCAAGGGCGTGATCCTGCCGCAGTTCGTGATCCTGCCGCTGGCGGTGCTGCTGGTGTGGTTCGGGCTGTCGCGCGGGCTGGCTCCGCTGACCGCAATCCAGCAGCGCATTCGCGCACGCAATCCCGGCGATACCAGCCCGATCGACGAGCAGGCCGCGCCCCAGGAAATCACGCCGCTGGTCGCCTCGTTCAACGAACTGCTCGAACGCCTCGATCAATCGGTGCAGACGCAGAAGCGCTTCATCGCCGATGCCGCGCATCAGATGAAGACGCCGCTGGCCGGGCTGCGCATGCAGGCCGAACTCGCCCAGCGCGAGCAATCGCCCGAAGAACTGCGCAAGTCGCTGGCGCAGATCGCCGGCAGCTCGCAACGCACCGCGCATCTGGTCACGCAGCTGCTGTCGCTCGCACGCATGGAGAACTTTGCCGGCAGCGGCAATATGGCGCCGCTCGATCTGGCCGCGCTGGCGCGCGAGGTGGTCAAGGACTGGCTGCCGCAGGCCTGGGCCAAGCGCATCGATCTGGGCCTCGATGCGTCGGACCATCCGGTGATGGTCCAGGGCAACCGTTTGATGCTGACCGAGATGCTGAACAATCTGCTCGACAACGCGATCCGCTATACGCCTGCCGGCGGCCATGCCACCGTGCGGGTCAGCGCCGATCCGTTCGAGCCGTTCGCCTATCTGGACGTGGAGGACACCGGGCCGGGCATTCCGCCGGCCGAGCGGCCCCACGTGATGGAGCGCTTCTATCGCGTGCTGGGCACCAGCACCGAAGGCAGCGGACTGGGGCTGGCGATCGTGCGCGAGATCGTGCAGCAGCATGGCGGCGACGTGGCCATCGAGGACCACGTCTACCAGCAGCAGCCGCGCCTGGCCGGTGCGCGGCTGCGCGTCACGCTGCGCCGTCCGGCGTCCGCGGAGGCCGCATGAACGCCCCCGATCCGGTACGCCTGGCCCGCCAGCAGCGCGCCGCGGCCGCCTGGCGCACCAATCTGCGCTGGACCGCGGTGCTGCTCGCGCTGTGGTTTGCCGGCACCTTCGGCGTCAGCTGGTTGGCGCGCGAGCTGCGCTTCGACTTCTTCGGCTGGCCCTTCTCGTTCTGGGCCGGCGCGCAAGGGCTGTTGATCCTGTATGTGCTGATGGCCGCAGCTTACGCGTGGCGCATGAACCGGGCGGACCGCGAGGTGGGCGAGGCGGCGGACGCCCCGGACAACGATGCCGCGCCTGCCGGCGACGATGCTGCGCGGCACCGCTGAGCTTCGCGACCCCGCGCACCGCCCGCAGTACCGCACCCCGTACCGCATGCCGCGTTGCCGCACACGGTAGCTTCCCGCATCGCAACATCGCGGCCGTCGCCAGCAGCCGGCTCGCAACGCCGCGCGAGGCTAGCGCCGATCTAGCGTATACCCCGATCGATATAAGGCCCTGCGCCCCCTCCCCTGTCAGAACGCCGTAAGTTTCGACTCCCAGAATCCACACACATTCGACGGCCCGCGCCGGATCGCGGCGTTGCCGCCTGCTTGCGCGGCCGTGCGAAGGACCCCTGAACAGTAGGAGGAGACAAATGGCTAACGCCCAGAATGTCGCGATGCCCGGAGGCACCGCGCAAAACGCGCCGATGACGGCCGAGGAGAGGAAGGTCATTCTCGCCTCGTCGCTTGGCACGGTGTTCGAGTGGTACGACTTTTATCTGTACGGTTCGCTGGCGGCGATCATCGCCAAGCAGTTCTTCGCGGGCCTCGATCCGACCTCGGCCTTCATCTTCGCGCTGCTGGCCTTTGCCGCGGGCTTCATCGTGCGCCCCTTCGGCGCGCTGGTGTTCGGCCGTCTGGGCGACATGATCGGACGCAAGTACACGTTCCTCGTGACCATCCTGATCATGGGCGTGTCGACCTTCATCGTCGGCCTGCTGCCCGGCTACGCCACCATCGGCTGGGCCGCCCCGATCATCCTGATCGCGTTGCGGATGCTGCAGGGCCTGGCGCTCGGCGGCGAGTACGGCGGTGCGGCCACGTACGTGGCCGAGCACGCCCCGCACGGCAAGCGCGGTTCGTACACGTCGTGGATCCAGACCACCGCCACGCTCGGCCTGTTCATGTCGCTGATCGTGATCCTGATCTGCCGGCAGCTGACCGGTCCGGACTTCGAGGTCTGGGGCTGGCGCATCCCGTTCCTGCTGTCGATCGTGCTGCTCGGCGTGTCGGTCTACATCCGGCTGTCGATGTCGGAGTCGCCGGCGTTCCAGCGCATGAAGTCGGAGGGCAAGACGTCGAAGGCGCCGCTGACCGAGTCGTTCGGCCAATGGCGCAACCTGAAGATCGTGATCCTGGCGCTGGTCGGCCTGACCGCGGGCCAGGCGGTGGTCTGGTACACCGGCCAGTTCTACGCGCTGTTCTTCCTGACCCAGGTGCTGAAGGTCGACGCCAAGACCGCCAACCTGCTGATCGCCGGTGCGCTGGTGATCGGCACGCCGTTCTTCGTGTTCTTCGGCATGCTGTCGGACAAGATCGGCCGCAAGTGGATCATCATGGCCGGCTGTGCGCTGGCGATGCTGACCTACTTCCCGCTGTTCAAGGCGCTGACGCACTACGCCAACCCGGCGCTGGAGCGCGCGCAACAGTCGGCGCAGATCGTGGTCACCGCGGATCCGAAGCAGTGCTCGTTCCAGGGCAGCCCGATCGCGCGCGAAATCGACTTCCGCAGCTCCTGCGACATCGCCAAGCGCACGCTGGCGCAATCGTCGGCCAGCTATGAAGTCGTCGAGGCGCCGGCCGGCACGACCGCCACGGTCAAGATCGGCGATCGCGTGATCCCGGCGCTCAACGCCTCGCTGGTGCCGCAGGGCCACAGCTTCGATCCGGACAGCAAGGCGAAGATCGACGCGTTCAAGAAGGAAGTGGCCAGCGCCATGACGGCCGCGGGCTATCCGACCAAGGCCGACCCCGCCGAGATGAACACGGTGATGGTGCTGGTGATCCTGACGATCCTGGTGATCTACGTGACCATGGTCTACGGGCCGATCGCCGCGATGCTGGTCGAGCTGTTCCCGACGCGGATCCGCTACACCTCGATGTCGCTGCCCTACCACATCGGCAACGGCTGGTTCGGCGGCATGCTGCCCACCATCTCGTTCGCCCTGGTCGCGCAGAACGGCAACATCTACTACGGCCTGTGGTATCCGATCGTGATCGCCGGCATCACGCTGGTGATAGGTTCGCTGTTCATCCGCGAGACCAAGGACGTGGATATCTACGCGCGCGACTGAGACTGATATTCCATCGCGCCACGCCGGCCGCTTGCGCCGGCGCGGAAACCGGCAGTCCTCCCGGGCTGCCGGTTTTTTTTGCCGGGCGTGCCTGCCCCGGGCGCCCGGCGCCCCGGATGCAAGGGGCCGCACAAAAGTGTTGACAGCGATCGAACGGCCCGTATAATGGCGGTCTTCGTCGGCGAATTAGCTCAGTCGGTTAGAGCGACGGAATCATAATCCGCAGGTCCGGGGTTCGAGTCCCTGATTCGCCACCAGTATTTCGAAGGGGTCAGCGCAAGCTGACCCCTTTTTGTTTTGGCGCCCGGCTCGCCGCCGGGCGAACGCCTCCCCTCGGTTCCCGCCTGAGCTCCGGCTTCAGTTGCGACAATAAGTCCGCGCCATCGTCTTGACCTCATGCGCGAGCAGGCGCCGCAGCGTGACCGGCTCCAGCACCTCGACCTGCGGGCCGAACGAGCGCAGCCAGCGCACCAGCCAATCGGCCATCTCCACCGTGCAGCGAACCACCAGCGAACCGTCCGGGCGGATCTCCTCGGTCTGATCGGCCGACATCGGCGCGTCGCGCACGATGTCGCCGCAGCCTTTGGCAAAGCGGACCGCCAGCTTGATATTCCCGTCCGAGTGCAGCCCGAATTCGGCCGCCTCCTCCACGTAATCGCCCAGGCAGAAGTGGTCGGGATAGACGAAGCGCTCCTTCAGCGCGTGCGCCGCGTGGACCCGGTCCAATCGCAGGCATTGCGGCACGAGCTCCTCGCCTTCCAACGCGACCAGATAGACCAGCCCGGCCTTCTCGACGACGCCGAGCGGCATCAGCACGCGCTTGCGCTCGGGCTCGAAGCGAGGCCGATAAACGACCTCCACGCAGCGCTCCTCGAATACCGCAGTCAGTATCGGCAGCAGGACGGTCTCGCGCAGCCGCGGCGGCACCAGCGGCGAACTGCGCTCGACCACCGACAGCTTGCGATGCCAGGCGATGCGCCCGGCGCCGCTCTCGCGGCCGCGCCGCCGCAGTTGCGACTCGGCGGCGTCGAACAATGGCCGCAGCAGTGTCGCCATCACCGAAGTGATCTGGCGACCGGCGAAGCGCTTGAGTATCTGCAGCGCCAGCGCTTCCTCGTCGCTGAGCCAGGTGTCGGGGCTGTCCAGCACGCGGCCGGTGCATTCGGCGCGGCGCCACATCAGGCCGCGCCCTTCCGCGCGGCATTCCGCGGCGCCGTCGGCGACCAGCAGCACCAGGCGCTGCTGCAGCACATCGGCGGGTGGCACGGTCACGCCGAGGGCGGCAAGGCCGCCCGCGACCTCGTCGGCGCTCATCCAGCGCCGGGGGCCACCGTCGTCAAGCAGGACGGAAAGAATGGAAACGTCGAGTTGCGAATCGAACTGGAGGGCCATAAAGCGCGATCAGAAGTTGGTCATGCGTGGGGAGAGCGAAGCCTATCAAGCGGAGCGTCCGGAAATGAAGGAAATGGACAAGGAACGACGGTTCCCGGCAAGCACTTCGGCCCTCCGATTCGAAAGTGCGAGCAACAGCCTATGCGATGCCCGCCGGCACGCGGAGTAGGCAGCGCCCACGCCGGGACCGCACCAGCATGCACATAGTTAAAAACTTTGAACGACTGATACGAGGCAGCGTCGCGTCGCCTCCGTGATGTGAGCCTATTCTTCTCTCATCGGCTGACGACATCCCCGTGCAAAACGATTCTCGAAAATTCAACAACTGGAGAAAATCATGAAGATCACGACTGCCCGCCTCGTTCTCAGCGCCGCCATCGCCGGTACCGCGCTGCTGTCGCTGAACAGCGTGTTGGCCGCGCCGGTGCGCGCATCGCATGCCGGCGACGACTATGGCTACACGTTTCGCGCGGTGGACCGCTTCGCCGATGGGGCGCGCAGCCAGGACGCGTACACCGACGGCGCCCGTACCTTCAACGTCTACGCCGATGGCGCCCGTACCTTCGACGTCCATACCGACGGGGCCCGCATCCGCGGCGACTACCCCGCACCGATCGGCGAATAAGCCGGGCCGCTCCTTGCCGCTGTTTGTCGCTGTTTGTCGCTGTTTTTCCTGCGGAGGCGTTCCCGATGCGCATTCGAGACAATGCCCTGATCGTGGCGGCCTGGATGGGCGCCTGCGTGGCCAGTGGCTGGTTGATCGCCTTCACCGGACTGCTGATGTCCCAATAAGTGGTGAATCAGGCATGGATGCCTGCCACGCGCCGCGTTTTTGACGTGAATCATGGCGAGATCGCCGCCTAGCTGCCATCATGAATCAGCCAGGCACGGCGCCGCCGACCCGCCTGGCCGTCGACAACGCCTGCAAGGCCCGTGATAGGAGAACCCTCGCCATGACCCAACTCGTGCTCGCCACTGACGGCTCCGCCTTCAGCGACGCCGCCGCCCGCTTTATCGTCGATGGGAAGTTGCTGCAGGGCGACCTCACCGTGCACGTGGTGCACGTCGCGCCCGAGGTTACCGGCCAGGTGCGCGCCTTCGTCAGCAAGGACGCGATCGATGACTGGCATCGGGAAGAAAGTGAGAAGGCGATGCGCCCGGTTTGCGACATTCTGGCCGCGGCGCAAGTGCGCGTGGAAAAGCATGCGCTGAGCGGCTTTCCGCCCGACCGTATCGTCGGGCTGGCCAAATCGGTCAATGCCGATGCGATCGTGATCGGCACCCATGGCCGCGGATCGTTCTTCGATGCGGTGCTCGGCTCGGTCGCAGGGCGCGTGGTGGCCCATGCATCGTGTCCGGTGATTCTGGTGAAGGCGCCGGACAAGGCCTGATAGCCGGCCGATCAAGGCGCATGGCGGCACCGGGGCGCGGCGATCGCGCCCCAGCCAACCGGCATCAGCCGTTCAGGTCGACCACAGCGGCGGTTCGTCCATCAGCGCGATCTGTTCGCGCAATTCCAGGATGCGGTCCTGCCAATAGCGCGCCGAACCGAACCACGGAAACGCCGCCGGGAAGGCCGGATCGTTCCAGCGGCTCGCCAGCCAGGCGCTGTAGTGCAGCAGCCGCAGCGTACGCAGCGCCTCGACCAGATGCAGCTCGCGCGGCGAGAACTCGGCGAAATCCTCGTAACCGGCCACGATATCGGCCAGCTGGCTCTGCATTGAGGCGCGGTCGCCCTCCAGCAGCATCCACAGATCCTGCACCGCCGGGCCGGTCCGGCTGTCGTCGAAATCGACGAAATGCGGCCCGGTGTCGCCGCCGCGGGCCTGATCCGGCTCGATCCACAGCAGATTGCCGCGATGGCAGTCGCCATGCAGCCGCAGCATCGTCACGTCGCCGGCGCGCTCGTAGCAGCGGCGCACGCCGTCGATCGCCATGTCGGCGGCGGCCTGCCAGGCCGGCCGCAGATCGGCCGGGATGCAGTCCTGCGCCAGCAGCCAGTCGCGCGGCGCCACGCCGAAGGTCTGGACATCGAGCGCGGGCCGATGCACATAGGGTTGGGTCGCACCGACGGCATGGATGCGGCCGATGAAACGGCCCAGCCAGGTCAGCGTGTCGGCGCGGTTAAGCTCCGGCTCGCGGCCGCCGCAGCGTGGGAACACGGTAAAGCGAAAGCCGCCATGCGACAGCAGCGTGCTGCCGCCGCACGCAAGCGCCGGCACGGCCGGAATCTCGGCCTCGGCAAGCTGCTGCACGAAGGCATGTTCTTCCAGGATGGCGGCGTCGCTCCAGCGCCCGGGGCGGTAGAACTTCATCACCATCGGCGCGCCGTCCTCGACCCCCACCTGCCAGACCCGATTCTCGTAGCTATTCAGCGCCAGCAGCCGGCCGTCCGGCATGAAGCCGGCCGCCTCGAGCGCATCGAGGATCAGGTCGGGAGTCAGCCCCGCGAACGGAATGTCCGGCGAGGCGGCGGGATCGGGCGACATCACCATGGCTAAGCGCTAGCTTAGGACACCGCGCGCGTCAGGACCCCTGCCGCGTGCGCTGTCCGCCGAGCAGCGCGGCCTGCGCGCCGGGCCGGCGGTTGCGCGACGGGCCCGGGGAGCCGGCGGCGCTGCGCGGGGCCGCCTGGGGCCGCTCGCTCTTGTCCGCCGCACGCGCACCGCCCTTGGGCTGGCCGCCGCGCGCGGCATTGCCCTCCTGCGCCGCACGCGCGGGCCGCGGCGGGCGCGCTTCGGCGCGGCGCTCGCCGGAGGCGCCGCCGGCCGGCTTCGGCGCGCCGTTGCCGGCGCGGCCGGAGGATCCGTTCGCCGCGCCATTGGCCTGCGGACGCCCGCGTCCACCGCCACCATTCTGGCCGCGCGCCTGCCGGCCCTTCTGGATCGGTTCGGGCGCGATGTTGGGATCGGGTTCGAAGCCCGGCAGCACGATCTGCTCGAGCTGGCGCTTGATCAGCCGCTCGATGTCGCGCAGCAGGCCATGCTCGTCGACGCAGACCAGCGACACCGCCTCGCCCTCGGCGCCGGCGCGGCCGGTACGGCCGATCCGGTGCACATAGTCTTCCGGCACATTGGGCAGATCGAAGTTGACCACGTGGGGCAGCTGATCGATATCGATGCCGCGCGCGGCGATGTCGGTGGCCACCAGCAGCCGCAGCGTGCCGGCCTTGAACTCGGACAACGCACGCGTGCGCGCCGACTGGCTCTTGTTGCCGTGGATCGCCAGCGCCGACAGGCCTTCCTTGGTCAGCTGCTCGGCCAGCCGGTTGGCGCCGTGCTTGGTGCGCGTGAACACCAGCACCTGATGCCAGTCGTGCTCGCGCACCAGATGGGCCAGCAGTTCGCGCTTGCGCTCGCGATCGACCGCATAGACGCGCTGCGCCACGGTTTCGGCCGTGGTGTTGCGGCGCGCGACCTCGATCGAGGCCGGGTTGTCGAGCAGGCGGTCGGCCAGCGCACGGATCTCGTCGGAGAAGGTGGCCGAGAACAGCAGGTTCTGCCGCTTGGGCGGCAGCACGTTCAGGATCTTGCGGATGTCGTGGATGAAGCCCATGTCGAGCATGCGGTCGGCCTCGTCCAGCACCAGCATCTCGACGTGCGACAGATCGATGGTCCGCTGGCCCACGTGGTCGAGCAGACGGCCCGGCGTGGCCACCACGATATCGACGCCGCGCTTGAGCTGGTCGATCTGCGGATGGATGCCGACACCGCCGAACATCACCATCGAACGCAGGCGCAGATATTTGCCGTAGTTGCGCACGCTCTCTTCGACCTGCGCGGCCAGTTCGCGCGTCGGCGTCAGCACCAGCGCGCGGATGCGGGGCCGTTCGCCGCGCGCCGGCGGCTCGGCGCGCGACAGCAACTGCAGCATCGGCAGGGTGAAACCGGCGGTCTTGCCGGTCCCGGTCTGGGCGCCGGCGAGCAGGTCGCCGCCCTTCAGGATCGCGGGAATGGCTTGCGCCTGGATCGGCGTGGGCGTGGTATAGCCCTGCTCCGCCACGGCGCGTACAAGCTTGTCAGACAAGCCTAGTTCGGAAAAAGACATGGAATTCGTTTCGGCCGCCCCTTGCGCACGGATGCGCCAATCGTCGGGGCCGGCATGGATAGTGGCGACTGGCCGGCTGCCGCCGTCATCGCCTGCATGGGCTGGACGAGGGGCGCCGGGGAAGCGGAACGACTGCCTCCGCTTCCAGGTTCGGAAGGCCCGTAGTGTATCAGCCCCGGCGCATTCGCACCGGACGCGCCGCGGAGCGAGCGGGTAGAATAGCGGGCTGTCCCGCCTGCGCCGGCCGACCGGCCCGCTCGACAGCTCGCCCGGCAGCCGGCCAGCTCGGCGCTGCCCCCGCGGCGGGCGACAAGACACCCCCTGAAGCATCCGATGCCCCCAGGTCAACCACTGAGATCGGCACCATGAATCCACGCCCCGACACCGCGGCCGACGCGCCGCAACCCACGCCCAGGAAGAAGGTCTTCGTCAAGACCTACGGCTGCCAGATGAACGAGTACGACTCCGACAAGATGGTCGACGTACTGCATGCCAGCCAGGGCCTGGAGAAGACCGACAATCCCGAAGAGGCCGACGTGATCCTGTTCAACACCTGCTCGGTGCGCGAGAAAGCGCAGGAGAAGGTGTTCTCGGAACTGGGGCGGATGAAGGCGCTGAAGGCCGTCAAACCCGATCTGGTGATCGGCGTCGGCGGCTGCGTGGCCAGCCAGGAGGGCGCGGCCATCGTCTCGCGCGCGCCGTATGTCGACGTCGTGTTCGGCCCGCAGACGCTGCACCGGCTGCCCGACATGATCGCGCGCCGCCGCCAGAGCGGCCATTCGCAGGTCGACATTTCCTTCCCCGAGATCGAGAAGTTCGACCATCTGCCGCCGGCGCGCGTCGAGGGCCCGAGCGCCTTCGTCTCGATCATGGAAGGCTGCTCGAAGTACTGCAGCTATTGCGTGGTGCCCTACACCCGCGGCGAGGAAGTCTCGCGTCCCTTCGACGACGTGCTGGCCGAGATCGCTGGCCTGGCCGACCAGGGCGTGCGCGAGGTCACGCTGCTGGGGCAGAACGTCAACGCATACCGCGGCCGGATGGGCGACACCAGCGAGATCGCCGACTTCGCGCTGCTGATCGAATATGTGGCCGAGATTCCCGGCATCGAACGGATCCGCTACACCACCAGCCATCCGAAGGAATTCACCGCGCGGCTGATCGACGTCTATGCGCGCGTGCCCAAGCTCGTCGACCATCTGCACCTGCCGGTGCAGCACGCCTCGGACCGCATCCTGATGGCGATGAAGCGCGGCTACAGCGTGCTCGAATACAAGAGCATCATCCGCAAGCTGCGCGCGATCCGGCCGACCATGTCGATGTCGTCCGACTTCATCGTGGGCTTCCCCGGGGAGACCGATGCGGACTTCGACAAGCTGATGGCGATGGTCGAGGAGATCGGCTACGACACCTCGTTCTCGTTCATCTTCAGCCCGCGGCCCGGCACGCCGGCCGCGAACCTGCACGACGACACGCCGCACGAGGTCAAGCTGCGCCGGCTGCAGCGGCTGCAGGCAACGATCGAAGAGAACGTGCAGCGCATCAGCCGCGGCATGGTCGGCACGGTGCAGCGCATCCTGGTCGAAGGCCCGGCCCGCAAGGACCCGACCGAACTGCACGGCCGCACCGAGAACAACCGCGTGGTCAACTTCGCGCTGCCCGGCGTGCCGCAGGCGAGCCGCGACCGGCTGATCGGCCAGATGGTCGAGGTGACCATCACCGAGGCCTTCCCGCATTCGCTGCGCGGCGAGATCGTGGTGCGCCAGTAGCGCAATCCCGGCACGCCGCGCGCATGCCGGCGGCCGACGACGAACAAGAACGGAGCGCTCTCCCGATGAAAATTCCTTCCGCAGAATTCGTGGCGCCCAAGGACGACAATGCCCGCCTGCAGAATCTGTGCGGACCGCTGGACGAAAACCTGCGCCAGGTCGAACAGGCGCTGGACGTCACCATCCAGCGGCGCGGCCACAAGATGACGGTGCGCGGCGCCAACGCCAACGAGGCCGCGGCCGCGCTGGAGCGCTTCTACAACCAGGCCCGCTCGCCGCTGTCGATCGACGACGTGCAGCTCGGCCTGATCGAGACACGCCAGTACGCCGCGCACGTCGCCGGCCCGCCCGGCGTGGAAAACGACACGGGCGGCGACGCCGACGACGAATCGCCGGTGCTGCATACCCGCCGTACCGGCCTGGTCGGCCGCACCGCCGCGCAGCGCGACTATCTGCGCAATATCGTCTCGCACGATCTGACCATGGGCATCGGCCCGGCAGGCACCGGCAAGACCTATCTGGCGGTCGCCTGCGCGGTCGATGCGCTCGAGCGCGACGCCGTCAAGCGCATCGTGCTGACCCGGCCCGCGGTCGAGGCCGGCGAGCGGCTGGGCTTCCTGCCCGGCGATCTGGCGCAGAAGGTCGACCCGTATCTGCGTCCGCTGTACGACGCGCTGTACGACCTGCTCGGCTTCGACCGCACGCAGAAGATGTTCGAGCGCCAGATGATCGAGATCGCGCCGCTCGCCTATATGCGCGGCCGCACGCTGAACCACGCCTTCATCATCCTGGACGAGGCGCAGAACACCACGCCGGAGCAGATGAAGATGTTCCTGACCCGGATCGGCTTCGGCTCCAAGGCGGTGATCACCGGCGACACCACGCAGATCGACCTGCCGCGCGGCCAGAAGAGCGGGCTGATCGAAGCGCAGCACGTGCTGCGCGACGTGCGCGGCGTTGCCGCGACGCGCTTTACCAGCATCGACGTGGTGCGCCATCCGCTGGTGGCGCGCATCGTCGAGGCCTATGACGAATATCACGCCCAGCACAAGGACACCTGATTTGACCAGCAAGACATCGGCCAAGAACGCGGCCACCGGCAACGCCCCGAGCCTGATCCTGTTCGACGGCGAAGGCCGCGCCCGCAAGAGCGCCGCGCATGCGCTGCGCGTGCAGCTGCCCGACGGCCGCAGCCTGACCGTGGACCTGTCGCAAGCGGCCGACGGCGTGGTGTCGCTGCTGGCCGAGCACAGCGACCCGCGCCAGCGCGCGGGCCTGCTGGCCCGTCCGGACAGCCACGACGCGCTGGCGGTGGCGGTCACCGCCACGCCGCAGCTGACCACCACCGGCACGCCGGCCACGCCGCCCGAACTGACGCTCGACGTGCAGTACGGCGACGGCATCCGCGGCCGCCGCGGCCTGCCGCCGCGCGCGCGGCTGCAGACCTGGCTGCGCTCGGCGCTGTTCGCCGATGCCCAGCTGACCGTGCGCTTCGTCGACGAAGAAGAAGGCCGCGCGCTGAACCGGGGCTTCCGCGGCAAGGACTATGCGACCAATGTGCTGACCTTCGCCTACGCCGAACACGACGACGATCCGGTGAGCGCCGACATCGTGCTGTGCTGCCCGGTGGTCGAGCGCGAGGCGCGCGAACAGGGCAAGCCGCTGGAGGCGCACTACGCGCATCTGCTGGTGCACGGCGCGCTGCACGCGCAGGGCTACGAGCACGAGGACGACGCCGAGGCCGAGGAGATGGAGGCGATCGAAACCGAGACGCTGCTGGCGCTGGGTTTTGCCAACCCGTACCGGGACGACCGCGGTCCGCGCCTGGGGCACTGAGGGCTGAGCCTGCGGGGTGACGGGGGGCGCCGCTTGCCCTCTCCCCGGCCCCTCTCCCGCAAGCGGGAGAGGGGAGCACGATATCGCGGAAAGGTAGGGCAGCGATTCCGGCGCGACGGCGGACGGTGCGGCCCATGCTTCGCATTCCGCCCCGGCTCGGCGCCAGGCCGCGGCCGCCGCGGGCTGAACCGAAAAACAATTGGTGTATGCTTGCTCCGGTATCCACCACGCGCAACTTGCGCCATGAACGACCCTTACCCTAGTTCGAAGGCGGTCGACCGGCCCCGGTCCCTGCTCGAACGACTGAGCGATCTGATTTCTCCCGAGCCCGAATCGCGGGCAGAATTGCTCGAAGTCCTCCAGGACGCCCACGCCCGCAATCTGATCGACGCCGAGTCGCTCTCGATGATCGAAGGCGTGTTCCAGGTCTCGGAATTGACGGCGCGCGACATCATGGTGCCCCGGGCCCAGATGGACGCGGTCAATATCGCCGATGCGCCGGAAACCTTCATCCCCTTCATGCAGGAAACCGCGCACTCGCGCTTTCCTGTCTACGAAGGCAGCCGCGACAACATCATCGGCGTGCTGCTCGCCAAGGACCTGCTGCGCTACTACACCGACAGCGATTTCGACCTGCGCGAGATGCTGCGGCCCGCGGTCTTCATCCCCGAGTCCAAGCGTCTGAACATCCTGCTGCGCGAATTCCGCAACAACCGCAATCACATCGCGATCGTGGTCGACGAGTACGGCGGTGTCGCCGGGCTGGTCACGATCGAGGACGTGCTGGAACAGATCGTCGGCGACATCGAGGACGAATTCGATCTCGATGAGGACGACGACAATATCGTGCCGCTGCCCGACGGCAGCTGGCGCGTACACGGGCTGACCGAGATCGAGCAGTTCAACGAGGCCTTCGGCACCCAGTTCCCCGACGACGACGTCGATACGGTGGGCGGCCTGCTGACCAACCACGTCGGCCACGTGCCGCACCGTGGGGAAATCATCACGCTGCCGCCGCTGCGCTTCGAGGTGCTGCGCGCCGACGCGCGCCAGCTGCATCTGCTGCTGGTCCGGCGCGACGCGAACGCGGTCACCGACGTCGTGGCCAACGCATGAAGCGGCTGGCGCAGGGCTGGAACGGCGCCGCCGCTGCCGAACTGGAAACACCGCTGAACGAGGGGCGCCGTGCGCGTGCGCGCTGGGGCCGCCTGCTGCTGGCCGGCGTGCTGGGCGTCGCCCATACCCAGGCCTTCGCGCCGCGCGACTGGTGGTGGCTGCAACTGCTGGCGCTGGCAGGCCTTGCCGCGCTCCTGTTCGACACCCGCCGCGCCCGCGATGCCGCCGCGCTCGGCTACGCCTTCGGGCTGGGCTGGTTCCTGTCCGGGATCTGGTGGGTCTATATCAGCATGCATGTCTACGGCGAGATGCCGGCCTGGATGGCCGCGCTCGCGGTGCTGCTGTTCTCCGGCTACCTCGCGCTGTACCCCGCGCTCGCGGCCGCGGCCTGGCATCGCGCCACCGCGCCGCGGCGCTTCGATCCGGCCCGGCGCGCCGGCGCCTTCGGCCTGCTGGCCGCGCCGCTGGCGTTCGGCGCGGCCTGGGGCCTGTCCGAATGGCTGCGCGGCGTGATCTTCACCGGTTTCCCGTGGCTGGCCAGCGGCTACGCGCATACCGATGGTCCGCTGGCGGGCTACGCGCCGCTGCTCGGCGTCTACGGCATCAGCGCGCTGGCGGCGGTCTGTGCCGCCTGGCTGGCCGCGCTCGCGCGCGTCGCCCGCCCGGCATCGGGGCACGATGGCCGTGACGCCGCGCTGTCATCGCGGCTCGCGGTTCCGCTCGGGCTGGTGGTGCTGCTCGGTGCCGGCTGGCTGCTGGCGGGCCGCGCGTGGACCGAACCGGTGGGCGAACCGCTGTCGGTGCGACTGCTGCAGGGCAACGTGCCGCAGGACATCAAGTTCGAGGCGGCCGGCATCGCGCGCTCCAACACGCTGTACCGCGACATGATCACCGCGGCCCCGGCCGACCTGGTTGTCACCCCCGAGACCGCGTTTCCGCTGATCCTGCAGGACATGCCGCCGGAGATCGCGCTGGCACTGCGCCAGTTCAGCGTGGGCACCGGCACCGCGCTGCTGTTCGGCGCAGCGGGCGCCGATTCGCCGGTCGACTTCACCAACAGCGTGTTCGGCATCGGCCCCGACATGAAGGGCCTGTACCGCTACGACAAACACCATCTGGTGCCCTTCGGCGAGTTCATTCCCTGGGGCTTCCGCTGGTTCGTCGACATGATGAAGATGCCGCTGGGAGACTTCCGCCGCGGCGGACTGGCGCAGGCGCCGCTGCCGGTGCGCGGCGTCACGGTGGCGCCCAATATCTGCTACGAGGATCTGTTCGGCGAGGAAATCGCGCGCACGCTGCGCGGCCAGCCGCAGCCGGCCAATGTGCTGGTCAACCTCACGAACCTGGCCTGGTTCGGCGACACCATCGCGCTGGACCAGCATCTGCAGATCTCGCGCATGCGGGCGCTGGAGACACGCCGGCCGATGCTGCGCTCGACCAATACCGGCATGACCGCGGTGGTGGCGCCGGACGGCAGCGTGCAGGCGCGACTGGCGACCTTCACCACCGGCACGCTGAGCGCGCAGGTGCAGGGCACACGCGGGCTGACGCCCTATGTGCGGGTCGGCAACGTGCCGGCAGTGCTCGGCTGCCTGCTGGTGCTGCTGCTGGTGGCCTGGCGCGCAGGGCGCGCGACGACTGGCGCGTGAGCCTTACTGGATCACGCCCACCGCGATCGATACCGCGGCAGCCGCCGCCATCACCGCCAGGGCGACCCGGTAGGGCTTGTGCGAAAGAAACGACATGATGGTTGTCCCCGTTATCCTGGCGCCGACGGGCGCCTGCCATGCGCCGTCCGCTGCCTCTGTCGAACAGCTTTTCAATAATGTATACAAAAATCGATAACGGCAGGCGCTTCCGAAACTTGAATGTCCTCGGGATTTACCCGAGGTCCTCGCCCACCTGACCCGCCCTTCCCTTCGGCGGCTGCCGGGCAAAAACCCGCTAGAATTCTGGGTTTGGCAACGGCGGGACCGGCCGGCCCGGCCGCCCGTCCCCTGCCCGCTTCCGCTTCGGTGGCCCGCCGCCGGGCCAACTCTCCGCGATCCGTCGTCTTCGTTATGCTGACCTTCCAACAAATGATCCTGACCTTGCAGTCCTACTGGGACCGGCAAGGATGCGCGCTGTTGCAACCCATCGATCTGGAGGTTGGCGCCGGTACCTCGCACGTGCATACCTTCCTGCGCGCGATCGGCCCCGAGCCGTGGCGCGCCGCCTATGTGCAACCGTCGCGCCGCCCGAAGGACGGCCGCTACGGCGAGAACCCCAACCGGCTGCAGCACTACTACCAGTACCAGGTGGTGCTCAAGCCCGCGCCGGAGAACATCCTGGAGCTGTACCTGGGCTCGCTCGAGGCGCTGGGCCTGGACCTGAAGCAGAACGACATCCGCTTCGTCGAGGACGACTGGGAAAACCCGACGCTGGGGGCCTGGGGCCTGGGCTGGGAGGTCTGGCTCAACGGCATGGAAGTGACCCAGTTCACCTACTTCCAGCAGGTCGGCGGCATCGACTGCAAGCCGATCACCGGCGAGATCACCTACGGCATCGAGCGGCTGGCGATGTATCTGCAGGGCGTCGAGAACGTCTACGACCTGGTCTGGACCGAGTGGGAGGAGAACGGCAAGACCCGCCGGCTGACCTACGGCGACGTCTATCACCAGAACGAGGTCGAGCAGTCGACCTACAACTTCGAGCAGAGCAATACCGAGATCCTGTTCCGCCATTTCGCCGAGCACGAGGGCGAGGCGAAGCGGCTGATGGGCGTCGGCGCGGAGGGCGACGCGGCCCAGACGGCGAACGTCAAGCTGGCGCTGCCGGCCTACGAACAGGTGCTCAAGGCCGCCCACACCTTCAACCTGCTGGACGCGCGCGGCGCGATCTCGGTGACCGAGCGCGCCGCCTATATCGGCCGCATCCGCAATCTGTCGCGGCTGGTCGCCCAGGCCTACTACGAATCGCGCGAGGCGCTCGGCTTCCCGATGTGCGGGCCGGCCGGGGCCGACGCGATGTCCGCCGCCAAGCCCTCCATCGAGGCCGCCGCATGAACCCGATGGCACGCCGTGCGCTGTGCTGCGCGCTGGCGGTGGCCGCCGCGGGCGGCGCGCACGCCATCGTGCCGTCGGCTTTTGCCCAGGCCTCGCAGGTGCTCTACCCCTCGGCCGAGCAGGCCAATGTCTGCGAAGGCGATTCGCAGGCGCTGCAGCAGGCCATCAACCGGCATCTGCAGCCGAGCACCAATGCGATCGACCAGTGGACGCAACTGGTGCGCTCGATGTCGTGCGATCTGTCCGGGTCGAAGGATCTGGGCTGGCGACGCGTGCCGCTGCGCGCCTACGAGAGCGCAATCCGCTATCCGCTGACGTGGGTCGAGACCGTGCACCGCAACGGCCGGCAACGGCGCCTGGTGCGGACCTATCATTCGGCCTCGCAACTGCCGCCGCGGATCGACTTCTGGATCGGCGGCCGCATCGACGAGATCCGCTACGATCGCCGCCATCACCGCCTGTACGCGCGCTTCTCCGCCACCAGCGAGAAGCTCGCCGGCAACGCGCCGTCCGCGTGCCGCTCGACCACGCTGCAGTTCCGCCAGCAGCACGGGCTATGGCTGCTGTCCGGCGTCGAACCGCGCTGTTGAGCGCCGCTGAACCCTTTCGGCGCCGCCGATGCCGGCGTGCGCCACAAACCGTTGGAACCGATTCATGTCGCAACCCCTGACCGATTCGCTGCTGATCGAACTGTTCACCGAAGAGCTGCCGCCGAAGGCGCTGGCACGCCTGGGCGAGGCCTTCGCCCAGGGCCTGTTTGCCGGCCTGGCCGAACGCGGCCTGCTCGACGACGGCAGCACGGTAACGCCGTATGCCACGCCGCGCCGGCTGGCCGCGCTGATCAGCGGCGTGCGCGCCAGTGCGCCGGACCGCGAGCAGCGTGAAAAGGTGCTGCCGGTGTCGGTGGCGCTGGACGCCGCCGGCGAGCCGACCGCGCCGCTGGCCAAGAAGCTGGCCGCGCTGGCCAAATCGGTCGGTGCCGAGGCGATCGACTGGCAGACGCTGGAGCGCGCCTCCGACGGCAAGGCCGAGGCGCTGTTCTACCGCTACACCGCGCGCGGCGCGGTACTGGCCGACGGCCTGCAGGCCGCGCTGGACGAGACCATCGGCAAGCTGCCGATTCCGAAGGTGATGAGCTACCAGCGTCCGGACGGCAGCACGGTCAACTTCGTGCGCCCGGCCCACCGGCTGATCGCGCTGCATGGCGACAAGGTCGTCCCCGTCTCGGTGCTCGGACTGGCCGCGGGCAACCGCACGCTGGGCCACCGCTTCCTGTCCGCAGGCGAGATCGAGATCCCGCACGCCGAGCGCTACGCCGGGCTGCTCGAGGACCAGGGCAAGGTGCTGGCCAGCTACGCGCAGCGGCGCGAGCGCATCCGTGACGAGCTGCTGGCCGCCGCCGGCGAAGATCGCGTGATCATGCCCGACGCGCTGCTCGACGAGGTCAACGCGCTGGTCGAATGGCCGGTGGTCTACGCCTGCCATTTCGAGGAGGCCTTCCTCGCCGTGCCGCAGGAATGCCTGATCCTGACGATGCAGACCAACCAGAAGTACTTCGCGCTGACCGACGCCAACGGGCAGCTGCGCAACCGCTTCCTGATCGTGTCGAACCTGGCCACCGACACGCCGCAGTCGATCATCGGCGGCAACGAGCGCGTGGTGCGTCCGCGCCTGGCCGACGCCAAGTTCTTCTTCGACCAGGACCGCAAGAAGACGCTGGCCTCGCGCGTGCCGCAGCTGGCCAACGTGGTCTATCACAACAAGATCGGCACCCAATTGGACCGCGTGCAGCGGCTGCAGCAGATCGCCGGCCATATCGCCGATGCGATGGCCGCGGCCGGCGTGCCGGTCGACAAGGCGGCCGCGATGCGCGGCGCCGAACTGGCCAAGGCCGACTTGCTGACCGATATGGTCGGCGAGTTCCCCGAACTGCAGGGCACGATGGGCACGTACTACGCCCGCCACGACGACGAGGCCGAAGAGGTCGCGCTGGCCTGCTCCGAACACTACCGTCCGCGCTTTGCCGGCGATGCGCTGCCGTCCAATTCGGTCAGCATCGCCGTCGCGCTGGCCGACAAGCTGGAGACGCTGGTCGGTATCTGGGGCATCGGCCTGCAGCCGACCGGCGAGAAGGACCCGTTCGCGCTGCGCCGCCACGCGCTGGGCATTCTGCGCATGCTGATCGAAACGCCGCTGCCGCTGGGCATCGACGCGCTGCTGGCGCTGACCGAGCAGACCTTCGCCGGCGTGCCGGCGGTCAAGCCCGCGCGCGAGGACATCACCGATTTCCTGTACGACCGCGTGCGCGGCTACCTGAAGGACAAGGGCTACACCACCAACGAGGTCGAGGCGGTGGTCAGCCTGCGCCCGCAGCGCCTCGACGACATTCTCGGCCGCATGGAAGCGGTGCGCACCTTCGCCGCGCTGCCCGAGGCGGCGGCGCTCGCCGCGGCCAACAAGCGGATCACCAATATCCTGCGCAAGACGACGGAAGCCATCGGCGAGGTCGAGCCCGCGCTGTTCCAGGAAGAGGCCGAAGGCGCGCTGCATGCCGCCATCGACAGCGTGCGGCCCGCCGTCGAGGCGGCCTTCGCGCGCGGCGACTTCACCGCGGCGCTGCGCGACCTGGCCCGGCTGCGCGACGCGGTCGACCGCTTCTTCGACGGCGTGATGGTGATGGCCGAGGATGCGCGGCTGCGCGCCAACCGCCTGGCCCTGCTGGCCTCGCTGCATGCGCTGGCCAACCGCGTTGCCGACATTTCGAAGCTGGCCGCTTGACCCGCGCACCGCACTTCGCCAGCCGCACCGACCGTACTCGTTACCGAAGCGCCGCCATGCCGCAGACACCGCCCAAATTCGTGATCCTGGACCGCGATGGGGTCATCAACCTCGACAGCGACCAGTTCATCAAGACGCCGGACGAATGGATTCCGATCCCCGGCAGCCTGGAGGCGATCGCCGCGCTGAACGAGGCCGGCTATCGCGTCGTGGTCGCCAGCAACCAGTCCGGCATCGGCCGCGGGCTGTTCGAAATGAGCGCACTCAATGCGATGCACGAGAAGATGTACAAGGCGCTGGCCCGCCTCGGCGGCCGCGTCGAGGCGATCTTCTTCTGCCCGCACACCGCGGCCGACGAATGCGAATGCCGCAAGCCCAAACCCGGCCTGATCCAGCAGGCCGCGCAACGCTTCGGCATCGAACTGCGCGGCGTGCCGATCGTCGGCGATTCGCTGCGCGACCTGCAGGCCGGCGTCGCCTTCGGCTGCACGCCGCATCTGGTGCGCACCGGCAAGGGCGAAGCCACGCTGGCCAAGGGCGGCCTGCCGCCCGGCACGCTGGTGCACGACGACCTGCGCGCCTTCTCGCGCTGGCTGCTGGAAGGCGAAGGCGCGCGGCATGGCGCCGCGGCGGCATCGCACGCCGGCGCTGCCGCCTCCGCTTTCGCCTCCGCCCCCGCTCCGTCACCGGTTGATCCGACGAACCCCCGATGATCTTTCTCCGCTCCCTGCTGTTCGCGTTGTACCTGCTGGTGCTGACGCCTCCTTATGCCTGCGCCTGCTTCCTGGCCTTCCCGTTCATGAGCGCCAACCGGCGCTATCGCTTCGTGCGCGGCTGGCCGAAGCTGGTGATCGGCGCCGCCTGGCTGATCTGCGGCATCCGCTACCGCATCGAAGGCGGCGAACATCTGCAGGCCATGATCGACAAGCCGGTGGTGCTGCTGTCCAAGCATCAGTCCGCGTGGGAAACCGTGGCGCTGGTGGCGACCATGCCCAAGCCGCTGTGCTTCGTCTTCAAGCGCGAGCTGCTGTTCGTGCCGTTCTTCGGCTGGGCGCTCGGCATGCTGAAGATGGTCCATATCAACCGCAAGGACGGTTCGCGCGCGTTCGCCTCGGCCGTTCGTCAGGGCCGCGAGCGGCTCGCCGAGGGCGCCTGGATCATCATGTTCCCCGAAGGCACGCGCACGCCGGCCGGCATGGAGAACCCGCGCTACAAGAGCGGCGGTGCACGCCTGGCGGTCGAGACCGGCGCCTCGGTGATTCCGATCGCGATCAACTCGGGCCGCCTGTGGCCGCGCAACTCCTTCCTGAAGTATCCCGGCACCATCACGATCTCGATCGGCCCCCCGCTGTCGTCGGCTCACAAGACCGCCGACATGCTGAACCAGGAGGTCGAGCAATGGATCGAGCGCGACATGCGCCGCATCGATCCGGAGAGCTATCTGCGAGGACAGCCTGCATGAAGCCGGCCCGCCGCGCCCCGGAACCCGCAGACGGCCAGATGGAATTGCCGTTGATGGACTCCGGCGCCGGCACCGCCGGCGCGAAGCCGGCTGCCAGTGCGCTGGATGGCACCACGTCGGCCGGTCCGGCCACGGCGCCCTGGCCGGCGCCCCCGCCCAACGCCAGGCTGCTGAGGCTGGGCGAGCGAGCGCTCCACTACACGCTGAAGCGTTCGTCCCGGCGCACCATCGGCTTCGTCATCGACGACCGCGGGCTGTCGATCACTGCGCCGCGCTGGGTCACCATCGCCGACATCGAGGCGGCCATCGCCGAGAAGCAGCGCTGGATCTTCGGCAAGCTGGCCGAATGGCAGCAGCGCGATGCGCAGCGCGTGCTGCCCGCGGTGCAGTGGCGCGACGGCGCGACGCTGCCCTTTCTGGGCAAGCCGATCACGCTGCGGCTGGACTCGCCGACCGGCACGCTGCTGTTCGACGCCGAGGCGCGCGTATTGCATCTGGCGCTGTCCGAACAGGCCGACGAGCAGCAGATCAAGGACCGCGTGCAGGCCTGGCTGCAGCAACAGGCCAGGCGCCTGCTGGCCGAGCGGCTGGACATCTACGCGGAAAAGCTCGGCGTGCGCCATCGCGCGTTCGCGCTGAGTTCGGCCAATACCCGCTGGGGCAGCTGCACCTCGGACGGCAAGATCCGGCTGAGCTGGCGGCTGATGCATTTCCCGCTGTCGGTGATCGACTATGTGGCCGCGCACGAGCTCGCCCATCTGAAAGAGATGAACCACAGCCCGCGCTTCTGGGACACCGTGGCGTCGATCTTCCCCGAATTTCGCGACGCCCGCGCACAGTTGCGCAGCCATCCGCCCGAGGCGCTGCCGGTGTATTGACGACGGGATCGGAACGCCGCGCAGCCGGCGTCCGTGGCGATGCCGGTCGCCAAATCGGACTACACTACCCCCTCGCTTAAAAACGCTCCACAAAGGTTTGAACTCATGCGACTTCTCCACACCATGCTCCGTGTCGGCGACCTGCAACGCTCGATCGACTTCTATACCCGCGTGCTTGGCATGCAGCTGCTGCGCGAGAGCGACAACCCCGAGTACAAGTACAGGCTCGCCTTCGTCGGCTACGGCCCCGAGAGCGAAACCGCCGTGCTCGAACTGACCTACAACTACGGCGTCGACAAGTACGACATGGGCACCGCCTACGGCCATATCGCACTGGAGACCGACGACGCGGCGGCCGCCTGCGAGCGCATCCGCGCCGCCGGCGGCAAGGTCACGCGCGAGGCCGGCCCCGTGAAGGGCGGCACCACGGTGATCGCCTTCGTCGAAGACCCGGACGGCTACAAGATCGAGCTGATCGAGCGCAACTCCACGCGCGACGCCAGCCGGCCGTAACGGTGCCCGCCGGCGTCCTCAAAGGATCGTGCAACCGCTCTCGCGCCTCGCCGGCCGGCGGACATGGCCCCGGAGCGGATCGAAGGCGCCGGCATCGCACAGCGCCCTGACGATGTCCGGCCGGTGCGCCACCGCTGCCATCATCATCGGCGTGGTGCCGAATTCGTCAGCTACATCGGGGTAGGCACCGGCGGCCAGCAACTGCTGCACGAACGCCAGCTGACCTGTCCCAACGGCCAGATGCAGCGCCGTCACGCCGAGCGGCCCCGGTACATCCAGCGGGACGCGGTGCAGCAGCAAGCGCGCAAACGGCGCGCCCGCCCGGAGCGAAACGGTGGTCATCAACGGCGTGAGGCCAAGCACGGCATCCGGCCGTTCGAGCACGATGCGATTGTCGACCGCCGCGGCCAGGTCGATGATGTTGCAGGCCACGCGCGGCGCGTTGTAGTGCAAGGCCATCTGCAGCAGATCCATGTCGCTCGCCAGCGGCATGTCGAGGCTCCAGCCGCCGGTGGTAACCAGATGCCGCGCCGCGGCCGCATCGTCGGCATCGATGGCGGCCAGCAGGCTACTGCGGAATCCGTCCATCCAGTCGACCAGAGCCGCTTCGAGCGTCGGCAGGATTGCCGCATGCCCGGGCGCCGGTGTGCCCCGCACATCCCTGGCCAACTCCAGCGCGGTCCTGCCTTGCCGATTGGGCTTGCCCAGGGCGCCGATGCCGATGCCGTTGCCGAACCAGCGCCCGTGGTCGAGCAGCGACTGCACCACGGCCGGCATGGTCGGGCGCATCGACAGGGCCAGATGCATGCAGGTATCGCCGTCGTCGTTGGCGATGGCGGGATCGGCGCGGTGGGCGAGCAGCATGTCGATCAGTTGCGGCTCGCAGCGCGACAGGATCGCCGCGTGCAACGGCGTGTTGCCGCGCTCGTCGCGCCAGCGCACCGCGGTGGGGTCGCGCCGAAGCAAGGCGTGCACCGCCTGGCCGTCGTGGCGACACAGCGCCAGCTTCAGCTCTCGGCCAGCCTCGATGCCGGAGGTGCCATCCGCGCCCGCGGTGCCGTAGACGGTGTCCGGCACGGGGCCGGGCTGGAACAGCGGTGCAGGGAGTGTGGTACGGCGTGCATGCATGCTTGCGCTCCTTGACGGTTGAGAGGTCGCGACGCGGCCTCGGCCGGTCGCGGCGCGATTCTCATCCGCGCCGGAAGGCGCGCTTTAGCATTCGGTTGGGATTCTTTCGCAGGCGGCAGTTCAGGCGCCGATGCGATTGGCCAGCTCGACGTATTCGGCCACCGGCACCTCTTCGGCACGGCGCCCCAGATCGAAGCCGATCGCATCGAAGTCGACGTGATCCCGCAGCATCGACAGCGTATTGCGCAGCACCTTGCGGCGCTGCGAAAACGCGGCGGTAACCAGATCGCCCAGCACCGTCATGTCGCAGGCGGCGTACGGCGAGCGCAGCCGGCCGTCTTCCTGGCGCGGCCAGGGAATCATGCGGACCACGGCGGAATCGACCTTCGGCGGCGGATTGAACGATGCGGGCGGCACGTCCAGCACGTACTCCATGTGGTAGCGCACCTGCAGCATGATCGACAGCCGCCCGAACGCCTTGCTGCCCGGCTCGGCCACCATCCGCTCGACCACTTCCTTCTGCAGCATGAAATGCTGGTCGCGCACGTGGTCGGCGAACTCCATCAGATGGAACAGCAGCGGGCTGGAGATGTTGTACGGCAGATTGCCGACGATGCGCAGCGGCCGCCCCGGCTGCTTCAGTTCGTCGAAATCGAAGGCAAGCGCATCGCCCGCGTGGATCGTCATGCGGTCGCCGTAGCGGCGCCGCAGCCGTTCGACCAGATCGCGGTCCAGTTCGACCACGTGCAGATGATCGAGCCGCTCCAGCAGCGGCTCGGTCAGCGCGCCCAGGCCCGGCCCGATCTCGACGACGAGGTCGCCGGCCTGCGGGTCGATGGCATTGACGATGCCATGGATGATGCTGTCGTCGACCAGGAAGTTCTGACCGAATCGCTTGCGGGCCGTATGGCCCTGGTGCACATGGGAACGCATGATGTCTCTTCAGTGTCCGGCCGGCGGGTCGCCCTGCAGGCGTCCCTCGGCATGGCCGGCCATGCCGATCGCGCAGCGGATCGCCTCGATCATGCTGCCGTGTTCGGCGCGGCCGGTGGCGGCCAGATCGAGCGCGGTGCCGTGGTCGACCGAGGTGCGGATGAACGGCAGGCCGAGCGTGATGTTGACACCATGGCCGAAGGTGCCGTATTTCAGCGGCGCCAGGCCCTGATCATGGTACATCGCCAGCACGCAGTCGGCATCGCGCAGCAGCCGTGGCTGGAACAGCGTGTCGGCCGGATAGGGACCGCGCGCGTCGATGCCCGCATTGCGCGCCTGCGCCAGCGCCGGCGCGATGATGTCGATCTCCTCGCGGCCAAGGTGCCCGCTCTCGCCCGCGTGCGGGTTCAGGCCGGTCACCAGGATGCGGGGTTGGGCCAGGCCGAAGCGGTGCCGCAGGTCGCGGTCGACGATGGTGAGCGTCTCCAGCAGCATCGGCACGTTCAGCGCATCGGGCACCGCGCGCAGCGGCAAGTGGGTGGTGGCCAGCGCCACCCGCAGCATCGCATTGGCGTGCGCGGGCTGCGGGCCCGCCAGCATCATCACCACGCGCGACACGCCGGCCCGTTCGGCCAGGTATTCGGTATGGCCGGTGAACGGCACGCCGGCGTCATTGATCGTGCTTTTCTGTACCGGGGCGGTGACGACCGCCGCATAGCGGGCGGCCTGCCCCGGTTCGGGCAGCAGGCCGGCCAGCGCCGCGTCGAGCAGGCCCAGCACATAGCGGCCGTTGCGCGCGTCGAGCACGCCGGGGGCGCACCGCGCGGCCAGGGGGATGTCCTCGACCACCGCCTCTCCCGCATCGAGCTTGCGCTGCCACGCCTGCGCCAATCCGAGCGCGGCGGCGCGCTCGGCCAGCAGCCGCGCATCGCCCAGCACATGAAAACCCGGACCCGCCTGCCCGCCGGCGAGCTCCAGCACCGCGCGGATGGTGATGTCCGGACCGATGCCGGCCGGCTCGCCGGTCGTGATCGCGATCGGCAGCCGCAGCGGCAAGGCCGAAGGCGATGGCACAGGGCGGGCTGAGGATGTGGCGGACGGCGCGGTCATCGTGGCGGCGAAACGGTGCCCCTGGCGGGCGCCTTAGCGGGTGGCCTCGCGGTTGGTCCGGTATTCGACATAGGCGGCCTCGCGCAGCTGGCGCAGCCAGTCCTCGTAGGCCGCGCGCAGCTTCTGCTCGCGCACCTCGGCGCGGGCGAAGTCGCGCTGCTTCTCCGGCGATACCTCGACCTCGCGGCGATTCTCGACCTGAATCAGATGCACGCCGAACTGGCTGGTGACCGGCTCGGAGACCTCACCCGGGCGCAGCCGGTTCATCGCCTGCTCGAACTCGGGGACCAGCTCGCCCGGCGACACCCAGCCGAGCTCGCCGCCGTTCTGCGCCGATCCATCCTGCGAATAACGCTTGGCGATATCGGCGAACTTGGTGCCGTGCTGGATGCGATCGCGCAGCGTCGACAGCTGGCGGCGCGCCTCGGCCTCGGGCATGTTGGGGCCGGTGCGGATCAGGACATGGCGGACCTGGGTCTGCGTGATGCGGCTCGGCGCGACGTCGCCGCCCGCGGGCGCGGTGCGCTTGCCGGCGAGCTTGAGCACATGGAAACCGGCCGGGCTCTCGACGACCTCGGGCACCACCTTGCCCGGCTGCAGATCGAGCACCGCGTTGGCGAACTGCGCCGGCAGGCGGCCGATCTCGCGATAGCCCAGTGAGCCGCCCTTGGCACCCTCGGCGCCGTCGGAATTGTTCTGCGCCAGTTGCGCGAAGTCGGCGCCGCCCTGGGCCTGCTTCAGCAGCCCTTCGGCCTTGGCGCGCAGCTGCGCCTTCTGCGCCTCGCTGGCGTCTTCCGGCACGCGCACGAAGATCTGGGCCACGTCGTATTGCGGCTCGCCGCTCGGCGCGGCGCCGCTGCGTGCCGCGCGCGCGGCCAGATAGTTGTCGATCTCGCCGTCGAACACCTGGACCTTGGAATCGACCTCGCGCTCGCGCAGCCGGATCACCTGCACCTGCTTGCGCAGCTCGCTGCGGTACTTGTCCCACGTCATGCCGCTGCGGTCGACCTGCGCCCGCAGATCGGCCACGCTGATGCGGTTCTGCTGCGCCACCGATTCGATCGCGCGGTCGACTTCCTGATCGGTCACGCGGATGCCGGCGTCCTGCGCGGCCTGGGTCTGCACGCGCTCCATCACCAGCCGTTCCAGCACTTCGCCGAGCAGCTCCTCGCGCGGCGGAATCGGCCGGCCGGCCCCACGCAGCTGGTTCTCGATCTCGTCGGCGCTGTCGAGCAGCTCGCGCCGCGTGATCACGGTGTTGTTCACGATCGCCACCACTTCGTCGACCAGCTGCGAGCGACCGGTGCGCTGCCCCGAGCCCAGGCGCGGCTGGGCCGGCGCGGTCGGCGGCGTGGCCTGCGAACCTTGCGGCACGAAGATGCCGCTGGGGCGCTGCCCCGAACCGGCGTTACCGGGCGCCTTCAGCTGCGCCGCCGCCGGGACGGCCACGCAGGCGAGCAATGCCGACAGCACGATGCCGCGCGAACGCCGCGACGAAGCCGCGGCAACGGAAAATACAGAGACTGCTTGACGCTTCATCATGGTCCGTCATTCGTAATGGTCGAACTGGGTCTGAGGGATCGGCGCGGCCGAGACAGGCTCGTAGCCAGGCACGTTCAACCTCATGATATCCAGCGGATTGGAGCCGATCTTCGACAGGCCGCGGAACTCCACCTGCAGAAACACCCGGCCGGTGTAGCCCTGCGTGGTATTGCGAAAACGCTGATAGGCAATGCGGCCGACCCAGCAGTCGGCGGCGTATTCGAGCCCCATCAGCGTATCGACCAGCTGGTTGGCGCTCATGTCGTAGGCGACGCGCCCGATGCCGTAGGTGCGCCGCGTGATCGGCCACTGGCCCGAGATCTCGAACTGGTCGATCGCGGTGTTGTCGGTGACCGTGGTCGGCCGCCGGTAGCGATAGCCGACGTTCAGCAGCTTGCGCGCCTCGGGCCGCCACGCGAACGCGATGTTCGACTGGATCACCCGGTCGTTTTCCGGGTTGTACTGCATCCCGGCATTGATGTAGTAGCCGCGGAACAGCTGGATCGTGGTGGCGGCCAGCAGATCGGAATATCCGCTCTCGGCGTCGTCCAGCGTGCCGGTCAGCTGCACGCGCTGGCCGCTGAAGTCGAAACGCTGCGCCAGCGTACCACGGAAGCGTTCGATGCCCGTCTCGGACTCGATCAGGCGGGTGGTCACGCCCGCGGTCAGCTTGTTGTTGTCGGCGATGCGGTCGTAGCCGGTGAACGGGTTCTCGCTGAAGATCTGCCCGTAGCCGAAGTCGGACTGCACCGTGTCGAACAGCGGGAACGCGCTCTGGTCGCGGAACGGCGTGTAGACATAGAACAGCCGCGGTTCCAGCGTCTGCAGGTACTTGGTGCCGAACAGCCGGCTGATGGTCGGCGCGTCGCGCTCGAACGTCATGCCGCCGTCGATGCTGAAGGTCGGCACCGAGCGCGTCAGCGTGTTGTTGGCGCCCGGCGTGTTGGTCGACGGCTCCATCTGGTACTGCGCCGCGTTGAACATGACCTTGGGCGTCACGAACCAGCCCGGGCGCACGATCGGATAGCTGATCGACGGCTGGATGAACACGCGCTCGCCCTGCGGCTGCTGGAAGCCGGTGGTCGTCAGCGGGATGCGAAAGCGCGTGTAGTCGGCCTCGACCTGCACGTCGAAGCCGCCCCAGTTGTAGCGCGTGAACTTGCCGTTCAACTGCGGCACGCGCTCGTAGGTCGGCTGGCTCGGCGCCAGCGTCTGGAAGGTCTGCACGCGCGCCAGCAGCGAGAAGTCCTGCCAGTTGTAGGTGACCCCGCCCTCCTGCGTGTACTGACGCAGCGTCGACTGCGCGACCGTGCGCGTCAGGTCGTCCGGATAGCGGTCGTCCGATACCCGGTTCAGGTTCACATAGGCGTTCAGGCCCTTGGCCAGGTTCTGGCTATGCTGGATCGAGTACAGCCAGCGATCCGAGTTGGTCTTCTGGTCGTTCGGCAGGAACTCGCCGCGGATGCGGCCCGCATAGCCGTTGCCGATATAGCGGAAGTCGCCGCCGAGCTGCGCGCCGCGCTCGCTCATCACGCGCGGATACAGCGTCAGGTCGCGGTTCGGCGCGATATTGAAGTAGTACGGCACCGTCAGGTCGAAGCCCGAACGCGAGCTGTAGGCCATCAGCGGCGCGAGGAAACCGCTGCGGCGCTCGTCGGTCAGCGGGAAGGTCACCGCCGGCGCGGCCAGGATCGGCACATCGAAGAAGCGCAGCACGGCGCCGTGCGCGGTGCCCACCTGGCGGTCGCTGTCCAGGTCGAGCTGGCGCGCGCTGAAATACCAGTCCGCGTTATCGGGCGAACAGGTGGTGTAGGTGGCGCGCTGGATGGTGCTCTGGTTCTTGTTCAGGAAGTCGATGCGCTCGGCCGTGCCCGAACCGCCGGTCTGCTGGAAGTAGTAATCCGGCGACAGCATGTAGCCTTCGTTGGCTTCGACGCGCAGCTTCGCCTCGGGGCCGACCGCCAGCGTGCCTTCGCGCGAGAGCCGGACATTGCCGGTTGCCAGCGCCTCGTCGCTGTCCTGGTCGTAGGTCAGCCTGTCGGCCTTGATCACCGCGCCGTCGCTGCGCAGCTCGGCATTGCCCTGCAGTTCCAGGCCGCGCTCGTTGTAGCCGGTCATGGTGTCGCCGGACACATAAGTCGGCGCACTGGGATCGCTCGGCGCGCTGCGCCAGGTGGCCGGCTCCGACAGATAGGGGATCAGTTCGCCGGGGCGCGGCGGCTGGCGCGGGTCCGGTGCCTCGGCCGCCGGCTCCGCCGCCGGCAGCGCGGGAATCGCCGAGCCGACCGCCTGGCCTTGCGCGTGCGCGCCGAGCGACCAGCCGGCCATGGCCAGCACCAGCGGGCGCAGCGCCCGGGCTGGCCGGCGCGCGGGCTGGCGGCCCGGCGCCTGGATTGCGGTGTGATTCGGTGATCGTTGTTGTTCGGTCATGCGAGCGGGTCGTCGGTCGGACGGCGGGACGGTTGCGCAGAACCGCCGCAGCCACCGTCCAAACAGGCTGCCAGGCACAGGACGGCCCACCTGGGAGCCGCCCGGCGCCCGGGTCTGGTCGGGTATTATACGGGGCAACTTATCGACCCTTTCCGGCATGGCAGCACTTCCCCTCGACCCGCGCCAGGACCAGCTCAAAGCGTGGGTGTCCGGACTCGCTCCGGATTGGTCCATCGATCCCGAATCCTGCGCACCGGCATCGGCCGACGCCAGCTTCCGCCGCTACTTCCGGCTGCGCACCGACAATCCGGCGCATCCGACCGTGATCGCGATGGACGCGCCGCCCGCCCACGAGGACTGCCGTCCCTTCATCCATGTCGCCGCGCTGTTCGGCGAGGCCGGCGTCACCGTGCCGACCGTGCTGGCGCAGGACCTGTCGCAGGGCTTCCTGCTGCTGGCCGACCTGGGCAACACCACCTATCTGTCGAAGCTGGACATCACCACGGCGCGCACGCTGTACGGCGACGCCGCCGCGGCGCTGGTCAGGATCCAGGCCGCGACGCGCCCGGGCACCCTGCCGGCCTACGACCGCGCGCTGCTGCAGCGCGAGCTGGACCTGTTCCCGCAGTGGTACGTGGCCCGCCATCTGGGCGTGGAGCTCGATGCCGGCCAGCAGGCGGACCTGACCGAGGTCATGGAAACGCTGCTGGCCAACAACCTCGCCCAGCCGCAGGTCTACGTGCACCGCGACTACCATTCGCGCAACCTGATGGTGCTTGATGGCGAGGGCAATCCCGGCATCCTGGACTTCCAGGACGCGGTGATCGGCCCGATCACCTACGACGCGGTCTCGCTGTGGCGCGACGCCTATATCGAATGGGACGAGGAGCTGCAGCTGGACTGGCTGATCCGCTACTGGGAGCGCGCCCGCAAGGCGGGCCTGCCGGTGGCCGGCGATTTCGGCGAGTTCTATCGCGACTTCGAATGGATGGGTCTGCAGCGCCATCTGAAGGTGCTCGGCATCTTCGCCCGCCTCTACCACCGTGACGGCAAGGACGGCTACCTGGCCAACCTGCCGCTGGTGCTCAAGTACGCGCGCGCGGTCGCCGGCCGCTACGGCGAGCTGCGCAAGCTGGTGCGGCTGTTCGATACGCTCGAAGGCGTCGAGCGCCCGGTCGGCTACACCTTCTGATGGCTCCGGCCAGCAGCCCCACCCGGCGCGGCGAATGGTGGGCCGGCGTGCGCGCGCTGGCGCCGATGCTGCTCGGCGTGGTGCCGTTCGGCCTGATCTACGGCGTGCTGGCGGTCGGCGCCGGCATGCCGGCCTGGCTTGCCTGCGCGATGAGCGCGATCGTCTTCGGCGGCGCCTCGCAGATGATCCTGACCCAGCTGTGGGCAGCGGGCACGCCGGCGGCGATCGTGGCCACCACGGTCGCGATGGTCAATCTGCGCCACGCCCTCTATTCGGCCACCGTCGCGCCCGCGCTCGCCCATCTGCCGCGCCGCTGGAAGGCGCTGATCGCCTATCTGCTGACCGACGAGGCGTTTGCCGCGATGACACAGCGGCTCGGCGACGACCCGGCGCAACGGCGCTACCGGCACTGGTACTTCTTCGGCGCCGGCTTCGCGCTGTGGAGCAGCTGGCAACTGTCGACGCTGGCCGGCGTACTGGTCGGGGCGCAGGTGCCGCGCCACTGGCCGCTGGACTTCTTCCTGCCGCTGACCTTCATCGCCATCATCGTGCCCGGGCTCAAGCACCGCAGCCACGTCGCCGCGGCGGTGACCGCCAGCGTGCTGGCGGTGCTGTGCTACGGCGTGCCGCACAAGCTCGGCCTGATGGTCGCCGCGCTGGGCGGCATCGCGGTCGGCATGCTGCTGCTGCCGCGCAAGAGCGGCCATGCTGGCAAGGAGCGCACCGCATGAGCCCGTGGATGCTGCTCGGCGTGATGGCGGCCGCAGGCCTGGCCACCTACCTGATCCGTCTGTCGTTCATCGCCGTCGAAGGCAAGGTGCGCCTGCCGGCCTGGTTTCGCACCGCGCTGCAATTCGTGCCGGCGGCGATGCTGTCGGCGCTGATCGCGCCCGACCTGCTGATGCGCGACGGCCAGATGGCCGTCGGCCTCGACAATGCCCGGCTGATCGCCGGCGTGGTGGCCATCGCGATCGCCGCGCGCACGCGCAGCGTCGGCTGGACCATCGCCGGCGGCATGGCCACCCTGCTCGTCCTGGAGACCCTGATTTGAAAGCGATGATCTTCGCCGCCGGACGCGGCGAGCGCATGCGCCCGCTGACCGATGGCTGCCCGAAGCCGCTGCTGCAGGTCGGAGGCAAACCGCTGATCGTGTGGACCATCGAGGCGCTGGCCCGCGCCGGTCTGACCGACATCGTCATCAACCACGCGTGGCTGGGCGAGCAGATCGAGGCGGCGCTCGGCGACGGCAGCCGCTTCGGCGTGCGGCTGGCCTATTCGGCGGAAGGCGAAGCGCTGGAGACCGCCGGCGGCATCGCGCAGGCGCTGCCGCGGCTGCGCGAAGGGGCCGGCCGCGATCGCACTGGCGACAGCGCCGGCGACGATGACAACGGCGAGATCTTCATCGCGGTGTCCGGCGACATCTATTGCGACTACGACTTCCGCGCGCTGTTGCCGCGCGCCGCCGCGATGGCAGGCTCGCCCGAGCCGCGCATGCATCTGGTGATGGTCCCCAATCCGCCGTTCCACCCCGAGGGCGACTTTGCGCTCGGCGCCGACGGCAAGCTGTCGCTGCCGGGCGATGCGCCCCTGCCGGACGGCGCCGCACGCCTGACCTTCGGCAATATCGGCCTGTACGACACGCGCACCTTTGCCGGCATCGCGCCCGGACAGAAGGTGCCGATGACGCCGTTCTACCGCGCCGCCATCGCCGCGGGCCTGGCCACCGGCGAGCGCTTCGCGGGCCGCTGGGAGAACGTCGGCACGCCCGCGCAGCTGGCCGCGCTGGACGCCGCGCTGTCGCGCTAGCCGCTCGCCGGGCGCAAGGCGCCGCTGGCGACGCCACCAACGAGCGGCGTTAGAATCGGGCCATTGCCCACTGCCTGCCCGATGCGAGTCGGTCCCCTCATGTCCGCACCAGATTCCGCCCTTCTCCAGGCCTGTCGCGCGCGCCGCGCCCGCGTGCTCGACCACCTGCGCGCCGCCGGCGGCGGCGTGGCGATCCTGCCCACGGCACCGGAAGCGATGCGCAACCGCGACAGCGACTTCCCATACCGGCACGACAGCTACTTCTACTATCTGAGCGGCTTCACCGAGCCCGAGTCGGTGCTCGTGCTGATCGCCGCGCCGGCTGGCGGCAGCGACCGCAGCATCCTGTTCTGCCGCCCCAAGCACGAAGAGCGCGAGATCTGGGACGGCTTTCGCTACGGCCCCGAAGCGGCGCGCGAGGTGTTCGGCTTCGACGAGGCCCATTCGATCGAGGAGATCGACGCCCAGCTGCCGCCGCTGCTGGCCAACCAGAACCTGATCGCGTATCCGCTGGCCGCCTCGACCCGCATCGACATGCAGGTACGGCGCTGGCTCGATGCCGTGCGCACGCAGGGCCGCGCCGGCGTGGTGGCGCCGTCGAGCGCCCTCGATATCCGCACGCTGCTCGACGAGATGCGGCTGTTCAAGGACGCCGGCGAGCTCGACATCATGCGCCGCGCCGCACAGATCTCGGCGCAGGCCCATGTGCGCGCGATGCGCGCCAGCCGCGCCGGGCTGCGCGAATACCATCTGGAAGCCGAGCTGCTGTACGAATTCCGCCGCAACGGCGCGCAGAGCGTTGCCTACAATTCGATCGTCGCGGCCGGGCCCAATGCCTGCGTGCTGCACTATCGCGCCGGCCCCGCCGAGCTGCGCGACGGCGATCTGTGCCTGATCGACGCGGGCTGCGAGCTCGACGGCTACGCGTCCGATATCACCCGCACGTTCCCTGTGTCCGGCCGCTTCTCGCCGGCGCAGCGCGAGCTCTACGATCTGGTGCTGGCCGCGCAGCAGGCGGCGATCGACGAGACCCGCGTCGGCGTGCCGTACAACGTGCCGCACGATGCGGCGGTGCGCGTGCTGGCGCAGGGCATGCTCGATACCGGGCTGCTGGACCGCGACAAGGAAGGCGGCGTCGACGACGTAATCGCCAGCGGCAGCTACCGCCGTTTCTATATGCATCGCACCGGCCATTGGCTCGGCATGGATGTGCACGACGTCGGCGAGTACCGCGTGCCGGGCCCGGCGCCGGCCGAGGGCGAGCGCCCGTGGCGTCCGCTCGAAGCCGGCATGGTGCTGACGATCGAGCCCGGCATCTATGTGCGCCCGGCCGAGAACATACCGGAGCGCTACTGGCATATCGGCATCCGCATCGAAGACGATGCAGTGGTCACGGCCGACGGGCCGTGCGAATTGATGACCCGTGGCGTCCCGGTCGACGCCGACGAGATCGAGGCGCTGATGCGCCAACGGAGTGAGGGGTAATGGTCAGCTGGTTGAAGAAACTGTTCGGCGGTGCCGATGACAACGCGACGGCGTCCCGGACGCAGGCCGAGCCCGAACAGCCGTTCATCGTCAATCTGTTCGACGACCGCCTGGTGGTGCATCGCCCCGACGGCCAGCGCGAAGAGCTTGAATGGCAGGCGCTGGAGCGCGTGGTCGTGCGCGTGTCGCGGCGCGCGCCGTGGACCGGCAAGGCCTGGCTGATCCTGATCGGCGAGGAGCGTCCGGACGGCCGCCAGCAAGGCTGCGTGACGCCGGTCGATGCGGTCAACCACGAGGCGCTGCTGGTCCGCCTGCGCGCGCTGCCGGGCTTCGATCAGGCCATGCTCGACAACGCGCTGCGCGATGCCCGCAACGGCAGGACGCGCGAGGACGCGGTGTGCTGGCAGCGCGGCCAGGCCCAGGACGAGGGCCGTGCCAACGCCGCCGATGCCGGAGGTGCCAACGATGAACCAGCCCAGCCCTGAACAGGCCGTCGCGGATCGTCCTGGCGACGGTCCTGACGACCGTCAAGACGACGTTTGCGATATCGCCATCGTCGGCGGCGGTCCGGTGGGCCTCGCGCTGGCCTGCCGGCTGCTGCAGATCAGCCCCTGGCGCATCGCGCTGATCGACGCCGCCACGCCCGCGCGCGCCGCCCGCGATCCGCGTGCGATCGCCCTGTCGCACGGCAGCCGCGATCTGCTGGCCCAGCTCGATGCGTGGCCGGCCGCGGCGACGCCGATCGAGCATATCCATGTGTCGCAGCGCGGGCGCTTCGGCCACGTCAAGCTGCATCACGACGACTACGGCATCCCGGCGCTGGGCTATGTGGTCCGCTACGGCGACCTGTGCGCGGCGCTCGAACACGCGCTGGGGCGCGCGGGCGGCCAGCAGCGGCTGGTACGCGCGTTCGACACGCGCATCGACGCGATCGACCAGCCCGAGTCGTCGCGCGGTGCCGAACTCGCGACCGCGGCCGGCGCGCCGGTGCAGTTGCGCGGCGCCGGCCCCGACGGCCAGCCGGTGCGCTTCGGCGCGCGCCTGGCCGTGCAGGCCGAGGGCGGCCTGTTCCACCAGCAGGTGGCCCGCACCGCCGCGGCCGGCGCCGCCGGCACGCGCCGCCGGGACTACGGGCAGACCGCGATCGTCTCGCATGTCGCCTGCACCCATCCGCTGCCCGGCTGGGCCTGGGAACGCTTCACCGAGCACGGCCCGCTGGCGCTGCTGCCGCACGATCTGGAAGACGATCCGCATGGCGACGGGGGCTCCGGCTATGCGCTGGTCTGGTGCTGCTCCCCCGAGGAAGCCGCGCGGCGCCTGGCGCTGGACGACGCCCGCTTCCTGGCCGAACTCGGCCAGGTGTTCGGTCCGCGCATGGGACGCTTTACCCGCGTCGGCAAGCGCCACGCCTTCCCGCTGGGCCTGAATGCCGCGCAGCTGACCGTCAAGGGGCGGCTGGTGGCGATCGGCAACGCGGCCCAAACCCTGCATCCGGTCGCCGGTCAGGGGCTCAATCTCGGGCTGCGCGACGCCTTCGCGCTGGCCGAGGAGCTGCGCATCGCCTGCACGCCGCAGTCGCTGGCCGCGTTCGGCGCGCGTCACCGGCTCGATCGCGCGGTGACCATCGGCGTCACCGACCTGCTGCCGCGCGTGTTCGGCATCCCCTATCCGCTGGCAGCGCATGCACGCGGCGCCTCGCTGGCGGCGCTGGCCTGCCTGTCGCCGCTGAAGCACGCGCTGGCGCATCAGATGATCTACGGCATGCGGCGCTGAGCCGCGCAGGCTCGAAGCCCTTGGCGCCGACGTTGACCGACGTTGCGGCCCGGAACGCGCAGGTCCGGGCCGATGTCGCGTCGCAGCACAACCGCCCTGCTTATTTATTGGGCAGCCGGCCGGTTTAGCGGTAAAATCCCGCCCTCGCACATGCCCCCCGCTTCACCGCCGACGCCGCTTCGGCCGGGCATGCCTTCGCCATTCGATCCGTGACACCGCCCATCGGCGCCCGGTCACGGCCAGCTTTTCTGGACGTCGCCGGACCCTAGCCGTGCAAATCGGACCTCACCCACTTCGCAACAACCTGTTCGTCGCGCCGATGGCCGGCGTCACGGACCGCCCCTTCCGCCAGCTGTGCAAGAAGCTCGGCGCGGGCTATGCGGTCTCGGAGATGGTGGCCTCCAACGCGCAGCTGTGGAAGAGCGAAAAGACCATGCGCCGCGCCAACCACGACGGCGAGGTCGAGCCGATCGCGGTGCAGATCGCCGGCGCCGAGCCCGGCATGATGGCCGAGGCGGCGCGCTACAACGTCGACCGCGGCGCGCAGATCATCGATATCAATATGGGCTGCCCGGCCAAGAAGGTATGCAATGTCGCGGCCGGGTCGGCGCTGCTGCAGAACGAGCCGCTGGTGGTGCGCATCGTCGAGGCGGTGGTCGGCGCGGTGGGCGACCGCGTGCCGGTCACGCTGAAGATCCGCACCGGCTGGGATCGGCAGAACCGCAATGCGGTGCGCGTTGCGCGCATGGCCGAGGCCGCCGGCATCAGCATGCTGACCGTGCATGGCCGCACGCGTGCCGACCTGTATCACGGCGAGGCCGAGTACGAGACGATCGCTGCGGTCAAGGACGCGATCCGCATTCCGGTGGTCGCCAACGGCGACATCACCATGCCGCAGAAGGCGCGCCACGTGCTGGCCGTCACCGGCGCCGATGCGATCATGATCGGCCGCGCCGCGCAGGGACGCCCGTGGCTGTTCCGCGAGATCGAACATTTCCTGGCCACCGGCGAGTTGCTGCCGCCGCCGGAAGTGGCCGAGATCCGCGCGATCATGAACGCCCATCTGCAAGACCACTACGCCTTCTATGGCGAATTCACCGGCGTGCGTACCGCGCGCAAGCATATCGCCTGGTACACGCGCGGGCTCAAGGGTGCCAATCTGTTCCGGCACCGGATGAACACACTGGAAAGCACCGAGGCGCAGCTGGCCGCCGTCAACGCTTTCTTCGACGAGCAGGCCGCGCTGTCAGACCGGCTGGTGTATGTCGACGAAGGCGAAGCACAGTCCGGCGCATCGAACAACAACAACAGGGAGTTGCTTGCCGCATGAGCCGCAATGTTATCGACCAATGCATCCGGGACAGCCTGAGCGCCTACTTCCGCGATCTGGACGGCGAGCAGCCGTCGAACATGTACAACATGGTGCTGGAGGCGGTGGAACGGCCGCTGCTGGAGACGGTGATGGCGCGTGCCGACCGCAACCAGTCGCTGGCCGCGGCCTATCTCGGCATCAATCGCAATACGCTGCGCAAGAAGCTGCAGCAGCACGGTTTACTTTGAAGCGTCCTCCATCACCATGATCAAGCAAGCCCTTCTCTCCGTTTCCGACAAGACCGGCATCGTCGACTTCGCGCGCGAACTGCATGCGCTCGGCGTGACGCTGCTGTCCACCGGCGGCACCGCCAAACTGCTCGCCGACGCCGGCCTGCCGGTCACGGAAGTGGCCGACTACACCGGCTTCCCCGAGATGCTCGACGGCCGCGTCAAGACGCTGCACCCGAAGGTGCACGGCGGCATCCTGGCGCGCCGTGACCTGCCCGAGCACATGGCCGCGCTCGCCAGGCACGACATCCCGACCATCGACCTGCTGGTGGTCAACCTGTATCCGTTCCAGCAGACCGTTGCCAAGGACGACTGCACGCTGCCCGACGCGATCGAGAACATCGACATCGGCGGCCCGACCATGCTGCGCTCGGCGGCGAAGAACCATCGCGACGTGACGGTGATCGTCGATCCGGCCGACTACGCGCGGGTGCTCGAGGAGATGCGCGCCAACGGCAACCAGGTCGGCTACGACACCAACTTCCGGCTGGCCACCAAGGTGTTCGCGCATACCGCGCAATACGACGGCGCCATCACCAACTACCTGACCAGCCTCGGCCCGGACAAGTCGCACCAGGCCCGCAGCGCCTACCCGCAGACGCTGAACCTGGCCTTCGAGAAGGTGCAGGAGATGCGCTACGGCGAGAACCCGCACCAGTCGGCGGCGTTCTACCGCGACCTGAAGGCGGTCGACGGCGCGCTGGCCAACTACGTGCAGCTGCAGGGCAAGGAGCTGTCGTACAACAACATCGCCGACGCCGATGCGGCGTGGGAATGCGTCAAGTCCTTCGGCGCCGGCGATGGCGCGGCCTGCGTCATCATCAAGCACGCCAACCCCTGCGGCGTGGCGATCGGCGCCAATGCGCTGGAAGCCTACGAGAAGGCGTTCAAGACCGATTCGACGTCGGCCTTCGGCGGCATCATCGCCTTCAACGTCGAGCTCGACGGCGCGGCCGCCCAGGCGGTCGCCAGGCAGTTCGTCGAGGTGCTGATCGCGCCGTCGTTCAGCGCGGCCGCGCGCGAGGTGTTCGCCGCCAAGCAGAACGTGCGGCTGTTGGAAATCCCGCTGGGCAAGGGCGTCAACCAGTATGACCTGAAGCGCGTCGGCGGCGGCCTGCTGCTGCAGAGCCCGGATGCCAAGAACGTGCAGCCGTCCGAGCTGCGCGTGGTCACCAAGCGCCATCCGACGCCGAAGGAAATGAGCGATCTGATGTTCGCCTGGCGCGTCGCCAAGTTCGTCAAGTCGAACGCCATCGTGTTCTGCGGCGGCGGCATGACGCTGGGCGTCGGCGCCGGCCAGATGAGCCGCGTCGACTCGGCCCGCATCGCCAGCATCAAGGCGCAGAACGCCGGCCTGACGCTGGCGGGCTCCGCGGTCGCCTCCGATGCGTTCTTCCCGTTCCGCGACGGCCTGGACGTCGTGGTCGACGCCGGCGCGACCTGCGTGATCCAGCCGGGCGGCTCGATGCGCGACGACGAAGTCATCGCCGCGGCCGACGAACGCAATATCGCGATGGTGCTGACCGGCACGCGGCATTTCCGGCATTGAGCCGGGATGGAACCGCATTGAGGGCCAAGGCCGGCGCTTGCGGTTGAACCAGCGCCGGCTGCCCTCTCCCCTGCCCCTCTCCCGCAAGCGGGAGAGGGAAAGCCTTAACGGCGCCTCAAGCCGCGCGCGCCAGCCGTTGGATGCGCTTGCGCGGCTTGCGTGAAGCCGTCCAAAGATCGTAGGCGGACTGCAAACCGATCCACATCTCACTGCTGGTGCCCAACGCATCTTCCAGGCGCAGCGCGATATCGGGGGTGATGGCCGCATGCCCGTTGACGATGCGCGATAGCGTCGCCCGCGTGACGCCGATATGTCGCGCGAAATCCGTCAGCGTCATGGCATCCAGGTCCCGCAGCCATTCGGCGAGCACCGTACCCGGATGCGGGGGGTTGTGCATCCTCGTCATGATTCGATCCCTCGATAGCCTAGTGATAGTCCTGGTAGTCCACCAGTATTACGTCGCAACCGTCGAACCGGAAAGTCAGCCGCCAATTGCCGCTGACGGTGACCGACCAATGATCGGACAAATCGCCGGTTAGTTTGTGTAGTCGCCAACTCGGTACGGCCATGTCCTGTGGACTCGTCGCCTGGTTCAGCACACCCAATTGCAACTGCAGACGGGTCGCGTGATGCGGCTGGATGCCGGCCTTGGAGCCGGTCTCGAAGAAGCGCTTCAGACCGGCGTGTGCGAAGCTTCGGATCATTGGATTGACTCAGTGTATAGCGAGACTATACGGATGACAAGCAGGCCGTGGCGACTGAGATGGCCGTCGGCGGCATGGAGGAAATGCGTGATTGCACGAACCGCCAAGGGGCGAAGCTTGCCAGCACCAGACCTCGACTGGCTTTGGCTTTACGTCCCGCGATTTGCGGGATTCGACGACCGTAACGAACGCGCTTACACTAGCGGCCAATCTTGACTCATTGATCCAATGCGCATCCTCGGCATCGACCCCGGCCTTCGTACCACCGGCTTCGGCGTGGTCGAAAAGCACGGCAACAAGCTGGCCTACATCGCCTCGGGCACCATCAAGAGCGATGGCAACGGCAGCCTGCCCGAGCGTCTGAAGACGCTGTATGACGGCATTGCCGAGGTCACGCGGACCTATGCGCCCGATTGCGCGGCGATCGAGAAGGTCTTCGTCAACGTCAATCCGCAATCGACGCTGCTGCTCGGGCAGGCCCGCGGCGCGGCGATCTGCGGGCTGGTGGGCTACGGCCTGCCGGTGTTCGAATACACCGCGCTGCAGTTGAAGGTGGCCGTGGTCGGCTATGGCCGCGCCAACAAGGCGCAGGTACAGGAGATGGTGGCGCGGCTGCTGGCGCTGCCGGGCCATCCCAGTTCCGATGCGGCCGACGCGCTCGGCGTGGCGATCTGCCATGCGAACGGCGGCGACACGCTCGCGACCTTGAGCGGCCTTGCCCCGGAACTGGCGCGCAAGGGCATACGGGTCCGGCGCGGCAGGCTGGTCGGTTAACGGCAGCAGACTCCCTCCCCAAGCCCGAGAGCCCGGGCGACGCCTGCCTCACTTACAATCGGCCTCGTACTCGCCCGAGGAGGCCGCATGTCCCGATCCGTCCCGCGATCCATTCCATTCTCCCGCCTTGCCCTGCGGCCCGACGCCGCGGTCCGCGGCGCCTTGCTGGCCATCACGGCGACCGCGCTGCTGGCGGGCTGCGTCACCGCACCGCCTCCCGCCGCGCCTGCCCAGGAGCCTGCAAAGGCCGAACCGGCCGCGCCCGGGCCCAAGCCGCTGGTGATCGGCCATCGCGGCGCCAGCGCGCTGCGGCCCGAACATACGCTGGCCGCTTACACCAAGGCGATCGAGGACGGCGCCGATCTGATCGAGCCCGATCTGGTCGTCACGCGCGACGGCGTGCTGGTGGCCCGGCACGAGAACGAGATCGGCGGCACCACCAACGTCGCCACGCTGCCGCAGTTCGCCGACCGCAAGCGCATCAAGGTCATCGACGGCGAGCGGCTGGAGGGCTGGTTCACCGAGGACTTCACGCTGGCGGAGCTCAAGACGCTGCGGGCGCGCGAGCGCATTCCGAAGCTGCGGCCGGCCAATACGCAGTACGACGACAAGTTCGAGATCCCCACGCTCGCCGAGATCATCGAGCTGGCCGCCAATGCCTCGCGCCGCAGCGGCAGGACCATCGGCCTCTATATCGAGACCAAGCATCCGAGCTATTTCCGCGGCATCAACCTGCCGATCGAAGAGAAGCTCGTCGACGCGCTGCGTGCCAACGCCCACACGCGCCGCGCGCCGGTCTATCTGCAATCGTTCGAGACCGCCAATCTGCGCGCGCTGCGCCAGCGGCTCGGCAAGTCGATGCCCAACGTCAAGCTGGTGCAGCTGATCGGCAATGCAACGAAGGCGCCAGCCGACTGGCGCCTGGCCGGCGATACGCGCCGCTACGCGGACATGATCACGCCGCTCGGGCTGCGCGAGGTCGCCACCTATGCCGACGGCATCGGCCCCGAGCGCACGCACGTGGTGCCGCGCGACAGCGCCGGCGCGCTCGGCACGCCGACCGCCCTGGTGCGCGACGCGCATGCGGCCGGCCTGGTCGTGCATCCCTACACGCTGCGCCCCGAGAACGCCTTTCTGCCCAAGAGCCTGCGCGGGCCCGGCGGCGATGCGGCGCGGCATCCGGCCGGCATGATCCGCGAAGCGCGCGCGCTGATCGACGCCGGCGTGGACGGCTTCTTCACCGACGATCCCGCGCTCGGCCGCCGCGCGGTGGACACGCCGTAGACGCGCTGACGTTCAGGGGCGCTGCGCTACACTGGCGCCCTTCCTGACTGACCCATGCCTGCGCGCCGAACCGCGCGCCGGCAACCCATCCCCGCAAGCCACCATGATCGGACGCATCGCCGGCACCCTCATCGAGAAGAATCCCCCGCATCTGCTAGTCGACTGCCATGGCGTCGGCTATGAGGTCGACGTGCCGATGAGCACCTTCTACAACCTGCCCGCGGTCGGCCAGCCGGTCACGCTGCTGACGCAGCTGATCGTCCGCGAAGATGCGCATCTGCTGTACGGCTTCGGCAGTGCCGAGGAGCGCAACACCTTCCGCGAACTGATCAAGATCAGCGGCATCGGCGCGCGCATGGCGCTGGCGGTGCTGTCGGGCATGTCGGTGGCCGAACTGGCGCAGGCCATCACGCTGCAGGAAGCGGGCCGGCTGACCCGCATTCCGGGCATCGGCAAGAAGACCGCCGAACGGCTGCTGCTGGAACTGAAGGGCAAGCTCGGCGCGGAACTCGGCCACGTCGGCGGTGCGGCGACCGCCCACGACAGCGCCGCCGATATCCTGAACGCGCTGCTGGCGCTGGGCTATTCGGACAAGGAAGCCGCCGCCGCGACCAAGCAGGTGCCGGCCGGCACTGGTGTCTCCGAAGGGATCAAGCTCGCGCTGAAGGCATTGTCGAAGGCCTGAAGCGCACGGCGCGGCGCGCCGGCGCGCGTGCGACAGCGGCCGGCGCCGACAGTGCGGTGGGCTACAATCGAGCCAGTTTTCCCGCCTCCGCGCCATGATCCAAACCGACAAGTTCGCCCCGAGCCGCCCTGCCGACCCCAGCGGCGACCGCCTGATCGCCGCCACGCCGGCCTCCACCACCGAGGAGGCCTTCGAACGTGCGCTGCGGCCCAAGCTGCTCGACGAATACGTCGGCCAGCAGAAGGTGCGCGACCAGCTCGATATCTTCATGCACGCGGCGCGCAACCGCCGCGAGGCGCTGGACCACGTGCTGCTGTTCGGTCCGCCCGGGCTGGGCAAGACCACGCTGGCCCACATCATCGCGCGGGAGATGGGCGTCAATCTGCGCCAGACCTCGGGCCCGGTGCTCGAGCGGCCCGGTGATCTCGCCGCGCTGCTGACCAACCTCGAAGCCAACGACGTGCTGTTCATCGACGAAATCCACCGGCTATCGCCGATCGTCGAGGAAATCCTGTACCCCGCGCTCGAGGACTACCAGATCGACATCATGATCGGCGAGGGCCCGGCCGCGCGCTCGGTCAAGCTCGATCTGCAACCGTTCACGCTGGTCGGTGCCACCACGCGCGCCGGCATGCTGACCAATCCGCTGCGCGACCGCTTCGGCATCGTCGCGCGGCTCGAGTTCTATACCGCCGACGAACTCGCCCGCATCGTCACGCGCTCTGCGCAACTGCTGCACGCGCGCATCGATCCGAAGGGCGCGCTCGAGATCGCGCGCCGCTCGCGCGGCACGCCGCGTATCGCCAACCGGCTGCTGCGGCGCGTGCGCGACTATGCCGAGGTCAAGGGCGACGGCACCATTACGCGCGAGATGGCCGATGCCGCGCTGGCGATGCTCGACGTCGACCGCGTCGGCTTCGACCTGATGGACCGCAAGCTGCTCGAGGCGATCCTGCACAAGTTCAGCGGCGGCCCGGTCGGCGTCGACAACCTCGCGGCGGCGATCGGCGAGGAGCGCGACACCATCGAGGACGTGCTCGAACCCTATCTGATCCAGCAGGGCTATCTGCAACGCACGCCGCGCGGCCGCGTAGCCACGCCGGCGGCTTACCGGCACTTCGGGCTGGCGACGCCTGGCGGCGCGCAGGGCAGCATCCTGCCGGACGAGGCATGACAAGCTAAACCACTTGCGGAGGCGCCGATGCGGAACGATCGAGACAGCACGATACGACGCGGGGCGCGCGCGCTGGCGCTGGCCTGTGCGATGACCTGCACGCTGATAATGGGCGCCATCGGCAGCGCGGCTGCACAGACCACGCCCGCCACTACCGCGGCGGAAGTGGTCCGCATCGATGCGTCGAACGCTGTGCTGGTGCGTGGACCGCAGGGGCAGCTGACCGAATTGATGACCGGCGACGAAGCGCGCCATTTCGGTACGGTCAACGCAGGAGACCGTCTGAAGGTGACGCACGGCCCGGCGCGGATCACGAAGCTCGAGCCGCTGGCGAGCCGCAACGTCGCCACCGCGGAATCGGTCGATCGCTTGTCGCGCCGTCTCGACGACGGCCGGCCAGGCGTGGTCCGCGAGATCACCACCACGGCCACCGCCGAGATCGTCGCGGTCGACCCGATCGCCCGCACGGTAAACTTCCGCGGCCCGCGCAATACGGAACACGCCGCGCGGGCGGACGACATCGCAATCGACGTGGCCGCGCTGCGGCCAGGCCAGATGGCCCGGATCGTTTATCGGGAGACGGTGGAGATTACGAAGGAAGGGGCAGCGCGCTGAGTAGCCGTCGGTCTGCTCCCCTCTCCCGCCCAGCGGGAGAGGGGTTGGGGGAGAGGGAAAGGGCGGTGGCACTGGCGAGACGGTGTCGCAAGCGCGAATGCCGTTCGCCCTCTCCCCCGCCCCTCTCCCGCTCGCGGGAGAGGGGAGAACACCGACGGCGTTTAACTGCGCCGTACGGAACTCAAGCTGCGCGTGGCTGCCGGGCGCCAGAATCCTGCTCGAGGTCGACCGCGGCACCGGCACGCCCACCCAACGCCTCGCCAATCATCAGCAAGCTCGGATGCTGCGGGTCGATCCACGCCGTCGCTTCGCCGGCGGCCATCTGGCGCAGCGTGAACTGGCGGCTGCGCTGGTGCGGGGTCGAGGCGGCCTCGACCACCCAGGCCGGCGTCGACGCCGGCTTGCCGTGCGCGATCAGTTGCGCGGCGATAGCTGCGGCCTGATCGCGGCCCATGTAGTAGACCAGCGTATCGGCCTTGACGTCGGCCTCCACGTCGATGGTGTCCGGGGCCTTGGCCTGCGTGGCAAACGCGACGCTGCGCGACACGCCGCGCTTGGTCAGCGGGCGTGCGATCGCGGAGGCAGCGGCCAGCGCGGCCGTGATGCCCGGCACGATCTCGTAATCGATGCCCGCCTCTTCCAGCGCCTGCAATTCCTCGTCGGCACGGCCGAACAGCATCGGATCGCCGCCCTTCAGACGCACCACACGCTCGTACTTGCCGGCCAGGTCGACGATCTGCCGGTTGATGAACAGCTGGGCGGTCGAGCGCTTACCGCAGCGCTTGCCCACCTCGACCAGCCTGGCCCGGGGACACCAGGCCAGCATCTCGGGCGACACCAGCGCATCGTGCAGCACCACTTCGGCTTCGCCCAATAGTCGTGCACCCCGCACCGTAATGAGGTCCGCCGCGCCGGGACCGGCGCCAATCAGGTAGACCTTGCCCATCATGCTGCTCCTCGTGTTTCCTGGATCGACTTCGATCTCGCTTCGATCTCAGGAATATGCACGGATCATGCCCGCGGCGACCGTGTGATTGGTGGCCTCGTCGATCAGCACGAACGCGCCGGTCGCCGGGTTGTCGCTGTAGACGTCGCAGACCACCGGCTTCTGCAGCGTGATCTGCACCGAACCGATATCGTTCAGGCGGATGTCGTGGCGGCCGGTCTCGTGCGACAGCGTATGCACGTCGAGCACGCGGTCCACCGCCGACACGCGCGCGAACACGCTGGCCGTGGTGTGCTTGAGCACGTATTTGCGCGCGGTGTTCAGCGCCGCATCGTCGAACCAGCACAGGTCGGCCTGCAGCTTCTTCGCCGGCAGCGCCTGCTGGCTTTCCGCGGCCGCGGCAGCCACGAACATGTCACCGCGCGATACATCGACGTCTTCGGCCAGCCGGATCGTGATGGTCTCGCCGGCGCTGGCCTCCTCGGCCGCACCGTTCGGCGTCAGCACCTCGGCGACCACCGCCTCGCGGTTGGCCGGCAGCACGCGTACGGTCTGGCCGACGCGGACCGTGCCCGCCTCGACGCGGCCTGCATAGCCGCGGAAATCGTCGGACTGCGCGCCGTCCTGGCGGATCACCAGCTGCACCGGGAAACGCAGCGCGGCCTCGCCCTGCGGCGCGACCTCCTCGACCGGCAGCGCCTCGAGCAGCGGCAGCAGCGGCTCGCCCTGGTACCAGGGCATCGCCTCCTCGCTGGCGTGCACGATGTTGTCGCCGCGCAGCGCGGACACCGGCACGTAGCGCACGTCCTTCAGCCCCAGCTGGCTGGCCAGCTCGGCATAGGCGGTGCGGATCTCGTTGAAGCGCTGCTCGCTGTAGTCGACCAGGTCCATCTTGTTGACCGCGACGATCACGTGCTGCAGTTCGAGCAGCTTGACGATCGCGGTATGGCGCTTGGTCTGCGCCAGCAACTGGGCCCGGCCATCGGCGACGGTCACGCGGGTCGCGTCGATCAGCACGATCGCGGCGTGGGCGGTCGATGCACCGGTGACCATGTTGCGCGTGTACTGCTCATGGCCCGGCGTATCGGCGATGATGAACTTGCGGCGTGCGGTCGAGAAATAGCGATAGGCCACGTCGATCGTGATGCCCTGCTCGCGCTCGGCCTCGAGGCCGTCGGTCAGCAGCGAGAAGTCGATGTCCTCGCCGGCGGTGCGCTTGTTCTTGGCATTGGCCAGCGCGGTCAGCTGGTCCGACAGCACCGCCTTGCTGTCATACAGCAGGCGGCCGATCAGCGTGCTCTTGCCGTCGTCGACCGAACCGGCGGTGATGAAACGCAGAAGGCCCTGGTGGGCGGCTTGGGTGGTCATGATGCAAATCCTGTCTCGGGGCGTCGCGGGTGGCGTCGATGGCGCATATAGACGCGCATAAGGCTGCGCGTAGTCCGGCCTCAGAAGTAGCCTTCCTTCTTGCGGCGTTCCATCGACGCTTCGCTGGTCTGGTCGTCCATGCGCGTGGCACCGCGCTCGGTGATCTCGGTGACGGCGGTCTCGGCGATGATCTCGACCGGCGTCGCCGCGGTGCTGGCCACCGGGCAGGTGCAGCTGATGTCGCCGACCGTGCGGAAGCGCACCGACAGCACCTCGCTGACATCGCCGTCCTGCTTCGGCGTCAGCGGCGTCACCGGCACCAGCAGGCCGTTGCGGCGGACCACCTCGCGCTGGTGCGCGTAGTAGATCGGCGGCAGCGCCAGGTTCTCGCGCGCGATGTACTGCCACACGTCCAGCTCGGTCCAGTTCGAGATCGGGAACACGCGCATCTGTTCGCCCGGCGCCATGCGGGCGTTGTACAGGCTCCACAGCTCCGGGCGCTGCGCCTTCGGATCCCATTGGCCGAACTCGTCGCGGAACGAGAAGATGCGTTCCTTGGCGCGCGCCTTTTCTTCGTCGCGGCGGGCGCCGCCCATCAGCGCGTCGAACTGGTGCTGCTCGATCGTTTCCAGCAGCGTGACGGCCTGAGCCGCGTTGCGCGAATCGGTTTCCTTGCGCAGCCGCACGGTGCCGCGCTTGATCGAATCCTCGACGTGGCCGACCACCAGCCGCGCGCCGATCTCGGCCACGCGCTGATCGCGGAAGGCGATCACCTCGGGGTAGTTGTGGCCCGTGTCGATATGCACCAGCGGGAACGGCAGCTCGATCTTGCGGTTGCCGAGCCGGAACGCCTTCAGCGCCAGATGCAGCATCACGATCGAGTCCTTGCCGCCGGAGAACAGCAGCGCCGGATTGCGGCACTCGGCAGCGACCTCGCGGATGATGTAGATCGACTCGGCCTCGAGCCGGTCCAGGTGGTCGTTCTGTACCTCGATCAGGTGCGCGATGTCGGGGTTGCCGTCGCGCGTGGCCGCGGCGCCGGCCTGGAGTTCGTTCATGATGCCCATCTGTGGCCTCAATGCTTGATGTTCTGTTCGTGCAGACCGCACTCTTTCGAGTCGCGGCTTTCCCACCACCAGCGGCCGGCGCGTACATCCTCGCCGGCGCGCACGGCGCGCGTACACGGTTCGCAGCCGATGCTGGGATATCCCTTGGCATGCAGCGCGTTGATCGGCACCGCATGCCGCTTCAGGTAGGCCCACACCTCGGCCTCGGTCCAGTCCGCGAGCGGATTGAACTTCGGAATGCCGCGCGCCTCGTCCATTTCCTCGAACGGCAGGTCGGCACGCGTGACCGCCTGCTCGCGGCGCTGGCCGGTCAGCCACGCATCCGCATGCGACAGCGCACGGTTCAGCGGCTCGACCTTGCGGATGCCGCAGCATTCCTTGCGCAGCTCGACGCTGTCGTAGAAGGCGTTCAGGCCGTGCTTGCGGACATAGTTCTCGACCGCTTCGGCGTCCGGCGTGAAACGTTCGATCTCGTAGCCGTAGTGCGCCTTGACCTCGTCCAGCATCGCCAGCGTCTCGGCGTGCAGGCGGCCGGTGGCCAGCGTGAACACGCGGATGCCGGCGCGCAGGGCGGCCGAGCCGCGCAGGATCGCGTCGGTGATCACCATGTCCTCGGCGGCCAGGCTCGATGCGAAGCGCGCGCGGTAGAAGCGGCCCGCGATCGATTCGAGCCGCTCGGCCAGCGCGGCCTCCTTGGCCTGAAGCGCCGCGATGGTGCCGGTGTACTCCGGCGGAGTCCACAGCGACGGACGCAGCGGCGATGCGGCCGGGATTTCAGACGCAATCTCGGACGCGGTCGCCGGCAGTTCGACGATCGGAATCACGCTCATGCCGATTCCCGCTGTTCGGCGCGCGCCCGGCGGAACAGGGGCAGCGGCTCGTCCACCGAGGCCTGGTAGGTCACGGTGAATTCGCTGAAGCCCTTGAGCGCGTCTTCGATGTTCTTGTCCGCGCGCACGGCGAAGGCGTCGAAGCCGCAGCGCTTCATGAAGTTCAGCTGGTCGCGCAGCACGTCGCCGATCGCGCGCAGCTGGCCCTTCCAGCCGTACCGGGTGCGCAGCAGATACGCGGTGGAGAAGCCGCGGCCATCGCGGAACACCGGGAAGTCGACCGCCAGCAGCGACACGCGCTGCAGTTCGCCGGCGACATCGCCCGGCTCGTCGTCCGGGGCCAGCCAGATGCCGGTCTTTGCCGCGTCGCGGCCGGCCAGCAGGCCGTCCTTGTGCGCGAGCCAGACCGGCAGCGGGAACAGCACCGCGTCCTGGCTCGATGCCGCCGCGGCGATCTGCTCGTCGGTCGGGGCCTGGCCCTCGGCGCCGCGCAGCACGGTCCACGCGTCGTCGACGATCGCCGGCACGGCGGCCTGGCCGCCGTCGGCGCGTTGCAGTTGGATGATCTTTGCCATATTCGTTCTCGATGCGTTTGCGTTCGTCGATGCCGGGGCTCAGGCTTCGGCGCGTTCGCGCTGCTTGTTCGCGTAGACGCGCTCCTTGAAGGGCGCGACGCCGATGCGGGCGAAGGTGTCGATGAAGCGTTCGTCCTCGATGCGGTGCTCGACGAAGGTCTCGATGATGCGGCTGACCACGTCCGGCATTTCCTCGGCCTTGAACGAGGGGCCGATCACCTTGCCCAGCGCGGTCTGGTTGCCCTGCGCGCCGCCGAGCGTGACCTGGTACCACTCCTCGCCGTCCTTGTCGACGCCGAGCACGCCGATGTTGCCGACGTGGTGGTGGCCGCAGGCGTTGATGCAGCCCGAGATGTTCAGCGAGACCTCGCCGAGGTCGTGCACGAAGTCCAGGTCGTCGAAGCGCTGCTGGATCGCCTGCGCGATCGGGATCGACTTGGCATTGGCCAGCGAGCAGAAATCGCCGCCGGGGCACGCGATGATGTCGGTCAGCAGCCCGATGTTCGGCGTGGCCAGGCCATTGGCCTTGGCCAGCTGCCACAGTTCGTACAGGTCGCGCTTGCGCACGTCCGGCAGCACCAGGTTCTGCTCGTGCGCGACGCGCAGTTCGCCGTAGCCGTAGCGGTCGGCCCAGTCGGCGACCAGCTCCATCTGCTCGGCGGTCACGTCGCCCGGGGGCGCGGCCACGCCGGGCTTGGTCGACAGCGTCACCGCGGCATAGCCCGGCACCTTGTGGCCGTGCACATTGCGGCGGACCCAGCGGGCGAAGGCCTTGTCTTCCAGCAGATGCTTCTCGAAGCTGGTGTCGGTGTCGGGCAGCTTGTCATAGGCCGGCGGCGCGAAATGCCGCGCCACGCGGTCGAACTCGGCCTGCGTCAGCGTGCCGGGGCCGTCCTTGCTGTGCTGCCATTCGGCCTCGACCTCCTCGGCGAACTTCTCCACGCCCAGCGACTTGACCAGGATCTTGATGCGCGCCTTGTACTTGTTGTCGCGGCGGCCATAGCGGTTATAGACCCGGATCGCCGACTCGATATAGGTCAGCATGTGCTGCCACGGCAGATCGTGCTTGATGATGGCGCCGAGGATCGGCGTGCGGCCCAGGCCGCCGCCGGCCAGAATGTTCAGGCGCAGCTCGCCGGCCGCATTGCGATAGGCGTAGACGCCGATGTCGTGCATCTGCACCACGGCGCGGTCGTCCTTCGACGCCGAGATCGCGATCTTGAACTTGCGCGGCAGGAAGGCGAATTCCGGCTGGAACGTGCTCCACTGCCGCAGCAGCTCGGCCAGCGGGCGCGGGTCCACCGCCTCGTCCGGCGCGACGCCGGCGAAGTGGTCGGTGGTGATATTGCGCACGCAGTTGCCCGAGGTCTGGATCGCATGCATCTCGACCGAGGCCAGGTCGGCCAGCGCATCGGGCACGCGCTCGAGCTCCATCCAGTTGTACTGGATGTTCTGGCGCGTCGAGAAGTGACCGTAGCCGCGGTCGTAGTGTCGCGCCAGATGCGCCAGCATGCGCAGCTGCTTCGACGCCAGCAGGCCATAGGGAATCGCCACGCGCAGCATGTAGGCGTGGCGTTGCATGTAGAGACCGTTCTGCAGGCGCAGCGGCAGGAATTCTTCTTCGGTCAGCTCGCCCGACAGGCGGCGACGCACCTGGTCACGGAACTGCGCGACGCGCTCGGCAACGAGGCGCTGGTCGTATTCATCGTACTGATACATGGTGTGGGTCCGTTCAGTATGCGTTCGTGTTCGTGTTCGTTCGTAGGGACGCGCGGGGCAACGGCACCGGCGCTAGGAAACCAGCTTGATCGCCACCAGCGTCAGCGTGGTGGCCAGCGCGCCGCGCACCAGCCGCTCGGGCAGCGCCCGCGACAGTTGCGCGCCCAGCCAGATGCCGGGGATCGAGCCCACCAGCAGCGCCAGCAGCAGGTTCCAGTCGACGGTGCCGAGCCACACGTGGCCCAGGCCGGCCAGCGCGGTCAACGGCACCGCGTAGGCGATATCGGTGCCGGCCACCTCGGCCGGCTTCATGCGCGGATACAGCAGCAGGATCAGCGTCGCGCCGACCGCGCCGGCGCCGATCGACGACACCGTGACCAGCACGCCGATCACCACGCCGACGATCACGGTGGCCACCGCCTGCGCGCGGCCTTCCAGTTGAAAGCGAGGATTGCGGGCCAGCCATTCGAGCAGCTGGCGGCGGAACAGCAGCGACAGCACGGTCAGGATCACCGAGATGCCGATCGACAGACGGATCGCGTGCAGCCAGCCGGCGTCGAGTTCGCCGGCACTCTTGAGCACGAGGATGGCGGCCAGCGCGGCCGGCAGGCTGCCGATGCACAGGCGCCGCACGACGTGCCACTGAATATGGCCGTGGGCGCGGTGCGCCAGCGTGCCGAAACCCTTGGTGATGGCCGCGAAGGCCAGGTCGGTGCCGACCGCGGTGGCCGGCGAGAAGCCGAACAGCAGGGTCAGCAGCGGCGTCATCAGCGAGCCCCCTCCCACGCCGGTCAAACCGACGAGGACGCCTACCAACAGACCGGAAACGGTAAAGGCCAGGGACATGGGGGGCGCACCGAAGTGGGTCCCCGCCGGGCCGCGCCGGCTGGTAACGCCGGGCGCACGGGGACTAGCCGTTTAACAAAGTTCGCAAATCGTAATAAACTCGCCTCATATCTCAAACTAATAAGAAGTTGTTTGTTTATACGGACGACGATATATGAACCTGCACCAATTTCGCTTCGTGCGTGAGGCCGTCCGCCAGAATTTCAATCTGACCGAAGCCGCTAAAGCGCTTTACACGTCACAACCCGGGGTCTCCAAGGCGATCATCGAGCTCGAAGAGGAGCTCGGGGTCGACATCTTCACCCGGCACGGCAAACGGATCCGCAGCCTGACCGAGCCGGGCCGCCGCATCCTGACCTCGGTCGAAAAAATTCTGCAGGAGGTCGAGAGCCTGAAGCGGGTGGGCAAGGACTACGCGGCCCAGGACCAGGGCAACTTCACGATCGCCACCACGCACACCCAGGCGCGCTACGCGCTGCCGCGGGTCATCGGCGAGTTCACCAAGCGCTACCCGAAGGTGCGGCTCTCCATCCAGCAGGGCAACCCGGCGCAGATCGCCGACATGGTGCTGCACGACCAGGCCGACCTGGCCATCGCCACCGAAGGGATCTCGGGCGACAAGAATCTGGTGTCGCTGCCCGGTTATCAATGGCAGCACACCATCGTGACCCCGCCCGACCACCCGCTGCTGGACAAACCCCATCTGGCCCTGGAAGACCTCGCCGGTTACCCGATCATCACTTATGACCCCAACTTCGCCGGGCGGTCCAAGATCGACAAGGCCTTCGAACTGCGCCAGCTGCAGCCTGACATCGTGCTGGAGGCCATCGACGCCGACGTGATCAAGACCTATGTGGAGATCGGGCTGGGCATCGGCATCGTCGCCGGGGTCGCCTTCGACCCCGAACGCGACCGCAATCTGCGCGGCATTCCGGCCGGCCACCTGTTCGGCACCAATGTGACGCATCTGGCCGTCAAGCAGGGCGCCTACCTGCGCAGCTTCGTCTATACCTTCATCGAACTGTTCTCGCCGACCCTGAACCGCAAGCTGGTCGAGCAGGCGATGTCGGGCGAGCACGAGGCCTACGAACTGTGAGCGCACACCAACATGAACAGCGGCCGGGCGATGACCGAGCGGCCGAGCCCACCATCGAGTGGACCGAGGAAGGCGTGACGCAGCGCGCCCGCTGGCGCTCCGAGGCCGGCATGCCGCCGCCGCGTCGCGTGGTGATCGCCGACGACCGCACCGACGCCGATACCGCCTACCGGCTCGCCTGCGAAGGCACCGCCCTGCTGTGGCGCGGGGACTTCCAGAATGCGCGCCAGCTGTTGCAGGCGATGGCGCGGCGCGTCGAGCGCAAGCCGCGGCGGGCCCAGCGCCAGGCCAAGGCCAAGCCCGCACCGGCCACCCCTGCCGAGGCGTTCCACCTGCACCGCCAGGCCCAGGCGCAGCGCGCCCGCACCTTGGGCATGCTGCTGTTGCCGTTCGAGGCCGATCACACCGTGCCGCTGCGGCGCGCGCCGGACGTGCGTGACGCCTGCACCGAGGCCTACGGCCCGGCGACCGAGCCTTATGTCGCCTCGATGCGCGAACTGCTCGGCCTGATCGGCGCGCACGAATGGCGCAAGAAGGGCGTGCCGGTGCCGGCGCTGGGCGACCGCATCCATCCCTGGTATGGCGTGTTCTCGCCAGTGCGCGGTGAATATATCGATCTCGTTGGGCAGGCCCCGCTGCCGCCGGCGTTGGCCAGGGAATCGCTGGCCTTCGATATCGGCACCGGTACCGGCGTGCTGGCCGCGATGCTGGCGCGACGGGGCGTCAAGCGCGTCGTCGCCACCGACCAGGATCCGCGCGCGCTGGGCTGCGCCGCCGACAATATCGCGCGGCTGGGGCTGAGCGGACAGCTAGAGATCGTCCAGGCCGACCTGTTCCCGGAAGGCCGCGCCCCGCTGGTGGTCTGCAATCCGCCGTGGGTGCCGGCGCGGGCGAACGCGCCGATCGAACATGCGATCTACGATCCCGACAGCCGCATGCTGCAGGGCTTCCTCGCGGGCCTCGCCGCGCATCTGACCGACGACGGCGAGGGCTGGCTGATCCTGTCGGACCTCGCCGAGCATCTCGGCTTGCGCAGCCGCGAGACGCTGCTGGGCATGATCGACGACGCCGGCCTGCAGGTGCTGGGCCGCATCGACATCAAGCCGCGCCATCCGCGCGCCGCCGATGCCGACGATCCGCTGCACGCGGCCCGCGCCGCGGAGACGACGTCGCTGTGGCGGCTGGCGCCGAGGGCGGCCGCCCGGCCAGGCTGACGCCCTACTAAATAGAAGCGAGATAGAAGCCAACAAGCCGAAGGAGGAGACCCCATGCCACGATCCACCCTGCCCCGCCTGCGACGCTCGCTGCGCCTTGCCACGCTGGCGCTTGCCGCCGCCGGCGCCCTGCTCTCCGGGGCCGCGCACGCCGACATCCGCGTCGGCATCGATGTCTCGACCACCGGCCCGGCCGCGTCGATCGGCATTCCGTCGAAGAATACGATCCTGATGTGGCCGGCGACGCTGGGCGGGCAGAAGGCCCAATACATCCTGCTCGACGACGGCTCGGACCCGTCGGCCGCGGTGCGCAACGTGCGCAAGCTGATCTCCGAGGAAAAGGTCGACGTCATCGTCGGGCCGAACATCACGCCGACCGCGCTGGCCGCGCTCGACGCGGTGTCGGAAGGCGAGACCCCCATGGTCGCGCTGGCCGCCTCGGCGGCCATCGTCGAGCCGCAGAGCGACCCGAAAAAGCGCTGGGCCTTCAAGATGCCGCAGAACGATTCGCAGATGGCGACCGTGCTGACCGAGCACATGAGCAACCACGGCGTGCGCACGGTCGGCTTCATCGGCTTCAACGACGCCTACGGCGAGAGCTGGTGGCGCGAATTCTCCAAGCTCGCCGAGGTCCGCAAGATCCGCGTGGTCGCCAGCGAGCGCTTCTCGCGCAACGACACCTCGGTCACCGGGCAGGTGCTCAAGCTGATGGCCGCCAACCCCGACGCGATCCTGATCGCCGGTGCCGGCACGCCGTCGGTGCTGCCGCAGAAGACGCTGGGCGAGCGCGGCTACAAGGGCAAGGTTTATCAAACCCACGGCATCGCCACCGGCGAATTCCTGCGCATGGGTGGCAAGGATGTCGAGGGCACGCTGTTCCCGACCGGTCCGGTGGTGGTCGCGCGCCAGCTGCCCGACACGCATCCGGTCAAGAAGGTCGCGCTCGACTTCGTGACCCGCTACGAGGCCAGGTACGGCGCGGATTCGATCACGCAGTTCGCCGGCGATGCCTGGGGCGCGTGGCAACTGCTCGACGACGCCGCGCGGCGCGCGCTGAAGACCGGCGCGCAGCCCGGCACCAAGGAGTTTCGCGCGGCAATGCGCAACGCGCTGGAAACCACCGCCAATCTGACCGTGCCGAACGGCGTGCTGAACCTGAGCCCGCGCGATCATCAGGGGTTCGATCAGCGCTCGCGCGTGATGGGCGTGATCCGCAACGGCAAGTTCAGTTACGCGGGACAATGACCGCGGCATTGCCGAGCAACAACAAGATCAGGAAGGAGCTGTCGTCATGACTACCATTGCCTTTATCGGCCTGGGCGCGATGGGCACGCAGATGGTGCGCCATCTGCTCGCAGCCGGACACACGGTACGCGCCTCGGTGCGCCGGCCGGAAGCCGCCGACGCCGCGCGCGAACGGGGCGCCGAACCGTTCTTCAGCCCCGCCGAGGCGGCGCGCGGCGCCGAGGTGGTGTTCACCAACGTGACCTCGTCCGAGGATGTCCGCGCGGTGCTGCTCGGTGAAGGCGGCGTGATCGAAGGCGCCGCGGCCGGTACGATCTGCGTGGACCACAGCACGATCTCCCCAGTGGTCACGCGCGAGATCGCCCAGGCGCTGGCCGAACGCGGCATCGAGGCGCTCGACTGCCCGGTCTCGGGCGGCACCATCGCCGCCGAGGCCGGCACGCTGACCATCATGGTCGGCGGCAAGGCAGAAGTGCTGGCGCGCGTGCAGCCGCTGCTGGCATGCTACGGCAAGACCATTACGCATATCGGCGACAACGGCGCGGGCCAGGTCGCCAAGCTGTGCAACCAGATCGCGCAGGTCGTCAATATCGAAGGCATTGCCGAGGCGATGCGCTTTGCGCAGTCGCAGCAGGTCGACATGCAGCGCGTGCTGCAGGCGATGTCGAGCGGCATGGCGGGCAGCCGCATGCTGGACCTGATGGGCCCGAAGATGGTCGCCCGCGATTTCGCCGCCGGCATCCAGGCGCGCCTGCACGACAAGGACTTTGGCCTCGCCGCCGACGTCGCGCGCGAAGCCGGCCTGGCCCTGCCCGCGATGCAGGCCACCGCGGCGCAGCTGCAGACGCTGATGCGCAACGGCTGGGGCAAGGACGACACGTCGTCGCTGCTGCGGGTGCTGGAGGGTCAGGGCTGATTTGGCCTGGCCGCGATGGTAGGCCACGGCCGCCCCACGGCGGCTGGCTTGGTTGTTCCGCAAGGCGATTTGCGGCATAATCCGCTGCTCAGCGCAGTGCCACCGCCGGTTCTCCGGCAACCCTCCGGCACGATCGCGCACCCGCCCGGGTGGTGAAACAGGTAGACGCAGGGGACTCAAAATCCCCCGCCGCAAGGCGTGTCGGTTCGAGTCCGACCCCGGGCACCAGTACAGCAAGAAACTCACATAGAATTCTTGCCGCAAGCAACTTGCACCGGTTGCAGCTGCTACTCCACTTCCGCTCCATTTCCCCGTATTTTGCCACTCCGGTCTGAGTTTTATATTGACGGGGCCGCTCGATGCCTCACTTGCAGACGATGGGCAAGCACTGGGGCGTAAATAACCGGCGGCACAATCAACGAAAGATAATTCGCGCGATCGCCTATTTACTGGCCTCGCCCTTGGCGAGGCTCTTGTTCATGTGGACTGGCATATGACTCCGCGCTTGGCGTGGGCGACGGGCCAAGGCGTAGGTACAGCCCGCAGCCTGCAGGGCGACGACCGGGTCGGCGACGGAGGAGAGTCCGGTGAGGCAATGCCTTTTTAGAAAAGTACGCCGCCGGCTGGCACGCGGCCGATATTGCTGTCAATAGCAGGTAAAACACAACAGTTTCCGCGCACGACTTTTCTTTGGGCTGCACGTACCCAAACCAAAATGCTGTACCTCTTGTAAAATCGAGTTACCTACAGCAAGCAGATAACATGGCTAGCGAAGGTAAGCGCGTGTTACGCCCCATAGAACTGTGTGGAATACCGGCCGCAGCCAACGCGAGGCTGCCTGCAAGAGTTTGTGGAGGCACGCAATAACGCATTGGGGCCCCAGAGTCTTCATCATGACAGAAAAAAATCGCCAATTTAGGGGACTAACGCTGGATACGCTGCTGGCAGTTTTTTCACTACGCAGTTGAACAAGTCCGCCAGAAATCTTCTGGCTAGCGACTTCATTAATAATCAAAAAAAAAGGGCAGTCATTGAGCATCGCCGAAAAATTCAAACAGTTTTTATCAAACATCAAGGTCCAAAACGATGAACAAATCGAATTGCGGTACGGCGAGATTACGACTGCACTAAACAAAGAATTCAGAGACTCGGAAAGTAAAACCTCAAACACTCTTCAAGTAGGTTCTTATGGCCGCTGGACCGCGATCAAAGGTGTCTCAGATTTGGATATGCTTTATATTGTTCCCGCGTCTCAATGGGAAAAATATAAGGACGGCGGGCAGTCTGCACTGCTAGAAAGGACCAAGGCCGCAATAAAATCCAGATATCCGCGTACAGAAATGTATGTTGATAGGTTAGTTGTCCGTGTGTTGTATACCAATTTCCATGTGGAGGTACAGCCCGTCTTCGAACTCGAAGACGGTAGTTTTAGATATCCGGACACGTATAAAGGTGGGAGCTGGAAAATCACCAAGCCACGTGAAGAAATCTCGGCGATGACCGAGTTTGTCACTAGCAAGAACAAAAATCTCCGCCGCCTTTGCAAAATGGCACGTGCCTGGAAAAATAAGCATGGGATTGAGATAGGAGGTCTTCTAATTGACACTCTTGCCCATAACTTCCTTCGGGACACGAAGGACTACGATGAAAAAAGTTATCTCTACTACGACTGGATGAGCAGAGATTTTTTCAAGTATTTATGTGATCTACCCCGCCAAGATTATTATGCCGCCCTCGGTAGTGGCCAAAGAGTGCGAGTCAAATCCAATTTTCAGAAACCCGCAAAAAAAGCGTATGATCTAGCACTCAAGGCGATAGATGCCGCAGGAAAAGAAAATGAATCCGCGAAGTGGCAAAAGCTATATGGTCGCGACTTTCCTGATGCGGCGGCGGAACGGAAAGCTTCCACAGCCGTCGAGAGCCGCAATGTATATAGGTCAACAGAGCAGTTCGTTGAAGACCTGTGGCCTATTGATATTCGATACTCACTCAATATTGATTGTGAAGTATCCCAAAATGGCTTCAGAGATTACCTTCTCAGCGAATTTCTGAACCGTCGACTTCCACTGCGAAGACAGAAGTCACTACGCTTCTTCATTGATTCTTGCAATGTTTCCGGTCACTACACAATTCTTTGGAAAGTCCTCAATCGCGGGGAAGAGGCATTTCGTAGAAATTGTATTAGAGGGACTATCAATTCAGGGGGCATAGAGATTGTCGAGACAACTGACTTTCACGGTGACCACATTGTCGAATGCTACATTGCAAAAGACGGTGTAATTGTGGCTAAAGATCGTATTCATGTTCCGATCGAATGAAAAAAGATCAACTACTTAAGTCCATTGCGGACACTGGTTACAATGTGGGATTCGGTGGCAGAAAGCATTGGGCAACCTATGATATTGTTGAAAAAATCCCCGGTCTTATTGGATTTTTGTCAACTGCATTTGGCATTTTTGCGCTGATCTATGAGGGCCTTTCGGAAAAGTATCTCTCTGCAGCCTTCATCGTATTTGGCTTGATCGCGTTGTACATCACTTTTTATGAACCCGAAAAAACAAAATACTCAACGGCAGCCAATAGATTAACCACTCTCTACAACTCGCTTCGAGACCTTTATAGAACGGTCCAAAGCCATGAAGGAGACGACGTCAGTCAATACGTAGATGAGCTGCACGCTATAGAGCGGGATTATTACGCAACCGCCATTAGCAAGCAGATTCTATTTAGCGATTGGTATGCTCACTATAAGTTTTTTTGGCAATATCAAACTGACTGGATCGACGAGCAAAAAAATTTCAAACTCTTCCGTGACAAGTTGCCTCTATCGTTCATGTTTTGGGTCGTCATTCTGCTGCTCGCGGGTGTGTATTTTTTGGTGCGGTCTTACGGGCGCCTCTGCTTCCAGTGATCTAGATAAAATCGCCACCGTTGTGCCGTACTAGTTTGCCACCTGTCCGCCCCATGGCTGTATCCCGCGCAAGTTGTAGTTTCATTTCAGCTTAGGCACTGTCCAAAGAAGGCGTGTAGTCCTATATAGGTGTCTCCAACTCTTGGCATCTCACTGCACCGAGATTTCGGTACAGTACAGGAACAGTACTCGTTTGCATCATTTCAACCGAAAGACGCTTATCTACTGATTTGAAATAGGTCTTTACTTATTTCAACCGCCTCCAGACCTGGTCCCATTTCCCGCAAAACGCCGTAGGTCCCTAACTCAAAACCACGTCGCAAGGCGTGTCGATCCGGCTCCGCCCCCGGGCGCCAAGAACAAAGCTACGGTACAACGAAATTCAGTGAACCGGCCCTGCATGATTTTTTGTTTCTCTTAGAGGCAGCCACCGTCGTCAATAGCGGAGCACATTGGGCTTTCCTATAAGGGAAAATGTCTTCAGCGACTCTCAGCAATGCGATGTCCCTTCGCTCTCAAGGAACACATCCCGTCGATACCACCGGACACGCAAACTTCAAGGCTGGTAGACCGATATTGTGTCGAGCTCGGTAAGCGCGACGTACAATTTGCCGCCTTGGGATTTCGACAGATGCTCGAACACCAGGACGTAAGCGCCCGCTAAGTCCTCTAGGTCGTGCACATTGAACCGCGCCACGAAGCGCGCCGCTAGGTCGGCAGAAATCAAGACGCTGAAATCTCGCCACGACTGAGTCGTGTTCAGCCAGATTTCACCATCCGGCCCCTGCTTCGCATCAGAGATGAAGCCCCAATAGCCGTGGAATGTAGGGACGTGGCCTTCGACAATCGTGGTGAAGTGCACAAACAGCTCCCGAACCGTCGTCGGGGCGCGCCCCGGCACCTCGATGATTTGTTGGGAATTCGAAAAACCTGGCTCATCGATCAGTCGTCGCAGCAGCGTGCTGGGTCGACGATGCGCGAGTGCCTGCCGCCCACCATTTCCTGTGGCAAAGTAACGATTTCCCCTAGGCCCACCGACCCCGCCCCTGCCACCGAGCACCACATTCGCTGTCTGCGCAGAACCGTATTGCATGTCGACGACGATGTGGTCACCGAGGTTTTCCCGCGCCTCCACAACTTCCAGCTCTCCAATTATTACCCGCGGCTCGGGGGCTGCGGAACGGCACGTCACCTCGTGCGGCCGGGCTCCGAAACAGGCGGCTTGCCCGCACCAGCTAAGCGCGGGAAGCCCGTACGAAAGGCGAGCGGCGGCGATTGCGCAGTCAGGCTGGGGCACCGATCGAGCCGATTGGACTCGGCTTCCGGTGTTTGATTGCGCGTTGGCATGCTGCTGTGGCGGTGCCCGCCGCGCCGGCTTGCGGCTGCGACCGATACATCGGCATGAAGGAATTACCGTTCCAGCCAAACCATCGCGGGCGCAATTGGCGTTCATTGGCCGTTGTCATGCGCAGAGACTGGCAAGGAACAACTGTTGCTTGACGGGTTGCATCCATGCTGACACGACGGAAAGGCTTGCATGTCACGACCCGATCCCTGGCTTCCTCCTGCCACCGGCGCGACACTCAAGGATGCCCGGCCATCTGAACCTGCCGCCCCTTCGCCGGTCAGCACGTCGCCCAAATCCCCGCTCGCCATCTACGGCGCGATCGCGGCCAACTTGGCCATCGCCGTGACCAAGTTCATTGTTGCCGGCCTCACGGGCAGCTCGGCGATGATCTCCGAAGCGATCCACTCGACCGTCGATACCGGCAACGAGGTACTGCTGCTGGTCGGCCTGTCTCGCAGCCGCCGCAAGGCCGATCCGCAGCATCCGTTTGGATACGGCAAGGAGCTGTACTTCTGGAGCTTGATCGTGGCGGTGCTGATCTTCGGCCTGGGCGGCGGCATCTCGGCTTACGAAGGCGTGCTTCACATGATGGATCCCGAGCCATTGCGCGATCCTCACTGGAATTACATCGTGCTCGGATGCGCCGCGATATTCGAAGGGATCAGCTTTGCCATTGCGCTGCGCGAGTTCAATCGCGAAAAAGGCGCCACGCCGTTCTGGACAGCGCTGCGTAGCAGCAAGGATCCGACCACCGTCACCGTGGTTGCCGAGGATGCTGCCGCGCTCGCAGGTCTGTTGATCGCTGCGGCGGGCATCTATGCGAGCCACCGGTGGAACATGCCGGTGCTCGACGGCGCCGCATCGCTCGTGATTGGCGTGCTGCTTGCCGGCGTCGCTACGTTGCTGGTCCGGGAAAGCCGCAGCTTGCTGGTGGGGGAAAGCGTGAACCGCGAGATGGCCGAAGGTATCCAGCGCCTCGCACGCGAAGACCCTTGCATCGATTACGCGGCGCGGCCGCTGACCATGCATTTCGGTCCCGACGATGTACTGGTAGCGCTCGACGTCCAGTTCCGTGCCGGCGCCCGGGGCGACGAGATCGCCCGCTCGGTCGAAAGGGTGGAGCGGCAGATTCGTTCGCGCTATCCCTCCGTCAAGCGCATCTACATCGAGGCGCGGCTGCTGGCCGCGGCCGCCGAGCCAGGCCGGACGGGGACAGCGTGGGAAGAAAAGCCTGGTTCGGTATCGTCGACCGCGAGAAGTATCAAATCGCGTGATACCGGGTGATACCAAGCGCCTTACGGCTGCGGAAGGCGGTTTATGTCCCGCAAGGGCTCGTGGGCAAAAGTATTCGCGTAGATGTCACGAAGAAACCCTTTAGCGGTGCAAGGGTTGTCCCCAATAACGGCTTCCACGGTCAAATTTGTATGATGACCGTATTACCTGATAAGCATCACACCGGCCAACGCCATGTTCGACAAGGTTTCAGCCCCTGCGATGAGCGACACCGTCGCCCAGCAACTGCTCAAGCAGATCGAGATCGGCAGTTTCGCGGCCACGGGCAAGCTGCCCACCGAGGCCGTGCTTGCGCAGCAGTTCGGCGTCAGCCGCACGGTGATTCGCGAGGCCATTTCGCGCCTGAAAAACGAGGGCGTGGTGGAACCGCGCCAGGGCAGCGGCGTGTTCGTCAAGGAGCATGGTGCGATCCGGCCCCTGCGGATCGACTACGCCGAGGCAATCGAGCCCAGCTCGATGCCGCATTTGCTCGCGGTACGCCGCGCCATCGAGGCAGAGGTGGCGGCAGAGGCCGCGCGGCGCTGTACGGACCGGGACATCGCCGAGATCGACACGGCGCTGGCCAATATCGACGAGGCAGCGGCCGCCGGGCGCGATGGCGTGGCCGAGGATGTCGCCTTCCACCGCAAGATCGCCGCGGTGACCGGCAACCCGTACTTCATCAAGACGCTGAATTTCCTGAACCAGTACCTCGAGGCGGGCGTGGCGGTGACCCGCCGCAACGAGGCGACACGCGACGATTTCTCGCGCCAGGTGCGCGACGAACATGCGGCCATCGTCGATGCGATTCGGGCGCGCGATCCGATGGCGGCGCGCAACGCCGCCCTGACCCACCTGTACAACGCCGAGCGCCGGCTGTCGCAAGCCGGCATCTGCTGAGCAGCCCTCAGGACGGCGGCGCCAACCAGGGATAAATCATGTCACGACATATTGGAGTCATCGGCCTCGGTGCCATGGGCCTCGGCGTTGCGCGTTCGCTGTTGCGCGCGGGCTTTCGTGTCCACGCGTGCGACGTGCGCGACGACGTGCTGCGCGCCTTCGCCGCCGAAGGCGGCATTGCCTGCACCACGCCGGCCGAACTGGGCGCGCAGTGCGACGTCGTCGTGACGCTGGTGGTCAATGCCGCGCAGACCGAAGCGGTCCTTTTTGGCGAGCAAGGCGCGGTGGCTCGCATGAAGCCCGGTGGCGTGGTGATTGCCAGCGCCACCGTGGCGCCGGACTTCGCTGCCGATTTGGGCGCGCGCATCGAAGCGGCCGGATTGCTGATGCTCGACGCGCCGGTGTCGGGCGGTGCGGCACGCGCGGCGTCGGGCGAGATGACGATGATGACGTCGGGACCGGCGGCCGCCTATGCGGCCTGCGAGGATGTGCTGGAGGCCATGGCGGGCAAGGTGTACCGGCTTGGCGAGCAGTACGGTGCCGGCTCCAAGGTCAAGATCATCAATCAATTGCTGGCCGGCGTGCATATCGCGGCGGCTGCCGAAGCAATGGCGCTTGGCCTGCGCGAGGGCGTCGATCCGGACGCGCTGTACGAGGTGATCACCCATAGCGCAGGCAACTCGTGGATGTTCGAAAACCGCGTGCCGCATATCCTCAATGGCGATTACACGCCGCTGTCGGCGGTCGACATCTTCGTCAAGGATCTGGGCCTGGTGCTCGATACCGCCCGCCGCAGCAAGTTTCCGCTGCCGCTGTCCGCCACCGCCCACCAGATGTTCATGAGCGCGTCCAGCGCCGGCCATGGCGGCGAGGACGATTCCGCCGTGATCAAGACCTTCCCCGGCATCACGCTGCCGCCCTCACGCTGACTCCGACCGCGCTGACCGTCGCCGGTTGCCGCTGACCGCTCTCCCCGCCCGACCATGTCCCTGACCAACACGCCCCGCCCGCTTCTGGGTTGTATCGCCGACGATTTCACCGGCGCGACCGATCTGGCCAACATGCTGGTCAAGAGCGGCATGCGCACCGTGCAGACCATCGGCGTGCCGCCGTCCGCCGCGCAGCTGGAGGCGGACGCCATCGTGGTGGCGCTCAAATCCCGCACCATCGCGCCGGCCGACGCCATCGCACAATCGCTCGCCGCGCTGGCGTGGTTGCGCGAACAGGGTTGCCGGCAGTTCTTCTTCAAGTACTGCTCGACCTTCGACTCCACCGACGCGGGCAATATCGGCCCGGTGGCTGAGGCGCTGCTCGACGCGCTGGGCGAACTGCGAGGAGAACAACGCGGCTTCTCCATCGCCTGCCCTGCCTTTCCGGAGAACGGCCGCACGGTCTATCGCGGCCATCTGTTTGTGGGCGATGCGCTGCTCAACGAGTCCGGCATGCAGAACCACCCGCTGACGCCGATGCGCGATGCCAATCTGGTGCGCGTGCTGCAACGGCAAACCAAGGCCAGGGTCGGCCTGATCCGCTACGACACGATCGCCGCCGGCGCGGCGGCGGTGCGCGAGGCGATCGGGCGGCTGCGCACCGATGGCGTTCGACTCGCGATTGCCGACGCGCTGTCCGACCGCGATCTGCATGTCCTGGGCGAAGCCTGCGCGGATTTGCCGCTGGTGACGGGCGGCTCGGGCATCGCGCTCGGCCTGCCGGCCAATTTCCGGCGCGCGGGTCTGTTGGACGAACGCGCGGATGCCGCGCAGTTGCCGCGCATCGACGGACATGCCGCCGTGCTGGCCGGCAGCGCATCGCAGGCGACCAATGAGCAGGTGGCCGCGTGGCGTGAATCAAGGTCCGAAACGGGCTCGAGCTCGCGGCCGGGCTTTCGCATCGACCCGCTAGCGGTGGCGCGCGGCGAACCCGTGGTCGAACAGGCGCTGGCGTTTGCGCGTTCGCACCTGCCCGAGCCGGTACTGATCTATGCCACCGCGACGCCCGAGGAAGTGCGCAGCGTACAGCAGGCGCTCGGCGTGACCGAGGCCGGCCAACTGGTGGAGGCGACGCTGGCCGCCATCGCGAGAGGCCTGCGTGAGATGGGCGTGCGCAAGTTCGTGGTCGCCGGCGGTGAAACGTCCGGTGCCGTCGTGCAGGCGCTCGACATCAAGTCGCTGCAGATCGGCGCACAGATCGATCCCGGCGTGCCTGCCACTGCCACCATCGGCACCGAGCCGTTGGGGCTGGCGCTCAAGTCCGGGAATTTCGGCGCCGTCGATTTCTTCGCCAAGGCGCTGCGCCAACTCGAAGGAGGCGCGCGATGAGCGAAGAAGTCCGACTGCGCGAGGAAATCTGCACGATCGGCGCCAGCCTGTATGCGCGCGGCCATGCGGTGGGGAGCGCCGGCAATATCAGCGCGCGGCTCGACGACGGCTGGCTGATCACGCCGACCGATGCCTGCCTGGGCCGACTGGATCCGGCGCGCATCGCCAAGGTCGATGCGTTCGGCCGGCATGTATCCGGCGACAGGCCATCGAAAACCCTGGCGCTGCATCGTGGCATCTACGACAACGACCCGGAAGCGCGCGGCGTCGTCCATACCCACTCCACGCATCTGGTCGCGCTGACGCTCGCCGGAGTCTGGCGCGAAGACGACGTGCTGCCGCCGATCACGCCCTACTACGTGATGAAGGTCGGCCATATTCCGCTGCTGCGCTACCGGCGCCCCGGCGACCCCGAGGTGGCGGCGCAAGTGGCCGCGCTGGCCTCGCGCGTCAGCGGCGTGTTGCTCGACCGGCTCGGCCCCGTGGTGTGGGGCCCATCCGTGTCGCAGGCGTCCTGGGCGCTCGAAGAACTCGAGGAAACCGCGCGCCTGTGGTTGATGACCGATCCCAAGCCGGCGCCGCTCGACGCCGCTGCGCTCGAAGAACTACGCCAGACCTTCGGCGCACGCTGGTAGCCAGCGCGCCAGCCCGCGGTGTGCACGGGCTTCGATCACGCACACCGGCGCCGGCACGATAGCCGGCCCGACACAATCCAAGGAGACAACGCATGACAGCCTACGACGCGGCAGCGCCCGCCTACGTCGACACACCCGACAAAGCCGAACTCGACCTGACCTACCGCAAGGTGTTCTGGCGCATCGTGCCGTTCCTGATGCTGTGCTACGTGGTGGCCTATCTGGACCGCGTCAATGTCGGCTTCGCCAAGCTGCAGATGTCGCAGGACCTTGCCTTCAGCGAAACGGTGTTCGGCCTGGGCGCCGGCATCTTCTTCCTCGGCTATTTTCTGTTCGAACTGCCCAGCAACATGCTGATGCACCGGCTCGGCGCGCGCATCTGGATCGCCCGCATCATGATCACCTGGGGCATCCTGTCGGCCATGTTCGCGTTCGTCACGACGCCGACGCAGTTCTATGTGCTGCGCTTTCTGTTGGGGCTCGCCGAGGCAGGCTTCTATCCCGGCGTGATCCTTTATCTCACCTACTGGTTTCCGTCGCACCGCCGCGCCAAGATCATCGCGGTGTTCATGTCGGCGATTCCGGTCTCGGGCATCTTCGGCAATCCGCTTTCGGGCTGGATCATGGAGAGCTTCCACGGTGGCGCGGGCTTCCACGGCTGGCAATGGATGTTCGTGCTGGAGGCCGTGCCCGCGGTAATGATCGGCATCGCGACGATCCTCTATCTGGACAACAATATCCGCAGCGCCAAATGGCTGACCGAGCGCGAAAAGCAGCTGCTGGCCGACGAAATCGCCGCGCAGCCGCAGGAGCAGCAGAAGAACGCGCACTCGCTGCGCGCGGTCTTCCGCGATCCGCGTCTGTGGTGGATGTCGCTGATCTACTTTGCCTTCGTGTCGGGGCAGTACGGGCTGACGTTCTGGATGCCGACCTTCGTCAAATCGACGGGCATCAAAGGCACGCTTGAGATCGGGCTGCTGAGCGCAATCCCGTTCGTGGTGGCCATTGTCGCGATGAACCTGTTCGGCCATAGCGCCGACAAGCGCCGCGAGCGGCGCTGGCATCTGATCGTGCCGGCGCTGATGGGCACCGTCGGCTTTACCATCGCCGCGTCTGTTTCGGGCAACACCACGCTGTCGATCGTGGCGCTGTCGGTGGCCGCCGCCGGCGTACTGACCTGCGCCCCGCTGTTCTGGTCCTTGCCGACCGCGTTTCTCGCGGGCAGCGCCGCAGCGGCCGGTATCGCCATCATCAATTCGATCGGCAATCTGGCCGGCTTCGCCAGCCCCTATCTGATCGGCTATCTGCGCGACGCCACCAACAGCACCGCCAGCGGCATGTATGTGCTGGCCGGCATGCTGGTGCTCGGCGCCGTCGCCGTGTGGCTGACGCCGGCCAGGCTGGTCAACCGCTAATATGAAGGCGGCGCGCTTGCGCCGCTTCCTTCCACCTCTTCACGACCTGCCGCCATGCCTCGCTTTGCCGCCAATCTTTCGATGATGTACAACGAGCACGCGTTCCTGGACCGCTTTGCCGCGGCCGCGAACGATGGTTTCCGCGCCGTCGAGTACCTGTTCCCGTACGACTTCCCCGCGGCCGAACTGAAGTCGCGGCTCGATGCCAGCGGCCTGCAGCAGGCGCTGTTCAATGCGCCGCCGGGCGATTGGGCCGCGGGCGAGCGCGGTATCGCGTCGCTGCCCGGACGTGAAGACGAATTTCGTCGCAGCATCGATACCGCGCTCGACTACGCGCGCGTGCTCGGCAACGACAAGCTGCACGTGATGGCCGGCCTGGCGATGCCGGGCGTGTCGCGCGACGAGCAGCGCGCGCTCTATCTGAGCAATCTCGAGTACGCCGCCCGCACCGCGCAAGCCGACGGCATCACGGTGGTGATCGAGCCGATCAACACGCGCGATATCCCGGGCTTCTTCCTCAATCGCCAGGACGAGGCGCAGGCGATCTGCCGCGAGATTGGCGCGCCGAACCTCAAGGTGCAATTCGATTGCTACCACTGCCAGATCGTCGAAGGCGATGTGGCCACCAAGCTCAAGCGCGACATGGCAGGCATCGGGCATATCCAGATCGCCGGCGTGCCGGAGCGGCAGGAGCCGGATATCGGCGAGCTGAACTATCCCTATCTGTTCGACGTGATCGACGCGCTCGGCTATTCCGGCTGGATCGGCTGCGAATATCGGCCCAAGGCCGGCACGTCCGCAGGGCTTGGCTGGCTGCGCACCTATTTGCAGCGGTAGCCATTGCGGCAGCAAGGACCCCACGGCGGGCTGCCCGCCGATCACGCGATTCAACGAGGCAACGCATCATGAAAGTACTGATCACCGGCGGCGCCGGTTTCCTCGGCCAGCGTCTGGCCAAACAGCTGCTGGCGCGCGGCGAACTCACCGGCCTCGATGGCCGGCCGGCACCGATCACCGAACTGGTGCTGGTCGATGTCGTCCAAGGCAACGATTTCGGGGACAAGCGCGTGTCCGTGCTGGTCGGCGATATCGGCGATCCCGCGCTGCTCGAGCGGGCGATCGACCGGGACACCGCCGTGGTGTTCCATCTGGCCGCCATCGTCAGCGGACAGGCCGAGGCCGACTTCGATCTGGGCATGCGCATCAACCTCGATGCCTCGCGCACGCTGCTCGAGGTGTGCCGGGCAAGCGGTCATCGGCCGCGCGTCGTGTTCACCAGCTCGGTGGCCGTCTATGGCGGCACGCTGCCCGACGTGGTGCGCGACGATACCGCGCTCAATCCGCAATCGTCCTATGGCACACAGAAGGCCATCGCCGAATTGCTGCTGGCCGATTACAGCCGGCGCGGCTTTGTCGACGGCGTCGTGCTGCGGCTGCCGACGATCAGCGTGCGTCCGGGTCGGCCCAATGCCGCCGCGTCGTCGTTCGCCAGCGGCATCATTCGCGAGCCGCTGAACGGCGAGGAAGCGATCTGCCCGGTGCCGGGCGACACGCGGCTGTGGCTGCTGTCGCCGCGCCGCGCGATCGAGGCGCTGATCGCGGGCAGCGAACTGCCCGGCGAACGGCTAGGCAACCGGCGCATCGTCAATCTGCCGGGCGTTTCCGTGACGGTGGATGAAATGATCGCAGCGCTGCGCCACGTGGCAGGCGACGAGGTAGCAAACCGCATTCGCCGCGAGCCCGACGCCCGCGTGCAGCAGATTGTCGGCAGCTGGCCGGGCCGCTGGGACACCACGCGCGCCGGGCAGCTGGGCTTGCGTGGCGACGCCAGCTTCGCCGATGTCGTCCGGGCCTATATCGAGGACGAGTTGCGCTAGGACTGACGGCGCGTCGGCGCCGCCCGAGGGCAGGCCTGCGCCGATCCGCCTGCCGCTTCCCCTTATTTCTTGTTCGTCCCGGCAAACGCCGCCGTGATGCCCAGACCGATCAGCAGGGTGCCACCGACGTAGCGTTCGAACGCCAGGTAGCCGCGGCTTTGCCGCAGCCACCGGCCCGCAGCGCTGGCAGCCAGCGCGTAGCACGCATCGCTGACCAGTCCGAGCAGCGTAAACAACAGCCCCAGAAACACGATCTGCATCGCCACGTGGCCACGGCCGACGTCGACGAACTGCGGCAGGAAGGCCAGGAAGAACAGCGCCGTCTTGGGATTGAGCAGATTGACGATGAAGCCGTCGCGGAACAGCCGCGCGTAGCGGCGCTGCCGCGGCGCCGCATCGACGACCACGGGAGCCGGGCGGCCGAAGATCTTCTTCAGGCCCAGCCAGATCAGGTAGGCGGCGCCGGCGTACTTCAGGATGCTGAACGCCAGCGCCGACGACGCCAGCAGCGCCGACAGGCCCAGCGCGGCGGCCACCACGTGCACCAGCGTGGCCGTATGAATGCCCAGATCCGATACCAGCCCTGCCTTGCGGCCCTGCTCTACCGACTGCGCAATGATGTACAGCACCGCGGGACCCGGAATCACCAGCAACACGAGCGCGGCGCTGACGAACAGAACCAGATTGGCGGTATTGGGGATAACGAATTCCATGGCTGATCTCCGGGTAGCCAGCATCGGGTGGAAGAGGAACGGCTACTTTACCGCAGGATGGCCTTGGGGCATGGGCTGCGCCTGCTGCGCCCTTGCTGCGCGCCCGCTGCGTGCGCACTGCCCGACTGTCACTGCCTCGTCATCCTCGCCTGCTACGGTTGCCCGCTGCACAGCGGAGCGCGCATGACTGCAGAACGCGTCGAGCCGGGCTACGGCTCGGATCCGGTCGGCCTGGTGGCCGGCTATCACTTCAAGCCGGGCCAACCCGGCATCCCCATCGATTCGAATGCCGCCGTCGCGTGGCTGGCGCGCACGAACGCCGCGGACATGGCAGGCGATGGAGAAGACGGCGAATTCGTCTGGCTGCATTTCAATCTGGCGCACAGCGCGTGCGAGCGCTGGCTCAAGAATCGGCTGGCGTTGCCGGAGGACTTCTTCGAAGCCTTGCGGCAAGGGTCACGCTCGACCCGGATCGAACGGCTCGACAATGCGCTGCTCGCGGTCGTCAACGACGTCATCTACAACTTCGGCGCCGGCTCCAACGACGTGTCGACGATGTGGGCCTGCGCCGACCGGCGCCTGCTGGTGACCGCGCGCCCCAAGCCGCTGCGCGCCGTGGACCGGCTGCGGGCGGCCGTGCGGGCCGGCGAGGCATTCCACTCGCCGTTCGCGCTGGTGGTGCATCTGCTGCGCGATCAGGCCGACGTGCTCGCACAGATCGTGCGCGAGACCAGCGACGGGGTGGATCGCATCGAAGACCAGCTGCTGTCGCAGCGACTGCGCGGCAACCGCGCCGAACTCGGCGCGATGCGGCGCGCGCTGGTACGGCTGCAGCGCCTGCTGGCCCCGGAGCCCGGCGCCCTGTTCCGGCTGCTGAACAAGGCGCCACCCTGGCTGCAGGAAGCCGATCTGCAGGACCTGCGCGAGGCCACCGAGGAATTCTCGCTGGTGCTGGCCGATCTCGCCGGCCTGGTCGAACGCATCAAGCTGCTGCAGGAAGAGATTGCGGCAGCCGTCAACGAGCAGACCAGCCGCACCCTTTTTACCTTGACGCTGGTCACAGTGCTGGCGCTGCCGATCAACATCATCGCCGGCTTCTTCGGCATGAACGTCGGCGGCATTCCGTTCGCAGACCATCCACACGGCTTCTGGCTGCTGGTCGCGCTGGTGGCCAGCTTCACGATGCTGGCCGGACGCTGGGCCTTTCGCAAACGCGAGGACCGCTAGCGGGCCGTCCGTCATCGCGGCATGGCACGTCGGCCGCCGTTGTCATTCACCGGCGCGTTGTGCAGCGAGTCGCTGGATGGCCTCGCTGGCATGGCGGGCGAAGGCGTTGACGTCATCGCGCTGTGCCACCCAGTTTTCCTGCACCGCTTGCCCGCGATACGCGTCCCGCGCCGTCGCCAGCACGGTGCGAAGTTCGTCGGGAAGACGAGGCAGCAGCCAGTCCGCGGCGACATCCTTGGGCACGATGCTGTCGGTCGCCAAGGTGACCCACATACGTGCCAGCGTCAGCATGACATTGCGTTCGTCGCCGGAGAGGTTCGCCACCAGTGCGGGCAGGCTCTGTGCGATCGCGAGCCGGATATCGCCGGCCGGAATGCTCGGAAGAAATCGAGTCAGCGCCGGACCGAGCAATGCGCGGTGGCCTTGCAAGGCGGTCGCCAGCACCAGTGTCAAATCGGGATCGACGGTCGGCGCCGGCACCACGCCCGCTTCGAACGCGTCGCGCAGCCATTCGCCATAGACGAAATCGCTGTTCGGCGGATGGCGCCACGGCACGATGTCGTCGCGCACGATGATCGTGACCTCCGCATTGCGGGCCGGTCCGTGCTCCGCACGCTCGCCCGATACCTTCATCAGCGCGGCGACCAGTTGCCCGCGGGCCGGCGACGGCATCGGCCGATGCGTCAGCACCAGCAGATCGATATCGCTGGCCGGCCGCAGCCCGCCAGCAATGGCGGAGCCGAACAGGTAGGCGCCGGCGATGTTGTCGCCGAGCACGGACGTGACCACATCGAGAAGGCGCTGGGCTTCGGGCGGTATCGAATCGTTCGCAGTCGGGTGCATGGAATGGATTGTTGTGGCCGAAAGCATCGCAATACTAGCGTGCGGTCAGCGCTCCAACACCTCCCACATTCGCGGCATCCGTGCATCCCGCTCGATGACTCGGCCCGCTGCCAGCAGCCGTTGTTCGCGGAAGCTACCGGCCGACAGTTGCACGCCGGCCGGCAGTCCGTTGTCGATACCGGTGGGCACATGCAGACCCGGCAGGCTCATCGCGGCGATGGCAATCAGCGGCGATGCGCTGCACAAGGTGCTGCGCGAAGTCCGCGCGATGCTGGAACCGGCCCGTACCGGATCGGCGTTCGATCCCGCTGCAGCCAGGCGTTCTTCGCATCTGCATGACGGATCCGGGCGAAATCGCATTGCTGCCGCGCCTGCTCAACTACCTGCAGACGCAAGCGCCAGGTATCGACATCGAATATGCCTTTATCTACACAAATTGACCATGCGGTGAATCCGGCCGATAATCTCCGCATGAATTACGGCGAATACGTCTGGCAATCTCCGCACTGGCCGCGGTGGCACTACGACCTGGCCGCCTTGGCGGCGCCCATGGCGGAGACTACGCGTCAGCAGGGCCTGTTGCTTGGCCGTTTGGCCGATCTCGGCATGGGGTTCAGAAACGAAGCGAGCTTGGCCGTGCTGACCGAAGACGTGGTGAAGACCAGCGCCATCGAGGGCGAATCGCTGAATGTGGCATCGGTCCGGTCTTCGGTCGCCCGTCGGCTTGGCATGGATATCGGCGCACTGGCTCCTTCCGACCGACACGTGGATGGCGTCGTGGACATGATTCTCGACGCGACGAGCAATGCCCGGCTGCCGGTCGATGCGAGCCGACTTTTTGGCTGGCATGCCGCCCTGTTTCCGACCGGCTACTCGGGCCTGAGCCGTATCCGGGTGGCTGCGTGGCGGGATGACGCCAACGGGCCAATGCAGGTCGTATCCGGGCCGATCGGCAGGCAGCACGTCCACTACGAAGCGCCACCGGCCGACCGCCTCGAAGGGGAGATGGCGCGCTTCCTGGACTGGCTGAACCGCACCGACGAGGATCCTCCGCTGATCAAGGCCGGCATCGGTCATTTGTGGTTCGTTACGCTCCACCCGTTCGACGATGGCAACGGCCGTATCGCTCGCGCGATCGGCGACCTGCTGCTTGCCCGCGCCGACGGCACGCCGCAGCGCTTCTACAGCCTCTCTGCGCAGATTCAGCGAGAGCGGAAGGCCTATTACGACATCCTCGAGCGAACGCAGAAAGGCAGCCTCGATATCACCGAGTGGCTAGCCTGGTTTCTGACCACCTTGCACGCGGCCGTCATACAAGCCAACAAGACAATGGACCGGGTACTGCGCAAGGCACGCTTCTGGCAACAGGCGGCGACGGTGCCGATGAATGAGCGGCAAATCAAGGTACTGAACCGCTTGCTGGACGGATTCGAGGGCAAGATGACGAGCGCGAAATGGGCGTCCATCGGCAAATGTTCGAACGACACGGCGCTGCGCGATATTAACGAGCTGGTACAGCGTGGCGTGCTGCAGAAGTCGGCGGCGGGCGGCCGCAGCACAAGCTACGAGTTGATCGCGCCGGCAGAGAGCTGACGCGCCCAATTTTGACGGCCGCGGCGGCCGGCACGCTCAAGCCACCGCCGCCGCATACTGCGCCGTCAGCCCCGCGCACCGTTCCTTCAACAAGGCCTGCAGTTGCCGCACGGCCGGCGAGAACTGCTTGCGGTGCGGGCAGACCAACTGCAGCGGCGTGCTTTCGCCCGGCTCGTGCGGCAGCAGCACACTCAATCGGCCGGCCTGCACGTCGGCGCAGACGTCCAGCCACGACTTGTAGGCGATACCCTCGCCCTGCACTGCCCAGCGGCGCACCACGTCGGCGTCGTCGGTGTACAAGCTTCCCTTGACCTCGATCAGCCGACGACCGCCTGCGGTTTCGAATGGCCATTTGTCATAGACGCGGCCGCTCAGGTGATACAGCAGGCAGCGATGCGAGGCCAGTTCGTCCAGCGATTGCGGGCGTCCGTGCCTGGTCAGATAGGCCGGCGAGGCGATCAGCACGCGACGGTTCTCCGGCGCCAGCGGCAAGGCCACGTAGCTCGCTTCCTCGATGCGGCCATAGCGGATCGCGACATCGATCGGATCGCGGAAGACATCGGTGACGTGGTCGGACAAATAGAGCCGCAGCGTCAGGTCGGGATGGGCGCGGCGAAATTCGGTGATCCAGGGCAGCAGCACGTTGCGGCCCAGATCCGATGGCGCGGTCACGCGCAGCAAGCCGCTGAGCGCCGCGCCATCGCCATGCAGCCGGTCACGGCCCTCGTTCAGCATGGCCAGCACCTCCTGCGCGTAGGGCAGATAGCGCTCGCCTTCGGCCGTCAGGCGCAGGCTGCGGGTCGAACGGGCGAACAGCCGGATATCGAGATCGCGCTCCAGCCGCTTGACCGCGGCGCTGACCTGTCCCGGCAGCAGGTCGGCCTCGCGCGCCGCGCTGGAAAAGCTGCCCAGTGCGGCGCTGCGCACGAACAGGGCCAGGTCTTCCAGACGAATCATTTTCACTCCAGGAGAGAAAGTGCTAACGGATTTTACCGCTTACCGGATAGGCGGTTCCCGGAGCATGATGGCGTCGTCCTTCCATCCATCACGCCACGGAGTCCCCATGAAAGCCATCGCCTACCTGCAGCACGGCCTGCCGATCGACGACCCTGCCGCGCTAGTCGACGTCGATTTGCCGACGCCCGAGCCGAGTCCGCGCGACCTGCTGGTCGAGGTGCGCGCCATTGCGGTCAATCCGGTCGATACCAAGGTCCGGGCCTCGTCCCCTGTGGCGGCCATGCGCGTGCTTGGCTGGGACGCGGTCGGCAAGGTGGTTCGCGCGGGCAGCGCGGTCACGCTGTTCGCGCCGGGCGATGAGGTCTACTTCGCCGGCTCGATCACGCGCTCGGGCAGCAATGCGCAGTACTGCCTCGTCGACGAACGCATCGCGGCGCGCAAACCGGCATCGCTGTCGGACGCCGAAGCCGCGGCGCTGCCGCTGACGACGATCACCGCGTGGGAGCTGCTGTTCGACCGGCTGCGGGTCCCTGAGCACGGCGGCGCGGGCCAGCATCTGCTGATCGTCGGCGCCGGCGGCGGTGTCGGCTCGATCCTGACGCAGCTGGCGCGGCAGCTGACCGGCCTGACGGTGATCGGCACGGCTTCGCGTACGGAAACGCGCGACTGGGTCAAATCGCTCGGCGCCCATCACGTGATCGACCACACCAAGCCCTTGCGCGAAGAGCTCGAACGCATCGGCGTGCCGCAGGTCGAGCACGTCGCCAGCCTGACCCATACCGGGCAGCATTACCCACAATTGATCGACGTGCTCGCGCCCCAGGGACAGCTCGCCGTGATCGACGACCCCGCCACGCTGGACGTGATGCCGATGAAGCGCAAGTCGCTGTCGCTGCATTGGGAATTCATGTTCGCGCGGCCGATGTTCGAGACACCGGACATGATCCGCCAGCACGAACTGCTGACACGCGTCGCCCAGCTGATCGACGCCGGCACGATCCGCACCACGCTGGGCGAGCACTTCGGCACGATCAATGCCGCCAATCTGCGGCGCGCCCATGCGTTGATCGAGAGCGGCCGGGCGCGCGGCAAGGTGGTGCTGGAAGGGTTCTGAGCGCCGCCAATCCCCGATCCAACACCGAATACCGAACCATCCCGAATCAAAATCATTGCCAATGTCACTCTCCGATCTCGCCCGCACCCGCTATACGACCAAAGCATTCGACCCCACCGGCAAGGTTTCCGATGGCGATCTGCAGGAGCTGATCACGCTGCTGCGCTACAGCCCCTCGTCGGTCAATTCGCAGCCCTGGCATTTCGTGGTTGCAGGCAGCACCACGGCGAAGGCCCGCATCGCCAAGGCCGGAGCACAAGGGCCTTATGCCTACAACGCGCCGAAGATCGAGCACGCCTCGCATGTGATCGTGCTGTGCGCGCGCACCGGCTTGTCGGACCCGCAGCTCGACGCGATCCTCGATCAGGAGGAGCGCGACGGCCGCTTCCAGCTCCCGGAGGCGCGCGGCAACCAGCGCAAGACCCGGCAGGGCTTTGTCGATCTGCATCGCTACACGAAGAAGGACCTGCAGCACTGGATGGAGAAGCAGGTCTATCTGGCACTGGGCACGCTGCTGCTTGGCGCAGCCACGCTGGGCATCGACGCTACGCCGATGGAAGGCTTCGATGCGGACGCGCTCGATGAAGAACTGAACCTGCGCGAAGCTGGCTACACCAGCGTGGTATTGGTCAGCCTGGGCTATCGGGCGGACAACGACTTCAACGCGGCGCTGCCGAAATCGCGCTTGCCGGCGGAGACGGTGGTTCGGTTTCTGTGAAGGCCTGGGCTGGAAGTCACAACGCCATCAGGGCAGTCGATCAGCCGGGCTGATGCCCTTCCGGAGCGGCATATGGCGCGTACTGATTACTGTCCCTGGTCAGCAACTGCATCAGCCGGGGATGGATGAAAACCTTCTCCTTGCCGATCTGCATTTCCCGAAGCACGCCAAGCGCTGCCAATTCCCTGAGATAGCGCGAAGCGGCCTGCCGTTGCGCAATATTCTTGTCGACCAGATTTCCAATCCGGCAATAGGGCTGCTCGAATATCGCATCCACCAGTTCCCTGCTGTATATCTTCGGCAGTGCGGTACGGACGAATTCCGTAGTGTGTTCCGCCAGGCTGCGAATCGCAGCGATTTTTGCCGTGGTCCAGCGCGAGGTCTGCTCAACTGCTTCAAGCATGAACAAGACCCACGGCTCCCAAGCCTGGTGGCGCGTGACATCGAGCAGAAGCCGGTAGTAGTCGGCCTTGTGCGCGATGATATGGCGGCTCAAATATAGGATCGGCAGGTTCAACAGTTCCTGCTGAATCAGATAAAGGATATTGAGCACGCGGCCGGTGCGCCCATTGCCGTCGATGAATGGGTGTATGGCTTCGAACTGATAGTGCCCCACCGCCATGCGGATCAACGGATCGATGTCCGTCTCATCGTGAAGAAAGCGTTCCCAGTTGGCGAGCAAATCCCGCAATTGCGCTTCGCCCTCTGGCGGCGTGTAGATGACCTCTCCAGTTCGATCATTGGTCAGTTGCGTACCTGGTGTACGCCGGATATCGATGTCGGCGCCTTTGATCGTCCGGCATATATCGACAGCGGTTGCCGTACACAACGGCCGATCGGCCAACGACTGGAAACCACGATGCAGCGCCGCGCGATAACGTAGCGCCTCCTTCGTGGCGTGATCGGCGTTGCCGTCCAGCTGGGCGTGCTGAAACAGCTTGTCCGTCGTTGTCACGATGTTCTCAATCTCGGAACTGTCCTTGGCCTCCAGCAGTGGAATCGTATTGATCAGCATGGTCTGATTGGGAATCAGCTCGGCTGCCTGCTTCAATTCGGCAAGGGCGGCCCGGGCGGCAATACAGGCTTTCAGCACTGTCCGGGTTTCGAGATCCTCGGCTGGAGGAAGGACCGGAAGCCCGTTGAATGGCATGTCCGGCCGCCAAATTTGTGCATTACTGTCCATATACGAGTCCGCTGACGTCGTCGCGGGCGACACGAAGCGGGCCTCATGTCGCCAAAATGGGAAAATTGCGACACGTTATCACGTCATGTCGCCGCCAGCGACATATCCGGAAAACGTGTCGTCAAAACGAGATTTTTGCGACATGAGACCCCGTAGAGAGGCGAATAGGACACACCACGTCAGACATCGCCCGCTACCGTCGCGGCGTTCCGCTGCCTATGCTGCTGGATTCCCAGCATCACAGCACCACGAGGAACTGCCATGATCCCAGCCAAGCCCGTTCGTCCTGCGCTTTCCCTGAAGGCTTCCCTGCTCGCCACCCTGACCGCCGCCCTGCTAGCGGGCTGCGCCGGCGCCAACATGCAGGGACTGACGCAGGCCGGCGGCAGCCTGTTCACGGCCGCGACATTGACCGACGCCAACATCAAGACGCTGTCGGACCAGTCCTGCGCGGAAATGGACAAGAAGAACAAGATCGCCGATCCGTCGAGCACCTATGGGCAGCGTCTGAGCAAGATCATGGCGGGCCTGCAGAATACCGGCCTGCCGCTCGACGCCAAGGTCTACGAGACCAAGGAGATCAATGCCTGGGCGATGGCAAACGGCTGCGTGCGGATTTACAGCGGGTTGATGGACATGATGACCGACGACGAGGTGCGCGGCGTGGTCGGACACGAGATCGGCCACGTCGCGCTCGGCCATACCAAGGCGGCAATGCAGGTAGCCTACGCGACCGCGGCGGCGCGCGGCGTGCTGGGCGCGGCGGGAAGCGCGACGCTGAACGCGCTGTCGTCGTCGCAGCTGGGCGAGCTGGCGGAAACGCTGGTCAACTCGCAGTTCTCGCAGCGGCAGGAAACCGCGGCCGACGATTATTCCTTCGATCTGCTGACGAAGAACAAATCCAATCGTGAGGCGCTGGTGACGGCGTTCCGCAAGATGGCGGCGCTCGACGGCGGACAGTCGAGCATGCTCAGCACCCACCCCGGTTCGCTGCAGCGGGCACAGCATATCGAGGAGCGGCTGCGCGGCAGGAAATAACGTGGCGCCGGCGATCAGAGACGGCACACGCCGTCTCTGATCCGGCCGATGTCATCGCAGCTTCAGTGCGAATTCATCGCGATCAGCGCTTCTCGACAAAGGCCAGCACGGCCTCCAGCATCCGCCGCAACGTCGGCTGCAGCTTGCCCGCCAGCGCCTCGTCGTAGTCGAACGGATATTGCTCGCGCATATAGGTGCATTGCGACAGCTCCAGCTGGATCGCATGCACGCCCTGCGCGGGCTGTCCGTATTGGCGCGTGATATAGCCGCCCTTGAAGCGCCCGTTCAGCACCGACGTATAGCCTTGCGCGTCGGCCGCGATCTTCGCGACCTCCTCGGCCAGCGTGGCATCGCAGCTGGCGCCGTTGGCCGTGCCGAGATTGAAGTCGGGCAGCTTGCCGTCGAAAAAGCGCGGCAGCACCGAGCGGATCGAATGCGCATCCCATAGCGCGATCGTGCCGTGCTCGGCGCGCAGCCGCGCCAGTTCGCCGGCCAGCGCGTCGTGGTACGGGCGCCAGACCGCGTCGCGGCGCGCGAAGATCTCCGTCTCGTCCGGACCGACGCCATTGGCGTACAGCGGCGTCTTGTCGAAGGTATCGACCGGGCAGAGGCCCGTGGTGTCCTGGCCGGGATACAGATTGGCGTTGTCGGGCGGCCGATTCAGGTCGACCACGTAGCGCGAATGCGTCGCCATCAGGACCGACGCGCCGAGTTCGCGCGCGAAGTCGTAGAGGCGGTCCATATGCCAGTCGGTGTCCGGCACGGTACGCGCCTCGTCGGTCAGCCGGTCCGCGACCGACGGCGGCAGGTAGGTGCCCACATGGGGCATCGAGATCAGCAGGGGGCGCGTGCCGCGCTGCAGCTTGAAGGCCGGGGTATCGGTGGAGAAGGAAGTCATATTGCTGCTGCGATCGGTATCGCGGCCGGCCGTTTGCTTGATGGCGCGTGGCCGGTAGCGATATCAGGGTTCGTTTTGGATGCGGTCCGCGGCGTCGGCGTGATGATCGTCATGGCGCCAGCAGGCTGGCACGGGCACTGGCGAAGGCCGCGCCCGCTTCGGCCTGCAAGGCATGGGCGCCGCGCTGCACGCGGCAGCGTCCCGCGCTGCGGACTTCCGCTAGTGTCTCATGGCCGTGATTGGCGAACACATGCGCGGCCAGCGCCTGCTCGCCGCGCAGGCCGGCCAGCGTGGGATGGCTGGCGTCGAGCACGACGAAGTCCGCCTGCTGGCCGACGGCCAGACCCGCGACCGCACGGCCCGCGGCACGCGCTCCCCCGGCGACCGCATCGAGGTAGAGCCGGTCGGCCACCTGCGGATGCTGGCTGGAAGCGAGCACGTTGCGCTTCTGCAGTGCCAGCCGCTGCCCGTATTCGAACAGCCGCAGCTCCTCGCTGACGCTGACGCTGGCATGGCTGTCCGAGCCGATCCCCCACGCCCCGCCCTGCTCGAGATACGGCGCGGCGTCGAACACGCCGTCGCCGAGATTCGCTTCGGTGGTTGGACAGATGCCGGCCACCGCGCCGCTGTGCGCGAGGCGCCGGCGCTCGTCCCAGTCCAGATGGGTGGCATGCACCAGGCACCAGCGCACGTCGACCGGCGCATGGTCCAGCAGCCAATCGACCGGACGCTTGCCGCACCACGCCAGGCATTCGTCGACCTCGCGCTGCTGCTCGGCGATATGGATGTGCACCGGGGCGGTCGGGTCCATCGCATGCAGTCCGGTCACCGCCGCGCGCAGGCTGTCCGGCGGGACCGCGCGCAGCGAGTGCGGCGCGAGGCCAAGCCGCGCCGTCCCGGTGCACACAGGCGCCAGCCGCTGCAGCAGCGCCAGCATCGCGTCGGTCTCGTGCAGGAAGCGGCGTTGCTCGGCCAGCGGCGGCTTCGGGCCGAAGCCCGCGCTCTGGTACAGCACCGGCAGCAGCGTGATGCCGATGCCCGCGCGCTCTGCCGCGCGCAGCAGCCGCAGCGACATCTCGGCAGGATCGGCATACGGCGTGCCGTCGGCCTGGTGATGGACATACTGGAATTCGCAGACGCTGGTATAGCCGGCGCGCAGCATCTCGATATAGAGCTGCGTGGCGATCGCCTCCAGCGTCTCGGGCGTCAGCCGCAGCGCGAAGCGGTACATCAGCTCGCGCCAGCTCCAGAACGAATCGTCGGCCGCCGAACGGAATTCGGTCAGGCCGGCGAAGCCGCGCTGGAACGCGTGCGAATGCAGATTGGTCATGCCGGGCAGCACCGGACCCGCGGCGCGGGGCGTATCCGCAGCCCGCGTGGCGTCCGGCGTCACCGCGGTCAGCTTGCCGTCGGCATCCCAGCTCAGCAGCACATTGCTGGCCCAGCCATCGGGCAGCAGCGCCTCGGCGGCGAACAGCGTTTGGTCGGATGAATCGGGGTGAGGCTTCATCGCGAAACTCCTGCGGGTCCGGTGAACACGCGCCCCTGGCGTACCACCGCGGCCAGCGGGTTGCGGCCGAACCAGTAGGCCAGCTCGGCCGGCGAATCGATGCGCCACAGCGCGAAATCGGCGCCGCGTCCCGCCGCCAGCAGGCCATGCCGATCGCTGGCGCCGAGGGCGCGCGCCGCGTGCTTCGTCACACCGGCCAGCACCTCGGGAACCGTCATGCGGAACAGCGTGCAGGCCATATTCAGCATCAGCAGCAGCGAGGTCACGGGCGACGTGCCGGGGTTATGGTCGGTGGACAGCGCGATCGGCACGCCGTATTGACGCAGCAGCGCGATCGGCGGCAGATGCGTGTCGCGCAGGAAATAGTAGGCGCCGGGCAGCAGCACCGCCACCGTCCCCGCCTCGGCCATCGCGGCGACGCCGGCTTCGTCCAGATGCTCCAGATGGTCGGCCGACAAGGCGCGATAGCGGGCCGCCAGGGCCGCGCCGCCGAGGTTGCTCAGTTGCTCGGCGTGCAGCTTCACTGGCAGGCCATGTCGATGCGCGGCCTCGAACACGCGCTCGGTCTGTGCCGGCGAAAAGCCGATTCCTTCGCAGAACGCGTCGACTGCATCGACCAGACCTTCCTGCACCAGCGCCGGCAGCATGGTGTCGCAGACCAGCGCGATGTAGTCGTCCGCGCGATCGGCGAATTCGGGCGGCAGCGCATGCGCGCCGAGGAAAGTGGTATGGACCGCGACACCGAACGCCTCGCCCAGCCGCCGCGCCACACGCAACTGCTTGCGCTCGGTGGCCAGGTCGAGCCCGTAGCCCGACTTGATCTCGATCGCGGTGACGCCTTCGGCCAGCAGCGGCGCCAGCCGCGTCGCGGCCTGTGCGAACAGCGCGTCTTCGTCGGCGGCGCGCGTCGCACGCACCGTCGACACGATGCCGCCCCCAGCGCGCGCGATCTCTTCGTAGCTGGCGCCGGCCAGCCGCATCGCGAATTCGTCGGCGCGCTGGCCGCCGTAAACGAGGTGCGTGTGGCAGTCGATCAGGCCCGGCGTGATCCACGTCCCGTCGGCATCGTGATGCGGCAGGCCGCGGTAAGCCTCGGGCAGATCGGCCTGCGGGCCGAGCCAGGCGATGCGGCCGCGCGCCACGACCAGTGCGGCATCGCGAATGGCATTGGCCGGATCGGCGTCGGGCAGCAGGTGGCAGCGATGCCAGACGCCGTCGGCCGACGGCGCGGCCGATACGCTGGCGTCGACAGCGAAGGCTTCAGTGGACTGCGTCATGACTTGTTTCCCTATCGGAGGACGGCTGCGATGACCGCAGCCTGACGACGAGACAACGGGCGCCCGGGTCCACAGGCTGCAAACGGAAGGCGCTGCCTGGCGGCAGCATCATGCCGCTGCCCGCTGTCAGCGATGCGTCGTCGACGTCGCGCGCATCATCGTATCGCCAGGTACCCGCCAGCACGTACAGCACGACCGTGGTGTCGTGCTCCGCATCGGTATGCGCGATCGCCTCGCCAGTAGACACGACGCTCGCCCGACAGCGGCCGCGGCGCGTCATCACGTTGAAGTCGCGCGTCGGCCCGCCCAGCAGCGTGGCATCGACCGTCGCCTCGCCGGCAAACGCGAATGGCTCGCCGACCGTCGCCAACCGATGGTCGAAGCTGCCATCGCGGGCGCGCAGACGCACGCCGTCGCCGTCGAGCAGCACGATCTGCCGGTCGATGCCCGGAAACGCCGAGAACGGGCCATCGGCCGCGATGTCGGCGATGCTCAGGCGCCAGTCGAACGCATCGAGCCCGGCGGCGGGTGGCCACGCGGCGATCTCGCGCGTGGTGCCGCCGCCGTTCTTCCACGGCATCGGTGTCAGCTCGGCCAGCGCAAAGCGCCGTGGCCGCCGTGACAGCGGTGGTACCGATGACGCCGCGCTCATCCGCGATTGACCATCGGCAGGTTCAGGCCCTTCTCGCGCGCGCAGTCGATCGCGATGTCGTAGCCCGCATCGGCATGGCGCATCACGCCGGTGGCCGGGTCGTTCCACAGCACGCGCTCGATGCGGCGTGCGGCCTCGTCGGTGCCGTCGCAGACGATCACCACGCCGCTATGCTGCGAGAAGCCCATGCCGACACCGCCGCCGTGGTGCAGGCTGACCCAGGTCGCGCCGCCGGCGGTATTGAGCAGCGCGTTGAGCAGCGGCCAGTCGGAGACGGCGTCCGAGCCGTCCTTCATCGCCTCGGTTTCGCGGTTCGGCGAGGCCACCGAGCCGCAATCCAGATGGTCGCGGCCGATCACCACCGGCGCCTTCAGCTCGCCCGACTTGACCATCTCGTTGAAGGCCAGGCCCGCGCGATGGCGTTCGTCCAGGCCGACCCAGCAGATGCGCGCCGGCAGGCCCTGGAAGGCGATGCGCTCGCGCGCCATGTCGAGCCAGCGGTGCAGGGGCTTGTCCTCGGGGAACAGCTCCTTCATCTTGGCGTCGGTCTTGTAGATGTCCTCGGGGTCGCCGGACAGCGCGACCCAGCGGAACGGCCCCTTGCCGCGGCAAAACAGCGGGCGGATATAGGCCGGCACGAAGCCCGGGAAGTCGAACGCGTTCTTGACGCCCTCGTCGAACGCGACCTGGCGGATGTTGTTGCCGTAGTCAAGCGTCGGCACGCCCATCTGCTGGAAGGCCAGCATCGCCTTGACGTGTTCGACGATCGACGGGCGCGCCGCCGCTTCGACCGATTTCGGATCGGCCTTGCGCGCGGCCTCCCATTGCTCGACGGTCCAGCCGGCCGGCAGATAGCCGTTGACCAGATCGTGCGCCGAGGTCTGGTCGGTGACGATGTCCGGACGCATGCCGCCGGCCTGCGCGCGCTTGACCAACTCGGGCACGATCTCCGCGGCATTGCCCAGGAGGCCGACCGAGATCGCCTGCTTGCTGGCGGTGGCCTCGGCGATCATCGCCAGCGCCTCGTCCAGCGTGGTGGCCTTCTTGTCGAGATAGCGCGTGCGGATGCGGAAATCGATGCGCGACTCCTGGCATTCGATCGCCAGCACGCAGGCGCCGGCCAGCACGCCGGCCAGCGGCTGCGCACCGCCCATGCCGCCCAGGCCCGCGGTCAGGATCCACTTGCCGGACAGGTCGCCGCCGTAGTGCTGGCGGCCGGCCTCGACGAAGGTCTCATAGGTGCCCTGCACGATGCCTTGCGTGCCGATGTAGATCCACGAGCCGGCGGTCATCTGGCCGTACATCATCAGGCCGGCGCGATCGAGCTCGTTGAACTTGTCCCAGTTGGCCCAGTGCGGCACCAGGTTGGAGTTGGCGATCAGCACGCGCGGCGCATCGGCATGCGTGCGGAACACGCCGACCGGCTTGCCGGACTGCACCAGCAGCGATTCGTCCTCGCCGAGCCGGCGCAGGCTGTCGAGGATTGCATCGAAGCATTCCCAGTTGCGCGCGGCCTTGCCGATGCCGCCATAGACCACCAGGTCCTGCGGGCGCTCGGCGACGTCCGGGTCCAGGTTGTTCTGGATCATGCGATAGGCGGCTTCGATCAGCCAGTTCTTGCAGTGCAGCTCGGTGCCGCGCGGCGCACGGATTTCGCGCTGGCCGCGGGCGAGGAATTGCTGTTCGTTGGCGTTCATGTTCGGTTCTCCTGCTTTGGTGGTGTCTCGTTCGGTGGTGTCGGGCGGGGTCGGTTTGCGGGCGCCGCTGCCCACTCCCCTGCCCCTCTCCCGCCTGCGGGAGAGGGGATCGGTATGCATGTCCTGGTGCTTTGCTTGCCTTCCCTCATGCAACGAAAGCTTGCGGTTTGCTCCCCTCTCCCGCTTGCGGGAGAGGGGCCGGGGGAGAGGGCAGCAGGCGCGCAAACAGCCGCCGGCATGTCCTTGATCACTGCGCTTCGCCCTGCGCCGGCAGCACGGCCCGCACGGCCTGCGGCCAGCCTGCGCCGGCGTCGCCCTGCAGCACCCACTGCTTCATCGCCTCGATATCGGGCGCCAGATAGCGGTCGACCTCGACGAAATCGACGCGCGCGCGGATGCGGGCCAGTTCGGTCTCGACCAGCGGCGAGGACTTCAGCGGACGATGGAATTCGATGCCCTGCGCGGCGGCCATCGCTTCGATGCCGACGACAACGGCGGTGTTCTCCGCCATATCGCCGAGCCGGCGCGCGCCGTAGGTGGCCATCGACACATGGTCTTCCTGGTTGGCCGAGGTCGGCAGGCTGTCGACGCTGGACGGATGCGCCAGCGACTTGTTCTCGGACGCCAGCGCCGCGGCGGTGACCTGGGCGATCATGAAGCCCGAATGCAGGCCGCCGTCGCGCACCAGGAAGGGCGGCAGGCCCGACAGGCCGGTGTCGAGCAGCAGCGCCAGGCGGCGCTCCGAGATCGCGCCGATCTCGGCCAGCGCCAGCGCGATGATGTCGGCGGCGAAGGCCACCGGCTCGGCGTGGAAGTTGCCACCGGACACCACGTCGCCCTGTTCGGAGAACACCAGCGGGTTGTCCGACGCGGCATTGGCCTCGATCTGCAGCACGCGGGCGGCGTGGCGAAGGTTGTCCAGGCAGGCGCCCATCACCTGCGGCTGGCAGCGGATCGAATACGGGTCCTGCACGCGGCCGCACTCGCGATGCGAGTCGACGATCTCGCTACCGTCCAGCAGCGCGCGCACCGCGCCGGCGACCGCGATCTGGCCGGCCTGGCCGCGCGCGGCGTGGATGCGGGCGTCGAACGGCTTGACCGAGCCCTTGATGGCTTCGAGCGACAGCGCGCCCGCCACCAGCCCGGCGGCGAATACGTCCTCGGCGGCGAACAGGCCCGCCAGCGCCAGCGCGGTCGACACCTGGGTGCCGTTCAGCAGCGCGAGGCCTTCCTTCGGCCCCAGCTCGAAGGGCTTCAGGCCGGCATGCGCCAGCGCTTCGACGGCCGGCAGACGGCGCCCGTCGACGATCGCCTCGCCGACGCCGATCAGCGTGCACGACAGATGCGCCAACGGAGCCAGGTCGCCCGACGCGCCTACCGAGCCCTTGGCCGGGATGCAGGGCGTGACGCCGTGATTGGCCAGCGCCAGCAGCGCCTCGATCAGCTCGGGGCGCACGCCCGAATGGCCGCGCGCGAGACTGACGGCCTTGGTCGCCAGGATCAGGCGCACCGTATCTTCGGGCAGATCGCGGCCGGTGCCCACGCTGTGCGACAGCACCAGGTTGCGCTGCAGTTCGGCCAGCTTGTCGTGCGGGATGCGGGTGTTGGCGAGCTTGCCGAAGCCGGTATTGATGCCGTAGACGACCGCGTCGGTGTCGACGATCTGCTGGACGGTGGCCTGCGCGGCGCGGACGTCGGCCCAGGCGGAATCCGCCATGGTCAGGTGCACTTCGCCGCGATAGATGCGACGCAGTTCGGCCAGGGTCACCTCACCGGGATTGAGGGTCAGCGTCGGGCGGGATTGGGATGCGGAGTGTTGCGCGGAGTGTTGCGCGGTGTGTTGCGTTGTCATTGTATGGTCCTGTCTATACAGCTTGGTACGGCTTAAATCAGCTTAGGTCGAATCGAGATCGAAGTCAGGTTCGGAAGCGTCCGGGCGAGGCGGCGATCAGCTCGAAGGCCGCGGCGCTAGCCGAACGCCGGATTGCCATCGGCACGGAAACGGCTGCCGAGGCGATAGCGGTTGCCGGGATGCAGGCAGCGCACGAAGGTCACCGGCGTGCCGGCGGTCCAGGTACGCCGCGTCAGCAGCAGGCACGGTTGGGTCACCGGCATCTCCAGCTGGCTGGCCTGCTCGGGCGTTGCCGCGACCGCGTCGACCACGTGCTCGACCTGGTCGTAAGGCACGTGCCGCAGCAGATATTCGCCCGGCTTGACGCCGCTGAAGTCCTGGTTGATGAAGTCGGGCGCCACGCGCGGGTTCACGTAGCGGTCCTCCAACTGCACCGGCACGCCGTCCTCGCGATGCACGCACACCGAATGGAAGACCGATTCGCCGGTGCGCAGGTCGAGCGCCGCCGCCACCTCGATCGAGGCCGAGGCGCGCTCGACCAGGATCACGTCGCAGGCGTAGTCGTGCCCGCGCATGCGGATCTCGTCCTGCAGATTGACGACCGACAGCAGCGTCGACTGCGGCTTGTGCTCGGCGACGAAGGTGCCGACGCCCGCAACCCGCACCACCCTGCCCTGCTCGGCCAACTCGCGCAGCGCGCGGTTGACCGTCATGCGCGACACGGCGAAGCGGTTGACCAGCTCCTGCTCGGACGGCACGCGATCGCCCGGCTGCCAGGCACCGCTCTGGATCTGGCGCGCGATGTACTCCTTGACCTGCTGGTACAGCGCGGTCGGCGTGGCATCGGGCGACGGGCGGTGGCCGTTGGCGTCGGGGCGGGTAGCGGTGCGGCGGGTGCCGGCTTCTACGGTCATGGTCAGTGGATCGGTGGTTCGATGCGCGGTTCGATGGGCGGGTCGATGAGCGGGCCGATGGACTTCAATCGCCGGCTCAATGCTCGGCCGAGGCCATCGCCTCGGCACGGATCTCTTCGGTCAGCCGCGCCTTCAACGCCGAGAATTCCGGCGAGGTCTTGATCGTGTAGTGGCGCGGATGGGCAAAGTCGACCGCGATCTCGGTCTTGATCCGTCCGGGCCGCGCAGAGAATACCGCAACCCGGTTCGCCATGAAGATCGCCTCGTCGATATCGTGCGTGACGAACAGCACCGTCTTGCGCGCGCTCTCCCAGATGCCCAGCAGCAGCTCCTGCATCAGCACGCGGGTCTGGTTGTCCAGCGCGCCGAACGGCTCGTCCAGCAGCAGGATCTTCGGATCGTTGGCCAGCGCCCGCGCGATCGCGGTGCGCTGCTGCATGCCGCCCGACAGCTGCTTCGGATAGTGATGCTCGAAGCCGCGCAGACCCACCCTGGCGATGAAAAAATCGCTGCGCTCGCGCTGCTCGGCAACGCTCATGCCGCGCTCGCGCAGGCCGAAGCGGACGTTCTGCTCGATCGTCAACCACGGGAACAGCGTATAGGACTGGAACACCATGCCGCGGTCCGCGCCCGGTCCCGTGACCGGCTCGCCGTCTAGCAGCACGCGGCCCGAGGTCGGCGTATCGAGGCCGGCGACGATGCGCAGCAACGTCGATTTGCCGCAGCCGGACGGCCCCAGGATGGTGACGAAGTCGTTCTCGCGGACCTCGAAGTCCACCGGCAGCAAGGCCTGGGTCTGGCCGCCGCGCGGATTGACGAAGGTGCGCGACACCTGCTGGATCGACAGCGCGCTCATTGGATGGTGCTCCACGGAAACAGCCGCTGGTTGGCGAGCTTGAACAGCAGGTCCGAGACCAGGCCGATGCAGCCGATCACGATGATGCCGAAGATGATCTGGCCGGTGTTCAGCAGCGCCTGGCTGTCGGTGATCATGTGGCCGATGCCGGACGACGAGCCGATCAGCTCGGCGACGATCACATAGGTCCAGGCCCAGCCGAGCACCAGCCGCAGGATTTCCGCGATGCCGGGCGCGGCGCCGGGAATCAGCACGCGCTTGACGATGCCGGCGCTGTTGGCGCCAAGCGTGTAGGCGGCCTCGACCAGGTCGCGGCGTGCGCCGCCCACCGTCACGGCGACCATCAGCACGATCTGGAAGAACGAGCCGATGAAGATCACCAGCAGCTTCTGCGTCTCGCCGATGCCGGCCCACAGAATCAGCAGCGGAATGAAGGCGGACGCCGGCAGGTAGCGGCAGAACGAGACGAACGGCTCGAAGAAGGCTTCGGCCGCCTTGTAGGCGCCCATCAGGATGCCCAGCGGCACCGCCAGCACCGCGGCCAGCACGAAGCCGCCCAGCACGCGCCAGACCGTCATGCCGATGTCGCCGAGAAAACCGTACTCGGTAAACAGCAGCCACGCTTCGCGCGCCATCGTCATCGGATCCGCGAGGAAGGTCGGCGGCACCAGCCCGCCCAGCGTCACCGCGCCCCAGACGGCGAAGAACAACACGAAAAAGCCCAGGCCAAGCACCCAGCGCGTGCGCGGCGAGACCGGCGTCAGCGGCGTCAGCCACGGATGAGTCCGGCGCGCACGCGGCGCGGCCGGCATCGTCCTGGCGGCCGCCGGAAGCGGATTCGCCGGGCTGTCGGGCGCGACGGCCCGCAGCGAATCGGCGTGCAACGGTTGTGTCATCGCTGCTCCTGCGGTTTAGCGGATGAACCGCGGGTCGTACAGCGCTGTCACGTCCGGCACCTTGCGGATCACGCCGACGTCGAGCAGCACCGCAGCGGCTTCCTTGCTGAACTCGGCCAACTCGCCGGCGAAGAACTTGCGGTTGGCCTCGCGGTCCTGCCAGCGCAGATACGAGGCGGATTTCGCAAACTGCTCGGCGGTCTGCTTGACCGCGGCGCCCATGATCTCGTTGGACTTGGCCGGCTCCTTGCGAATCATCTCCAACGCTTCGAAGTAGCCATCCACCAGCGCCTGCGCCGCCTTCGGGTTCTCCTTCAACCATTTCGGCGTGCAGCCCAGCGTGTCCATCACCATCGGATAGTCCAAGGTGGTCGCGAGGATCTTGCCCTTCTCGGGGTTCTGCCGCACGGTCGACAGATACGGCTCGTAGGTCATCGCCGCATCGTTCTGGCCCGAAACGAACGCCTGCGCGGCCGCCTGCGGCGACAGCGTGGTGGTCTTGACGTCCTTGATGGTCATGCCGTTCTTCTTCAGCATCCACGCCAGCCCGAAATACGGCGCGGTGCCCGGCGCATCGACGCCGATGGTCTTGCCCTTCAGATCGGCGAACGACTTGACGTCGCTGCGCACCGCCAGACCGTCGGCGCCGTAGGACTTGTCCAGCTGCACGATCTGCGTGATCGGCACGCCGTTGGCATTCCAGGCCACGTGGGTCTCGACCGTGGTCGCGGCGCACTGGATTGCGCCCGAGGCCAGCGCCAGATGCCGGTCCTTCTGCGGAATCATCTTGATATCGACGTCGACGCCGTGCTTCTCGAAGATGCCGGCCTTGGCGGCCAGCGTCAGCGGCGCGAAGCCGGTCCAGCCGCTCATGCCGAGCGCTACCTTGGTGGTCTGGGCCTGCGCCGCGCCGGCGCCGGCGGCCAGCGCCAGCGTGGTCAGCCAACCGAGCGCACGGCCGGCGCTCCTCCGATTCCCCAACTTCCGCTTCTGCATCTGCACTGTTTGGCTCCTTTGGTATCGCGAACGGTGCCGCACGCTGGCGGCCCGCCCGGGTCGTGCCGGCGTCCTCGGTCGGGGCGCCGGTCGGTTTCCGGGCAATGTAGCAATCCTGTATATACAAGTCAAGACAACGAAACGGCACGGCAGCATCCCGATTCAGGCTGCCGCCAATGGCGGCCTGCGGAACGGGGCACTGCTCGCAAACCCTGATAGGGAAAGCGATAACGGGAAGCCCACGGCGTCCGCTACGCGGTTCGGGGTTCGGTGAAAGCTGCTTCGCACCACGTTGGGGACGGCGCCGCACGGCCTGCGGGCATCATGCACCAAGATGCTGTATAGACAGGATCGACGGGCATCACGACGCAATCGCCATGCCATCGCCGGCCGCGGGGAAGGGTCAGGTCTCGAAGAAGTGGTGAACCGTGGGGTAGCGCAATCGCAGCCGCAGCTCGCGCTTGAGGCGCGCGTTGTCGAGCCGGCGCGACTCGCTCATGAAGCTCAGCAGCGCCGGCTCCACGGCCTCGCGGATCTGCTCGCGCGACAACCGGGGCGGCCGGGGCAGCCCGCGCCGGTCGGCGACCAGATCGAAATAGTCGGCCATGCGCAGTTCGCTGTCGTCGCTGGCATGGACGACCCGCTGCGGCCTGCCGCGCAGCAGCGCGGCGATCATTGCGCGGGCCAGGTCGTCGGCGTGGATGTGGTTGGTGTAGACGTCGTCGTCGCGTACCAGCGCCGGCGTGCCCTTGAGCAGCCGTGCCACCGGCAAGCGGTCCGCGGCGTAGATGCCGGGGATCCGCACGATGCCGGTCCGCCAGCCGCTGGCGCGGCCGAACTCGCGCACCGCCCGCTCCGCCGCGACGCGCCGGCGTGCCCGCGCGGTCTGCGGCCGTACCGGCTGCGCCTCGCCGATACGCGCGCCACCGCGGTCGCCATAGACCCCGCTGGTGCTGGCATACACCAGCGCCGGTGCTCGGTGGAGACCGGCGGTGCCGGTCCCCCGGCGGGGCCGCTCGGGTAGAATGCGGGGTTCCCGCGCGGGGCGGCGCCATGCGCTGCGTCGCAGCGCCCGAATCAGGGCCACGGTACGCGAATCGTCATCGCCGCGCGCCGGCGGTGGTGCCAGGTGCAATACGCGATCGGCCAGGCCATGCAGGCGCTTCAGCGTGGCCGGCTCGTCGAGGTTCGCCACCAGCGGCACCGCGCCCGCCGCCCGCAAGGCCGCCACGCGGCCGGGCTGCGAGGTCACGGCGAACACGCGCCAGCGCGGGGCAAGCATTTGCAGGCAACGCATGCCTACGTCCCCACACCCGACGATCAGCAATCGCGGGCGGGCCAGACGGGGTGGCGACAGATCTTTGCTCATCGAGAGATTATGGCTTATCAAGTAACCGTGCTGCCGAGCGGCCGCCAATTCGAAGCGGACGCAAACGAAACCATCCTGTCGGCGGCGCTGCGTCAAGGCATCGGCCTGCCGTACGGCTGCAAGAACGGCGCCTGCGGTTCGTGCAAGGGCCGCGTCACCGCCGGCGAGATCGTCCAGGGCGACCACGCCGCCTCCGCGCTGACCGCGCAGGAAAAGACCGAGGGCCGCGCCCTGTTCTGCTGCGCCAATGCGGCATCGGACGTGACCATCGAATGCCGCGAGGTCCATGGCGCCGGCGATATCCCGATCAAGAAGGTGCCGTGCCGCGTGCAGTCGCTCGAACGCGTGGCCGAGGACGTCATCGTTGCGAAGCTGCAGTTGCCGGCCACCGAACGCCTGCAGTATCTGGCCGGCCAGTACGTCGAATTCCTGCTGCGCGACGGCAAGCGCCGCAGCTATTCGATCGCCACGCCCCCGCACGAGGAAGGCCCGATCGAACTGCATTTCCGCCATATGCCGGGCGGCGCCTTCACCGACTACGTGTTCGGCGCCCGCGAAGGCCAGCCGGCGATGAAGGAGCGCGACATCCTGCGCTTCGAAGGTCCGCTGGGCAGCTTCTTCCTGCGCGAGGACTCGGACAAGCCGATCATCCTGCTGGCCTCGGGCACCGGCTTCGCGCCGATCAAGGCCATCGTCGAGCACGCGGCCTACACCGGCATCACGCGGCCGATGACGCTGTACTGGGGCGGCCGCCGCCCGCGCGATCTCTATATGCATGCCCTGTGCGAGCAATGGGCGCGCGAGCTGCCGAATTTCCGCTATGTGCCGGTAGTCTCCGACGCGCTGCCCGAGGACGAATGGGACGGCCGCACCGGCTTCGTCCACCAGGCGGTGATGGCCGACTATCCGGATCTGTCCGGGCACGAGGTGTACGCCTGCGGTGCGCCGGTCATGGTCAATTCGGCCCGGCGCGACTTCACCGCGCAGTGCGCGCTGCACGAGGACGCGTTCTTCGCCGACTCGTTCACCTCGGAAGCCGACATGCATCCGGCCGGCGTGGCCTGAACCGGGCCTGCGGCGCGGCCCGGCTGGCCGGGATCGCGCCCCGCCGTACCCTGCGCCGCCACCGCGCCACCGTTTCGCGAGAACAACAATGCCGACCCGGACCGCCACCGTCGTCTTTGACACTGGGGCGACTGCGTCTTATAGTTGGCCGCATGAACCACGCCAACATCCGACGCAGCTTCCGTACGTCGCATCCCGCCAGGGTGCCACGCGGCTGACCGTCGACAGCGTCTGTTCAGGTCATCAAGCCACGGGTCACCCCCGTGGCTTTTTTGTTTTGCCGCCCTTCCCTTTTCCTTGTTTGCCGATCTCTGGAGTCCGCCATGGCATTTGCTGAGTATCCCGTCCAATCGCTGATGTACATCACCAACCGGCCCGAGCTCGTCTTCACCGAGGGCAAGGGCTCGTGGCTGACGGACCATCAAGGCAAGCGCTATCTGGACTTCGTGCAGGGCTGGGCCGTCAACTGCCTGGGCCACTCCAACGAGGCCATGATCGCGGCGCTGAACGAGCAGGCGCGCAAGCTGATCAACCCGAGCCCGGCCTTCTACAACGAGCCGATGCTGCGGCTGGCCAAAACGCTGACCGACCACAGCTGCTTCGACAAGGTGTTCTTCGCCAACAGCGGCGCCGAGGCCAACGAGGGCGCGATCAAGCTGGCGCGCAAATGGGGACGCAAGCACAAGAACGGCGCCTACGAGATCATCACGATGGACCACAGCTTCCATGGCCGCACGCTGGCGACCATGAGCGCGTCCGGCAAGGCCGGCTGGGACACGATCTTCGCGCCGCAGGTGCCGGGCTTTCCGAAGGCCCAGCTCAACGATCTGGCTTCGGTCGAGGCGCTGATCAACGACAAGACGGTCGGCATCATGCTCGAGCCGGTGCAGGGCGAAAGCGGCGTAGTGCCCGCCACGCGCGAATTCATGCAAGGACTGCGCGCGCTGGCCGACAAGCACAAGCTGCTGTTCATCGTCGACGAGGTACAGGCCGGCTGCGGCCGCTGCGGCACGCTGTTCGCCTATGAGCTGTCGAACGTCGAGCCGGACATCATGACGCTGGGCAAGGGCATCGGCGGCGGCGTGCCGCTGTCGGCCCTGCTGTGCAAGGCAGAGGTGGCGAGTTTCGAGGCCGGCGACCAGGGCGGTACCTACAACGGCAACCCGCTGATGTGTGCGGTCGGCAGCGCGGTGTTCGAACAGCTGCTCGCGCCGGGCTTCCTGCAGCAGGTGCAGGAGAAAGGCGCCTATCTGCGCGAACAGCTGCTGGCGCTGTCGAACGAATTCGGTCTGGCCGGCGAACGCGGCGAAGGTCTGCTGCGCGCGCTGATGCTCGGCAAGGACATCGGCCCGCAACTGGTCGAGCAGGCGCGCGACATGCAGCCCGACGGCCTGCTGCTCAATTCGCCGCGTCCGAACCTGCTGCGCTTCATGCCGGCGCTGAACGTGACGCGCGAGGAAATCGATCAGATGATCGGCATGCTGCGGACGCTGCTGAAGGCGCTGGCCTGATTTTCCGCCCCCGCTCGTCGGCCACGGCCGACGGGAAGACGGCCGCCCGGCGACGGCAGGGCGGCCGTTTCTTTATCTCGGGTTGGCCTGAGCGCCACCCACCGCGCGTGGGGGCGACGGTAATATTCGCTTGCCTATACTGATGCCATCCAGGTCCAGGAGAACAACAATGGGCGGTCGCCTTCATTCCCACAGGCGCGGGCTGGCTACGACATTCGCCGTTGCGGCATTGACGCTCGGCACCCTGGCCGCCGCACCGGCAGCGGCCGACGAGACGGCCGACCATGCCGCCATCCTCAAGGCCGAGCAGGACTGGCTGACCGCCACCGAGGCCGGCGACCGCGCCGCGCTGGAGCGGCTGCTCCATCCGACCTTCGTCAACATCTCCCCGCTGGGCGGCATGCGCAACCGAGCCGAATCGCTATCCGCGGGCCCACCGCCGCCGGGCTCCAGCCAGACGCTGACGGAGCTGAAGGTACGCACCTTCCGCGACAGCGCGGTGGTCACCGGGGTCAATCGCTATCGGCCGAACGCGAAGGCCAAACCGACGGACGTCGTCTTCACCGACGTGTTCGTGCGCACGCCCCACGGGTGGCAGGTGGTGTCCTCGCACAATTCGATTCGGCCGACGCCGGCGGAACGATAGCAGCGCTGACGCGGGACGCTTCCACTCCGTCCAGAATCCCCTCCCCGCATGCCGGGCAAAAATCTCCGCGGACAGACTGAACCACGATCGACTTTCCGTTCAACGTGAACGTCAGGTCGCGGACGTCATTCAGCAACTCCCCTGCGGCGCAAATCGGGCATCTCATCTTTCGCTCCTCAAGCTTCAGGAAAGGATGCATTGTCGTGAAAGGCATGCGAGCCACCCACCTGAACGCACACGGGGTTTCGTTTCCCGCAATTCGCGGCCCGACAGGCCGTTCGGGATGGAAAAAGCCCCGCGCATGCAAGCATGGCGGGGCTCGTTACCATCTGGCGGCCCTTCAGCCGCCGAGTGCTATTGCGACGGACTCATTCCCCCAGATACGCGGCACGCACCTTCGGGTCGTCCAGCATGTCGGCGGCGTTGCCGCTCATCGTGATCAGGCCGGACTCCATGACGTAGCCGCGGTTCGCGGCCTGCAGCGCGAGGCGGGCGTTCTGCTCGACCAGCAGCACGGTGACGCCCTGGCCCGAGATATCCCGCACGACCTCGAAGATCTTCTCGACCATGATCGGCGAGAGACCCATCGACGGCTCGTCGAGCAGCAGCAGGCGCGGCTGGCTCATCAGCGCGCGGGCCATGGCGAGCATCTGCTGTTCGCCGCCGGACATGGTGCCGGCCAGCTGGTTGGCACGCTCCTTCAGGCGCGGGAAGATGCCGAACATGCGGTCGATATCGTCCTTGATGCCGGCCTCGTCCTTGCGCGTGAAGGCGCCCATCAGCAGGTTCTCGGTGATGGTCATGCGCGCGAACACGCCGCGCCCTTCCGGCACCATCGCCAGGCCCTGCTTCAGCAGTTCGTAGCTGGGCACGCCCTTGATCGAGCGGCCCAGATACTCGACCTCGCCGCCGGCCCACGGCTGCAGGCCGGTGATGGCCTTCATCGTGGTGGTCTTGCCGGCGCCATTGGCGCCGATCAGCGTCACCAGTTCGCCGTCGCGGATCTCCAGATCGATGCCCTTGACGGCCTGGATGCCGCCGTACGCGACCTTCAGCCCGGCGATCTTCAGTAGTGTGTCTTTCATTGCTGCTCCCCCGTCAGTGCGCCGAAGTGCCGAGGTAGGCCTCGATCACCGCCGGGTTGTTCTGGACATCGTGCGGCAGGCCCTGCGCGATGACCTTGCCGTAATCGAGCACGGTCATGCGGTCGCACAGGCCCATCACCAGCTTCACATCGTGCTCGATCAGCAGGATGGTGCGGCCGTCGCTGCGGATCTTGTCGAGCAGGCCGCGCAGTTCGACCTTCTCGGTCGCGTTCATGCCGGCCGCGGGCTCGTCGAGCGCGAGCAGCTTGGGCTCGGTCGCCAGCGCGCGGGCGATCTCGAGACGGCGCTGGTGGCCGTACGACAGATTGCGCGAGGTGAAGTTGGCGTACTTGCCGATGCCGACATATTCAAGCAGGTCGTGCGCCATGTCCTCGACGCCCTCTTCTTCCTTGCGCACCGCCGGCGGCCGGAAGATCGCGCCGATCACGCCGGCCTTGGTCCGCACGTGGCGGCCGACCATCACGTTCTCCAGCGCGGTCATGTCGCCGAACAGGCGAATGTTCTGGAACGTGCGCGCGATGCCGGCCTTGGCCACTTCATGCACCGCGGTGGGCTGGTAGGGCTTGCCGTCCAGCACGAACTCGCCGGAGTCGGGCGTGTAGAGCCCGGTGATCACGTTGAAGAACGTCGTCTTGCCGGCGCCGTTCGGCCCGATCAGGCCGTAGATCTCGCCGGCCCGGATTTCCAGTCCCACATCGGACAGCGCCTGCAGGCCGCCGAAGCGCTTGTTGACCCCCTTGACGGACAGGAGGATGTTTTCGTTGCTCATCAGATCCTCCCGCTTCACAGACGTCCAACGCTACCGGGCCGGCGGATCACCGGCCGGTCTTCCTTGCGCGGCGAGGGCCACAGGCCCGCCGGGCGATACAGCATCACGCCGACCAGCGCCAGACCGAACAGCAACTGGCGCAGCACCTCGGCGTCGACGATCACCTCGCCCAGCAGCATGCGCTGCACCGGCTCGGCCACCACGCGCAGCAGCTCCTGGAAGCCGATCAGCAGGATGCCGCCCAGGATCACGCCCGGGATATGGCCCATGCCGCCTAGCACCACGATCGCCAGCACGTAGATCGATTCCCACAGCGTGAACGATTCCGGCGAGACGAAGCCCTGGAAGGCGCCGAACACCGCGCCCGACACGCCGCCGAACGACGCGCCCATGGCGAAGGCCAGCAGCTTGATGTTGCGGGTGTTGATGCCCATCGCCTTGGCGGCGATCTCGTCCTCGCGGATCGCGACCCACGCGCGGCCGATGCGCGAGTTCTGCAGACGCAGCGAGACGAACACGATCGCCACCACCAGCAGGATCAGCAGGTAGTAGTACATGAACACCGGCGTGAACTTCAGCCCGAAGAACTCGTGCGTCTTGGCGAAGTTGAAGCCGAAGATGGTGATCGGGTCGACCGCGGTGATGCCCTTCGGACCGTTGGTGATATTGAGCGGCCGGTCCAGGTTGTTCATGAAGATGCGGATGATCTCGCCGAACCCGAGCGTGACGATCGCCAGATAGTCGCCGCGCAGCTTCAGCGTCGGCGCGCCCAGCAGCACGCCGAAGATGCCCGCCACCAGCGCCGCCAGCGGCAGCACCCACCAGACGCTGACATGGAACCCGTTCGGGAACAGCTGCGCGATCGTCTCGAACTGGTTGGCCAGATGCGGCGAGCCGAGCAGCGCCATCAGATAGGCGCCGACCGCGTAGAAGGCGATATAGCCCAGATCCAGCAGGCCGGCGAAGCCGACCACGATGTTCAGGCCCAGCGCCAGCATGATGTACAGCAGCGCGAAGTCGAGCACGCGCACCCAGTAGTTGCCGCCCAGGAACTGCACGGCGAACGGCGCGCACAGGCCGATCACCAGGAAGGCCGCCAGCGCGAACATGGTCTTGGCCGGCGTCTTGGTCAGGGGCGCGGCCTGCGACGCCGCGGTGGAAATCGGAGTGTTCATGGTTGCGATCCCCTTACGCCCGGTCAGCCACACGTTCGCCCATGATGCCGGACGGACGGAACACCAGCACGGTGATCAGCACGATGAAGGCAAACACGTCCTGATAGTTCGAGCCGAACACGCCGTTGGTCAGATCGCCGATATAACCGGCGCCCAGCGCCTCGATCAGGCCCAGCAGCATGCCGCCGACCATCGCCCCGGCGAGGTTGCCGATGCCGCCGAGCACGGCCGCGGTGAACGCCTTCAGGCCGGGAATGAACCCCATGTAGAAGTGCGCATTGCCATAGTTGGTCGCCATCATCACGCCGGCCAGCGCCGCCAGGGTCGCGCCGATCATGAAGGTGGCCGAGATCACGAAGTTCGGGTTCACGCCCATCAGGCCCGCCACGCGCTGGTTCTCGGCGGTCGCGCGCATCGCGCGGCCGAGCTTGGTGCGGTTGACCAGCGTCAGCAGTCCGGCCATCACCATCACGGCCATGCCGATGATGACCATTTCCTTGCCGGTGATGGTCGCGCCGGTATTGCCGATATCGATCGGGCTCGAGGGCAGCAGCTGCGGGAAGGTCAGCGGGTTGCGCGACCAGATCATCATCGCGATGGTCTGCAGGATGATGGACACGCCGATCGCGGTGATCAGCGGGGCCAGCCGGGGCGCGTTGCGCAGCGGCCGGTAGGCGATCCGCTCGATCGAATAGGACAGCATCGCGCAGACCGGCATCGCGATCAGCGTGGCGATCACGAGCGTGAGCCATTCCGGCAGGCCGGGGGCGAATTGCTGGAGTGCGAGAATCGCCGACAGAGCGGTCAGCGCGCCGATCATCAGCACATCGCCGTGGGCGAAGTTGATGATCCCGAGAATGCCGTAGACCATGGTGTAGCCGAGTGCAATCAGCGCATAGATGCTGCCGAGCACCAGACCATTCACGATCTGCTGGATAAGGATATCCATGAATACTCCTGGCTTGCCGCCCGCACTTCCGGCATGGATGGATGCCGACCGGGCAGCGGGGTGTGAGTGGTTTGGTAAGTGGTTTATGTGCTGGTAAGCGGCCTGCCGCGTTCCACCCATGGTAAGGGCGCTATCACAAAAGGCGAGGCTAAAAAGAACGGCACCGCAAAGTACTCACGGTGCCGTTCGGTGGACCGGGTAGGTCCGAATTACATCTTGACGACGTCAAGCACGGACTTCTTCTTGTCCTTGTAGTCGTACAGCGTGATGGTGCCTTCCTTCATGTCGCCCTTCTCGTCGAAGGCGATGTTGCCGATCACGCCCTGATAGTTGGTCTTGGGCATCTCCGCCAGGATCGCCGCGGGCTCGGTCGAACCGGCGCGCTTCATCGCGTCGACGATCACCATCACGGCGTCGTAGGTGAACGGCGCGTAGATCTGCACCGGCGCGTTGTAGCGTTCCTGATAGCGCTTCTGGAATTCGGCGCCCTTCTCCATCCGGGACAGCGCCAGGCCTGCCTCGGAGCAGATGATGTTGCTGACCGCATCGCCCGCCAGTTCCGCCACCTTGTCGGTGCAGACGCCGTCGCCGCCGACGATCTTGGCCGGGATGCCCAGTTCCTTGGCCTGCTTGGCGAACGGTCCGCCGGTGGCGTCCATGCCGCCGTACATGATGACGTCCGGCTTCCTGCCCTTGATCTTGGTCAGGATGGCCTTGAAGTCGGTGGCCTTGTCGTTGGTGGCCTCGCGCGCCACGATGTTCACGCCGGCCGCCTTGGCGGTCTTCTCGAACTCGTCGGCCAGGCCCTTGCCGTAGGCGGTGGCATCGTCGACGATCGCCACGCTCTTGGCGTTCAACGTCTTGGCGGCGTAGTTGGCCAGTGCCGGGCCCTGCTGGGCGTCGGTGGCCACCACGCGGAAGGTCGTCTTGAAGCCCTGCTTGGTGTAGTCGGGGTTGGTCGACGACGGCGAGATCTGCACGATGCCGGCGTCGCTATAGATGCGGGAGGCGGGAATCGAAACACCCGAATTCAGGTGGCCGACCACGGCGACGACCTTCTCGTCGACCAGCTTCTGGGCCACCGAGGTACCGGTCTTCGGATCGGCCGCATCGTCTTCGCCGACCAGTTCCAGGCGAACCTTCTTGCCGCCCAGTTCCAGACCGGCCTTGTTGACCTCTTCCACGGCCAGGCGCGCGCCGTTTTCGTTGTCCTTGCCAAGGTGGGCGATCCCACCGGTCAGCGGCGCCGCGTGGCCGATCTTTACCACCACCTCGCCGCCAGCCGGTGCCGCCGCGGCAGGGGCCGAGGCGGTCGCACCAGGCGCTGCCTCTTCTTTCTTGCCGCAGGCAGTAACCAGTGCCACTGCCGCTGCGATCGGCAGAATCTTGGCAAACGTGATTTGCATGAGTGATCTCCTAGGATTCACAAGATCAGGGTTACGCAACGCCTCCCGTCCGTTTCCCTGCACCGCCTTGGTTTAGTTTCAATTTGAAACGCGCGCATTGTATCCCCTTTTTTTGCGGATGCAATACGCGACGCAACAACCTGAGCCTTTTACCCTTCTATTGAGCTAGGTAATTTCCCCAATGCCTTGATTGGGGCAATTCCCATTCACAAGACGGGCTGTTCGAGATACCTAACAAGATCCGTGCCCGCCACGTCACCAGGCGGGCTGTGCGACATCGCAGCGTGGCTTCGCAGGCACTCGCATATATAGAATTTAATTAGGCATTTCATAAAAGAAATATGCACCAATTTAGAATGTCGGCAATCCGCTTTCGCACCAATCAAGGGAAAACCCGGATTTAGGGGATTTACCCTAAAGTCCTGCGCAAAAGCCAAGCCAAGCCGCGGCGCCTTATAACGTTGTGGCGATTAAGTTTCCTGGGATGGCAGCGCGCCCGTCTCGCGCTCGCCGATGTGAGTCGCCGATGCGAGTTGCCGCCAAAACGACAACGCCCCGCACAAGGCGGGGCGCAGCACAAGACGGGGAAGCGGGCCGGCTCAGGCGGCGGTCGCCTGCAGCCCCTTTGGCAAGGGGAACGACATGTTCTCCTCGATGCCCTCGAGCGGACGCACGTGCCGCGCGCCGAGCGCGCGCAGCCGGTCGACGATCGACTGGGCCAGCGCCTCCGGCGCCGAGGCGCCGGCGGTCAGGCCGATGCGGCGCTTGCCCGCAATCCACTCGGGGCGAACCTGTTCCGGCGCGTCGACCATATAGGACGGCACGCCCAGCCGCTCGGCCAGTTCGCGCAAGCGGTTCGAGTTCGAACTGTTGGGGCTGCCCACCACGATCACCACGTCGACCTGCGGCGCCATGAACTTGACGGCGTCCTGGCGGTTCTGCGTGGCATAGCAGATGTCCTGCTTCTTCGGCTCGCGGATCGCCGGAAACCGGGCCTTCAACGCAGCGACGATCTCGTCGGTCTCGTCGACCGACAGCGTGGTCTGCGTGACATAGGCCAGGCGGGCGGGATCGGCAACCTGCAGGGTTTCGACGTCGGCAGGCGACTCGACCAGCAGCATGCCGCCGTCGGCCTGGCCCATCGTGCCCTCGACCTCGGGGTGACCGCGGTGGCCGATCATCACGATCTCGCAACCTTCGGCGCGCATCTTGGCGACCTCGACATGGACCTTGGTGACCAGCGGGCAGGTCGCGTCGAACACGTTCAGGCCGCGCGCCTGCGCCTCGGCCCGCACGCCCCGCGATACGCCGTGGGCGCTGAAGATCACGGTCGCGCCGGCCGGCACCTCGTCGAGCTCCTGCACAAAGATGGCGCCCTTGCGGCGCAGGTCTGCCACGACGTAGGCGTTGTGCACGATTTCATGGCGCACATAGATCGGCGCGCCAAAGCGCTGGAGCGCGCGCTCCACGATCTCGATCGCGCGATCGACCCCGGCGCAGAAGCCACGCGGCTGGGCCAGCAGGATCTCGGCGTCGGGGGCGGGAGTCAGTTCGGACATGCGGGGAAGTAGCTGCGCTCCGGCGTGCGGCGGCCGGAGCAGGTCGTCAGAGAATGCCGATCAGCTGGACGTCGAACAGGATGGTCTGCCCGGCCAGCGGATGGTTGAAGTCGAACAGCGCCGAGGTCTCGCCGATTTCCTTGAGCACGCCGGCATATTTGCCACCGCCGGGCGCGTTGAACTCGACCAGGTCGCCCGGGGTGTAGTCCTCTTCGAAGGAGCTGTTCTCGCGCAGCGTGGCCAGCGACACGCGCTGCAGCAGATCGGGATTGCGCGGGCCGAAGGCGTGCTCCGGCGCGAGGCGGTAGCTGGTGCGCTCGCCCTCGGCCATGCCGAGCAGCGCCTGTTCCAGCGTGGGCGCGAACTGGCCCTGCCCCAGCAGCAGCGTGGCCGGCTTGTCGTCGAAGGTGCTGACGACCTCGGTACCGTTCTCCAGCGAGATGCGGTAATGCAAGGTCAGGAAGGAATCGGCCTGCACGGTCTTGCGCGCGGTGGCGCCGCCGGGGTCCGACGCAAAAGTTTGCGTATTCATGAATGCTCAACCAGTCGAGAACCCGTATTGTATGCGACTGAACCCGGCGCCGCCGATCCCGGCTCCGCTCCCCTCCCAGCGCTTCCCCGGCCCTTCCCAGCGAGACTGCCATGCCCATCCCAGATTGGCCCGCCAGCGAACGCCCTCGCGAAAAACTGCTGCAAGCCGGTGCCGCCGCGTTGTCCGACGCCGAACTGCTGGCGGTATTCCTGCGCGTCGGCGTGCCGGGCAAGAGCGCGGTCGACGTGGCGCGCGACCTGATCGCGGCGTTCGGCTCGCTGACCGGCCTGCTGGCAGCGAGCCTGCCCGAGTTGAGCCGGGTGCGCGGCATCGGCACCGCCAAGTACGCCCAGCTGCAGGCCGTGGTCGAACTGACCCGCCGCGCCCTGGCCGAGCAGCTGGCGATGGCGCCGGGCCTGGAATCGCCCCAGGCGGTACGCGACTACCTGCGGCTTTCGCTGGCGCAGCGGCCTTACGAGGTGTTCCTGTGCCTGTTCCTCGATGCGCGCAACCGGCTGCTGGCCGCCGAGGAGCTGTTCCGCGGCACGCTGACGCAGACCAGCGTCCATCCGCGCGAGGTGGCAAGGCAGGCGTTGGCGCATAATGCGGCGGCGGTGATCGTGGCCCACAACCACCCGTCGGGCAATCCCGCGCCCAGCCCGGCCGACCTGGCGATGACGAAGACGCTGGCACATTCGCTGGCGCTGATCGACGTCCATGTGCTGGACCACTTCATCGTCGCCGGCAATACAACGTACTCGCTGGCCGAGCACCGGCAACTGTGATGCCGACAGCACCGGCGCATCGCCGTGGCGTCAACGCACAGAAGGCATTGATCGGGCGGGGGATTTCGGTCTATAATGCCCGTTTTGCTGAAGTCTTAACCGCTGCAGTCCGGGCCCGCGCGCCTTTTGTTGATCTGTTGCGAACATTGTCCACGAATAGAAGATTTAGGAGTGCTTCATGGCACGCGTCTGTCAAGTGACCGGGAAAGCGCCGATGGTCGGCAACAACGTTTCCCACGCAAACAACAAGACCAAGCGCCGTTTTCTGCCCAACCTGCAGAACCGTCGTTTCTTTGTTGAATCGGAAAACCGCTGGGTGAGCCTGCGCGTCTCGAACGCCGGTCTGCGCCTGATTGACAAGAAAGGCATCGACTCCGTGCTCGCCGACCTGCGCGCACGCGGCGAAGTCTAATTAGGAGTTCATCATGGCCAGCAAAGGCGGACGCGACAAGATCAAACTGGAATCCACCGCGGGTACCGGTCACTTCTACACCACCGACAAGAACAAGCGCACCATGCCGGAAAAGATGTCGATCAAGAAATTTGATCCGGTCGCGCGCAAGCACGTCGAGTACAAGGAAACCAAGATCAAGTAAATTGATCCTGCGTTCCAGCGAAGAACCCCGCCATGGCGGGGTTTTTTGTTGCCCGTTCGTTATCGTGCAGCTTGCCGCGCACCAGGGCCGGCCACGCCGCGCCACCGGCATGGGCAAGGCGCCATCGCTCCGGCCGCGGTGTACACTTTCGAGCTTTCCCGCACCACCGGCGCCGTTGCCGCGCCACCACGCATCATGAACTTCGACGTCGCCATCGTCGGCAGCGGCCTGGCCGGCCTCACGGTCGCGCTGCAGCTGGCCGACAGCCACCGGGTTGTCATCGTGAGCAAGCGCGCCATGACGCAAGGCGCCAGCGACTGGGCCCAGGGCGGCATCGCGGCGGTGCTCGACTCGGGCGACAGTCACGACGAACACACCCAGGACACGCTGATCGCCGGTGCCGGCCTGTGCGATGAAGGCGCGACCCGCTTCATCGTCGAGCACGGGCGCGAAGCGATCCAATGGCTGATCGACCGCGGCGTGCCGTTCACGCGCGACGAACAGGCCGAACTCGGCTATCACCTGACCCGCGAAGGCGGCCACAGCCATCGCCGCATCATCCATGCGGCCGACGCCACCGGCCATGCCGTGGTGACGACGCTGACCGAGCAGGTGCGCAGCCATCCCAATATCACGATCCTGGAAGATCATTTCGCGATCGATCTGATCACGTCGCGCAAGATGGGGCTGGGCGGCAACCGCTGCCTGGGGCTGTACGTGCTCGACGACGCCAACGGCCGCGTGCATACGTTGACCGCCAGCCATACCGTGCTGGCCACCGGCGGCGCGGGCAAGGTCTACCTCTATACGACCAATCCCGATACCGCAACCGGCGACGGCATCGCGATGGCCTGGCGTGCGGGCTGCCGGGTCGCGAACATGGAGTTCATCCAGTTCCATCCGACCTGCCTGTACCACCCGTACGCGAAGTCGTTCCTGATCTCCGAGGCGGTGCGCGGCGAAGGCGGCCGGCTGGTGCTGCCCGACGGCACCCGTTTCATGCCCGAACACGACGCTCGCGCCGAATTGGCGCCGCGCGACGTGGTGGCACGCGCGATCGACTTCGAGATGAAAAAACGCGGTCTCGATTGCGTGTACCTCGACATCACGCATCAGCCGGCGCCGTTCCTGCGCGAACACTTCCCGACCATCCACGCGCGCTGTCTCGAGCTCGGCATCGACATCACGCGCGAGCCGATCCCGGTGGTGCCGGCCGCGCACTACACCTGCGGTGGCGTGGTCACCGACACCGCAGGGCGCACCGATCTGGACAATCTGTACGCGGTCGGCGAGACCGCCTACACCGGCCTGCACGGGGCCAACCGGCTGGCATCGAACTCGCTGCTCGAATGCATGGTGATCGGCCGCGCGGCGGCCAACGATATCGCGGCGCAGGACAAGGCCGGCAAACCCGACCTGACGCTGCCGCCGTGGGACGAGAGCCGCGTGTCCGACGCCGACGAGGAGGTCGTGGTCTCGCACAACTGGGACGAACTGCGCCGGATGATGTGGAACTACGTCGGCATCGTGCGCACCAGCAAGCGGCTGGAGCGGGCGCAGCATCGCATCGCGCTGCTGCGCGAGGAAATCACCGAGTACTACGCGAACTTCCGCGTCACGCGCGATCTGCTCGAGCTGCGCAATCTGGTCGAAGTGGCGGCGATGATCGTCGACAGCGCCTATGCGCGGCACGAAAGCCGCGGCCTGCATTTCAGCCGGGACTATCCGGGTACCTTGCCGAAGGCGCTGCCGACCGTGCTGCAGCCGCCGAACGGCCGCCGGCGCGGCAATTGAGCGCGCAGGGGTTGAGCCTGATGGAGCCCGAGCCCGAGCCCGAGCCCGGGCTCGCTCAGCCGATGATTCTCAGCGAGTAATCCGTCGCGCGCACGTCCTTGGTCAGCGCGCCCACCGAGATCCGGTCGACACCGGTCTCGGCGAAACGGCGAATCGTATTCGCGTTGACGCCGCCGGACACTTCGAGCACCGCGCGGCCGCCATTGATCCGCACGGCTTCGCGCATCATCGGCTCGGTGAAGTTGTCGAGCAGGATCGAGACCGCACCGGCGGCCAGCGCCTCCTCCAGCTCGACCAGCGATTCCACCTCGACCTGAATCGGCACGCCGGCGTTCAGCGCGGCCGCCGCCTGCAGCGCCGCGGTGACACCGCCGGCCGCGGCGATATGGTTTTCCTTGATCAGGATGCCGTCATAGAGCGCCAGCCGCTGGTTGTCGCCGCCGCCGACCTTGACCGCGTACTTCTGCGCGAGGCGCAGCCCGGGCAGCGTCTTGCGCGTGTCCAGCACGCGGGCGCGCGTACCGACGACCAGATCCGCATAGCGCCGCGTCGCCGTGGCCACGCCCGACAGCAGCTGCAGGAAATTCAGCGACGGCCGCTCCGCGGTCAGCAGAGAACGGGCCGGGCCGTCGATCTCGCAGACCACCGAATCGGCGGCCATCAGCGCGCCCTCCTGCTGCAGCCAGCGCACCTGCAGGCGCGGATCGACCGCTCGCATGCAGGCATCGAACCACGGCTGCCCGCACAACACGGCGTCCTCGCGCACGATCACGCGCGCGTGCGCCTGCTTGTCGGCCGGCACCAGCTGGCCGGTCCAGTCGCCGGAGCCGACGTCCTCGGCGATCGCCGCACGGACGTTCTCGCGCAGCGCCTCGGCGAGCGCAGGTCCGTATGCATCGAAGATCGGATTGAGGGCGCCGTTCATGGAGGACTCGTTCATGGAGGACTCGATCATGCCGGACCGATCCCCTGGAACAGCGCCTGCTCCTTGGCCAGATCCGCGCCGGGCCGGACCTTTGCCTTCTGCTGCGCGGCGAAGTCGAGCATGCGGTCGATGCAGGTATAGGCGCGACGGCCGATCTCGGGATCGACATGGATCTCGTTGCGGCCGCTCTCCAGCACCTCGGCCAGATTGGTCAGCGCGTTCATCGCCATCCACGGACAATGCGCGCAGCTCTTGCAGGTCGCGCTGTTGCCGGCGGTCGGCGCCTCGATGAAATGCTTGCCCGGCGCGGCCATCCGCATCTTGTGCAGGATGCCATTGTCGGTGGCGACGATGAACTCGTTGGCGTCGAGCTGCTGGGCCGCGGCGATCAGCTGCGACGTCGAGCCGACCACGTCGGCCTGCGCCACCACGTTGGCCGGCGATTCCGGATGCACCAGGATCTTGGCCTTCGGATATTCCTTGCGCAGCAGATCGAGTTCGATGCCCTTGAACTCGTCATGCACCAGGCACGAGCCCTGCCACAGCAGCATGTCGGCGCCGGTCTGGCGCTGGATATAGCTGCCCAGGTGCTTGTCCGGCGCCCACAGGATCTTCTCGCCGCGCGCGTGCAGATGCTCGACGATCTTCAGACCGATGCTGGAGGTGACCATCCAGTCGGCGCGCGCCTTGACCGCGGCGCTGGTGTTCGCGTAGACCACCACGGTACGGTCCGGATGCGCGTCGCAGAACGCGGCGAATTCGTCGGCCGGGCAGCCCAGGTCCAGCGAGCAGGTCGCGTCCAGGTCCGGCATCAGGATGGTCTTTTCGGGGCTCAGGATCTTGGCGGTCTCGCCCATGAAGCGAACGCCCGCCACCACCAGCGTCTGGGCCGGATGGTCGCGCCCGAAGCGTGCCATCTCCAGCGAATCGGACACGCAGCCGCCGGTCTCCTCGGCGAGGTCCTGCAGGTCGGCGTCGACATAGTAGTGCGCGACCAGCACCGCATTGCGCGCCTTCAGCAAGGCGCGGATGCGATCCTTCAGCGCGGCGCGCTCGTCCGGCGTCAGCACCGGCGGCACCTTGGCCCAGGCGTGGGCGACGCAGCTCGCGCCACCCTCGGCCTGCATCTGCGTCGGCTTCTCGAACTCGACGGTCTTGATCGTTTGGGGGGTCATCTCCTGTACTCCTCGGGGCACCCTTGCTCGCCATCGCATCGTCATTGCGCGTGGGGCCGGCAATCAGATGGGGCGGCATCGCCAAAAGAAAAGCCCCGCCAGCGACAGCATGGCGGGGCTTCGGGCGCGCCTGGCATTGTAGCAGGCGCTGTCGTTCTTATCAGGCGTTACGCGTAGCGGCGCAGGCGCAGCGAGAACTCCTGCAGCGCCTGGATGCCGCTGGCTTCGGCACGGTGGCACCAAGCCTGCAGCTGTTGCAGCAACTGTTCGCGCGTCAGGTTCGAGCGGCCCCAGATCGCGGCCAGTTCGCGGCGCATTTCGACGAAGGTCTGCAGCGCCTTGTTGTGCTCGACGATGCTGGCCAGTTGCTCGCGCTGCGGCTCGGCCAGCTTGGTCTCGTCACGATGGAGCCACTTGCTGGCCAGCTTGAAGCGGCGGTAGTCGGCAACGCGCTTGGCCTTCAGTTGGGCCAGCTCCTGCCGGTACGCGTTCTTCAGCGCCTTGCCATAGCGGGCCATCACGTCATAGCGGTTGGCGATGATCGCCTCCAGCGTGTTGTGATCGACCGGACGGGCCTCGACCAGTCGGGCCTTGGGCGGCGTCTTCTTGACCTTGGCCAGGCCGACCGCCTGCATCGCGCGGATGTAGCACCAGCCGATATCGAACTCGTACCACTTGATCGAGAACTTGGCCGAGGTCGGATAGGTATGGTGGTTGTTGTGCAGCTCCTCGCCGCCGATGATGATGCCCCACGGCGACACATTGGTCGACGCGTCCTCGCACTCGTAGTTGCGATAGCCCCACCAGTGGCCCAGGCCGTTGATGACGCCGGCGGCATGGATCGGGATCCACAGCATCTGCACGCCCCAGACCGACAGGCCGATCACGCCGAACAGTGCCAGATCGATGATCAGCATCAGGCCGACGCCCTGCCAGGTGAAGCGCGAATACAGATTGCGTTCGATCCAGTCGTCGGGCGTGCCGTGGCCGAACTTGGTCACGGTTTCCTTGTTCTTGGCTTCCGCCCGATACAGCTCGGCGCCTTCGAGCAGCACCTTGCGGATGCCGCGCGTTTGCGGGCTGTGCGGATCGTCTTCGGTCTCGCACTTGGCGTGGTGCTTGCGGTGGATCGCGGTCCACTCCTTGGTGACCATGCCGGTCGTCAGCCACAGCCAGAAACGGAAGAAGTGCGAGGCGATCGGGTGCAGATCGAGCGACCGGTGCGCCATGCACCGATGCAGGAAAATCGTGACGCCGGCGATGGTGATATGGGTCATGACCAACGTAAAGATCACGATCTTCCACCAGGACCAGTCGAGAAGGCCGTTGGCGGCCCACTGAAGAATTGTGTCGAACAAACTGTTCTCCGTGCTAGATAGAGGCTGGCTGCGACGCGCGAGGGTGTCGCAGCAACGCGCAGAAAAATGACTGCAAATCCAGTGATTGCGTCTTATGGCGTCAGCCAAGGCGCCTTGCGCCTTCGCGGGACCCCGGCACGCGCCGCTGCAATCTGGCGGCTGGCCCTCGGGCACGGATCGGTAGTCCGGCCGGGAGAATTCCCGGGACGACCCGCGATTTTACCGGAACGCTACCGTTCCAGCATCCGCTTTTACCCGTGCATATGCTTTTCGTTTGCCGTGTTGGACGCCGAAAACGATACATCGTTCCTTCAATGGCAAACGCGTCACATATGCGCCGGATAACGTGAGTCTTATGCCGATTCCGCCGCATTGGCCGCCACCATCGATACCGGCGTGACCGTCTGCGCCCCGTTCTGGGGCAGCACACGCAACTCGCGCTGCGGATAGGGAATCGAAATGCCGCTGGCGCGGAATGCCTTCCAGATCGCGCGGTTCATTTCCGATTGCACGCCGAGCTTGCCGTTCTGCGGATCCGCGATCCAGCCGGCCACTTCGTACTCGATGCCGCTGTCGGCAAACGCCACCAGGAACGCCGACGGCGCCGGGTCGGCCAGCAGGCGCGGAATGCCGCGCACTGCCTCGGTCAGCAGCGCCAGCACCATTTCGGGGTCGGCGTCGTAGTCGGCCTGCACGCGGGTCGCAACCCGCACATTGGTGTCGGAGAACGAATGGTTCTGCACCGATTGCGCGACCAGCTGCTCGTTCGGCACCAGGGTCTCCCCGTCGCCGTTGCGCACCACGGTGTAGCGGGTGCGGATCTGCGCGACGATGCCGGTGTACTTGTCGACCGTGATCTGGTCGCCGAGCTTGACCGAGCGGTCCAGCAGGATGATGAAGCCCGATACGTAGTTGCTGGCGATCTTCTGCAGGCCCAGGCCCAGACCCACCCCGAGCGCGCCGCCGAACACGGACAGCACGGTCAGATCGATGCCGACCAGCGACAGGCTGAACAGCAGCGACACCAGCAGCAGCAGCGCCTTGGACAGCCGCGTCAGCACCACGCGCAGGCTGGTATCGATCGTGGCCGAGCGCATCAGCCGCTCTTCCAGCCACGAACCGAACCACAGCGCGGCCAGCACCGTCAGCAGGATCCACACGCCGGCCATCAGCAGGCTCGCCACGCTGATGCGCTGCTGCCCCAGGGCGAACTGGATCGACTGCAACCACTGCACGACCTCGGGCAGCACGCCCAGCACATACAGCGCCATGCCGACCCAGACGACTGTGGTCAGCACCTTCTCCACCAGCGTCAGCATGCCGTGCAGCTGACCGTTGCCGGACAGCACGCGGCGCAGCACGTAGAAGGCGAAGTACAGGAAGGTGATGCCGAACAGCGGCACCAGCGCCAGCCGCAGCATGCTGACCGGAATCAGCGGCGCCAGCGCGAAGCGCGCCGCCAGCACCAGCACCCAGCCGAACAGCGGGAACATCGCCCGCTCCAGGCTGGCGGCGGCAAAGCGCAGCGCGAAGCTCGACCCCGCGTAGCGGGCCTCGAGCCGCCTGGCGACATGGCGGGCCAGCGGCCAGGCCAGCAGCACGCAGCCGGCCAGCACGGCGAGCTGCCACAGAAAGCCGGGGTCGCCGGCGTCCTGCATCAGATCGCCGAGCATCTTGCCGAACACGGCGTGGGATTGCGATAGATCGGTCAGGGGATTGGAGGCCATCGATCGACGAGTTCAACCAGTGAAGAAAGCGATGAGCAAAAAAATACCGGGCCGCGGCTGCCCGGTATTCAGGACAAGGACGGGAACACCCATCCCTTGCCGCGTTACCGCGCCCGCTCCAGCACCGCGGCGAAGAAGCCGTCGGTCTGGTGCAGATGGGGGTACAGCGCCAGCGTCTGCGCCTCCTCCGGCAGGCCGGCGAGCGCGATCTTCTGCTCGGCCAGCACCTGCGCGACCGGCACCAGCTGGAAGTCGGCATGGCGGCTCAGGAAATCGCGCACGATCGCCTCGTTCTCGGCCTCCAGCACGCTGCAGGTGGCATAGACCACGCGGCCGCCCGGCTTGACCAGGCGCGCCGCCGATTCGAGGATCGCCGCCTGCTTGGCGGTCAGCTCCAGCACCGACTGCGGGTTCTGCCGCCATTTCAGGTCCGGATTGCGCCGCAGCGTGCCCAGGCCGCTGCACGGCGCGTCGACCAGCACGCGGTCGATCTTGCCGGCGAGCCGCTTGACCTTGGCGTCCTGCTCCGAGTCGATCAGCACCGGATGGACGTTCGACAGGCCGCTGCGGGCCAGGCGCGGCTTCAGATTGGCCAGGCGCTTGTCCGACACGTCGAAGGCGTAGAGCCGTCCGGTCGAGCGCATCAGCGCACCGAGCGCCAGCGTCTTGCCACCGGCGCCGGCGCAGAAGTCGACCACCATCTCGCCGCGGCGCGGCGCGACCAGATGGCACAGCAGCTGGCTGCCCTCGTCCTGCACCTCGACCAGCCCGTTGATGAACAGCGGCAACTGGTTCAGCGCCGGCTTGCCGGCCAGCCGGATGCCGGTCGGCGCGATCGGCGTCGGCTCGGCCTCGAGTCCGGCCTCTTCCAGTTCCGCCAGCACGGCCTCGCGCGAGGTCTTGATCAGATTGGCGCGCAGATCCAGCGGCGCCGGCCGCAGCCAGGCATCGCCGAGCGCGGCGGTAAAGGCCTCGCCGTGGCGGGCGACCAGCTGCTCGTACAGCCATTCGGGCAGATTGGCGCGCACGCGCGGCGCCAGGCTGGCCCGCTCGATCGTCATCAGGCGGTCCAGCCACTGCGCCTCGTCGGGATAGAGGAACGGCGTCAGCGCGTCGCGGCCCAGCGTGGCCGCCAGGCCCAGCAGCGCCAGCCGGCGCGGTGCCGCGCCCGAGCCGGACTCCGCGAACTGGGCGAACTCCACGCGCCGGCGCAGCACGGCGAACACCGCCTCGGCGATGATGCCGCGCTCGCGATGGCCGAGCTTCGGGTTCTCGCGGAAGTAGTAGCTGACCACGGCGTCGGCGGGCCGCGCGAACAGCATCACCTTGCCGAGCAGCCGGTCGATATGCTGGATATGCGTGGCGTGCAGCGCGCCGTGCGGACGAACCTGGCCATCGTTGGCGGGCTCGCGCGGCGCGCTGGCCTTGCGCAGCGGGGTCGGCTTGCGCTTGGTGCGCGGGGACGGACGCGCGCCGCCGCGCGGTGCCTGGGCGGGACGGGTCATTGACGGGCTCCGGTGGGTTCGATGGGGGTAGCGGAGTCCGACTGGGAGTCCGGTGTGGAATCGGGCGCCGCGAAGGGCTCCGAAGGTGTGCCGTCGGCCGACGAGGCAGCCAGCGCAATCAGCAATTGCGGTTCGGGCGGCTCGACATGGACCGCGCCATCCTTGACGCGCAGCCGCCCTTCGACGAACCAGCGCACCGCGCGGGGATAGATCCGATGCTCGCAGGGCAGCAGCCGCGCCGCCAGCGTCTGCGGCGTGTCGTCGGGGCCGACCTCGATCACCGCCTGCAGCACGATCGGGCCGTGGTCCAGCGCCGCCGTGACGAAATGCACGCTGGCGCCGTGCACCTTGACGCCGGCCTCCAGCGCCTGCTGATGCGTATGCAGGCCCGGGAAGCTGGGCAGCAGCGACGGGTGGATGTTCATCATGCGGCCGGCATAGTGCTCGACGAATTCCGGGGTCAGGATGCGCATGAAGCCGGCCAGCACCACCAGGTCGGGCACGTGGGCGTCGATGGCCTTGGCCAGCGCCTTGTCGAAGCTGGCCCGGTCGGGATAGTGGCGATGATCGACCACGCCGACCGGAATGCCTTGCGCCGCGGCGAACTTCAGGCCGGGCGCATCGGGGCGGTTGGACAGCACGGCGGCGATCCGCGCCGGCCAGGCCTGCTCGGCGCAGGCCCGGACGATGGCTTCCATGTTGGAACCGCGTCCCGAGATGAGGATGACGATGTTTTTCATCGCGCAATTCTACCAAGCGGCGCCCTGCCACAGCGCCGCGGAGACCCCTGCGGCGCAAACTAACTGGCCGGCGCTTCCCCCGATTGCGGATTGTGACGCCCCGCTCGCTCTGCTAGAGTCGCCCTATCGCCAATCCGCCCGCACGACGGGACGGGACCATACAACAAGGGCGAAGCTGTTTTAGACGGGAAATCGCATGTCGAATGTTGCACCGACCTTGCTGGTGGTCGACGACCACCCCATGGCGCTGTCCGGCACCACCCTGTTCCTGGCGCAGGTGATGCCCGATGTTGCAGTCCATGCCGCCGGGAGCGCCTCCGAGGCGCTGGATACCCTCCAACGCGGGCTGCGGCCCGATATCGTGCTGCTCGATATCTGGCTGAACGACGGCACCGGCTTCGATGCGATGCAGACGCTCAAGTCGATCGTGCCGGCCGCCCGCTTCATCTTCATGTCGGCCGAAGCCACGCCCGAGATCGTCGAGCGCGCCCGCGCGCTGTCGGCCTTCGGCTTCGTCGGCAAGCATCTGGACGCGCCTGCCTTTGCCGCGGTGGTACGCCGCGTGCTGGGCGGCGATACGGCCTTTCCGTCCGACGAGGCGCTGAATGGTCACCCGCGCGCCTTCGGTCCGACGCACAGCATTCCGGTCACGCCGGCCGAACTCGGCCTGACGCCGCGCCAGGGCTCGGTGCTGGCGCTGGTGCTGGAAGGCCTGCCGAACAAGGTGATCGCGCGCGAACTGGGCCTGACCGAGAACACCGTCAAGGAGCACGTGTCGGCGATTCTGCAGCGGCTGGGCGTGCGCACGCGGATGCAGGTGATGTCCCGCATGGAGCGGTTCCGGCTGCGGCAGTAGGGTCAGGCCAGCACGGCGGAAATCGCGAGCGGTTGGGACAGGTCCCCTGCGGGTTCAGGCGGTTTCGGCCGTCGGCAGCCAGCGCCGCAGCAGCATCCGCAACGCGCCCGGGTCGACCGGTTTGGGCAGCACGAAATAGCCCGCCTCCTCGGCCTCGGCCAGCGCGGCCGACTTCAGATCGCCGGTCAGCAGCGCGCTGCGCGCCTGCGGCTGGGTCTGCTGCCAGCGTTCGAGCAGCGCCAGGCCGTTCTGCTGTCCCGGCAGGCGCAGGTCGCAGAAGATGATGTCGGGGCGCAGGCCGTCGGCAAACATCCGCTCGGCCTCGGCGCCATCGGCCGCGCACGACACCCGCACGCCCCAGGCTTCCATCAGCGCGATCCAGGCATTGCGCACGTGGCTGTCGTCGTCCACCACCAGCACCTCGCCGCGCAGCCGGTCCGGCATCGCGTGCTGCGCCACCGCGTCGCGCCGCATCGCGCGGATCATGGCCACCGACTCGGCCGGCGCCGGATTCAGCGTGAACCAGAACATCGAGCCCTTGCCCGGCACCGAACGCACGCCGTAGGTCCCGCGCATCAGCCGCACGCACTCCTTGAAGATCGCCAGCCCCAGGCCAAGCCCGTGCGAGCGGTCGCGCTGCGGGTTGTGAACCTGGAAGTACGGCCCAAAGATCTCGGGCAGGTGCTCGGGCGGGATGCCGCTGCCGGTGTCCCAGACCTCGATCCGCACCTGCGCGCCGCGCATGCGGGCGGCGACCAGCACCCGGCCCTGGCGCGTGTAGCGCAGCGCGTTCTGGACCAGATTGAACAGCGCCCGGCGCAGCAGCACCGGCTCGGCCATCGCGTGCAATTCGCCCGCCACGCGCGGCGACAGCCGCAATCCGGCGGCCTGCGCGTCGCCGGCGAACTGGTCGCAGACCTCGCGCACCAGCTGGCCGACATCGCAGGGCTCGAGCGTCGGCAACACCTTGCGGCCCTCGAGCTTGGACAGGTCCAGCAGCGAGCGGAACAGCAGATCGATGGTCTGCGTGCCCGCCGCGACCTGCTCGACCAGCGGCCGCAGCACAGGCGAATCGTTGCGCGCGCGCAGTGCCTCGACCAGCATCACCAGCGCGTGCACCGGCTGGCGCAGATCGTGGCTGGCCGCGGCGAGGAAGCGGGATTTCTCCTCGCTGGCGTGCAACGCGCGCTCCTTCTCCTGCTGGAACTGCCGCGCCAGCCGCCGGCTTTCGCCTTCCAGCCGGATCGCCCGCACCAGCGAGCCATGCAGGTTCAGCGCATGGCGCGCCAGCATCAGCGCATAGATCAGCAGCAGCAGCCGGATATAGCCGCCGTGGCCGGGAAACGCGTAGCCGGCCAGCAACAGATTGGGCACCAGGATCGGAATGCCGACATAGAGCAGATTGACCGGCGCCGGCGCCTGCGAACTCGCGCCGCCCGCCAGCGCGCCCAGCGTCAGCACCAGCAGCACACCGGAAAACACCGCCGACGACGACACCAGGTGCAGCAGCGCCGCACTGCCCCAGCTCAGGCCCACCAGCACCGCCACGCCGCGCATCGGATCGCGCCACTTGCGGGTGTGGGCCGAGCGGCTCAGCGTCGGGATATCGCGCCGGTAGCCCAGATAGAACCAGGCGCATGCCGCCGCCTGCAGCAGCATCGCCGCGCACCAGGCCAGCAGCGCGCCGCGACTGGCCTCGTGCCAGAAGGCGGCGGCGGTCAGCCCGGGCAGCAGCAGGGCCGCGACGATGCCGCTGGGCACCACCCGATGTACCGCGGCCAGCAGCTTGGCCTCGGTGTCGGCATCCAGCGGCGGCGCGGGCGGCGGAAGGATGCGCTTGAGCAGCGCGATCAGGTTGGCGGGCAGCACCGGAGGGCGGCGTGAATGACGGCGAGAATGTGGACGCGGCATATCATGCCGGCTTTCGCCGCGGTGCGCCACCGGACCGCAAGGGGGGCCCGGGATGCTCGCGCCGCGGCCGCCCGGCATGCGTACGGCGCTGTTGTGCCGCAGTGCGGGGGAAAGCGCCGGTTCCCTTGCCGGTTCCCTTTATAATCCTGCCTTTATTCCTAACCGTTTGTCGCCGTCCTCGTGAAAGTCTTCCGCGGCCTGCCCAATGCCGAGAGCCGGGCACCCTGCGCACTCACCATCGGCAATTTCGACGGAGTGCACCGGGGCCACCAGTCCCTGCTCGCGCGCGCGCGCGCGGCCGCCGACGCGCGCGGGCTGCCGCTGTGCGTGATGACCTTCGAGCCGCACCCGCGCGAATTCTTCACGCCGGACCGCGCCCCGACCCGCATCGCGCTGCTGCGCGACAAGCTCGAAAGCCTGCGCCGCAACGGCGTCGACCGCGTGGTGGTCGAGCACTTCAACGCCCATTTCGCCGCCCAATCGCCCGAAGCCTTCGTCGAGAACGTGCTGTGGCACGGGCTGCATGCGCGCTGGGTGCTGGTCGGCGACGACTTCCGCTTCGGCGCCAAGCGGGCCGGCGACTTCGCCTATCTGCAGCAGGCCGGCAAACGCTACGGCTTCGACGTCGAGCAGATGGGCTCGGTGTCGGAGGGTGGCGTGCGCATCTCGAGCTCGGCAGTTCGGGAAGCGCTGGCCGCCGGCGACCTCGAGCATGCCCGCCGGCTGCTTGGCCACGGTTATGCGATCAGCGGGCATGTGGTCCACGGCCGCAAACTCGGCCGCGACCTCGGCTTTCCGACGCTGAACCTGCGCATTCCGCACAAGCGCCCGGCGGTCAACGGCATTTTCGTGGTACAGGTGCACGGCCTGGCCAACGGCCCGCTGCCGGGCGTGGCCAGCATCGGCGTGCGCCCGACCGTCGAGGACGCCGGGCGCGTGCTGCTGGAAGTCCATCTGTTCGATTTCGACCGCAGCGTCTACGGCGAGCTGGTGCGGGTCGAATTCATCAAGAAGCTGCGCGACGAAGCGCGTTTCGACTCGCTGGAAGCGCTGACGGCGGCGATCGCCAAGGACTGCGCGGATGCGCGCGCCTTCTTCGGCCTGACCGAGCCCGATGCCCAGGGCGCCGACAGCACGGCCGGCGCCCCGGCGGTGCGCACGACCTCGGCCACGGACCGAATTAGCTAGCGGCCGGCTTTCGCCGCCCATGCGCGCGCAGCCGGGTCACCGCCGACCCCGCCTCATTTTTTGCGCCGGCCCGTACCATCCGGGCCAGGCGCTCACCGAATCGCCCTGAGAATCGTCATGTCCGACACCAAGCAAGCCAAGGCCGGCGCCAAGCCGGTGAACAAGAGCGCCGAAAAGAGCAAATACCCGGTGAACCTGCTCGACACCCCGTTTCCGATGCGGGGCGACCTGCCCAAGCGCGAACCGCTGTGGGTCAAGCAGTGGCAGGAAAAGAAGATCTACCAGGCGATCCGCGCGGCGCGCCGCGGCGCGAAGAAGTTCGTGCTGCATGACGGCCCCCCGTATGCCAACGGCGACATCCACATCGGCCACGCCGTCAACAAGGTCCTGAAGGACATGATCATCAAGGCGCGCGGCCTGAGCGGACTCGACGCCGTCTACGTGCCGGGCTGGGACTGCCACGGCATGCCGATCGAGATCCAGATCGAGAAGCAGTACGGCAAGGGCCTGCCGGTGCAGGAAGTCCAGGCCAAGGCGCGCGCCTACGCGAGCGAGCAGATCGCCCGCCAGCGCAAGGACTTCGAACGGCTGGGCGTGCTGGGCGACTGGGACGATCCCTACCTGACGATGAACTTCAGCAACGAGGCGGACGAGATCCGGGCGCTCGGCAAGATCCTCGAGAAGGGCTATGTGTTCCGCGGCCTGAAGCCGGTCAACTGGTGCTTCGACTGCGGCTCGGCGCTGGCCGAGGCCGAGGTCGAGTACAAGGACAAGACGGACCTGTCGATCGATGTCGGCTTCCCGTTCGCCGAGACCGACAAGCTGGCGCGCGCCTTCCACGTGCCGCTGGAACAGCTGAACGCCAAGCCGGGCTGGATCGTGATCTGGACCACCACGCCGTGGACGATCCCGTCGAACCAGGCGCTGAACCTGCATCCGGAGGTCGAATACGCGCTGGTCGACACGCCGCGCGGCTTCCTGATCCTCGCCACCGAGCGCGTCGAGGAACAGCTCAAGATCTATGAGCTCGAAGGCAAGGTCGTCGCGACCTGCACGGGCGCGGCGCTGACCGAGGTGCGCTTTCACCATCCGCTGGCCAAGATGGATCCCGGTTACGAGCGCACCTCGCCGGTCTACCTGGGCGACTACGTGACCACCGATACCGGCACCGGGATCGTCCACTCGGCGCCCGCCTACGGCATCGAGGACTTCCAGTCCTGCAAGGCCCACGGCATGCGCGACGAGGACATCCTGAGCCCGGTGATGGGCGACGGCGTCTACGCCAGCTGGCTGCCGCTGTTCGGCGGCCTGTCGATCTGGGATGCCAATCCGCGCATCGTCGACACGCTGAAGGCCTCGGGCAACCTGTTCAACGCGCACCGCTACGAGCACAGCTACATGCACTGCTGGCGGCACAAGACGCCGATCATCTACCGTGCGACCTCGCAATGGTTCGCCGGCATGGACGTGGAGCCCGCCGACAACGGTCCGACGCTGCGCGAGACCGCGCTGGCCGGCATCGAGGCCACCGCCTTCTACCCGTCCTGGGGCAAGCAGCGCCTGCACAACATGATCGCCAACCGGCCGGACTGGACGCTGTCGCGCCAGCGCCAGTGGGGCGTGCCGATGGCCTTCTTCGTGCACAAGGAAACCGGCGCGCTGCATCCGCGCACGCCGCAGCTGCTCGAGGCCGTGGCCAAGCGGGTCGAGCAGCACGGCATCGAGGCCTGGCAGACGCTGGACGCCACCGCGTTCCTGAAGGAACTGGGCGAGACCGACGCCGAGATGTACGAGAAGAACCGCGACACGCTGGACGTGTGGTTCGACTCGGGCACCACGCACTGGACCGTGATCCGCGGCTCGCATCGCGAGGACCTGTACGATGCGGCCGCCGATACGCCGGACGGGCGCCTGGCCGACCTGTATCTGGAAGGCTCGGACCAGCACCGCGGCTGGTTCCACTCGTCGCTGCTGACCGCCTCGATGCTGTACGGCAAGCCGCCGTACAAGGCGCTGCTGACGCACGGCTTCACCGTCGACGGCGAAGGCCGCAAGATGTCGAAGTCGATCGGCAACACCGTGTCGCCGCAGGACATCGCCAACAAGATGGGCGCCGAGATCATCCGCCTGTGGGTGGCCTCGACCGACTACTCCGGCGAGCTGTCGATCTCCGACGAGATCCTGAAGCGCGTGGTCGAGGGCTACCGCCGCATCCGCAATACGCTGCGCTTCCTGCTGGCCAACCTGACCGACTACGACCACGCGCGCGACGCGCTGCCGCCGTCGGAATGGCTGGAGATCGACCGCTATGCCGTCGCGCTGACCGCGCAGCTGCAGAAGGAAGTGCTGTCGCACTACGACGTCTACGAATTCCACCCGGTAGTGGCCAAGCTGCAGACCTTCTGCTCGGAGGACCTGGGCGGCTTCTACCTGGACGTGCTGAAGGACCGGCTCTACACCACCGCGCCGAATTCGAAGGCGCGCCGCGCCGCGCAGAACGCGCTGTTCCACATCACGCAGGCGATGCTGCACTGGATGGCGCCGTTCCTGTCGTTCACCGCCGAGGAAGCCTGGCAGGTTTTCGCGCACGGCACCGCGCATACCGACACGATCTTCACCAGCACCTACTACACGGTGCCGGAAGTGGACCAGGCCGACGACCTGCTGCAGAAATGGCACGCGGTGCGCGCGGTGCGCGCCGAAGTCACCAAACAGCTCGAGGCGGTGCGGACCGAGGGCGGCATCGGCTCGTCGCTGCAGGCCGAAGTCTCGATCCAGGCCGGCGGTCCGGCGCTGGAGGCGCTGACGAGCCTCGGCGACGATCTGCGCTTCGTGCTGCTGACCTCGGCCGCGACGGTGTCGCCAGCGCCCGAGGCCGGCGATCTGCTGGTGACCGTGCACCCGTCCAGCCATGCCAAGTGCGAGCGCTGCTGGCACTACCGTGAGGACGTCGGCCACGATGCCGCCCATCCGACCCTGTGCGGCCGCTGTACCAGCAATCTGTTCGGCGCCGGCGAACCGAGGAGCCACGCCTGATGGCCGCGACCACCCGTACCGCCCGCGGCCGCGCCGCGGGCAACAAGAGCCGCAGCGGCACGCCGCTGCTGTGGCTGGCCTTCGCCGCTCTGATCGTGGTGCTGGACCAGTTCTTCAAGATCGTGATCGTGCGCAGCTTCACCTATGGGGAATCGCGCCCGGTCACCGGCTTCTTCAATCTGGTGCTGGTCTACAACAAGGGCGCCGCGTTCAGCTTCCTGGCCGACGCCGGCGGCTGGCAGCGCTGGTTCTTCACCGGGCTGGGGCTGGCGGTCGGCGCCTTCATCGTCTGGCTGCTGTTCCGCCATGCCGGTCAGAGGCTGTTCAGCCTGGCGGTATCGCTGGTGCTGGGCGGCGCGATCGGCAACGTGATCGACCGCATCGTCTACGGCCATGTGGTCGATTTCCTCGACTTCCATCTGCGCGGCTACCACTGGCCGGCGTTCAACGTCGCCGACTGCGCGATCACGGTCGGCGCGGTGCTGCTGATCGTCGACGAATTCCGCCGGGTGCGCCGGCACTGAGCCCCGCTGCGGGGCGCGCCGGCGCCGAGCTGGCGCGTCCCCGGCGCATCCTGCAGCGCGCCGGTATCATCGACTCCCTCCCCCTCGCATCGAAGGCCCCTCCATGGATCTGCGCGGCAAACATCTCGTACTCGGGCTGACCGGCGGCATCGCCTGCTACAAGTCGGCCGAGCTGGTCCGGCTGCTGACCAAGGCCGGCGCCACCGTCCAGGTGGTGATGACGGACGCGGCGACGCAGTTCATCACGCCGGTCACGATGCAGGCGCTGTCGGGGCGGCCGGTGTTCACCTCGCAGTGGGACGGCCGCATCGCCAACAACATGGCGCATATCGACCTGTCGCGCGAGGCCGACGCGATCGTGATCGCGCCGGCCTCGACCGACTTCCTCGCGCGGCTGGCCAACGGCCTGTGCGACGACCTGCTGTCGACGCTGTGCATCGCGCGCGATTGCCCGCTGCTGGTGGCGCCGGCGATGAACCGGCAGATGTGGATGGCGCCCGCGACCCAGCGCAATATCGCGCAGCTGCGCGCCGACGGCGTCGCGGTGCTCGGCCCGGGCAGCGGCGACCAGGCCTGCGGCGAGGTCGGCGATGGCCGCATGCTGGAGCCCGAGGAACTGCTCGACGATATCGTCGCCCACTTCCAGCCCAAGCTGCTCGCCGGCCGCCGGATGCTGATCACCGCCGGCCCGACCTTCGAGGCGATCGACCCGGTGCGCGGCATCACCAACCGCTCGTCGGGCAAGATGGGCTTCGCGCTGGCGCGCGCGGCACGCGAGGCCGGCGCCGATGTGGTGGTGGTGGCCGGCCCGACCGGACTGCCGACGCCGCGCGGCGTCGCCCGCATCGACGTGCAGAGCGCCCAGCAGATGCACGAAGCGGTGCTGTCGCAGCTGCGTGGCATCGACGTCTTCGTCGCGGTGGCCGCGGTGGCCGACTGGCGTCCTGCCGAGGTCGCCGAGCAGAAGCTGAAAAAGGCCAACGACACCGACACGCCGACGCTGCGCTTTGTGCAGAACCCGGACATCCTGGCCACGGTGGCGGCGCGGACCGACGCCCCCTACTGCGTGGGCTTCGCCGCCGAGAGCGAGAACCTGGAGCAATACGGCGACCAGAAGCGCCGCCGCAAGGGCGTGCCGCTGCTGGTCGGCAATATCGGCCACCACACCTTCGGCCTGGACGAGAACGAGATCGTGCTGTTCGACGAGCGCGGCACGACGCGGCTGCCGCGCGCGGACAAGCTGTCGCTGGCCCGGCAGCTGGTCGCGGCGATCGCCGAGCGGCTGCCGGTCCAGCGGCCCTGATTGGACTCGATGGGCTCGATGGGCTTGATGGGGTTGATAGGGCTCGATCGCCTTCGTCAGCCTCGCGAATCTGGCCGAAGCCCCCGGTTTTCTCCCCTCTCCCGCTTGCGGGAGAGGGGCGGGGGAGAGGGAAACGGGCGGTGACTTTGCCGCTGCGGCTTGAATCCACCCCCTCCCCAACCCTCTCCCCGGGGGGAGAGGGAGAACACAGACAACACGCAATCCATCGTTCAGTTCCGACTTCCATGACCTCTGCCCAAAATCCCACCGTCGAAATCAAGATCCTGGACCCGCGCCTGCACGAGTGGGGCCTGCCCAGCTATCAGAGCGACATGGCCGCCGCGATCGACCTGCACGCCTGCCTGGACGCGCCGCTGACGATCGAGCCGGGCACGCCGGCGCAGCTGGTGCCGGCCGGCATCGCGGTGCATATGGGCAACCCGTACATGGCCGCGACGATCGCGCCGCGCTCGGGTCTGGGGCACAAGAAGGGCCTGGTGCTGGGCAATTCGATCGGCGTGATCGACGCCGACTACCAAGGCCCGATCATGGTCAGCGTCTGGAATCGCAATGCGCCGGGCACCGAGCCGATCGTGATCCAGCCGGGCGAGCGCATTGCGCAGATGATGTTCGTGCCGGTGCTGCGGCCGGTGTTCACGACGGTGGAAGCGTTCTCGAGCGAATCGGCGCGCGGTGCCGGAGGCTTCGGCTCGACCGGCGTCCATCACGGCGGCGCGGCGGCCTGACGGCCGCCAGCAACGCCGCCTGGCCTTAGCGCTGCTCGAACAGCAGCGCGACGCCGGCGGCCGCGTGGGCCGGGATCAACGTTTCGGTCGCACTCAGATCGAGGCTGGGCACGCCGGCCTCGCGCCACAGCGCCCGCGCCTGATCGAGCGACGCGGTGCGCAGCCGGATCGCGGCATAGCCGGGCACCGCCTGGCGGATATGGCCGGTGCCGGTCGCCGCAGCAAGCGCCTGCGGGGTCGACAGCACCAGCGCCGCATCGCCGACGGCCAGGCTGCAGACATGCTCGCTCAACTGCGTCAATTCGGCGCCCATCAGTTCGGCATAGGCCCGCGCGGCGGCATCGACCAGCGACGGCGCTACCACCAGGAACATTGTCCCGATCGCTTGCGCGCCGTTCGCGTGCGTCATCCATTCCGGCCGCCACAGCAGTTCCGGCGTGCGGTGCTCGCACAGGAAGAAGCGCGCGCCAGGCGCGTCGTCCATCGCGGTGACGCGGAACGTGGCCGGGTGTTCCGAGCCATCGTCCAGGCGCACCGGACGCGAAAATTCGACCGGCTCGGCGGTATGCCAGCCGCCGCCACGCAGCGCCGCGGCGTCGGCTACGGCATCGTCGCTGCGGCACGATAGCGCGGCACAGCCGCCGCCGTGCTGCTGGCTGTGCCAGTAGTACTGCAGCGGATCGCTGGGGCCGTCGACATGCATCAGCTCGAGATAGTCGCGAGCCAGCATCACGCAATGGTTCTGCGAGCCGAGCGTATGAAAGCCGCGCGGCGTCAGCGTGAAGCCGAGCCGTTGCCAGGCCTGCGCGGCGGCATCCAGGTCGGGGCAGATCACGACGGCATGGTCGAATTGGCGCTGCGCTGCGATGGTCGCTGTCATTGCCACTGTCCTTGCGTCACGTTGGGTCGATGGCTCGGATCGAACTCGGATCGATCATTCGAACTGAAGATTGGCCTGGCGCGCTACCGCCTGCCACCGGTCGTGCTCGCGCCGGACCAGCTGGCCCAGCGCTTCGGGTGTGCCGGCCACGGGCTCGAGGCCGTGCGCCGCCAGCGTCGATGCGACCCGCGGCGCGCGAATCGCGTTCGACAAGGCGCCATGCAGACGGCCGACCACGGGCGCCGGCAGGCCAGCCGGACCGAATACGCCGATCCAGCCATAGGCCTCGAAGCCCGGCACGCCCTGTTCCGCGACCGTCGGCACCTGCGGCAGCTGCGCCAGCCGGCGCTCGCCGGTCACCGCCAGCGCCTTCAGCGTGCGCGTCTGCAGATGAGCCTGCACGGCCGCGTAGCTCGCCAGCACCAGGTCGGCCTGGTCCGACAGCACGGCCTGCACCGCCGGGCCCGTGCCCTTGAATGCGACATGCCGCCACGACGCCCCGCCCTCGCTCGCCAGCGCCTGCGCGGCCAGCTGATTGAGGCTGCCGGCGCCCGGCGACGCGACACGGATCGGTTCGTCGCGCTGCCGCGCCAGTCCGATCAACGCACGGATATTGTCGACGGGCAACGACGGATGAACGGCCACCACCAGCGGATGACGTGCCAGCTGGGAGATCGGCGTGAAGTCGCGGAAGGTGTCGTACGGCAGCTGCTTGTAGGCGATCGGCTGCAGGGCGAGGCTGTCGAAGGCCATCAGCAGCGTCTGCCCGTCGGGCCTGGCGCGGGCCACCGTGGCGGCGGCCTGCAGGCCGGCGGCGCCGGGGCGGTGATCGACGACCACGGGCTGGCCCAACGCCTGCTTCAGTCCGGGCTGCAGCTGGCGCGCCACCACGTCGCCGCTGCCGCCCGGCGGGATCGGCAGGACCATCGCCACGTGGCCGCCGTAGGTGCTCGCAGACTCGCCCGGCAAGGCGTGGGCGGTCAACGGGATCGGAGTCGTCGCCGCCAGGGGCAGCGACTTCAGCATCAGACGACGCAGGCGAAACATCGGTGGCTCGTTCAGCTTGCCGGCAGGCATCGGCGCCGCGACAGGCGGCGGCCCGCACCGTGCGCGGCCAAATGAATAGGGGCGGCATTGCTGCCGCCCCGTACTATTTTGCCGAAGGATAGCATGGAACGCGGGTGGCGGGCCTGCATGGCCCGCCGCCCCGCCCTGCTGCTGCGTTCAGGCCTCCGCGCGTTGCTCGCTTTCCGGCGCCTCCGGCGGCTCGGTATCGATCTCGGCGAACTCCAGCTTGATCTGCTCCTTCTCGTCCAGATCGACCACGACCTTGCCGCCCGAGGCCAACTGCCCGAACAGCAGTTCGTCGGCCAGGGCCTTGCGGATCATGTCCTGGATCAGCCGTTGCATCGGACGCGCGCCCATCAGCGGATCGAAGCCCTTGCGCGCCAGGAACTTGCGCAGGCGCTCGGTGAAGCTGGCCTCGACCTTCTTCTCGTGCAGCTGCTCTTCCAGCTGCATCAGGAACTTGTCCACCACGCGCAGGATGATTTCCTCGTCCAGCGAGCGGAAGCTGATGATCGCGTCGAGCCGGTTGCGGAACTCGGGCGTGAACATCCGCTTGATGTCGGCCATCTCGTCGCCCTGCTCCCGCGACGACGTGAAGCCGATCGCCGCGCGGTTCATGGTCTCGGCACCGGCGTTGGTCGTCATGATGATGATCACGTTGCGGAAGTCCGCGCGCCGGCCGTTGTTGTCGGTCAGCGCACCGTGGTCCATCACCTGCAGCAGGATGTTGAAGATGTCCGGATGCGCCTTTTCGATCTCGTCCAGCAGCAGCACGCAGTGCGGCTTCTTGGTCACTGCCTCGGTCAGCAGACCGCCCTGGTCGAAGCCGACATAGCCCGGGGGCGCGCCGATCAGACGGCTAACCGCATGACGCTCCATGTACTCCGACATATCGAAGCGCAGCAGCTCGATGCCCATGATGAAGGCCAGCTGCTTCGCCACCTCGGTCTTGCCGACACCGGTCGGGCCCGAGAACAGGAAGGAGCCGATCGGCTTGTCGGTCTTGCCCAGGCCGGCGCGCGACATCTTGATCGCCGATGCCAGCGCCTCGATGGCCGGGTCCTGGCCAAACACCACCGACTTCAGATCGCGGTCCAGCGTCTGCAGCTTGCTGCGGTCGTCCTGGTTGACGCTCTGCGGCGGGATCCGGGCAATCCGAGACACGATGTCCTCGATCTCGCTCTTGCCGATGGTCTTCTTCTGCTTGGACTTCGGCAGGATCCGTTGCGCGGCGCCAGCCTCATCGATCACATCGATCGCCTTGTCCGGCAGATGACGGTCGGTGATGAAGCGTGCCGACAGCTCGGCGGCTGCCGTCAGCGCCGCCGACGCGTACTTGACGCCGTGGTGCTCCTCGAAACGCGACTTCAGGCCGCGCAGGATCTGCACGGTCTGGTCGACCGAGGGCTCGACCACGTCGATCTTCTGAAAGCGCCGCGAAAGCGCGGCATCTTTCTCGAAAATCCCGCGATATTCGGTGAACGTGGTGGCGCCGATACACTTGAGCTGGCCCGACGACAGCGCCGGCTTCAGCAGGTTGCTGGCGTCCAGCGTGCCGCCCGACGCGGCGCCCGCGCCGATCAGCGTGTGGATCTCGTCGATGAACAGGATCGCATTCGGGTTGTCCTTGAGCGATTTGAGCACGCCCTTCAGGCGCTGCTCGAAGTCGCCGCGGTACTTGGTGCCCGCCAGCAGCGCGCCCATGTCCAGCGAGTAGACCACCGCCTTCTCGAGGATATCGGGCACTTCGTTCTTGGTGATGCGCCAGGCCAGGCCTTCGGCGATCGCCGTCTTGCCGACGCCGGCCTCGCCCACCAGCAGCGGATTGTTCTTGCGCCGGCGGCACAGGACCTGCACCACGCGCTCGACTTCGCTCTCGCGGCCGATCAGCGGATCGATCTTGCCGGCCTTGGCCAGCGCGTTCATGTTCTGGGTGTACTGCTCCAGCGGGCTTTCCTTGCCGTCGCCGCCCTCGCCTTCCGCCCCGGCCTCGCCATGCTTGGCCGGCTCGGACTGGTCCTTGCGGATGCCGTGGCTGATGAAATTGACCACGTCCAGGCGCGTCACGCCCTGCTGCTGCAGGTAGTAGACGGCGTGCGAATCCTTCTCGCCGAAGATCGCCACCAGCACGTTGGCGCCGGTGACTTCCTTCTTGCCGTTGGAGGTCGACTGGACATGCATGATCGCGCGCTGAATCACGCGCTGAAAGCCGAGCGTCGGCTGCGTGTCCACCTCGTCGGTACCAGGCACGACGGGGGTGTTGTCGACAATGAAATTCTTCAGGCTGGTGCGCAGGTCCTCGATATTGGCCGCGCAGGCGCGCAGAACTTCCGCTGCCGTCGGGTTGTCCAGCAACGCCAACAGCAGGTGCTCCACGGTGATGAATTCGTGGCGTGCCTGCCTGGCCTCGACGAAGGCCATATGCAGGCTGACTTCCAGTTCTTGCGCAATCATGCTTCCTCCATCACGCACTGCAGTGGATGCCCTGCCTGCCGCGCGTGCGTTGACACCAGCTCGACCTTCGTCGCGGCGATATCCCTGGTATAGATACCGCAGACTCCCTTGCCTTCCCGATGGACGGTCAGCATGATTTGCGTCGCCGTTTCTCGGTCCCTGCTGAAATACTGTTGCAGGATCATGACGACAAACTCCATCGGAGTGTAGTCGTCGTTCAGCAGGACGACCTTGTACATGGCCGGCGGTTTGAGCGCTTGCTCTTTCCGCTCCAGTACGGTGCCTGCATCGCGTTGTGGGACATTCGCCAGCCGTGTAGCCATGGCTTTATTCTAACCCCTCCGCTCAAGTCTGCAATTTGGGCAAAAGCTGTCGGTTTCAAGGCCAGCTAGCACTTCTCGACCATTCCTCGACTCGCGAACCGCGCCGCCCGGCGCAGCGGGCAACGGCGTGCCCGAGGGCGTGCCAATACGCTGCGCGAGCCGTCACAGTAGCACGGTTGGACGTCGTCCCATTCCTGCCACATTGGCGTCAGGGTCGGGAATGTGCCGGCTTGACAGTCTGATTGTTTGCCAGAAGAATCGTTCGGACATTCAGGTCCGGTCCCGCGAGCCAAAGCAACAGGCCGGACCTCGAGTGCTCCGTGAGCAGGGAGGCCTACGGAGCCGGCAGCGGCGCCTCGACCGAGGCGCTGCGTTGTATGGCGCAATCGATCGTTGCGCCGGCGGCTGGCCTGAGCGCCCCCCTGTTTGAAATCTGTTTTTTCGTTGGGGGAGTTTATGGCAAGCGGTACGGTCAAATGGTTCAATGATGCCAAGGGCTTCGGGTTTATCACCCCGGACGACGGTAACGAAGAACTGTTTGCGCACTTTTCGGCTATCCAGATGAATGGCTTCAAGACCCTGAAAGAGGGCCAGCGCGTTTCGTTCGAAATCGTGCAAGGTCCGAAGGGCAAGCAAGCCACGAACATCCAGAGCGCCGCCTGAGCGCGACATCGCGACCGCACCGGCCGACAGAGCGCGCGGCGGTCGCTACAGGCTTCGGCGGCAGGCGTCCGGCGGGGGCAATCGGAACATCGGTTGCCGAGGCGCAGGTCGTTGGATCCTGGGGAAAGGGCCCGGCAATGCCGGGCCTTTTCCATTGCTGCCAATCCCAAAAAGACAAACCCCCGCTACCGGTCGGCAACGGGGGCTCGCGCAACCCTGCCGCGCCGCGCAGCCGAACAACAACGGGCCGCGCGACGCCAGCGAAGTCGCTTACATATTGTCGATCATCACCTGACCGAAGCCCGAGCACGAGACCTGCGTCGCGCCTTCGAGCAGACGGGCGAAGTCGTACGTGACCTTCTTCGACAGGATCGACTTCTCCATCGACGAGATGATCAGATCCGCCGCCTCGGTCCAGCCCATATGGCGCAGCATCATTTCGGCCGACAGGATTTCCGAACCCGGGTTCACGTAGTCCTTGCCGGCGTACTTCGGCGCGGTACCGTGGGTCGCTTCGAACATCGCCACCGAATCCGACAGGTTGGCGCCCGGCGCGATGCCGATGCCGCCGACCTGCGCGGCCAGCGCGTCCGAAACATAGTCGCCGTTCAGGTTCAGCGTGGCGATCACCGAGTACTCGGCCGGACGCAGCAGGATCTGCTGCAGGAACGCGTCAGCGATCGCGTCCTTGACGACGATGTCCTTGCCGGTCTTCGGGTTCTTGATCTTGCACCACGGGCCGCCGTCGATCAGTTCGGCACCGAATTCCTTCTGCGCGAGCTCGTAGCCCCAGTCGCGGAAGCCGCCTTCGGTGAACTTCATGATGTTGCCCTTGTGGACCAGGGTCACCGAGGGCTTGTCGTTGTCGATCGCGTACTGGATGGCCTTGCGGACCAGGCGCTGGGTGCCCTGCTTCGACACGGGCTTGACGCCGATACCCGAGGTTTCCGGGAAGCGGATCTTCTTGACGCCCATTTCGTTCTGCAGGAAGGCGATGACCTTCTTGGCCTGCTCGCTCTCGGCTTCCCATTCGATGCCGGCGTAGATGTCTTCCGAGTTCTCACGGAAGATCACCATGTCGGTCTTCTCGGGCTCGCGCACCGGCGACGGCACGCCCTTGAAATAGCGCACCGGACGCAGGCAGACGTACAGGTCCAGCTGCTGGCGCAGCGCGACGTTCAGCGAGCGGATGCCGCCGCCGACCGGCGTCGTCAGCGGGCCCTTGATCGAGACCACGTACTCCTTGAGCACGTCCAGGGTTTCGTCGGGCAGCCACACATCGGGGCCATAGACCTTGGTCGACTTCTCGCCCGCGTAGATCTCCATCCACGAGATCTTGCGCTTGCCGGCGTAGGCCTTGGCCACGGCCGCGTCCACCACCTTGATCATCACCGGGGTGATATCGAAGCCGGTACCGTCGCCTTCGATATAAGGGATGATCGGATTGTCCGGAACATTCAGCGAGAGATCCTGGTTGACCGTGATCTTCTCACCGGCCGGGACCTTGATGTGTTGGTACATGACGTCTCCAGTACGGAACGGGGGTTTTCGAACGGCCGGCGGGTTCGTGACCAGACGGCGAAATGCGGGCCTAGCGGGAGGCATTGTAACGGCCCTCGCGACACCGGCATTGCTGCATCGCGAGACTGCGTCCTATCTGAGTCTTATATAAGACACAAGACCGGTTTCGTATTATGCAGCAATTTTTCATCATCCGCCATCCCGGGCGGGCGCTGGCGTCGCACCCGCTGCGGCATACTGGCGCCTTTCCCGCACCGGTTTCCCCATGACCCTGATCGCCCTGAACAAGCCGTTCGGCACCATGAGCCAGTTCTCGCCCCATCCGAGCCGGCAGACGCTCGCCGACTGGATCGCGATACCGAACGTCTACCCCGCCGGCCGGCTCGACGCCGACAGCGAAGGGCTGCTGCTGTTGACCGACGACGGCGTGCTGCAGGCGCGCATCGCCGACCCGCGCCAGAAGCTGGCCAAGACCTATCTGGCGCAGGTCGAGGGCGTGCCGGACGAAGCCGCGCTGGCACGGCTGCGCGCCGGCCTTGACCTTGGCGATTTCCACACACTGCCGGCGCAGGCCACGCTGATCGACGAGCCGGATTTCCTGTGGCCGCGCACGCCGCCGATCCGCTTTCGGGCGGCGATCCCGACCCAGTGGCTGGAGATCGTGATCCACGAGGGCAAGAACCGGCAGGTGCGCCGCATGACCGCGGCGGTCGGCTACCCGACGCTGCGGCTGGTCCGCGTCGGCATCGGCGCGCTGGACCTGCGGCAGCTCGGTCTGGCGCCCGGGCAATGGCAGGAAGTCACGCCGCAAAGCCTGGGCATGAGCGGTCCCGCCCGCGGTGCCACGCCTGTGCGGCCGAGGCGGCCGGCTCCCGGCCGCACCGACGCCGACCGGACGGCCGCTCCGAATCGGCGCCGGCGTCCGGCCTAGCCGGGCTGCGCTATGCTTGCGGCTGCGGTTCTGCCGCCGTCATGCCGCAGTTCCGCTGCACAAGCCCCGCGTTCTCCTGGCCTCGCCGTCATGACCTTCGCCATTCCCGCCATGCCCTTTCGCCGTCCGTTGACCGTCGCTGCGTTCGATTGCGCTTCGCTTCCCGCGCCCCGCCGCCCCCTGGCGCGCCGGCTCGCCGCCCTCGCCTGCGGCGCAGCGCTGCTGGCCCCGCTTGCTCAGGCGCAGCAGCGGCTGCCGGTGGTCTCGCTGAGCGCCGGCATGTACGTGATCCGCGCCGAGGTCGCCGCCGATCAGCAGTCCCGCCAGCAGGGCCTGATGTACCGCAAGTCGATGCCCGCCAACGCCGGCATGCTGTTCGTGTTCGAGCAGAAGGCCGGTCACTGCTTCTGGATGAAGAACACCGAGCTGCCGCTGTCGATCGCCTTCCTGGCGGACGACGGCACCATCGTCAATATCGAGGACATGCGGCCGCACAGCGAGGACAACCACTGCCCGAAGGCGGCGATCCGCTATGCGTTGGAGATGAACCAGGGCTGGTTCGCGCAGAAGGGCATCAAGGCCGGCGCGAAGATCGGCGGCCTGCCGGCGCAATAAGAAAGGAATAAGGCAGAGGGCCGGAAACGACGACGCGGCCTGTCAGCCAGGCCGCGTCGGCATCCGCCAGGTCGAACCGGCCTCAGTCGCGGAAGTTGTTGAAATCGAGCGGCGCCTCGGACACGTCCTTGCGCAGCATCGCGATCACGCTCTGCAGATCGTCGCGCTTGGTCCCCGACACGCGCACCGCATCGCCCTGGATGCTGGCCTGTACCTTGATCTTGCTGTCCTTGATCATGCGCACGATCTTCTTGGCCAGGTCGCCGGTGACGCCCTTCTTGATCGTGATGACCTGCTTGACCTTGTCGCCGCTGATCTTCTCGGTCTTGCCGTAGTCGAGGAAGCGCACGTCGACATTGCGCTTGGCCATCTTGTTGAGCAGCACATCCTTGACCTGGCCGAGCTTGAAGTCGTCATCGGCAAACGCGGTCAGCTCGCCCTCCTTCTGCTCGACACGGGAGTCGGAACCCTTGAAGTCGAAGCGCGTCGAGATCTCCTTGTTGGCCTGCTCGACCGCATTCTTGACCTCGACCATATTCGCTTCGCACACCACGTCAAACGACGGCATCGCCTACTCCTTCTGTATTTCGGTACCTGGGTACCTGCTGTCCGAACCGCAAACCACGCCGGCGCTCGCCGGGGGTTCCGTATAATCCCGCCAACCCTGCAGTCAGGCCGTTTCGCTCCATCCCGCTGTTCGGGCATCCACGTCCGGCAACTTTTTCCGCATGGCAGATTTCCACGAATTTTATCCGCTGCGCCAGCACAACACATTGGGTTTCGACGTACGCGCGCGCTTCGCGGCCGCGGTGCGTAGCGAAAACGACCTCATCGAGGCGCTGGCCGACCCGCGCGCGGCACAGCGGCCGGTCGTGGTACTGGGCGGCGGCAGCAATGTGGTGCTGACGGGGGATCTCGATGCGGTGGTGCTGCTGATGCGGATTCCCGGCTACACGGTCGCCGGCGATGACGATGCCTGGCTGGTGACGGTGGGTGCCGGCGAGAACTGGCACGCGACCGTCAATCGGACCATCGCCGACGGCATGCCCGGGCTCGAAAACCTGGCGCTGATCCCCGGCAGCGTGGGCGCCGCGCCGATCCAGAACATCGGCGCCTACGGCGTCGAGCTGCGCGAGCGCTTCCACAGCCTGCGCGCCTGGGACCGGCAAACGCGCGGCTTCGTCACGCTAAGCCTCGCCGATTGCGCCTTCGGCTATCGGGACAGCGTGTTCAAGCAGGCCGGCCGCGATCGCTACGTGATCACCGCGGTCACGCTGCGGCTGCCGCGTCGCTGGCAACCGGCGCTTAGCTATGCCGAACTGGCGCGCGAGCTGCACGATCATGCGGCGCCTGACGCGGCGGCGATCCGCGACGCGGTCATCGCGATCCGCCAGCGCAAGCTGCCCGATCCCGCGGTGCTCGGCAATGCCGGCAGCTTCTTCAAGAACCCGGTGGTCAGCGCCGCGCAACGCGACGCGCTGGTGGCCGCGCATCCGGACTTGGTCAGCCATCCGCAGCCCGATGGCAGCTACAAGCTGGCCGCAGGCTGGCTGATCGATCGCTGCGGATTCAAGGGCCTGCGCGAAGGCCCGGTCGGCGTGCACGAGCGGCAGGCGCTGGTGCTGGTGCACCACGGCGGCGGCGATGGCCGCGCGCTGCTGGCCCTGGCGACGCGGATCGCGGACACGGTGCGGGAGCGCTTTGGCGTCGGGATCGAGCCTGAGCCGGTGGTGCTGTAGCGCGATACTGCCAGCCCTCTCCCTCTCCCTCTCCCCCGCCCCTCTCCCGCACGCGGGAGAGGGGAGAAAACCGTAGGGCAATACACCGCTACAACGGCAGATCCTGCAAAAACTCCTTGCGGATATCCACGGTGCCGCGCTTGCCGACGGCATCGTAATGCTGCGCGAGCCAGCCCTGCGCCGCGGTGCGGCCGCGCTCGCGCAGCATCAGCAGGAAATTCCAGTCGGTGACCAGCTTGGTGGACGACGACAGGTCGGCCAGCGCCTCGTCGGCGCGGATCGAATGCAGCAGGATGTATTTGAGCTTGTCGCGGTATTCGGGCTTGAGCCACTCCTCGTCGAGCAGCTTCTGCACAAAGGCGATCGCGCGCATTTCGCGCAGCAGCGACGCGTTGAAGGTGATCTCGTTGAGCCGCTCCATCACTTCCTGCGGCTGCGTGGGCACGTCCGGGCGCGAGATCGGATTGATATGGACGACCAGGATGTCGCGCGTCGCGGTCTGGTAGAAGAACGGAAACAGCACCGGATTGCCCATATAACCGCCGTCCCAGTAATACCGCTCGCCGATCTCGATCGCCGGATACAGATAGGGCAGGCAGGCCGAGGCCAGCACGGCGTCGACGGTCAGGTCGGCCGTCTGAAACACGCGCACGTTGCCGCTGTTGACGTCGGTGGCGGCGATGAACAGCTTCGTTTCCGGACAGGCCCGCACGCGCTCGAAATCGACCTGATCCTCGAGCAGCGCGCGCAAGGGATTGAACGTGCTGCCCTGCGCGGTCGCGCTCCACCAGCCCGACCACATCCGCATCCAGTCCTGCAGCGGCCAGCTGTTGCCAGGTTGGCCGGACAGCCAGTCGACCGTCTGCTGGCCCAGCGTCGAGAACGGCGAGCCGGCGCGCGACACGCCGAACCAGAAATCGTGCAGCTTTTCTCGCGCACGCTCCGGGCCGCCTTCGAGCAGGCCGTCGATCATCACCACCGCGTTCATCGAGCCGGCGCTGGTGCCGCTGATGCCGTCGAAACGCAGGCGCCCATCCTCCAGCAGCGCGTCGAGCACGCCCCACCCGAAGGCGCCGTGCGCGCCGCCGCCTTGCAGGGCGAGATTGATCGGCTTGTGTCGATGGGCCATGCCGGAACTCCGTGAAGCGGGACGATCGGAAGGACGGCCGCGGCATGCGCGCGGCCGAAGACGCGCGGTGGACGATCAGCCGAAGTGGCAGACGTAGTCGAGCGTCTGCTGCACCTCGATATCGAAGCTGCTGTCGCCGGGGACGTTGAACTGCTGGCCCGCGCCGTAGGTCTGCCATTCGTCCGAGCCCGCCAGACGCACGCGGCAGACGCCGGCATTGATCTCCATGATTTCCGGCGCGCCGGTCTTGAAGGTCAGCGAGGCGGGGAAGATCACGCCCAGCGTCTTGCGCGTGCCGTCCGGAAACAGCACGGTGTGGCTGACGCATTTGCCGTCGAAATACAGATTGGCTTGCTTGACCACGGAAACATTGTCGAACTGGCTCATTACTCCTCTCCTGGTAGACGATGGAAACTGGGTGCGGGCATGCGCGGACATGAAAAGAGGGGCCGCCTGGGCCCCTCTCCTTCCTTACCGATGCGCGTGGCAGCCGCTCGCTGACGGCTTACTCGCCGCGCTGGCGGCGCGCATTCTCGGCGATGCGCATGCGCAGCGCGTTCAGCTTGATGAAGCCGCCGGCGTCGGCCTGGTTGTAGGCGCCGAAGTCTTCGTCGAAGGTCGCGATGTTCTTGTCGAACAGCGTGTCCTTCGAATCGCGGGCCAGCACGATCACGTTGCCCTTGTACAGCTTGACGCGCACCCAGCCGTTGACGTTCTGCTGGGTATGGTCGATCAGCACCTGCAGCGCGCGGCGCTCCGGGCTCCACCAGTAGCCGTTGTAGATCAGGCTGGCGTAGCGCGGCATCAGGTCGTCCTTCAGGTGGGCGACTTCGCGGTCCAGCGTGATCGACTCGATCGCACGGTGGGCGCGCAGCAGGATCGTGCCTCCCGGGGTTTCATAGCAGCCGCGGCTCTTCATGCCGACGTAGCGGTTCTCGACCAGGTCCAGACGGCCGATGCCGTGCTTGCCGCCCAGGCGGTTCAGTTCGGTCAGCACTTCGGCGGGCGACATGCGCTTGCCGTTCAGTGCGACGATGTCGCCGCGCTCGAATTCGATGTCGAGGAACTCGGGCGCGTCCGGCGCCTGCTCCGGCGACACCGTCCAGCGCCACATGTCTTCCTCGGCCTCGGCCTTCGGGTCTTCCAGATGGCGGCCCTCGAACGAGATGTGCAGCAGGTTGGCGTCCATCGAGTACGGGGCGCCGCCCTTCTTGTGCTTCATGTCGATTTCGATGCCGGCCTTCTCGGCGTAGGCCAGCAGCTTCTCGCGCGACAGCAGGTCCCACTCGCGCCACGGGGCGATGACCTTGACGCCCGGCTCCAGGCCGTAATAGCCGAGCTCGAAGCGGACCTGGTCGTTGCCCTTGCCGGTGGCGCCGTGCGACACCGCGTCGGCGCCGGTGCTGCGCAGGATCTCGATCTGGCGCTTGGCGATCAGCGGGCGGGCGATCGAGGTGCCCAGCAGGTATTCGCCTTCGTAGACCGCATTGGCGCGGAACATCGGGAAGACGAAGTCGCGCACGAATTCTTCGCGCAGGTCGTCGATGAAGATGTTCTCCGGCTTGATACCGAACTTGAGCGCCTTCTGGCGAGCCGGCTCCAGTTCTTCACCCTGGCCGATGTCGGCGGTGAACGTGACCACCTCGCATTGGTAGGTGTCTTGCAGCCACTTCAGGATCACCGAAGTGTCCAGCCCGCCGGAGTAGGCGAGCACGACTTTCTTGATATCGCTCATGTTCGACTCGATGCGCAAAGGAGGCGCGGACCGGCAGGTAAGACAGCCCGCGCATCGGATAAGGAAAAACGGAAAGCCGCTATTTTGACATGACCGCCCGGGCTTGGGCGGCACATCGCCGGACGGCGCGGCTCAGGGGCATTAAACGATCACCCGACCTTCAATCGCTCAATAGCGCCCGCAAAGCAGGTACTCCATCAGCGCCTTCTGCACGTGCAGCCGGTTCTCGGCCTCGTCCCAGACCACGCTCCTGGGACCGTCGATCACGGCGGCCTCGACTTCCTCGCCGCGATGCGCCGGCAGGCAGTGCATGAACAGCGCGTCGGGATTGGCGCGGTCCATCATCGCGGTGGTCACCATCCAGTCCTGGAAGGCGCGCTTGCGGACCTCGTTCTCGGCCTCGAAGCCCATGCTGGTCCAGACGTCGGTGGTCACCAGATCGGCGCCCTGGCAGGCGGTCAGCGGATCGTCGAAGACCTTGACCAGGCTCGCGGCGGTGGCCGGGACCATCGCCGGATCGAGTTGATACCCCGGCGGTGCGGAGAAATGGAACGTGAAGCCGAGCCGTTCGGCCGCCTGGATCCACGTGTACGCCATGTTGTTGGCATCGCCGATCCACGCCACCACCTTGCCGCGGATGCTGCCGCGGTGCTCGATATAGGTGAAGACGTCGGCCAGCACCTGGCACGGGTGGTATTCGTTGGTCAGCCCGTTGATCACCGGCACGCGCGAATGGGCGGCGAAACGGTCGATGATCTCCTGCCCGAAGGTCCGGATCATGATGATGTCCACCATGCGTGAGATCACCTGCGCGGCGTCCTCGATCGGCTCGCCGCGGCCCAGCTGCGAGTCGCGCGTGTTCAGGAACACCGCGTGGCCGCCCAGCTGGTGGATGCCGGCCTCGAACGACAGGCGCGTGCGGGTCGAGTTCTTCTCGAAGATCATCGCCAGCGTGCGGTCGTGCAGCGGGTGCCAGGTCTCGTAGTTCTTGAACTTGGTCTTCAGAATCCGGGCGCGGTCGAGCAGGTACTCGTACTCCTTCGCATCGAGGTCGCTGAACTGGAGGTAGTGCTTGATCGGCGTTGGGCTCATAAAACAAAGAAGGCGGCTCGATGGGGACACGCGAGGCCATGAACGGTCATGGAACCACGCTGTCGCGGAGCCGCCTTTCGCGTCGCTTGCGCAATGTGAGTTCAGGAATCATAAGGGATTATTCCTGCTTTGGCGAGCCTGGGCGGGCGCCGGGCCATGCCGGCAGAGCGAGCTTCCGGGCTGTACGGCGGCTTATGCGGCAGTCTTATATAAGATATAATACCCGCTGATTCACGCGGGGCCCGGCATACCCTTGCCGCCGCCCGCCGCCGGCATCAAAAGTGCCCCCGCCACTCCCGACGCCCCGCCTTCCGGCCAGATTCGCGCGAACCGATCGCCTCTCGCCGCGTCAAACGGGCGCCCGTTGCGGGTTTCCCGTCGAGTCACCAGCCTCACCGCAGTCCATGAATTCCACCGTTCGCCAGTACTTCATCCAGGGCATCACCAAGGAAGGCAAGACCTTCCGTCCGAGCGATTGGGCTGAACGGCTGTGTGGCGTGATGGCGCAATTCCGCCCGCCTGGCGATACCGGCGATCCTCGCCTGACCTATTCCCCTTACGTGCGGCCCGTGATGGCCGGCGGCGTCAAATGCGTGGTGGTCGACGCGCGACTGCGCGAGATCGAGCCGAAGGCGCTGGACTTCGTGCTGAACTTCGCGCGCGACAACCATCTGCAACTGGTCGAGGCCTGCTCGCTCGATTGAGCGAAGGCCGACGGGCACAGCGAGAGCAAACAGCGAAACGCAAAAAACGAATAGCAAAAAGCCCGTCATCGGACGGGCTTTTTTACTACTGCGTCGACCGCGCACCAGGCGCGGCCGAAGAACGCGGCAATCAGGCGGCCATGGCCTTGATCGCTGCCGACAGACGCGACTTGTGGCGCGCTGCCTTGTTCTTGTGGACGATCTTCTTGTCGGCGATGCTGTCGATCACGGCTTGCGAGTTCTTGAAGATCTCGGCAGCAGCGGCCTTGTCGCCGGCGTCGATCGCCTTGCGGACAGCCTTGACGGCCGTGCGCAGACGCGAGCGCAGGCTGGAGTTGTGCGCGTTCTGGGCGACGGCTTGACGCGCGCGCTTGCGAGCTTGTGCGGAATTTGCCATTTCGTAAATATCCTGAATTCAGATGCGTGCGTGGAGTTGCACAAGAGCGACCCGGGATGCACTGACACACGAATCCGGAACGCAACTATCTTCTCGAATCGGCGATTATACACACAAGGTCGAAGCCGCCGCAAGGAAGATCCCACCCGTCGGCGAAGGCGGCGGGCCGCGCACACCCATCCGTATAATTGGCGCCACAATTGGCGGGCCCCGGCCAGCCCGGTGTGGTGCGGTTGCAACTTTCGGCGCTCGGCGGCCGTCTGACTGCGATCCGCCGCCCCGGCGACGCGCGCCGAGGCGGCGCCTGAACCGTTTCCCTTTCCTCCCCGACCTTGAACCTGCTCAAATCGCTCGCCACCATCAGCGGCCTGACGATGCTGTCGCGCATCACCGGCCTGATCCGCGAGATCCTGATCGCCCGCGCGTTCGGCGCCTCGGACATGACCGACGCGTTCAATGTCGCCTTCCGCATCCCGAACATGCTGCGCCGTATCTTCGGCGAGGGCGCGTTTTCACAGGCCTTCGTGCCGATCCTCGGCGAATACCACAGCAAGCGCGGCGACGCGCCGACCCGGCTGCTGGTCGATGCGGTCGCCACCGTGATGGCGTGGGCGCTGGCCGCAGTGTCGCTGATCGGCGTGCTCGCCGCCCCGGTGATCATGACCATCGTCGCCACCGGCTTTCGCGGCGACAGCCAGACCTACGACGCGGCCGTCTTCATGACCCGCGTGATGTTCCCGTATATCGGCCTGATCTCGATGGTCGCGCTGGCCTCGGGCGTGCTGAACACCTGGCGCAACTTCGCGGTGCCCGCCTTCACGCCGGTGCTGCTGAACCTGTCGCTGATCGGCGCCGCGCTGTTCGTTGCGCCGCATCTGGAACAACCGATCTACGCGCAGGCCTGGGGCGTGCTGGTCGGCGGCGTACTGCAGCTGGCGATCCAGATCCCGGCGCTCAAGCGCATCGGCATGCTGCCGCGCATCGGCGTGAACGTGCGCGCGGCCTGGCGCGATCCCGGCGTGCGCCGCATTCTGCGGCAGATGGGACCGGCGCTGCTGGGCGTGTCGGTGGCCCAGATCAGCCTGATCATCAATACCAATATCGCCTCGCGTCTGGCCACCGGCAGCGTGTCTTTCCTGACCTATGCCGATCGCCTGATGGAATTTCCGACCGCCCTGCTCGGCGTCGCGATCGGCACCATCCTGCTGCCCAGCCTGTCGAAAGCGAGCGCCCGCGAGGACGGCGTCGAATACTCGGCGCTGCTCGACTGGGGCCTGCGGCTGACCTTCCTGCTGGCGATCCCCAGCGCGATCGGGCTCTACGTGTTCGGCAAGCCGCTGACCGCGGTGCTGTTCCACTATGGCAAGTTCGACGGCCATGCGGTGGAGATGACGCGACTGGCGGTGATGGCCTACGGCGTCGGCCTGGTCGGTCAGATCCTGGTCAAGATCCTGGCCCCCGGCTTCTACGCGCGCCAGGACATCCGCACCCCGGTCAAGATCGCGATCGCGATGCTGGTGATGACGCAGCTGGCCAACCTCGCCTTCGTGCCCTGGCTCGGGCACGCCGGGCTGGCCCTGTCGATCAGCGTCAGCGCGACGCTCAATGCCTTGCTGCTGTTCATCGGCCTGCGTCGCGTCGGCGTCTACCGCCCCGCGCCGGGCTGGTGGCTGTTTCTGGCCCAGCTGGCGGCCGCGGCGACGCTGTTGTCCGGCGTGCTGCTGTGGTTCGCGCGCACCTTCGACTGGGTCGCGCTGGGCACCACGCCGCTGCTGCGGATCGCGCTGATGGCTTCGTGCCTGGTGCTTGCGGCGGTCGTCTACTTCGGTACACTGTGGCTCACGGGCCTGCGCTATGCTGCCTTCAAGCGCAAAGCAGCCTGAAGACCATGGCGCCGGCCGCAACCAGGAACCGCTATGACCTCGACCAAAGTCCTGGACTATTTTGCCGCGCTGGTGGCGGACGACAGCGGCATCCCGCTGACCGAAACGGCCCTGTCGATCGCACAGGATGCCTACCCCGACCTCGATCTGCAGGCCGAACTGGCCGCCATCGATGTGCTCGCGCTGCGGCTGAAACGGCGGATTGCCGACGGCACCCCGGCCATCCAGCGCCTGCGCCTGCTGAACCATTTCTTCTACCGCGACCTGGGCTTCGGGCCTAACGCGAACGACTACTACGACCCCGACAATTCGTATCTGAATGTGGTGCTGCGGCAGCGGCGCGGCATTCCGATCTCGCTCGCGGTGCTGTACATGGAGCTGGGCCAGCAGATCGGCCTGCCGCTCAAGGGTGTCTCGTTTCCCAATCACTTCCTGCTGCGGATGTCGATCCCGGCCGGCGAGGTCGTGCTCGATCCGCTGACCGGCGAGACGCTGTCCAAGGAGCAGCTGCAGGACATGCTGGATCCGTACCTGGAACGCGAAGGGATCGCCGATCCCAACGCGGTGCCGCTGGGCCTGTTCCTGCAGACGGCGAGCCATCGCGAGATCATCGCGCGGATGTTGCGCAACCTGAAGGCGATCTATCTGCAGGAGTCGCGCTGGCAGCGGCTGCTGGCGGTGCAGAACCGGCTGGTGATCCTGCTGCCCGATTCGATCGAGGAGGTGCGCGACCGGGGCCTGGCCTATGCCAACCTGGAATGCTTCCGGCCGGCGCTGGAAGATCTGGAGGCCTATGTCAGCGCCCGGCCCGATGCGGCCGATTCGACTCAGATTCGCGACCGCATGCCCGCGCTGCGGATGATGAGCCGGTCGCTGAACTGAGCGGCCCCGAGGAAGAAAGGAAGGAAAGAAAGGAACAGGCCGGCATCGCCAGATGCCGGCCTCGCATCGAGCCGCGTCTTACGACACGCGGCGGCGCTTGTCGCCGCGCCGCAGCAGGCGCCACAGGCCGCCAAGGATCAGCGGCACGATCGCCGCGCTGATGCCGACCAGCACGATCAGGTTCAGGTACTGCTTGATGAACGGCAGGTTGCCGAAGAAGTAGCCGGCAAACACCAGACCCACCACCCAGGTGACGGCGCCGACCACATTGAACAGCTGGAAGCGCGCGAAGGTCATCTGCGACACGCCGGCCACGAACGGCGCAAAAGTCCGCACGATCGGCACGAAGCGCGCGATCACCAGCGTCTTGCCGCCGTGGCGCTCGTAGAAGTCGTGGGTCTTGCGCAGCGCCTGCTGGTCCAGGAAGCGCCATTGATGGTCGAACACCTTGGGCCCGATCCAGCTGCCGACCCAGTAGTTGACGGTATTGCCGCCGATCGCGGCGACCAGCAGCAGGCCGATCAGCACCCACTCGTTCATCGCCCCGGTCGCGCAGAACGCGCCCGCGATAAAGAGCAGCGAATCGCCCGGCAGGAAAGGCGCCACCACCAGGCCGGTCTCGGCAAAGACGATCGCGAAAAGAATGGCGTAGACCCATGCGCCATATTGCTGAATCACGGTGCCGAGGTACTTGTCGACATGCAGCAGCATGTCAATCACCTGCAATACGATATCCAAGACGTTCCCCATCTTTTTCCAGCCCGACATCATACAAGACGAACGTGGCCGCACCGGTGACGAAACGGCGGCTTGAGGAACGTGGGTGCGACCTCCCGCACGCAGCATCGCCACGAAACCATGACAAGGCCGCAACGAAGCCGGCACGTATAATCGCTGCCATGTCCGCGCCGCCCTCCTCTCCTGCCTCCGTCGCCGCTTCGTCCGACCGCCCCCAGCGCCCCCAGGGCCGCCTCGCGCCGGCGCGCCCGATCCGGCCGCTGCCTGACCAGCTGGTCAGCCAGATCGCGGCCGGCGAGGTGGTCGAGCGTCCGGCCTCGGTGGTCAAGGAGTTGCTGGAGAACGCGCTCGATGCCGGCGCGACGCAGCTGTCGGTGCGGCTGGAGGAAGGCGGCGTACGCCGCATCGTCATCACCGACAACGGCTGCGGCATCCCGGCCGACGAGCTGGCGGTCGCGCTGATGCGCCATGCCACCAGCAAGATCGCCTCCCTCGATGAACTCGAATCGGTGCTGACGCTGGGCTTTCGCGGGGAGGCGCTGGCCTCGATTGCCTCGGTCTCGCAGCTGGTGCTGACCAGCCGCACGGCCAACTGCCCCCATGCCAGCCAGATCCATGCGGATACCGGCGCGTTGCAGCCCGCCTCGGGCGGGGTCGGCACGACCGTCGACGTGCAGCACCTGTACTTCAATACGCCGGCGCGCCGCAAATTCCTGAAGAGCGAACAGACCGAACTCGGCCATTGCCTCGAGGTGATCCGGCGCATCGCGCTGGCCCGGCCCGACGTCACGCTGTCGGTCCACCACAACGGCAAGCCGATGGAGCACTGGAACGCCGGCGATGTCGCCACGCGTACCGCGCAGGTGCTCGGCAGCGAGTTCGCGCGGGCGCGGCTGCCGCTGGACGAGCAGGCCGGCGAACTGGCGCTGTACGGCTTCGCCGGACTGCCGACCGCCTCGCGCGGCCGCCCCGACCAGCAGTTCTTCTTCGTCAACGGCCGCTTCGTGCGCGACAAGCTGCTGACGCACGCCGTGCGCAGCGCCTATCAGGACGTGCTGCACGGCGACCGTTTCCCGTCGTACGTGCTGTGCCTGGACCTGCCGCCCGAGCTGGTCGACGTCAATGTGCATCCGTCCAAGATCGAGGTGCGTTTCCGCGAATCGCGTGCAGTCCATCAGTTCGTCTACCACGCGGTGCAGCGCTGCCTGGCGCGCCAGGCGGGCGAGAACGGCGACAGTCTGCATACGGGCGACGACGGCATCGGTCACGGCAACCCAACCCCGGGGCTGCGCGTCGCCGCCACCAGTCCCGCGCAACCCGGCGGTCGCCCCTGGGTCGATTACACCGCGGCCGCGCGCCAGGCCGAACTCGGCATCGCGCAGCCACGGCAGGCGTACCTCGGCATGGTCCGCGATGCGATGTCGCCGTCCGGCCAGCGCTTCGCGCCGTCGAGCCAGCCGCCCGCGTGGCTGGCCGATGCCCGCGCCGCTCGCGCAGACGAACCGCCGTCGCTGCTCGACCGCGTGCCGATGCAGGGGGGGAGCGAGGGACAGGGACCGGATCACGACAGCGACGACCATCCGCTCGGCTACGCGATCGCGCAGCTGCACGGCATCTACGTGCTGGCGCAGAATGCGCGCGGCCTGGTGCTGGTCGACATGCACGCCGCCCACGAGCGCATCCTGTACGAGCAGATCAAGACCGCGCTCGACGCCCGCCAGATGACGGTGCAGCCGCTGCTGATTCCGGTCACGCTGCCGGCCAGCCCGGTCGAGATCGGCGCCGCCGAGGAACACCAGGAAACGCTGGCGCTGCTGGGCTTCGATATCGCGCCGGTCTCGCCGACCACGCTGGCCGTGCGCGCGATTCCGGCGCTGCTGAAGCAGGCCGACGCCGAGGCGCTGGCGCGCGACGTGCTGCGCGATCTGCACGCCTACGGCGGCTCGCGGGTGCTCGCCGAGCGCCAGAACGAGCTGCTGGCGACGCTGGCCTGCCACAGCGCCGTGCGCGCCAACCGCAAGCTGACCATCGAGGAAATGAACGCGCTGCTGCGCCAGATGGAGCAGACCGAGCGCGCCGACCAGTGCAATCATGGCCGGCCGACCTGGGTCCAGCTGACCGTGGCCGAGCTGGACCGGCTGTTCCTGCGCGGCCAGTAAGGCCGCCGCCCCACCGTCGCTATCGCCGCCGTTATCGTCGCCGTTATCGCCGCCGTTATCGTCGCCGTTGTCCGCTTATTCCATGGCCGCCGCTTCGCCCACTCCCATCGTCTGCCTGCTCGGCCCCACCGCCTCGGGCAAGACCGCGGCCGCCCTGGCGCTGGCTGCACGCGCGCCGGTCGAGATCATCAGCATGGATTCGGCGCTGGTCTATCGCGAGATGGATATCGGCACCGCCAAGCCCTCGGCCGCCGAACTGGCCGCGGTGCCGCACCATCTGATCGACATCATCGATCCGGCCGACAGCTATTCGGCCGCGCAGTTCGTCAACGATACCAATGCGCTGATCGACGCGATCCGTGCGCGCGGACGCGAGCCGCTGATCGTCGGCGGCACCATGCTTTATTACAAGGCGCTGACGCAGGGCCTGAACGACCTGCCGCATGCTGATCCGCAGGTGCGCGCCGAGCTCGACGAACTGGCGGCAGAACGAGGCTGGCCCGCGCTGCATGCGATGCTGGCCGAAGTGGACCCAATTACCGCAGCGCGGCTGGCGCCCAACGATTCGCAGCGCATCCAGCGCGCGCTGGAAATCCACCGGCTGACCGGCCAGCCGATGTCGGCGCTGCTGGCCCGGCAGGCGGATGCGCGGACCTTCGACGGCCAGGCCGGCGCATGCTTTCGCGCGATCGCGCTGGAGCCGTCGGACCGCGCGGTGCTGCATGCGCGCATCGAGGCCCGCTTCGACGCGATGCTCGCCGGCGGATTGCTGGACGAGGTCGAACGCCTGCGCGCGCGCGGCGATCTGCATCCGGGCCTGCCGTCGATCCGCTGCGTCGGCTACCGGCAGGTCTGGGAGTATCTGGACGGGCTCTGCGATTTCGCCGCGATGCGTGAGCGCGGCATCGCCGCAACCCGGCAGCTGTGCAAGCGGCAGCTGACGTGGCTGCGGTCGACGCCCGAGCGGGTGGTGGTCGATTGCCTGGCGCCGGACTATGTGGAGCAGGTGGCCCGACTGGCGCAGCTGGCCGCGTAGCATGGGCACACCCGTCGGGCGATAATCGCGTCTTTGTCCCTTGTCCAATTCGATACGGATTCGTCCGACGCCGACATCATGACCGACGCCGCCTTCACGCTACGCCCCGCCACCGCCGACGACTGCGACACGCTGCTGCGCCTGATCGCCGAGCTCGCCGAGTACGAAAAGCTGACCCATCTGGTCGAGGCCACGCCGGAGAAGCTGCGCCAGACGCTGTTCGGCGCCCGTCCGTCGGCCGAGGCGGTGCTGGCCGAGGTGCCCACCGCCGAAGGTCCGCGCGCGATCGGCTTCGCGCTGTTCTTCCACAACTACTCGACCTTCCTGGCCAAACCGGGCCTCTACCTCGAAGACCTGTATGTCGAACCGGCCTGGCGCGGCCACGGCATCGGCAAGGCCCTGCTGGTCCATCTGGCGGGACTGGCGGTCGAGCGCGGCTGCGGCCGCTTCGAATGGAGCGTGCTGGACTGGAACACGCCGTCGATCGACTTCTATCGCGCGATGGGCGCCAGCGTGCTGCCGGACTGGCGCATCTGCCGGGTCACCGGGGAAGCCTTGGCGGCGATGGCGGCCAAGCAGGGCTGACCTCGACACCGCAACACCCCCGACAACACGCCCAAACGAAAACAGGCGGATGCCCGAGCATCCGCCTGTCTTTTATCGGCATTCCGAAGCCGAAGGGAAATCAGACCACCACGGTCGGCGCCTGCCCTTCCTCGCGCTCGCGGATCTCGCCGATCTGCCACACCGCCTCGCCGGCCGCCTGCAGATGCCGGATCGCGCGTTCCGCGTCTTCCTTGGCCACGATCACCACCATGCCGATGCCGCAGTTGAACACGCGATGCATTTCGTCGTCGGCAACGCGGCCCTGGGCCTGCAGCCACTGGAACAGCGGCGGCATCGTCCACGCGTCGCGCTGCAGCACGGCGGTGACTTCCTTGGGCAGCACGCGCGGCACGTTCTCGGTCAGGCCGCCGCCGGTGATATGGGCCATGCCCTTGACCGGCAGCGTCTCGATCAGCGACAGCAGCGGCTTCACGTAGATGCGGGTGGGCGCCATGATGGCGTCCTGCAGGCGCTGGCCGTGGAAATCGGCTTCGAGGTCGGGCTTGGCCACCTCGATGATCTTGCGCACCAGCGAGTAGCCGTTCGAATGCGCGCCCGACGAGGCCAGGCCCAGCACCACGTCGCCCGGCACGATGGTGGTGCCGTCGATGATGCGGCTCTTCTCGACCGCGCCGACCGCAAAGCCGGCCAGATCGTATTCGCCGTCCGGGTACATGCTCGGCATCTCGGCGGTCTCGCCGCCGATCAGCGCGCAGCCGGCCAGTTCGCAGCCGTGGGCGATGCCCTGGATCACGGTGGCCGCCGTATCGACGTCCAGCTTGCCGCAGGCGAAATAGTCGAGGAAGAACAGCGGTTCGGCGCCCTGCACCAGGATGTCGTTGACGCTCATCGCGACCAGATCCTGGCCCACGGTATCGTGGCGGTTCAGCTGGAAGGCCAGCTTCAGCTTGGTGCCGACGCCGTCGGTGCCCGACACCAGCACCGGCTCCTTGAACTTGCGCGACAGCTCGAACAGCGCGCCGAAGCCCCCGATGCCGGCCATCACGCCCTCGCGCATGGTGCGCTTGGCGAAGGGCTTGATACGGTCGACGAGCGCGTCGCCCGCATCGATGTCAACGCCGGCATCGCGGTACGAAAGGCCTGCCTGGCCGGAAGTGGGGGCTGCGCTCATGGAGTTCTGCGGATCCTGGGTGGTGGAAATGACGACACTCGGCGGGTCGAGTCACGCACAAGTGAGGAATGCGGCCCTCGCGGCGCCGGATGGCGGGTCGCGAGTCCAGTAGAATCGCGATTTTAACGGATACAGGGTGTCGGCTTCCAGTTGCATCGGCTCGCGCCGTGCAAACCCGCCGCGCCGGGGGCGACGACGCGCGCTTGCCGCTCGTCCTCGCCCTTCTTTTTGCTGGTCTCTTTTCGCTGGTTTCTTTTTGCCGGTCTTTTCCCCACTGTCCCGATGAACGCCCCCCTGCTGTCCCACGAGGCCAAGCGCATTCTGCTCTGGGTCGCGCTCGGCGTCGCGCTGTTCGCCACGCTGATCGCGCTGGCGCCGGTGCTGTCGCCGTTCCTGTTCGCGTTCATCTTCGCCTACATCCTGAACCCGGGTGTCGACTGGCTGCAGCGGCACAAGCTGCCGCGGATGATCGCCGTCTCGCTGATGATCCTGCTGCTGATCGTCGTCGTGGTGCTGCTGGTGCTGCTGGTCATCGCCGTGCTCCAGCGCGAGATTCCGCAGCTGCGCGAGCAGTTGCCCGAACTGCTGAAGAAGCTCAATTCGGTGGTGGCCCCGCGCCTGTCCGAGCTCGGCGTGCGCGTGCGCTTCGACTTTCCGGGCCTGCGCCGCATGATGTCCGAGCGCTTCGCCGCCAGCCCCGAGGACCTGCTGGCGGTGCTGCTGACCTATGTGCGCGTGTCCGGCACCGCGCTGGTCACCTACGGCGGGCTGGCGCTCTTGGTGCCGATCGTCATGTTCTATCTGCTGATGGACTGGCACATGGTGATGCGCCGGATCGAGGGCCTGGTGCCGCGCCGCTGGGTGCCGAAGGTGCGCGAGCTGACCGCCGAGACCGACGCGCTGCTGTCGCAGTATCTGCGCGGCCAGATCCTGGTGATGCTGATCCTGGCGGCGCTCTACTCCATCGGCCTGACCATCGCCGGGTTCGAGATCGCGATCCCGATCGGCGTGTTCACCGGCCTGGCGGTCTTCATTCCCTATATCGGCTTCGGTTTCGGCCTGGCGCTGGCCATCGTCGCGGCGCTGCTGCAGTTCGGCAACCTGTACGGGCTGGGCGCGGTCGCGGTGGTCTACGGCATCGGCCAGTTCGTGGAAAGCTTCTACCTGACCCCGCGCCTGGTCGGCGACCGGATCGGGCTGCATCCGCTGGTAGTGATCTTCGCGCTGCTCGCCTTCGGGCAGCTGTTCGGCTTCTTCGGCGTGCTGCTGGCGCTGCCGACCTGCGCGGTCCTGCTGGTCGGCGCCCGTCAGCTGCGGCGGCTGTATGTGACAAGCGACCTCTACCGAAAGTAATCGATACGCCATGTCTCCGCGCCCCAAGCAACTGTCGCTCGAACTGGGCAGCCCGCCGCCGTCGACCTTCGAGAACTTCTTCGTCTCCGCCAACCGCGAGCCGGTGCAGCGGCTGCGCGAGCTGCCGGGGGCGGTGGCGCAGGAACGCGCCGCCGACCGGCTGATCTACCTGTGGGGCGAGACCGGCTCCGGCCGCACGCATCTGCTGCACGCGCTGTGCGACGCCGGCGCGCATGCCGGCCTGCGCTGCCGCTATCTGAGTCCGCACCACGCGCTGGCCGACTTCATCTTCGACCCGAGCTGCCAGCTGTACACGGTCGACGATGTCGACCTGCTGGACGAGGCGCGCCAGATCGCGGTGTTTTCCCTGTATAACGAGGTGCGCGCGCACGTGCGCACCGCGCTGGTGGTGGCCGGCAGCCTGGCCCCGGTCACCATGCCGGTGCGCGAGGACCTGCGCACGCGGCTCGGCTGGGGCCTGGTCTACCAGCTCGCCCCGCTGTCGGACGACGACAAGATGGCCGCGCTGGTGCAGGCCGCGCGCGAACGCGGGCTGCAGCTCTCTCCCGAAATCCCCCACTGGCTGGTGACGCGCCACTATCGCGACATGCCCAGCCTGATGGCGCTGCTGGACGCGCTCGACACCTATTCGCTGGAACGCAAGCGGGCGGTGACGCTGCCGCTGCTGCGCGAAATGTTCGCCGAGTTGCGCGAATAGCGCGCAAATCCGGCCGCCATCCCCTTAATGTAAAATCGCCGCCCATGAATCTGGCATTGTTCGACCTCGACCATACTCTGATCCCGACCGACAGCGACCACGAATGGGGCCGCTTTCTGGTCCGTCTCGGCGTGGTCGACGAGGAAACCTACCGTCGCAAGAACGACGAGTTCTACGGCCATTACAAGGCCGGCACCCTCGATATCCAGGCCTTCCTGAAGTTCGCGCTGGCCCCGCTGGCGGCCCATCCGCGCGAGCGCCTGAACGCCTGGCGCCAGCAGTTCATGCACGAAGTGATCGAGCCGGCCATCACGCCGCAGGCGCGCGCGCTGGTCTACAAGCATCTGGACGCCGGCGACCTGTGCGCCATCGTCACGGCGACCAACAGCTTCGTCACCGCGCCGATCGCCGCCGCCTTCGGCATCAAGCACCTGATCGCCACCGAACCGGCCACCGCCGACGGCCTGGCCGAGAGCGCCTACACCGGCGAGGTGTTCGGCATCCCGAGCTTCCGCGAAGGCAAGATCGCCCGCGTCGAGGCCTGGCTGAAGGAACAGGGCGCGCGCTGGCAGGACTTCGCCACCACCACTTTTTACAGCGATTCGATCAACGACCTGCCGCTGCTGGCCAAGGTCACCGAGCCGATCGCCACCAACCCGGACGAGCGCCTGCGCCATCATGCCGCCGCAGCCGGCTGGCGCATCATGGACCTGTTCTGACGTGATCAAGAAGCTTATCAACCGGCTGCTGGGCAAGCCCGGGCCCAAGCAGCGACGCCTCGGCCGCGCGCACACGCCGCGCATCATCACCGCCGACGAGCACCAGATCGATCCCACGCTGCTGTCGCGCAATGCGGTCAAGGTCACCAGCACGCTGCAGCAGGCCGGCTACCAGGCCTTCATCGTCGGCGGCGCGGTGCGCGACCTGCTGCTCGGCATCAAGCCGAAGGACTTCGACGTGGCCACCAACGCCACGCCGGACCAGGTGCAGGCGCTGTTCCGCCGCTCGCGCATCATCGGCCGGCGCTTCCAGATCGTGCACGTGACCTTCTACGGCGGGCGCGAGCAGGAAATCATCGAGGTGTCGACCTTCCGCGCGCTGGTCGATGCAGTGGCCAGCGAAACGCTGCCCGAAGGCCGCCGCCTCAAGCGCGCCGAACTCGACAACAAGACCCACGCGATCGACGCCTCCGGCCGGGTGCTGCGCGACAACGTCTGGGGCTCGCAGGCGGAGGACGCCGAACGGCGCGACTTCACCATCAATGCGATGTACTACGACCCGGCCGAGCAGACCGTGCACGACTACCACCACGGCATGGAAGACATGCGGGCGCGCACGCTGCGGATGATCGGCGACCCGGTCACGCGCTATCGCGAGGACCCGGTGCGGATGCTGCGCGTGGTGCGTTTCGCCGCCAAGACCGGCTTCGACATCGACGAGGCCACGCGCCAGCCGATCGCCGACCTGGCCTCGCTGATCCACAACGTGCCAAGCGCGCGGCTGTTCGACGAGATGCTCAAGCTGCTGATGTCCGGCCATGCCTGGGCCTCGCTGCAGGAGTTGCGCAAGGCCGGCCTGCACAAGGGCCTGCTGCCGCTGCTGGACGTCGCGATCGAACAACCGCTGGGACAGCGCTTCGTGCAGCTGGCGCTGGACAACACCGACCGCCGCGTGCAGGCCGGCAAGCCGGTGTCGCCGGGCTTCCTGTTCGCCGCGCTGCTGTGGCACCACGTGCTGCAGCGCTGGAAGGCGCTGCGCGAGGGCGGCGAGCATCCGATTGCGGCGCTCAACGCGGCGATGGACGACGTGCTCGAGCGCCAGACCGGCCAGCTGGCGATCCAGCGCCGCTTTGTCACCGACATGCGCGACATCTGGGGCATGCAGCCGCGCTTCGAGAAGCGCGTCGGCCGCATGCCGTTCCGCCTGTTGGAATCGCCCCGCTTCCGCGCCGGCTTCGACTTCCTGCTGCTGCGCTGCGAGGCCGGCGAGATGCCGGCCGAACTGGCGACCTGGTGGCAGGACTTCCAGAACGCCGACTCCGAAGGCCGCGAGAACCTGATCGAGGCGGCGCGCGCCTCCGGCACGGCCGGCAGCGAAGGCCCGGCGCGCAAGAAGCGCCGTCGGCGGTCGTCGCGGAAATCGGATAAAGTTTCCCCCCGGGATGAGATGGACGCGGCAGCCGACCAGCAAGGCGGCGCGCGCGGCCAGCCGGAGGAAACCGAATGACACTGGCCTTCATCGGCATCGGCGCCAATCTGGGCGACGCAAAACAAGCCGTCAAGGATGCCATCGTCTGCCTGGCGCAGCAGGTCGGCATCCGCATCGTGGCGCGATCCTCGCTGTACCGCAGCGCCCCGGTCGATGCCGGCGGCGACGATTACTACAACGCGGTGGTCAAGCTGGAGACCAGCTTCACGGCCGCCCAGCTGCTGCGCATCTGCCACCATATCGAAGATCAGTTCGGCCGCGAACGGCCGTTCCGCAATGCACCGCGCACACTGGACCTCGACCTGCTGGTGTTCGGCGACGAAATGCATGACGGCGCCCAGCTGACGGTGCCGCATCCGCGCGTGGCGGCGCGCGCATTCACGCTGGTGCCGCTGCTCGAACTCGAACCCGAACTGGTGATTCCCGGCCTGGGCCGCGCCGCCGACCATCTCCCCGCGGTGGCGGGCCAGCGCATCGACAAGGTGTCCTTCTGCCAATGTACGCGCCAAGCGGAATCTCGCCCTACCTCCTGACCACCGGTCTGCTGACGCTGTCCAATGTGTTCATGACCTTCGCGTGGTACGGCCACCTGAAGGACCTGGCCAGCCGGCCCTGGTATATCGCGGCCATCGTCAGCTGGGGCATCGCGCTGTTCGAATACATGCTGCAGGTGCCGGCCAACCGGATCGGCTTCCAGCATGGCATCTCGCTGGCGCAACTGAAGATCCTGCAGGAAGCGATCACGCTGACGGTGTTCGTGCCGTTCTCGCTGCTGTACATGCAGCAAAGCTTCAAGTGGGACTACGTGTGGGCGGCGCTGTGCATGGTCGGTGCCGTCTATTTCATCTTCCGCAGCTGAACGCGCCGCCCGTTGCGGGCGCCGCGCCGGCAGGCGGACCTTCGAGGCACATCGATGAGCTATCTCCTGGAACCCTCCCGCAAGTCCATCACCATCCCCAAGCTGCAGGCGATGCGCGCCGCCGGCGAGAAGATCGTGATGCTGACCGCCTATGATTCGAGCTTCGCCGCGCTGCTCGACCACTGCGGCGTCGAGGTGATCCTGATCGGCGATTCGCTGGGCAACGTGATGCAGGGCCAGCAGACCACGCTGCCCGTCACGCTCGAACAGATGGCGTACCACACCGAATGCGTGGCGCGCGGCAACCAGACCGCGCTGGTGGTCGCCGACCTGCCGTTCGGCACCTACGGCACGCCCGAGCAGGCGTTTGCCAGCGCCGCGGCGCTGATGCGCGCCGGCGCGCAGATGGTCAAGCTCGAAGGCGGCGAATGGCTGGCGCCGACCGTCAAGTTCCTGGTCGAGCGCAGCATCCCGGTGTGCGCGCATATCGGGCTGACGCCGCAATCGGTGCACGCCTTCGGCGGCTTCAAGGTACAGGGCAAGACGGACGCGAGCGCGGCCCAGCTGCGCCGCGATGCCGAAGCGCTGCAGAGCGCCGGCGCCCAGCTGATCGTGATGGAGGCGGTGCCGGCCGCGCTGGCCACTACCGTGACCAGCCAGCTCGAGATCCCGACCATCGGCATCGGCGCCGGCGTCGACTGCTCCGGTCAGGTGCTGGTGCTGCAGGACATGCTGAACATCTATCCGGGCCGCAAGGCCAAGTTCGTGCGCAACTTCATGGAAGGCCAGTCCTCGATCGAGGGCGCGATCCGCGCTTATGTCGCCGCGGTCAAAGACGGCAGCTTCCCCGCGCCCGAACACACCTTCTCCGCCTGACGCCGCCCGATGGAGATCGGCGCCGCCACCGCGGCCGCGTTCGCGCTGCTCGCCGGCGGCGATCCCGCGCTGTGGCAGATCGTCTGGACCTCGCTGAAGGTCGCCTTCGCCGGGCTGGCGATTGCCACCGCCCCGGCGGTCGGCGCCGCCTACCTGATCGCCACCCATGACTTTCCCGGCCGCCGGGTGGTGGTGGTGCTGTCGCAGGCGTTCCTGTCGTTTCCGACGGTGCTGGTCGGCCTGATTCTCTATCTGTTGCTGACGCGCCAGGGGCCGCTCGGCAGCCTCGAACTGCTGTTTACGCCGGCCGGCATGATCATCGGTCAGGCCGTGATCGGCTTCCCGGTGGTGCTGGCATTCGCGCTGTCGACGCTGCAGGGGGCCGACGCGCGGCTGCGCGAAACCGCGTGGGTGCTCGGCGCCGGCGCCTGGCGCACCTTCTTCACGGTGCTGCGCGAGCTGCGCTTCGGCCTGATGGCCGCCGTGGTCGCCGGCTTCGGCCGCGTGATCGCGGAAGTCGGCTCGGCGCTGATGATCGGTGGCAATATCGAAGGCTCGACCCGTACCATCACCACCGCCATCGCCCTCGAAACCAGCAAGGGCGAATTCGCCCAGGGCATCGCGCTGGGCATCGTGCTGGTGGCCCTGGCCCTGCTGGTCAACGTGCTGCTGGCATGGCTGCAGGGCGCCGGAGGATTTCGCCGATGAATGCACCGGAGCCGGATCGCAACCGCCCTGCCGCCGACGCGCTGGCACCGCCGCTGCTGGTGGTGCGCGGACTGCGCCGCCGGATCGGCGCCCGTGCGCTGTTCGATATCGACGCGCTGGCCTTTCCGCGCGCCACCGCGGTGGTGCTGACCGGCGTCAACGGCGCCGGCAAGACCACGCTGCTGCGCATGATCGCCGGCCTCGAACGCGCCCCCGGCGCGACCGTCGACTGGACCGGCACTGACGGCCAGCCGTGCCGTGCTGCACTCGATCCGCTACCGGCCGCGCTGCGCCAGCGCATCGCCTACATGCATCAGCATCCGTATCTGTTCCGTACGTCGGTGCGCGAGAACATCGCCTACGGACTGCACGCGCGTGGACTGCCGGCCGACGAGGTGGCGCGCCGCGTCGGCGCCGCGCTGGGCTGGGCCGGCATCACGCATGTCCAGGACACCGCGCCGGAGCGCCTGTCGGGCGGCGAAATCCAGCGGGTCGCGCTGGCCCGCGCCAAGGTGCTGGAGCCCGATCTGCTGCTGCTCGACGAGCCCACCTCGAATCTGGACGGCCACGCGCGCGAACAGGTGATCGCCCTGGTGCGCGAGCTCGCCGCCGAGGGCCGCACCGTGGTGATGATCTGCCACGACCGCGACCTGATCAATCTGCCAGGCGTGGTGCGGTGGAAGCTGACCGACGGACGGCTCGACACCCATCACCGCTGACGCTTTCTCGTTCAGGGCGAGAGCAGCGTGGCGGGCAGCACGCCGCGCAGCGCATTGGCGATCGCCAGTTCGTCGGCGCGCAGCAATGTCTCGCGCGTGATCGGGCTCTCGATCACGGCGCCACCCAGATAGGTCTCGCCATCGCGCAGCACCTCTTTACGCATCACGCCCGGCAGGATGTCCGCCGTTAGCGGCGGCGTCAGCCAGCGGCCGTCGACGCGCACGAATACCGAGCTGCGCCCCCCTTCCAGCAGTTCGTCGCGCGTGTTGAAGAACAGGCTGTCGAAGGCCCCCACGCGCTCTGCGTCACGCCACGCCGCGTCGAAGGTCTCGCGCGCGCTGGTCTTGTGCCGGCGCGAGGGATCGGCGACCGGCAAGGCGGTGCGCGCGACGATCAGGCCGACCGGGCCGTCCTTCAGCGGTGCGAGCGCGCCGCTCGTCAATTGCAATGTTCCGGCCTTGTCCAGCGTGACGCGCAGCCGTGCAGGACCTTGCTGCAGGGCCGCCGCTCGCTGGGCGATCGCGGCACGTGCCTGTGCCTCGTCGAATCGAAAGCCAAAACACGCCGCCGAGGCGCGCAGCCGGGCCAGATGCGCATCGAGACGCAGACAGCGGCCCTGCTCGACGCGCATCGTCTCGATCAGCGTGAAGCCGGGATCGTGCCCCGTCAGAAAGCGCGCCTTCCAGCCGCATTCCCCGTATTCGTCGGCGGCAACGCTGTCGTGCACGATGCCGCTGCCGACGCCCATTTCGCCTGCCCGCAGGCCGTCGGCCCGGGGCGGACCGAGCACCAGCGTGCGAATCGCCACGGACAACGCCGCCCGCCCCAGCGTCTCGCCCGGCTCCGGCGCATCGACCCAGCCGATCGCGCCCGTGTAGAGCCCGCGCGGCGCGTGTTCCAGCTCGGCGATGATCTCCATGGTCCGGCGCTTCGGCGCGCCAGTGATCGAGCCGCAGGGAAACAGCGCGGCCATAAGACCCGCCAGCGTGATCCCCGCGCGCGCCGTCGCGGTGACCGTCGACGTCATCTGCAAAACCTGTCCGAAAGGCTGCACGGCAAAGCGCTGCGGCACCTGCACGGTACCCGGCTCCGCGACCCGGCCGAGATCGTTTCGCAGCAGGTCCACGATCATCACGTTCTCGGCCCGGTTCTTGTCGTCGGCAGCCAGCGCGGCGGCCGCTTCGGCATCGCGCTTCGCATCGCCGCTGCGCAAGGCGGTTCCCTTCATCGGCCGCGTCACCAGCTTGCCGCCACCGTCGTGGCGAAAGAACAGCTCGGGCGATAGCGACAGTACCCAGTAGTCGCCCGGCAGCCGGGCCAGCGCGCCATAGGGCACCGGCTGTGCGGCCCGCAAGTCCCTATAGAAAGCGATCGGATCGCCGAAGGTTTCGAACCGCAGGCGCTGCGTGAAATTGACCTGGTAGGTGTCTCCGGCCTCGATCCAGTCATGGATACGGGCGATGGCGGCGTGGAAGTCGGCCGGATCGGTGTCCGAGCGGACGTGCATGGCGCCAGCCGGCACGGTGGTGTCGCTTTGGGCATCCAGCCAGCGCTGAACGGCCGCCGCATCGCACGTTGTCTTGGCGGCGAACCACAGGATGCGCATCGCGCCGTCGGCGAACGGATTGTCGCCGCTGGGCTGCGCCAGTGTCGGCACGCGAACCAGCGGCGCGCCGAATTCGTAGGGGGCGAACATGCAGGCATGCCATCCGGCCTGCCAGCCTTGCTGCATCCGCGATTCGAAGTCATCCAGCGCGCCAGCAGGGACCACGTCCATCCGCATGAACTCCGTATAGAGCCGGCAAGTTGCCGCCGCCTCCGTGGCGTCGTCGAGCAGGACAAACGGGGCACCGGCCTCGATCCGTGGCAGGACGGACGACGTAGATTCGGCAGATCTGTGGGACAGCGTGGACATCGAGCAGCAGGAGAGAGAACGCCTTGGGCGCGCGGCGTCAAGCAGGCAGACAAATGGCAGCCGACATTATCGCCCGCGATGAAAACTTTCCGCCAATTTCCTTGCGACGAGCGACTCGATGGCGTCGTCCGTCTTCCTTCGAACAAGGTCGCGGCCTTCGCCGTTGCCAGCGAAAACAAGTCTCCTCGTTTTTCTATAGCGGGCGCTTTGGGATGCGCGGATCGTTGCCGCCATGCCGTCCGGAGTGATGGCGCAAAAAACGGGACCGTCGCCCCGTGCATATCGCACGGGACCGAAACCGATACGGGGGAAAGATGGGAGACAAGGCATCCATCATCGAGTGTGCGCGCCTTGAGGATTTGGCCACCATCCCAAGGTCGCAGAAGCAACCGCTACTCAATGTCGATAAAGACGATATCGGCTTCCTGAATATACGCGTCGAGGGCCACGATTACCTGGTCACCAAGACTCACCAGTTTGGCATTCAGGTCTGCCGTCTCGATATCTATGATCTCCCGCTCGCGACGCGATTCTTCCAGGCCATCAAGGAGTTCTTCACTCACAAGGTCGCGGATTTTTTCCAGCTCCGCGGGGTAGGCAGCCGGTCCTATCGGATCGGCAAGACGGTGGAAAGCTGGACGCGATTTCCGGACGGGCAGGAGAAGGCGAAAGGGCCGCCAACGGTACTGGCGCCGACAATCACTATCCAAACGCCGTGCAAAAAGACTACGGAGGGCCAGTCGGACTACGTCGTCGACCATTTGGCAAATCATGGTACGCGGCCGGCCCGCGAAATCAAAATCTCATCGGCTTGCAAGCCTCTGAACGCCCGAGACTACGCGTGGCGAAATCATTTGCTCTGTCGGCTTTTTGGGCTGGCAACGATATCGCAGCCTGGAAAATTGCCAGAGTTGGACGACAAGGCCTGCCAAAGAGAGCTCACGGCAGCTTTCGATCTCTCCCACCAAGATGCACAGCAGGCATTTGCCCAACTATATGCGCTGATGCATGGCATCGTGTCCGCCCGGCGTTCCGCAGTTGCTGTTACCACCAGTGCAAACCCGCCGCTCGTCACGCACGCAAAGCTGCTGCTGCTCGGAAACGCCATCTCGACCGAGGTCTCTACCGAACTAAAGCCGCTGAAACGGTCACCGCAGGAAGCTGCCAAGCTGCTCGGCATGCTCACCACCTCTTGGCATCAACTAAGCGACGAGAGTGAGGCAGCGGTTCAATGTTGGCAGGTCGCACGCCGGCTATCCCGATGCGAGTTTGGCTTCCAGATGCTGTCTGAGCTGATAGGGGGGCCTGCGGAACTGCCTGCACCTGTTGTGGAGCAGTGGCAGGCGGCGTTGCGAATATACCTTCAATCATGCGATCACCTGATTGCCCGCAGCGATACCGCACTCAGTTCGGCGGCGAGCCGCGGCAGCGAAGTCGCCGGCGAAATGGACGCCCTGCGGGCCTGGATGGGGCATCCAATGGGCGCCGCCAAATATGCTGCGGCCATGCTTGCCGATGCAAACCACCCACGGGAAAATCGCCTGGCGTATCGTGCGTTGTTGGGCGCCGTCAAGCTGATGCAGATTCGGGCTCTGGCCGATCCTGCATGGCTGAAGTCGCAGCGCCAAGCAATGGAGAGCGAGAGCTCGGCGCCATCCCTGACGGCACCGTTGTCCAAAGACGAGGTCGTGGCCCTCGCGTTGTGGCGCAACGGCTTCCGCGACGATCTGGACAACGGCCTCCTTGCACAGTTTCAACATCTTCTCAACAAGCTGGTGCTGGAATGGCTGCCGCGCAGGCACGTCGATCTGCTGACGGGTGTCGTCCGTGAGCTGATGCCGGACGATTCCCCTGTTGCATTGGCGCTCGGGGATCCCATGACGCAGGCAGTCACCCGGAGAACCGTGACGCAGCAGAGCCGGGACCACCAGACGGCCATGGGCCGCATGGCACGGTTGTTGGTGTTGCATTTCAAGATGGCTAGCGGGGCTCCGTTGCTGCCGCATGAAGCGTTGTTGCGGGATGTTCTGATATTCCGAGATGAAACGCGGAAGCTTGGTTTGTCGGAAGAAGCAGCCTTGCAATTGGATCAGGGTCTCGAGCAGGTGTTGGCGCGGCTCGACGATGTGGCTCGCGTTATGGAAATTGATGGGGGGGGTCAGTTTTATTCGAAGGAAGATCTTCGAACGCTGAATCATCAGCTCCACATTCAGGGCGATACAAAGACATGTCTGGTAGAGCTTCGTCAGCATCTGGCGGCCATGCAAGCACGGTATCCGAAGGCCGACTTAGCTCTCCAGTCGGAGCACCGACTCGATGTGGTCGCGCAGAATGATACGGCCACGCAGCGAATAGCCAGCCACGCACGATATAGTCTGCTAACGCAATGGCTGTGCTGCACCGAATCTGGCATGCGTCTGCACGCGTACACCGTTACTGATGCATTCAAGAAAGCAGTGATCAGTGACCTGATCGATCTCCCCGACAATCGTCCGCATCGACAAGAAATCGAAGCGGAATTGAATCGCATTACACGAATCGATCTCGACGTGATAGACGAATGGGCAGTGGAGGCCGGCATGCTCAGTGCAACGGCCCTCGCCTCGCCGATGTCCGAAGTACCTATGGAAGTGTCCGAGATAGGCCGTCGCTTCCAGCAGTATCGACAGGTCGTCGCGATGCTGCGAGCCGGCCGAGACAAGGTCGATGCCGGAGTTGCGCTCCCTGAAGCGCCGCGCACCAGGGAAGATTTCCGACAGATCGCAAGTCATCGGATGGACACCAATCTCGGTAACGGCGCCAAGGGCAGCGTTTCGAGGGCGGCCGGCGTGGGCGTTAGCGTCAGTATCGGCGCCGGCGCGGCCGCAATACTCGCGGGTCCGGCACCGACGATAGGCGTGTCGTTCTCGCATGCCAGTACCTCCACCCGTACGGGAAGTTTCGGCATCCTGAGTAGCTCCGTCGGTGGGCAAACGATGATCGTGAGCGAGACGAAGGGGGAAACCGGCCAGGTCGGAGCCGGTATCACCGTCTCAACGGCGACAGCACTGGACGTCGGTGTAGACGCCAGTTATGTCGATCGAGAAGGTAGCGAGACCGGCATCGCCATACGTGCCCCTGCGACTCCCGGTTCGAGGGAGTGGGTAAACACGAGCCGGGACGCCGCCAACGTGGTATTCGGCGAGAGATTAGCGAACAAGATTGAGAAGGATCTGGCTGCACGGCCATATCAATCCAAACGTGATCGTGCGCTTCGGGAACTATGCTATCAGTGCTTCCAGCCCCTGCTGAAGGGAGCACTCGCCCTTAATGTTTTTGACAGTAAAACCTCAACGGAAACCATCAGCGCTGGCATTTCGGCCGGCGTTGGCGCCAAGGTAAAAGAAGGACTTCTTCAGGGCTCCGTCAACGCACGCCTTGGCAGAGAGACCGATATCGTGACGCACCAGGCGCGCGTCGACCGGACAGGGTCCACGCGGCTAGCGGTTCACGGCATTGGGACCGGCTCCCGATACAGCGCGGCCGTGCGCGTGCTCGCTACCGTACTGCCAACACAAATCACGGGACATCTCAAGAGCGGAGTGTCATCGGGCGAGCTGTTGGGCGCGACCGTAACCTTTAGGGAGCGGGGCATTCAGCATTTCATTCGGCGAGAAACAAGAGATGGCATCACGCAGCCTTCGTTTGCGTGGGACATTGTTTTCCGCAATGTCGATGATTTGATCGCACATTTGAACATCGCGGAGGTGCGCGAGCAATGGGCTGCGTACAACGAATCGCTGCCACCTGAAGTGCGAAAGCAGGATCTCGATGAGTGCATACGGGCATTGCTTTTGCACGCGCGAGATTCCAGGCAGACCTTTATGGTTCGGCGATATCTGGTGGACGAAAAGCTCGCCGAGCTGAACGCGTGGATAGCGCTGGCGGAAGGACTGAGCGGCGCAAGTTCACCGTTTCGTGACTTGTCTAGTCGCTACGGTTTGCAACAGCGCTGCGTGACACTGCTGAACACGAACGAGCACTACAAGCTTGGCGGAGTCGGCGCCTACACGGGAGACTATCGCGAAGAAGAGATCGGTCTCCACGGCAGCGCCACGCTCACCGAGACCAGAACGGTATCGGTGTCGACGGAGTTGCTGTGGTTCAACGCTCGAATCATTCCGCGCGCACCGAAGTCTTTGGAGGAGACAGACGCATTGGGATCTGAGGGGGCCAACCCCAAGTTGCTTGTGAAGCCGCATGAAAGTCAGTCCGTGCGTCATATTCCCTCCGATTTGCGTGACCCGTTCCATTCCGGGATCCACGCGCAAGTCGGCTCCCCAATCCAATCTCAGGAATTATTCCATGCTCCAAGCCTCCACTAGCCGCTCGTCACCGTTCAACACGCTAAATCCCATGGAACCTGCGCGTCGAGCCTCGGCCTTCTTTAGGCGCACTTGCATCGATTCACCGCCCTCAGAAGGAAAGCGCTTAGGACAATTCGCTATCGCGCCAAGCGGCCAATCAGCTGAGGGAGTTGCGAATGCTTGTAGACCCTTGAATCATGAGCGTCTGGAAACGAACGATATGCTCAAGATTCTGAAAGCCCGCAACCTGAGCGTCCACGGCGCACACATATATCATGTAGGCATCCCAGAAATCTTGTTGGTCGCATCTGCGTACGCTGCCGATCGTATAACGCGCAAGGTTTTTTTTGAGACCCTGGATCTCTTTGTTCAACACGCACAAAGAGGCTCGGACCATCCCGAAGGAATCAAGCCGCATCACCTCGCGCGCCTAGGAATTTCGGCAACGGACGCTCAAGAGCTTCCATTGCATGATTCCATGCACGACATTGTGCTGGTCGCTGGCCTTTTGAACGGCGTAATCGACATGGAGGATTTCCAGCTGCTATACGGTCACGGCTCCAAGGGGCGATTTCTACAACGCCACTTTCCCGGCGTCCCAGTATTGCCTCCGGCTCCGCCCTTGGCCAATCACTTCTACTGCGATGCTTACAGCTTGCTAATAAAAGATACAAGCCACCTTCGACAGGAATTGCAGAAGGGGATCGCGCTGATCTGTGCTCGGATGGAAAAAGGCCCCGACTTTTACACCTCGACAAACCACTACAAGCTCCGCCTGCTGGCTGCAGAAAAGAAGGGACAATCTCTAAACGTCCTAGGCCCCTTCGACAACGAGGAATCGATGAAGCGAGCCTTCGCCGACACCTTCCACGTCGTGCATCCCGACTACGAACCCAATGGAACCTGGCGCCAGGACGTCAAATCCTTCCGCTTCGTGGAGCCGAAGCGGATCGACTGGGTATCGCCGCAGCCGAAGGAGTCGGAAACGGGCACTGAACGGTCCAAGCCCGATCGCAGCTGCTCTACGCTGCTATGCAACGTCGTATGACGGCACAGCGGATCCGGCCTTAGCACAACGACCCACACACCAACAAAAAAGCCGCGCCCAACAAAGGGCGCGGCTTTTTCTTGTTTCCCGCGGATCGCGGGGAAACATGCCTCAGCTAAAAAAGCTCTTCACCTTATCCAACCAGGACTGCTCCTGCGGACTGTGCCGCGAGCCGCCTTCGTGGACCGAGCGGTCGAACTGGCGCAGCAGTTCCTTCTGCGCTTCGGTCAGCTTGACCGGCGTCTCGACGTTGACGTGCACGTAGAGGTCGCCCGGCGTGCCGGAGCGGACGCCCTTGATGCCCTTGCCGCGCAGGCGGAAGGTCCGGCCGGTCTGGGTGCCTTCGGGGACCGGGAAACTGGCCTTGCCGTTCAGCGTCGGCACTTCGAGGTCGCCGCCCAGCGCGGCGGTGGCGTACGAGATCGGCATCTGGCAATGCAGATCGTCGCCGTCGCGTTCGAATACCGGGTGCGGCTTGATGTGGACCTCGACATAGAGGTCGCCCGGGGGGCCGCCGTTGATGCCCGGTTCGCCGTTGCCGGTCGAGCGGATCCGCATGCCTTCGTCGATGCCGGCCGGGATCTTGACCTCGAGGGTCTTCTGCGTCTTGAGCTTGCCCTGGCCGTGGCATTTGACGCACGGCTTGGGGATGTACTTGCCGGTGCCGTGGCACTTCGGGCAAGTCTGTTGCATCGTGAAGAAGCCCTGCGACACGCGCACCTGGCCGATGCCTTTGCAGGTGGGGCAGGTTTCGACGTGCGAGCCGGGCTCGGCGCCGTTGCCGTGGCAGTGATCGCAGTCGTCCCAGTGCGGCACGCGGATCTGCGCCTCGTGGCCGTGTGCGGCCTGCTCGAGCGTAATCTCCATGCTGTAGCGCAGGTCGGCGCCGCGATAGACCTGCGGGCCGCCGCGTTGCCGCCCGCCGGCTGCCTGGCCGAAGATGTCGCCGAAGATATCGCCGAAGGCCTCGGCGAAGCCGCCGTAGCCCTGGGCGCCGCCGAAGCCGCCCGCCATGTTCGGGTCCACGCCCGCGTGGCCGTACTGATCGTAGGCCGCCTTCTTTTCGGGATCGGAGAGCATCTCGTAGGCCTCCTTGGCCTCCTTGAATTTCTCCTCCGCATCCTTGCTGTCAGGATTGCGGTCCGGGTGGTACTTCATCGCGAGCTTGCGATACGCCTTCTTGATGTCGTCGTCGCTCGCGTTCTTGCCCACCCCGAGCACTTCGTAGTAGTCACGTTTTGCCATGGTGGCTCAAACCCTGATTGGCCGACCCGCGCACACATGCGCGCCGGTCGACGAATAGCAAAAAGCCGAGCGGGGAAATCCGACGGCGCCGGCCCGCAGGTCCGCGCTTGGTCCGATATCCGCCGCCCGGCGTCGGGACAGGCATGGCGCCGGCGCAAGGCCCGCGCCATCCCATGTCCGTCGCATTACTTCTTGTCGTTGACTTCCTTGAACTCGGCATCCACGACGTTGTCGTCCTGCGGCTGCGCCTCGTGCGCACCGCCGGCCGCGCCAGCGCCAGCAGCAGCACCGGCGGCGCCGGTCTCGCCCGCCTTGGCCTGCATGTCGGCGTAGACCTTCTCGCCCAGCTTCTGGCTGACCTCGGACAGCGTCGCGACCTTGGCGTCGATCTCGGTCTTGTCGCCGCCGCGAGCGGCGTCTTCCAGTTCCTTGATCGCAGCCTCGATCTTTTCCTTCTCGCCCGACTCGAGCTTGTCGCCGTACTCGGTCAGCGCCTTGCGGGTCGAATGCACCAGCGCGTCGGCCTGGTTGCGCGCATCGGCCAGTTCGCGGGCCTTGCGGTCTTCCTCGGCGTTGGCCTCGGCGTCCTTGACCATGCGCTGGATCTCTTCTTCCGACAGACCCGAATTCGCCTTGATGGTGATCCGGTTTTCCTTGCCGGTGGCCTTGTCCTTGGCGCCGACGTGCAGGATGCCGTTGGCGTCGATGTCGAACGACACCTCGATCTGCGGCATGCCGCGCGGGGCCGGAGCGATGCCTTCGAGATTGAACTCGCCCAGCAGCTTGTTGCCGCTGGCCATCTCGCGCTCGCCCTGGTAGACCTTGATGGTCACGGCCGGCTGGTTGTCGTCGGCCGTCGAGAACACCTGCGCATGCTTGGTCGGAATCGTGGTGTTCTTCGTGATCATCTTGGTCATCACGCCGCCCAGCGTCTCGATGCCCAGCGACAGCGGGGTCACGTCGAGCAGCAGCACGTCCTTGCGATCGCCGGACAGCACCGAGCCCTGGATCGCCGCGCCAACGGCAACGGCTTCATCCGGGTTCACGTCCTTGCGCGCCTCGCGGCCGAAGAATTCGCGAACCTGCTCCTGTACCTTGGGCATGCGGGTCATGCCGCCGACCAGGATCACGTCGTCGATGTCGCTGACCTTGACGCCGGCGTCCTTGATCGCGGTACGGCACGGTTCGATGGTGCGCGTGATCAGTTCCTCGACCAGCGCTTCGAACTTGGCGCGGGTGATCTTCAGGTTCAAGTGCTTCGGACCCGAGGCATCGGCCGTGATGTACGGCAGATTGATTTCGGTCTGCTGCGAGCTCGACAGTTCGATCTTGGCCTTTTCGGCGGCTTCCTTCAGGCGCTGCAGCGCGAGCACGTCCTTGGACAGGTCGACGCCCTGCTCCTTCTTGAACTCGGCGATGATGTAGTCGATCAGGCGCTGGTCGAAGTCCTCGCCGCCGAGGAAGGTGTCGCCGTTGGTCGACAGCACTTCGAACTGCTTCTCGCCGTCGACGTCCGCAATCTCGATGATCGAGATATCGAAGGTACCGCCGCCGAGGTCATACACCGCGATCTTGCGGTCGCCCTTCTCGTTCTTGTCCATGCCGAAGGCCAGCGCGGCCGCGGTCGGCTCGTTGATGATGCGCTTGACTTCCAGGCCGGCGATGCGGCCCGCGTCCTTGGTGGCCTGGCGCTGGGCGTCGTTGAAGTACGCCGGCACGGTGATGACCGCTTCGGTCACCGGCTCGCCGAGGTAGTCCTCGGCGGTCTTCTTCATCTTGCGCAGCACTTCTGCCGACACTTGCGGCGGGGCCAGCTTCTGATCGCGCACCGACACCCAGGCGTCGCCGTTGTCGGCCTTGACGATCGAGTACGGCATCAGGCCGATGTCCTTCTGGACTTCCTTCTCTTCGAACTTGCGGCCGATCAGCCGTTTGACGGCGTACAGGGTGTTGCGGGGATTGGTCACTGCCTGGCGCTTGGCGGGGGCGCCGACCAGGATTTCGCCGTCTTCCATATAGGCGATGACCGAGGGGGTGGTACGCGCCCCTTCCGAGTTCTCGATCACCTTGGGCGTGTTGCCCTCCATGATCGCGACGCAGCTGTTGGTGGTACCGAGGTCGATACCGATGATCTTACCCATTTATTCTCTCCTCTTGAGCCATCGCTATCCGCGCGGCCTCAACTCAACCTGAGGCCGAAGTGTGGCCGGCCGGCACCTTTTCAAGGGCGGAACCGGCAAATCCGAGTAATTTTGTTGGTTTTTAGGGCGCCGGGCGGGAGCGAACCCGTGGCACCGCCGGGGGCGAGAATCCGCCCGAACCGTCACTTATGTCAAATCAATTCGCGCGGCCGCGTTGCCATTGCACGTCGGTCTGTCCGCCGGCCCGGTTGGCGACGCGCGCCAGCACGAACAGCAGGTCGGACAGGCGGTTCAGATACTGGCGGGGCGCCTCGTTGACCGCTTCGACGGCACCGAGCGCGACCAGCGCCCGTTCGGCGCGCCGGCAGACGGTGCGGCAGACATGGGCCAGCGCCGCGGCGCGGGTACCGCCCGGCAGGATGAATTCGGCCAGCCGCGGCAGATCGGCGTTGTAGTGCGCCAGCCAGTCGTCGAGCTGGGCCACCTGCTCCGGCTTGACCAGGGTGTAACCGGGAATCGACAGTTCGCCGCCCAGATCGAACAGGTCGTGCTGGATATGCAGCAGCGCCGCGCGGATGTCGTCGGGCAACGCCTCGGTCAGCAGCACGCCGAGCTGCGCGTTCAGTTCGTCCACCTCGCCGATCGCGGCGATGCGCAGGCTGTCCTTGCCGGTACGGCTGCCGTCGCCCAGTCCGGTGGTGCCCGCATCGCCGGTACGGGTGGCGATCCGGCTCAATCGATTGCCCATGGCAGTTCTCCCTGTCGATCCCGCATTATGGCGCGGCATGCACGCGGCGTAGAATAACGGGATCCGCAACACCGGGCCGCGCACGCCGCGCGGCCGCATCGAGACACCGGGCAGCGGCTCGCCAGGTCGCCGTGAAGGCCGACCGCCGGGGAACCCCCGAGGACAGCGCAGCCCGCCCAGCCCCGCCGGAGACCAGCATGAACCATCCCACGCCCCACGCCGCCCTGACCCGCCGTCCGCTGCCTCCGGAGGTGGCCGACGCCCTGCAGGCGCGCTTCGGCGAGCGCTTCACCACCTCGGCCGGCGTGCGCGAGCACCACGGCCGCGACGAGTCGCCGTTTCCGCCGGCCGCACCGGATGCGGTGGTCTTCGCCCACAGCACCGAGGAAGTGGCCGAGGTGGCCAGGCTGTGCAACACGCATGGCGTGCCGCTGATTCCCTACGGCGCGGGTTCGTCGCTGGAGGGGCATCTGCTGGCGGTGGCGGGCGGCATCAGCCTGGATCTGTCGCAGATGAACCAGGTGATCGCGGTCCAGCCGGAGGATCTGACCGTCACGGTGCAGCCCGGCGTCACCCGCAAGCAGCTGAACCAGGAAATCAAGGACACCGGCCTGTTCTTCCCGATCGATCCGGGCGCCGACGCCTCGCTGGGCGGCATGTGCGCGACGCGGGCGTCCGGCACCAACGCCGTGCGCTACGGCACCATGCGCGAGAACGTGCTGGCGCTGACCGTGGTGACTGCCGACGGCCGCGTGATCAAGACCGGCACGCATGCGCGCAAGTCGTCGGCCGGCTACGACCTGACCCGGCTGTTCGTCGGCAGCGAAGGGACGCTGGGCATCATCACCGAGATCACGGTGCGCCTGTATCCGCAGCCGGAGGCGATCTCGGCCGCGGTCTGCGCCTTCCCCGACATGGGCAGCGCGGTGCGGGCCGTGATCGATACCATCCAGCTCGGCGTGCCGGTGGCGCGGGTCGAATTCGTCGACGCGCTGGCGATCCGCGCGATCAACCGCCACGACCGGCTGACGCTGCCCGAAAGCCCGCACCTGTTCTTCGAATTCCACGGCACCGAGGCCGGCGTGCGCGAGCAGGCCGAGACGGTGCAGCAGATCACCGCCGAGCATGGCGGCCAGGGCTTCGAATGGGCGACGCGGCCGGAAGACCGCAGCCGGCTGTGGAACGCCCGCCATACCGCCTACTTCGCGATGCTGCAGCTCAAGCCGGGCTGCCGCGCGGTGACCACCGACGTCTGCGTGCCGATCTCCCGGCTGGCGGACTGCGTGGTCGAGACCGAGCGCGACCTGATCGCCTCGGGACTGCCCTGCCCGATCGTTGGCCACGTCGGCGACGGCAATTTCCACGTGGCGATCCTGACCGATCCGGACAAGCCGGAGGAACTGGAACAGGCCGAGGCGCTGAACGCGGCGATCGTCGCGCGCGCGCTGGCAATGGGCGGTACCTGCACCGGCGAGCACGGCGTCGGCCTGCACAAGATGGACTTCCTGGTCAGCGAGCATGGCGAGGACGCGCTGGACGTGATGCGCGCGATCAAGCGGGCGCTGGACCCGAACGGCATCCTGAATCCGGGCAAGATCTTCCGCCCCAGCCGCTGAGTCGCGCGAGCGAAACCCCAGAGAGATCCCGATCCCCATGGCCGCGCTGTTCAACCGCATCCCGCCGCTCCATCTGCTGATCGCCTTCGAGGCGGCGTCGCGGCTGGGCAGCTTCGCCCGCGCAGCCGAGGAGCTGTCGGTCACGCCCAGCGCGGTGTCGCACCGGATCAAGAATCTCGAGGAGCTGTGGGGCGAGGACCTGTTCGTGCGCGCCAACACCGCGCTGCGGCTGACCGCGGCCGGCACGCGCTATCTGCGCGATGTGCAGGACGCCCTCAAGTCGCTGAACGAGCTGGCCCGGCCCGAGTACAACAAGATGCGCACGCGGCTGCGGGTCGCCACGCCGCCGACCTTCGGCCGCCAGCATCTGGTGCCGCGGCTGCCCGAGTTCGGCACGCTGTATCCGCACATCGACCTGGAACTGCAGCTGGCCATCCCCTTCCTCGATGTGAAGGCCGAGGACACCGACGTCGAGATCCGCTATGGCACGGGCCGCTATCCGGACCTGAAGACCACGCGGCTGCTGGTGGAGCCGGTGTTTCCGGCCTGCGGGCGCGAGTACTATGAACGGATCGACGGACGCTCGATCACGCGCCCCGAGCACCTGGCCAATCTGGTGCTGCTGCGCAGTCCGCTGGAGCCGTGGAAGCCGTGGTTCGAGACCGCGGGGCTGGACTGGCCCGAGCCGCAGAGCGGCCCGCAGTTCAACGACATCGGCTTCATGCTGGAGGCGGTCGCCTCGAACCAGGGCGTGGCCCTGGTGCGCCAGCGCATGGCGCGGCACTGGCTGTCGCTGGGGCAAATGGTGCGACTGCTCGATATCGAATCGGAGTCGCCGCATGGCTACTACATCGTCGAGCGCGAACAGGCGCCGCTCAAGCCCGAGGCCCGCTACTTCGTCGACTGGCTGCTCAGCCTGGAGTGGTAAGGCCGGTGCCGTGGCGGCATGAGCGGTTTTGATCGGCGCGGCGCGCCGAATTCACGTGCGGCGGCGGCTGCGCGGCCATGGCCTGCGCTATAGTCTGCCGTCCCCGCCTCGCCTGCGCCGCCACGGCAGCGAGGCCATACAGGAGTCGCCATGAACGCCCCGCAAGACGCTGCCATCCCCGCGGCCTCCTCCGCCGCGCTGGCCGCCGCGCTCTCGCCCGAGCAGACCGCCGAGTTGCTGCGCGAACTCGCGCGCATCCTTCCCGAGCCGGCGCTGCTGACGCGCCCCGAAGACACCGTGCCCTATGAATGCGACGGCCTGGCGGCCTATCGCCAGGTGCCGCTCGCGGTGGTGCTGCCCGATACCGAGGAACAGGTGATCGCGATCCTGCGGCTGTGCCACCGGCTGCGCGTGCCCGTGGTGCCGCGCGGCGCGGGCACCAGCCTGTCCGGCGGCGCGATGCCGATCGCCAGCGGCGTGGTGCTGTCGCTCGCCAAGTTCAAGCGCATCGTATCGATCGATCCGCTCTCGCGCACCGCGGTGGTCCAGCCGGGCGTGCGCAACCTGGCGATTTCCGAAGCCGCGGCCCCGTACGGCCTGTACTACGCGCCCGATCCCTCGTCCCAGATCGCCTGCACGATCGGCGGCAACGTCGCCGAGAATTCGGGCGGCGTGCATTGCCTGAAATACGGCCTGACCGTCCATAACGTGCTGCGCGTGCGCGCGGTGACGATGGAAGGGGACGTGGTCGAGTTCGGCAGCGCCGCGCCCGACGCGCCCGGCCTCGATCTGCTCGCGGTACTGATCGGCTCGGAAGGCATGCTGGCGGTCACCACCGAGGTCACCGTCAAGCTGGTGCCGCGGCCGCAGCTGGCGCAGGTCATCATGGCCAGCTTCGACGACGTCGAGAAAGGCGGCAACGCGGTCGCCGACGTGATCGCCGCCGGCATCATCCCGGCCGGGCTGGAGATGATGGACAAGCCGGCAACCGCCGCGGTCGAGGAATTCGTCCATGCCGGCTACGACCTGGACGCGGCGGCGATCCTGCTGTGCGAGTCCGATGGCACGCCGGAGGAAGTGGCCGAGGAAATCGAGCGCATGAGCGAGGTACTGCGCGCATCCGGCGCGACCCGCATCGCGGTGTCGCAAAGCGAGCCCGAGCGGCTGCGCTTCTGGAGCGGCCGCAAGAACGCCTTCCCCGCCGCGGGCCGGATCTCGCCCGACTACTACTGCATGGACGGCACCATCCCGCGCAAGCACATCGGCACGCTGCTCAAGCGCATCGAGCAGATGGAGCACAAGTACGGCCTGCGCTGCATCAACGTGTTCCATGCCGGCGACGGCAACATGCATCCGCTGATCCTGTTCGATGGCGCGGACCATGACGAATGGCAGCGCGCCGAGCTGTTCGGCGCCGACATCCTGGAGACCTGCGTGGAACTCGGCGGCACCGTGACCGGCGAGCACGGGGTCGGCGTCGAGAAGCTCAATTCGATGTGCGTGCAGTTCGCGCCGGAGGAGCGCGAGGCGTTCCTGCGCGTCAAGGCGGCCTTCGACCCGGCCCGGCTGCTCAACCCGGACAAGGCCATTCCGACGCTGGCGCGCTGCGCCGAATACGGCAAGATGCACGTGCGCCGCGGCGTGCTGCCGCATCCGGACCTGCCCCGCTTCTGAGCGACGCCCGCACGCCGATGGCCAACTACCGCCAAGCTCCCCGCAACGACGGCCCCCGTCAGGCGCAGCGCGACGATCCGCGCCGCCGTCAGGAAGCGTACGTGCGCCAGTATCTGGGCAAGCCGGACACCGGCTGGCGACAGCGCTGGTACACCATCATCTTCGAGGCCGATACGCGCGAGGGCCGGCAGTTCGATGTCGCGCTGCTGCTCGCCATCGTCGCCAGCGTGCTGGTGGTGATGTTCGACAGCGTGCCGGCGATCCACGCGCGGCTCGGCGTGGGCTTCACCGTGCTCGAGTGGATGTTCACGCTGTTGTTCACCGCTGAATACGTGATGCGCATCCTGGTGGTACGGCGGCGGCTGCGCTATGTGTTCAGCTTCTTCGGCATCATCGACTTCATCTCGATCATGCCGACCTGGCTGGCCTTCTTCATGCCGGAGCTGGCCTTCCTGATCGACGTGCGCCTGCTGCGGCTGCTGCGCGTGTTCCGGATCCTGAAGCTGACGGTCTACTTCGAGGAAGCGCAGATCCTCTATCGCGCGTTGGCCAACAGCCGGCGCAAGATCTCGGTCTTCCTCGGCACCGTGTTCATCATCACCGTGATCCTCGGCACCGTGATGTACGTGGTCGAAGGACCGGAGAACGGCTTCAACAGCATTCCGCGCAGCATGTACTGGGCGGTGGTGACGCTGACCACCACCGGCTACGGCGACATGGTGCCGAAGACCGCCATCGGCCAGTTCATTACCTCGCTGACCATCCTGCTCGGCTACGGCATCATCGCCTTCCCGACCGGCATCGTCGGCGCCGAACTGGCCGCCAGCATCATCCGGCGCCCGCTGACGACGCGTACCTGCGTGCACTGCCTGACCGAGGGGCACGACCCCGACGCCTCCTATTGCAAGCACTGCGGCAAGAAGCTGCCGCCCTATCAGGTCGAGGTCGGCGACAACGCCTGACGCCCTGCAGCGCGGACAAGAGAACGCGAGAACAAGAGAGCGAGAGCGCCCGCCGGCGCGGCCGCATGACCGGAGCAGGACCGCCGCATCCGGCCCGCAGAGCGCCCCGAACCCCAGAAAACCGGAACCCTAGCCATCCCTGCCAACGCCATGCAAGACAAGCTCGACGCCTTCCGCGATGCCATCCGGCACGCCGCCGCCAGCCGTACGCCGCTGCGCTTCACCGGCGGCGGCAGCAAGGACTTCTACGGCCAGCCGCCCATCGGCGAGGTCGTCGACACGCGCGGCCATGCCGGCATCGTCGACTACGACCCTGCGGAGCTGGTGATCACCGCGCGCTGCGGCACGCCGCTGGCGGAGATCGAGGCGACGCTGGCCGAACGCCGCCAGATGCTGGCCTTCGAGCCGCCGCACTTCGCCGGCGCCGACGGCATCAGCCGCGCGACGCTGGGCGGCGCGGTCGCTGCCGGGCTCTCCGGTCCGCGCCGGCAGTCGGTCGGTGCGCTGCGCGATTTCGTGCTCGGTGTGCAGATGATGGATGGCCGTGGCGATACGCTGCAGTTCGGCGGCCAGGTGATGAAGAACGTCGCCGGCTACGATGTCTCGCGGCTGATTGCCGGGTCGCTCGGCACGCTGGGGCTGATTCTGGAAGTCTCGCTGAAGGTGCTGCCGGTGCCGTTCGACGACGCCACGTTGCGCTTCGAGCTGAGCGAAGCCGACGCGCTCGAGCGCATCAACGCGTGGGGCGGACAGCCGCTGCCGATCGCCGCGTCGGTCTGGCACGACGGCGTGCTGCATGTACGGCTCTCGGGCGCATCGGCGGCATTGCGCGCGGCCCGTGAGCGCCTCGGCGGAGACGCCATCGAACAAGGCGACGCGCAGGCCCTGTGGCAGGCGCTGCGCGAGCAGACCCATCCGTTCTTCGCGCCGTGCCACGCCGGTGCGCCGCTGTGGCGTCTGGCGGTGCCGACCACGGCGGCGCCGCTGGCCCTGCCTGCGGCCGCAGGCGGCACGCAGCTGATCGAATGGGGCGGCGGCCAGCGCTGGTGGATCCCCGCGCAGCCGGTGCCCGCCGCGCAGGTCCGCGCGATCGCGCAGGCCGCGGGCGGCCACGCGACGCTGCTGCGCAACGGCGACAAGTCCGAGGGCGTGTTCACGCCGCAGTCGGCGCCGCTGATGGCGATCCATGCGCGGCTGAAGGCGGCCTTCGATCCGGCGGGCATCTTCAATCCGGGGCGGCTGTATCCGGAGCTCTGAACCCGCGGTCCTCTCCGCCATTCGCTGACACAACCGCCTCGGCAAGCCACAACGACAAAAGCAATCGACAAGCCGGCGCGACAACCACTCTGGTCCCTATCATGCAAACGACCCTGGCCGATTTCCTCCGCGACACGCCCGATGGCGAAGAAGCCAAGTCCATCGTCGGCAAGTGCGTGCACTGCGGCTTCTGTACCGCGACCTGTCCGACCTACCAGCTGCTCGGCGACGAGCTCGACGGCCCGCGCGGGCGCATCTATCTGATGAAGCAGGTGCTCGAGGGCAACCCGGTCACCGAAAGCACACGGCTGCATCTGGACCGTTGCCTGACCTGCCGCAACTGCGAATCGACCTGCCCGTCGGGCGTGACGTACGGCCGCCTGGTCGATATCGGCCGCCAGGTCGTCGACGAACGGCTCGCCCAACAGGGCCTGCATCGTCCGGCGCGCCAGCGCATCGCGCGCTGGGCGCTGCGCGAAGGGCTGACGCGCCCGCGCCTGTTCGGCGCCGCGATGCGCATGGGCCAGCTGGTGCGCCCGCTGCTGCCCGAGGTGCTGCGCAACAAGGTGCCGGTGGGCGCGCCGGCCGGCGCCTGGCCGCAACGCGAGCACGCGCGCAAGATGCTGCTGCTGGCCGGTTGCGTGCAGCCGTCGATGTCGCCCGACATCAATGCCGCGACCGCGCGCGTGTTCGATCGTCTCGACGTGCAGATGGTGGTCGCGCCCGAGGCTGGTTGTTGCGGGGCAATCCGCTACCACAATGGCGATCATGCAGGCGGGCTCGACAATATGCGCCGCAATATCGATGCGTGGTGGCCGCATGTCGAAGCGGGCGCCGAGGCGATCGTGATGAATGCGTCGGGCTGCGGCGTGATGGTCAAGGAGTACGGCCATCTGCTGCGCCACGATCCCAGGTACGCCGAGCGCGCGGCGCGCATCTCGGCGCTGACGCGCGACGTGTCCGAGCTGCTGCCCGCGTTCGCGGAGCCGCTGCAGCGCCTGGCGCAGGCCGCGCCGCCGCCCGCGCAGCGGGTCGCCTGGCACCCGCCCTGCACGCTGCAGCACGGCCAGCAGATTCGCGGCAAGGTCGAGGCGCTCTTGACCGCACTCGGCGTGGAGGTCAAACTCTGCGCTGACAGCCACCTGTGCTGCGGATCGGCGGGCACCTATTCGGTGTTGCAGCCGGATCTGGCCTATCGCCTGCGCGACGACAAGCTCGCGAAACTGCAGGCCACGCAGCCGGACACCATCGTGTCCGCCAATATCGGCTGCATCACCCATCTGCAAAGCGGCACGCAGACGCCGGTGCTGCACTGGATCGAACTGGTGGATCGCATGCTCGGTTGACGGTGCGCGGGGGCTGCCGCCGGCGGAATCGCGGTGATTCCGCCTGGCCGACCAACCTGCCCCTCGCATGCTCCAGACGCTTGCCATCCTGCTGGTATTTCAATCCGTGGGCGAGGTGTTCAGCTACGCGCTGCGCCTGCCCGTGCCCGGTCCCGTGATCGGCATGATCCTGCTGTTCTGCTGGCTCGCGATCGACGATCGCCTGCTGGCGATCATCCAGGGCACCACCGCCGAACTGCTCAAGCATCTGTCGCTACTGTTCGTGCCGGCCGGCGTCGGCATCATGGTGCACGGCAGCCGCATCGGCGGCGAATGGATGCCGATCATCGTCGCGCTGGTGCTGTCGACGTGGCTCGCGATCGCCACCACCGCGCTGGTCACGCGCGCGCTGATGCGCAAACCGCCGGACTCCCCCACCGGTGCCACCGGTGCCACCGGTGCCGCGGGTCCCGCCGCGGACCCTGCCGCAACCGACGCGCGAGAGACGCGATGACGCCGCGCCTGAACGAGATCTGGGTCTATCTGGCCGCCAGCCCGCTGCTCGGGCTGACCGCGACGCTGCTGGCCTATGTGTTCGCCTTCCGCATCTACGAACGCGCGCGTTTCTCGCCGCTGGCCAATCCGGTGATGATCTCGGTGGCGCTGCTGGTCGCGGTGCTGACCGTGACCGGCACGCCGTACCAGACCTATTTCGACGGCGCGCAGTTCGTGCACTTCCTGCTGGGCCCGGCCACCGTGGCGCTGGCGGTGCCGCTCTACCAGCAGTTGCCGAAGCTGCGCGCACACGTGCTGCCGCTGCTGGGCGGGCTGCTCGCGGGCTCGCTGGTGGCGGTGGTGTCGGCGGTCGGCATCGCCTGGCTGCTCGGCGCCTCTCCCGAAGTGGTGCGCTCGCTGGCGCCCAAGTCCGTGACCATTCCGATCGCGATGGGCGTGGCCGAGAAGATCGGCGGCCTGCCGTCGCTGACCGCCGTGCTGGTGATGGGCACCGGCATCATCGGCGCGATCAGCGCGACCAAGATCCTGAACCTGCTTGGCATGCGCGACTACAGCGTGCGGGGCTTCGCCACCGGCCTGGCGGCGCACGGCATCGGTACCGCGCGCGCCTTCCAGGTCAATCAGGAGGCCGGCGCCTTTGCCGCGCTCGGCATGGGCCTGAACGGCGTGCTGACCGCGGTGCTGGTGCCCTTGCTGGCGACATGGATGCCGCGCTGATTCGGGACTGAGCGCGGGCGCCGGCCGGTGCGGCTTCAGCCCGCCGGGTCGGCCAGCAGCGTCTCGATATCGGCCTCGATGTCCTCGGGCCTGGTGGTCGGCGCGTAGCGCTTGTACACCGTGCCGTCGCGGCGCAGCAGGAACTTGGTGAAGTTCCACTTGATCGCCTCGATGCCCAGCAGGCCGGGTTTCTGCGCGGTCAGCCAGCGATACAGCGGATGCGCGTTGGTGCCGTTGACGTCGATCTTGGCGAACATCGGGAAGCTGACCTGGAAACGCGATTCGCAGAACTGGCCGATCTGCTGCGCATCGCCGGGCTCCTGCTTGCCGAACTGGTTGCACGGAAAGCCGAGCACCGCGAAACCCCGTCCCGCATGGCGCTCGTGCAGCTTCTGCAGGCCGGCGTATTGCGGCGTGAAGCCGCATTCGCTGGCGGTATTGACGATCAGCAGCACCTTGCCCTCGAACTGCGAGAGCGACACCGGTTGGCCGGCCAGCGATTCGGCGGTGAACTGGTAGACGTTGTCCATGGCGTGTTCCTGTCGGCGAACGGGTTGGGGAGCAAACACTATAATGGCCTACCCCTCGTTGCCAACCGTTTCTTTTGATGTTTGCCTGCCGAACCATGCCGGTCATAGCCGCCAATCTCCAAACCGTGCGCCGGCGCCTTGCCGCCGCCGAACTCGAGGCGGGCCGATCCACCGGCGAGGTCTCGCTGCTGGCGGTGTCCAAGACCTTTCCCCCCACGGCGGTACGCGAGGCCTTCGACGCCGGCCAGCGGGCCTTCGGCGAGAACTACGTGCAGGAGGGCCTGGACAAGATCGCCGCGCTGGCATCGCTGCGCGAGCAGCTGTCGTGGCACTTCATCGGTCCTTTGCAAAGCAACAAGACGCGCGCGGTCGCCGAGCACTTCGACTGGGTGCATTCGGTCGACCGCCTGCGCATCGCCGAGCGGCTGTCGGCGCAACGCCCGGCTTCGATGGGACCGCTGCAGGTCTGCATCCAGGTCAATATCAGCGGCGAGGCCAGCAAGAGCGGCGTGGCGCCGGCGGACGTGCTGCCTCTCGCACGCGCCATCGCGCCGCTGCCCAATCTGCATCTGCGCGGGCTGATGGCGATTCCCGAGCCCGCCGACGATATCGCGGCGCAGCGCCGCCCCTTCGCCGCGCTACGCGCGTTGCTGGCCACGCTGCGCGAGGACGGGCTGGCGGTCGACACGCTGTCGATGGGCATGTCCGGCGATCTCGAAGCGGCGGTGGCCGAAGGCGCGACCATCGTGCGCGTCGGCACCGCGATCTTCGGCGCCCGCCCGCGCCCGGCATGAAGCCGGCCGTTCACGTTCCGACTCTTCGATTCCCGACTCATAGCGAGACCCACCCATGCTCACCACTCTGACCTTCGGCTTCGTCGGCGGCGGCAACCTTGCCACCGCCCTGATCGGCGGCCTGATCGCGCGCGGCGTGCCGCCCACATCGATCCGTGTCGCCGACCCGTACGCGCCGGCGCGCGAACGGCTGGCCCGCGAGCAGCGCGTGCATACCGTCGAGGCGCCCGATGTCGAACTGGCCGGCAGCGATGTGATCGTGATGGCGACCAAGCCGCAGCAGTTCCGCGAGGCGGCCGAACAACTGCTGCCGCAGCTGCGCACCGCCGGCGGCCGCAGCCTGGTGATCAGCGTGGCCGCCGGCATCCGTCTGCACGACATGCAGCGCTGGCTCGGCGGTCATGCCCGCGTGGTACGGTCGATGCCGAACACGCCGGCGCTGGCCGGCAAGGGCATGACGGGCTTGAGCGCGCCGGCCAGCCTGTCGGCCGAGGACCGCGCCATCGCCACGGCATTGGCCGAGGCGGTCGGTCAATGCGTGTGGCTCGACAACGATGCGCAGATGGACGCGGTCACCGCGGTCTCGGGCAGCGGCCCGGCCTATGTGTTCTACGTGATCGAAGCGATGGAGCGCGCCGCCGCCGAGCTGGGCCTGACCGCCGCGCAAGGCCGCCAGCTGGCGATCGAGACGTTCCGCGGCGCGGCCGCGCTGGCGGCGCAATCGAGCGAGCCGGTGTCGACATTGCGCGAGCGCGTGACGTCGAAGGGCGGCACCACCTACGCGGCGTTGACGGTGCTGGAGCAGTCCGGGGTCGGCGATGCCTTCGTCAAGGCCGTGCATGCCGCCGCGGCGCGCGGCGCGGAAATGGGCGACGAGTTCGGCAAGGAAGGCTGATATCGCTGGCGTCCCCGCGCAGGCCGGGATCCGGCGGCGTGGGAAGTCACCGGGTTCCCGCCTGCGCGGGAACGACAAGATCTACCGCAGCGCGTAGGCCAGCGCGGTGCCGGCAAACACCCAGGCGCCCAGCCAGTTGTTGTGGCGGAACGCCGCGAAGCACTGCATGCGGTCGCGCCCCCGGATCAGCGTGTAGTGGTACAGGGCCGTCACCGCGGCGGCCGCCAGGCCGAGCCAGTACGGCCAGCCCAGCCCCAGCATGCTGCCGGCCAGCGCCATCAGCGCCAGGAAGCCGGCGTAGCAAATCATGATCGCCGCGACATCGAAGCGGCCGAACGTGATCGCCGAGGTCTTCATGCCGATCAGCAGATCGTCGTCGCGGTCGACCATCGCGTAGGCGGTGTCGTAGGCGACCGACCAGAACACATTGGCCAGCAGCATCAGCCAGGCCACCGGCGGCACCTGCTGCTGCACGGCGGCGAAGGCCATCGGGATGCCGAAGCCGAACGCGATGCCGAGATACGCCTGCGGAATCGCGAAGAAGCGCTTGAAGAAGGGATAAGTCGCGGCGACGATCACCGCCACCACCGACAACCATTTGGTCAGCGCGTTCAGCGGCAGGATCAGCAGGAAGGCGAGCACGGCGAGCGTGCCGGCCACCGCCAGCGCCTCCCAGGGCTGAATGCGCCCGGCCGTCAGCGGCCGTTCGCGGGTGCGCTTCACGTGCCTGTCGAAGTCGCGGTCGGCCCAGTCGTTCATTGCGCAGCCGGCCGAGCGCATCAGGAAGGTGCCGACCACGAAGATCCAGAAGATCGGCCACGGCGGCGGCCCGCCGGCGGCCATCCACAGCGCCCACAAGGTCGGCCACAGCAGCAGCAGCGTGCCGATCGGCTTGTCGATGCGCACCAGGCGTGCGTACAGGGCGAGACGTTCGAGCATCGGGGTCGGTCGGTGGGAGCGGGACAGCGGCACGGGCGAGGCGGCAGGAAGTGGGATCGAGGCGAGGCCAGCGGTTGCGGTCAGGTTCGATTGCCCCTGGCGAGGCCCCTGCTGCAAGCTGGAACGATACGCCGCCGGCGCTGCGGCGGCGCATCGTCACGATGTGAGTCCGCTCAGGCGAGCATCGAACGCAGCATCCATGCGGTCTTTTCGTGCGTCTGCATGCGCTGGGTCAGCAGGTCGGCGGACGGCTCGTCGGCGGCGGCCTCGACCAGCGGGAAGATCGAGCGCGCGGTGCGCACCACGGCTTCCTGGCCCTCGACCAGCTTGCGGATCATCTCGGTGGCCTCGGGCACGCCCTCTTCCTCCTGGATCGACGACAGCCGCGCGTATTCCTTGTAGGTGCCCGGTGCCGGATAGCCCAGCGCGCGGATGCGCTCGGCAATCGAGTCCACGGCCAGCGCCAGTTCGTTGTACTGCGTCTCGAACATCAGATGCAGCGTGTTGAACATCGGGCCGGTGACGTTCCAGTGGAAGTTGTGCGTCTTCAGATAAAGCGTGTAGGTGTCCGCCAGCAGCTTGGACAGGCCCTCGGCGATCTTCTTGCGGTCCTTGTCCGAAATCCCGATGTTCACGCTCATCTCGTTCTTCTTCGCCATGATCGATACGCTCCGTTCTGATGTGGCCACGACTAACTGCGGAAAAAATGCGACGGGGGCCGCCAGCGTCTTCGCCAGCGGCCCCGGCTTCGCATTATGGCATCCGAACGGGAGCGCGGACAAACCCGCGCCGCCCGTTCAGGCGCCCTGCGCCGGCCTTCAGCGTACGTTCAGCGCCCGCTCCACCCCCGCCGCGTAGGCCGGATCGATCCGGCGGAAGTGCTCGAGCTGGACCTGCACGATATCGGCCGGCACGCCCTGCATTGCCGCCGCGATATTGCCGAACAGGCGCTGGCGCTGGCCGTCGTCGAACAGCTGGAACAGCGCGCGCGGCTGGCTGTAGTAATCGTCGTCGTCCGCGCGATGGTCGAAGCGGTCCGCCACCGCGCCCACCGCCAGCGGCGGCTCGACCGCGCGCTCGCCCGCGGCGAAGGCGCCCTGCCGGTTCGGCTCGTAGTTCAGCTTGCTGCCCTGGTTGCCGTCGACGCGCATCGCCCCGTCGCGATGGAAGCTGTTGTGGAACGGGCATTTCGGCGCGTTGACCGGGATCTGGTGATGGTTGACGCCCAGCCGGTAGCGCTGCGTGTCGCCGTACGAGAACAGCCGCCCCTGCAGCATCCGGTCCGGCGAGAAGCCGATGCCCGGCACGATGTTGGACGGGTTCATCGCCACCTGCTCGACCTCGGCGAAGTAGTTGTCCGGATTGCGGTTCAGTTCCAGCACGCCGACGTCGATCAGCGGGTAGTCGGCATGCGGCCAGACCTTGGTCAGATCGAACGGGTTGATGCGATACGTCGCCGCGTCCGCCTCCGGCATGATCTGCACCTGCAGCTTCCAGCGCGGGTAATTGCCTTGCTCGATGTTCTCGTACAGGTCGCGCTGCGCGCTCTCGCGGTCCCCGGCCACCACCTTCGCCGCTTCGTCGTTGGTCCAGTTGGCGATGCCCTGCTGCGACTTGAAGTGGAACTTGACCCAGAAGCGCTCGCCCGCCGCGTTGATGAACGAGTAGGTGTGCGAGCCGAAGCCGTGCATCTGCCGGTAGTTCTGCGGCAGGCCGCGATCGCTCATCAGGATCGTGACCTGGTGCAGCGATTCGGGATGGCGCGACCAGAAGTCCCACACCGCGATCGGATCGCGCAGATTGGTGCGCGGATTGCGCTTCTGCGTGTGGATGAAGTCGGGGAACTTGAGCGGATCGCGGACGAAGAACACCGGCGTGTTGTTGCCCACCACGTCCCAGTTGCCCTCGTCGGTATAGAACTTGACCGAGAAGCCGCGCACGTCGCGCTCGGCATCGGCGGCGCCGCGCTCGCCGGCCACCGTCGAGAAGCGGATGAACAGCGGGGTCTGCTTGCCGACCTCGGCAAAGATCGACGCCTTGGTGTACTGCGTGATGTCGTGCGTCACGGTGAAGGTGCCGTGGGCGCCCGAGCCCTTCGCGTGCACGCGGCGCTCGGGGATGACCTCGCGGTCGAAGTGCGCGAGCTTTTCCAGGAACCAGACGTCCTGCAGCAGCATCGGTCCGCGCACGCCGGCGGTCAGCGAATTCTGGTTGTCGGCGACCGGTGCGCCGGCGGCGGTGGTGAGGATGTCCTTGGTGTCCTTGTCCTTGCTCATCGTGACCTCTGCTTGTGGGGGATGCGGGAAGACGGAAATGCAACGAAACCGGTGCGGCTGACTGCCAGGGCTGGCCGTGAGACTACGCGGCCATTGCGTTGCCACCGTGACGGCGGCTGCCGCAGACGGCCTCGCTGACCCGCCGTCAATAGACGGTGGCGAAACAGGCCAGGCAGCCGGTCAGTTGACGGCGCAGGTCGCGCCAGACGGCACCCGGGACGGGCAACGGCGAGGGACGGTTGCGGTTCATGCTGACTCCTTCTGCGAGCGGTATCGTGCGTCGATGGAAGGAGTTTAACAATCACCTATTGGTATGAGAATTTAATTATTTAAAACTATGATATAGCGTAAAGCTAACAAGGCGGCGAAGGCCGGCTGGGAACACTGCGGGGGAGGAATACAGCAGGCGCGGCGGCATGGCACCGCGCCGGCAGGAACACAGGAAGGGATCGGGAAGGTCAGGCCGCCTTGGCCAGCGCGTCCGGCGTCAGCTTGCGCACGCCGGGCAGTTCGCAGGCCGCCACCGCGGCGCACAGCGCTTCCATCGCCGGCAGCCGGGTGAAGCTCTTGCGCCAGGCCAGCACCACGCGGCGATCGGGTACCGGCTCGGCGAACGGCACATAGGACAGCAGGTCGTTGCCGGCATGCATGTCCGGCACCGAGGTACGCGGCAGCACCGTAATGCCGACACCGCTGGCGACCATATGGCGGATGGTTTCGAGCGACGAGCCCTCGAAGGTCTTCTGGATGCCGTCGGCCGCCTGCGAGAAGCGCGACAGTTCGGGGCAGACGCCCAGCACATGGTCGCGGAAGCAGTGGCCGCTGCCCAGCAGCAGCATGGTCTGCTGCTTCAGTTCGTCCGGCGCGACATGCTCGGCCTTTTCCAGCTGATGGCCGCGCGGCACGGCGACGACGAAGGGCTCGTCGTACAGCGGGCGCACCGTCAGGCCGGAGTCGGGAAACGGCTCGGCCATGATCGCGCAGTCGATCTCGCCCTGCTTGAGCAGCTCGATCAGCTTGACCGTGTAGTTCTCCTGCAGCATCAGCGGCATCTGCGGCACGGTGTGGATCATCTGCTTGACCAGCGCCGGCAGCAGATACGGCCCGATCGTGTAGATCACGCCGACGCGCAGCGGCCCGGCCAGCGGGTCCTTGCCCTGCTTGGCGATCTCCCGGATCGCCATGGTCTGCTCCAGCACCCGCTGCGCCTGCGCGACGATCTGCTCGCCGACCGCGGTCACCGACACCTCGGAGGTGCCGCGCTCGAAGATCTGCACGTTCAGTTCGTCCTCCAGCTTCTTGATCGCCACCGACAGCGTGGGCTGCGACACGAAGCAGGCCTCGGCGGCACGGCCGAAATGGCGCTCTCGCGCGACGGCAACGATGTACTTCAATTCGGTCAGCGTCATGTCGTATCGGCTTGGGAGGTTGCGGTGGAGCGGGCGACAGCGTGACGGCCTGTGACGGCGTCCCGGCACGGCGGGCGCCGGGGCCAGACGGTCGAATCGCCGCGAAAGCACGTCACGGAAGTGCTTCGCAAATTATCGCCTTTTCAGAAGCGATAGATTTTACCTTCGAATCGACGTTCTGTCAGAGCCGCGCGGCAATGCGGCGCAGGAGGCTCTTCTGCTGTTGCCGCCCGAGTGCGACCGCGGCGGCCGCGGCGGCCCGGGCGGCCAAGGCTGCGGATTTCACGCCTTCAGGTAATGCTCCCGCCCGCCGAGCCAGCGCGACAGATGCGCCTGCGCCGCCTCCGGGTAGCGGCTCAGCAGCAGGTCGGCGGCCTGCTGCGCCGGCTCGACCAGCCAGGCGTCGGTCTCGAGGTCGGCAAAGCGCAGCATCGCCTCGCCCGACTGGCGGGCGCCCAGGAACTCGCCCGGGCCGCGGATCTGCAGGTCGCGGCGCGCGATCTCGAAGCCGTCGGTGGTCTCGCGCATCGTCGCCAGCCGCTGCTTGGCGGTCGGCGACAGCGGGGCCTGGTACATCAGCAGGCAGACCGATTCGGCGCTGCCCCGGCCGACGCGGCCGCGCAGCTGGTGCAGCTGCGCCAGGCCGAAGCGCTCGGCATGCTCGATCACCATCAGCGAGGCGTTGGGCACGTCGACGCCCACCTCGATCACCGTGGTGGCCACCAGCACCTGCAGCTGATTGGACGAGAACGCGTCCATCACTGCGGCCTTCTCGGCCGGCGGCAAGCGGCCATGGACCAATCCCACCTTCAGATCGGGCAAGGCGGCAGCCAGCGTTTCGTAGGTCTCCTGCGCGGTCTGCAGCTGCAGCGCCTCGCTCTCCTCGATCAGCGGACAGACCCAATAGACCTGCCGGCCCTGCGCCGCGGCATGGTGCACGCGCTCGATCACCTCGTCGCGGCGCGCGTCGTTGACCAGCCGGGTAACCACCGGGCTGCGGCCGGGCGGCAGTTCGTCGATCACCGACACGTCGAGGTCGGCGTAGTAGGTCATCGCCAGCGTGCGCGGGATCGGCGTGGCCGACATCATCAGCTGGTGCGGCACGGTGGCGGGTTCATCGGTGCCGGCGCCGCGCTGTTCCGCCCCTTCCGTCCCTTCCGCCTTGCCGCGCAGGGCCAGCCGCTGCGCCACGCCGAAGCGATGCTGCTCGTCCACGACCGACAGACCCAGCTTCGCGAACCGCACCGCGTCCTGGATCAGCGCATGGGTGCCGATCGCCAGTTGCGCCTGGCCCGACTCGACGCGCGCCACGGCCTCGCGCTTGTCCCGGCTCTTGAGGCTGCCGGCTAGCCATACGACCTCGACGCCCAGCGGCGCCAGCCAGCCGGACAGCTTGCGGTAGTGCTGCTCGGCCAGGATCTCGGTCGGCGCCATCAGCGCGGCCTGGTAGCCGGCGTCGATCGCCTGGCAGGCAGCCAGCGCGGCGACGATGGTCTTGCCGCTGCCGACATCGCCCTGCAGCAGCCGGTGCATCGGGTGCGGCGCGCCCATGTCGGCAGCGATCTCGCGCACCACGCGCTGCTGCGCGCCGGTCAGCGCAAACGGCAGCGCGGCCAGGAATCGATCCAGCAGGCCGCCGGCGCGGCGCGGCATCGGCGGCGCGTTGCGGGCCCGGCGCGCCGCCTGCGCGCGCTTGAGCGACAGCTGCTGGGCCAGCAGCTCGTCGAATTTGATGCGCACCCAGGCCGGATGCGAGCGGTCGATCAGCGCGGCCTCGTCGACCTGCGGCGGCGGCGCGTGCAGCAGGCGCAGGCACTCGGCCAGCGGCTGCAGCTTCAACGGCGCCAGCGGGCCGTCCAGCAGCGGCCGCGGCAGCGTCTCCGGCAGCGGCGTGCGCTGCAGCGCCCCGCCGATGGCCTTGCGCAGATAGCCCTGCGAAATGCCGGCCGTGGCGGGATAGACCGGCGTCAGGCGATCGTGCAGCGGCTCGTCGGGGCCCACCGGGCGCACCACCGGATGGATCATCTCGGCACCGAAGAAGCCGCCCCGCACCTCGCCGCGCACCCGCAGCCGGACCCCTTCGGCCATCTGTTTGGCCTGGCTGCCGTAGAAATTGAGAAAGCGCAGCGTCAGCTCGCCGCTGTCGTCGGCGATGCGGACCACCAGCTGCCGGCGCGGCCGCAGCGTGACCTCGTTCGACACCACCTCACCCTCGACCTGCACGGCGAAGCCCAGCCCCGCGCGATGCACGGCCTCGCGGATCGGCAGCAGCGTGGTCTCGTCCTCGTAGCGCATCGGCAGATGCAGCACCAGGTCGACGTCGCGCTTCAGTCCGAGCTTGGCGAGCCTGGCCATCGCCGACGATGGCGCGGCGGGCTTGCCGGATTTCGCGGTCTGCGCGGGCTTGGCAGAGTTGCCGCCCGGCTTCGGCGTTGGCGGCTGGTCGTCTGGCTCGGGCTTGCGTTCGCTGGCGGTGACGGGCATCGAGGCGGTGGTGGACGGGACGCGGCGGCGTCCCTGACGGTTCGGATCGGATCGTGGGAAACGGCAGAGCCGTCGGGGATCCGCGGGTTGCCCCCGCGGAATACCCGCCATCACGGCAACGGCGGCAAGCCTGGCGGCCGAAGCCTTACAATAGCGGGTCCGCCGATTGTACCCATGCCTGCGCCGCGCGCAGCAGGCGCCACCGGCGGTTTCCCAACTGCTGCCGTCCCGTTTCGTATGCGCCGGGCCTCGTTTCGAGGCGCCGGCCCCTGTCCTTTTATGCTGACGCTGTCCGATTTCGATTTTCCGCTGCCGCCCGAACTGATCGCCCAGACCGCGCTGCCCGACCGCAGCGCGAGCCGGCTGCTGGTCGTGCGCACCGGCGCGGACGGCGCCACCGAACTGGACGACCGCGCCTTCGCCGACCTGACCGACTATCTGCGCCCGAACGACCTGCTGGTGTTCAACGACACCCGCGTGATCAAGGCCCGCTTCTTCGGCCACAAGGCCAGCGGCGGCAAGATCGAGGTGCTGGTCGAGCGCGTGCTGGACAGCGACACGGTGCTGGCGCAGGTGCGCGCCTCGAAAACGCCGGCCGAAGGCAGCACGCTGCGGCTGGCCGACGCGTTCGACGTCACGGTCGGCCCGCGCGTGGACCAGTTCTTCACGCTGCGCTTCCCCGAGCCGGCGCTCGATCTGATCGAGCGCTTCGGCCGGCTGCCGCTGCCGCCGTACATCACGCACGATCCCGACGCCTACGACGAAAGCCGCTACCAGACCGTCTATGCCCGCCATCCGGGCGCGGTGGCGGCGCCGACGGCGGGGCTGCATTTCGATGACGCGCTGTTTGCCCGGCTCGATGCCCATGGCGTGCGGCGCGCCTTCCTGACGCTGCACGTCGGCGCCGGCACCTTCCAGCCGGTGCGCACCGAGAACCTGGCCGAGCACAAGATGCACTCGGAGTGGTATGCGATCTCGGAGGAACTGGCGCAGGCGGTGCGCGACACCCGCGCTGCCGGCGGCCGCGTGATCGCGGTCGGCACCACGTCGCTGCGCGCACTGGAATCGGCCGCGACGCCGGAGGGCGAGCTGCTGGCCGGCAGCGGCGACACCGACATCTTCATCACGCCGGGCTATCGCTTCAAGCTGATCGACGCCCTGATCACCAACTTCCACCTGCCGAAGTCGACGCTGCTGATGCTGGTCTCCGCGCTGGCCGGCATCGAGCCGATCCGCCTCGCCTATCGCCATGCGGTCGAACAGCGCTATCGCTTCTTCAGCTATGGCGATGCGATGCTGCTGCATCGCCAGCCCTGAACCACTGCCCCGCGCTTGCGCCTGCCGCTCCGCCCGCCGCACGCCACGACCCACCGAATCTTCGCCACCGTACGCCATGCTCCAATTCGAACTGATCACCACCGACGGCAACGCCCGCCGCGGCCGCGTCACCCTGAACCACGGGGTGGTCGAGACGCCGATCTTCATGCCGGTCGGCACCTATGGCTCGGTCAAGGCGATGTCGCCGCTCGAACTCAACGAGATCGGCGCGCAGATCATCCTGGGCAATACCTTCCATCTGTGGCTGCGGCCGGGGCTGGAGGTCGTCGACACGCACCAGGGCCTGCACCGCTTCGTCGGCTGGGACAAGCCGATCCTGACGGACTCGGGCGGCTTCCAGGTGTTCTCGCTCGGCGAGCTGCGCAAGATCACCGAGGACGGCGTGACCTTCGCCTCGCCGGTCAACGGCGACAAGCTGTTCCTGTCGCCGGAAATCTCGATGCAGATCCAGCGCACGCTGAATTCGGACATCGTGATGCAGTTCGACGAATGCACGCCGTACGAGATCGAGGGCCGGCCGGCCACGCACGAGGAGGCGGCGCGCTCGATGCGGATGAGCCTGCGCTGGGCCAGGCGCTCGCGCGACGAGTTCGAGCGGCTAGCCAATCCGAACGCGCTGTTCGGCATCGTGCAGGGCGGCATGTTCGAGGACCTGCGCGACGAATCGCTGGCGGGGCTGTCGGAGCTCGGCTTCCACGGCCTGGCGATCGGCGGGTTGTCGGTCGGCGAGCCCAAGGAAGACATGATGCGGGTGCTCGAACACGTCGGCCCGCGGCTGCCGGCGGACAAGCCGCACTATCTGATGGGGGTCGGTACGCCCGAGGATCTGGTGGCCGGCGTGGCGGCCGGGGTCGACATGTTCGACTGCGTGATGCCGACCCGCAATGCGCGCAACGGCTGGCTGTTTACCCGCTTCGGCGACGTCAAGATCAAGAACGCCGCGCACCGCAACGACCCGCGCCCGCTGGACGAAAGCTGCGGCTGCTACACCTGCCGCAATTTCTCGCGGGCCTATCTGCACCATCTGCACCGGGTCGGAGAAATTCTGGGCGCGCGGCTCAATACGATCCACAATCTGTATTACTACCTGCAGCTGATGCGCGAAATTCGCGAGGCGATCGAGCAGCACCGCTTCGACGCCTTCCGCCGCCAGTTCGCCGCCGACCGGGCGCGCGGCACGCAGTAGACCAGCCTGTGGCGCCCCGCCGCCGACGGTGCGAGACCGGCCTGGCCAGGCGGGCGACGCAAGCGCCTGAACCGGCCGAAGCGGGTGATAGAATGCCCGATTCCTTGAATCTAATTTGTGACGGAGAAGCAACGTGCTGATTTCGAACGCTTTTGCCCAGACCGCCGGCGGGGCCGGCGGCGCGGCGGGTGGCCTGATGAGTTTCCTGCCGATCATCCTGATGTTCGCGGTCCTGTGGTTCATCATGATCCGCCCGCAGATGAAGCGGCAGAAGGAAGCCAAGGCGATGCTGGAAGCGCTGGCCAAGAACGACGAAGTCGTCACCGCCGGCGGCATCCTGGGCCGGGTCACCAAGGTCAACGAGCAGTATGTGACGCTGGAAATCGCCGAAGGCACCGAGATCACGGTGCAGAAGAACGCCGTCACCGCAGTGCTGCCCAAGGGTTCGCTGAAGGCGCTCTGAGCCCCTCGCTCTCTCAGGCCTTGCGGATTCTCCGCAAGGTTCCGGCACGCCGCCAATAGCGTGCCCGCACAGCCGCCTGGCCCCGCCCCGGGAAGTCTCCGGTCGGGCCAGGCGGCTGTTTGCCAACCGGTTGCCGGCGCGACACGCCCGCGGATTGCCGTCCGCGTGCCGCGCCGGCCGTAGAAAGACCGTAGAAAGACTGGCCGAAGATGAATCGCTATCCGCTTTGGAAATACCTCGTGATTCTGGTGGCACTGACCATCGGCATCCTCTACACGCTGCCCAACTTCTTCGGCGAGGCGCCTGCGGTGCAGGTCTCGTCGGGCAAGGCCACCGTCAAGGTCGATCTGGCGATGCAGAAGCAGATCGAACAGGTGCTGGCGCAGAACGGCTTGCAGCCCGACGGCGTGTTCTATGACGTGTCGGGGCAGTCCGGCTCGGTCAAGGCGCGCTTCCGCACCACCGACGAGCAGCTGCGCGCGAAGGACGTGCTGTCGCGCTCGCTGAACCCGGATCCCAACGACCCGACCTATGTGGTGGCGCTGAACCTGCTGTCCGGCTCGCCGAAGTGGCTGACGTCGCTGCATGCGCTGCCGATGTACCTGGGTCTGGACCTGCGCGGCGGCGTGCACTTCCTGCTGCAGGTCGACATGAAGGGTGCGGTCGACAAGAAGCTCGACAGCCTGGCCGGCGACGCGCGCACGGTGCTGCGCGACAAGGGCATCCGCCACGGCGGCGTGGACCGCAACGGCGACCGGGTCACCGTGCGCTTCAACAATCCGGAGGACGCCACCCGCGCCCGCGGCGTGCTGGCCGACAGCCTGCCGGACCTGACCTTCGCGATGGACGGCAACAACGTGGTCGGCACCTTCACCGAGGCGGCGCGCCGCGCGGTGCAGGACGCGGCCGTGAAGCAGAACATCACCACGCTGCACAACCGCGTCAACGAACTGGGCGTGGCCGAGCCGGTGATCCAGCAGCAAGGTGCAGAGCGCATCGTGGTGCAGCTGCCGGGCGTGCAGGACACCGCCAAGGCCAAGGACATCATCGGCCGTACCGCCACGCTGGAGGCCCGCCTGGCCGATCCGGACGCGCCGCGCAGCCCGCGCCAGGGCGATCCGATCCCGTTCGGCAGCGAGCTGTTCCTGCATGGCAACGGCGCCCCGGTGGTGCTGAAGAAGCAGGTGATCTTCACCGGCGACCGCATCGAAAGCGCGTCGGCCGGCTTCGACCAGAACCAGCGCCCCTCGGTCAACATCAAGCTCGACGCCCAGGGCGGCCGCGTGCTGCGCGACGTTTCGCGCGAGAACATCGGCAAGCCGATGGGCATCGTGCTGTTCGAGAAGGGCAAGGGCGAAGTGCTGACGGTGGCGACGATCCAGTCGGAACTCGGCTCGAGCTTCCAGATCACCGGCTCCTACTCGACCGAGGCCGCCAACGATCTGGCGCTGCTGCTGCGCGCCGGCTCGCTGGCCGCGCCGATGGAGATCATCGAGGAACGCACGATCGGCCCGTCGCTGGGCGCGGACAACATCGAGAAGGGCTTCGATTCGGTGGCCTACGGCTTTGCCGCGATCGCGGTCTTCATGGTGCTGTACTACCTGCTGTTCGGCGTGTTCTCGGTGATCGCGCTGGGCGTCAACCTGCTGCTGCTGATCGCCGTGCTGTCGATGCTGCAGGCCACGCTGACGCTGCCTGGCATCGCGGCCATCGCGCTGGTGCTCGGCATGGCGATCGACGCCAACGTGCTGATCAACGAGCGCATCCGCGAGGAGTTGCGCGCCGGGGCGTCGCCGCAGATGGCGATCGCGGTCGGCTTCGATCGCGCCTGGGCCACCATTCTGGATTCGAACGTGACCACGCTGATCGCCGGCCTCGCGCTGCTGGCCTTCGGTTCGGGCCCGGTGCGCGGCTTTGCGGTGGTGCACTGCCTGGGCATCCTGACTTCGGTGTTCTCGGCGGTGTTCTTCAACCGCGGCCTGGTCAATCTCTGGTACGGCCGCAAGAAGAAGCTGCAGAGCGTGTCGATCGGCCAGATCTGGCGGCCCACGCCGGACAACAAGGGCACCGTGGCCAACAAGTGAATGCGAGCCGCGTGGCCCTGCCCCGCGGCTCCGGTTTGAAGAAACACCCGAACGCAGCACGCTGCAGCAGATACAGGATTCACCATGGAATTCTTCCGCATCCGGCGCGACATTCCGTTCATGAAGCACGCGTTGATCTTCAACGTGATTTCCTTCGTGACGTTTGCCGCCGCCGTCTTTTTCCTCTGGCAGAAGGGCCTGCACCTGTCGATCGAGTTCACCGGCGGCACGGTGATGGAGGTCAGCTACCAGCAGCCCGCCGATCTGGAGCGGATCCGCGGCCAGGTGGGCAAGCTCGGCTACACCGACGTGCAGGTGCAGAACTTCGGCACCTCGCGCGACGTGATGATCCGCCTGCCGCTGCAGAAGGCCGCCGACGGCAAGCCGATCAGCTCGGCGCAGCAGAGCGAGCAGGTGATGGGCGCGCTCAAGGCGGTCTCACCCGACGCCAACCTGCAGCGCGTCGAATTCGTCGGCCCGCAGGTCGGCAGGGAACTGGCCACCGACGGCCTGCTGGCGCTGCTGTTCGTGATCGCCGGCATCGTGATCTACCTGTCGATCCGCTTCGAGTGGAAGTTCGCGGTGGCCGGCATCATCGCCAACCTGCACGACATCGTGATCATCCTGGGCTTCTTTGCCTTCTTCCAGTGGGAATTCTCGCTGTCGGTGCTGGCGGCGGTGCTGGCGGTGCTCGGCTACTCGGTCAACGAGTCGGTGGTGATCTTCGACCGGATCCGCGAGAACTTCCGCAAGTTCCGCAAGATGACGACCCACGAGGTCATCGACAACGCGATCACCAGCACGATGTCGCGGACCATCATCACGCACGGCTCGACCGAAATGATGGTGCTGTCGATGTTCTTCTTCGGCGGTCCGACGCTGCACTACTTCGCGCTGGCGCTGACGGTCGGCATTCTGTTCGGCATCTATTCGTCGGTGTTCGTCGCCGCGGCGCTGGCCATGTGGCTGGGCGTCAAGCGCGAAGACCTGATCAAGGGCGAAAAGAAGGCCGGCGGTGCGGATCGCGACGATCCGAACTACGGCGCGCAGGCGTAAGCGCTGGCGTAGAACACGGCAGGCATGAAAAAACGGGGCTCAGGCCCCGTTTTTTTTGCTGTGCGGATTGCGTTCTCCCTCTCCCCTTCAGGGGAAGAGGGTCGGGGAGAGGGGGTGGTTTCCAACCACAGTCGCAAAACCAGCGCCCCTGCCCTCTCCCCCGCCCCTCTCCCGCAAGCGGGAGAGGGGAGAGAACCGGCAGGATTGCAACCGCATCCATTCCTGCCGATGCCCTTCCCTCAGAACTGCTCGATCCAGATCGCCAGCCGGTCGGCGCCGAACTGCGTGGACGCCGGCGCCAGGCGGGAAACGATGGTGTTGCCGTCGCGCAGCATCTCGAGCGCATTGCCGCTGCGATCGAGCCACAGCAGCGCGGCAAACCACGCGGCGTGCTGCTCCGACACCGTCGTTCCGACCGGCGTGCCGAGGAATTCGGACAGCACCGGGGACGACAGCCACACCAGCGCGTCGCCATCGCGGCGCACCACCTCGCCGAGCTGCTGCGCGATCACGCCCAGCGCATCGGCGCCGGCGTCATGCGTCGCGCGCAGTTGCGCCAGGCGATTTGCCACCGCATGGCCGAAGGCGCCGCTGCGCTGGCTCTCGGCGCCGACCAGATCGGCGTAGTCCATCCTCGCCCAATCGGGCTCGGGACCCTTGGCCCCGGCCAGCACGGCGGCCGCCAGATAGGTTTCGACCGGCTGGAAGCGCTCGGGACCGATCAGGCTGGCGCACAGCGCGCCCACCATGCCGATGCGGGCGGCCAGCGTCTGGCGCTGGATCACGCTGAGCTTCTCGCGCACCAGCTGGTCGCGCTCGCGGCGCAGGCCGGCGATCTCCAGTGCCTGCTTGAGCTCCATGCGCAGCGCGGTGATGTCCCACGGCTTCTTGATGTAGCGGTGGATCTGCCCTTCGTTGACCGCCTGCACGGTCGACTCGAGCTCGGAATACGCGGTCGTCAGGATGCGCACGATATGCGGGTAGTGCTCGCGCGCGTGGCGCAGCAGCTCGTTGCCGTATTCGCCCGGCATGCGCTGGTCGGAGACCAGCACGGCCAGCGTGTCGCCATGCGCTTCGAGCAGCGCCTTGCCCTCCTCGACCGAACCGCCGGTGACGACGGGCGCCAGCCCGCCGATCGCCCTCTGGAAATACTTGACCGCGGTGGCCTCGTCATCGACGAACAGAATCGCGGGCGGCGATGCCTGGTTGTCGTTCGGTTCGTTCATTGACCGCTCCTATTGCTGTGCATTCGATTCTTCGTGTGAGGGAATTCCAGCGTCACGGTGGTGCCGGCGCCCGGAATCGACTCGATCCGGATGCCGCCGCCGAACGACTGCATGACGCGGTTGCAGAAAATCATGCCGAGGCCATTTCCGCCGGCGGCGGCATGCGTGGTGACCGGGTCGACCAGCAGGCGCTCCATCACGTCGGGCGGAATGCCTGGGCCGTTGTCGCTGATGCAGATCACGGGGTCGGGCTGCGCCACCACACGGAAGCGCAGCGACGGCCTGGGGACATCGGTCAGCGCCCGCAAGCCATTGTTGAGCAGCGACGACAACACCAGCGACACGCAGTTCGGCAACGTATGGACGATGAAATCGCCATGCAGTTCGACCTCGACCCAATTGCGCTGCGCACCGGTGAACGGATAGCTGTCGAGCAGCGCCATGATCAGGCTGCCGGCGGTGATGTCGCGATCGTTCTCGCTGGTCAGCGGCCGCTCCCCATTGCCGCGCACCGATTGCAAGAACGACGAGATCACCGCCAGGCAGTACTGCGCATTGCTGTGCATCACCGCGGCCGCCTGTCCGATCTCGGCCTGGCGCTGCGGATCGTATTCGGCGCTGCTGCGGCTTTCAACACCGCGGGCAAAATTCGCGATAGCCGCCAGCGGCGTGTTAAGTTCGTGCGCCAGGAAGGCCAGCGTCTCGTCGATCGCGGTCAGCCGCTGGTGCCGCGACTGCCGTTCGCGATGGCGCTCGCGCGCGAGCGCCAGCACGTCGCGCACCGCCTGCAGGCCAAGCGGCTTCTCCAGGATGCGAAACACCTCGCCGCTGTTGACGGTCTGCAGCAGCATGTCCTTGTCGGCGTACGCCGTCACCAGGATCCGCACGATCTGCGGATACTCGGCGGCGACCTGCCGCAGCAGATCGGCCCCGTTGCGGCCCGGCATGCGGAAGTCGGTGACGAGCACCGCCGTGCGGCCGCTGTCGTTGCGCAGCATCTCGATGGCCTGATCCGCGCCCTGGGCGACCAGCACTTCGTACTCGGCGCCGGCCGCCCGGGCAAAGTACTTGCAGGCCATCTCCTCGTCGTCGACGTAGAGCACGGTCAGCCGCGCCTGGCGCAAATCGATCCGCTGTTCCGTCATGGCGCGCTCATTCCGCCCGCGGCAGATCGAAGCTGAACGCGGCCCACTGGCCCAGTTCGCTTTCGGCGAACAGCACGCCGCCATGCCGCTCGATCACCGCATAGCTGATCGACAGCCCCAGGCCCAGCCCCTGCCCGACCTCGCGCGTGGTGAAGAAGGGCTCGAACACGCGCGCCAGATTTTCGCTGGGGATGCCCGGGCCGTTGTCGCGTACGTTGACATGCAGCCGGCCGTCCTTCCAGACGACGGTGGTATGGATCGCCGGTGCGGCCGTGCCGGCCTTGCGCATCGCCAGCGCCGCGTTCGAGAACAGGTTGATCAGCACGCCGATGATGGCCGCCTCGTCGCCGAACACCAGCGTGTCGGGCGGCAGCTCGCGCGTCATCCGCACGCCGCGCAGTTCGTGCGCGGTCAGCCGGCTGGCCGAGTCGAGCGCCTTTTCGAACAGGAAGGGGCGGCCCTCGACCTCCGCGCCGGGCTGCCGGTAGGCAAAGATCTTCAGGTCCGAGACGATATGCTGGATTCGCTGCATCCCCTGCCGGGCATCGATCAGGCATTCCTGCAGCGAGGCGCTTTCCTTGGCCTCTGGCTCCTCCAGCGCGATTTCGATGGCCATCAGGCAGAAGTTGACCGGGTTGTTGACCTCGTGCAGCAGCCCTGCGGCAAGCGTACCCACCGCGGCCATCTTCTCCTGCTGCAGCAGCTGGCCCTTGATCTGCGCCAGGTTCTCGTTGATGCGCGCGAGCTCGTCGTTCTTGTTCGCCAGTTCTTCCTTCAGCCGGAACAACTGGAAGCGGCCCTTCTCGTTGAAGTAGGTGTAGACCGCGCTGGCCGCCCCGGCAAACAGCACGAACAGCGAGTTGACGAGGAAGGTGCCGACCGGATGCAGGCCGTCCGGATGCAGCAGGCAGGCCACCAGGTAGCACAGGTACGAGAGGCCGCCGAACACCACGTTCTGCCACAGCCCGAACGGCAGCGCGATGCCCGACGCGAAGATGGCCAGGTTCAGGCCGACGTAGTACGGCGAGGCAACGCCATCGGTCTCCCAGATCATCCACGCGATCATCAGCTGCGGCAGCAACAGCCAGGACAGCGTCAGCCAGGGCGCCAGCCTGCGTCCGTGCTGGCTGTACAGCACCAGCACGATGCCGGCGATCAGCATCGAGACGATGATGCGCGCGACCGCGAACGGCACCTGCCATTCCGGATACTGGCCGTAATCCAGACCCATGCCGAGCAGCACCAGCACGATGGCGGTGTAAGCCCCGCCGCGGCTGAACGCCAGGCGAAAGTCGGCCAGTTCGGCCTGGTATCCGGCATAGAGTCGGTTGACAGTCATGGCAGATCGGCGGCGCCGCCTCAGGAGATGGTGGCTTCAGCGAATACGTTGACACCCGTGGCGTCGACATAGACCTGGTGGTCGGTCGACTGCTCGGGCAGCAGACTCAGCATCTTCGCTTCATCGCGATAGATCAGGTACCACTCGAGCAGATGCTCCATGCCGTAGCGCTCCGGATTGCTCGAATGGACGTTGGTGACCAGCACCCGCCCGCCCGGGCGCGTGCGCGCGGCGAAATGGTTCAGCAGCCGGGCGCAGACCTTGTCGGACAGATAGTCGAACAGGCCGGCGCAATAGACCGCGTCGAACTCGCGTACCGAGGGGTCCTCGACTGCGATACGCCGCTTGAGCAGCTCGTGCACCGACTCGTGCACCATCTCGACCTGCATGGTGCGGCCCGCCTCGCGGGCGGCCCGATGGATCGAGCCGCGGGTGAATTCGAGCGTCTCTTCGCTGAAGTCGACCAGCTGGAACGACAGCCGCTCCGGCTCGCCGTATTCGCGCGCAAAGCGCTGGATTTCGAAGGCCGGGCCGCAGCCGACGTTGAGCACCCGGAACGGGCGCCCCGCCGCCCGGGCGCTGTCGGCCTGCCGGCTGAGGAATTCGACCAGCAGGTCGATGCGATTGCGGTGCGCGGTAGCGACCGCCGCCTTCAGGAAGGCCGTATTGACGATCTGGAAGTAGGTGGTCGGGCCTTGCTGCGGATCGCTCAGGATCTGGTTCACCATCTCGTAGTCGCCGGCGTAGCCCAGCGGCTTGGTGAAGGTGCGATAGACGAACGGCGCCCGCAGCAGCAGGGGATGCAGCGCCGATTGCGCATAGGTGCGATGCACCGGCGCGAGCTCGACATCGACGCGTTCGGCCTCCCCCTCCAGCCGGTCCAGGTACGACTTGACCTTCACCATGATCGGCGTGGCCAGTTCCTGGAACACGTCCTCGCGCAAGCGGCCGTCGACCTTGGGCAGGCTTTCGGTCAGGTCCACCTGCTCGACCCAGCGCGACACCTCGGACAGGAAGGCCCGCATCTCGTTGACGGCGATCTGGTAATCGCGGCGGATGTTGAAGCGCGTGTCCCAGTCGCTGACGAACAGCTCGGCCTCGCGGCCCACCGAGCGCGGCTCGTTGGGCAGGTCGCTCAGCTCGCGCCATTCGTCGATCAGCGTCAGCGAGACCACCGCCGTGAGACCGGTATTGACCAGGCTCATCACCACCGCTTTGCCAAGATAGGCGTTCTTGGCCCCGATCCTCACGCTCAGGTCGCTCAATACCTCGCTGACCTGGACGATCGAGTACGGGTTATAGACTTCCATCACCAGAGATTTTCTCTGGAGATTAATGATCGTGCCCCGCACCTGCTCGCCCTGCGAGTTGCGGAAGCTGACCACCGGATCAATTTGCGTTTGGGAGTACACGGTTTTGCGCCAGGGAAAATCCGAAGAATGCGGCTGGCTCATGCCGACACGGGGGTCGGAACGGTCCGGCGCGGCATGGGCGAAGGAACTCGCGAACGGCTCGGCGAAGGCGATGCGCGGAAACTAGGGGTTGGGCATACGCTTGCGATCCTGATCGGGAAGTGAGCGGCGAAGGGCAAGCTGCAGAACTGCCGCGGGGCCAACGACAGGCCGATGCGGGCCAGCAGCCTGACCGAAAGCCGGCCGGCAGCGGCATCGAACGCGAGCGGGCGACGGCTGCCCCGGTCTCGCTCCCGGGGCCGCCAGGTGCGAATCAGCGACCGATTGTACTGTGGGCCCCTGCCACGGACAACGACCCTCATCCCAACGAGGGGGAGCCGCCCCACATGTCCCCCACCGCGGGAGGGTTGCCGCCAATGAAAAAGGGCCGGATGAACCGGCCCTCGAACGGCAATGCGGATGCGCCCGCAGGCACCGCGGCATCAGTCGGCGCGCACGCCCTCGACCTGGATCGCCAGCTTGACCTCGGGCTTGAAGCCCATCTTGATGCCGTAATCGATGCCGAAGTCGGCGCGGTTGAAGGTGGCATAGGCGTCCGCACCGCAGGCCTCGCGCTTGAGCATCGGATGCTGGATGCACTTGAACTCGCGGATTTCCAGCTTGACCGGCTTGGACACGCCGCGCAGCGTCAGCACGCCGTCGACCTCGGTCGGCACGTCGCCGGCGAACTTGGAGAACTTGCCCTTGTAGGTGGCCTCGGGATAGGCCTGCACGTCGAACATGTCGGGGCTCTTGGCGTGCTCGTTCATCTTGCCGTGGCCGAAGTCGATCGACGCGGTATCGATCTTGATGTCGAGCGTGCCGGTCTTGGCGGCGCGGTCCAGCGTGACGACGCCACTGGACTTGTCGAACTTGCCGCGCCACTTCGACAGTCCGCCCAGGTGGTCGGCCTCGAAGCTGGGATACGTATGGCTCGGATCGAGGTTGTAGGTCACGGCGGCAGCCGCGGCGACGCCAGCGAAGGCGGTGGCGGAAGCGGCGGCGAGGATGGCGGCGGCGGTACGCAGTTTCATGGGTTCTCCGGTAAGCGGTTGGGTTCGACGGATTGGTCCGGCGACGATGGCAACGTTGGTGTCAGCGTGAAATCGTGAATCGTGGCAGCGAGGGTCGTTCGGTTCAGGACTTGGCGGCCGTGACCAGACGGAACCTGATCTGGACCTCGTCGGCGACCACCGAGGTGTCCTTCCACTCGCCCTCGCCGATATTGAAGACGCTGCGCTTGATCGGCAGCACGCCCTCGAAGACCTGGTTGGCGCCTTCCTGGCGATAGGTCGCGGGCACCACCACGTCGACGGTCTTGCCCTTGATGGTCAGCTTGCCGGCGACATCGAACTTGCCGGCGGCGGCGGGCTTGATGCCGGTCGATTCGAACACCGCCTTGGGAAAGCGCGCGGCATCGAACCAGTCCTTGCCCTTGACCTCCTTGGTGGTGGCGGCGTCGCCGATCTCGAAGCTGGCCACGTCGATCTCGACCTTGGCGCTGGAGCTGGCCAGCCTGGCCGGATCGAAGTCCACGGCGGCGGCAAAGCGCTTGAACTTGCCTTCCATCGGCACGCCGATCTGGCGCGCGACGGCGGTCACCGAACTCTTGCCGGCATCGAGCTGGGCGGCGGCCAGGTTGGCGGCAAATCCGGCGCAGGCCAGCGACGCGGCCAACAGCAAGGCACCGGGACGGGGAATACGTTTCATCGAGGGCTCCTCGGTTTTCGTTCGGTCAATGCGGAACGGGTGGGGCGGGACGGATCGGCGGAACAGTCTGGACAGACCAGACGGACCAGACGGAACAGACGGAACGGCAGCGCCTGTCCGGCCGGCTCAACGCAGGAACGGCAGCATGCGTCCCAGCGTGCCGTCGCGGTCCAGCCACTGGTGCTTCAGCGCCGCGGCGGCATGGAGCACGACGATTGCCGCCATCAGATAGTTCAGCCAGATATGGGCGAACTTCAGCGTTTCCTTCAGCGCGTCGTTTGGTTCGATCAGCTGCGGCAGCGGCCACAAACCCAGATAGACCACCGGCACGCCGGCGGCCAGGCTGTACAGATAACCGGTCACCGGCACCACCAGGATCAGCAGATACAGCAGACCGTGAGCGGCCTTGGCCGCCCCGGCCTGCCACGCCGGCATGCCGGCCACCGGCGCCGGCGCGGCGTGGGTCAGGCGCCAGAGCACGCGCAGCACCGCCAGCGCGAACACCGTCACGCCCAGCCACTTGTGCCAGGAGTACAGCTTGAGCTTGGTCGGCGTGAAGCCGGGGATATCGGTCATGTAAAGACCGAGCCCGAAGGCCGCGAAAATCAGCAGCGCAACGATCCAGTGCAGACCGATCGCGGTCGCGCCATAGCGCGCGGGAGTATGGGAACGCATCGATGATTTCCGGCTTGAGTCTTTATTCTTTCGGCAGACGCTGTTGATTCTCGCATTATTGCGTCTGGAAAGTGACGTCGGAAAGGCGGAAGTTCATTGAGTTGTTCAAAGCGTTTGAAGGCTATGCCGTTGCGAGAACTTGGGCGGCAGACATCGGGAACGTCGACGTCCTCAAACTAGCCAGTTTTCATACCGCAAACCCGGCACGCGGGAAAACTCGGAGACGTTGTCCGTCACCAGCACAGCGTCAATCGCGAGGGCGTGCGCGGCAATGAGCATATCGTTGGCGCCTATCGGTTGGCCGCGGCGCTCCAGGTCGGCGCGCAGGCGTCCATAGTGCTGATCGGCATCGCCATCGAGCGGCAGCACCCGAAGGCCGCTCAAGGCATGTTCCACCCGGCGAGCCAACTCGTCAGAACCCTTCTTTGCAACGCCGAAGCGCAGTTCGGCGGCGACGACAATGGACGTGCACAACGCCGCGGCGTCCGTCGTTCCGATACGCGTAGCGCAAGTGCCACGCGTATTGCGCAGGGCGTCCGACACGATATTCGTGTCGAGCAGATACAAGGGCATCAAAGATCTACCGGTTCTGGAGGCCGGTCATCAATGTCCGGCCATGTCTCGTCCAGCGGCTCCCATTGCGCGAGAAGCGCGCCCAACGAGGTCGTCGGAATCGGTTCGATGATCAGCTTGTCGCCTTCTCTACGCATGATGGCCTCCTCTCCGGGTAGTTCGAACTCGCGCGGTATCCGAACCGCCTGATTACGACCATTGCGAAATAACCGCACATGCCGGGTTTCCGTCGTTGTGGTCATGCTGCACTCCTTGGCATATGGCAAAGCATATGCCAACTGGAGTGGTCGCGCTAGTCTTCCGGTCATGGGTGAAATGGTATCGACCCCGCCCAGTTGTGAAATAGGAGGCGCGGACATTGTCTACGCCTCAATGGCGGACCGTATCGCCGCCAGGAAGCAAAAAAGCCGCCCCTTGGGCGGCTCGGTGTAAAGGGGCGCGAGGCGCGATCGCGCACCGCGATCCTATTCCATCACTTCAATCGCTGCGCCAGCTCCACCGCCCGGCCGATATAGCTGCCCGGCGTCATCGCCAGGAGGCGGGCCTTGGCCTCGTCGGGGATCGCCAGGCCTTCGATGAAGGTGCGCAGCGCCTCGCGGGAGATGCCCTTGCCGCGGGTCAGTTCCTTCAGTTGTTCATACGGATTGGCGATGCCGTGGCGGCGCATCACGGTCTGCACCGGTTCGGCCAGCACTTCCCAGCAGTTGTCCAGGTCCTCGGCCAGCCGCTCCGGGTTGGTCTCGAGCTTGCCCAGGCCGCGCAGGCACGCCTCGTACGCCAGCAGGCTGTAGCCGAAGGCGACGCCGATATTGCGCAGCACCGTCGAATCGGTCAGGTCGCGCTGCCAGCGCGAGACCGGCAGCTTCTCCGACAGGTGGCGCAGCAGCGCGTTGGCCAGGCCCAGATTGCCTTCCGAGTTTTCGAAGTCGATCGGATTGACCTTGTGCGGCATCGTCGACGAGCCGATTTCGCCGGCCTTGGTCTTCTGCTTGAAGTAGCCCAGCGAGATATAGCCCCAGACATCGCGGTCCAGGTCCAGCAGGATGGTGTTGGCCCGGGCTACCGCGTCGAACAGCTCGGCCATGTAGTCGTGCGGCTCGATCTGGATCGTGTACGGGTTGAAGGCCAGGCCCAGCCGGTTCTCGATGACGTCGCGCGAGAAGGCTTCCCAGTCGAACTCGGGATAGGCGGACAGATGGGCGTTGTAGTTGCCGACGGCGCCGTTCATCTTGCCGAGCAGCTCGACCAGCTCGATCCGGTCGATGGCGCGGGCAAGGCGGGCGGCGACGTTGGCCATCTCCTTGCCCAGCGTGGTCGGGCTGGCGGGCTGGCCGTGCGTGCGCGACAGCATCGGCTGGCGGGCGTTGGCGTGCGCCAGTTCGACCAGGCGCGCATGCACGCGCCGCAGCGTCGGCACCAGCACGCTGTCGCGCGCCCCCTTGAGCATCATGCCGTGCGAGGTGTTGTTGATGTCCTCGGAGGTGCAGGCGAAGTGGATGAATTCGCTGGCGGCCACCAGCTCGGCGTTGTCCTGCACGCGCTCCTTCATCCAGTACTCGACCGCCTTGACGTCGTGATTGGTGACGGCCTCGATCTCCTTGATCCGCGCCGCGTCGGCTTCGCTGAAGTTGTCGACCAGCGCCAGCAGCGCGGCTTCGGACTGCGCCGAGAATTTCGGCATGTCGGGCAGGCCGGTGCGGGCCAGCGCGATCAGCCAGTGGACTTCGACCTTGACGCGATGGCGCATGAAGGCCGCCTCGGACAGCCATTCGCGCAGCGGGTCGGCCTTGGCGGCATAGCGGCCATCGATCGGGGACAGGGCGGTGAGCGGCGAGAGCGCGGCGGGGGAGGCGGTAGCGGACATGCTGGCAGACGGCGGGAGGGAATCAAGAGGGAAACCTGGAACGGTGTCGGCAGGCGCGGTTGGCGCACGCGATAGCGGCGAGCTGCGCTGGCACATCCCATGTACTCGAACGCATACAAAGCCGGGCAACCGTTCCGGAGCGATCCGGCGCACCGGCCTGGCAGCCGGCGCTGGAAAGCCGCGATTTTACCACCGCCCTTCCCGCTGCGCCGCGCCATCGTGGCCAGTGTTGCAGGGCTGTCCCGCCGGGCCGGCGTCCGGCCCCGGCAGCGCGCCGGAACGGACTTCCGGGCGGTTATACTCGCCCACGCCGAGCCAGTGGCCTGTTACGAAGTGCATCAAGGCAGACCGGACCCGCGCGCCGCCGCCGGCGCACGAGGCCAGCCGCTCCCGCCGCGGAGCGCCCGATGCACTTCATAACGAGCTCAAGGGGAGAACATGAAGCTGTACGCATCGCAGACCAGCCCTTACGCGCGCAAGGTGCGCGTGGTGATGGCCGAGAAGAAGATCGACTATCAGATGGTGGAAGTCGACGTGTGGTCGCCGGACACGGCGATCGGTCAATTCAATCCCCTCGGCAAGGTGCCCTGCCTGGTGATGGAAGACGGTGGCGCGGTGTTCGATTCGCGCGTGATCGTCGAATACGTCGACACGCTGACGCCGGTCAGCCGCATGATTCCGCAGGGCAGCCGCGAGCGGCTCGAGGTGCGCTGCTGGGAGGCGCTGGCCGACGGCCTGCTGGACGCCGCGCTGCTGGCGCGCCTGGAGCACACCCAGCGCGAACCCGCCGAACGCAGCGAGCGCTGGGTGCGCCGCCAGCTCGGCAAGATCGACAGCGCACTGGTGGCGATGGCCAACGGCCTGGCCGATCGTCCATGGTGCGCCGGCAACCATTACTCCCTGGCCGACGTCGCGGTCGGCTGCGCGCTGTCCTATCTGGACTTCCGCTTCCCCGACATCGCCTGGCGCGAGCGCCATCCCAACCTGGTCGCGTTCCACGACAAGGTCAGCAAGCGCCAGTCGTTCATCGATACGGAACCGCCGCGCGGTTGAGCCGGCGCCCGCCCGAGGCTCACTCGAAACGCCTGTCCTCGGGCGGTGCCGCCCAGCGGATCGCATCGAAATGCTTCCAGACGTCCTGCAGCGCCGCATGCCGTGTCGGCTGGGCGCGCAACTCGCGCAGGGCTAGCAGCGGCAAACCCTGATACTGGCCGGGCAATGCCGCGATGGCCGGGATCAGTTGTTCCAATAGCGGCTTGGCGTCGACCTGCACGCCCTGCGCATTACGGCTCCAGTTGGACAGGTCGAACATGGCCAGCCAGCAAAGCACCGGTGCCCGCAGCGACGATGGCAGCGTACCGGCCTGCTGCAATAGCCACACGCGTTCATCGATGTTGCGGAACTTGACCGCCAGCGCGGTCAGGACCTCGGCGCGCAGCGTTACCTCGACCCGGGACAGCGCCGCGGCGATGATGTCCTGCCAGCCGCGAATCTCCTCCGGGGAAGGCGATTCGCGGGTTTGCCACATCAGCGAGTGCCATGCCTCGACGAGGCTGGAATGGAGCGAACCGGCGCGGCGCTGCGCATTCGTCGTGTGCGCCAGCATGGCGCCGGCGAGCGGCCCCCATACCACCCGCTTGCTGTCGCACCTGTATGCCGTCGCTTTGGCACTGGCCTGCATGGCCATCTGAACGTTCTCCGGCAGGCGTGCGTAGCGTTCCAGGATCACGGCTTCATCCCGGGTAGTTTTCAGGATGGTCTTGACGAAGGCTCTGAACTCGGAGAACTCCACAGGCGGCTCGGCCGGGTAAGGGCCGCTCCCCTCGACATACCTGAGCACTGCTGCCACCTCTTCCCGGTCCGTCGGCAAGAGCCCATCGGCGGCAGCACGAACGCGGTCCGCCGTCCCAGGTGGCGCCCATTTATCGGCCACCCAGGCCATGGCCTTGATCACAACAGCCCTGTGCTCGACGGACAGCGCCTGCGCGGAAACCAGCACGGCATCCCACACCGTCGGCCATGTCGCGCTCCGGAATTCCGGTCCATACGTTGTATTGGAACGGTCGCACTCCAGTGCCTTCACCAGCTTGAGCAACAGCGTCGTTTGCGCCGACAGCGGACGTTGCCTGGAATCGACGAGTTCGCCATTGGCCCGCAGCAGTTGCAAGTGGCGATCGGCATGCGCGGGCAGGCCATCACGCCAAGCCACACGTTCGAGCAATGTCATCAGCAGGTCCACGCGCTGGTCCAGCGGCAGGGCCCGGCCAGCATCGATCCACAGCGCCAGCCCTTCTTCGGACATCGGAAGGGAGCAAAGGCGAAGATAGGCGCACAGGGACGGCCCGCGCTGGCTCACCGGCAGCTCCATGACCGCGACGATCAGGTCATCGGGCGAGACGCCATACTCTTCCCATACGGCGCGCACGGCATCGGCTTCGGACCGGGTTCGGTAGCCCGCCGCAGCGAGCAGTTGCTGAAGGGGCCTGGCGCGAACGGATGCCGGCAGACCCAGCACCGCCTTGGCCGTATCGTGCTGCCCACGGGTCGTCGTATAGGGCAGCCGGAAGACGCTTCGCGCGAGCGTCGTCAGGATTTCGGCCCGGCTCGGCATCGGAATGGCCGGCTGCGCCAGGGCCAGGCATTGCCGTTTGTCGCGATGCTGGTCGGGCAACGCATGCGTCGGGCCAGTGCATTCGCGCAATATCGGCGCGATCGTGGACGGGGTTGCCGCCCGCCGCGCATGGTGCAGAAGTTTGTCGGCATGGAGCGCGACGCGTACCGATCGCAGAATCGACTTCGACACGCGTGCCAGGCTGGCGCGCGCTTGCGGTGCCAGCATGCCGGCCACTTGCTCCCAGACATGGCAGGGAACGAGGTCGATGATGGCCTGGCTGCCGATCGTCGCACGATGTCCCGTTGGCGGCGCGATCAGCAGTGCGCCAGTGTTAGCGGGAAGGGAAGGAGGGAAGGCAGTCGCATCGGCGACAGGCAGGGGCAAGGACGGCGGGATCGGCGCACAGTTGGTGACAGACGGATTCAAGGGCATGGTGCGGAAGCATTGGCTAGGACGATCGACGCCTCGCCGCAGGGAACTCGGGTACGGAGCGCCGCGGCAGGCGCCGGAGGAAATGGAGAATAGTCAACCAACTCCATGCTCCCCGCTTTGCCGGAATTTCGCCCGCTTTCGCTTTTACCGCCCGCGTTTGTGAACGTGCGGCTGGCCTGGCGGCCCTTACTGAATGATGCCCCCGCCCAGGCAGACTTCGCCGTCATACAGCACCGCCGATTGCCCCGGCGTGACGGCCCACTGCGCTTCGTCGAAACGCAGTTGCAGGTTGTCGGCATCGACCGCGCCGACCACGCACGGCGCATCGCTCTGCCGATAGCGAGTCTTGGCGCCGAGCGCCGTGCCCGCGCGCGGCGCTTCGCCGGCGACCCACGACAGGTCGGCGGCGCGCAGCGTCGGCGACAGCAGCCACGGATGATCGTGCCCCTGCACCACGTACAGCGTGTTCGAGGCCATGTCCTTGCGCGCGACGTACCAGGCATCGCCGCTGCCGTCGCGGCTGCCGCCCAGGCCGATGCCCTTGCGCTGGCCCAGCGTGTAGAACGCGAGCCCGATATGCTCGCCGACAACCTTGCCGTCCGCGGTCTTCATCGGACCGGGCCTGGTCGGCAGATAGCGATTCAGAAAATCCCGGAATGGACGCTCGCCAATGAAGCAGATTCCGGTGGAATCCTTCTTCTTCGCGTTCGGCAGGCCGACTTCCGCGGCGATCTCGCGGACCTGGGTCTTCGGAATCTCACCGAGCGGAAACAGCGTGCGCGACAGCTGCGCCTGGTTCAGCCGATGCAGGAAGTAGCTCTGGTCCTTGGTATGGTCCAGCGCCTTCAGCAGCTCGAAGCGGCCGTGCTCGCCCTGCCGCACGCGCGCATAGTGGCCGGTGGCGATGCGCTCGGCGCCGAGCGACATCGCGTGGTCGAGGAAGGCCTTGAACTTGATCTCGGCATTGCACAGCACGTCGGGATTGGGCGTGCGGCCGGCGGAATACTCGCGCAGGAAATCGGCGAACACGCGGTCCTTGTACTCGGCGGCGAAGTTGACCGCCTCGACATCGACGCCGATCAGGTCCGCCACCGACACCACGTCGAGCCAGTCCTGCCGGGTCGAGCAGTACTCGCTGTCGTCGTCGTCCTCCCAGTTCTTCATGAACAGGCCGACCACCTCGTAGCCCTGCTGCTTCAGCAGCCACGCGGTGACCGACGAGTCCACCCCGCCCGACATGCCCACCACGACGCGTTCGCCGCGGCCGATGTTGGCGTTCAGTTCGGGGCGGGCGGAAATGGCGGCGCTCATTGCGGCGCTCCCGGCGACAGCACCGAGGGATGCGTGTACAGCGCGTCGAGCGCGAAGCGCTTGCCGGCCAGGTAGTCGTCGACGCAGGCCAGCACCAGCGGCGAACGATGGCGCTCCGGGCACGCGCGGATCTCGTCGGCGCTGAGCCAGACGGTGCGCACGATGCCGGTATCGAGCGGACGGCCGCTGTCGAGCGGGCCCAGATCGCCGGTGAAGGCGAAACGGACATAGGTGATGTCGCCCTCGGGGTGCTGCGCCGTCGGCGACGTCACCGAACGGGCCAGATAGCAGCCCAGCAGCGCGCGCGGCTCGAAGCTGTGCGCGGTTTCCTCCAGCGTTTCGCGGATCACGGCACGCACCAGGCTTTCGCCCGGATCCAGATGGCCGGCAGGTTGGTTCAGCTTCAGGCCGTCGCGGGTTTCTTCCTCGACCAGCAGGAAGCGGCCGCCGCGTTCGATCACGGCCGCCACGGTGACGCTGGTTTTCCAGTCTTGGGACATGATGCACAAGTTTTAGGCAATCCGGCATTCTACCGGCTGGCGCTCCGCGCTGCAGCGAGGCGCACCGCACCGGGGCTCCGCGGCGAGCGTATCCCGATCGCCCCCATTGCCGTCGGATTCCTGTAAGCTGCGGAAAAATTGTGCGCTGCGCTGGACGGCGGCGCCGACAAGCGAGCCCGGATGCCTGCCCGGCTGTAGCCCGGAGCGGCACCGCAACAGGAGAAGCTGACGATGCAGATCGGTATCCCGCTGGAGACACGGGCCGGCGAAGCGCGTGTCGCCGCCACCCCCGAGACCGTCAAGAAGTACGTCGCCCAAGGCCATCAGGTGCTCGTGCAAAGCGGTGCCGGTGTGCGTGCCAGCTGTCCGGACGCGGCCTACGAGGCAGCCGGCGCCAGCATCGTCGATGCGGCCCGCGCGTTCGGCGCCGAGCTCGTGTTGAAGGTGCGCGCCCCCGATGCGCAGGAACTCGCGCAGATCCGGCCCGGCACCGCGCTGGTCGGCATGCTCGACCCGTTCGACGCCGACAACAATGCGCGCATGGCCGCCGCGGGCATCGTCGCCTTCGCGCTCGAAGCCGCGCCGCGCACGACCCGCGCGCAAAGCATGGACGTGCTGTCCTCGCAGGCCAATATCGCCGGCTACAAGGCCGTGCTGGTCGCCGCCAATCACTACCAACGCTTCATGCCGATGCTGATGACCGCCGCCGGTACGGTCAAGGCCGCGCGCGTGCTGATCCTCGGCGCCGGCGTGGCGGGCCTGCAGGCGATCGCGACCGCGAAGCGGCTCGGCGCGGTGATCGAGGCCTCCGACGTGCGGCCCGCGGTCAAGGAACAGATCGAATCGCTGGGCGCGAAGTTTCTCGACGTGCCGTTCGAGACCGACGAGGAGCGCGAGATCGCGCAAGGCGTCGGCGGCTATGCGCGGCCGATGCCGGCGAGCTGGATGCAGCGCCAGGCGGCGCTCGTGCACGAGCGCGCCAAGCAGGCCGATATCGTCATCACGACCGCGCTGATCCCGGGCCGACGCGCGCCGGTGCTGCTGAAGGAAGAAACCGTGCAGGCGATGAAGCCGGGCTCGGTGGTGGTCGACCTGGCTGCCGTGCAAGGAGGCAACTGCCCGCTGACCGTGGCCGACGAGGTGGTCGAGCGCCATGGCGTGACGCTGGTCGGCTACACCAATCTGGCCAGCATGGTCGCGGCCGACGCCTCGGCGCTGTACGCGCGCAACGTGCTCGACTTCCTCAAGCTGATCGTCGACAAGGACGGCAAGCTGACAATCAACCCGGAAGACGATATCGTCGCGGCCTGTCTGATCAGCAAGGACGGGGCCCTGGCCCGCCAGGCCGCCTGAGCGGCTGCCGGCGCGCCGCAGCGCCAACCCTCCAATCGATTCAACCCGCGCCCATCCCGGGCGCGTTTTCACGGTGCCGCGGCCAACGTTCGAGCCGTCGCGGCGCCAGCATCAACGAAGGAAAGCAACACCATGCAACGCATCATTCTGCGCGCCAAGCTGCATCGCGTCACCGTGACGCAGGCGGACCTGCACTACGAGGGGTCGTGCGGCATCGACGAGGATCTGCTCGACGCGGCGGACATGAAGGAGTACGAGAAGATCGAGCTCTACAACGTCAACAACGGCGAGCGTTTCTCGACCTACATCATCAAGGGCAAGCGCGGCACCGGGGAAATCTCGCTGAACGGCGCCGCCGCGCGCCGCGCCCACCTGGGCGACCACCTGATCATCTGCACCTACGCGCCGATGAGCGACGCGGAACTGGCCGACTACAAGCCGAAGATCGTGCTGGTCGACGACAACAACCGCATCAAGGAAATCAAGAAGGTGTGATCCCATGATGGCCGCGCGCAGGCAGTCTCGCCCGCAGTCCCGGCATGCCAACGGTGGCCTTGGCGCATGGCGCCGCTGGCTCGCCGTTGCCGTGGCGGCGGGTTGTGCGGCCTGCGCCGGCGTATCGGCACCGCGCGACGGCGGTGCCGCGGCCACGGCGGCTCCCTCCCCCGCCAACGCCACGATCGCGGCCGACCCGCTGCCCTCCTGGCGCGATGGCGCGGCCAAACAGGCGATCCTGCGCTTCGTGCGCGACACCACCACCGAGGGCGGCCCCGACTTCGTCGCCCCGGCCGACCGCATCGCCCTCTTCGACAACGACGGCACGCTGTGGCGCGAGGACCCGCGCGCCGAGCTGCTGTTCGTCGCGCATCTGGCGCGCGCGCGCACCGAGGCCGATCCCACGCTCGGCGCGCAAAGCCCCTACCGCGAATTCCTCGCCGACCCACGCGGCTATCTGCAGCGCGGCGACACCGCGGCGCTGCAGCTGTTGCACGCGGTGTACGGCAACACCGCCGTCGAGTCGTTTCAGGACGAGGCCCGGCGCTTTCTTGCCGTCGCCCGCCATCCGCGCAGCCGCGCGCCGCTGCGCGACGGCATCTACCAGCCGATGCTGGAACTGCTTGGCTATTTGCGCGCAAACGGCTACCAGACCTGGCTGTGCGCCGGCTCCACCGCCGACTTCATGCGCGCCTTCGCCGCGGACTACTACGGCATCGCGCCCCAGCAGGTAATCGGCTCTCGGCTGGCGCTGCGCTTTCGCGAGACTGCGCAGGGCAATGGGGTCTGGCGCGAGCCGCGCGTCGACAGCTTCAACGACAAAGAGAACAAACCCGCCAATATCGCGCTGCAGATCGGCAAGCGGCCCGTGTTCGCGGCCGGCAATGTCGGCGGCGGCGGCGATATCGCGATGCTGGCCTACAGCCAGGGGCGGCGCGGGCCGTCGTTCCAGCTGCTGATCGACCATGACGACGCGCAGCGCGAGTCCGCCTACACCGAGCCCGACGGCGCGTCGCTGAAGGCGGCCGCCGCGCACCGCTGGACCGTGGTCAGCATGCGGCGCGACTGGGAGCGCGTGTTCGTGGCGCCGTCGGTACGGTCACCAACGCGGTCGCTGGCCGGCGAGCCAATGGCAAGGCCGGCCACGCCATAGCGGGCCGCAGCGGGAAACCGCGGGCAACCGAATTCAAGCAACGGGAGGAGAAGTCGATGGAGATGGTGAACCACACGGTGATCAACCTGATCATCTTCGTGCTGGCGATCTACGTGGGTTACCACGTGGTCTGGACGGTCACGCCGGCGCTGCATACCCCGCTGATGGCGGTCACCAACGCGATCTCGGCGATCATCATCGTCGGCGCGATGCTGGCCGCCGGGCTGACCGAAGGCGGCGTCGGCCGCGCGATGGGCACGCTGGCCGTCGCGCTGGCCGCGGTCAACGTGTTCGGCGGCTTCCTGGTGACCCAGCGCATGCTCGAGATGTTCAAGAAGAAGGAGCCGAAGAAGGCCGCCGGCCAGGCGTCGCAAACGGGCAGCAAGGAGGGCGCGCAATGAGCATGAACGTCGTCACGCTGCTCTATCTGGTGGCCTCGGTCTGCTTCATCCAGGCCTTGAAGGGGCTGTCGCATCCGGCCACCGCGCGCCGCGGCAATGCCTTCGGCATGATCGGCATGGCGATCGCCGCGCTGACCACGGTCGCGCTGATCGTCAAGCTGAAGAACGAGTTTCTGGCTGCCGGCATCGGCCAGTCGTCGATCGGCACCGGACTCGGCCTGATCCTGGCCGGGCTGGTGGTCGGCGGCGGCATCGGCGCCTACGTCGCGAAAAAGGTCGAGATGACCAAGATGCCGGAACTGGTCGCGGCGATGCACTCGCTGATCGGTCTGGCGGCGGTCTTCATCGCCATCGCGGCGGTGGCCGAACCGGCCGCCTTCGGCATCACGGCGGCCGGCTCGCACGAGATTCCGCTGGGCAACCGCATCGAGCTGTTCATCGGCTGCTTCGTCGGGGCCATCACGTTCTCCGGCTCGGTGATCGCCTTCGGCAAGCTGGCCGGGCGCTACAAGTTCCGGCTGTTCCAGGGCGCGCCGGTGGTGTTCTCGGGCCAGCACTGGCTGAACCTGGCGCTGGCGATCGCGATGGTCGGCTTCGGCATCGCCTTCTTCATGACGCAGGACTGGCTGCCCTTCCTGGTGATGCTGGCGATCGCCTTCGTGCTCGGCGTGCTGATCATCATCCCGATCGGCGGCGCCGACATGCCGGTGGTGGTGTCGATGCTGAACTCGTATTCGGGCTGGGCGGCGGCCGGCATCGGCTTCTCGCTGAACAATCCGATGCTGATCATCGCCGGCTCGCTGGTGGGCTCCTCCGGTGCGATCCTGTCGTACATCATGTGCCGGGCGATGAACCGCTCGTTCTTCAACGTGATCCTCGGCGGCTTCGGCGGCGAAGCGAGCAGCGCGGCTGTGGCCGGTGCGCAGGCGCAGCGCAGCGTCAAGTCGGGATCGCCGGACGACGCGGCCTTCCTGATGGGCAATGCCGAGACCGTGATCATCGTGCCCGGCTACGGCCTGGCGGTGGCGCGCGCCCAGCATGCGCTCAAGGAGCTGACGGAGATGCTGTCGGAGAAGGGTGTCACGGTCAAATACGCGATCCACCCGGTCGCCGGCCGCATGCCGGGCCATATGAACGTGTTGCTGGCCGAGGCCGAGGTGCCGTACGACCAGGTCTTCGAGATGGAAGACATCAACAGCGAGTTCGGCCAGGCCGACGTGGTGCTGGTGCTCGGCGCCAACGACGTGGTCAACCCGGCGGCCAAGACCGACCCGAACTCGCCGATCGCCGGCATGCCGATCCTCGAGGCCTACAAGGCCAAGACCATCATCGTCAACAAGCGCTCGATGGCCGCCGGCTACGCCGGGCTGGACAACGAACTGTTCTACATGGACAAGACGATGATGGTGTTCGGCGACGCCAAGAAGGTGGTCGAGGACATGGTCAAGGCGGTCGCCTGAGCGGAGCGGTCCGCCCCTGCATCCCCGCATTGCCGGCCCCCCTGCGGGGCCGGTTGCGCCCCCGCTCCGGCGCGCTATACTGGCCCTCGGCCGCGGGCCGGCATGCGCCGGCCATCACGGCCCTGGCGCCGGCCCCCGCGTTCCCTTCCGCAGCCGGACCCGCTTCTCGCCTCCCGGGGTCGCACGCGACATGACATTCAATCCGCAGGACAGGCATCTGCCGGTCTTCCAACATCCGATCCTGACCGTGCTGGTCGACGACAGCCGCTCCTTCATGGACAGCCTGGTCTTCCAGATGGACCGGACCCGACCGGTGATCACCTTCACCGACCCGCGCGAGGCCCTGCAGTGGATCCGGGAGGCCTACACCACGCGCTTCACCGGCTTTCTGCCGGTGCGCGTCACGCACGACGACCTGACCTTCCTCACCGAGCGCCGTACCGTGCAGCTCGATATCGACCGCATCCACCGGCAGATCCACGACATTCACCGCTTCGTGCAGCCGGGCGTGATCGTGGTCGACTATTCGATGCCGCAGATGGATGGGCTCGAGTTCTGCCGCGCGCTGCAGGACCTGCCGTGCAAGACCATCCTGCTGACCGGCACCGCCGATGAAGGCGTCGCGGTGCAGGGCTTCAACCACGGCCTGATCGACCGCTACGTGAAGAAGCACGACACCAACATGGTCGAGCGGCTGGACCAGGAGATCGACGCCCTGCAGCAGCAGTACTTCACCACGCTGTCGCACACGCTGCGCGACCTGCTGACGCGGCACTCGTTCTCGTTCCTGTCCGATGCCGCCATGGCCGAGCGCGTGCGCCAACTGGCGGCGCGCTACGGCTTCGTCGAGTACTACCTGTACCCCAATCCGGCCGGCATCCTGCTGCTGACCGCGCAGGGGCAGGCCACGTTGATGGTCATCGAAACGCGGACCAGCCTGGCCAGCCAGGTCGAGTCGGCCGAGGCCTACGACGCGCCAGCGGCGCTGACCGAAGGCCTGCGCGAGGGCCGCATCGTGCCGTTCTTCTGGCCCGGCAACGGCATGTACACGCCCGCCTGCGTCGACTGGGAGCAATACTGCCTGCCGGCCGAACGCGTCGAGGGCCGCGAGGAATTCCTGTACGCGCTGTTCGACCTGCCGCGCCATCTGCTCGACGAACCGGTGGTCAGCCTCAAGACCTTCCTGACGGAATTCGAGCGCAACGAAGGCAGCCTGACGGGGCGCTGAGCCTTGGTTGCCCCCCTCTCCCGCCTGCGGGAGAGGGGTCGGGGGAGAGGGCAGGCGGCGGTGGTTATGCGCGCGCCGTTTCCCCTCTCCCCAACCCTCTCCCCGACGGGGAGAGGGAGAACACCATCAGGCGGTCACGACTGCGCGCTTCCAGCCCTTCACCAGCTTGCGAAAGCGACAGAACACCATCACGCAGTTACGACTGCCCCCGATTCCCGCCCTTCACCATCTCGAAGCGGAACAAGCGGCATTCGATCGCACCGTTATACAGCGGCACGCGCCGCGATTCCTTGAGCCGCAGCCGGCGCGGCAGCGACAGGTCGCCCGTGAAGATCCAGGCCTCCCAGCCGGCGAAATGCTGCTTCAGCGTGGTGGCGAAGGCGGTGGCGAACTGGTTGGCGGCCTCCTCCTCGGCGCTGTCCACCGGCGCCTCGTCGAAGGCCGGCCGGCGCTGCCCGCGCACCGCGATACGCTCGCCGTAGGGCGGGTTCAGCAGCAACAGGCCCGGTTCCGCGAACGGCGGTTGCACGTGCCGCGCGTCGACCTGCTTGGTGCGCAGCTCGCCCGGCAGGCCGGCACGCTGCCAGTTGGCGCTGGCCATCGCCAGCATGTCGGTCGAGATATCGCTGCCGGCAATGGCGAGGTCCGCCGGCGCGGTCGCGGCGGCGCGCTCGCCGGCGGCCTGGGCCTCGCCCTTGAGCACCTTCCACGGCTTGCGGTCCATTCCCTTGAGCCACTCGAAGGCGAAGCTGCGCCCCGCGCCCGGCGCCAGTCCCAGCGCGACCTGCGCAGCTTCGACCAGGAACGTGCCGCTGCCGCACATCGGGTCATAGAACGGCCGCGCGGTCTTCCCGGGTGTCCAGCCGGCCAGCCGCAGGATGCCGGCTGCGAGGTTCTCCTTCAGCGGCGCCTCGCCCTTTTCCATGCGCCAGCCGCGCTTGAACAGCGGCTCGCCAGTGGTATCGAGGTACAGCGTGCAGTCGTGCTCGGTCAGGTGCGCGTAGATCCGGACGTCGGGACTGGCCGTATCGACGCTGGGCCGCGCGCCCAGGCGCTCGCGCATCGCGTCGCAGACGCCGTCCTTGACCCGCAGCGCGGTGAAGTTCAGGCTGCGCAGCGGCGAGCGGTGCGCGGTCATCTCGATCTTGATGGTCTCGTCGGGGCCGAACCATTGGTCCCAGCGCTGCGCGCGTGCCAGCTCGTAGATATCGTCCTCATGGCGGTAACCGCGGGCGGCGATCCGCAGCAGCACCCGGCTGGCGATGCGCGAATGCAGATTGACCGCATAGGCCGCGGCCATGTCGCCCGAGAAACTGACGCCGCCGGGCACCTCGCGATGCACGTCGAACGGGGCCACGGCATCCACATCGGGCCGCACGGCAATCTCGCGCAGCTCGTCGGCAAGCGCGCTCTCGAGGCCGCGCGGGCAAGGGGCGAAGAAGGTTTGGGTCATCACAGCGGTCCGGCAAAGGGATCAAATAAACAGCAGGCGAAACGGTGGCACAGCCGCTTCAAACAAAAACGTCCGCCGTGGCGGACGGAGCGGCCGGCATCAGCCGCGATCGATTGCAATCGATTGCAGTCGATTGCAATCAGCCGGCAGCCAGCGCGCGATCGAGGAAATCGAGCCTGTCCTGGCCCCAGTACGGCTGGCCGTCGTAGACATACCACGGCGCACCGAATACGCCGGCCGAGATCGCGTCCTGCGTGTGGCGCGCATATTCCTCCTGCACGCCCTGCCCTTCGCTCGCCTTCAGCAGCGCCGCACCATCCAGGTCCAGACGGTCGGCCAGCTCCGCCAGCGTGGCCGCATCGGCGATATTACGCTCCTCGGCCCACAGCGCCTGGCCGATCGCACCGAGCAGCGCCATCGCGCGCGCGGTCCCGTGGGCCAGCCGCGCGGCGATGATCAGCCGGCTGGCCGGATCGCCCGAGACCGGAAAGTACCTGGGCTCCGGATTGAGCGGCACGCCCAGATAATCGCGCCAGCGCGCCAGTTCGACCAGCCGGTAGGCCTGGCGCTGCGGCGGGCGCTGGGCCAGCGGCAGACCGCCCGAGGTCGCGAACACCTTGCCCAGATCGCAAGGCTTCAGATTGACCTGCGCACCGTGACGGGCCGCAATCTCGGTAAAGCGGGCGTGGCCGAGATAAACGTACGGCGACTGCGGCGAAAAGTAGTAGTCGATCTGCTTGCTCATCGGTTCCTCGGGAGTAGGTTCAGGCGGGGGAAGACTGGGGACGGTGCCATGCCGGTCGGTACGGATGCCTCACGGGCGCCTCAGAACGGCTTGACGACCACCAGCACCACGATCGCCAGCAGCACCAGCACCGGCAGTTCGTTGAACCAGCGGTAGAAGCGATGCGAGCGCGTATTGCGGCCGGCCTCGAACTTGCGCAGCAGCACCGCGCAGCCATGGTGGTAGCCCAGCAGCACCAGCACCAGCGCCAGCTTGGCATGCATCCAGCCCTGCCCCGGCCCGCGCCCGATGCCATAGCCCAGATAGAGCCACAGCCCGAACGCCAGCGCCGGGATCGCCAGCATTGTCATGAAGCGCAGCAGCTTGCGCGCCATCGCCAGCAGCCGCGCCACCGCGGCGGAATCGGTCTCCATCGCCAGATTGACGAAGATGCGCGGCAGATAGAACAGTCCGGCGAACCAGGAGACGACGAAGACGATATGCAGCGATTTGACCCAGAGCATCGGCAATCCGTATGACGCGGTGATTTACGTGCGAATCTCGCCGTGGCCGAACACCACGTACTTCAGCGAGGTCAGCCCTTCCAGGCCGACCGGGCCGCGTGCGTGCAGCTTGTCGTTCGAGATGCCGATCTCCGCGCCCAGGCCGTATTCGAAGCCGTCCGCAAAACGCGTCGACGCGTTGATCATCACGCTGGCCGAATCGACCTCGCGCAGGAAGCGCATGCCGGCCGAATAGTTCTCGGTGACGATCGAATCGGTATGGGCCGAGCCGTAGGTATTGATATGGGCGATCGCCTCGTCCAGGCCCGACACCGTGCGGATCGCCAGCACCGGCGCCAGGTATTCGAGGCGCCAGTCTTCCTCGGTGGCATCGACCAGGTCCTCGATGCCGGCGGCTTCGAGCGTGGCGCGCGTGGCCGGGCAGACCCGCAGTTCGACGCCCTTCTGCTGATAGATCCGGCACAGCGGCGGCAGCACGCGGGCAGCGATCGATTCGGCGACCAGCAGCGTTTCCATCGTGTTGCACGGCGCGTAGCGCTGGGTCTTGGCGTTGTCGCAGATGCGCACGGCCTTGTCGAGGTCGGCATCGCCGTCGACGTAGACATGGCAGATGCCGTCCAGATGCTTGATCATCGGCACGCGCGCCTCTTCCATCAGCCGGGCAATCAGGCTCTTGCCGCCGCGCGGCACGATCACGTCGACATATTCGGTCATCGTGATCAGCCGCCCGACCGCGGCACGATCGGTGGTTTCGATGACCTGCACCGCCTCGGCCGGCAGACCCGCTTCGGCCAGGCCCTCCGCGACCAGCTTCGCCAGCGCGGTGTTCGATTCGATTGCTTCCGAGCCGCCGCGCAGGATGGTGGCGTTGCCGGACTTCAGGCACAGCGCCGCGGCGTCGATCGTCACATTGGGGCGCGACTCGTAGATGATGCCGATCACGCCCAGCGGCACGCGCATCTGGCCGACCTGAATGCCGGTCGGCCGGTATTTCATGTTGCCGATCTCGCCGATCGGATCGGGCAGCGCGGCGATCTGCTCCAGGCCCGCGGCCATGGTGGCGATCGCCTTGTCCGACAGCGTCAGGCGATCGACGAAGGCGGCATCCTGGCCGTTGGCGCGGGCACGCTCGACATCGCGCGCATTGACGGCCTTCAGCTGCTGGGCGTCGCGGCGGATGGCGGCGGCAATGGTCAGCAGTGCGCGGTTCTTGTCGGCGGTGGAAGCGCGCGCCATCGCGCGCGACGCGGCGCGGGCCTGGCGGCCGACGCGGTCCATGTACTGGTAGAGATCGAGCTCGTTCATATCGGGGGCCGGTCGGTGCGGCCAGGCAATCTTGTATTTGGCGGGGCGCGCAGCAGGAGGCGCGACGTCGCGTGTTCCGGCGGGGATCGGTGGGCGATCGGCGCGCGATCAGCGCGCAATCATCAGGGCCAGCTGCAGCAGGCCGTCCCACGGCTCGGCCGGCATGCCGTCGACGCGCAGGCCCTTGGTCTGCCGGTCCAGCTTCGCCGCCATCGCCAGCGCGGCTTCGAGCCGTTCGATCGACAGCCGCTGCGCGGCCTGCGGCACCAGCTTCTCGCGCGGTCCCCAGATGCGCAGCTCGCGCGTCAGCACGCCCATCGGCTTGCCGGCGGCCAGCCCTTGCCGGACCTTGGATAATACGCGAATTTCCTCGGTCAGCGCCCACAGCACCAGCACCGTGGCTTCGCCCTCGCCGCGCAGTCCTTCGAGCATCCGGACCAGCCGCGGCACATCGCCGCCGAGCATCGCCTCGGACAGCTTGAAGACGTCGTAGCGGGCCACGTTCAGCACTGCGTCGTGGACCTGGTCGAACGTCAGCACGCCGGCCGGGTACAGCAGGCCGAGCTTCTGGATTTCCTGATGGGCGGCCAGCAGATTGCCCTCGACCTTGTCGGCGATGAACTGCAGCGCGCGGCGGCCCGGCTCGCCCGCTTCCACGCGCTGGTTCTGCAGCGCCAGCCGTTCGCCGACCCAGGCCGGCAGCCGGCTGCGGTCGACGCTGTCGACCTTGATCGAGACCCCGGCGCCGTCCAGCGCCTGGAACCATGCCGACTTCGACGCGGCGAAGTCCAGCCGAGGCAGCGTGATCAGCATCACCACATCGGGCGACGGCTGCGCGGCGACCGCGCGCAGCACCTCGCCGCCTTCCTTGCCTGGCTTGCCGGACGGAATGCGCAGCTCGACGATCTTGCGGTCGCCGAACAGCGACATCGACTGCTGCGCCTCCAGCAGCTGGCTCCATTGGAAGCCACGCTCGGACACCAGCACATCGCGCTCGCTATAGCCGGCCTCGCGCGCCGCCTGGCGCAAACGATCGACCGCCTCGAGCACCAGCAGATGCTCGTCGCCGTGCACCACGTACAGCGGCGCCAGCCCGCGCGATTGGGCCTGGCGCAGATGACCGTCGAGGGCGTCGAGCTTGAGCTGCATCCGTAGCCGGTGGGGGAGCCTGTCGGGGTCGGGGTCGGGGCCTGTGCCGGTCGCCGATGCCGGGGTCAGGCCGGCTTCGCGGCGGCCAGCCGGCGCATCAGCTGCTGGACGATGTCGCGCTGCATGTCGCGATACAGCTGCTCTTCCTCGTACCCCTTGGCCAGCGCGTTGGCCTCGTTGTAGGTCAGGTCGCGGAACAGCACCATCTGCGACGGCGCGATCATCTCGCGGCCGGCCGCATCGCGCAGCCGGAACGTGAAGCGCTGCGTCAGACGGTATTCGCGCACCACGCCGGCGGTCGTGATCGACAGCACGGTCTTGGTGCGGCTGTCCTCGAGCACGTCGAGCATCGCGTCGGCCTGCTTCGGATCGGTGACGACGATGGTGTCGGAGCCGCCCTGAATGGCACGCGTCAGTTCGGCGCCCATCAGCGAATTCTTGGGGATGCCGACATACAGCCGCTTGAAGGCGAAATCCGAGCTGCCGCGCAGATGGAAGCCGCAGCCGGCCAGCGCACCGGCGGCCAGCAGCGCGGCCAGCACGGCGCGGCGATTCGGGTTCGGTCTAGTCATGGCGCGATTCCTTTGATTGGGCGGTGGCGCGGCGGCGGATGCCATTGCAGGGGGCGGCCCGCCTCAGACCACCACGTTGACCAGGCGGCCGGGCACCACCACGATCTTCTTCGGGGCGGCGCCGTTGGCGAACTTGGCGACGGTCTCGCTGGCGGCGGCCATTGCCTCGATCGCGGCACGATCGGCATCGGCCGGCACCGTCAGGCTGCCCCGCACCTTGCCGTTGACCTGCAGCACCAGTTCGATCTCGCTCTGCACCAGCGCGGCTTCGTCGACCTGCGGCCACGGCGCGTCGAGCAGATCGCCGTGGGCCGCGACGTAGTCCAGCTGCTGCCACAGCACGTGGGTGATGTGCGGCACCACCGGGTACAGCACGCGCAGCAGGATGCCGAAGCCTTCGCGACGCGCCGCCGGCGACGCCGACTTGGCGTCTTCCAGCGCGTTGAGCATCTTCATCGCAGCCGAGACCACGGTGTTGTACTGGATGCGCTGGTAATCGTAATTGGCCTGGCGCAGGATGCCATGCACCTCGCGGCGCAGCGCGCGATCGGCGTCGCCGGCAGCGTCGCCGGAGCCGGCTGCGCGAATCGCCTCGGCGTTGGCGTGGCCAAACGTCCAGACCCGGCGCAGGAAGCGCGAGGCGCCCTCGACGCCGGAGCTGCTCCACTCGAGCTGCTGCTCGGGCGGCGCGGCAAACATCGTGAACAGACGCGCGGTATCGGCACCGTACTGGTCGATCAGCGCCTGCGGGTCGATGCCGTTGTTCTTCGACTTCGACATCTTCTCGACGCCGCCGATTTCCACCGGCTTGCCGTCGGCCTTCAGCGTGGCGCCGACCGGGCGGCCGCGCTCGTCGGTCTTGACGTCGACGTCGGCCGGGTTGAACCAGTGCTTCTTGCCGCTGGCGTCCTCGCGATAGTACGTTTCGTTCAGCACCATGCCCTGCGTCAGCAGGTTGGTGAACGGCTCGCCGAACTTGACCAGGCCCAGGTCGCGCATCACCTTGGTCCAGAAGCGCGCGTACAGCAGGTGCAGGATCGCGTGTTCGATGCCGCCGATGTACTGGTCCATCGGCATCCAGTAATCGTTGCGCGCGTCGACCATGGTGGTCGCGTCCGGGCAGGTATAGCGCATGTAGTACCAGCACGAGTCGATGAAGGTATCCATCGTGTCGGTCTCGCGCCGGGCCGGCTTGCCGCAGGACGGACAGGTGCACTCCAGGAAGCGCGGATCCTTGGCCAGCGGGTTGCCGCTGCCGTCCGGCACCAGATCCTCGGGCAGCACCACCGGCAGGTCCTGCTCGGGCACCGGCACCACGCCGCAGCTGTCGCAGTGGATCAGCGGGATCGGCGTGCCCCAGTAGCGCTGGCGCGAAATGCCCCAGTCGCGCAGGCGCCAGGTCACCTTCTTCTCGCCCAGGCCCTTGGCGGCCAGGTCGGCGGCGATCGCGTCGACGGCGGCACGATAGTCCAGGCCGTCGTACTTGCCGCTATGGATACAGCGGCCGCGCTCCTTGTCGGCGTACCAGTCCTGCCAGGCTTCGGTCGAGAACGCCTCGCCCGCGACGTCGATGACCTGCCTGATCGGCAGGCCGTACTTGCGTGCGAACGCGAAGTCGCGCTCGTCGTGCGCCGGCACGCCCATCACCGCACCGTCGCCGTAGCTCATCAGCACGTAGTTGCCGACCCAGACCTCGACCTGCTCGCCGGTCAGCGGATGCACGACCTTCAGGCCGGTCGGCATGCCCTTCTTTTCCATGGTCGCCATATCGGCTTCCATCACCGAGCCGCGCTTGCATTCGTCGATGAAGGCGGCCAGTTCGGGATTGGTGGCGGCGGCGTGCGTGGCCAGCGGATGCTCGGCCGCGACCGCGCAGAAGGTCACGCCCATGATGGTGTCGGCGCGCGTGGTGAACACGTACAGCTTGCCGCCGCCGATCAGCTCGCCGTCGTCGCCGACGATCGCGTGCGGGAAGGCAAAGCGCACCCCCTCGCTCTTGCCGATCCAGTTCTGCTGCATCACCTTGACGCGCTCGGGCCAGCCCAGGGCATCGAGCTCGCTCAGCAGCTCCTCGGCGTACTGCGTGATGCCCAGGTAGTACATCGGGATCTCGCGCTTCTCGACCACGGCGCCGGAGCGCCAGCCGCGGCCGTCGATCACCTGCTCGTTGGCCAGCACGGTCTGGTCGACCGGGTCCCAGTTGACGGTGCCGGTCTTGCGATAGGCGATGCCCTTCTCCAGCATCTTCAGGAACAGCCACTGGTTCCAGCGGTAGTAGTTGGGATCGCAGGTGGCGACCTCGCGCGACCAGTCGATCGCCAGGCCCATCGACGCCATCTGCTTCTTCATGTAAGCGATGTTGTCGTAGGTCCAGGCGGCCGGCGCCACGCGGTTGTTGATGGCGGCGTTCTCGGCCGGCATGCCGAAGGCGTCCCAGCCCATCGGCATCAGTACGTTATGGCCGTTCATGCGCAGGTAGCGCGCCATCACGTCGTTGATCGTGTAGTTGCGCACGTGCCCCATATGCAGCTTGCCCGACGGGTACGGCAGCATCGAGCAGGCGTAGAACTTGGGCTTCTCCTTGCCGTCGGGGCCTACCGCGTGCTCGTCGACGCGATAGGCGTCGATGGCTTGCCAGTGCTGGCGGGCGGATTGTTCGACTTCGGCGGGGAGGTATTTGTCTTGCATGGTTGGGACAGCGGTGCGCGCATGGCGCCCCGGCGTGTGGAATCTGGCTGCGGTTGGGAGATCCGGCACGGCAGGCGCACGTGCGGGAAGCGCCGATTATAACCGGCGCGGTGGCGGCGGGATGGCCCGAACAGGGCCGTCTTCCCTGCTGCTGGCGGGGAAGACGGCGCGGCGCCTTAGTTCAGGCCCAGCACGTCCTGCATGTCGAACAGCCCGTTGGGCTTGTCGGCCAGGAAACGGGCTGCGCGGACCGCGCCATCGGCATACGACTGGCGGCTCGAGGACTTGTGCGTGATCTCGATGCGCTCGCCGATGCCGGCGAACATCACGGTGTGATCGCCGACGATATCGCCGCCGCGCACCGTGGCAAAGCCGATCGAATTCGGCTCGCGCTCGCCGGTATGGCCTTCGCGCGCAAACACGCCGCAGGTCTTCAGGTCGCGGCCGAGCGCCTCGGCGATGACCTCGCCCATCTTCAGCGCGGTGCCCGAAGGCGCATCGACCTTGTGACGGTGGTGCGCTTCGATGATCTCGATGTCGTAGCCGGAGGACAGCATCTTCGCCGCGACCTCGAGCAGCTTGAAGGTCGCGTTGACGCCGACGCTCATGTTGGCGGCGAACACCACGCCGATCGACTGCGCGGCCTCGGCCAGCGCGGCCTTGCCGGCATCGTCGAAACCGGTGGTGCCGACCACCATCTTGACGCCGATCCGGCGCGCCACCTGTAGATGGGCCAGCGTGCCGTCCGGACGCGTGAAGTCGATCAGGCAATCGGCGCCGGACAGCGCCGCCTCGATGTCCGAGGTGATCGCGACACCGGTTTCCCGCCCGAGGAACAGTCCCGCGTCCTGGCCCAGCGCGGCCGCGCCGGGCACATCGAGCGCGCCGGCCAGCGTCACGCCGTCGGCGTCCAGCACATATTCGATCAACATGCGGCCCATGCGGCCGGACGCCCCGGCAATAGCGAGTTTCATGGCGAGTCGGTTCCCCGGAAAGAGATCAGGCGAATAACAGAACAGGAAGACAGCAACGACGGCGGGCGCTGCGTGGGCCGGCCACGCCGTGACGTGGTGCGATGGCAGCCGCCGCGCGAGCGCCGGCGCAATGGCGTTGGCAAGGGGCGGTAGCCCCCCGCGCCGGCGATTTACTTGACGGTGTCGGTCGGGCTGGCGCTGGCGGCGCGCTCGCTGGCGGGCTCGGCTGCAGGCTGCGAAGGCGCCGTACCGGCAGGCGCTGCGGCGGCCTCGGGCGCCGAGGCGGGCGGCGCGGCATCGGCAGGGGCCTGAGGCTGCGGGGCCTGCTGCGCCTGCTGTTGGCCCTGCTGCGCAGCGGCCTTGGCCTGCGGCGTGCGCTTCATGCCGTCGATTTCGGCAATCAGCTCGTATTCCGACGGCAGTTCGTCGCCGCCGAAACGCACCAGACGGTCGTTGTCGAAGAACACCGTGAAGCGGCGCTGCTGCACGACCTGCGTGTTGCCGCGCTTGAACGAGAACACATAGTCCCAGCGATTGGCGTGGAACACGTCGGTCAGCAGCGGCGTGCCGAGCAGGAACTGCACCTGGTCGCGAGTCATGCCTTCGCGCAATTGCGCCGCGGCTTCGCGCGAGACGAAGTTGCCCTGGACGATATTGATCCGGTACGGCGTGATCGCGTTGGCGATCTTGCGGGAAGTGCTGTCGTAGGTCGAGCAGGCGGCGGAGGCCAGCGTGATGGCTGCCAGCAGCGCGGTCAGCAGCGCCGGGCGCAGGGCGGATGTTCGAATGGAATCCATGTAACTCGCAGTTCTCGCTACCGAAGGAAGGGAAAGTACCGGTCGGCGCGCATGGCGGCGCATCCGGATGGACACGCGCACGTCGCCGCGTGAAGGGCTCAGCGCATTGCCGGCACCGGCGGCGCCGGGCGACTTTTGCCGGCAAAACCCTTATGATTCAACAATCCAGACATTGTACTCTAGGGAGTCACGCCCATGCCGAGTCCGGCGGAACTCAAAAATATCGGCCTGAAAGCGACCGTGCCGCGGTTGAAGATCCTCGAAATCTTTCAGACCAGCGAGCAGCGCCATCTGAGCGCGGAAGACGTCTATCGCATCCTGCTCAACGAGCATATGGATATCGGGCTGGCCACCGTGTATCGGGTGCTGACCCAGTTCGAACAAGCCGGCCTGCTGTCGCGCAACAACTTCGAATCGGGCAAGGCCATCTTCGAACTCAACGAAGGCAAGCACCACGATCACCTGGTCTGCCTCGATTGCGGCCGCGTCGAGGAATTCTTCGACGGCGAGATCGAACAGCGCCAGCAGAGCATCGCGCGCGAGCGCGGCTTCGCGCTGCAGGAACATGCGCTGTCGCTGTATGGCAATTGCACCAAGACGGCTTGCCCGTATCGGCCCAAGCGCTGATGCGAAACACCGCGTGCGGCGACGCACGCGGCGGCAGCAACAAGAAACCGGCGCCTGGCGCCGGTTTCTTGTTGGGCTGCGATACCGCGCGGCCTAGACCTGCTCGCGCTCGATCTCGGCCATGCGCTGCGGCAGCCCTGGGGCCGGCACGCCGACGAATTCGGCGACGACCTGACGGAACAGCCCGCGCGCCCACACCAGCATCGGATGGGTGTTGCGGCTGCGGTGCCAGAACATGTTCAGACCGAGCGTGGTCTGGATTTCGGCCGGCAGCGGGAACGCGTTCAGGCCGTAGCTTTCGCAGGCAACGTCCTTGGTCAGCGCGTTGACGGTGAAGATCATGTCGGTCTGCGCGGCCAGCTCGGCCTGCGCCCGCCACGAATGCACGGTCAGGGCCGCGTTGCGCTTCAGGCCGCGCTGCTGCAGCGCGTAGTCGAGCGGAATCAGCGAAGGCGCCGGCCGGCCGGTGCCGCCCGCCGAGGCCATGAAGATATGGCCGCATTCGAGATAGTGGTCGAGCGTGCAGGCGGTCTGCAGCAGCGGATGACCTTGGCGGGCGCAAACCCACAGGTTCAGCGAGGCCACCGTTTCCTCGACGATCTCCGGGTGGCCGGTCGGCAGCGCGCAGAACGCGAGGTCCAGCTCGTTGGCGCGCATCGAGGCCACATCGGCCTCCCACGAATGCGATTCGACCAGCCGGATATGCAGTTCGGGCGCCAGCTGCGCCAGCCGCAGCACGAAGCGGTTGAAGACCGTATCGCCGAGTTCGGCGGCAAAGCCGATATGCAGCGTGCCGGAGGCGACCGCCGGATCGAAATTGTCGACGTCGCCCTCGTTGATCGAGGACCACAGGTCGAGCATCTCGCGAATCTTCGGACCGAGTTCGAGCGCACGGGGCGTCGGCGTCAGACCATGCGGGACGCGGATGAACAGCGGATCGTCGAAGATCTCGCGCAGGCGGCCCAGCGAATGGGACACCGCCGGCGCGGTCATATGCATCTTCTCCGCGACATAGGTCGCGTTCCGCTTGCTGAGCAGCTCGGTGAAGATCACGAGCAGCTTGGTGTCAACGTTCACCATGATCACGCCCAGTTCAGGTTTGAAACGCGTGGCCAAGCGAGCGCACGCCCGGACACTGAGGCAAGTGTAAGATCAAATCGCCACTTCGGGGAAGCGAAAGCGTCATTTTTACTTGCCGGGGAACCCCTCTGTAGCGGGGTCTCTGTGCCGTATTTACCATATTTTACAGTCCGAGCGTGCGGTAACGCACACGGAGCCGCGCCCACCCCCGGGCCCGGACCATAAGAAACGGCGCCCGCAGGCGCCGCTTCCGAGTCGCCGCCAAGGCGGTGACGTCTACCCTTGACTGCCGGGCCGATTTACTTGGCGTTCATCAACGCCACGGTGGTATCGAGCATCCGGTTGGAGAAGCCCCACTCGTTGTCGTACCAGCTCGACACCTTGACCAGGTTGCCCGACACCTTGGTCAGCGTCGCGTCGAAGGTCGACGAGGCCGGGTTGTGGTTGAAGTCGACCGACACCAGCGGTGCGGTGTTGTAGTCGAGGATGCCCTTGAGCTCGCCTTCCGACGCGGCCTTCAGGATCGCGTTGACTTCATCGACGGTGGTCTCGCGCGCGGCGACGAACGACAGGTCGACCAGCGACACGTTGATGGTCGGCACGCGGATCGCGAAGCCATCCAGCTTGCCGTTCAGTTCCGGCATCACCAGGCCGACCGCGGCGGCGGCGCCGGTCTTGGTCGGGATCATCGACTGGGTCGCCGAACGGGCGCGGCGCAGGTCCTCGTGATAGACGTCGGTCAGCACCTGGTCGTTGGTATAGGCGTGCACCGTGGTCATCAGGCCGGTCACGACGCCCAGCTTCTCGTGCAGCGGCTTGACCAGCGGGGCCAGGCAGTTGGTGGTGCACGAGGCGTTCGAGATCACCGTGTCCGAGGCCTTCAGCACATTGTGGTTGACGCCGTAGACGATGGTCGCGTCGACGTCCTTGCCGCCCGGCGCGGAGATGATGACCTTCTTGGCGCCGCCGGCCAGGTGAGCCGAGGCCTTTTCCTTCGAGGTGAAGAAGCCCGTGCACTCCATCACCACGTCGACGCCCAGCTCGCCCCACGGCAGCTCGGCCGGGTTGCGGTTGGCCAGCACGCGGATCTTGTCGCCGTTGACGACCATGTAGTCGCCCTCGACCGACACGGTGCCCGGGAACTTGCCATGGGCGGTGTCGTACTGCGTCAGGTGGGCGTTGGTCTTGGCATCGCCGAGGTCGTTGATCGCGACGATCTCGATGTCATGCTTCTTGCCGCCTTCGTAGTGGGCGCGCAGCACGTTGCGGCCGATACGGCCATAGCCGTTGATGGCAACCTTGATAGTCATGGTACGTCTCCTGAACGGGAAGTAGAAAAAGCTGCGGGCGCCCGGGCCGGCGACGGCAGCGCCGCCGCGCCCGCACGTCCCTCGAAGTCAGATCACGCTCTTGACGGTATTCGCCACGTTCTCGACGGTGAAACCGAAGTGCTTGAACAATACGCCAGCCGGCGCCGATTCGCCGAAGGTGTCGATGCCGACCACCGCCTGCACCTGGTACTTCCACCAGAAGTCGGTGACGCCGGCCTCGACCGCCACGCGGGGCACGCCCGCCGGCAGGACTGTCGACTTGTATGCCGCATCCTGCTTGTCGAACACAGTCGTCGAGGGCACAGACACGACACGCACGCGGATGCCTTCGGCCGCCAGCTGGTCGGCCGCGCCGACCGCCAGGCCGACTTCGGAGCCGGTGGCGACGATCACCGCATGCGGCAGGCCGGTACGCGGATCGGCATTGTCGCGCAGCACATAGCCGCCGCGCGCGATGTTGGCGCGGGTGGCGTCGTCGCGCTTCTGGAACGGCAGGTTCTGGCGGCTGAAGATCAGGCAGCTCGGGCCGTTCTCGCGGCGGATCGCTTCGGCCCAGGCCACCGCGGTCTCGGTGGTATCAGCCGTGCGCCAGACGTCCATGTTCGGGATCAGACGCAGGCTGGCGACGTGCTCGATCGACTGGTGGGTCGGGCCGTCCTCGCCCAGGCCGATCGAGTCGTGCGTGAACACGAACAGCGTGCGGATCTTCATCAGCGCCGCCATGCGCAGCGCATTGCGGCTGTAGTCGGAGAACGTCAGGAAGGTGCCGCCGTAGGGGATGTAGCCGCCATGCAGCGTGATGCCGTTCATGATCGCGCTCATGCCGAACTCGCGCACACCATAGTTGATATGGTTGCCCCAGGCATCGACCCGCACCGCCTTGCTGCCCGACCAGTTGGTCAGGTTCGAGCCGGTCAGGTCCGCCGAGCCGCCGAGCAGTTCGGGCAGCACCGGCGCCAGCGCCTCGATGGCGTTCTGGCTGGCCTTGCGGGTGGCGATGGTCTCGGCCTTTTCCTCGCACTTGGCGAGGTACGCTTGCACCGCGGCGTCGAACGCGCCGGGCAGCTCGCCGCGCATGCGGCGCTCGAACTCGCCGGCTTCGTACGGATAACGCTCCGAATAGCCCTCGAACAGCGCGTTCCAGGCCTTCTCCAGCGCGGCGCCATTGGCCTTGGCGTCCCATGCCGTGTAGACCTCCTCCGGCAGCTCGAACGGCGCGTGGCTCCAGCCCAGCGCCTCGCGCGTGGCCAGGATCTCGGCGCCGCCCAGCGGGGCGCCGTGCACGTCGTGACCGCCCTGCTTGTTCGGCGAGCCCTTGCCGATCACGGTGCGGCAGCAGATCAGCGTCGGCTTGTCGCTGGCCTTGGCCTGCGCGATGGCCGCGTCGATCGCGTTGACGTCATGGCCGTCGACCGCGCGGATCACGTTCCAGCCATAGGCCTCGAAGCGCTTCGGGGTGTCGTCGGAGAACCAGTGCTCGACGTCGCCGTCGATCGAGATGCCGTTGTCGTCCCACAGCGCGATCAGCTTGTTCAGCTGCAGCGTGCCGGCCAGCGAGCAGGCCTCGTGGCTGATGCCTTCCATCAGGCAGCCGTCGCCCAGGAAGACGTAGGTGTAGTGGTTGACGATGTCGAAGCCGGGACGGTTGAACTCCTCGCCCAGCAGCCGCTCCGCCAGCGCCATGCCCACCGCGTTGGTGATGCCCTGGCCCAGCGGGCCGGTGGTGGTCTCGACGCCCGGCGTGATGCCGTATTCCGGATGCCCCGCGGTCTTGCTGTGCAGCTGGCGGAAGTTCTTCAGTTCCTCGATCGGCAGGTCGTAGCCGGTCAGATGCAGCAGCGCGTACAGCAGCATCGAGCCGTGGCCGTTGGACAGCACGAAGCGGTCGCGGTCGGCCCACTTCGGATTGACCGGGTTATGCTTCAGATGGCGGCTCCACAACGCGACGGCGATATCGGCCATGCCCATCGGCATGCCCGGGTGGCCCGAATTGGCCTGCTGGACGGCGTCCATCGCCAGGACGCGGATCGCATTGGCCATCAGCGACGCGGGCTGGCTGGCATAAGGGCTGGTGGCTGGGTGTGCGAGGTGAGACATGCGGCGGGAAATTGGCGGCGGGAAAAGCGCGATTTTACCAGAAGGAGGCGACGTTTCCGGTACCGCGGCGCCTCCGTCGGCGGGTTCCGAAGCGGCCCTCGAATGGCGCGAATGGCTGGCGGGAGGCGTTGGCGCCACACTGGCCGGCGTCGCCCTGAAGGCGTCGGTACGGTCCGCCCACCAGCACATCGAGATTGGCGAGCATCCGCTGTTCGGCCACGTGTTCCGGCTCGATGGCCGCATCATGAGCGCGGAAGCCGACGCGTTCATCCAGCATGAAGTGATGATCCATCCGATGGCTGCCGCCCATGGTGCTGCCACGAGCGCGCTGGTCATTGGCGGCGGCGACGGCGGCTCGGCGCGCGAGCTGCTGCGGCTGCCTGGCATGCGGGAGGTCGTGGTGGCCGAACTCGATGCCGAGGTGGTGCGGCTGGCGCGGCGCTGGCTGCCGGGCATTCACCACGGCGCCTTCGACGATCCGCGCGTGACGCTCGAAATCGGCGACGGCCTGGCCGTGATGGAAAGGCTGCGCGATGCCGGCCGTCGCTTCGACCTGCTGGTGTTCGATCTGACCGAGGCCGACGACGGCGGTCCCGCTGCCGAACTGTTCGGCACGCGCGGCCTGCAGGCCGCGCATGGCTGCCTGGCGCCAGGCGGCGCCATGTCGCTGCATCTGGGCCCGCCCTTCCACCGCCCCGAGACGGCGCAACTGCTGTGGCAGCGCCTGCGCGACCGCTTCCGCCTGGTACAGCCGATGACCGTGGCGATTCCGGCCTATGGCGCGCTGTGGGCGATTGCGGTCGCCAGCGACACCCTCGACGTGCGCGGCGCCGATCCGGCCACGCTGGCCGCGCGACTCGCCGACTGGAAGCTCGACGGCGCGCTGCGCTGCTATCACGCCGGCCTGCATGCGGCGCTGTTCGCGCTGCCGCGCCATCTGCAGCCGCTGTTCGACGGCGGCGCCACATCGGCATGATATGCTCGGCTGACCGCTCCACGGGCTTCAACGGCTTCCCGTCTGCCAGGCGCGGCGTTTGACCGCCGCGCGCTGCCTCTGCGATGCTGCCACCGTGGAGCCCGCGTGCCGGTGCGCCCACCCGGCGCCCATGCCGCACGGAATCCGGGAGGACATCATCATGACCAAACCTGCCAACACGCCCTGGCTGACTCCCTACCTGACGGTCAGCGACGCGCGCCGCGCGCTCGATTTCTACAGCCGCGCCTTCGGCTTCGTGCCGGGCAATGTGGTGGACGAGAACGGCGTGCCGACCCACGCCGAGATGCACTACCACGGCGAGCTGGTCGTGATGTTCGCCCCCGAAGGCGCCTGGGGCAGCACCGCGCGCACGCCGCGCTCGACCGGTATCGAATGTCCGCAGACCTTCTACCTCTACTGCGACGACGTCGACACGATGCACGCCCGCGCGGTTGCGGCCGGCGCGATCAGCCTGATGGCGCCCGGCGATCAGTTCTGGGGCGACCGCTATTGCATGGTCGAGGACCTCGACGGCTACCGTTGGGGCTTCGCCCGCCCGCTGGACCAGGCCGTCTCCGCGGCCACCGGCTCGCAGGCCGCCTGACCGATTTCTCTGGATTCGATGCCACCCCGCTTCTACGTCGATCAACCGCTCGCCCCCGATACCCTGCTGCCGCTGCCCCAGGCGGTGGTGCGCCATGTCCAGGTGCTGCGCCTGCATCCCGGCGAGCCCATCACGCTGTTCGACGGACGCGGCGGCAGCCATGCCGCGACGCTGGTCGAGATCGGCAAACGCAGTGCCACCGCGCAAATTGGCGCCCGTGATACCGCCGAATGCGAACTGCCCTTCCGCGTGACCCTGGCCCAGGGCATCGCCGGCGGCGACAAGATGGACTGGCTGATCGAAAAGGCCGTGGAGCTTGGCGTCGGTGCGATCCAGCCGCTGCAAACCGCGCGCGCGGTGGTGCGCCTGAGCGGCGAACGTGCGCTGAAGCGCCACGCGCACTGGCAGGCTCTGGTCACCGCGGCCTGCGAACAATGCGGGCGCAATCGCTTGCCGGCGGTGTCGCCGGTGGCTAACTTGGAGGCGTGGCTGACAGCCGCCCCGGCCGATGCGGGGCAGCGTCTGCTGGTGTCGCCGCGCGCCGAATCCACGCTGGTGGCGCTCGCGCAGACACACCGCGCCGACTGGATTGCCCGCGGGGTCACGCTGCTGATCGGACCGGAGGGCGGCCTGTCGCCCGAGGAAGAACGTACCGCACTGGCGCAAGGTTTCACGGCGGTGTCGCTCGGACCGCGCATCCTGCGCACCGAGACCGCCGGTCTGGCCTGCCTGGCCGCGCTGAACGCGCTGCTGGGCGGTTTCTGACGGCACCGCGCCGTCGACCGCTGTCGAGCCGAGCCGGTCCGCGCAGCACGGCACCGGCCGGTGCGATAAACGAATCAACAACCAGGAGCTGAAGATGGGACTGCTCGATAGTGTGCTTGGCGGCGTGCTCGGCCAAACCAACCCGGCGCAGGCCGGCGAATCCGGCCAATCCGGCATGAATCCGAAAATGATGCTGGCGCTTGGCCTGCTGGCGATGCTCGCGATGCGCGGCCGACAGGACGGCGCCGATGCCACGCAGGATCCGGCCGGCATGGCGGGCGGTCTGGGCGGCATTCTCGGCGGGCTGGCCGGTGGCGGTGGCGGACTCGATCTAGGGTCGCTGCTGGGCGGCCTGCTCGGCGGCCAGGGCGGCGCGGCCGGCGAGGCTCAGACGATCGGCGCGGCGGCCGGCGGCATCGGCGCGCTGCAGCAGATCCTGGCACAGGCGGGACTGGGCGAGCAGGTCTCCTCGTGGATCGGCACCGGCCCGAATCAGCCGGTGTCGCCGTCGTCGTTGGCCGACGCGCTGCAAGGCACCGGCGCGCTCGATACGCTGTCGTCGACCACCGGCCTGTCGCGCGACGACGTCGCGGCGCAGCTCAGCGCCGGCCTGCCGGAACTGATCGATCAGCTGACGCCGCAGGGTCAGGTCCCGCCCGCGGCCTGATCGCGTCCCGCGCGATGCCGAGGCGGCCGCCGTGCCGCTCGCGACGCAAAAAAGCCCGCCGGTTTGGCGGGCTTTTTCTTCGAGCCTTCTACGATCGGCGATCCCTGCGCGGCAACGCGCGGGCACCGGAATCAAGGCGCTCAGGCGAACGAATAGAACACGCGGAACTGCACGCGGCGCTCGGCCCAGAACTCGGCGGCGTCGCGGAACACGTCGAGCAGCGTCTCGCGCGCTTCCTTGTCGAACTTCTGCGCGCACGGCAGGCCTTCGAGGACGATGACGAAACCGGGTTGGGTGCCCGCCTTGTGGATCATGTCGGTCAGGCAATCGGCCAGCGCATCGAAGTTCTTGCCGAAATGCTTCGGAAACAGGAACGCCGTGGCGATCGTTTCCAGCACTTCGCCCTTGGTCGTGCAATGCGCGCAATTGGCGTAGAGGAAATGCTGGCCGAGGTCCGCGGCCGCCTGTGCCAGCTCGGGCACACGGAAGGCGCGGATCGACTGAACGATATTGGGTCGCACGGTCTTGAACAGGTTCAGCGCGGCTTCTCTGCCGCAGGCCACTTCGGCATTGCCGTCCTGCGGCGACGCGGGCGGCAGTTTATTGTGCGCGACCTCGTAGCGGGGCATCATCAGCACACTGTCATAAAGGTTCTGGGCATGTTGTTGAGCCCGCTGCCAGCCATCTCCGGCGCCGCGCTCTTCGCGGGCGGCAAGGGCGTCGCCCAGTCCGAAAATGTCAGTCATCATCTGATTATCCGTTTGAAGCTGTTGTAGTGGTCTTCCGTGTAATAGCAGTCGTTGACGGCACGTTGTTCGCCGCCACAGACGATTCGCTTCGCACCCCGATTCCGGCTGCCCGGCCGGGCAACCGTGTATTCACGGTAATAGCCGCGCTGCCGCCGAGGCAGGATGCGTTCGTAATTGCCGAACCGCGAGCCGTCCTTGGCATAGGGGTACGGCCCCCCGGCCTCGATGCGCTGCAGCGTCTGCTGTGCCTCGTTGGGCAGTTGCTGCACTGCAATGGTTCCCAGCGTATCCGACGGCACCGGCGGCGGCTGCTTTGCCTGCGCCGGTTGCGCCAGCGTGACCGCCATGACAAGCGTCGCCAGGGTGTACAAGGTTCCGCGCGCGACCCGTCGGAGCGAAGGCTGGACCCGTTGCAGGATCTTGTCGGAGCGCGGTGCGCGTTGCGGCAAAGAAGTCGGGGAACCCACGTTGTCTGGTCTGGTGGCGCAGCAATCCAACGCCAAGCGCGGTCGACGGATCGCCTGCATCGAAGGCGCTAGGTTACGCGCAAGCTGTTAAATAATCAATCCCCGCGGTCGGATGGCGCGGAAAAGCGTAATTGTTTCAAGGCGTTAATGGAATGTATGCGCACACTAACAGCGTCCGCTATACCAATTTATCGTCACGCCGTGCCGCGGGCGGTTCGCCCCTAGGGTCGGTGCCTTATAGAAACTTGCCTTAGCCTGTCCAAAAAGGACACTACGACTCGCTGCCGCATTGTGGCTCGGCGGCTGCTTCTCAATAATCGGCGGTCCGCTAAAGCCCCAGCTCTGCCATGACGCCCGCCACGCCTCTACCTGCCGACTACTTTGTGTGGCTGGAACAGCTCAAGGGCAGCATTGAGCGAACAAGGCAACGCGCCGCACTTTCAGTGAACTGCGAACTAATCCTGCTTTACTGGCAGATCGGCAAGGACATATTGGAGCGTCAGAGTCGTCAGGGCTGGGGGGCCAAGGTGATAGACCAACTGGCAAGAGACTTGCGGGCAACATTCCCGGAGATGAAGGGGTTTTCGCCTCGCAACTTGAAGTACATGCGAAGCCTTGCCGAAGCCTGGCCTGATGGTTCATTTGTGCAGCGGGCTGCTGCACGATTGCCATGGTTCCATCTGTGCACAATTCTGGACAAGGTAAAGTCGCAAGCCCTTCGGGAATGGTATGCATCGAAAGCCGCCGAACAGGGTTGGTCGCGAAGCGTGTTGGCGATGCAAATCGAGAGCGGTTTGCATGCGCGACAAGGCCGCGCCGTTACCAACTTCCCGGAATGCTTGCCGTCCCCTCAGTCGGATCTGGCACGCGAAACACTGAAGGACCCCTACATTTTCGATTTTCTGAGTCTGGCCAGCAGCGCTCAGGAACGCGATGTCGAAAAGGCCTTGACCGAGCACATCGCACGTTTCCTGATCGAGCTGGGGACCGGATTCGCGTTCGTCGCCCGGCAATACCGCCTGGAGGTCAATGGGGAGGAGTTCTACATCGACCTTTTGTTCTATCACCTCAAATTGCGCTGTTATGTGGCGGTGGAATTGAAGACGAATGCGTTCAAGCCGGAATACGCGGGGCAACTCAATTTCTACCTGTCTGCGATCGATGCACAGATCAAGGGTGCAGACGATGGGCCGTCCATCGGGCTGCTGCTCTGCAAAGAGAAGAATCGCCTGGTTGCCGAGTACGCGGTTCGTGGCCTGTCAAAGCCAATGGGAATTGCCGAATATCAACTACTGCGCAGCATTCCGTCCCCCTTGGCGCCGAATCTGCCATCGATAGAGCAGCTCGAAGCGGAGCTACTGCCAGATGCGATCTCGGCCCCAAGCCCGGACGCCTGACGTAAGCGCGATACCTCATAGAGTGCAAAAGCCGGGGCATGCCCCGGCTTTTGCACTAGCGTAGCGACTCGTTACCGCTTCGCCGCCGCGTCCACGACCACCAGCGACGTCATATTGACGATCCGGCGGACGGTGGCCGATGGCGTCAGGATATGTACCGGCGCATTGACGCCCAGCAGGATCGGGCCGATTGCGACGTTGTTGCCGGCGGCCGTCTTCAGCAGGTTGTAGGAGATATTGGCGGCGTCGATGTTCGGGCACACCAGCAGGTTGGCTTCGCCCTTGAGCGTGCCGTCCGGCACCAGCTGGTCGCGCAGCTTCTGGTCCAGCGCGCAGTCGCCGTGCATCTCGCCGTCGATTTCCAGGTCCGGCGCGCGCTCGCGCAGGATCGCCAGGGTTTCGCGCATCTTCTGCGCCGACGGCGCCTCGGACGAGCCGAAGTTCGAATGCGACAGCAGCGCGATCTTGGGCTCGATGCCGAAGCGCTTCAACTCCTCGGCTGCCATGATCGTGATCTCGGCCAGTTCCGACGCGGTCGGATCGACATTGACGTGGGTGTCCACCAGGAAGATCTGGCGGCCCGGCAGCACCAGGCCGTTCATCGCCGCGTAGACCTCGTTGGTGCCGCCCAGCACCTGGTCGATATAGCGCAGATGCGCGGCGGTATTGCTGACCGTGCCGCAGATCATGCCGTCGGCCTCGCCCTTGTGCACCAGCATCGCGCCGATCAGTGTGGTGCGGCGGCGCATCTCGAGCTTGGCGTACTGCGGCGTCACGCCCTGGCGCGCCATCATCCGATAGTAGGTGTCGGAATAATCGCGGAAGCGCTCGTCGTGCTCGGGGTTGACCACGGTGAAGTCCACGCCCATGCGCAGGCGCAGGCCGAAGCGTTCGATCCGGTGCGTCAGCACGGCCGGGCGGCCGATCAGGATCGGATTGGCCAGCTTTTCATCGACGATCACCTGGACCGCGCGCAGCACGCGCTCTTCCTCGCCCTCGGCGAACACGATGCGCTTCTTCTCCATCGCCACCTTGCGGGCGGCGGCGTAGATCGGCTTCATCAGCGTGCCCGAGTGGTAGACGAACTGCTGCAGCTGCAGCTTGTACGCCTCCATGTCCTCGATCGGGCGGGTCGCCACGCCGGACTCCATCGCCGCTTTGGCGACGGCCGGCGCCACCTTGACGATCAGGCGCGGGTCGAAGGGCTTCGGAATCAGATACTCGGGGCCGAACGACAGGTCCTGGATGCCGTAGGCGGTGGCGACGATGTCGCTCTGCTCCTGCCGTGCCAGTTCCGCGACGGCATGCGCGGCGGCGATTTCCATCTCGCGGGTGATGGTGGTCGCGCCCACGTCCAGCGCCCCGCGGAAGATGAACGGGAAGCACAGTACGTTGTTGACCTGGTTCGGGTAGTCCGTGCGGCCGGTGGCCATCACGGCGTCGGGCCGTACTTCCTTGACCAGCTCCGGCATGATTTCCGGATTCGGGTTGGCCAGCGCCAGCACCAGCGGGCGGTCCGCCATCCGCTGCACCATGTCCTGCTTGAGCACGCCGGCCGCGGACAGGCCGAGGAAGATGTCGGCGCCGTCGATCACTTCGGCCAGCTTGCGCTTGTCGGTCTTCTGCGCAAAGCGCGCCTTCTCCGGATCCATCAGCTCGGTGCGGCCCTCATAGACCACGCCGGCCAGGTCCGTCACCCAGATGTTCGACAGCGGCAGGCCGAGATCGACCAGCAGGTCCAGACAGGCCAGCGCCGCGGCGCCCGCGCCCGAGGCCACCAGCTTGACGTCCTTGATGTCCTTGCCGACCACGCGCAGCCCGTTGATGACCGCCGCGCCGACCACGATCGCGGTGCCGTGCTGGTCGTCGTGGAAGACGGGAATCTTCATCCGCTCGCGCAGCTTGCGCTCGACGTAGAAGCATTCCGGCGCCTTGATGTCCTCGAGATTGATGCCGCCGAAGGTCGGCTCGAGCGAGGCGATGATCTCGACCAGCTTCTCCGGGTCCTTCTCGTCGATCTCGATATCGAACACGTCGATGCCGGCAAACTTCTTGAACAGGCCCGCCTTGCCTTCCATCACCGGCTTCGATGCTGCCGGGCCGATGTCGCCCAGGCCGAGCACCGCGGTGCCGTTGGTGACCACGCCGACCAGGTTGCCGCGCGCGGTGTAGCGGAAGGAATTGGCCGGATCGGCGACGATCTCCTCGCAAGCGGCTGCCACGCCCGGCGAGTAGGCCAGCGCCAGGTCGCGCTGGTTCGACAGCGGCTTGGTCGGCGTGACCGAAATCTTGCCCGGGGTCGGAAACTCGTGATACTCGAGGGCGGCTTTGCGCAGCGCCTCGCGCTGCTGCTGTTTCAGTTCGTCTTGCGAAATTGCCTGCGAATTCGGCTGCGAAGCGGGCTGCGAAGGACTGGTCATCGGCGCATCTTCCGGTCTGTGGAGCCGTGTTTGACGAAACGGACAACGGTGGGAACACACCCTCGCGGGCCGGCTCCACCTGCCCGCTGTCTCCTGGCTGTCTCTCGATCGAGCCCCGCATTTTATATTGTGAAATTTTATTTCACAATAAGCGTTTTGCGAGAGGCACCTTTGCGTTTCGGTACAATATGCCGGATGTGGGCGGCACTGACCAGCCGCGCAAGCCGTCCCCGGCCTCGCCCGGCGGCGCTCTCCCAGGACTCTCCGGGCCTTGTGCCGCGCCCCCGCCGGGCGGGTTTCCGAGCCGACTCCAGCATGCCTCCGACCGACCGCGACTCCGCCGCGCCCCCTTCCGCGCATCCTTCCGCGCAGTTGTCCGAATTCGAACTGATCCGCCGTTATTTCACCCGTCCGGCCCGCAAGGCGGTGCTCGGCGTCGGCGACGACTGCGCGCTGCTGGATCCGCGCCCGGGCCATCTGCTGGCCGTCAGCACCGACATGCTGGTCAGCGGCCGGCATTTCTTCCCGGATGTGCCGCCGCGCGCGCTGGGCCACAAGGCGCTGGCCGTCAATCTGTCCGACCTGGCGGCGATGGGCGCCGAGCCGCGCGCCTTCACGCTGGCGCTGGCGCTGCCCGAGGCCGAGCCCGCGTGGCTGGCCGAGCTGGCGGCCGGCATGCTGGAACTGGCCGACGCTCATGGCTGCGAGCTGGTCGGCGGCGACACCACGCGGGGCCCGTTGACGCTGTCGCTGACCGTGTTCGGCGATGTGCCGCGCGGCAGCGCGCTGCGGCGCGACGCCGCCCGCCCCGGCGACGATATCTGGATCTCCGGCACGCTCGGCGACGCGCGCCTGGCGCTGGGCGATTGCCGCGGCGAATGGCTGCTGCCGGAGCCCGACTTCACGCTGGTGCGGCCGCGCATGGACACGCCGACGCCGCGCGTGGCGCTGGGCATGGCGCTGCGCGGACTCGCCCACGCCGCGCTCGACATCTCGGACGGGCTGGTCGGCGATCTGGGCCATATCCTGGAGCGCTCGCAGGTCGGCGCGCTGCTCGACGTCGACGCGCTGCCGCGTTCCGAGGTCATGGCGCACCAGCCGCGCGACTGCCAGCTTGAATGCGTGCTGGCCGGCGGCGACGACTACGAGCTGTGCTTTACCGCCCCGGCCGGCGCGCGCGAGCCGCTGGCGGCGCTGGCCGAACGGCTCGCGCTGCCGCTGACCCGGGTCGGCACGATCACCGCCGAGCCCGGGCTGCGGCTGGTCGACGGCGGTGGCGAGCCGGTCGCCTTCCAGGTCCGAAGCTTCGATCATTTCGCCAACCCCTGACAGCGGGACGGCGGCATGTCATGATGCCGCCATGCTGCGGAGCGCGGCGCCACCCGGTCGCCGTCCGCGCCGGCGGGCCCTGCCCCCGACCGCGATATAACAAACGAGCCAAATACCTTGATGTCCGCCTACCCTCCCGGTTCGGCGTCTCCCGATCCCGCGATGACGCTGGAGGCGGGTCAGACCGCCAAGATCCTGCGCCCGACGGCGCGCTTCATGCTGTCCCATCCCGCGCATTTCATCGCGCTGGGCTTCGGTTCCGGCCTGTCGCCGGTGATGCCCGGCACGGTCGGCACGCTGTACGGCTGGCTGTCCTTCGTCGTGATCTCGCTGTGGGTGCAGCCCTCCGCCTGGCTGTGGATCATCGGCGGGGGCTTTCTGCTCGGCCTGTGGGCCTGCGCACGGACCGCGCGCGCGATGGGCGTGCACGATCACGGCAGCATGGTGTGGGACGAGATCGTGGCGTTCTGGCTGGTACTGGCCTTCGTGATGCCGACCGGCTTCTGGGGTCAGTTCGCCGCCTTCCTGTGGTTCCGGGTATTCGACATGGCCAAACCCGCGCCGATCGCCTATTACGACCGCACGCTGAAGGGCCCGGGCCTGCGCGGCGGATTCGGCGTGATGTTCGACGATCTGGTCGCGGCGTTCTACACGCTGCTGGTGTTCGCCCTGTGGCGCTCGTTCTGAGCGCATCCGCGCCGCCGCATCCGAACCGTATCGATTCACCGCCAGCACGAGAGCCGTCATCATGTCCATCAGCCGCTTGCTCGACCAGCTTGCCGTCCAGGCCGGCATCGCCCTCAAGGAAAAATCGCTGATGGTGGCCACCGCCGAGTCCTGTACCGGCGGCCTGGTGGCGGCCGCCATCACCGACGTCGCCGGTTCGTCCGGCTGGTTCGAACGCGGCTTCGTGACCTACTCGAACGAAGCCAAGAGCACCATGCTGGGCGTGCCGGCCAAGCTGATCCGCGATTTTGGTGCGGTCAGCGAGGAAGTCGCCCATGCGATGGCCGAGGGCGCGCTGCTCAACAGCCGCGCCCAGGTGGCGCTGTCGATCACCGGCGTGGCCGGCCCGACCGGCGGCACGCCGGAGAAGCCGGTCGGCATGGTCTGCTTCGGCTGGAGCAACCGCATCGTGACCCGGGTCGAGACCCAGCGCTTCAAGGGCGACCGCCAGCAGATCCGCCGCCAGGCCGCCGAGCATGCGATGCGCGGCCTGCTCGATCTGGTACGCAACGAAGCCTGAGCGCCGCGGCGCCCGGCCCCTGGTTCAGCCCTGCCGGAAGCGGTTGATCGTATCGCGCGTCTGCAGCGCGGCGCGGCGCGCGGCGGCAGCGAAGTCCTTCTCGCGGCTGGCGTACAGGATGGCCCGCGACGAGTTGATCATCATGCCGGTACCGTCGGCGCTGCGGCCGGCCTTGACCGTGGCCTCGATATCGCCGCCCTGGGCACCGATGCCGGGAATCAGCAGCGGCATGTCGCCGACCAGCTCGCGCACCTTGGCGATCTCGTTGGGGAAGGTCGCACCGACCACCAGCCCCATCTGCCCGGTGGTGTTCCAGCGCGCCGCGGCCTGTTCGGCGACCAGCTGATAGATCGGCTTGCCTTCGACCTGCAGGAACTGCACGTCCGAGCCGCCCGGGTTCGAGGTCCGGCACAGCACGATGACGCCGCGCTCGGGGTAGGCAAGGTACGGCTCCACCGAATCGAAACCCATATAGGGGCTGACCGTGACCGCGTCGGCCTGATAGCGCTCGAACGCCTCGATCGCGTAATGCTGCGCGGTCGAGCCGATGTCGCCGCGCTTGGCGTCGAGGATCACCGGGATGCCGGGATGGGCGTCGTGGATATAGTGGATCAGCTGTTCGAGCTGATCCTCGGCGCGCTGCGAGGCGAAGTAGGCGATCTGCGGCTTGAAGGCGCAGACCAGGTCGGCGGTGGCGTCGACGATCTCCCGGCAGAACGAGAAGATCGCGCCGCCGGCGCCGGTCAGCGACAGCGGCAGCTTGCCCGGGTCCGGATCGAGCCCGACGCACAGCAGCGAATCGTTGCGCCGCCAGGCCTGGGTCAGCTGCTCGGTGAACGGGACGGGAGGAACGTAAGGACGGGTCATGGATCGCTCGAATGCGTGGCATCCGCGCCCGGGATGGGCGGCGGCGGACCGTTGGCCATCATGCGCCGGCCTGCGGGCCTGTCCACGGATATCGCGGGAATATCCCGGGAATAGCGTTGGGCAAGCGCGCGGCCGGCGACGGTCGGGTCGTTGCCGGCAATTTTACCCGTTGCATGCTATCTTCCTTGCGCTTTTCCCACCGACGAACCCAATAGAAAGAGCGGTAACGCACCGGTAACCGCCTCCCTCCATGACTCTCGATCGCCGCAACCTTGCCCTGCTCGTCGCCCTGACGCTCGCCTGGGGCGTCAACTGGCCCGTGATGAAGATCGGCGTGGCGCATTTCCCGCCGCTGGGTTTCCGCCTGCTGTGCATGGGCGGGGGCCTGATCGCGCTGGGGCTGGCGCTGCGCGCCAAGGGCATCCCGCTGACGCTGCCGCGCGAGACCTGGGGCACGGTGTTCAAGCTGGCGCTGCCGAACATGGTGATCTGGCATCTGCTGGCGATCGGCGCGGTCAAGATGCTGTCGTCGGGCCGCGCCGCGATCCTCGGCTACACGATGCCGATCTGGGCCGTGGTCTGGGGCCTGCTGCTGTTTCGCGAGCGCATCTCCGCCTGGGCCTGGGTCGGCATCGGCTGCGCGCTGGCCGGCACGCTGCTGCTGATGTCGAGCGAATTCGGCGCGCTGACCGGCAGCCCGACCGGCACCGTGATGATGCTGGCCGCCGCGGCCGGCTGGGGCTACGGCACCCAGCTGATGAAGCGCACCCCCGTCGATATCCCGCTCGGCACGCTGACCTTCTGGATGCTGGCCGTGGCCCTGCCCTTCCTGCTGGCCGGCACGCTGCTGTTCGAGGACGGCTGGCGCATGCCGAACGCGATCGAATGGGCGGCGATCCTGTACAACGCGGTGGTCGTGTTCGCCTTCTGCCATCTGGTGTGGTTCGCGCTGGCCCGCTCGCTGCCGCCGGTGGTGTCCAGCCTGTCGATCATGTTCATCCCGGTGGTCGGCGTCTTCTCGGGCATGTGGATGCTGGGCGAGCAGCCGCACTGGCAGGACTACGCGGCCATCGTGCTGATGTTCGCCGCGCTGGCCTCGGTGCTGCTGGTGCCGCTGCTGATGCCGCGGCTGCGCCGTCGGGCCTGAGGCGCGGCCGAGCGGTACCGCAACGTCGCGCCCCGGCCACGGGGCCGCTTCATTGAGATTTCACTTAACAAACGCGGTCGCGTTGGGCTACACTCGCGCCCATCCATAATCCCGGAGAAATTACGTGGGCAGTAGCATCGGGTGTTCGAGTTGCCGCGGCAAAGCCGCGACCTCCACGAATGCCATGTCTCTGCGGGCTGCGTAACGACGACCCGTCCGGACCACCCAAGGTCGGACGCTCGCCGAACCCGCCCGCAGCACACTGCGGGCGAGTGTTTTTCCGTACTGCCACCGACGGCCATCGACCCGGTCGATTCGATCGATTCGACGCATTCGATCGATCCAGCAAGGCCCGCCGCGTGGTTGCGGACTTCCCTCTCCCGGCTTGCCAGCCATCAACGGCAAACGCCATCGCCTTGTGCGGCCCGTCCGCGCAGCGCGATCACGCTTGCCTTCGAGCCCGCCATTCGCTGTCGCGAAGGGTGCGGCCCGGCCGTGCCGCAAGCCTGCCTGCCGCTTTTCTTCATCGCACGGCATAAGGAATACCGGGGATGATCAATCTGTTCGTCCTGCAGAAAGGCCGGCTCGCCCAGGAGCAGGTCGACGACCGCAACGAGTTGCTGCAGCACAAGCCCATCTGGATCGATGTCGTCAGCCCTGACGACGAGGAACTGGACTGGATCAAGGAAGCCTACGGCGTGGCCCTGCCCGAGCTCGAGGATCTCGGCGACCTCGAAGCCTCGGCGCGTTATTTCGAGGGCGAGGATGAAAACATCCATATCCGCACCGACTTCCTGCTCGACGAGGACGAGGTCTCGCGCAACGTGCGCGTGGCCTTCGTGCTGACTCCGAACGTCCTGTTCTCGATCCACGACGAAGACCTGCCGGTGTTCCGGCTGGTCCGGCTGCGCGCGCGCATGCGGCCCGGCTCGGTGCGCAATGCGAAGGACGTGCTGATGGATCTGTACGCGACCGACGCCGAATATTCGGCCGACTCGATCGAGGAGATCTACGAACGGCTGGAGGACGCCAGCAAGCGCGTGCTGGCCGAAAACGTGACCGACGCCGCCGCGGCCGATGTGCTCGAGACCATCGCGCGCGAGGAAGACCGCAACGGCCGCATCCGGCGCAACGTGATGGACACCCGGCGGGCGCTGTCCTTCCTGATGCGCAGCCAGCTGCTGTCGGCCGAGCAGCAGGACGAGGCGCGCCAGATCCTGCGCGATATCGATTCGATCGAGAACCACACCGCGTTCCTGTTCGACAAGATCAACTTCCTGATGGACGCCACGGTCGGTTTCATCAACATCAACCAGAACAAGATCATCAAGCTGTTCTCGGTGGTGTCGGTGGCCCTGATGCCGCCGACCCTGATCGCCAGCGTCTACGGCATGAACTTCAAGGTGATGCCCGAGCTGGACTGGGCCGCCGGCTATCCGTGGGCGATCGCGCTGATGGCGGTGTCGGCCGCGATTCCGCTGATCTATTTCCGCCGCAAGGGCTGGCTCAGCTGATAGCCGCAACGCCCCGCCGCGCTGCCGGATTGCCTCAATCCGGCAGCGTGGCCGATCCCATCCGGCGCGCGATGATGCCGGCCTTGGCGCGGAAGTTCAGGCGCACATGGGCGCAGTACTGCTTCTTGTCGAAGCATTTCGGCGCCGGCAGCGCCGCTGCCAGGCGCGCCGCCTGACCCACGCTCAGGCGCCCGGCGCCGGTCTTGAAGTAGTGGCGCGCCGCCGCCTCGGCGCCGAATACGCCCTCGCCCCACTCGACCGAGTTCAGATAGATCTCGAAGATGCGCTGCTTGTCGAGCCAGAACTCCAGCATCCAGGTGATCAACAGCTCCTGGCCCTTGCGCAGGTAATGCTGCTCGGGCGACAGGAACAGGTTCTTGGCCAGCTGCTGCGTGATGGTGGACCCGCCGCGCACGATATGGCCGCGCTTCTTGTTGCGCTCCCATGCGTCGAGCATCGCGTCGAGGTCGTAGCCCGGATGATTGACGAAATCCGCATCCTCGCTGGCGATCACGGCGCGCTTCAGATTGCGCGAGATCTCGCCATACGGCACCCATTGCCGCTCGATGCCGCAGCTCCAGACGTTCCAGCCGCACAGGCGCCAGCGCTCGGCGCGCATGAACGAGGTCGGGCCGGGATCGACCACCTGCCACGCCGCGATCTGCAGGAAGAAATAGACCTGCATCGCCACCACGCCGGCGAGCACGCTGCCCACCAGCCACGCGAGCCAGCGCAGCGGCGCGGAAGCGCCCGCGCGCGCGGACGCGGCGGCGGCACGGGAACGGACGGCGCGTTTGCGATTGGCCAAGGCGGTACTCGCGTCGGTCAGGCGATCGGCGTAGCGGAAGTAATGGGATGCGTGGGCTCAGCGTCCGGCCTGCGCCTCGGCGCGCAGCGCGGCCCGCAGTTCGTCGAGCACCGAAGCGGTGTCGGGATGCACGCCGCGCCAGAGATAGAACGCCTGCGCCGCCTGTTCGACCAGCATGCCGAGCCCGTCGGCGGTGCGCGCGCCTTGCGCCGCCGCGTATTGCAGGAACACGGTCGGCTCGGCGCCGTACATCATGTCGTAGGCCAGCACGCCCGCACCGAGCAGCGCCTCGGGCACCGGCGGCACATCGCCCTGCAGGCTGCCTGCGGTCGCGTTGATCACCACCTGGCAGCCATCCTCCTCGGACAGCCCGGCCAGCGCATCGAAGCCGCCGCCCCATAGTTCGACGCCGGCCTCGCCGGCGGCCTCGGCAAAGTTTTCCAGCATCTCGCTGGCACGCTCCGCGGTGCGATTGGCCACCACGATGCGTTCGGGGCGGCAGTCGATCAGCGGCAGCATCGCGCCCATCGCGGCGCCGCCGGCTCCCAGCAGCAGGATCCGCTGCCCTTCGAGCTCGGCGCCGAGATGGTCGACGATGTCGCGCACCAGGCCGATGCCGTCGGTGTTGTCGCCGTGCAGCAGGCCGTCCTCCATCCACAGCGTGTTGACCGCGCCGGCGGCCTCGGCGCCGGGCGTCAGCCGGTCTGCCAGTTCGAACGCCTGGACCTTGAACGGCGTCGTCACGTTCAGGCCCTGGCCGCCCTCGGCAAAGAACTGGCGCACGGTGTCGGCAAACCCGTCCAGCGGCGCCAGCAGCCGTTCGTAGCTGAGCGCCTGCCCGGTCTGGCGCGCGAAGGCGGCGTGGATCTGCGGCGAGCGGCTGTGCGCGATCGGATTGCCGACCACGGCATAGCGGTCCACGGCGAGGTCTGCGTTGGGCATTTCGGTAGAGGTAGACATTTATCGGCCTTGCAGCCGGGTTTCGAGCCCGCTGCGCGAGAACTTGAACGTCGAAATCACTTCGAGAATATCGTAGCGGGCCCGCATCTCCGGCGAAAACTCGCCGAAGGGGGCCGCGGCGCGCACGATCGCGATGGCCTGGCGGTCCAGCGCCGGGTTGCCGGAGCTCTTGACCAGCTCGACACCGTCGACGCGATAGCCGCCGCGCTCGTAACCGAGCCGGCCGTGCCGGTCCACGTTGATCACCACGATCAGCTCGCCGTACAGCGGCTGCCCGCCGCGGCGCGGAAAGTCGGCGGTGCCGCGCGCCTCGATCTTCTTGCGCAAGCGGTCGTAGTAGCGCGCGTAGACCACCTGCTGTGCGCTGGTCGCCGTGATCTGGTGGCGCTTGGGCCGGCGCGCGTAGTGTTCCAGATTGCGGCCGATCTCGGCCTCCAGACGCGCCATCTCGTCGAGCGAATCGTGCTCGTCCTGCCCGCGCGCCGGCGTATCGAGCCGCCGTTCGCCCGGGCGCAGCGGCTGGCTGTGGACCGGCGGCGCGCTCTCGCGCAGCTGCGTCATCAGCCGTTGCTGGCGCTCCTCGAGCAGATCGACGCGGCGCTGCACCTGGCGCACCAGATCGCCCTCGCGCGGTACCGTCTGCGCCGGCAGCGGCGTGCTGGCGCGCTGCCGTTCATGGTCGCCGCCGCCATCGAGATCGGCCTGGGCCAGCGCGGCGGGCTTGAGCGGCTGCTGGCCGGACTTGGCGTTGACCAGCACCACGTCGAGCGCGGTATCGCTGCGCTTGATCTCGAAGGCCTCCGGCGCGCCGAAGCGCACCGCCAGCAGCAGCGCATGGACGGCCAGCGAGATCGCGATGGCCCTGGCCATCGTGCTGCTGCCTTGCCACCACTGGCGGGAAGCGCGAGCGAGATTCACGGCGGGCCCGGATCAGGAGGCAGCGGAGCCGCTGTCGGGTACGCCGTTGGGCGCGCCGTTGCGTGCGTCGGCGCTGTCGTCGGGGGCGGCTTCCGTGCCCGGCTCGATGCCCGCACCGTCCACCGTCTCCGGCACCGTCTCGGCACCCTGCTCGGCGGCCTCTTCCGCGGCCTGCTCGGCGGCCACCTCGGCGGCGGCTTCGGCGGAGACCTCCGCCGATTCCTCGTCGCCCTCGAGCTCTTCGGCCGGCACCTCGCCTTCGCCGGCGAACACTTCCAGCACCCGGCAGCTGACTTCCAGCGTCAGCTCGTCGGTGCCGGCGATTTCGAGCAGCACCTGCGTGCCGCGCGCGGCCTGCGCGAGTTCGGGCACGCGCGTGACCAGCGGAATCTCGGCAAAGCGCACCGCGCCGTCCTTGAGCACGGTCGCCATCATGCGCTCGCGCTTCTCCTGCGCGAGCCAGCGCAGGCACCAGTAGCGCTCCATGGTCGACTGGTGCTCGGCATAGGCCGCATAGGTGCCCTCGAAGTCCGCCACCGCGGCGAGCAGGTCGGCGTCCTTGGGCTTGAACGGCGCCACCAGCTTGGCGGTGATGCCATGCTGGGCCGCCGCGATGATCTGCCACTGATTGACCAGATCGACGTAGCGACGCAGCGGCGAGGTGCTCCACGCATACTGCGCGACGCCCAGCCCTTCGTGCGGGGCCGGATAGGTCTGCATCCGGGTCCGATGCATGCCCCAGGCCTTCTGCGTGCGGTAGATGCCCGGCACGCCATGGTCGGCGAGCAGCTTGCCCCAGGTGCTGTTGGCCAGGATCATCAGCTCGGCGACGATCTTGTCCAGCGGCGACCCGCGCTTGCGCTGCTCGATGCGCACGCGCTGGCTGCCGTCGGGCTGCTCGTCCAGATAGAAGCTGTAATCGGCGCGGCTGTGGGACTCGGGCCGCAGGCCGCTGGCGATGCGCGCGCGCTGGCGCTCGTCGTACAGGAAATTGGCGAAGCCCCACAACGCGGTCAGCGCCTCGCGGAACGGATAGTCGCCGCTGCCCTCGGTCAGCGCCTGTTCGGTGACGACGTCATCGAGCAGGTTGTGGCGCAGATTGGCGGCGATCTGCACCATCTCGGCGCGGGTCTCGCTGGCCAGGATCTGCTGCGCGGCGGGGTCGTAGATCACGTACAGCGACAGTGCCGGGCACAGCCGCCCTTCCTGCAGCGTGTAGCGCTCGACCACCGCGTCGGGCAGCATCGTGATCTTGTCGCCGGGGAAGTACACGGTCGACAGCCGCTGCCGCGCGATCGCGTCGAGCGGGTCGCCGCGGCGGATGCCGAGACCGGGCGCCGCGATATGGATGCCGATGCGCAGGCGCCCGTCTTCCAGCGGCATCACCGACAGCGCGTCGTCGATCTCGGTGGTGGTGACATCGTCGATCGAAAACGCCTCGACCGGGGCCTGCGGCAGATCGCCGCCGGGCTCCGGCACCGCGATCTCGGGAAAGCCGGTGCCCTTGGGGAAGCATTCGGACAGGAAGCGGGCCTCGTGCAGCGCGCGCGCGTTCGGCACGCCGCCGACCTCGATCATCAGCCGCATCGGCGACTTGCCGATCGCGGTGCAGGCGGCATCGAGGGCCTTGTATTCGAGACTGTTCTTGTCCGGCTTGAACAGCAGCGTCAGCACCTTGCCGCGGAACGCCTCGGGCAGCACGCCGGCCTTCAGCTGCTGTTCGTATTCGGCCTGCACCAGCGCCTGCTGGCGCTTGCGCTCGAGCCCGGCCAGCGCCGCCTTCAGCTGGTCCTCGGGCGCGCGCTGGTAGCGGCCGCGGCCCTTGCGGCGGAAGTAGACCGGATTGCCGTGCAGCGCCATCGCGAGCGCCGCCTGCTGCGCGGGGCTGGCGGCGGCGCCGTAGTACTCGGCGGCCAGTTCGGTGAAGCCGAACTCCTGCTCGGGGGCGCATTCCCACAGGAAATCGAGATCGATCTCGCCGGTCAGCGCCGCGGTCTGCGACAGCAGCTCGGCCGCACTCGGCTGCGCGAACTGCAGCAGCACGTCGCGCGACTTGACCTTGGTGCGCTTGCCCGCGGGCAATTCGACCTGATAGGCCTCGCCTTGCTGGTTCAGCACGGTACCGGCGCGGATCTCGCCGCCTTCCTCGAACAACAACTGCATGGGATCGGGTCTTTCAGATATGCCGGAAACCGGGCGTCGGCGAGGCGCGCTGCCCGCCTCGGAAATGGATAAGCGTCACCGCCCGGCACGGGCCGGGCGGGGGGTCATCGGCCGCGCGCATGGGGCGCGGCGGCCGGTCGTCAATGATACCGTACCGGGCTGCCGCGGCCGTCTGCCCGGCCACGCAACAAATCGTGTCCGGCCGGGCCCGCTGCCCGCTGCTGCCCGCAAGCGCGACGTCAGATCGACATGCCGCCGCTGGCCTCGATCGCGGTGCCGTTGATATAGCTGGCGTCGTCGCTGGCAAGGAACGCGTAGATGCTGGCGATCTCCTCGGGCTCGGCCAGGCGGCCCAGCCAGCAGGCCTGCTTCATGCCGTCGAGCACCTTGTCCGGCACCGTCTGCAGGATTTCGGTGGCGACAAAGCCCGGGCACACCGCGTTGACGCGCACGCCCTTGGGGCCGAGCTCGCGCGCCCAGGTCTTGGTCAAGCCGATGACCCCGAACTTGCTGGCCGCGTAATTGGTCTGGCCGAAATTGCCGTACAGGCCGACCACGCTGGAAGCGTTCAGGATCACGCCGCGGCCCTGCTCGATCATCGGCGCGGCGACCGCCTGCGCGCAGTGGAACACGCCCTTCAGGTTGACATCGATCACCGCGTCGAACTGCGCCTCGGTCATCTTGACCAGGCGCGCATCCTTGGTGATGCCGGCATTGTTGACCAGGATGTCGATGCGCCCGTGCGCGGCCAGCGTCGCCGCGACCATCGCGTCGACCTGGTCGCGCTGCGTCACGTCGACCCGGTGCGCGCCGACGGTCGCCCCCTCGGCGGCCAGCTGTGCGGCGGCCTGCTGGACCCGCTCGGCGTTGACGTCGCACAGGATCACGATGGCGCCCTCGGCGGCGAAGCGCCGCGCGGTCGCAAGGCCGATACCGGCGGCGGCGCCGGTGACGATGGCAATCCGTCCCTGAAGTTTCATCGTTGTGTTCTCGTGGTAGTGGGGTTGGCAGTCGTGATCGTGTTGTCTATCGCGGCGGCCGCATCGGCACCGGCATGCCGGACGCGGTGCGCGGCGCCGGCCGCGTGGCCAGGTCGGGCAGGAACACCTCGGTCACCAGCATCACCCCGGCGCCGCGCCGGAACACCGAGCGCCGCGCCGGCAGCATGATCGACGCCAGTTCTTCGTCGAACTCGGGCAGCGCGCGACGCAGCCGCTGCGCCAGCGGGTGATGCGGCAGCAGGCGGGCAAATTCGAACGGGTCGCGGCGCACGCGCGGATCGACGAACAGCGCGCCGCCCAGCGGCCGGTCGCCCAGTCCGCCGAGAAACGGCCAATCGCGGCGCGCATGGCGCGGATGGACGATGGTGTGGCCGAACACCGCCGGCGTGTTGTCGCAGACCAGCAGCACGTCGCGGGCGATCACGGGCAGCGGCGCGCCCAGCCCCAGCATGTGCCACTCGTCGGCCAGCGGGCGCTCCATCCGCTGCGACAGCTTGCTGAGGCGAAAGCGCGACGAGGCGGTGATCAGCCGCGCGGTCAGCGAGCCTTCGCCGGTGATCCAGCGCCGCAGATTGGCGCCCAGCGCCGCATCGAACGGCAGATGCCCGCTCCAGGCACAGCGGCGCACGCGCGCCGCGGATGCGTCAGGCATTGCCGCCGTCCTTGCGCGCGCTGCCGTTGTCGCTGCCGTTGTCGCTGCCGTTGTCGTTGCCGTAGCCGTAGCCGCAGAAGTCCAGCACCTCGTCGACATAGTCGGCGAACTCGCTGATGCCGTGGTCGCTGCCCTCGATCACGCGGATGCGCGCGCCCGGGCAGGACGCCACCATCTCGCGGTAATCGAGCACCTCGTCGCCGGTCGCGGCGATCAAATAGAAGCGCTCCGGGTTGCTTAACGTATCGACGCGCAGATCCAGCAGCTCCTGCAGATGGCGGCGCTCGACGTTGACCGAGCCGCCGCCATGCCACAGCGGCTGCTCGCCAAGATGGCGTTCGAGATCGGTCCACGGATGCACGGCGGGATTGAGCAGCACCGTGGGGCAGCCGTGCCGCTCGCCGAGCCAGCGCGCGTAGTAGCCGCCGAGCGAGGAGCCGACGATGGCCAGCGGGCGATCGCTCTGCCCCGAGCGGCGCGCCGCGGCGATCGCGGCCTCGGCCTGTTCGATGGCCCGGGCCGGCGATACGTCCAGCATCGGGCAGGCGTAGTAGCGGCCCAGGCCCCGCTCGCGCAGCCGTTGCTGCACCAGTTGCGCCTTGAACGAGCGCGGCGAGGAACGGAATCCGTGCAGATACAACAGCATCGGCGCCGCTCCGCTCAACCGTTGGCCGGCGTGGCCAGCGCGTCCAGCAGCTTTTGGTGGACGCCGCCGAAGCCGCCGTTGCTCATCACCAGCACGTGGTCGCCCGGCCGCGCCGCGGCGCGTACCGCGGCCACCAGCGCGCCCAGATCGTCGAACGCCGCGGCGCGCTCGCCCAGCGGCGCCAGCGCCTCGGTCAGGTCCCAGCCCAGCGCGTCCTTGCCGCTGGGCGCGCCATAGCCGAACACCAGGTCGGCCAGTTCCAGGCTGGCCGGCAGCTGGGCCTTCATCACGCCCAGCTTCATCGTATTGGAGCGCGGCTCCAGCACCGCCAGGATGCGGGCCGCGCCGACGCGCCGGCGCAGGCCGTCGAGCGTGGTCTGGATCGCGGTCGGATGGTGGGCAAAGTCGTCGTAGACGGTGACGCCGCCCGCCACGCCGCGCACTTCCATGCGGCGCTTGACGTTGGCAAAGCGCCCCAGCGATGCGATCGCCTGCGCCGGCGGCACGCCGACGTGGCGGGCGGCGGCGATCGCAGCCAGCGCGTTCATCCGGTTGTGCACGCCCTGCAGCGCCCATTGCACGCGGCCGACCACGGTCTCGCCATGCCAGACATCGAAGGCGTCGAGCGCAGCGCCCGGCTCGGCAGCATCGCTGGCGCGCCAGTCGCCGGTGCCGAACTGCTCGACCTCGCTCCAGCAGCCGCGCTCGATCACGCGCGCCAGGCTCTCCTCCAGACCGTTGACCAGCAGCCGGCCCTGGCGCGGCACGGTGCGCACCAGATGATGGAACTGGGTCTCGATCGCAGCCAGATCGGGGAAGATGTCGGCGTGATCGAATTCGAGGTTGTTCAGGATCGCGGTGCGCGGCCGGTAATGGACGAACTTGCTGCGCTTGTCGAAGAAGGCGGTGTCGTACTCGTCGGCCTCGATCACGAAGAAGTCGGACGGCGTGACCCGGGCCGACACGCCGAAGTTCTGCGGCACGCCGCCGACCAGGAACCCGGGCTCGTAGCCGGCGTCCTGCAGGATCCAGGCGAGCATCGACGTGGTCGTGGTCTTGCCATGCGTGCCGGCCACCGCCAGCACCCACTTGCCGCGCAGCACATGCTCGCCCAGCCATTGCGGGCCGGACACATAGGGCAGGTTGCGGTCCAGGATCGCTTCCATCAGCGGATTGCCGCGCGAGACCACGTTGCCGATCACGAACAGGTCCGGCTCCAGCGACAACTGGGCCGGATCGAAGCCCTCGATCAGTTCGATCCCCTGCGCCTCGAGCTGCGTGCTCATCGGCGGATAGACATTGGCGTCGCAGCCGGTGACGCGATGGCCGGCCTGCTTGGCCAGCACGGCGAGGCCGCCCATGAAGGTGCCGCAGATACCGAGGATATGAATATGCATGGGGATCGGTGAACAGCCGGATGGAAAGCGAGGGTTGATGGCGCGAGCCCGCGGCGAAAGGCCAATGCCGGCTCGACTGCGGGGTTCGATGGCGGGCAACGGCGGCGGGCAAGGATGCGCGGGACCTGGCATCGGCGCGACCGACCGTGTCGCAGTGCCGCATTGTACCGTGCGTGTCGGGCCGGGTCCGCAGCGGGAGTATCATCGCGGAATGTCACGACGTACCCCCATCGATCCGGCGCGCGTGCGCAACGAGATCGCGCAAGCCGCCGCCCGGATGATCGCCGAAGACGGTGCCGACTACGCCACCGCCAAGCGCAAGGCCGCCCGCCAGCTGCTCGGCGACGCCCGTATCGGCGGCGACTGGCTGCCCGACAACGAGATGGTCGAGGACGAGGTGCGCGCCTATCAAGCGCTGTTCCATGCCGACAGCCAGCCGCGCATCCTGGCGCTGCTGCGCCGCGTGGCGCTGCTCGCGATGCAGGATCTGGCCGCTTTCCGCCCGTATCTGGCCGGGGCGGTGCTCAACGGGACCGCGACCGAACATTCCGACATCCACCTGCAGTGCTTCTGCGACAGCCCCAAGGACGTCGCGCTGCATCTGCTGAACGCCGGCGTGGATTTCGATACCAGCGAGACGCGGCACTTCGCCAACCGCGGCGAGGTCGAGACGCTGAGCTTCCTGTGGCGCGGCCAGTGGCCCGCGCTGCGCGAGGCCCGCCTGCTGGCCGGCGAGGTCAGGACCGAACTGGGCGCGCCAGTCGGCATCCATATTGCGCTGTACGACGCCAATGATGAGCGCGGCGCACGCGGCGAGCCCGGCGGCCGGCCGCTGCGGATCGACGAGGGCGCACTGCGCACGCTGATCGCCGCCGACGAAGCGGCGGCCCGCGATGCGGGCGCCGACGCCGATTCGATATAAACTGCGGCGATCTCGCGCCATTCTTCCGTCTTCTTTAGCCGATGCCACGATGAAAGCCGATCCGTCGACTTCCCCGCCTCCGTCCCCGTCCGCCCAGCCGGTGCGGCGCGGCCGCCTGTCGTTCTGGCTCGCCATCGCCGTCGCGGCCGCGATCGCCGGGGCCGTGGTCGGCCACCGCGTCTTTTCCCCGCAGCCGGCCAGCGACCAGGCCGTCGAAACGCTGTATCGCACGGAGCTGCCGGACGCGGACGGCAAGCCGCTGCGCCTGGACACGCTGCGCGGCAAGACCGTGGTGGTCAACTTCTGGGCGCCCTGGTGCGGCCCCTGCGTCGAGGAGATGCCGGACCTGACCGCGCTGCACAACGAATATCAGTCGCGCGGCGTCGAATTTGTCGGCATCGGCATCGATTCGGCCAGCAATATTCGCGAGTTCGTCCAGAAGGTGCCGGTCGCCTACCCGCTCGCGGTGGCCGGATTCGCTGGCACCGAGCTGACCCGCAGCTTCGGCAATGCCGCGGGCGGCCTGCCTTATACGGTGGTGATCGATCCGGAAGGCGTGGTGCGGATGCGCAAGATGGGCCGCGTGATGCCCGATGAACTGCGGGCCGTACTACCGAAGCGTTGACGGGGGCGCGGCGGGCGACAAGGCCGGGAAACGCCGTTTTGCCGGCTTCTGCGGCGAAACAGGCCGCAATTGCCCTGATTTGTTTTGGCGTGCCGCCAAGAACGTCCCGATGCGGCGCGCACTGCCCCTCGAAGGCGGAATCCGCGGATCCGCCTTGTACCGTGTGCTAGACAAATCCCTCTAAGCTACGGTAATCTCCGCGCAATTTCGTAGAACTGGTCGAGCTGCCGTGACCGATACCCGTCCAAGCCCAAGCGCTGCCCGCTGCCGTCAGGTGCTGGTCCTGCATGGACCGAACCTGAACCTGCTGGGCACGCGAGAGCCGCAGACGTATGGCACCACCACGCTGGCCGACATCGACGCCGCCCTCGGGCAACGCGCCGCGGCCGCGGGCATCGGACTGGCGACGTTCCAGTCCAACCACGAAGGTGCGCTGATCGACCGCATCCATGCCGCGCGCGAGCAGGGCGTGGATTTCATCATCATCAATCCCGCCGCCTACACGCATACCAGCGTGGCGCTGCGCGACGCGCTGGCGGGCGTGTCGATTCCGTTCGTCGAAGTCCACCTGTCGAACGTGCATCGCCGCGAGCGCTTCCGCCACCGGTCGTATTTCTCCGATCTGGCGGTCGGCGTGATCTGCGGGCTCGGTTGGCAGGGCTACCTGCTGGCGCTGGACTACGCGCTCGGGCAGGAACAGGCGCCGCCCGGGGCCTGACCCCGCGTCGACAGAGATAGAAACAGACTCAGTACCCTTGGCGCGCGCCGTTGTGCGCGCCCTCGCCGGCCGCGTGGCGTGCCCGGCGCGGCGGCGCGATTGCCGGCCGCAACGATTTCTCCGGGCGCCGCCGCCATGGCGGGCGCTCCGGACAACCCGATTCAGGAGGATAGAAGATGGACCTGCGCAAGCTGAAGACGCTGATCGACCTGGTGGCCGAATCCGGCATCTCGGAGCTGGAGGTCACCGAGGGCGAAGGCAAGGTGCGCATCGTCAAGGCGCCGCCCCAGGTGCTGGCCCAGCCGATGCCGATGCAGGCCGCCCCGGCGATCGCCGCCGCGCCGGCTCCGGCCGCCGCGCCTGCCGCGATGCCCGTCGAAACGGCCGCGCCCCAGCTGCCCCAGGGCCATGTCGTGACCTCGCCGATGGTCGGCACCTTCTATCGCGCGCCGTCGCCCGGCGCGGCTCCCTTCGTCAACGTCGGCGACACGGTCAAGGAAGGCCAGACCGTCTGCATCATCGAAGCGATGAAGCTGCTCAACGAGATCGAGTCCGACAAGGCCGGCGTGATCAAGGAAGTCCTGGTCGAGAACGGCCAGGCGGTCGAATACGGCCAGCCGCTGTTCGTCATCGGCTGATTCTGAGGACGGCACGCCCCGCCGTGCGCCCGCCGGATTGCGGGCGCGTCGCGTGGCGGCGTGCGCCGCTGGCCGCCGGACGCCTCGCTCGCTGCAGGCGTCCGTTGCCGGCCCGGGCGTGACCGCCCTTCTGCTGCGCAGAGAGAGACTATGTTCGAAAAAATACTGATCGCGAACCGCGGCGAAATCGCCCTTCGCATCCAGCGCGCCTGCCGCGAGCTCGGCATCAAGACCGTGGTGGTCTATTCCGAGGCCGACAAGGAGGCCAAGTACGTCAAGCTGGCCGACGAAGCCGTCTGCATCGGCCCGGCGCCTTCCCCGCAGTCCTACCTCAACATGCCCGCCATCATCTCGGCGGCCGAGGTCACCGACGCGCAGGCGATCCACCCGGGCTACGGCTTCCTGTCGGAGAACGCCGACTTCGCCGAGCGCGTGGAAAAGTCCGGCTTCGTCTTCATCGGCCCGACCCCGGAGTGCATCCGGCTGATGGGCGACAAGGTGTCGGCCAAGCAGGCGATGATCAAGTCCGGCGTGCCGTGCGTGCCGGGCTCCGAGGGCGCGCTGCCCGAGGACCCGAAGGAAATCCTGGCCACCGCGCGCCGGGTCGGCTATCCGGTCATCATCAAGGCGGCCGGCGGCGGCGGCGGGCGCGGCATGCGCGTGGTGCACACCGAGGCCGCGCTGCTGAACGCCGTCAACATGACGCGCGAGGAAGCGGGCCGCGCGTTCGGCAATCCGGAGGTCTACATGGAGAAATTCCTGGAGAACCCCCGGCATATCGAGATCCAGGTGCTGGCCGACCAGCATCGCCAGGCGATCTGGCTGGGCGAGCGCGATTGCTCGATGCAGCGCCGCCACCAGAAGGTCATCGAGGAAGCGCCGGCCCCGCACATTCCGCGCCGTCTGATCGACCGGATCGGCGACCGCTGCGCCGAGGCCTGCAAGAAGATCGGCTATCGCGGCGCCGGCACCTTCGAGTTCCTGTACGAGAACAACGAGTTCTATTTCATCGAGATGAACACGCGCGTGCAGGTCGAGCACCCGGTCACCGAGATGATCACCGGCATCGACATCGTGCAGGAGCAGATCCGCATCGCCTTCGGCGAGAAGCTGCGCTTCCGCCAGAAGGACGTGCAGTTCCGCGGCCACGCGATCGAATGCCGCGTGAACGCCGAAGATCCGTTCAAGTTCACGCCGTCGCCGGGCCGCATCACCGCCTGGCACGCGCCGGGCGGCCCCGGCGTGCGGGTCGACTCGCACGCGTATGATGGTTACTTCGTGCCGCCGCATTACGATTCGATGATCGGCAAGCTGATCACCTATGGCGCCACCCGCGAGCAGGCCATCGCCCGCATGCGGATCGCGCTGTCGGAGATGGTGGTCGACGGCATCCTGACCAATGTGCCGCTGCACCGCGAGCTGATGCTCGACGCCAACTTCGTCGAAGGCGGCACCAGCATCCATTATCTGGAGCACCGCCTGGCCCAGAAGAGCGTGGCCAAGGGCGAGAAGGTCTGAGCAGGTCCGGACCGGTCCAGGCAGTCACAGCAGTAACAGGCAGTTTGAAGGCCGCCTTGCCCACCACGGCAGGCGGCCAGCATGGGGAAAGCGCGTGGCATTTCAGGAATGTGTAATCGAGATTGCCCAGGATCAGGCCGAGGCCTGGTCCGACGCGCTGTTCGAACTCGGCGCCCTGTCGGTGTCGGTCGAGGATGCCGACGCCGACACGCCCGATGAGCAGCCGCTGTTCGGCGAGCCCGGCATGGAGCCGACCCGGCTGGCTTGGCAGCACTCCAGGCTCGTCGCGCTGTTCGGCGAGGATATCGATCCCACCGTGATACTGGCCGCCGCGGCCAACGCGCTGGGCTGCGCGGTGCCCGCCAGCGAAGTGCGCAGCGTCGAGGACCAGGATTGGGTGCGGCTGACGCAGTCCCAGTTCGAACCGATCCGCATCGGCGAGCGCATCTGGGTCGTGCCGTCCTGGCACGATGCCCCGGAGCCCGACGCCGTCGTGCTCGAGCTCGATCCGGGCCTGGCCTTCGGCACCGGCAGCCATCCCACCACACGGCTGTGCATGCAGTGGCTGGAGCAGAACCTGACGCCGGGCGAGACCGTGCTCGACTACGGCTGCGGCTCCGGCATTCTCGCCATCGTGGCGAAGAAGCTCGGCGCCGGCGACACGCTCGGCGTCGACATCGATCCGAACGCGGTCGAGGCCTCGCGCTACAACGCCGAACGCAACCGCGTCAGCGCGGCCTTCGCGCTGCCGGACGAGGCCGCGGCATCGGCAACCTCGTCCGGGGCCACGACCTACGACCTGGTGGTCGCCAATATCCTGTCCAACCCGCTGAAGCTGATGGCCGCGATGCTGAGCGCGCGCGTACGGCCTGGCGGCCGGCTGGTGCTGTCCGGCGTGCTCGAGCGGCAGGCCGACGAGGTGGCCGCCGCCTATGCGCCGTGGCTGCCGCTGAGTGTCTGGCGCAGCGACGAAGGCTGGGTGTGTCTGCATGGCACCCGCCCCTGACGCCGACACTCCCGAACTCCCCGAAGACGCCCGGCGCGAGGCCGGGCCGCAGCGTGCCGGCCGCGGTGCGGGCACCGATGCCTCGACCATCAGCGCCGGCGGCTATCTGCGCGCACCGGCCGCCGAATCGAACGAGATCGCCCCGAGCGCGATCGCACGCGAACAGGCCATGCGCCGCTGGCAAGGCGGCGCCGCGCCCGACACCGTTCCATTCTCCACCGATCTGTCCGGCAGCCCCGAAGAGGCCGCACTGGCGGCGCAACGTGCGGCCGCGCGCCGCCGCCGCCTGCGCTGGGCCGCGGTCGCTGCGGCGCTGGCCATACTGCTCGCCGTGCTCGCCGCCGCACTGCTGTGGCGCACCGAGCTGGCCGGACGCGTGCCCGCGCTGCGCCCATGGCTAGAGGCCGCCTGCGCGCCGCTGGGCTGCCGCGTGCCGCCGTCCAGGCAGCTGTCCGCGCTGCGCATCGACGGCTCGCAGCTGCAGATGCCCGATGCCGGCGCCGACGACTATCTGCTGACGATGACGCTGCGCAACGAAGGCGGCGCGGTGGTGGCGCTGCCGGCGATCGAGCTGGTCCTGACCGACGCGCAGGATCGTCCGCTGCAGCGGCGCGTGCTGATGCCGGCCGACTACCTGCCACCCGCGCAGCGTGCGCGCGATCCGGAGGGCGCCGCGGGCCTGCAGGCGGGCGCCGAGCTGCCCCTTCAGGTACGATTCCGGACTCGGCAGCGCGCCGACAACTACCGCGTGTCGGTGTTTTATCCGAGCATCGCTGAACATCCCTGAACCATCCCCGAATTCTCCGGGATGCGCCGCCGCAGCATCCGGCCGCGCGCGCCGCGTCCCCATTCAACCCAGGAGCGACCATGAGCACTGTGACCCTCGGCGGCAACCCGATCGAAGTCGGCGGCAAATTTCCCCAACCCGGTGACAAGGCCCCCGCATTCTCGCTGGTCGGCAAGGATCTGAAGGACGTCACGCTGGCGGACTTCGCCGGCAAGCGCAAGGTCCTCAATATCGTGCCGAGCCTGGACACGCCGGTGTGCCAGGCCTCGGCCCGCAAGTTCAACGAGAAGGCCAGCGCGCTGGCCGACACCGTGGTGCTGACGATCTCGGCCGACCTGCCGTTCGCGATGGGCCGCTTCTGCACCGCGGAAGGCCTGAACAATGTGGTGCCGCTGTCGACGATGCGCGGCGCGCAGTTCAAGAACGACTACGGCGTCGACATCAAGAGCGGCCCGCTGGCCGGCGCGACGGCCCGCGCGGTGGTGGTGCTGGACCAGAACGACACCGTGACCTACAGCCAGCTGGTGCCGGAAATCAAGAACGAGCCGGACTACGACGCGGCGCTGGCAGCGTTGAAGTAATCCATGGCGCGTCGGGTGGCCGCGCATTGGCCATCCCGACTGTGTTCTCCCTCTCCCCCTCAGGGGGAGAGGGTTGGGGAGAGGGGGGTGGTTTCAAACGGCAGTGGCATGGTCACCGCCCCGCCCTCTCCCCCCGCCCCTCTCCCGCTCGCGGGAGAGGGGAGAAAAACAAGCAGCACCACCAGCGATCCACCAGCGATCCACTGAGAACCAAAACACCTTGGAGCATTCATGCCCAGCCTGATCTGCGGCTCCGTCGCCTACGACACCATCATGACGTTCGAAGGCAGGTTCCGCGAACACATCCTGCCGGACCAGATTCACATGCTCAATGTGTCCTTCCTGGTCCCCGGCATGCGCCGCGAGTTCGGCGGCTGCGCCGGCAATATCGCCTACAGCTTGAAGCTGCTCGGCGGCGAGCCGGTGGTGATGGCGACGGTCGGCGAGGACGCCGGCCCGTACCTGGACTATCTGCGCGAGCTGGGCATCGGCACCGAACATATCCGCACGCTGCCCGGCACCTTCACCGCGCAGGCGATGATCACGACCGATCTGGAGAACAATCAGATCACCGCCTTCCATCCGGGCGCGATGAGCCAGTCGCAGCTGTCGCAGGTCCAGGACGCGCTCAAGGGCGAGCGGCCGCCGAAGCTGGGCATCGTCGCGCCGGACAGCCGCGAAGGAATGCTGCACCACGCCCGCCAGTTCGCCGAGGCCGGCATTCCGTTCATCTTCGACCTGGGCCAGGCGATGCCGCTGTTCGACGGCGAGGACCTGCGCCAGTTCGTCGAGCTGGCCAGCTACGTGACCGTCAACGATTACGAGGGCCAGGTGCTGCTGTCGCGCACCGGCTGGAGCAGCGCCGAGGTGGCGTCGCGCGTGCGCGCCTTCATCGTGACGCACGGCGAGCGCGGCGCCACCATTCATGCCGATGGCCGGCAGTACAATATTCCCGCCGTGCAAGCCGAACGGGTCATCGATCCGACCGGCTGCGGCGACGCCTTCCGCGGTGGCCTGCTGTACGGCATCGAGGCGGGCTTCGACTGGGAAACTACCGGTCGGCTCGCGAGTCTGATGGGCGCGATCAAGATCGCGCACCAGGGTCCGCAGAACTACAAGCTCTCGCGCGAGCAGATCGGTCAGAAGTTCGAGTCGGCTTTCGGCTACCGTTACGCGTAAACCCTTGCTGGGGAATCACCATGCAAACCCTTATCCGAACCTGCGGCGTCGCGCTCGTGGCGGCCGCCAGTCTCGTGGCCGGCTGCGCCACGCAATCGAACTCCGCCAGCATCTATACGCCGGGGCAGTCGCAGCGTGAACAGACGCTGCGCTACGGCGTGGTCGAGAGCGTACGGGAGGTGATGATCCAGGGCCAGCAGTCGGGCGTCGGCACGCTGGCGGGCGGCGCCATCGGCGGCATCGCGGCCGGCAGCTCGATCGGCAGCGGCAGCGGCTCGGTGGCGGCCGGCATCCTCGGCGCGGTGCTCGGCGGCATGGCCGGCAGCGCGATCGAGAACCGCGTCGACCAGCGCCGCGGGCTCGAGATCACCGTGCGCCTGGACAACGGCGAGATGCGCGCGATCACGCAGGACGCCGACGAGATCTTCCGTCCGGGCGAACGCGTGCGGCTGCTGTCCTCGGGCGGCGTCACGCGCGTCACGCACTGAGCGGCACGGAGCAAGCGGCGCGCTTCACCGGCCATCGAGCAGGACGCCGCCTCCTTCGGGGGGCGGCGTTTCTTTTTGTAGTCCCATCCCCACGGTGTGCTCCCTCTCCCCCTCAGGGGGAGAGGGTTGGGGAGAGGGAGGTGGTTTCAAACGGCAGTGGCATGGCGACCGCCCCTGCCCTCTCCCCCGGCCCCTCTCCCGCAGGCGGGAGAGGGGAGCAGTCCTGCGGGTCATCGATCGGTGCAGCAGCCCCAAATGAAAAACCCGCCGCGGCTTGCGCCAGCGGCGGGTTGGCAGGACCGGGGTCATGCCGACCGGATACGCGGTATCCGGTCACCTGGGCACGCGAAGGTGCCCCGAGGATTCCCGCAGGAATCGAGCGCGCACGGGTCGCGCTTCAACGCTTACGGACGGCTGCCGGTCGGGAACGGCCAGGCTGCGGCCGGGCTCAGCGCGGTCTTGGCGGCCGGCGCGGGAGCCGAGGCGGGCGCGGAGGCAGGGGCCGAGGCAGGCTGGGCGGCGGCCTTCTTGCCGGCCGCCTTCTTCGCCGGCGCCTTCTTCGCGGCAGCCTTCTTGGCGGGCGCGGCCTTCTTGGCGGTCGCCTTCTTCGCGGTGGTCTTCTTGGCCGCGGCCTTCTTCGCCGGTGCCGCCTTCTTCGCCGCTACCTTCTTGGTGGCGACCTTCTTGGCGGGGGCCTTCTTCGCTGCAGCCTTCTTGGCCGGTGCCGCCTTCTTCGCCGCTACCTTCTTGGTGGCGACCTTCTTGGCGGGAGCCTTCTTCGCTGCAGCCTTCTTGGCCGGTGCCGCCTTCTTCGCCGCTACCTTCTTGGTGGCGACCTTCTTGGCGGGAGCCTTCTTCGCTGCGGCCTTCTTGGCCGGTGCGGCCTTCTTCGCGGCGACCTTCTTCACCGCGGTCTTCTTGGCCGGTGCGGCCTTCTTGGCGGCTGCCTTCTTGGCGGGCGCGGCCTTCTTGGCCGCAGGTTTCTTCTTCGCAGTCGTTGCCATGGATGACTCCTTCACTAGAGCGTGAATATCGAATGTCCAAAATTGGCGACCCGACCGACCCGAGGCGTTAATGCTTGCAAACCCCTGGCTTGCAAACCCCAGTCGAGCGAGCGATTCATCGGCGTGCCGCAATACGGCTGCCGCACGCTAATGAATTCCTTGGCAGGCGCTTCGCGCAGCGCGAAGCTTCCGTGGCGACGTGCAACGCGATGACCCGCGCGCAACGCTCGCCGCGTCCTGCAGTATTCGATCCGCTCGCGCGTCGTTGCCCGACGACCCGCGGCTTCAAAGTAGGAGTATTCCGACGGCAGACCTGCATTCGCGGTCATGGCCCGCGCCAGGCAGACGCCGTGTTGTTCGAGGTAGCCAACCCATCCCGTCAATGGGTCACGGGAGACTGCACGCGTTGTAAGAAGCCAGCCCGGTCTGGTCTGCGTCAAAGTTCTGGTGCTCCTCGGCTACCTGCATCACTGCATCGATTCGCGTCGCGGTTGTTGTTCGAGTTCTTCGCTTCGCGATGTCTTGCTTCATGCAATGAAGAGAGACTCTTGTCAAGGCGAATCATAATTCGTTTGGTCGGTGATGTTAAGAAAAAAGTTCCAAAAAATCACGCCATCGAATGCGCGCGCATTGCGATGACGAACGCATCGATGCGATGACATGCGCGACGCGCTGTCGAGACACGCATCGCATGCCGCGACGACGCGCTGTGAGACCCTCGCCTTCGATCGCATCGCGGCCTCTTCGCGATGACGACGACGCGCTGTTCGACCTGCTCGCTCACACCTCGCAGCGAGCTGCTGCACGACCTTTCGCCGGCCTTGCGAACGCGCCGAGAAGACACGAGGGAGAACCCGCATGCTTGCCGCAAAGCCGCTTGAAACAAGGCTTTGCGGAACGCAGCGCGAACGCGTCGCAGGTGTCGTGCGCCGGCTTCGCGCGGTGCGACGCGGTCTCCTGGAAGCGCATCGGAGCACCGCGCGAGACGGTCGTTGCGAGTCCGACCACGAGCGCATCGAAGAGGACGAGCACGGTCGCGACGTCGAGGCGGGTCTCGCGCATCGGCATCGCATCGCGCGTCGTCGCGCAGCGTGCGCGAGCGTCGATCGAGTGATGCGTCGACGCAACGCTTTGCCATCGCGAGCACGGTGTCGACGTCCGATCGATGGCCGTCGACCTTCGTCCATCGCCATCGCTTGCCCATCGCTTGCCCATCGATCGCCAATCGCTGGCCATCGCTCCTCGAACCCCACCGGTCTGCCGATGCATGCGCCGACCGCATGCGGACATGCGCAGATTTCGTTACCGGCTGCGCGGACCTGCTTCTAACATCGGCCGTCGAGCCCGCTGCGCCCACCGCGGACGGGCATCTGTCCATCTCGGAGGAGGAAACCATGCAGAGGAGAACACCATGCAAGCGAGCGTAGCCCACGCCGACGCGCTGCCCACCACTCACGCCAGGGAACGCCGCCGCGCCATCGTCGCGACGGTGATCGGCAACGGCCTCGAGTGGTTCGACTTCACGGTCTACAGCTTCTTCGCGGTCATCATCGCCAGGCTTTTCTTTCCGACCGGCAACGACCTGTCGTCGCTGTTGCTGGCGGTCGCCACCTTCGGCGTCGGCTTCTTCATGCGCCCGGTCGGCGGCATCGTACTCGGCATCTACGCCGACCGGGTCGGCCGCAAGCAGGCGCTGTCGCTGACCATCCTGCTGATGGCACTGGGCACCACCATCATCGGCATCGCCCCGACCTACGACCAGATCGGCGTCTTCGCGCCGCTGCTGATCGTGATCGCGCGCCTGATGCAGGGCTTCTCGGCCGGCGGCGAGATGGGCGGCGCGACCGCCTTCCTGACCGAGTACGCGCCGGTGCGCCAGCGCGCCTTCTATTCGAGCTGGATCCAGGCCAGCATCGGCGTCGCGGTGCTGCTCGGCGCCGCGGTCGGTACCTTCGTCACCAGCGCGCTGAGTCCCGAAGCGCTGAACAGCTGGGGCTGGCGCCTGCCCTTTCTGCTGGGCATCGTGATCGGTCCGGTCGGCTACTACATCCGTCATCACCTGGACGAGACGCCGACCTTCCGCGACAACGCCGAGCGCTCGGACTCGCCGCTCAGGGAGATCGTGCAGACCTACCCGCGCGAGACCACGGCAAGCTTCTCGATGGTGATCCTGTGGACGGTCTGCACCTACGTGCTGCTGTTCTACATGCCGACGTACTCGGTCAAAGTGCTCCAAGTGCCGCAGTCCACCGGCTTCATCGCGGGCATGGTCGGCGGCCTCGCCATCATGGTGTTCTCGCCGATCGTCGGCTGGCTCGCCGACCGCATCGGCCGACGCACGCTGCTGTCGGGCTCGGCGCTGCTGATCCTGCTGCTGGCCTACCCGATGTTCTTCTATATCAACCAGGTGCCGGGCCTGGTGTCGCTGCTGGTGTTCCAGCTGGTGTTCGGCGTGCTGATCGCCGCGTACACCGGCCCGATCCTGGCGGCCTTCTCCGAACTGTTTCCCGCCAAGGTGCTGTCGACCGGCCTGTCGGTCGCGTACAACCTGGCTGTGACCATCTTCGGCGGCTTCGCCTCGTTCATCATCACCTGGCTGATCGCCAGCACCGGCAGCACCATGGCGCCCGCCTTCTACGTGATGATCGCCGCCGCCATCAGCTTCGTCGGCACGCGCTTCGTCCGCGATCCGGCCTATCTGCAACGACACTGATTTACCGATGACCAGAATCCTGCTTCAGGGCGGCAACGTCCTCGACCCGGCGCACGGCAGCCTGCTGCGCCGCCACGACGTACTGATCGAGGGCGAGCGCATCGCCGCGGTATCGGCCACGCCGCTCGACCTGCCCCATCCGTCAGAAACGTCCGACATGCCCGATCTGCAGCGCATCGACGTCACCGGCAAGACCGTGATGCCGGGGCTGATCGACTGCCACGTGCACGTGCTGGCCTCCCTCGCCAACCTCGGCCTCAATGCGACGCAGCCGAACGTGCTGGTGGCGATCCGCGCGCTGCCGATCATGCGCGCGATGCTCGAGCGCGGTTTCACCACCGTGCGCGATGCCGGCGGTGCCGACTGGGGCCTGTCGCAGGCGGTGGCCAGCGGCCTGATTCCGGGTCCGCGCATCTTCCCGTCGGGCAAGGCGCTGTCGCAGACCGGCGGACACGGCGACTTCCGCCCGCGCGGCGACACGCTCGAGCCCTGCTCGTGCGCGTTCCGTGCCGGCGCCATCGCGCGCGTGGTCGACGGCGTCGACGCGGTGCGGCTGGCGGTGCGCGAAGAGATCCAGAAGGGCGCGACCCAGATCAAGATCATGGCCTCGGGCGGTGTCGCCTCGCCGACCGATCCGATCGCCAACACGCAGTACAGCGAGGACGAGATCCGCGCGATCGTCGCGGAGGCCGAGGCCGCGCAGACCTATGTCGCGGCGCACGCCTACACGCCGCGCGCGATCGCGCGCGCGGTGCGCTGCGGGGTCCGTTCGATCGAGCACGGCAATCTGGTCGACCGCGCCGCCGCGCAGGTGATGCGCGAACATGGTGCCTTCGTGGTGCCGACCGTGATCACCTACGAAGCGCTGGCGCGCGACGGCGCGCGGCTGGGCCTGCCGGCCGAGTCGGTGGCCAAGATCGAGACCGTGCGCCAGGCCGGTCACGACTCGCTGCGCATCTATGCGGAGGCGGGCGTGCCGATGGCCTTCGGCTCGGATCTGCTCGGCGAGATGCATCAGTGCCAGAGCGAGGAGTTCCGCATCCGCGCCGACGCGCTCGGCAACCTCGAGGCGATCCGCTCGGCGACCTCGATCGCCGCCGCGCTGCTGCAGCGCGAAGGCGAACTGGGCACGGTACGCGCCGGCGCGGTGGCCGACCTGCTGGTGGTCGACGGCGATCCGCTGGCCGACATCGGGCTGCTGATGGGCCAGGGCGAGCATCTGGCACTGGTGATGCAGGGCGGACGGATTCATACCCGCAGCGCGCAGTAGCGCTGGCGTACGTCTGCCTTTGTCGTTCTCCCTCTCCCACTCACGGGCGAGAGCGTCACGGTCCTTCAGTCTCTGTAGTACTCCCTCTCCCCCAACCCCTCTCCCGCAAGCGGGAGAGGGGAGCATCGATGCGCGGCCGTGCCCGATGCGCTGGCTCATCGCTCCACTATCATGGCGGCTTGACCGACCGGACGCCGCCATGCGCATTTCCCCGCTTCCTCCGCTGCCCTGCCTGATCGCCTTCGAAGCGGCGATGCGGCACGGCAGCTTCACCCGCGCCGCCGCCGAACTGCATCTGACGCAGAGCGCGATCAGCCGGCAGGTCGCGCAGCTCGAGCAATTCCTCGGCAAGAAACTGTTCGTGCGCGAGCCCCGCGCGCTGCGGCTGACCGTCAGCGGCCAGCGCTATGCCGAGGTGGTGCAGCGGCTGCTGGTCGGCTGCGCCGAGGCGACCGAGGACGTGATGAAGCGCAAGGGGCATACCGAGCTGTCGGTGGCCTGCTCGTCCGGCGTGGCGGTGCTGTGGCTGACGCCGCGGCTGGCGCGCTTTCGCGCCGCGTATCCGGACTTCCACCTGCGCCTGGTGGTCAACGACAGCCTCGCCTCGATGTCCGGCGCCGAGTTCGACATCGGCCTCTATTACTTGCGCGAGGGTCCGCCGCCCGCCTTCGCGGCGCGGCGGCTGTTCGACGAGGAAGTGTTCCCCGTCTGCACACCGGGCTATCTGCGCGGCCGCCGCCTGAAGCCGGCCGACCTGGTCGACGAGACGCTGCTGGTGCTGGAAGACGCCCAGCGCCAATGGATGTCATGGGAGACCTGGCTTGCGCAGAACGGCATGCCCGATGCGCGCCCCAGTCATCGCGTGGTGGCCAACCAGTATCCGATCCTGCTGCAGCTGGCCATCGAAGGCCACGGCATCGTGCTGGCCTGGCGTCATATGATCGATGCCTGCCTGCGCGAGGGCGTGCTGGTGCGCGCGACCCAGGCGAGCGCGAGCCTGGGCGGCGGCTACTACGCGGTCTGGCCGCGCGAGCGCGCCGAACCGTCCGCCGCCCGTGCGTTCCGCCAATGGCTGGTCGAGCAGAGCGGCATCGACGGCCGTGCAGGCCAATGATGTGCGACACGCCTGCATGGCCGCGGCATCGACCGCCAACGACAGGCACTGACCCAACCCAACCCCCAGACACAAGGAGCGATGCGCCATGAAAGACGTGCTGCTGCCCTGCGGCGAACGCGTGCCGGCCCTCGGCATGGGAACCTGGAATATCGGCGACGACCCGGCGCGCCGCACCGAGGAGATCGCCACGCTGCGCCTCGGCCTGGACCTCGGTCTGCGGCTGATCGACACCGCCGAGATGTATGGCGAGGGGCTGTCCGAGGAACTGGTGGGGGAGGCGATCGCAGGCCGGCGCGACGAGGTGTTCCTGGTCACCAAGGTCTATCCGCACAACGCCGGACGGCGCGACGCGGTGGCCGCCTGCGAACGCAGCCTGCGGCGGCTGCGCACCGATCGCGTCGATCTGTACCAGCTGCATTGGCGCGGCGGCGTGCCGCTGGCCGAGACCATGGAGGCCTTCCTCGCGCTGCAGCAGGCCGGCAAGATCCGCCACTTCGGCGTCAGCAATCTCGACCTCGACGATATGCGCGAGCTGTGGAAGGTGCCGGGCGGCGAGCGGGTCCAGACCAACCAGCTGCTGTACAACCTGTCCCGCCGCGGCATCGAATGGGACCTGCTGCCGTGGCTGCGCGAGCGCGGCGTGCCGGTGATGGCTTATTCGCCGATCGAGCAGGCCCGGCTGCTGCGCCATGCCGGGCTGAAGGCGTTCGCCGCGCGCCACGGTATCGCGCCGGCACAGGCGGCGCTGGCCTGGCTGCTGGCGCGCGACAACGTCATCGCGATTCCGAAGACGGGCCGGCGCGACGCGCTGCGCCAGAACGCCGCGGCGCTGTCGATCGCGCTCGACGCCGCGCAACTGGCCGAGCTCGATGCCTTGTTTCCGCCGCCGCGCGGCCCGCGTCCGCTGGAGATGCTGTAGCGCGTTGGCTTTGGGCAGAACTCAGGCGCCGATCGGCAGCGGCGCCCCGCTCTTGACCTCGCACAGCACGATGGCCGAACGGATGCCGGTCACGCCCGGCAGCCGGAATATCACGTCGTGCAGGAAGGCATCGTAGGCGCGGATATCCGGCGTCAGCACCTTGAGCAGATAGTCGGCCTGGCCGGTGGTGCGATAGCACTCGACGATGGCCGGGCAGGTGCGCACCGCGGCCTCGAATTCGTCGACCACGGTCTCGCTGTGGCGCGTCAGATTGATCTCCGCCAGCACGCAGTTCGACAGCCCGACCCGCTCGCGGTCGACCCAGACCGTGTAGTTGCGGATCACCCCGCTCTCCTCCATCGCCTTGAGCCGTTTCCAGCAGGGCGTGACCGACAGGCCCACCGCGCCGGCCAGCTGCTGCAGCGACTGGCGGGCGTCGCGCTGCAGTTCCGCGAGGATGCGGCGCGAGTATTCGTCCAGAACCTCTTCGCTCTTCATATCGCCCGATATCGAGATGGGTTTTCTCCAATCTAGGCCCTGGCGGCAAAATTGAGAAATCCATTTCTTCGATCGCGTGCCTAACATGGTCTTCAGGACAAGGGCTGCATGAGGCTCGGAGAGCTCGGACGGCCCGGAGGAGACTGCAATGGACGCTGCGACGCAAGCCGGCACGCTGCGCACCGACTATCGGCTGTCGGACAACCTGACCGCGCGCTCGGGCCAGGTCTTTCTGAGCGGCACGCAGGCGCTGGTCCGCCTGGTGCTCGAACAAGCGCGGCGCGATCGCGCCGCCGGGCTCGGCACCGCGGGCTTCGTCAGCGGCTATCGCGGCTCGCCGCTCGGCATGGTCGATCAGGCGATGTGGAAGGCCGCGCCGCTGCTCGATGCCGCCGGCGTGCGCTTCCTGCCGGCGATCAACGAAGAGCTCGCCGCCACCGCGGTGCTGGGCACGCAGCAGGTCGAAGGCGATCCGCAACGGACCGTCGATGCGGTGTTCAGCCTCTGGTACGGCAAGGGCCCCGGCGTCGATCGCGCCGGCGACGCGCTCAAGCATGGCAACGCCTATGGCAGCTCGCCGCACGGCGGCGTGCTGGTGGTCGCCGGCGACGATCATGGCTGCGTGTCGTCGTCGATGTCGCACCAGAGCGATTTCGCGATGCAGGCCTGGTCGATGCCGGTGCTGGCCCCGGCCGATGTCGCGGAGTATCTGGAGTTCGGCCTGTACGGCTGGGCGCTGTCGCGCTACTCGGGCAACTGGGTCGGTTTCACCGCGCTGTCGGAGACGGTCGAAAGCGCGATGACGGTCGACCTCGATCCAATCCATGCGCGCGTGGCCTGCTGGCAGGATGCCGACGCGATACGCCGGGCCACCGGACACATGCCGCCGCCCGACGGCCTGCACTATCGCTGGCCCGACCTGCCGTCGCCGCGCATCGAGCAGCGGCTCGGCGCCAAGCTCGACGCGGTGCGCGCCTTCGCCCGTGTCAACAGCATCGACCGCATGGTGGTCGATGCCGACGAGGCGCGTGCGGGCATCGTGACCTGCGGCAAGGCGCATCACGATCTGATGGAAGTGTTCCGGCGCCTGGGCATCTCGACGCAGGCGCTCGCCGACGCCGGCATCCGCGTCTACAAGCTGGGACTGGCCTATCCGGTCGAGCCGACCCGGCTGCTGGCCTTCGCGCGCGGCCTCGAGGAGATCCTGGTGGTCGAGGAAAAGGGTCCGCTGGTCGAGCGGCAGCTGCAGGCGCTGTTCTATAACGCGCCCGACGGCGTGCGTCCGGCGATTGCCGGCAAGCGCGACATCGACGGCCGGCCGCTGCTGCCCGAGCGCGAGGAGATGCGGCCGTCGCGGCTGATGCAGCCGGTGGCCGACTGGCTCGCCCGACTGAGCCGGGGCCTGGACCGGCGCGCGCTGGTGCCGCAGTTCAGCGAACACGCGCTGCTGTCCAATGCGGCCGACGGCATCCGCCGCCAGCCCTACTTCTGCCCCGGCTGTCCGCACAACACCTCGACGCGGGTCCCGGAAGGCTCGCGCGCACAGGCCGGCATCGGCTGCCACTTCATGGCCAGCTGGATGAACCGCGAGACCTCGGGGCTGATCCAGATGGGCGGCGAAGGCGTCGACTGGGTCGCGCACAGCCGCTTCACCGCCACGCCCCACGTCTTCCAGAACCTGGGCGACGGCACCTACTATCACTCGGGCTATCTGGCGATCCGCCAGGCGGTGGCCGCGCGCACCAACGTGACCTACAAGATCCTGTGCAACGACGCGGTCGCGATGACCGGCGGGCAGCCGGTCGACGGCCCGCTCGACGTCGAGGCGATCGCGCGTCAGGTCAGCGCCGAAGGGGTCGCGCGCGTGGCGGTGATCAGCGACCGCATCGACGTGCATCGCGACCGCCGGGAGCGCTTTCCGTCGGGCACGACCTTCCATCCGCGCGAGGCCCTCGATGCGGTACAGCGCGAACTGCGCGAGGTGCCGGGCGTGACGGTGCTGCTGTACGAGCAGACCTGCGCCGCGGAACTGCGCCGCCGCCGCAAGAGCGGCCGTGCGCCGACGCCGGCGCGGCGCGTCTTCATCAACGAGGCGGTGTGCGAGGGCTGCGGCGACTGCAGCGTGCAGTCCAACTGCCTGGCGGTGCAGCCGGTCGAGACCGCGCTGGGGCGCAAGCGCCAGATCGATCAGGCGAGCTGCAATCACGACGAGTCGTGCATCAAGGGCTTCTGCCCGAGCTTTGTCACCGTCGAGGGCGCAACGCTGCGCCACCCCGTCGGGCATGAGCGCGGCGCGACCGCATTGCGGGAACGCGCCGCGGCGCTGCGCGAGCCGGCGCCCCGCCTCGGCCCCGGGCCCTTCGACATCCTGGTGGTCGGAGTCGGCGGCACCGGCGTGGTGACGGTCGGCGCGCTGATCGCGATGGCGGCGCATCTGGAGCGGCGCGTGGCCAGCGTGCTCGACTTCATGGGCTTCGCGCAGAAAGGCGGCGCGGTGCTGTCCTTCGTGCGGCTGGCGCAGAGCCGCCAATGGCTCAATCAGGCCCGCATCGATGCGCAGCAGGCCGATGCGGTGCTGGCCTGCGATCTGGCTGTGGGCGCCTCTCCGGACGTACTGCAGACGGTCGCGCCGCGGCGCACGCAGATCGTCGCCAACACCCATCCGACGCCGGTCGCCGAATTCCAGCGCAATCCCGATGCCGACCTGCATGCCGACGCGCTGCTGGCCAAGCTGCGCCACGCCACGGGCTCGGGCGGCATCGACACGCTGGACGCGCAGGCGCTGGCGACCGCCTTCCTCGGCGATACGGTGGCCGCCAATATCGTGGTGCTCGGCTTTGCCTGGCAGAAGGGCCTGGTGCCGGTCTCGCTGGCGGCGCTGACGCGCGCGATCGAGCTGAACGGCGTGGCGGTGGACGCCAACCTGGAAGCGCTGGCGCTGGGGCGCCTGGCCGCCGGCGATCCGTTCGCGCTGACCCGGCTGCGCGCGGAGGATGGCAAACCCGACGGCCTGGCCCTGTTCCCGCCCGAGCCCGCTGCGACCTCGGCCGTGCCGCTGCCGCAGCTGATCGCCGACCGCGTGGCCCTGCTGACCGCCTACCAGGATGCCGCCTATGCCGCGCGCTATACCGCGCTGGTCGAGGCCGTGCAGGCCGCGGAGAGCGCGCTGGGCGAGGCCGGACGCGAGCGCGGGCTGACCCGTGCGGTGGCCGAGCAGTTCGCGCGCCTGATGGCGTACAAGGACGAATACGAGGTCGCGCGGCTGCACAGCGATCCCGCGTTCCGGCAGGCGCTGCAGGCCCGCTTCGACGGCCCGCTGCGGCTGCGCTTTCATCTGGCGCCGCCGCTGCTGTCGCGCCCCGGCAAGCATGGCGAGCCGCCGCGCAAGATCGCCTTCGGCGCCTGGCTATGGCCGGTGATGGGATGGCTGGCCAAAGGCAAGCGGCTGCGCGGCACGCGCCTGGACCCGTTCGGCAGCACCGCCGAGCGCAGGCTGGAGCGGCAGGCCATCGTCGACTACGAAACGCGCATCCGCGCCTTGCTGCCGGCGCTGACGGCAGCAAGGCTGCCGATCGCGGTCGAGATCGCGCAATTGCCGGCCAGGGTACGCGGCTTCGGCCACGTCAAGCTGGCCGCGCACGCGGTCGCCACGGCCCGTGCGGCCGAGCTGCTGCATCGCTTCGATGCGCAGCGCTATCCGCGCCCGGACAGCGCGCATGGCGCCAATGGCGCCGGACAACTGAGGGGAATTCCGATCCGGCAGGCGGACGTGAAAACGGCGCGCAGTGGCGCGCCGCAGTGAGGCAGGTCGGGCGGCCGGTTCATGGCCACCCCGCAGGTCAGGGAGCCCGCTTACTGGCGCGCGGCGACAGCGCGGTGATATTCGACGTGGCGCAGCAGATAGGCGCGCACCTTGTCCTCGGTATCGCGGCCCACCCGGTCGGCCGCCTGGCGCGCCGAACGCTTGCCGTGGGCCGACGACATCTGGCCATCCAGATACTCGCGGAACGACGTGCGCACGGCATCGAGCTCGCCGCGGCAATCGCGCAGCGCATCGTTGACCACGGCCTGGGTCGTGCCCGGCTTGGCGGAGCGGGTTTCGGCCTTCTCGCGCGCGCAGTCGGTGTATTGCTGGCGCTTCTTCTGCCATTCCGGGGTCGGGCCGACGGCGGCTTGCGCCTCGGCGGCGGCGACGGTGGCATTGGCGGTCTGCTGGTCCGCGGGCGAATGCGAGGCGCAGGCGCCGACCAGCAGGATGGCGGGGATCAGGGCAAGAACTTTAGGCATGCCGCATGGTAGCGCCAGCGCTCGGGCAAGGTAACCGGCGGTTACATCGCGTTGCAATGGTGCCGCAGAAAGTGCCTTGTAGGACAGACACCACCCCGCCTGCGTCTGTCGTCCTACAGCAGTCCCCGCAAGCGCTTTGTATATTGCACAAACGGAGGGCAGCGTGATGGCGGCCCGTCGCCCGGTTCCACGACCGTTCGGCGCACACGCCATCCTTGGTTGGCATCGCAGTGATTGACAGGAACAAAGGAGAACAACATGGAACGTAGGGCATTCCTGAACGCCAGTGCGGGTCTCGGTTTGGCGGTGGCCGGCAGCGGCCTGCTGTTGGGCGCGTGCACCACCACGCGCGATTCGGCCTCTTCCCCGGCCGAGAAGACGACGCGCCGCCGTGAAATCGATTCCGGCGTTCAAAACACGCTGGACCGGCTGTACAGCTCGGTCAACGGCTCGCGCGACCTGGCCTCGCGCGCTCGCGGCATCCTGGTGTTCCCGCGCACGCTGTCGGCCGGCTTCTTCGTCGGCGGCGAATATGGCGACGGCGCGCTGCGCGTGGGCAATACCACCCGCGGCTATTACCGGACCATCTCGGGCTCGCTGGGCTGGCAGATCGGAGCGCAATCGAAGGCGCTGATCTTCATGTTCATGAACCAGCAGGCGCTGGACAAGTTCCTCGCCAGCGATGGCTGGACCGCCGGGGTCGACGCCACCGTGGCGGTCGCCAAGGTCGGCGCCAACGGCGCGCTCGATACCAATACCGTGCAGCAGCCGGTGGTGGGCTTCGCGCTGACCAATGCCGGCCTGATGGCGGGCCTGAGCCTCGAGGGCACCAAGATCACCCGGCTGGACCTGTAAGGCCGCTGCCTTGCAGTACCTCGCGTCCGCGGCTCTTGGCAGGGGGCCGCGGCGCTTTTTCGTGCCCGTTGCACCGGCGCCCCCGCTGCCCTCCCTGCCGCCCGCTTTGGTGGCTTGATTGCCGTCTCTGCCCAGCGCACGCGACATCGGCCACGCCAAGCCGCTAGAATTCGTCCCTTTCGCCAACCGGCCAAGGTACCGAATTCTCATGTGGTTCAAGAATCTTCAGCTGCACCGCTTCTCCGCACCCTGGAACAAGGACGCCGACGAGGTCGAAGCCTGCCTCGCCTCGCACGCCTTCTATCCGGGTACCAGCCTCGAAATGCAGACCCAGGGATGGGCCTCGCCGCGCGATAACGGCGCGCTGGTGCATCGCGTGGGCAAGCAGATGCTGCTGACCATGCGCGCCGAGAAGAAGCTGCTGCCGGCCACCGTGGTCAATCAGGTCACCAAGGCCCGCGCGGCCGAACTCGAGGAGCAGCAAGGCTACAAGCCGGGCCGCAAGCAGCTGCGCGAGCTCAAGGAACAGATCACCGAGGAGCTGCTGCCGCGCGCCTTCAGCATCCGGCGCGATACGCGCGTCTGGATCGATCCCGAGCGCGGCTGGCTGGCGATCGACGCCGCCTCGGCGATCAAGGCGGACGAGGTCCGCACGCTGCTGTTCAAGGCGCTGGACCCGCTGCCGCTGACGTCGCTGCAGGTCAACCAGTCGCCGGTGGCGGCGATGACGAGCTGGCTGGCCGACGATGCGGCACCGGCCGGCTTTACCGTCGATCAGGAGATCGAACTGCAGGCCAGCGCCGAGAGCAAGGCCACCGTCCGCTATGTCCGCCATCCGCTCGACGCCGAAGAACTGCGCCGCCATATCGCCGCCGGCAAGCGCTGCACGCGCCTGGCGATGACCTGGAACGACCGGGTCTCGTTCGTGCTGACCGACGCGCTGGCGATCAAGCGCGTGGCGCCGCTCGATGTGGTCAAGGAGCAGATCGACGGCACCATGAGCGACGAGGACGAGCGTTTTGATGCGGACTTCGCGCTGATGGCCGGCGAGCTGTCGGGCATGCTGGGCGATCTGACCGAGGCGCTCGGCGGCGAACGAAAGCACTGAAGACGGCGCGTCGAGGCCCCGAAACGAAACGAAACGAAATCGAAACGCGGGCCTCGATGCCGGCGCCCACTCAGCGGGCCGGACGCGGTTCGGCGCGCGCGGATGCGCATCGCTCCAGCACCGCGTCCAGGCCCGGCATGCCCGCAAACAGGGGATGCACGGACACCAGCGCGGCCAGCTCGGACGGCAGCATGGCGCGGTCCCGCCGCGCCAATGTCGCGGCCTGCTGCAGGGCGCCCAGCACCTGCTCCATCAGCTCCCGCCGCAGCCCCGCATGGCGCGTGTCGATGGTCGCGATCGATTGCAGCGCCAGCGCCAGCACGCTGGGCCGCGCGACCCGCGCGAGCGTCTCCGCGGCGATCGTGATGCGCGCCCCGTCGAGCTCGGCCCCGCTGAAATCGGTCCACGCCAGGCTGATGTCGCGCAGGGTCGCCTGCTTCAGATTGGCGCCGTTGAAACGCAGGTGCGATACGCCGGCGACCGGCGGATCGGCACCGGCCAGATCGGCGTTGCTGAAATCGAAGGCCAGCGCGGTCAGCGGCGCCTCGTCGCGCGGGTCCAGGCTCAGGCGGCGCAGCAAGGCGCTGCGCGGCGCGGCGGTCGACGACGGGGCACGCGCGGCGTCGTCTGCGTGCAGCCCGACCAGCCGCCGCGCCAGGTCCAGGAAGCGCTGCCAGCTGCGCTGCCGTGGCACGGCATCGTGGGCCGCCGGCGCGGTCCGGGCCGCGTCATGCACCGCGATCTGGATACCGGCGCTCGCCGGTTTCGTCGACGCAGTGGAGATCGCGCCGGGCTGCTCCGACGCGGAAGGCACGGCAACGCCGCGTTGGATACTGGGAATGGTCATGTCGGCTCTCCCGCTGTGGAATCAGGCTGCTGGGTCCAATGATGGATTCGATTCGATCGAATCGAATGGTCGAATCGAATGGGAGCCATTGTTCCCGCCGCGCCGGCGCCAGACCATGCCGTTAGGACAGCAGACTATCGATTTTGGTCCGCTCCTTGCGGCGTTGGTGACCGAGGCCACACGACGACGGACCGTCACCAAGGATGCCCGCGGCGATGGGCGCGCACCCCAGGGTAAACACGAACGCAGGCAGCAAAGGCCGACAGTCCGCTCAGAGCATGTCGCGCAGGTGCGATACCAGAAAGAGCAGGATGCCGATGCAACAGCCCACCACCGTGCCGCTGATCCGGATGTACTGCAGGTCGGGGCCGATGCTCAGTTCGATCTGCCGGGACATGTCCGTCGCGTCCCAGTTGCGCACGGTGTCGCTGATATGGGACGTCAGGAATTGCGCGAACTGCGGTGCCGCCGTCCCGGCCAGCGACTCGGCGTGGTCGTTGAGAGAGCGACGCAGCTCCGGGTCCCGCGCCAGCTTCTGGCCGAACCACAGCCCCACGCGCTCGACCTGTTGCTCCAGCTGCGGGGAGCTGCTCTGCAGGTCGTTGGACAGCCAGTCGCGCAGCGCGGCCCATACGCTGCGCGCATAGTCGGCCAGCTCCGGATTCTGCAGCACGAAGTCCTTCAGCTCCTCACCCTTGCGCAGGAACGCCTCGTCGGTCTTGAGCTTGTCGATCAAGGCTTGCAGCGCCTTGTCGAAGGCCGCCCGCAGCTCGTGCGCCGGCATGCGGGCGACCTCATCGAGAAAGTCGATCACGTTGGTGCGCGCCGCCTCGGCAGCCTTGTCGCCCAGCCATTCGGTCGGCAGCACGATCTGCTTCCACTTGTGTTCGCTCTTGAGCCAGCTGACCACGCGCTGGGCGATCAGCTGCTGGGTCTCGTGTCGTCTCAACAGCTCGATCGCCTGTTTGAGCACGGCGTCGAGCAGCTGCTGATGGCTGCCGCCACGGGTCAGCATCTCGAGCACGGAACCCAGCGCCTGCGAGAAATCGATGCGGCCGATGACCGTACGCGCGGCATCGTTGAGGAATGCCTGGATACGCCGGTCGTCCACCAGATCGAGCAAGACGCGCATCAGGTCGGCCGCGTGCCGGCCGATGCGCCGCGCATTGGCCGGCACGCTGAACCAGGCGGCGAGCCGTTGGGCCGGATCGCTGCGCCGGATCAGGTCCGTGACGACCTCGGGGTTCAGAAACTTGTCACGGACGAACTCCGCGAGATTGTCGGCGATGCGGTTCTTGCTCCTCGGGATGATCGCCGTATGCGGAATCGGCAGGCCAAGCGGGCGGCGGAACAGCGCCACGACCGCGAACCAGTCCGCCAGACCGCCGACCATCGCCGCCTCGGCGCCGGCCCTGAGCAGCCGAATCCAGAACGTGGCGGGAAGGAACAGGGTCGCGACGAACACCGCCGCCGCGGCGCCCACGCATGCCAGCGCCACATGCTGCATGCGCTTCAGTTCGGCTTCCTTGCCGGCGTTCCGGCCTTCGTGCATGGCGTCTCCTGGCGCTGCCACGGCGGGCGGCGTAAAAAAATGGGACGTTTCGTTTGAAACGTCCCATTTTTACCGCACTCCCGCGACTGGTGGATTGCCGGCCGACAGCTTCGCGCTGCCGGGCCAACGCGGCGCCGCATCAATCCCAGGACAGCGCACCGCCCGTCTGGTACTCGATCACGCGCGTCTCGAAGAAGTTGCGTTCCTTCTTCAGGTCGATCATCTCGCTCATCCACGGGAACGGGTTTTCCTCGTTCGGGAACAGCGGATCGAGCCCGATCTGCTGGCAGCGGCGATTGCAGATGAAGCGCAGATAGCTCTTGAACATCGGCGCATTCAGGCCCAGCACGCCGCGCGGCATGGTGTCCTCGGCGTAGCGGTATTCCAGGTCCACCGCCTTCTTGAACAGCTCGGTGATCTCGGCCTTGAACTCGGCCGTCCACAGATGCGGGTTCTCGAGCTTGATCTGGTTGATCAGGTCGATGCCGAAATTGCAGTGCAGCGACTCGTCGCGCAGGATGTACTGGTACTGCTCGGCCGCGCCGGTCATCTTGTTCTGCCGGCCCATCGCCAGGATCTGCGTGAAGCCGACATAGAAGAACAGGCCTTCCATGATGCAGGCGAACACGATCAGCGACTTCAGCAGCTTCTGGTCGTTCTCCGGCGTGCCGGTCTTGAACGACGGATCGGTCAGCGTGTCGATGAACGGGATCAGGAACTCGTCCTTGTCGCGGATCGACGCCACCTCGTGATAGGCGTTGAAAATCTCGGCCTCGTTCAGCCCCAGCGACTCGACGATGTACTGGTAGGCGTGCGTGTGGATCGCCTCTTCGAAGGCCTGGCGCAGCAGGTACTGGCGGCATTCCGGCGCCGTGATCTGGCGATAGGTGCCCAGCACGATGTTGTTGGCGGCCAGCGAATCGGCGGTGACGAAGAAGCCCAGATTGCGCTTGATGATGCGGCGCTCGTCCTCGGTCAGGCCGTTCGGGTCCTTCCACAGCGCGATGTCGCGCGACATGTTGATTTCCTGCGGCATCCAGTGGTTGGCGCAGCCGGCCAGGTACTTCTCCCACGCCCATTTGTACTTGAACGGCACCAGCTGGTTGACGTCGGTGGCGCCGTTGATCACGCGCTTGTCGGCGGCGTTGACGCGGCGCGTGCTCTGCGCGGCCGCGGCGTTCGGGTTGTTGCCGAGGATGCCGGCGCCCGGTTGCGTCGCGGCGGGCGGCAGCACGCCCTGCTGGTCGGCCGTGGCAGCCACGGCGGGTTGCAGCGCAGGTTGGGGAGCAGGCTGCGGGGCAGCCTGCGGATTGGCTTGAACGTCGTCGTCCCAGCTCAGCATGGTGTTGTTCTCCGTGTAACGCTCTGGGCAGCCGGTCCCGCCGCGCGCAGCGCAGGCATCGGGACCGGCATCGGGTCCAGTATTGGGCCCAGTATTGGGTCCAGCATCGGTGCCGGCCCGCGCCGCGAGGCGCATCGGGCCGGCGTCGCCCGGTTGATGGCAGTCCTTACTGGCAGGCCTCGCACTCGTCGAACCCCGGATCGCCCGGGCGCATCGTGCAGACCGCGCCTTCGGCTTCGGGCATCGCCGGAGCCGAGGCGGCCACCTGGTCGATCGACGAGGCCGAGACACCGCCGCTCGCTGCGCCCGACGACACCGCGTTCAGCGAACCGCGCGACACGGTCGACTTCTCGACGTGCGTGGCCGCGATGGTGCGCAGGTAGTAGGTCGTCTTCAGGCCGCGGATCCACGCCAGCTTGTAGGTGTCGTCCAGCTTCTTGCCCGAGGCGCCAGCCATGTAGATGTTCAGCGACTGGGCCTGGTCGATCCACTTCTGGCGGCGGCTGGCAGCCTCCACCAGCCAGGTCGGCTCGACCTCGAACGCGGTCGCGTACAGGTCGCGCAGATCCTGCGGGATGCGGTCGATGCGGGCCAGCGAGCCGTCGAAGTATTTCAGGTCGGCGACCATCACCTCGTCCCACAGGCCGCGTGCCTTCAGGTCGCGCACCAGGTAGTCATTGACCACGGTGAACTCGCCCGACAGGTTCGACTTGACGTACAGGTTCTGGAAGGTCGGCTCGATGCAGGCCGACACGCCGATGATGTTCGAGATCGTCGCGGTCGGCGCGATCGCGATGCAGTTCGAGTTGCGCATGCCGTGCTGCTTGATGCGCGCGCGCAGCTTGTCCCAATCCATCGTCGACGACTGGTCGACCTCGAGGTAGCCGCCGCGTTCCTCGGCCAGCAGCTTCAGCGAGTCCTGCGGCAGGATGCCGCGATCCCACAGCGAACCCTCATAGGTGCTGTAGCGGCCGCGCTCTTCGGCCAGCTCGGTCGAGGCCTGGTAGGCGTAGTAGCAGACCGCTTCCATCGAGGTGTCGGCGAACTGCACCGCGGCATCGCTGGCGTACGGCACGCGCAGCACGTGCAGGCAGTCCTGGAAGCCCATGATGCCCATGCCGACCGGGCGGTGGCGCAGGTTCGAATTGCGCGCCTTGTCGACCGCGTAGTAGTTGATGTCGATCACGTTGTCGAGCATGCGCATCGCGGTGCGGATGGTCTTCTCGAGCTTGGCGTGGTCGAGCACGTGGCTGCCGTCGTCCTGCTGCTTCAGGTGCGCGACCAGGTTGACCGAACCGAGGTTGCAGACCGCGATCTCGCTGTCGTTGGTGTTCAGCGTGATCTCGGTGCACAGGTTCGAGCTGTGGACCACGCCGACGTGCTGCTGCGGGCTGCGGATGTTGCAGGGATCCTTGAAGGTGATCCACGGATGGCCGGTCTCGAACAGCATGCCCAGCATCTTGCGCCACAGCTGCATCGCCGGGATCTTCTTGAACAGCTTCAGTTCGCCGCGCGCGACCTTCTCTTCGTAGCCGAGGTAGGCCTTCTCGAATTCCTTGCCGACCTTGTCGTGCAGGTCCGGGCAGGTCGACGGCGAGAACAGCGTCCATTCGCCGTTCTCCATCACGCGCTTCATGAACAGGTCCGGAATCCAGTTCGCGGTGTTCATGTCGTGCGTGCGGCGGCGATCGTCGCCGGTGTTCTTGCGCAGCTCGAGGAATTCCTCGATGTCCAGGTGCCACGTCTCCAGGTAGGCGCAGACCGCGCCCTTGCGCTTGCCGCCCTGGTTGACCGCCACGGCGGTGTCGTTGACCACCTTCAGGAACGGCACCACGCCCTGCGACTTGCCGTTGGTGCCCTTGATGTGCGAGCCCAGCGCGCGCACATTGGTCCAGTCGTTGCCCAGGCCGCCGGCGAACTTCGACAGCAGCGCGTTCTCCTTCAGGCCCTCGTAGATGCCTTCCAGATCGTCGGAGATCGTGGTCAGGTAGCACGAGGACAGCTGCGAGCGGCGCGTGCCCGAGTTGAACAGCGTCGGCGTCGACGACATGAAGTCGAACGACGACAGCAGGTTGTAGAACTCGATCGCGCGGCCTTCACGGTCCTGCTCGTTGAGCGCCAGGCCCATCGCCACGCGCATGAAGAAGGCCTGCGGCATCTCGATGCGAGTCTCGTCGATGTGCAGGAAGTAGCGGTCGTACAGCGTCTGCAGGCCCAGGTAGTTGAACTGGAAGTCGCGCGAGGCGTCCAGCGCCGCGCCCAGGCGCGCCAGGTCGAAGGTCGCCAGCTTCTCGTCGAGCAGTTCGGCCTCGATGCCGCGGGCGATGAACTTCGGGAAGTAGTCGGCGTAGCGGCTGCCCATCTCGGCCTGGGTCACTTCCTCGCCGAGGATTTCCTTGCGGATGGTGTGCAGCAGGATGCGGGCGGTGACCTGGCTGTAGGCCGGGTCCTTCTCGATCAGCGTGCGGGCGGCGAGGATGGCCGAGTCGTAGACCTGGCTCATCGGCACGCCGTCGTACAGGTTCTTGACCGTCTCCTTCAGGATCGGCTCGGCGTCGACGCCCTCGCCCAGACCGGCGCAGGCGGTGTCGATCAGCGCGTGCAGCGCGACCAGATCGAGGGGGCGGGTCACGCCGCCGTCGGTGACGTTGAAGTTGGCGACCGCCTGCGCCACGCGGGCGACGGCCTGCGCGTTGGCCTGGCCGCGCTCCTGATTGCGCTTCTCGCGATAGAGCACGTAGGCGCGCGCCACCTCATGCTCGCCCGAGCGCATCAGCGCCAGTTCGACATGATCCTGCACGTCCTCGATATGGAAGGTGCCGCCGTTCGGACGGCTGCGCAGCAGCGCGCGCACCACGTTCTGGGTCAGCTGCTCGACCAGCTCGCGCACACGCGCCGAGGCGGCGCCCTGCCCGCCGTTGACGGCGAGGAAGGCCTTGGTCATGGCCACCGAGATCTTGCTCGGCTCGAAAGCGACCACCGCGCCGTTGCGGCGGATGATCTTGTAATCCTGGTAGTTGCCTGCGGCGTTCGCAGCGGCGGGGCTCGGTTGCGCCACGGCGGCGGAACCGGCCTTGCCGGCGAATTCTTGTTGGGCCGTCTGCATGAAGCACTCCTGTTTTGGTGACCAGTGTTATCAACGACAAAGAGCCCTTGGAAAATGCGCAAAAAGAGACATTCCGCGCGCGGCGATGCCGTGCCGGATTACTGCCTTGCTGCATTCCCGTGGAGGGCTCTTGTGACGTGCCGACCCTGCGGCGCGCGTGCGTTGTCAGCTGCTGGCCGGCTGGAAACGCTTGACGCGCGTGGCGTGAAGGCAACCTGCCGAGCCCGTGGCGAACGCTGCACGCCTGGGTCGGCTCCCCGAAAGCACCACTAGATATAGTGGTCATAACGAAAAGCTGGACTAAGTATAGTGAAATGAATCGCGTTGACCAGTCTTGACAAGCGCGTCCGCGGGCCGGTCCGGCACCGCGCGAGACCCCCGGCTCCCCGCCAGACCAAGCGGCTCAAGGGTTGCGGCGCTTTTGTCGGCTGCCGCACCGACGAAAGAATTTTTTTCGATTAGCGCCGCGCTTTCGATAGCCCCGCCGATAGCCCCGCATCGGCACGGGGTTTTCGGCTAGGCCGCGGCCCCGCCGCCGCGGTACGGCAGCATCGCCGGGGCGAGTCCGGCAGCCTCGGCAAAGCGCGGCCAGTCGAAGCACGGACCGGGGTCGGTCTTGCGCCCGGGCGCGATATCGCTGTGGCCGGCCACCGCCGCGATGGGATAGGCGCGCACCAGCAGCCGCGTCAGCGCGGCCGCGGCGTCGTACTGGGCCGGCTCGAACGGCAGCGTGTCGCAGCCTTCCAGTTCGATGCCGATCGAGAAGTCGTTGCAGCGCTCGCGCCCGCAGAAGGCCGACTGGCCGGCATGCCAGGCGCGGTCGGCGCAGGAGACGAACTGCACCAGCTCGCCGCTGCGCCGCACGAGGAAATGCGCCGACACGCGGACCTGATGGATGGTGGCGAAGAACGGATGGCGGTCCGGATCGAGCCGGTTCAGGAACAGCGCCTCGATGTCGTCGCTGCCGAACTCGCCGGGCGGCAGGCTGATGTTGTGCACCACCAGCAGATCGACCGGCATGCCGGGCGGACGCGGATCGAAGTTGGGCGACGGCACCCGGCGGGCGCCCTCGACCCAGCCCGCGCCGTCAAGCCGCAGCCTGGGCAGAAGCGGCGCCGTCATGCCGGACCGCCGCGGCCGTTGCGATCCCCGCGGTCGCCTTGCCGGTCCTGGGCTTCGGGCAGATGGGCGGCGCGGCAGTAGTGCAGGCCCTGATAGGCGATCGCCTCGCTGCGCGGCAGATGCACGCCGCATTGGGCGCACGGCACCATTGGCTCCTGCGCGCGGCCGTTTGCGTCAGGATGGGCGCCCTGCCGCGGCACGCCGGGGTCCGCCGGCGGGGGTTCGGCGCGGCGCGCGCGCACGCGGCTGCCGAGCCACCAGAAAATGGCCAGCAGGATTGCCAGCAACAGGAACAGACGCGCCATCGACGGGGCCTTGCTTCAGAGGCGGTGCAGAATCACTTCGATCACGAAGCGGCTGCCGACATAGGCCAGCAGCAGGATGCAGAACGAGGCGATGACCCAGCGCAGCGCCACCCGCCCGCGCCAGCCGTAGAACCGCCGGCCGGCCAGGATGCCGGCGAACATCACCCACGAAATCACCGCAAACACGGTCTTGTGGTCGAACCGGAAGACCCGGCCGAACAGCTCCTCGGAGAACAGCAGCCCCGAAGCGATGGTCAGCGTCAGCAGCACGAAGCCGGCCGCGATCAGCCGGAACAACAGCTTCTCCAGCGTCAGCAGCGGCGGCAGCAGATCGAGCCAGCGGCCCAGCCACCCGGCCTGCTGCGCCGAGCCGGCGGCCATCGCGCCGCCCGGCACATGCACGCCGTGGCCGCGATTGAAGCCATGCAGCCGGCGCTCGACCAGCAGCATCAGGAAGGCATGGAAGGCCGCCAGCGTGAACAGCCCGTAGGCCACGTTGGCGATGATGAAATGCAGCTTGAACAGCGGCCGCGCCGCGTAGCCCAGAATCTGCGCGCCGGGGAAGGCGAGCGGCATCAGGCTGGCCAGCATCGCCACCGGAATCACCACCAGGCCCAGGCCCGCCAGCGAGAAGAAGAAGCTTTCGATCCAGTAGATGCCGACGCCCAGCCACAGCATCGCCGACAGCGCGAAGGCGAAGCCGAACACCATGCGGTCGGCCGGAAAGATGGTTTCATGCAGCAGCATGCCGTGGCTGGCGAGCACCGCCACCATCAGCGCATGCCACCAGGCAGGTTGCCCCTCCGCACTGCCGCCCGGCGCCGCGCCCGGCACCAGTACCATCGAGCCGGGCTGCCCCCCCAGACCCGGACCGCCGGCCGTGCTGGCCGCCAGCCCGGCGTGGCGCGTCGCCCAGCCGTGATAGGCCAGCGCGCAATAGAGGAGTGCCGTCAGGGCATACAGTACAATCGCCATTCGCGCAGTTTACCCTAGCGCCTGTTGCAGTGACCGGCGCAGTGACCGACGGCGATGACCGACGGCAGTGACCCGCGGCGGCAAGGCCCGATCGCCACGCCGCGACGGACGCCCGGCGAGTCGGCCCGATCGGTACCCGCGGGCCCCGCCCGCCACGCCACGGTCGCCGCAACGCACTGTCGCGCACCGTCAATGCAGCCGCGGCGCGCCGCAACCCCTACAAAGCCCACCTCCGGATTTCTGCCATGCTGGACAATCTCACTCAACGCCTGGCGCGGGTCGTCAAGACCATGCGCGGCGAGGCACGCCTGACCGAAGCCAATACCGCGGAGATGTTGCGGGAGGTTCGCCTGGCCATGCTGGAGGCCGACGTCGCGCTGCCGGTCGTGCGCGAGTTCGTCGCCCGCGTCAAGGAAAAGGCGCTCGGCGAGGAAGTGGTCGGCAGCCTCACGCCGGGCCAGGCCCTGGTCGGCGTGGTGCAGCGCGAACTGACCAAGGTCATCGGCGGCGAGGAAGCCGTCTCGGCCGACGGCGCGCCCGGCAAGGCGGCCGAGCTGAACCTGGCGGTGCAGCCGCCGGCGATCATCCTGATGGCCGGCCTGCAGGGCGCGGGCAAGACCACCACGGTCGGCAAGCTGGCCAAATGGCTGAAGGAAAACAAGAAGAAGAAGGTGCTGACGGTCTCGTGCGACGTCTACCGCCCTGCCGCGATCGCCCAGCTCAAGACCGTGTCGGAACAGGTCGACGCGGACTTCTTCCCCTCGCAGCCGGACCAGAAGCCGGTCGATATCGCCCGTGCCGCGGTCGACTGGGCGCGCAAGCACTATCACGACGTGCTGATCGTCGACACCGCCGGCCGCCTGGGCATCGACGAGGCGATGATGCGCGAGATCGCCGCGCTGCACGCCGAACTCAAGCCGGCCGAAACGCTGTTCGTGGTCGACGCGATGCTGGGCCAGGACGCGGTCAACACCGCCAAGGCGTTCAACGACACGCTGCCGCTGACCGGCGTGGTGCTGACCAAGCTCGACGGCGACGCGCGGGGCGGCGCGGCCCTGTCGGTGCGTCACGTGACGGGCCGGCCGATCAAGTTCGTCGGCGTCGGCGAGAAGCTCGACGGCCTCGAAGCCTTCTACCCGGACCGCATGGCCCAGCGCATTCTGGGCATGGGCGACATCCTGGCGCTGGTCGAGGAGGCGCAGCGCGGCGTCGACATGGAAGCGGCCGAGAAGCTGGCCAAGAAGATCAAGAAGACCGGCGGCTTCGACCTCGAGGACTTCAAGGCGCAGATCGGCCAGATGAAGAAGATGGGGGGCCTGGGCAGCCTGGTCGACAAGCTGCCGGCGCAGTTCGCCCAGCAGGCCCAGGGCGCCAATATGGATCAGGCCGAGAAGCAGGTGCGCCGCATGGAAGGCATCATCAACAGCATGACGCCGGCCGAGCGCGCCAAGCCCGAACTGATCAAGGCCAGCCGCAAGCGCCGCATCGCCGCGGGCGCCGGCGTGCCGGTGCAGGAAGTGAACCGCCTGCTGAACCAGTTCGACCAGATGCAGAGCATGATGAAGAAGCTCAAGGGCGGCGGCATGGCCAAGATGATGCGCTCGATGGGCGGGATGAAGGGCGGCATGAAGGGGCTGTTCAATCGCTGATCGGCCGCCGATCCAGCCTGTCTCCCTATTGCGCGCCGCCGCCCCACCAAGAACACTGCCAGATCAGGACCGAACATCATGATGACTGCCGAACAGGCCCGCGAACTGTGGGCCAACTCCGAGGAAATCGTCAGCGCGCAGGCCGTGCAGCAATCGCTGGACCGCATGGCGCGCGAGATCACCGACAAGATGGGGGACCGCTTCCCGCTGGTGCTGTCGGTGATGGGCGGCGCCGTGGTGTTTACCGGCATGCTGCTGCCCAAGCTCGAATTCCCGCTGGAGTTCGACTACATCCACCTGTCCCGCTACAACAACAAGACCGTCGGCGGCGAGATGCAATGGCGCGTGGCGCCGCGCGAGTCGGTCAAGGACCGGACCGTGCTGGTGCTCGACGACATCCTTGACGAGGGCGAGACCATGGCGGCGATCCGCCAGCGCATCATGGACATGGGCGCGCGCGAGTTCTACGCCGCAGTGCTGTGCGAGAAGACGCTGGCCAAGGCCAAGCCGATGCATCCGGACTTCTGCGGCTTTACGGTGCCGGACCGTTATGTGTTCGGCTGCGGCATGGACGCCAAGGGCTATTGGCGCAACCTTGGCACTATCCGCGCGCTGAAGGGCTGAGCTGCCGGCGCCGCCGGTGCCGCCCGTGCCGCGGGTGGCCGGACGTGCCTCAGTGTCCGGCCGCCAGGATCGGCCACAGCGAGCCGAGCAGCAGCAGCGCCATCGTCACGTTGAACACGCGCAGCACGCGGGGGCGCGCCAGCCAGCGGCGCAGCGAGGCGCCGAACACCGCCCACACCGCCACGCTGGGCAGATTGATGATCGCCGACAGGCCGGCCAGCAGCAGCACGTTGAGCCAGACATTCGGGTGCAGCACATAGGCGCTGCACGCGCCCACCGCCATCACCCACGCCTTCGGATTGACCCACTGGAACGCGGCCGCCTGCAGGAAGCCCATCGGCTTGCCGACCTGGCGGTCCTGCACGCCGCCCGCAGTGGCCAGCTTCCAGGCCAGATAGACCAGATAGACGGTGGCCGCCACGCGCAGCACCGGCCAGGTCCACGGCAAGGCCGTGAACAGCGAGCCCAGTCCGAGGCCGATCAGCGCGATCATCAGGGCGAAACCGCTGCTGATGCCGAGCAGATGGGGAATGGTGCGGACAAATCCGAAATTGACGCCCGAGGCCAGCACCATCGTGTTGTTCGGCCCGGGCGTGATCGACGACACCAGCACGAAACCGCTGAACGCGGCAAACACGGCAGAGCCTGCCGCCAGATCCGACAGCGCCATGGCAACTCCTGAATGCAGGGGGAAAGCGGCAGTCTAGCGCGGCGACCCTATACAGTACCGGTACAGTTTCACCTGCAAAGCCCGGCACAGTGCTGCTGCCGGTTCGGCACAGATGCGAAGCGGCCGCTCAAGGTCACGGCTCCGAGCCCACGGCTGCGTTCGTTCAGCGTTCGTTCAGCGTTCGTTCAGCGTTCGTTCAGCGTTCGCTCAGCCCTCGCCCCGATACGGCGCTTCCCGCAGCCACTTGGTGGCGATCCACTTCTCGCCCTGCTCGACCGGCAGCCCGGCGTGCAGCGTGCGCTCGTCCAGCGCCCCGTCCTCGCCGAGATAGGCGAAGAACACCGCATTGCCCTTGACCGGATTGACGCGCAAGCCCAGCTTCGGGAACGCGGTGGCGCCGCCGGCGGGGACGTCGTTCAGATAGATCACCAGCGTCGCCATGCGCTGGCCGCCGACGCGCAGCTGGCGCGCTTCGCCCGGGCGCTGCGGATTGAAGAAGTCGTAGTGCGGCTGGTATTCGGCGCCCGGCTTGTAGTTCAGGATCTGCAGCCCTTCGCCCTGCTCCACCGGGACGCCGGTCACCGCGGCGATGCGCGCCTCCAGCGTTTCAATCAGCGGATGCTCGCCGACCTGGAACATCGCGCCCATGCTGGTGCGCGCATCGATCAGGTTCTCGTCGCCGGTATCGGGATTGACCACCGGCGAGCGCGCCAGCCGGCCGCGCGACAGCGCGATCAGTGCATCGCATTCGTCCGGCATCAGCAGCCGCTGGAACAGCGCGATGCGCGGCGATTCCATCGCGAACAGCACCGGCACGTCGCGGCCGTCGCCGGCGGGCAGGGCGTTGGGGGCGGCGATGGCAGCGGCCGCTTGGGCGTTGGCGTGTGCGGGGTTCGTCGCGGCTTCCGTAGCGGCCCTGGCCTTCGCGGTCCGCGGCGACGGCGATGCCGATGGCGCCGGGCCCGGCCGCGCGCTCCTCATCGCGGAGCCGGCAAAGGCGGCCTGCACCGTGGCCCGCGCGAAGGCCGCATCGTAACCGGACTGGCACATCGACCGCACCAGCGCGTCGGCGCCGAAGCCTTGCGCGATATGCCGGGCCAGCCAGCGTTCCAGTTCGGGCGACGAGGTGGCGTAGCCGGTCTTGCCGGCCACCGGATGCGAGCGGGAAGTCATGACGGATCGGGCAGGCGGTTGGGCTTGAGCGGATCGCGGGCGCCGTAGGGATCGGTCGTCCCGGGCAACGAACGCGCGGCATCGTGCCGGGAACGGACGCCATCGGCAGCGCTGGCCACCGTCACGGCGACTTCGGCATGCTGCCAGCGCTTCCAGGCGGCCAGCACCGCGTTCGGATAGTCGGCGCGGCCGCGGCTGCCGTTGTAGCGGCCCAGCGCCAGAAACAGATCGCCGGACTCCCGGTCCAGGTAGTGACGCAGGATGGTGCAGCCGTAGCGCAGATTGCTCTGCAGATGGAACAGCTTGCGGGCGTCGCCATCGCCGATGGTGCGCGCCCAGAACGGCATCACCTGCATCAGCCCGCGCGCGCCCGCCGTGCTGATCGCGTACTTGCGGAAGTTGCTCTCGACCTGGATCAGGCCGAGCACCAGCGCGGGCTCGAGCCCGGCGCGCCGGGCCTCGTAGTAGACCGTCTCGACCAGCTCGGTGCGGATCGGCGCCTCGGGAATGCGCGGCTCGAGGCGGCGCGACATTTCGGCGACCCAGCGCAGATAGGCCTGCCGTTCGCCGGCGGAGGCGAATACCGGCCGGGCGGGTCGCGCGTCGGCAATCGCCGCGGCCAGCGCGCCGCGCACCGCGTCGGCCAGCTGCTCTTCACGCTGGGCGCCGGCATGCACGGCCGGCGCAGTCAGCAGCAACGCCAGCGCGGACAACAGCACCGAGGCCAGCATCGCCTGCCCCGGCCACCGGCGCGGACACGGCGCCGCGATGGCGGCGCATCGCGGCGGTTGCATTGCCTCAGTCGGCCAGCAGCTTGCGGACATGCCCGACGATGTCGGCCACCGCCACGCGGCTCGCCTCGGCGTCGCGCCGGCCCTGGTACTCGACCTGGCCTTCCTTCAGGCCGCGGTCGCCGACCACCACGCGGTGCGGCACGCCGATCAGTTCCCAGTCGGCGAACATCACGCCGGGGCGCTCGCCGCGGTCGTCCAGGATCGCGTCGACGCCCGCAGCCAGCAGCTCGGCATGGATGCGATCGGCCTCGGCCTTGACCGCTTCCGAACGGTCGTAGCCGACCGGGCACACCACCACTTCGAACGGCGCGATCGCGTCCGGCCAGATGATGCCGCGCTCGTCGTAGTTCTGTTCGATCGCCGCGCCGACGATGCGGGTCACGCCGATGCCGTAGCAGCCCATCTGCATCGGCTGGGTCTTGCCGTTCTCGTCGAGGAAGGTCGCGTTCATCGCCGCCGAATAGCGCGTGCCCAGCATGAACACGTGGCCGACCTCGATGCCGCGGCAGATCGCCAGCCGGCCCTTGCCGTCGGGCGAAGCGTCGCCGGCCACCACGTTGCGCAGGTCCGCCACGAGGGGCTCGGGCAGGTCGCGGCCCCAGTTGACGCCGGTCAGGTGATAGTCGCGCTCGTTGGCGCCGCAGACGAAGTCGCTCATGTTGGCAACCGTGCGGTCGGCCACCACCTTGATCGGCGCCTTCGCACCGATCGGACCCAGATAGCCCGGCGGCGTGCCGAAGGTCGCAACGATCTCCGCCTCGGTGGCGAAGCGGAACTCGGCCAGGCCCGGCACCTTGGACGCCTTGATCTCGTTCAGGTCGTGGTCGCCGCGCAGCAGCAGCAGCCAGATCTGCGCGGGCTGCCCTTCCGCGCCGTCGGTCGCCAGCACGATCGACTTGACGGTGCGCTCCAGCGGGATGCCGAGCAGCTCGGCGACGTCCTCGCACTTGGCCTTGCCCGGCGTGGGCGTGCGCGTCAGCGCCTCGCGCGCCGGCGCACGCTCGGCCACCAGCGGCAGGGCCTCGGCGGCCTCCATATTGGCGGCGTAGTCGGACTCGGGGCAGTAGACGATGGCGTCCTCGCCAGTGTCTGCGATCACGTGAAACTCGTGCGAGCCCGAACCGCCGATCGCGCCGTTGTCGGCCGCCACCGCGCGAAATTCCAGGCCGAAGCGCTCGAAGATGCGGATATAGGCGTCGTACATCTTGCGGTACGAGACCTTCATCGCTTCCTCGTCGCGATCGAAGGAATAGGCGTCCTTCATCGTGAATTCGCGCCCGCGCATGATGCCGAAGCGCGGCCGGCGCTCGTCGCGGAACTTGGTCTGGATCTGGTACAGGTTCAGCGGCAGCTGCTTGTAGCTGCGGATCTCGGTGCGGACGATGTCGGTGACGACCTCCTCCGAGGTCGGCTGCAGCACGAAGTCGCGCTCATGGCGATCCTTCAGGCGCAGCAGCTCCGGCCCCATCTTGTCCCAGCGGCCGGTCTCCTGCCACAGCTCGGCCGGCTGCACGAACGGCATCAGCAGTTCGACGGCGCCGGCGCGGTTCATCTCCTCGCGGACGATCTGCTCGATCTTGCGGATCACGCGCAGGCCGACCGGCATATAGCTATAGATGCCGGCACCCAGCTTCTTGATCATGCCGGCGCGCATCATTAGCTTGTGCGAGACGATCTCGGCGTCGGCGGGGGCTTCCTTGAGAGTGGAAATGAAGAATTGCGAAGCTTTCATCCGTGGCTTTCGGTTGGGACAGCGCGCGCGGCGCGGATCGATGGGAAAAGGCGTAAGGGGGGAAACGCGGCCCAGAAAAACGGGCGGGGACACGGTGTGTGGGCCCGGCGAAAGGCGCCTGAAACGGCGCATTTCGTCGGGGAAAACCAGCACCTCGGGCCGCCCCGGTCGGACCCCGCGCTTCCTTTATAATCGACGTAATTCTAAAGGATTCGAGGTGCAGTCATGCTCGATCGTGAAGGCTTTCGCCCGAACGTCGGCATCATCCTCATCAACGCACGGAACGAGGTGTTCTGGGGCAAGCGAATCGGCGAACATTCTTGGCAGTTTCCGCAAGGCGGCATCAAATACGGCGAGACGCCGGAACAGGCGATGTACCGCGAACTGCATGAAGAGGTCGGACTGCTGCCCGAGCACGTCAGGATCGTCGGTCGCACGCGCGACTGGCTGCGTTACGAGGTGCCGGACAAGTTCATACGCCGCGAAATTCGCGGGCATTACAAGGGGCAGAAACAGATCTGGTTCCTGCTGCGCATGGCGGCGCGCGATTGCGATATCTGCCTGCGCGCCACCGACCACCCGGAATTCGACGCCTGGCGCTGGAGCCAGTACTGGGTGCCGCTCGACGCGGTGATCGAATTCAAGCGCGAGGTCTACCAGATGGCGCTGACGGAACTGTCGCGCTTTCTGCATCGCGGCCAGCGGGCGCCGCTGAGTCCCTACGGCAACCACCACGCCGGGACCCATGGCAACCCAGGCCGCGCCGGCGGCCAACGTGCGGGCCGGCAAGGCCCGGGCAATGCGCCGGCCGCCAGCCAGCCGTCCCCTACCCTGACGCAGCCGGAATCGCCGGTCTGCGTCCAAACGCGGAGCACTGATGACTAAACCCGCCGGCTTCGGCCGACGCCACGCCGGCAGCGCGATCCCCCGGGGTCTGGCTGCCGGGCTTGCCACGCTGTTCGCGCTCGCCCTGGTGAGCGCGTGTTCGACCAGCACCGAAACGCCCAAGCGCGCCGCCCAGCTGGAAGCCGAGGACGAAGAAGAACCCGTCTTTCTGCTGGACCGGCTCGCTTCCAAGGGTTTCCAGGAGGCCGCGACCAAGCTGCCGCCGCCTCCAGCCGATGCCGATCTGCTGCCGTTCGACGTCAGCACCACCGGACGCCTGTCGTTCGCCGTCGACGCCAAGTCGCTCACGGTCGGTGAAGACGGCGCGGTGCGCTACACCGCGGTGGTCACCAGCCCGACCGGCGTGCGCAATATCAGCTACGAAGGGGTGCGCTGCGACGTATTCCAGCGCAAGCTGTTCGCCACCATGCCGCCCGGCAGCAAGACGTGGGTGCCGAACCAGAGCGCGGGCGCCGAGCAATGGCGGCCGATGAGCACCAGCGTGCGGAACAGTTATGCGGCCACGCTGGCCGCCGAGTACCTGTGCGACGGACGCGCGGTGGCGGGCAAGAGCGAAGATATCGTCCGCGCGATCCGCGACGGCGTCGCGCGGCAGGGCGCGTACAGGTAAGAGGTATCGGGACAGTCCGGACGGACCGGGCGTACCGGTCGGGGATCAAGGCCGAAGGGCGGCGATTTGCCCTTCTTTGCACTGCGTGCCCCGCTGTGTCAGACCAGCACCAGATTGTCCCGATGAATCAGCTCGGGCTCGTTCAGATGGCCGAGCACCGATTCGATTTCCGATGACGGCTTGCGGGCGATCAGCCGCGCCTCGGCGCTTGAATAGTTGGTCAGGCCGCGCGCGACCTCGCGCCCCTGGGCATCGACGCAGGCGATGACCTCGCCGCGCGCGAACTCGCCCTGCACCTCCACGACGCCGATCGGCAGCAGCGACTTGCCGCCTGCGGTCAGCTTGTCGACCGCGCCGGCATCGATGACGACGCGTCCGCGCAACTGCAGATGGTCGGCCATCCATTGCTTGCGCGCGGTCAGCCGCCCGGTCGGCGCCAGCAGCTGCGTGCCGATCGCCTCGCCGCCGGCCAGCCTCGCCAGCACGTCGGCCTCGCGTCCCGACGCGATCACGGTATGCGCCCCGGACTTGGCGGCGCGCTTGGCCGCCAGGATCTTGGTCAACATGCCGCCGCGCCCGATCGCGGTACCGGCACCGCCGGCCATCGCTTCGAGTTCCAGCGTGCCGGCCAGCGCCTCGTGGACGAATTCGGCGGCCGGGTCCTTGCGCGGATCGGCGGTGTAGAGCCCCCGCTGGTCGGTCAGGATCACCAGCGCGTCGCCCTCGATCAGGTTGGTCACCAGCGCGCCCAGCGTATCGTTGTCGCCGAACTTGATTTCGTCGGTGACGACCGTGTCGTTCTCGTTGATGATCGGCACCACGCCGAGCCCGAGCAGCGTCAGCAGCGTCGAGCGGGCATTCAGATAGCGCTCGCGGTCGGCCAGGTCGGCATGGGTCAGCAACACCTGCGCGGTGCGGATGCCATAGCGGCCGAACTGGCTTTCGTAGACCTGCGCCAAGCCCATCTGCCCGACCGCGGCGGCCGCCTGCAGTTCGTGGATCTCGCGCGGACGCCGTACCCACCCCAGCCGCTGCATGCCCTCGGCGATCGCCCCCGAACTGACCAGCACGACTTCCTTGCCGGCGGTGCGCAGCCTGGCGATCTGCGCCGCCCAGCGGGCGATGGCGTCGTGGTCCAGCCCCTTGCCGTCATTGGTGACGAGGCTGGATCCGACCTTGACGACGATGCGCCTGGCCTGCGCGATGACCGATTGGGTGGGCAACTCTGTCTCCTGAAATGGGGTCGTGCCGGGCAAGGATCTGGCTTGGGATCGGGCGCGAAGTCAGCCTTGTTGTCCGTCGCGATCGACGTTGTGCAGCCGCTCGTCCAGACGCACGTCCGGCTCGGCCAGCGCCGCGGCCTCCTCGGCCTTCAGCGCGGCCAGATGGTCCTTGATCGCATAGGTCAGTTCGCGGCAGCCCTCGCCGGTCAGCGCCGAGATGCGGAACACCGGCCCCTTCCACTTGTAGCGCTTGATGAAGTCCTTGACGCGCGCCTCGCGCTCGTCCTCGGGAACCATGTCGAGCTTGTTCAGCACCAGCCAGCGCGGCTTCTCGTACAGATCGGCATCGTACTTCTTCAGCTCGTTGACAATGGCGCGCGCCTCGGCGACCGGATCGACGGATTCGTCGAACGGCGCCAGATCGACGATATGCAGCAGCAGCCCGGTGCGCTGCAGATGGCGCAGGAACTGATGGCCCAGGCCGGCACCCTCGGCGGCCCCCTCGATCAGCCCGGGGATATCGGCGATCACGAACGATTGCTCATGGTCGACACGCACCACGCCGAGGTTCGGATGCAGCGTGGTGAACGGATAGTCCGCCACCTTGGGCCGCGCATTGGAGACGTGCGAGATGAAGGTCGACTTGCCGGCATTGGGCATGCCCAGCAGGCCCACGTCGGCCAGCACCTTCAGCTCCAGCTTGAGCATGCGGCGCTCGCCCGGCTTGCCGTCGACCTGCTGGCGCGGCGCGCGGTTGGTACTGGACTTGAAATGCAGATTGCCCCAGCCGCCGATGCCGCCTTCGGCCAGGCAGACCTTCTGACCATGCTCGGTCAGGTCGGCGATGACTTCGCCGCTGTCCATGTCGGTGATCAGCGTGCCGACCGGCATGCGCAGCGTCACGTCCTCGCCGGCGGCGCCATAGCAGTCCGAGCCGCGGCCGTTCTCGCCGTTGCGGGCGACGTGCTTCTTGGCGTAGCGGAAATCGATCAGCGTGTTGATGTTGCGATCGGCCACCGCGTAGACGCTGCCGCCACGGCCGCCATCGCCGCCGTCCGGCCCGCCGAACGGCACAAACTTCTCGCGCCGGAACGACGCGCTGCCATTGCCCCCATTGCCGGCAATGACTTCGATTCGGGCTTCGTCGATGAACTTCATGATGACTATCCGTGATGGAGCGTGCCGCGACGAAAGACCTGGTCAGGCGCTGCCGGCGGCGGGCGACGTTCGACATTGTCGCCAGAAAAGAAAAAGCCCCGCAAGGGTTGCGGGGCCTTCGTGCTGCAAGGCAGTGGTCAGGCTGCCGGAACGACGCTGACCTGCTGCTTCTTGGCAGCGCCCTTGACGGCGAACTTCACGTGGCCGTCAACCAGGGCGAAGAGGGTGTGGTCCTTGCCCACGCCGACGTTCTCGCCGGCATGCACGCGGGTACCGCGCTGGCGGACGATGATGCCGCCGGCGTTGATGGCCTGGCCACCAAACACCTTCACGCCCAGACGCTTCGATTCGGAATCGCGGCCGTTCCGTGTGGAACCGCCGCCTTTTTTCTGTGCCATGACTTAACTCCTGTCGCTATACCTGAATGTCGCTCGATTTGCTGTCTCGTTGCCGTCCGCGTGGACTCAGGCAACGATCGCTTCGATGCGCAGTTCGGTGTAATTCTGGCGATGGCCTTGACGCTTCTGGTAATGCTTGCGACGGCGCATCTTGAAGATCTTCACCTTGTCGTGACGACCTTGGGAGATAACGGTAGCTTTGACGGAAGCCCCGCTGACCAGCGGCGTACCAAACTTGATCTGGTCGCCAGCGCCCACTGCGAGCACTTGGTCGAGCGTGATTTCTGCGCCAATGTCTGCCGGTATCTGTTCTACTTTCAGTTTTTCGCCAGCAGCAACCTTGTATTGCTTGCCGCCGGTTTTTACGACCGCGTACATTGTCGAACCTCTCGATGTGAATAAACGCCCAAAAGCCAGCACTGGCGTGGCTTCGCGGCTAGGCGAAGCGGCCATGCAACGCGCTTTCGGCCCGGTTATCTCCCGCCGGCACGGACGCAACAACAGCAGTTCAGCCGGAGGAAACTCGGCATTCTATACGAGCAGCGGGAAAAGTGCAAAGAAAACAAACACATAGCCCTGCAGGGGCGGGCAATGCACTTACCCGAGCCGGCGGTCAGGTGGCCTCGGCCAGCAGGAATCCCGCCAGAGCGGCGAAGGCGACCCACCACGCGAGGCGGCGGGACGGGCGGCGGCCATGGCCATCGGAAGCGGCGGGCTTGTTCATGCGCGCATTATAGGCGTCGGTTCAGGCGCCGCCTCGACGTCGCGAGGCTGGCCGAGCCGAACCCGCCTGCCCCCGAACCGCGCGGCAATCGCGCGCACGGCAAGCCATCTGGACACGGCCATCGCATATAATCGCTCGTTCTGCGTAACGGTGATCATCTTGTCCGAGTCTTCCGCCTCTGCCTTGCTCGCTCCGGTCGCTGCCGACATGCGCGCCGTCGATGCAGTCATCCGGCAGCGCCTGTCTTCCGAAGTGCCACTGATCGAACAGATCGGCGAATACATCATCGGCGCGGGCGGCAAGCGCCTGCGTCCCGTGATCCTGCTGCTGTCCGCACGCGCCCTCGGCTATGACGGACACCGCCATCACGAACTGGCCGCGGTGGTGGAATTCATCCACACCGCCACGCTGCTGCACGACGACGTGGTCGACGAGTCCGAGCTGCGGCGCGGCCGCCAGACCGCCAACGCGGTGTTTGGCAATGCCGCCAGCGTGCTGGTCGGCGACTTCCTCTATTCGCGCGCCTTCCAGATGATGGTCGACGCCGGCAGCATGCGGATCATGCAGATCCTGTCGGACGCGACCAACGTGATCGCCGAGGGCGAGGTGCTGCAGCTGCTCAACATGCACGACCCCGACGTCACGGTGGAGCGCTATCTGCAGGTGATCCGCTACAAGACCGCCAAGCTGTTCGAGGCCTCCGCCCAGCTGGGCGCGGTACTGGCGGGCGCCGACGCGGCGATGGAAGAAGCCGCCGCAGAATACGGCCGCCGCATCGGCACCGCCTTCCAGCTGATCGACGACATGCTCGACTACACCGCCAGCGCGGAGCAGATGGGCAAGAACGCCGGCGACGATCTGCGCGAGGGCAAGCCGACGCTGCCGCTGCTGCATCTGATGGAACATGGCACCGCCGAGCAACGCACGCTGGCGCGCGAGGCGATCGTCCAGGGCGGCACCGAACACTTCGACGCGGTGTTCTCGGCCATCCATCAATGCGGGGCCCTGGATGCGACCTTCGAGGCCGCAAAACGCGAGGCCGATGCAGCCGAACGTGCCGCAATGCAATTTCCCCCTTCACAACTGAAGGAAACACTGATAAAGTTATGTGCTTTCTCGCTGCAACGTCAGTCCTGACGCCGCAGCGGAAACGAAAACGGGGTGTAGCTTAGCCTGGTAGAGCGCTACGTTCGGGACGTAGAGGCCGGAGGTTCGAATCCTCTCACCCCGACCAGTTTTTCCGAAAGGGCCGTGCAGCGATGCACGGCCCTTTTGCTTTGGTGGGTCCTTTGGCTTTGAGCTTTGAGCTTTGAGCTTTGAGCTTTGAGCTTTGAGCTTTGAGCTTTGAGCTTTGAGCTTTGAGCTTTGAGCTTTGAGCTTTGAGCTTTGAGCTTTGAGCTTTGAGCTTTGGGCTTTGGCTCACGCTCCGGCTCGCACGGTGCGGTCCATTTTGAGACTGCGCGCATTCCGTCTCCGGCCCCCCGCATCGCACACTGGCCCCCTCCTCCACTGCGCCCTGCCCGCCATGATCGCCACCGCCGATGCGCCGATCGAATACGACCCCGCCATGCCATCGAGCGATGGCAGCCAGCGCGGCCACCGTGGTCCACGCGGCGGTGACGAGGTCGACGATGCGCCCGTGGTGCGCTTCGTCCAGAAGCTGCTGAGCGAGGCGTGCCGGCGCGGAGCCTCGGATCTGCACTTCGAGCCGTACGAAAGCTTCTACCGCGTGCGCTTTCGCATCGACGGGCTGCTGCACGAGGTCGCGCGTCCGCCGCTGGAAATACGCGACCGCATCGCGACGCGGATCAAGGTGCTGGCCCGGCTCGACATCGCCGAGAAACGCGTGCCGCAGGATGGCCGCATGCGCTTTGTGATACCGCGGCGCGACGGCGAGGCGGCGCCGGAAGGCACAGCAGCACGCGCGGTCGACCTGCGCGTATCGACGCTGCCGACGCTGTTCGGCGAAAAGATCGTGCTGCGCATGCTGGCCGCGTCCGGCGTGCGGCTCGACATGGAAGGCCTCGGCTTCGAACCGGCGCAGCTCGCCATGCTGCTCGAGCGCCTGCGCCGACCCCACGGCATGGTCCTCGTCACCGGCCCGACGGGCAGCGGCAAGACCGTCTCGCTGTACGCCTTCCTGAATCTGCTGAACCAGGACGAGCGCAATATCGCGACGGCCGAGGATCCGGCCGAAATCCAGCTGGCCGGCATCAATCAGGTCAATATCCACGACAAGGTCGGCCTGGGCTTTCCGACCGTGCTGCGCGCGTTGCTGCGCCAGGACCCGGACGTGATCATGGTCGGCGAAATCCGCGACGCGGAGACCGCCGACATCGCAGTCAAGGCAGCGCAGACTGGCCATCTGGTCTTGTCGACGCTGCATACCAACGATGCGCCGGGCACGCTCACACGGTTGGCGCAGCTGGGCGTCGCCCCCTTCCACCTGGCTGCCAGCGTGCTGGTCATCACGGCGCAGCGGCTGGCCCGCATGCTGTGCGCCTGCAAACGGCCCGGCACGTTCCCGCTGGCCGCGCTGCGCGAGGCCGGCTTCGCGGACGCCCTGCTCGACGGGGACTGGCAGCCCTGCGAGCCGGTCGGCTGCGCCGCCTGCCGCGGCAGCGGCTATCGCGGCCGCTGCGGCATCCACCAGGTGATGCCCGTCTCCGACGCGATGCAGGGCATCATCCTGTCGCGCGGCAGTGCGCGGGCGCTAGCGCAGCAGGCGCGTCGCGAGGGCGTGCTATCGTTGCGCGAGGCCGGGCTGCTCAAGGTCAGGGCGGGCACGACCTCGCTGGCCGAGGTGCTGGCGACCACCCATCCATAACGAAGATCGACCGAACGATCATGCCATCCGGGTCCACCATGGCGGCCCCCGCACCGCGCGCCGCGGTCCGCCTTCCCGCCGTGGCGCGCACGACCGCGCCACCACGATTCCGCGTCGACGACATTGCGCGCTTCACGCGGCAACTGTCGACGCTGCTGGGCGCGAGCGTGCCGCTGCTGCCGGCGCTCGACATCATCGCGCGCGGCCATGGCGATCCCGCCTGGCGCCACCTGCTGACGCAACTGCGCGGCGACATCGAAAGCGGGAGCGGCCTGGCTCAGGCCATGCGCCGACATCCCCGCACGTTCGACGCGCTCTACTGCAATCTCGTCGACGCCGGCGAACAAGGCGGCGCGCTGGGCAGCATGCTGGACCGGCTGTGTGCCTGCCTGGAACAGTCGATTGCGCTGCGCCGCCAGGTAAGGGCCGCGCTGCGCTATCCGCTGGTGGTGCTGGCAGTGGCCGCCGCCGTGATGACGATCCTGATGCTGTTCGTGATTCCCGCCTTCAAACAGGTCTTTGTCGGCTTCGGTGCCGGCGCCCAACTGCCCGCGCCGACGCAATTCGTGATCGCGCTGTCCGATGGCCTTGTCGCGCACTGGCAAATGCTGCTGGCCCTGCCGCCGCTGGCGTGGCTGAGCCTGCGGCATGCGCTGCGCCGCTCGGCGTCGCTGCGCCATGCACGCGACCGGGCGATGCTGCGCTTGCCGGTGGCCGGTCCGCTGCTCCGCAAGGCGGCGGTGGCGCGCTGGACGCGCACGCTGGCGACGCTGTCCGCTGCGGGCACGCCGCTGGTCGAGGCGATGGCGCTGGTCGCGGGGGCGGCCGGCAATCGCGTGTATCGCGACGCCACCCGGCGGATCGAACGTGCCGTGCGTTGCGGCGCCAGCCTCGCCACGGCGATGCGCGCCAGCGCCGTGTTCGACCCGATGGCGCTGCAGATGACCCGCATCGGCGAGGAATCCGGCGCGCTCGACACGATGCTGCTGCATGTCGCGCAATGCTGCGAGCGTGAGGTCGACGAGGACGTCGCCGCGCTCGCCGGCATGGTCGAGCCGCTGATCGTCGTGGTGCTGGGCGTGCTGATCGGCGCGCTGGTGATCGCGATGTATCTGCCGATCTTCAAGCTGGCGCAGGTGGTCTGAGATGCAAGGCTTCCTGTCGAACTGGAACGCGGTCATGCCGGCCGGTACCTGGACCATCGCCGCGCTGGCGGCCCTGCCGCCGTGGTTTCTGCTGAGCGCGGCGGCGTTGCTCGGGCTGGTGGTCGGCAGCTTCCTGAACGTGGTCGTGCATCGGCTGCCGCGCATGATGGAGCGCGAGGAGGCGAATTATCTGGCCGCGCTGCGCCACGAGCCCGCGCCCTACCCCGAACGCTATGACCTGATGGTGCCGCGCTCGTCGTGCCCGCATTGCGGCCATGCGATCGCGCCGTGGGAAAACATTCCGGTGCTGGGCTATCTGCTGCTGGGCGGGCGTTGCTCGGCCTGCAGCAAGCCGATCGGCCTGCGCTATCCCGCCGTCGAGCTGGCGAGCGCCGCGCTGTGCGCGCTGGCGGCCTGGCATTTCGGGCCGACCTGGCAGGCGCTGGCCGCGATGGTGCTGATCTGGTCGCTGCTGTCGCTGGCGCTGATCGATGCCGACACCCAACTGTTGCCGGACCAGATCACGCAGCCGCTGCTGTGGCTGGGCCTGCTGCTGAACCTGACGGGTCTGTTCGCGCCGATCGGCGACGCGGTGATCGGCGCGGTCGCCGGTTATCTGCTGTTGTGGACCACCTATTGGCTGTTCAAGCTGCTGCGCGGCAAGGAGGGCATGGGCTATGGCGACTTCAAGCTGATGGCGGCGCTCGGCGGCTGGTTCGGCTGGCAGGCGCTGCCCGCGCTGGTGCTGCTGTCGTCGGTGGTCGGACTGGTGTACGGTCTTGCCAAGATCGCGCTGCACCGACACGATCGCGATACGCCGTTCCCGTTCGGGCCGTTTATTGCCGGCGCCGGATTGCTGGTGCTGTTCGCGGGCGCCGACTGGCTGCTGCCGGCATTGGCGCCGGGCGCCGCGATCGAAGCGGGCGCGGTGATGACCCGCTGACGCCGGCGATGCTCCGCAGCGCCCGACTCACTGACGACCAACGCCACCCCAACGCCCCACTCACCTGGAGACATATGCTGGAAATCGGATTGACCGGAGGCATCGGCTCCGGCAAGAGCCGCGTCGCCGATCTGTTCGCCGAGCGCGGCGCCGCGCTGATCGATACCGATCTGATCGCACACGAGATCACCGCGCCCGGCGGCGCGGCGATTCCCGCGCTGGTCGAGGCCTTCGGTCCTGCATGTCTGCGCGCCGACGGTGCGATGGATCGCGATGCGATGCGCGCGCTGGTGTTCTCCGATCCGACCGCCAAGGCGCGCCTCGAAGCGATCACGCATCCGCTGATCCGCGAGGTCACCGAACAGCGGGCGGCACAGATTCGCACGGGCGGTGCCCATCCCTATCTGATCCATGTGGTGCCGCTGCTGGTCGAGTCCGGCCGCTGGCGCGAGCGCGTCGACCGCGTGCTGGTGGTCGATTGCAGCGAAGCCACGCAGATCGCCCGCGTGATGTCACGCAACGGTTTCTCGCGCGAGCAAGTCGAGGCCATCATGGCGAGGCAGGCGACGCGCGCGCAGCGGCTGGCGGTGGCCGACGATGTGATCGACAACGACGGTCCCGTCGAAGCGCTGCCTCCGCAGGTCGAGGCGCTCGATCGCCGCTATCGCGCGATGAAGCCCGCGTCGCCGACATCTGCCGCGGGCTGAACCGCACTGACGCACATCGCTGCGCATCAGGCGATCCCGAGGCCACCATCGGCGGCGTTTCATTGTCCTTGCGCGCGGTCTCGCATAGAATGCGTTGGAATATGCTGCCAAGTGCATGCATACGGCCGCATGCGAGCTTCGCATGCATTCTGTACCGATCGCCTCGCGCGCCAGCCTGAGCCGATTCGTCTGTCGAATCCAGCACCGGGCCGGCAAGCTGGCCGACGCCGCGCTGCACGGACTTCCCCTTGATTCTGTACGAATATCCTTTCAACGAACGCATCAGGACACTCCTGCGTCTGGAGGACCTGTTCGATCGGCTGGAGTACTTTCTCGGACAGGAACATGCGCTGCAGCATCATGTCGCGCTGACCACGCTGTTCGAGATCATCGACGTCGCGGGCCGCGCCGATCTGAAAACCGATCTGATCAAGGAGCTCGATCGCCAGCGGCAGGCGCTGACCGCGCTGCGCTCGAGCCCGCAGATCGATCAGCAGACGCTGGACGCCGTGATCGGCGAACTCGAGCAAGCCATCTCGCAGCTGAACCAGACCGTCGGCAAGGCGGGCCAGCTGCTGACCGACAACGAGTGGCTGACCAGCATCCGCAGCCGCGCGATCATCCCCGGCGGCACCTGCGAATTCGACTTGCCGTCGTACTACGCCTGGCAGCATCGGCCGGCGGAGGAACGGCGCGCCGACATCCTGAAGTGGGTCCGTCCGCTGATTCCGCTGCGCGTGGGCACCGACGCCGTGCTGAAGCTATTGCGCGAGTCCGGCCAGAGCGGCAAGGTGATCGCCACCGGCGGCAGCTATCAGCAGATGCTGTCCGGCCGCAGCTACCAGCTGATGCAGGTGCTGCTCGACGATTCGCTGCTGGCCTTCATCCCCGAGATGAGCGCCAACAAGTACATGCTGTGGGTGCGCTTCACCCAGCAGGATGGCGATATGCGACCGCGCTCGGTCGATGCCGACATCCCCTTCCTGCTCAAACTCTGCAATTTCTGATTTGCCATGCCATCCGTAGTCAAATGCCCGACCTGTGGCAAGGACGTGGTTTGGGCGCCGGAAAACAAGTTCCGCCCCTTCTGCTCCGAACGTTGCAAGCAAATCGACCTGGGGGCCTGGGCCTCCGAGAAATACGTGATCGAGGGCAAGCCGGCCGCTCCGACCGAGGACCAGCAGGACCGGGACGACGACTGAGCGACGACTGAGCGCCCACGCTCAGCCAAAGAGCGCCCACGCTCGGCCAGAGCCGGCCTTCAGGCCGCCTCCTCCCCCAGCCACTCGACCACCGGAATCGTCGCCGGCAGCAACGGCCCGACGCTGACGGGCACCTGCTCCCACGAGAAGGCCTGGCCTTCGCGCCCGACCGGCTCGCCGTCCCATCCGGTGACCTTGCAGAAGTGCAGCCGCACGTAGGCGTGCGGGTAATCGTGCTCCAGCACGTGCCAGCGGGTCGAGGCCGTGATGTCCAGCCCCAGTTCCTCGTGCAGCTCGCGCGCCAGCGCCGCTTCGACGGACTCGCCCGCTTCGAGCTTGCCGCCCGGAAACTCCCAGTAGCCCTCGTACGGCTTGCCGGCCGGCCGCTGCGCCAGCAGGAAGCGGCCGTCCGGGCGTACCAGCACGCCGACCGCGACCTCGGTGACCTTGCGCCCGCCGCTCATGCCGGCTCGCCCTGGTGCGCACCGTAGGGCTTGCCGTGCTTGCCGCCCCAATCGCGCGCGAACTGCCAGGCGACCCGCCCCGAGCGCGAGCCGCGCTCCAGCGCCCACACCAGCGCATCGCCGCGCGCCGCCGCGATATCGTCCTCGCTGCAGCCGAACTGGCGCAGCCAGTGCGCGACGATATTCAGGTATTCGTCCTGCTTCGGCGGATAGAACGACAGCCACAGGCCGAAGCGCTCGGACAGCGAGATCTTTTCCTCGACCACCTCGCCGGGATGGATCTCGCCATCCGCGGTGTGCTGATAGGTCTCGTTGTCCTTCATGTATTCGGGCAGCAGATGGCGGCGATTCGAGGTCGCATAGACCAGCACGTTGTCCGACTGCGCGGCGACCGAGCCGTCGAGCGCGGACTTCAGCGACTTGTAGCCCGATTCGCCATCCTCGAACGACAGGTCGTCGCAGAAGATCACGAAGCGTTCCGGCCGCTGCGTCAGCTGCTCGACGATATCGCCCAGATCGCCGAGATCGGCCTTGTCGACTTCGACCAGACGCAGCCCCTCGCCGACGAAGGCGTTCAGGCAGGCCTTGATCAGCGACGACTTGCCGGTGCCGCGCGCGCCGGTCAGCAGCACGTTGTTGGCCGGCAGCTTGTGCACGAACTGGCGTGTATTGGCGACGATGGCGTCCTTCTGACGCTCGATGTTCTTCAGATCGTCCAGATGGATCGGCGGCAGCTGCCGGATGGCCTGCAGATAACCGATATTGCCGAACAGACTCTGCCGCTTGCGCCAGCGGAAGGCGACGGCCTGCTGCCAGTCCGCCTCGGTCAGCTGCGGCGGCAGCCACTGTTCGAGCCGGGCGAGAAATTGGTCGAGACGGGAGGCGAGATCGGACATTGGCGGCAATCCGGAAAGGCGGGAGATGGAGAAGCGGAACGGCGAGGCGAGGACGATGGGCCGATGCCGGGCCCTTGTCGCGGGCGATGCCTCGCCAGGCGGCAAGGCATCGTCAGGCAGCAATCAGGAGCGATAGTCCGCGTTGATCGATACGTAGTCGTGCGACAGGTCGCAGGTCCAGACCGTGGCCGTGGCGTTGCCGCGGCCGAGCGCGATGCGCACCGTGATCTCGGCCTGCTTCATCACGCGCTGGCCGTCTTCCTCGCGGTATTCGGGATGGCGGCCGCCGTCCTTCGCCACCCAGACATCGTCGAGCCACAGATTGACGCCGCCAACGTCGAGATCGTCGACGCCGGCATAGCCGACCGCAGCGAGAATCCGGCCCAGATTGGGATCGGAGGCGTAGAACGCGGTCTTGACCAGCGGCGAGTGGGCCACCGCATAGGCGATCTGCCGGCATTCGGCGACATCGCGTCCGCCTTCGACCTGGATCGTCATCAGCTTGGTCGCGCCTTCGCCGTCGCGCACGATCATCTGCGCGAGCTCCTGCGCCAGCGACGTCACCGCGTCGCGCAGCGCCTCGAAGTCGGCACCGTCGGCGCGCTCGATCGCGGGGGCGCCGGCGCGGCCGGTGGCGATCAGCACGAAGGAATCGTTGGTCGAGGTATCGCCGTCGATCGTGATGCTGTTGAACGAATGATCGGCCGCGTGCGACACCAGCGCCTGCAGCACCGGTTGGGCCACGGTCGCGTCCGTCGCGATAAAGCCCAGCATCGTCGCCATATTCGGCTTGATCATGCCGGCACCCTTGCTGATGCCGGTCAGCGTGACGGTCTTGCCGCCGATCGTCACCGTGCGCGACGCCGCCTTCGGCTGCGTGTCGGTGGTCATGATCGATTCGGCCGCCGCCAGCCAGTTGTCCTCGCGCGCATTGGCGATCGCCTTGGGCACGCCGGCCAGCAGACGGTCCATCGGCAGCGGTTCGAGGATCACGCCGGTCGAGAACGGCAGCACCTGATCGGCGCCGATGCCCAGCGCGCCAGCGACCGCCTCGCAGGTCGCGCGCGCATTGGCCAGGCCCGGTTCGCCGGTGCCGGCATTGGCGTTGCCGGTGTTGATCACCAGCGCGCGGATGCCGCGGCCGGACGCCAGATGCTCGCGGCAGACCTGCACCGGCGCGGCGCAGAAACGGTTGCGCGTGAAGACGCCGGCCACCGTGCTGCCTTCGGCCAGGCGCACCACCAGCACGTCCTTGCGGTTGGCCTTGCGGATGCCCGCTTCAGCCCAGCCGAGCTCGACGCCGGCGACCGGTTTCAGATTCTCTGCCTGCGGCAGCGGCAAGTTGACGGCCATGTTCGATTCCTTGCTTCGATGCGATACCTGATGCCTGATGCTCAGTGACCGGGGCTCAGTGACCGGGGCTCAGTGCCCGGTGCCCAGTGTCCGGCTTAGCTCAGCCGGCCGTGGCACTGCTTGAACTTCTTGCCCGAGCCGCACGGGCAGGGGTCGTTGCGGCCGACGCGGGGCATGGTCGCCACTTCGCTGTCGTCGCGGGCGCCGCGTGCCGCCGCCGCGATCGCGCGCTCGCCGGTGTCGGGGCCGGCGCCGCCGAACTCGTCATGCTGGTATCGCACATTGCCCACGTGCGCCAGATCGTCCTCGATCTGCTCCGAGGCATGCTCGAGCTCTTCCGGCGACTGGATCTGGACGTTGAAGACGATGCGCGTGACTTCGCTCTTGATCACGTCCAGCAGACGCGCGAACAGTTCGAACGACTCGCGCTTGTATTCCTGCTTCGGATCCTTCTGCGCATAGCCGCGCAGATGGATGCCCTGGCGCAGATGGTCCAGCGCGGCCAGATGCTCGCGCCAGTGCGTGTCGATGCTCTGCAGCATCACCGACCGCTCGAAGCCGGCGAAGGCCTCGCGGCCGACCTGCGCGACCTTGGCCTCGTAGCGCTCGGCCGCGGCCGAAACGATCATCTGCAGCAGTTCCTCGTCCTCGATGCTCTGCGCGTTCTCGATGGTCTGCGCCAGCGGCAGCTCCAGGCCGAAGTCGTCGCGCAGACGCTTCTCCAGGCCGGCGATGTCCCACTGCTCTTCCATCGATTCGGCCGGCACGTACTCGCGGAACAGATCGACCAGCACGCCCTCGCGCAGGCTCTTGATCATCTCGCCGACGTCCTGCGCCTCCAGCACCTCGTTGCGCAGCTTGTAGATTTCCTTGCGCTGGTCGTTGGCGACGTCGTCGTACTGCAGCAGCTGCTTGCGGATATCGAAGTTGCGGCCCTCGACCTTGCGCTGCGCCGATTCGATCGAGCGCGTCACGATGCCGGCCTCGATCGGCTCGCCCTCAGGCATCTTCAGGCGGTCCATGATCGCGCGCACGCGGTCGCCGGCGAAGATGCGCAGCAGCTGGTCGTCCAGCGACAGATAGAAGCGCGACGAACCCGGGTCGCCCTGGCGGCCGGCACGGCCGCGCAGCTGGTTGTCGATCCGGCGCGATTCGTGTCGCTCGGTGCCGACGATATGCAGGCCGCCCGCGGCCTTGACCTGCTCGTGCAGCGACTGCCATTCCGACTTCAGCTGCGCGATGCGCGCGGCCTTTTCCTCGGCGGACAGATTCGCATCGGCCTCGATGAAGCCGGCCTGCTTCTCGACATTGCCGCCCAGCACGATGTCGGTACCGCGGCCGGCCATGTTGGTGGCGATGGTGATCATCTTCGGCCGGCCCGCCTGCGCGACGATCTCGGCCTCGCGCTCGTGCTGCTTGGCGTTGAGCACCTGGTGCGGCAGCTTTTCCTTGTTCAGCAGGTCCGACAGGTATTCCGAGGTCTCGATCGACGTGGTGCCGACCAGCACCGGCTGGCCGCGCTCGTAGCAGTCGCGGATATCGCGCACCACGGCGTCGTAGCGCTCCTTGCCGGTCTTGTAGATCTGGTCCTGGAAGTCCTTGCGCTGGGTCGGCTTGTTGGTCGGGATCACGACCACTTCCAGGCCGTAGATCTCCTGGAACTCGTACGCTTCGGTATCGGCCGTGCCGGTCATGCCGGCCAGCTTCTCGTACATGCGGAAGTAGTTCTGGAAGGTGATCGTCGCCAGCGTCTGGTTTTCCTGCTGGATGGTGACGCCTTCCTTGGCCTCGACGGCCTGGTGCAGGCCGTCGGACCAGCGGCGGCCGGTCATCAGGCGGCCGGTGAACTCGTCGACGATCACGACCTCATCGTTCTGCACCACATAGTGCTGGTCGCGATGGAACAGGCTGTGCGCACGCAGGGCCGCGTACAGATGGTGCATCAGCGTGATGTTCTGCGGCGCGTACAGCGACTCGCCCTCGCCGATCAGGCCCAGCTGGGCCATGATCTGCTCGGCCTTCTCGTGGCCGGCCTCGGTCAGGTAGACCTGGTGCGCCTTCTCGTCGACGTAGTAGTCGCCCGGCTTCTCGACGCCGGTGCCGTCGGCCTTCTCCTCGCCGATCTGGCGCTCGAGCAGCTTCGGGATGCCGTTCATGCGCTGGTACAGGTCGGTGTGGTTCTCCGCCTGGCCCGAGATGATCAGCGGGGTGCGCGCCTCGTCGATCAGGATCGAGTCGACCTCGTCGACGATCGCATAGTGCAACGGCCGCTGCACGCGCTGACCCGGGTCGTAGACCATGTTGTCGCGCAGGTAGTCGAAGCCGAATTCGTTGTTGGTGCCGTAGGTGATGTCGCTGTTGTAGGCCGCCTGCTTCTGGTCGTGCGGCATCTGCGACAGGTTGACGCCGACCGACAGACCGAGGAAGTTGTACAGCCGGCCCATCCATTCGGCATCGCGCTGGGCCAGGTAGTCGTTGACCGTGACCACGTGCACGCCCTTGCCGGTCAGCGCGTTCAGGTAGACCGCCAGCGTCGCAGTCAGGGTCTTGCCCTCGCCGGTTCGCATCTCGGCGATCTTGTTGTCGTTCAGCACCATGCCGCCGATCAGCTGCACGTCGAAATGGCGCATCTTCATCACGCGCTTGCTGGCCTCGCGGCAGACCGCGAAGGCTTCGGGCAACAGCGATTCCAGCGATTCGCCGCCGGCATGGCGCTGGCGGAACTGCTCGGTCATGCCGCGCAGTTCGTCGTCCGACAGCGCTTCGAACTTCGGCTCCAGCGCGTTGATCCGCTCGACTGTCCGTCGATATTGTTTGATCAGCCGCTCGTTACGGCTGCCGAAGACTTTCTTGAGAAGGCCCGTGATCATCGATTGGTGTCACCTGCGCACGATTGCGGTCCTGCCGTCCGTGCCGCATGGCCGGACGGGAAGCGCGCGTGGCGAAGAGAGGATTAGCGCAAAACGCCGAGTTTATCACGCGCGGCGGGCGGTTCCGTGGGCGAATCCGCCGCGGTTCCGGTACGCCGCGCGCGGGTCCGGACCGTGCCGGCACGGTGTCTCGCGCACGGCACCGGGGCGCTGCGCCGGGCCCGCTCGAGACGGGCTTGGGGCTAGAATGCGGCATGCGCCTGTTCACCCACCACGCCCTGCAAACGCCCGCCGCCAAGCCGCTGAACGACTGGCTGGCCAAGGCCGGGCCGATGTCCTCGCTGATGCAGACCGCGCGCGAGCTCGCCGCGCTGGAAGCCGAGGTGATGGCCCTGCTGCCGCCGGGCATGCGCGCCGGCATCGCGATCGGCGGCGTGCGCCGGGACATGCGCAGTCCCGGGGAGCCCAATACGCTGCTGCTGCTGGCCGCCCACGGCGCCGCCGCGGCACGGGTGCGGCAGATCGTGCCGAGCCTGCTGGCGCGGCTGCAGCAACGCGGCGCGCGCATCGATGCGGTCAAGGTGCGGGTACAGCCGGACGTCGCACGCGGCGACTGGGACGTGGCACCGGCGGAGCGGCCGAAAAAGGTGGGGGTGCCCGCGGCGGGGCTGAACAGCCTCGGCGAACTGGCGCAGACGCTGCCCGATTCGCCGCTGCGCGATGCGGTGCAGACGATGCTGGCGCGGCATCGGTAGGGGATTCGATCGGCAGGGCGCGGCAAGCGCCGTTTGCCCTCTCCCCCGGCCCCTCTCCCGCAAGCGGGCGAGGGGAGCAAACCCGCAGCAGTCGAGCTTCCCGCGCTTCGACTTCCCCTCGGCCAAAAGCGGGCGAGGGGAGCAAACCCGTAGCAGTGGAGCTCCCCGTGCTTCGATTTTCCTCTGCCGCAAGCGGGCGGGAGGAGCCCTCCCAACATTCACGCTTTCGACTCCCCTCTCCCGCTTGCGGGAGAGGGGTTGGGGGAGAGGGAACGCGCCGCCAGGCGCGCCTGGCTCAGGCGAAGGCCGGCTGCAGCTGCGGCAGGAAGGCGGCCGGGGCCTCTTCCTGGCGCTCGAAACTGACGATCTCGTAGGCCTGCTCGTCCGCCAGCAGCGCACGCAGCAGCTGGTTGTTCAGCCCGTGGCCGGACTTGTTGGCGACATAGGCGCCGATCAGCGGATGGCCGACCACATACAGGTCGCCGATCGCGTCGAGGATCTTGTGGCGCACGAACTCGTCGCCATAGCGCAGCTCCTCGTTGTTCAGCATGCGGTGCTCGTCGAGCACGATCGCGTTGTCCAGGCTGCCGCCGCGGGCCAGGCCCATCTCGCGCAGCGCCTCGACCTCGTGTGCAAAGCCGAAGGTGCGCGCCCGCGCGATCTCGCGGACATAGCTGGTGTCGCCGAAGTCGATCTCGAAGGTCTGGCCGGTCTTGTCGACGGCCGGATGGCGGAAATCGATCGTGAACGACAGCTTGAAGCCGAAATACGGCTCGAGCCGCGCCAGCTTGTCGCCATCGCGCACTTCCACGGCCTTCTTGACGCGGATGAAGCGCTTGGCCGCCGGCTGCTCCTCGATGCCCGCCGATTGCAGCAGGAACACGAAGGACGCGGCGCTGCCGTCCATGATTGGGATTTCCTCGGCATCGACGTCGACGAACAGATTGTCGATGCCCAGGCCCGCGCACGCGGACATCAGGTGTTCGATGGTGGAAACGCGCGCGCCGTTTTTCTGCAGCACGGAGGCCAGGCGCGTATCGCCGATGGCCGATGCCTTCACCGGAATCTCCACCGGCTCGGGCAGGTCGACGCGGGTGAAGACGATACCGGTATCGGTCGGGGCGGGCCGCAATGTCAGCGTCACTTTACGGCCCGAGTGCAAGCCAATGCCAACGGTCTTGACCAGGGACTTGATAGTGCGCTGTTTGAGCATGACGGCCTCTGCTAATTATTAAAATCTATCGGGCTTGAGATTCGATAAACCGTATCTTACCACCGGTCATTATATTGCGCTGCACCAGTTTTGTTTCGCCGTGTTAACGGTGTGGCATTCGACGGCTAAAGGCCCGAAAAAGATGCGGGAAATGGCGGGAAAATCGTCGGAAAATATGGAATAAGCGGCATACGAGTCACAAATAACGCCGCTTTCGCTCCCCCTGCCCGCGCCAGAGTCAGAGAACGCCGTCTTACCCGCGCAACATTGCGAGCACCGCCTCGGCGCTGCTGACCTTGAATTCGCCCGGGGCTTCGACGGCCAGGTGCGTGACCACGCCATCGTCCATCACCATCGCATAGCGCAGCGAACGCACGCCCATGCCGCGCTTGCCCAGGTCCTGTTCCAGACCGAGTGCGCGCGTCCATTCGGCGCTGCCGTCGCCGAGCATCCGGACCTTGCCGGCGGTGCCCTGCTCGCGCGCCCATGCGCCCATCACGAAGGCATCGTTGACCGACACGCACCAGATCTCGTCGACGCCTGCGGCGCGCAGCGCATCCGCCTGCTCGACGAAGCCGGGCACGTGGCGTGCGGAACAGGTCGGCGTGAACGCGCCGGGTAGACCGAACACGACGATGCGCCGACCCTGGGCCAGGTCGGCCACCGAGAAGGCGTTGGGACCGAGCGCACAGCCGCCGGCCTCGACTTCGAAGTATTCGTACAGCGTCGCGTCGGGCACGCGTGCACCGATTTCGATCATGGCGATTTCCTCAGGCGGCCGCGGCGTCGGCGTCCACATCGAACATCAGCGAACGACCGCGAACGCCTTGGCCAAACCCAGTCTGCATCATAGTTGCCTGGCACCGGCATCCCAAGTGAGACGGCGGCGCGCACGCCTGTCAGCGGATGCCGACAGGCAGGCAAGCAGAACTGACAAAAACAGGCGCGGCGAGCTTGCACTCGCCGCGCGGAAGGAAGGCACATCCCGGCCGGGATACGGCGGGAGACCAGTCCGGGGAGGCGGCCGGCGGCGCGCCTGTCCCGGCACGGGATGCGGACGGAGGACAGCAGGCGCGTCAACCTCGCCGGTTCCGCAAGCGGCAGGCGGCCGTCATCCGTAGCGCGGCACGGGCGGATGGGGAGCGCCCATCGTGCCCCGCTGTCGCGGATGCGCGGCCGGCAAACTGCCGGCAATGCGGTCGGCTATATCGGTCGACTCGCGCCGTGCCGGCTCTCAGTCCGCCTGCTTGCGCAGGAAGGCCGGGATGTCGTAGGTGTCGACGCCCTTCTCCTGCAGCGCGGCCACGTGCGCCGACGCGGTTTCGCGCGAGCTGCGGAACACCGCCGGCGTATCGAGGCCGCTGTAGTCCGGCGCGCTGTGCAGCGCCGAGCCGTGCTGCAGGCCAGCCATCATCTGCACCGGCATGTTGTCGGTACCGGTCTTGAGCAGCGTCATCGGCTGCTGCTTCTTGCTGGCGCGGCCCAGGCCCGTGGCGACCACGGTCACGCGCAGCGCATCGCCCATCGAGTCGTCGTAGACCGTACCGAAGATCACGGTGGCATCTTCCGCGGCATAGCTGCGGATGGTGTTCATGACTTCCTTGGTCTCCGACAGCTTCAGCGAGCGGCTGGCCGTGATGTTGACCAGCACGCCGCGCGCGCCGGACAGATCCACGCCTTCCAGCAGCGGGCTGGCGACGGCCTGCTCGGCGGCCAGGCGCGCGCGATCGACGCCCGACACCGTGGCCGTCCCCATCATCGCCTTGCCCTGCTCGCCCATCACCGTCTTGACGTCCTCGAAGTCGACGTTGACCAGGCCGTCCACGTTGATGATCTCGGCAATGCCGGCCACCGCGTTATGCAGCACGTCGTCGGCGCACTGGAAGCACTTGTCCATCTCGGCGTCGTCGCCCATCACCTCGAACAGCTTCTCGTTGAGCACGACGATCAGCGAGTCGACGTTGTTCTCCAGCTCGGCCGATCCATGCTCGGCGACCTTCGCGCGGCGCGCGCCTTCGAAGTCGAACGGCTTGCTGACCACGCCGACGGTCAGGATGCCCATCTCCTTGGCGACCTGCGCCACGATCGGCGCCGCACCGGTACCGGTGCCGCCGCCCATGCCGGCAGTGATGAAGACCATATGCGCGCCGCGCAGCGCGTCGGCGATCTGCTCGCGTGCCGATTCGGCGCAGGTGCGGCCGACCTCCGGCTTCGCGCCGGCGCCCAGGCCGGTATTGCCCAGTTGCAGCACGCGCGCCGCGGTCGAGCGCTTGAGCGCCTGCGCATCGGTGTTCATGCAGATGAATTCGACGCCCTGCACCCCGCGGTTGATCATGTGCTGCACGGCGTTGCCGCCCGCGCCGCCCACGCCGACCACCTTGATGATGGTGCCGTCCTGCATTTCCGATTCGATCATGTCAAAGTCCATCACTGCCTCCGAGAAAAATCAGTCGCCAAACGCTGCGGCCTCCCCGCCGCAACCCTTGGTTCCTGAACAAAGAACCAAAAGAAAGAAACTGCTCCATCAACGCGCCGCGCCCGCCACGGTGGACAGTCGGCGACCAGCGCGTCGCCAATTCGATGCAATTCGTGCCGCCAATACGTGTCGTCAATCAGAAATTGCCGACGAACCATTCCTTCATGCGCGTCCAGATCTGCTTGACCGAACCGCTCTGCACCGCGACCTTGCGCCCGCGCATCCGTTGCACGCGGCCTTCGAGCAGCAGGCCCATCACCGTCGAATAGCGCGGGCTCTTGACGACCTCGTGCAGATTGCCGCGGTACTCGGGAACGCCGACCCGAACCGGTTTGAGGAAGATGTCCTCTCCCAGTTCCACCATGCCGGGCATCATTGCGGTGCCGCCGGTGATCACGATGCCCGACGACAGCAATTCCTCGTAGCCGGACTCGCGCACGACCTGATGCACCAGCGAGTACAGCTCCTCGATGCGCGGCTCGATCACCGCCGCCAGCGCCTGGCGCGACAGCGTGCGCGTGCCGCGATCGCCCACGCCCGGCACCTCGATCATTTCCTCCGGATCGGCGATCGCCTGCTTGGCGATGCCGTACTGGATCTTGATGTCCTCGGCATCGGGCGTCGGCGTACGCAGCGCCATCGCGATGTCGTTGGTGATCTGGTCGCCGGCGATCGGAATCACCGCGGTATGGCGGATCGCGCCTTCGCTGAAGATCGCGATGTCGGTGGTGCCGCCGCCGATGTCGACCAGCACCACGCCGAGTTCCTTCTCGTCCTCGGTCAGCACCGCCAGGCTCGAGGCCAGCGGCTGCAGGATCAGGTCGTGCACCTCCAGCCCGCAGCGGCGCACGCACTTGACGATGTTCTGCGCGGCGCTGACCGCGCCGGTCACGATATGGACCTTGACCTCCAGCCGGATGCCGCTCATGCCGATCGGCTCGCGCACGTCCTCCTGCCCGTCGATGATGAATTCCTGGGTCAGGATGTGCAGGATCTGCTGGTCGGTCGGGATATTGACCGCCTTGGCCGTCTCGATGACCCGCGCCACATCGGTCTGGGTCACCTCCTTGTCCTTGATCGCCACCATGCCGCTCGAGTTGAACGAGCGGATGTGGCTGCCGGCAATGCCGGTGAAGACCTCCGAAATCTTGCAGTCGGCCATCAGCTCGGCTTCCTCGAGCGCCTTCTGGATCGACTGCACGGTGGCCTCGATATTGACCACGACCCCTTTCTTCAACCCCTTGGACTCGGATTGGCCCATCCCGATCACTTCGTAGCTGCCGTCGGGGCGCAATTCCGCGACCACCGCCGCCACCTTCGAGGTGCCGATGTCCAGACCAACCAACAGGTCCTTGTATTCCTTGCTCATCGGGTTTTCTCCGCGTTCTCTTTTCTCAGTCGCGTCGGATTGTTGTTGGAAGCCGGGCCACGCTTCGCGCCGGCGGCGTTGGCACTGGCACCGGCACTGGCACGATTGGCACCGTTCGCATGGCTCGTCCCCTGTTCGCGTGCCTTGGCGGCGGCTGCCGCCTGGGCCTCGGTCAGGAAGCGCACATTGGCTGCCCGGATGGCAAACCCGTTCGGATAGCGTAAATCCGCGTACTCGATCTGCTTGCCCCACTGCTCCGTCACCTGCGGCCAGGCGATGACGAAACGCTTGACGCGCTCCTCCATCGCCATCCGGTCAAGGTCGGTCTGTTCCCGTCCCAGTTCGACCACCATGCCGTTGGACAGCCTGGCCCGCCAGGCGTAACGCCCGGACAACGTCACCGCGAGCGGCTCGGCCTTCAACGGCCGGAACCAGTCGCGCATGATCTCGAGTTTGTCGACGACCTCCGCCTCGCTGCCGGGCGGGCCATCGAGCGCGAGCAGCCGTGCGTCCTCTTCCGCCTCGGCGGGATTGGCCACGAACAGCTCGCCATAGGTGTTGATCAGCCGCCCGGTATCGGGCGCGCCCCAGGTGCCGAGCGCCTCGTGTTCCTCGATCTTGACCGTCAGGCCGCTGGGCCATTCGCGCCGCACGCTGGCCTTGCGCACCCACGGCACCGACTCGAAGGCCTGGCGCGCGGCGTCCAGGTCCAGCGTGAAGAAATTGCCCGACAGCTTGCCCAGCGCGTTGGCGCGCACCGCGGGCGCGTTGACGTGGCGCAGCGCGCCGCCATACATCGGCGCCAGCTCGACATGGGTGATCGCGAACACCGGCCGCTGCGCCAGCCACATCAGGCCGGCCGCGAGCGCCATCACCACCACCACGGCGTAGAGCGTGGTGGCGATCAGGTTCAGCAGGCGTGCGTTGTGCCACATGTCGGTTCGGGGTGCGCGAAGGCTTCGTTGTACGGGGTCAGCCGCGGGTTGTTCGGGGTTATTGGGGTTTCCAGTGCTCGTTCGGATGCAGGTCCAGCGTCGCCGCGGCGACCACCTGCAGCACGAAGTCCTCGTAGCTGATGCCGGCCGCGCGCGCCGACATCGGCACCAGCGAGTGGCCGGTCATGCCGGGCGAGGTATTCATTTCGAGCAGATAGGGCTGGCCGTCGGCGGTCAGCATCACGTCGGCGCGTGCCCAGCCGCGGCAGCCCAGCACGCGGAAGGCTTCGACCGCCAGGCTGCGCACGCGCTGCTCGAGCGCGTCGCCCAGATTCGCGGGGCACAGGTACTGGGTAACGTCCGTGAAGTACTTGTTTTGATAGTCGTAGTTGGCGTCGGGCGCGACGATGCGGATCACCGGCAGCGCCACCGCGTCGCGGCCCTCGCCGACGATCGGGCAGGTCAGCTCGGCGCCGTCGATGAACGCTTCGGCGATCACGTCGTTGTCCAGCGCGGCGGCCTTCTCGTAGGCGGCGCGCATCTGGCCGGCGTCCGTCACCTTGGTCAGGCCGATCGACGAGCCTTCGCGCGCCGGCTTGACGATCAGCGGCAGGCCCAGGTCGGCCACCACCGCATCGAACTCGCGCTCGGTGCAGTCCGCGGTCAGCATCGCAAAGCGCGGCGTCGGCAGCCCGTGGGTGCTCCACACCCGCTTGGTGGCGGGCTTGTCCATCGCCAGCGCGGAGGCCAGCACGCCGCTGCCGGTGTAGGGAATGCCCAGCTGCTCGAGCAGGCCCTGCATGGTGCCGTCCTCGCCGTAGCGGCCGTGCAGCGCGATGAAGACGCGATCGAAACCGGCCGTCGCGAGCTCGGCGACGTTGCGCACGCCCGGGTCGAACGCATGCGCGTCGACGCCGCGCGACTGCAGCGCGGCGAGCACGCCCTGTCCCGACAGCAGCGAGATTTCCCGTTCGGCCGAACGGCCGCCCATCAGCACGCCGACCTTGCCGAGCGCCTTCGGATCGATTTGGGGATTGGCGACGAAGCTCATGCCTGGTCTCCGGCTTGCGGCACGGCCGCTTGCACTGGTTGTTGCGACGCTGACTGGGCAGCGGGTTGCGAAAGGGGGGATGCGCTCGCCGACGATGCGCCAGCCTGGCCCGACACCAGCAGGCCCGGCACCGCGCCGATCGTGCCGGCGCCCATCGTCACCACCACGTCGCCGGGGCGCGCGGCGTCCAGGATCGCCTGCGGCATGTCGTCGATCAGCTCGACGAACACCGGCTCGACCTTGCCGGCCACGCGCAGCGCGCGCGTCAGCGCACGGCCGTCGGCGGCGACGATCGGCGCCTCGCCGGCCGCGTAGACCTCGGCCAGCAGCAGCGCATCGACGGTGCCCAGCACCTTGACGAAGTCCTCGAAGCAGTCGCGCGTGCGCGTGAAGCGATGCGGCTGGAAGGCCAGCACCAGGCGGCGGCCCGGGAACGCACCGCGCGCGGCGGCCAGCGTCGCGGCCATCTCGACCGGGTGATGGCCATAGTCGTCGACCAGCGTGAACGTGCCGCTGCCGTCCGCGCAGGCCACCTCGCCATAGCGCTGGAAGCGCCGGCCGACGCCGTGGAACTCGCGCAGCGCCTTGACGATGGCGGCATCGGGCACTTCCAGCTCGGTGGCGATGGCGATCGCCGCCAGTGCGTTCTGCACGTTGTGCAGGCCCGGCAGGTTCAGCACCACGTCCAGCGGCGGCTCGGCATGGTTGTTCAGCTGGCGCAGCACGGTGAAGTGCATCTGCCCGTCGACCGCGCGCGCATTGACCGCGCGCACCTGGGCGTCCTCGGCAAAGCCGTAGCGCACCACCGGCTTGGACACGAAGGGCAGGATCTCCCTGACGTTCGGATCGTCGACGCACAGCACCGCGATGCCGTAGAACGGCAGCCGCTGCGTGAACTCGACGAAGGCCTGCTTCAGACGGGCAAAGTCGTGCCCGTAGGTGTCCATGTGGTCCGCGTCGATATTGGTGATCACCTCGATCACCGGAAACAGGTTCAGGAACGACGCATCCGATTCGTCCGCCTCGGCGACGATGAAGTCGCCGGTGCCCAGCCGCGCGTTGGCGCCGGCCGAGTTCAGCCGGCCGCCGATCACGAAGGTCGGATCGAGCCCGCCTTCGGCCAGCACCGACGCCACCAGGCTGGTGGTGGTGGTCTTGCCATGCGTGCCGGCGATCGCGACGCCCTGCTTCAGGCGCATCAGTTCGGCCAGCATCACCGCGCGCGGCACCACCGGAATGCGCTTGGCGCGCGCGGCCAGCACCTCGGGGTTGTCGCCGCTGACGGCGGTCGACACCACCACCGCGTTGGCGCCGGCGATATGCGCGGCGTCATGGCCGTGCATCACCGTCGCGCCCAGCGCGGCGAGGCGGCGCGTCGCGGCGTTGCTGCCCATGTCGGAACCGGACACCCGGTAGCCGAGATTGAGCAGCACCTCGGCGATGCCGCTCATGCCGGCGCCGCCGATGCCTACGAAGTGGATGTTCTTGACGATATGCTTCATGAATCCGTTGCTTGCGGTCGACCCGTGTCCACCGTGCCTAATCCCTGGCCAGTTCGCTGCAGACCTGCGCCACGCGCCGGGTTGCATCCGGCTTGGCGAGTCCGCGCGCACGCTGCGCCATCTCTTTCAATTGCGGCCGCGACAGCTGCGCCAGCGTCTGCGCCAGCCCTTCCGCGGTCAATGCGTTCTGTTGCACCAGCAGCGCCGCGCCCTGTTCCGACAGGAAGCGCGCGTTGGTGGTCTGGTGGTCGTCCACCGCATGCGGGAACGGCACGAACAGCGCGGCCACGCCCGCCGCCGCCACTTCCGATACCGTCATCGCGCCGGCCCGGCAGATCACCAGATCGGCGTCGGCGTACGCCTGCGCCATGTCGTCGATGAAGGGCACCGCGTCCGCCGCCACGCCTGCCGCGGCGTAATTGGCGCGCAGCGTATCGATCTGCTTGACGCCGGCCTGGTGCCGCACCAGCGGCCGCTCGCCTTCGGGCAGCAGCGCCAGCGCCTGCGGCACCACCGAGTTCAGCGCCGCCGCGCCGAGGCTGCCGCCGACCACCAGCAGCCGCAGCGGACCCTGCCGGCCGTCGTAGCGCGCGGCCGGTTCGGCCAGCGCCGCGACTTCCTCGCGCACCGGATTGCCGGTCCACTCGGCGCCGGGCAGCGTCTGCGGGAACGCGCACAGCACGCGGTCGGCGACCCTGGCCAGCACCTTGTTGGCCAGCCCGGCGATCGAGTTCTGCTCGTGCAGCACCAGCGGCCGGCCCAGCAGCGAGGCCATCATGCCGGCCGGGAAGGTGATATAGCCGCCCATGCCGAGCACCACGCTCGGGCGAACCCGGCGCAGCGCGCCGATGCTCTGCCAGAACGCGCGCAGCAGGTTCATCGGCAGCAGCAGCTTGGTCAGCAGCCCCTTGCCGCGCAGCCCGCCGAACTGGATGAACTCCATCGGGATATCGTGCTTCGGCACCAGCGTCGCTTCCATGCCGGTACGGTTGCCGAGCCAGACCACGCGCCAGCCCTGCGCCCGCAGCGCCTGCGCGACGGCGAGCCCCGGGAACACGTGACCCCCGGTGCCGCCCGCCATCACGAGCAAGGTGCGCGGCTGCGTGGCGCTCATACCTTCCCTCCACGCATCAATACGCGGTTTTCGTAATCGATGCGAAGCAGCAAAGCCAACGCGACGCAGTTCATCAGGATCCCGGACCCGCCATAGCTGACCATCGGCAGCGTCAGGCCCTTGGTCGGCAGCAGGCCCAGGTTCACGCCCATGTTGATGAAGGCCTGCCAGCCGATCCAGATGCCGATGCCCTTGGCGACCAGTCCGGCGAAGGTGCGGTCCAGCTGCAGCGCGGTGCGGCCGATCGAGAAGGCGCGGCGCACCAGCCAGTAGAACAGCACGATCGCGGTCAGCACGCCGATGAAGCCCAGCTCCTCGCCGATCACGGCCAGGATGAAGTCGGTATGCGCCTCCGGCAGGTAGTGCAGCTTCTCGATGCTGCCGCCCAGCCCAACCCCGGCCCATTCGCCGCGGCCGAAGGCGATCAGCGAATGGGTCAGCTGATAGGCCTTGCCGAGCGCGTATTCCTCGCGCCAGGGGTCGAGATAGGCGAAGATCCGCTCGCGCCGCCACGGCGATACCGCAATCAGCAACGCGAAGGTGCCGACCGCGATCGCGACCAGCGCGCCGAACAGCTTGCCGTTGACGCCGCCGAGAAACAGGATCCCCATCGCCACCGCGGCGATCACCAGGAAGGCGCCCATGTCGGGCTCGAGCAGCAGCAGCATGCCGACCACCGCCACCGCGACGCCCATCGGCAGGAAGCCCTTGCCCAGGCTCTGCATCCATTCCTGCTTGCGCACGGTGTAGTTCGCCGCGTACAGCACCACCGCCAGCTTCATCAGTTCGGACGGCTGGAAGTTCATCAGGCCCAGCGGAATCCAGCGGCGCGCGCCGTTGACGCCCTTGCCGATGAAGGGCACCAGCACGATGATCAAGAGGATCAGCGCCAGCACGAACAGCTTGGGTGCATAGCGGTCCCAATACTTGACCGGGATCTGGAAGGCCAGCAGGCCGACGCCCAGCCCGATCAGCAGCGAGAACGCGTGGCGCATCAGGAAATGGCTCTCGCGGTAATTGGCGAAGCGCGGCGAATCGGGCAGCGCGATGGTCGCCGAATACACCATCACCAGGCCGAGCGACAGCAACACGATCGCCACCCACAGCAGCGGCTGGTCGTATTCCATCATCCGCGAGCGAGTCGGCTTGACGCCCGACACCGCATCGCGCAGCCCTTCCCAGGCGTTGCCGATGGTCGCGCCGACGATGGTGGCGCCGACGAAGCCGCTGCGCTTGGCCTGGCGCTCTGCCTGCATCTCGCTCATGGCATGATCCCCCGGGACAGCGCCAGTTCTTCGACCGCGGCACGGAACACCTGCGCGCGGTGCACGTAATTGCGGAACATGTCCAGGCTCGCGCACGCCGGCGACAGCAGCACCACGTCACCCGCCTGCGCCTGCTCCGCGGCCAGCCGCACCGCGGCTTCCAGCGCGCCCTCGTGCGAACCCGCATCGAGCAGCGCGACGCCGGTGCCCTCGAGCGCGGCACGCAGTTCGCCGGCGGCCTTGCCGATCAGCACCACCGCGCGTGCGTATTGCGCGACCGGTGCGGCCAGCGGCGAGAAGTCCTGGCCCTTGCCCTCGCCACCGGCGATCAGCACCACGCGCTTGTCCAGCCCGGACAGCGCGGCGACCGTCGCGCCGACGTTGGTGCCCTTGCTGTCGTCGAAGTACTCGACGTCGTCGATGGTGGCGATCCATTCGACGCGGTGCGGCTCGCCGCGGTATTCGCGCAGGCCGTGCAGCAGCGCGTTCATCGGCAGATCGATGGCGCGGCACAGCGCCAGCGCCGCCATCGCGTTGGTGGCGTTGTGCATGCCGCGGATATGCAGCGCATCGGCCGGCATCAGGCGCTTGTGCCGCACCGGCACCGGCGCGGCGTCGTCGCCGGCGGCGGCGCTCTTGCGGCGGCGCGGCTTCGCTTCGTCGGCCTCGCCGTCGGGCTCGGCCAGCACCAGCCAGGGCATGCCGCCCTCGCGCAGAACGCCGAAGCTGCCCGGCACTTCCGGCAGATCGGTGCCGAAGGTCACCGGCACGCTGCCCGCGCGCGCCATCTCCATCGTCAGGCGGTCGTTGCGGTTCAGCACCTGCACGCAGTGGGAACCGTCGCTGCCGCCCGGGCCGAAGATGCGCTGCTTGGCGGCGGCGTAGGCCTGCATCGTGCCGTGCCAGTCCAGATGGTCCTGCGTGACGTTGAGCACCGCGGCCGCGTGCGGCGCCAGCGTATGCGTGGTTTCCAGCTGGAAGCTGGACAGCTCGAGCACCCAGACGTCGGGCAGCGTCGCCGAGGCGATGCAGGCCGACAGCTTGTCCAGCGCCGACGGGCTGATATTGCCGGCCACCGCGACGGTCTTGCCGGCGCGCTCGACCAGCCGGCCCGTCAGCGCGGTGGTGGTGGTCTTGCCGTTGGTGCCGGTGATCGCCAACAGCTTCGGCGCGTAGCCCGCTTCGGCCTGCAGATGCGCGAGCGCGCGCGCGAACAGTTCGATCTCGCCCCACACCGGGATGCCGCGCTCGCGCGCCGCGTCGAGCAGCGCGCCGGTGTCGGCTTCCGTCGGCGACAGGCCCGGGCTGATCGCGATCAGCCCGATGCCGTCGAGCAGCGCCGGCAGCGCGGACGCAAAGGCGGCGCCGCCGACGAATTCGGCCGAGGGGAGCTCGGCCTGCAGGAAGGCAAGATTGGCGGGCGCGGCACGGGTATCGGCGACACGCAGCGCGCAGCCATACCGGCCGCACCAGCGCGCCATCGCCAGGCCCGATTCACCGAGGCCCAGTACCAGCACATGAGGGGTCTGCAACTCGCCAAACACTTCGTTTCCTGCCTTTGATTTCCTGTCGTCGATTCAACTTGCCTGCATGCATTCCGTGCGGGGCTTCAGGGCTTCAGCGCTTCAGCGCAGCTTCAGCGTCGACAGCCCGATCAGCACCAGCATCAGCGTGATCACCCAGAAGCGGACCGTGACCTGCGTTTCCTTCCAGCCGCTCAGCTCGAAATGGTGGTGCAGCGGCGCCATGCGGAACAGCCGCCGCCCTTCGCCATAGCGGCGCTTGGTGAACTTGAACCACGTGACCTGCAGCATCACCGACACCGTTTCGGCGACGAACACGCCGCCCATCACGAACAGCACGATCTCCTGGCGCACGATCACGGCGATGGTGCCGAGCGCCCCGCCCAGCGCCAGCGCGCCGACATCGCCCATGAACACCTGCGCCGGATGCGCGTTGAACCACAGGAAGGCCAGCCCCGCGCCGGCCATCGCCGAGCAGAAGATCAGCAGCTCGCCGGCACCCGGGATATGCGGGAACAGCAGGTACTTGCTGTAGACCGCGTTGCCCATCACGTAGGCGAACACGCCGAGCGCGCTGCCGACCAGCACCACCGGCATGATCACCAGGCCGTCGAGGCCGTCGGTCAGGTTGACGGCGTTGCTCGAGCCGACGATCACGAAATAGGTCAGCACGATGAAGCCGGCCACGCCCAGCGGATAGCTGACTTCCTTGAAGAAGGGCACCAGCAGGTTGGACTTGTAGGGCATGTCCAGCGACAGCCCGCCCTCGACCCAGCTGAGGAACAGCTCCCACACCTTGACGTTGCTGGCCTCGGAAATCGAGAAGGCCAGATAGACCGCGGCCACCAGCCCGATCAGCGTCTGCCAGAAATACTTCTCGCCGCTCGACATGCCGCGCGGGTCGCGGTAGACGACCTTGCGGTAGTCGTCGACCCAGCCGATCGCGCCGTAGCCGAAGGTCACCAGCATCACGACCCAGACGAAGCGGTTGCCCCAGTCGCACCACAGCACCGTCGAGATGCCGATCGACAGCAGCACCAGCACGCCGCCCATCGTCGGCGTGCCGGACTTGACCAGGTGCGTCTGCGGGCCGATGGTGCGCACCGCCTGGCCGATCTTCATCTCGGTCAGCTTGCGGATCACCCACGGACCGAGCGCGAGGCCGATCACCAGCGCCGTGAGGTTGGCCATCACGGCGCGGAAGGTCAGATAGTTGACGACCCGCAGGAAGCTGTAGTCATCTTGCAGCCATTGGGCCAGGGCCAATAACATCGTTCTTCGGTTTCCCAGTCTGCTGCCGCCGCCCCCTTGTTCAGGGGCTTGGCGGACAATTCCAATCAATCGTCAAGCTTCACTGCCGTTCAGCTTCAACCCTTCTTCGCTGGCGCCGGCGGGGTCACCAGCGCTTCGACCATGCGTTCCATCCGCATGAAGCGCGAGCCCTTGACCAGCACCGCGCTCGCCCGCGCGACGGTGCCGTCGGCGTCGGCGGCCAGCGTCGCCGCCAGCGCGCCGGCGTCGGCAAAGTGCCGGGCACCCTCGCCGAACGCCTGCACCGCGTGCGGCGACGCCTCGCCGGTCGCCCACAGCGTGTCGATGCCGCGCGCGCGCGCATAGGCCCCGATCTCGGCGTGGAACGCCGGTCCCTGATCGCCGACCTCGCCCATGTCGCCGATCACCAGCACGCGCGGCGGCGCGAAGCCGGCCAGCACGTCGATGGCGGCGCGCATCGAGTCGGGGTTGGCGTTGTAGGTGTCGTCGATCACCACGGTGCCGGCGGCAGCCCGCTTGACCTGCAGCCGGCCCTTGACCGGCGCAAAGCTCGCCAGCCCGCGCCGGATCGCCTCGACCTCGACGCCTGCCGCCAGCGCGCAGGCGATCGCCGCCAGCGCGTTGCGCACGTTGTGCATGCCGAGCAGCGCCAGCCGGACCTCGAAGGCACGGCCGGGCGCGCGCACCTGCAGGCGCTGCACGCCGTCGTCGAGGCTGACCTCGGCAGTGACGTCGGCGCTGACGTCGGCCGGGCTGGCGTTGCCGTCTTCGGTCAGGCCGAAGGTCAGCACCGGCCGGCTGCCGGCCGCGGCGCGCCAGATGTCGGCGTGCGCGCCGCCGCTGGCCGCGTCTACCGGGAACACCGCGGTGCCGTCGGCCGGCAGCGCGGCCAGGATGCTGGCGTGCTCGTGCGCGACCGCCTCGACGCTGACCATGAATTCCTGGTGCTCGCGCTGCGCGTTGGTGATCACCGCCACGGTCGGCTGCGCGATCGCCGCCAGCGTCGCGGTCTCGCCCGGATGGTTCATGCCCAGTTCGAGCACCGCCAGCCGATGGCTCTGGCGCAGCCGCAGCACCGTCAGCGGCAGCCCGATGTCGTTGTTCAGGTTGCCGCCGGTGGCGAGCCGCTGCGGCTCGCCGACCGCCGCGGCGAAGATCGCCGCGATCATTTCCTTGACCGTGGTCTTGCCGTTGCTGCCGGTCACGGCCACCGTCGGCAGCGTGAAGCGGGCGCGCCAGCCGGCGCCTAGCTGGCCCAGCGCGACGCGCGTGTCCGGCGCAATGATTGCCGGCAAACCCGGCGCGACTGCACTGACATCCCGCTCGACCAGCACCGCGGCGGCGCCCCTGGCGGCCACGTCGGCAATGAAATCGTGCGCGTCGAAGCGTTCGCCGCGCAGCGCGACGAACAGATCGCCGGGCTCGACGGTACGGCTGTCGGTGTGCACGCGCGCGAATTGCCGCGCGCCATCGCCTTCGATGCGCGCGCCGGCGATCCAGCCCGCGGCCTGCTGCAGGTCGGTCATCGTCTGTTCTGGTTTGGCCATTGGTTTGGCCACCGCGGTCATGCCGTTGTTCATGCCGTTGTTCATGCCGGTATTCATGCCGATACTCCGCGCGCCGCGAGCGCCAGGCGCACATGCTCGCGATCGGAGAACGGCCGCTTGCGGCCCTGGATTTCCTGCGTGGCCTCGTGGCCCTTGCCGGCCACCAGCACCACGTCGTGCGCGCCGGCATGCTTGACCGCATAGAGGATGGCCGCGGCGCGGTCCTCGATCTGGCGGCCGCGGCGGAAGTCCTGCATGCCGTCGGCGATCGCATCGAGAATCGCCTGCGGATCCTCGCTGCGCGGGTTGTCGCTGGTCAGCACCACCTCGTCGGCCAGCCGTTCGGCCACCGCGCCCATCTGCGGACGCTTGCCCGGGTCGCGGTCGCCGCCGCAGCCGAACACGCACCACAGCCGGCCCTGGCGTGCCGCCACCACCGGACGCAGCGCGCCCAACGTCTTCTCCAGCGCGTCGGGCGTATGCGCATAGTCGACCACGGCCAGCGGCCCTTCCTGGCCGCCGAACAGCTCCATGCGGCCGTCGACCGGGCGCAGCGCGCGCAGTCCCGCCAGCGCCGCGTCCCAGGCGACGCCGTTGGCCAGCGCCGCGCCCAGCACCGCCAGCAGATTGCTGACGTTGAACTCGCCGATCAGCGGCGTAACCACCTCGGCGCTGCCGAAGCTGCCGTCGATATGGAACACGGTGCCGGTCGGCGTCGCCTTCACGCCGGTGGCGCGCAGCCACGCCGCGCCGCCGCTGAAGCCGGTCGCGCCCGCGGGGCCGCCGATGCCGTACTCGATCACCTGCCGCGCCGCCATGCCGGCCGCCAGCAGGCGCCGCCCCATCGCGTCGTCGCGGTTGATCACCGCGGCCTGCAGCTTCGGCCAGTGGAACAGCAGCGTCTTGGCCGCTTCGTACTCGGCCATGCTGCCGTGATAGTCGAGGTGGTCCTGGGTCAGATTGGTCAGCACCGCGACCTGGAACGGCGTGCCGGCGACGCGGCCCTGCTCGAGGCCATGCGAGGACACTTCCATCGCCACCGCGGCCGCGCCGGCGGCGTGCAGCTCGGCCAGGCTGTCCTGCAGCTGCACCGCGTCGGGCGTGGTGAAGCCGGTGTGCTGCAGCGCGTCCGGGAAGCCGCTGCCGAGCGTGCCGATCGTCGCGCAGCGGGTGCCGGCCGATTGCAGCACGCGCGCGAGCCACTGGCTGCACGAGGTCTTGCCGTTGGTGCCGGTGATGCCGGTGATCGCCAGACCGCGCGCGGCGTTGCCGTACCAGGCAGCGGCGATCGGCCCGGCGAGGCGCTCCAGCCCTTCGATGGGCAGATGCGGCACGGCGTCGCCATGCGGCCAGTCGTAGCCGCGGCTCTCGTAGACGACTGCCGCGGCGCCGCGCGCCAGCGCCTCGCCGATATAGGGGCGGGCGTCGGTCGACAGGCGCTGGTTGCCGAGCACATAGGCGAAGAAGACATCGCCCTGACGCAGCCGGCGCGTGTCGCCGGTCAGCCGCGCCGTATTGCCCGGGTGCTGCGCGGCGTGCTGGCGCAACCAGGCCGCTGCCTTGGCAGCGGCCTGTTCGACGGCGGCGTGCTTGCTGCGGGCGGTCATCGGGTCGTGCTCCCGGATCCGCGGGCGGACAGGGTTTCGGGCGGCGTATCGGGCAGGGTTTCGGGCACGCTTTCGGTGACCACCAGCTGCCGGATCGGCGAATCAGGCTGCACGTTCAGCGCGCGCAGCGTGCCGCCGGTGATCGCGGCGAACACCGGGCCGGCGACCGCGCCGCCATAGTGGCTGCCGGAGGTGGGCTCGTCGACGCTGACGGCGACGATGATGCGCGGGTTCGACATCGGCGCCAGGCCGATGAACGAGGCGCGGTACTTGCTGCGGTCGTAGCCGCGGCCGACGTGCTTGTAGGCCGTGCCGGTCTTGCCGCCGACGCGGTAGCCCATCACCTGGGCCTGGGTCGCGGTGCCGCCCGGCGCCGTCACCATTTCCAGCATGCCGCGCACGTCGCGCGCGACCTGGGGCGAGATCACGCGTTCGCCGCTGGCCGGGCCGTCGGTGCGGAACATCGTGATCGGAATCAGCTCGCCGTCGTGGGCGAAGATCGTATAGGCGTGTGCCATCTGCATCAGCGACACCGACAGGCCGTAGCCGTACGACATGGTCGCCTGCTCGATCGGCCGCCAGCTCTTGTACGGGCGCACGCGGCCCGCGGCGGCGCCGGGAAAGCCGAGCTTGGGCGCCTGGCCGAGGCCCAGGCTGGTGAACATGTCCCACATTTCCTGCGGCTTCATCAGCATCGCCATCTTGATGGTGCCGATGTTGCTGGACTTCTGGATCACGCCCGCGACAGTCAGCGGGCCGTAGTTATGCGTGTCGGAGATGGTCGCGCGCTCGAAGGTGTAGCGGCCTTCGGTCTGGAACACCGTCGACGGCGTCACGCGCTTCAGTTGCAGCGCCAGCGCCGCCGTGATCGGCTTCATCATCGAGCCGGGTTCGAAGGTGTCGGTCAGCACGCGGTTGCGCAGCTGTTCGCCGGACAGGCGCGCGCGGTCGTTCGGGTTGTAGCTGGGCCAGTTGGCCAGCGCCAGCACCTCGCCGGTCTGCGCGTCGAGCACCACCGCGCTGGCGGCCTTGGCCTTGCTGCGCTCGGCCACCGCCTTGACCTCGTTGAAGGCCAGGTACTGGATCTTGGCGTCGATCGACAGCTGCAGGTCCTGGCCGTCGCGCGGGCTGCGCAGCACGCCGATGTCCTCGACCACGCGGCCGAGCCGGTCCTTGATGACCTGGCGCGCGCCGGCCTTGCCGGCCAGCACGCCTTCGCGCGCCAGTTCCATGCCTTCCTGGCCGCGGTCCTCGACGTTGGTGAAGCCGACGATATGCGCCATCGCCTCCCCTTCCGGGTAGAAGCGCTTGTACTCGCCGCTCTGGTGCACGCCGTCGATCTTCAGCGCGGCGATCTTCTCGGCCACGTCCGGCAGCACCTGCCGCTTCAGGTAGACGAAGCTCTTGTCCTCGGTCAGCTTCTTGCGCAGGTCCTTCTCGGACATGTCCAGCAGCCGGGCGAGCTGGCGCAGCTTGCCCGGATCCAGGCTGGACGGCACGTCCTCGGGCACCGCCCAGATCGCCTTGACCGGCAGGCTGGTGGCCAGCACCAGGCCGTTGCGGTCCAGGATCTTGCCCCGCGTGGCGGGCAGCTCGAGCGTGCGCTGGAAGCGCTTCTTGCCCTCGGCCTCGTAGAACTGGTTGCCCGGGCCCTGGATCCACAGCGCGCGCATGGCCAGCGCGACGAAGGCCGCGAACATCAGGAACACCACCAGCTTGGAGCGCCACATCGGCAGGCGCAGGCCCAGCACCGGGCTGGCCGAGAACTGGCCGGAACGCGGACGCGTGGCGGCCGGACGCGCGGCGCGCGGGCGGTGCAGGTTCGGGCGGGCCATCGTCATGGACGGGCCTCCGCCGCGGCGTCGCGCTGCTCTTTTTCCGCACTACCGGCGCCATTCGGTCCATTGGCGCCATTGGCGCCATTGGCGCCGTCGGCGCCCTCGGCGCGCGGCAGCACGATGCCCTGCAGGTATTGGGTACGGCCGGGGCTGACCGGCGACATCTTCAATTGCGCGCGGGCCGCGTCGGCGATGCGCGCGCTCTTGGACAGCGCGCTCTGCTGATATTGCAGCCGCGACCAGTCGGTCTCGAGCTGGCGTTCCTCGGCCTGCTCTCGCTCGAGCGCGACGAACAGCGTGCGCGCCTCGTGCTGGGCGCTGACCAGCGACAGCGCGCACAGGATCAGCGCGCCGAGCAGGAAGAAGGTCAGGCGGTTCATGCGCGCGCCCCACCCTGCGGCGCGGCGGGCGCCAGTTTTTCAGCGACGCGCATCACCGCGGAACGCGCGCGCGGATTGGCGGCGATCTCGTCGGGGCCGGGCTTGAGGCGGCCGAGCAGCTTCATGGTCGGCTGGGGCAGGTCGGCCGCGCGCAGCGGCGCGCGCCGCAGCGCCGGATCGGCGTCCTGCTGCGGGCGTGCGTGCGCCTGCATGAACCGCTTGACGATGCGGTCCTCCAGCGAATGAAAGCTGATCACCACCAGCCGTCCCCCTACCTCGAGCAGATCGTAGGCCGAGCTCAGACCGCTTTCGAGGTCCGCAAGCTCTTGATTGATGAAAATCCGTAGAGCCTGAAAGGTGCGGGTCGCAGGGTCCTGACCCTTCTCGCGTGTCTTGACGGCTTTCGCCACGAGCGCGGCAAGGTCGGCAGTAGTGGCGAGGCGTCCGCCATCGCCGGGTTCGCTCCGGCGAGCAACAATCGCCTTTGCAATCTGTACAGCAAACCGTTCTTCCCCATAGTCTCGTATCACCCTCGCGATGTCCTGCTCGTCGGCCTGCGCCAGCCACTCGGCGGCGGTGATGCCGCGCGTGGTGTCCATGCGCATGTCGAGCGGGCCTTCGAACCGAAACGAAAACCCCCTCGCTGCGTCGTCGATCTGGGGCGAGCTGATCCCCAGGTCGAGCAGCACGCCCGCGACCTTCGCGCCGGCCAGGCGCTCGCCCATGGCGGCGAAGCTCGCGTGCTCAATAGAGAAGCGGGCATCCTTGATGGTGCCCGCTTCTGCGATTGCTGCCGGATCCTTGTCGAAGGCGACCAGTGCCCCTTCGGGTCCCAGCCGCGCCAGCACGGCCCGGCTGTGCCCTCCCCTGCCGAAGGTGCCGTCCACGTACACGCCGTCGGGCCGCCACACGAGCGCATCGACGGCTTCGTCCAGCAGCACGGTGCGATGGCGCAGGGGGGTGGGCCCCGGCGTACGGGTCGGTTCCATAACCACTTCAGAAAGAGAAGTTCTTCAATGCTTCAGGCATGCCCTGCGCCATCGCCTGCTGTTCCTTGGCGGCGTAGGTCGCGGCATCCCAGACCTCGAAATGGCTGCCCATGCCGAGCAGCATCACTTCCTTGTCCAGCATGGCGGCGCTGCGCAGCTCCGGCGCGATCAGCACGCGCCCGGCGCTGTCCATTTCGACGTCCGCGGCATTGCCCAGAAAAATGCGCTTCCACCAGTGCGCGTCCATCGGCAACGCCGCAATGCGAGTGCGAAAGGTTTCCCATTCCGGCCGGGGAAAGAGCAACAGGCATCCATCCGGGTGCTTGGTCAGCGTCACCCGGCCCTCGGCCTGTTGTTGCAGCGCTTCCCGATGCCGCGTCGGAATCGACATCCGACCCTTGGCATCGAGGGAGAGCGCCGATGCTCCCTGAAACAAGTTCACCCCCGTCCCGCGCCGGCCTGCTGGGGCTTGGCGTGGCGTTGACTGGTCCGCTTCGGCTAGTACACATCATCCCACACCGAAGCCCTTTCCTCACACAAAAATACACTTCCTCACACTATTCCCCACTTTAGAGGAAGCCTATTGGCCGGTCAAGGCTCGTCAACGGTGCCAAAAAGGCGTTTTTCGGAATCAGAACAAAGACTTAGCGCAAGGCGAGCGCGCACCAGGAAGGTGAATTCCTAATGAAATGAAGGTCTTAGGGGAGAAAGCCGAGAAACCACCTGAGAACTGCGAGGGGAGAAGTCGCTGGCGACAGGAAATACCGCGGTCCCGAGCCCGGCCAAAGGATACAACGATTCGGCGCGGAGAGCCGCTGGGAAGAGCCCGCAGCCGAGGCCAGACGAGCCGGGCCTCCAGGGCCCGTCGTCAGTGGCGGCCCGGCGGATCCGCCCACTCCATCAGATGCGATAGGCGGTGGTGGTCATCACGCGCGAGGCCGCGCGCATCGCCGCCCGTACCGGGGCGGGCAGCGTGATGCCGCCGGCTTCGCGGGCGCTGGCACCGTGGCGGGCCTCGTCGTCCCGCATCTGCTCGAGGATCGCGCGCGAGCGCGCGTCGGCGGGCGGCAGCTGCTCCAGATGCCCGGTCAGATGCTGCTCGACCTGACGCTCGGTCTCGGAAACGAAACCCAGGCTGGCGCGATCGCCCGCACGTCCGGCCAGCCAGCCGATCGCGAAGGCGCCGGCGTACCACAGCGGGTTCAGCAGGCTGGGTCGCGAACCAAGCTCGCGCAGACGCTCGGCGCACCAGCCGAGGTGGTCCTCCTCCTCGCGCGCGGCGGCATCCATCTGCGCGCGCACCGCGCCGTCGCGCGCGGTCAGCTTCTGGGCCTGGTACAGCGCCTGGGCGCAGACCTCGCCGACATGGTTGACCCGCATCAGCCCGGCCACATGCCGGCGCTCGCCCGCATCGAGCTGGGTGTCGTCGTGCTCGGCCAGCGTCTCGGCGGGGCTGGGACGCCCTGCACGGGTGGCGCCGGTGATGGCGCGCAGGGCGACGTCGAATTCGTGGATCAGCTTGTCCATGTCGGTACGGCGGAGCGGCCAGCGTGACGATGAAAGTGACGATGAGCCGCCATCGGTCGGTTCGGGGAATTCCCGCATTGTACCGCCCCGGTTTCGGCGGCCCCGCGCAGGGCGCCTTGCCAGTACTGGCTTGGGCTGGCGGGCTACTCCAAAACCCTGAGTTGTTAAAAGCCGACAATAGAACGACTGTGCGATTGTGCAAACAATGCCGTTTGTTACAGTACCCGACAACTTCTCGCGAAGTTGGGTGCGCAGGTGTTGGAGAGCTCAGGAGGCTGCCTCGCGCATCACCAATAATTCTTACTACAGGAGATAAACCAGCATGAAGAAGTCGCTTCTTGCATTGGCCGCGCTCGGCGCTTTCGCCGGCACTGCGCAGGCTCAGTCGAGCGTCACGCTGTACGGGGTGGTCGATGCCAACATCGAATACGTCAGCAACATGTCCTCCACCTCCCCGGGTACCGCAGGGTTCCCCGGCCGCGGGGAGAACAAGTTTGGTGTGACTTCGGGCGGTCTGTCCGGTTCGCGCTGGGGTCTGCGCGGCGTGGAAGATCTCGGTGGCGGCATGAAGGCGCTGTTCGTGCTGGAAAGCGGCTTCGGCGTGGACGATGGCCGCATGCAGCAGGGCGGCCGTCTGTTCGGCCGTCAGGCGTACGTCGGCATCGAGAGCAACCAGATCGGCCGCATCACGCTGGGCCGCCAGTACACCTCGATGTTCGATGCGTTCGCCAACTTCTCGCCGACCGGCTACGCGACCCAGTACGAACCGATCGCCTATCAGCTGGGCACCAACTTCCGCTCGGACAACACCGTCAAGTACACCGGCAAGTTCGGTCCGGTGACGGCCATCGCGCACTGGTCGTTCGGCAACGGCGCGGCGGGCGGCGGCGAGGTGCCGGGCCAGTTCCGCCGCGACACCGGCTACGGTGGTGCGGTCGCCTATGCGGCCGGCCCGCTGGGCGTGGCGATCAGCTACGACCAGTCGAACCCGACCGTGGCCAACACCGGCGGCGACACCGCGACGTTCCGCAAGGCAGGCGCCGCGGCCAGCTACGCCTTCGGCCCCGCCAAGCTGATGGCCGGCTACCGCTGGGGCCAGAACAAGGCCCCGAGCGACGCGACCATCTATCGCGACGACTACTACTGGGCCGGCGCCAACTACCAGGCCACTGCCGCGCTGGGCCTGACGCTGGCGTACTACTACGCCGACGTCAAGAACCTGAACGGCGTCAACGCTCCGAACCCGTGGCAGGTCAGCTTCGTGGCGGACTACAACATCACCAAGCGGACCGACATCTACCTGACCGCGGCCTACACCAAGAACGCCGGCCTGAACTTCGACAGCGCCGTCATCAGCTTCGCCAACGGCTACCCGCTGGGCGCCGGCGAAGACAATATGGTCGGCGTGGGCATCGGTATCCGCCACAAGTTCTAAGCACAACGGCAACACCGCGAGCCTGCTCGCTTTCGAAAGGCACCTTCGGGTGCCTTTTTTATTGGACCTCGCGAGTCCGCTGGCTTGCGCCATAGGGCTTCACCTCATCGGCATTGCCGCGCCGGCGCCACTAGAATGCAGCAGTCCCGGCGGCCCGCCGCCGACCCGCAACCACACAGCGACAACACGACGCGCTTCCACACTTAAAGGCGCGCAAGGAGACAACCGATGCAAGCCACCCGCCGCCGCGCGCTGCGCCTGACACTGGCCGCCACCCTGAGCGGGCTGGCCGGACTCGCAGGGCTATCGCCGGCGCATGCCGCAGATCCGGCCGCCTATCCGGCCAAGCCGATCCGCATGGTCGTGCCCTTCGCCCCGGGCGGCACCACCGACATCCTGGCGCGCGCGGTCGCCGCCGAGCTGTCGAAGCTGCCGGGCTGGAACGTGGTAGTCGACAACCGCCCCGGCGCCGGCGGCAATATCGGCGCCGAGATCGTCTCCAAGGCCGAGCCCGACGGCTACACGCTGCTGATGGGAACCGTCGGCACGCACGGCATCAACCAGTCGCTGTACAGCAAGCTGCCGTACGACCCGATCAAGGACTTCGCGCCGATCACCGAAGTCGCCGCGGTGCCGAACGTGCTGGTGCTGAACCCGGCGTTCGCACAGCAGAACAAGATCAACAGCGTCAACGACCTGATCGCCTATGCGCGCGCCAACCCCGGCAAGCTGAACATGGCCTCCAGCGGCAACGGCACCTCGATCCATCTGGCCGGAGAACTGTTCAAGACGCAGACCCGCACCTTTATGGTCCACTTCCCGTACAAGGGCAGCGGCCCGGCGCTGACCGATCTGGCCGGCGGCACGATGCAGGTGATGTTCGACAACCTGCCGTCGTCGATGTCGCTGATCAAGGCCGGCAAGCTCAAGGCGCTGGCGGTGACCAGCGCCAAGCCGTCGCCGGCGCTGCCCGACCTGCCGACCATCGCGCAGGCGGCCAAGCTGCCCGGCTACGAGGCGAGCTCGTGGTTCGGCCTGCTGGCGCCGGCCGGCACGCCGCCCGCGATCGTGTCGCGGATCCAGCAGGAAGTGGCCAAGGCGCTGGGCACGCCGGCGATGCGCGAGAAGCTGCAGGCGCAGGGCGCCGAGCCGGTCGGCAGCACGCCGCAGCAGTTCGCGCAGCATATCCGCGCCGAGACCACCAAGTGGGCCAAGGTGGTCAAGGATTCGGGGGCGAAGGTCGACTGATCCGGCCCCTGGCGCGGCGGTCGCGGCAGCGAGCCCCGCGCCCGGCTTAGCGCATATACTTCAGGCGTCAACATTTTCCGCTGGCCGCCTGCAATGCCGACCTCCGCCGCCGACGCCGCGCCCAACGCGGCGCCAGTCGATCTCGAAACCCGCGCCGACGACGCCAGCCACGAGGCGCTGCGTCTGTGGCTGCGGCTGCTGACCTGCACCAATCTGGTCGAGTCCGACATCCGCAGCCGGCTGCGCGAGTCATTCGGCTGCACGCTGCCGCGCTTCGACCTGATGGCGCAGCTAGAGCGCCATCCCGAGGGCCTGAAGATGGGCGAGCTGTCGCGCCGCATGATGGTCACCGGCGGCAACGTGACCGGCATCACCGACCAGCTGCAACAGGAAGGGCTGGTCTCGCGCGAGCCGCTCGCCAACGACCGGCGCGCCTATCTGATCCGGCTGACGCCCGCCGGCCGCGCCGCCTTCACCCAGATGGCACGCGCGCACGAGCAATGGGTCGAGCAGCTGTTCGGCGGGCTGGCCGAAACCGAGCGGCGCGCGCTGTTCAAGCTGCTGGGCCGCCTCAAATCGACACTGGTGTCCGCATGAAATCGATATCGCCGCAACAGCGGTCACAACAGCCGACGCAACAGCGGTCGCCACGGCAACCGCTGCGCTTCGCCCGTCTGCCCGCGCTGGCCGCCGCGGTGGCCGTGGCAGTGTTTGCCGGCGCCTGCGCCAGTTCGCCCAGCGCGCCACCGGCGCCGCAGATCACGCCGGTCAATGCCACCGTCAAGCTGGGGCGGATCGCCGAGAAGCGCTTCGTCACGCGCGTCGACGTCGAGCAGGCGCGCGGCTATTCCGGGTATGGGGTGGGAGTGGGCGCCGCCAGCGGCGGCGGCTGGAGCGGTGGTGGCGTGGGAGTGGGCCTGGCCTTCGACCTGGGCCGGCTGCTGAACCGTCCGCCGCCCCAGCAGGTCGACATCTTCGCCTACGAGATCAGGCTGACCGACGGCACCAGTGCGACGATCAACGGCCCGTCGGCGCCAGGCCTCGATGTCGGCAGCTGCGTGCGCGTGGTCTATGCCGATGGACGGCGCGAGCCGGGGCTGGCGCCGTCCAACGAATGCTGACCCAGCGCCGCGCTGCCGGCACCGTAAAGGCCGTCAGGCCGCCTTGCGCGCGTCGCGCAGCTCGCGCCGCAGGATCTTGCCGACGTTGGTCTTCGGCAGTTCCGTGCGGAACTCCACGTACTTGGGCCGCTTGTAGCCGGTCAGCCGGTCCTTGCAGAACGCGATCACGTCCTGCTCGGTCAGCGACGGATCCTTCTTGACCACGAACAGCTTGACCACCTCGCCCGAATGCTCGTCCGGCACGCCGACCGCCGCGACTTCCAGCACGCCGGGGCATTCGGCCACCACCCCTTCGATCTCGTTCGGATAGACGTTGAAGCCCGACACCAGGATCATGTCCTTCTTGCGGTCGACGATGCGGGTATAGCCGCGCTCGTCGATGATGCCGATGTCGCCGGTCTTGAAGAAGCCGTCCGGCGTCATGACCTTGGCGGTCTCGTCCGGCCGGTTCCAGTAGCCGGCCATCACCTGCGGTCCGCGGATGCAGATCTCGCCGGGCTGGCCCAGCGGCACGTCGCGGCCGTCGTCGTCCCGGATCGCGATCTCGGTGGAAGGCAGCGGCAGGCCGATGGTCCCGGAGAAGGCGTCGGTGTCGGTGGGATTGCAGGTCGCTGACGGCGAGGTCTCCGACAGGCCATAGCCCTCGATGATCGGGCAGCCGGTCTTGGCGAGCCACTTCTTCGCGACCGCCTCCTGCACCGCCATGCCGCCGCCGTTGGCCACGCGCAGCCCCGAGAAATCGACCTTGTCGATGTCCGGATGATTGATCAGCGCGTTGTACAACGTGTTGACCGCCGGGAACATGTGGAAGCGGTACTTCTGCAGTTCCTTGATGAAGCCGGGAATGTCGCGCGGATTCGGAATCAGCACGCTCAGGCCGCCGCTGCGCATGCCCAGCAGCGCGCAGACCGTCAGCGCGAAGATGTGGTACAGCGGCAGCGCGGTGATCGTCACCACCTGATCGATCGGCGCGCCCTTGGCCAGCGCCGGCTGCATCCAAGCCTGCGACTGCAGCACGTTGGCGACCACGTTCCGGTGCAGCAGCACCGCGCCCTTCGACACGCCGGTGGTGCCGCCGGTGTACTGCAGGAAGGCGATATCGTCCGGACCGGTATCGACCGGCTTGCGCTGCAGCCGGCTGCCCTCGGCCAGCGCCGTGGGGAAGCGCACGCAGTTGGGCAGCTCCCACGCCGGCACCATCTTCTTGACGTTGCGCACGACGAAGTTGACCACCGCGCCCTTGAGCCCGCCCAGCATGTCGCCCATGCTGGCGACGACCACATGCCTGACCGGCGTGGCGGCCAGCACCTGCTGCAGCGTGGCGGCGAAGTTCTCCAGGATCACGATCGCCTCGGCGCCGCTGTCCTTGAGCTGGTGCTCGAGCTCGCGCGGCGTGTACAGCGGGTTGACGTTGACGACGACCATGCCCGCGCGCAGCACGCCGGCCAGCACCACCGGATACTGCAGCACGTTCGGCATCATGATCGCGACCCGTGCGCCCGGCTTCAGCCCGCGCGCCTGCAGCCAGGCGGCGAAGTCGCCGGAGAGCCGGTCCAGCTCGGCATAGGTGATCGCCTTGTCCATGCAGATGAAGGCGCGCCGGTCCGCATAGTCCCGAAAGGATTCCTCCAGCAGTTGGGCAAGCGACCGGTACTGGGTGGCGTCGATCTCGGCGGGCACCCCTGCCGGATAGTGTTTCAGCCACTGCTTTTCCATATGCCGTCTCCTGGTTTCTGAATGATCGTTCGATTTTTGGGATGTCAAACGGCGATGCTAAACGGCGGGCTCCCTTAAGACAACACCGGGACGGCACGTTAGATGAAGTCCTCTGGACTGCCGCCAGTGTAATGGTCGCGCAGCGCGCCAACCGTGCGCCGGCCGCTGGGGGAATACCCCTAGGACCCGCCGGCAGTGGCGTCGTTGCGGCCCTCGGTGACGGTAGCGGTAGCGGCGGCCGGGGCGGCGCTCGGGGCGCTGACCGGATCGGCGGCCGCATTGACGGTCGCTGCTTCGCCGGGCGCCAGCGCCCGCAGCCGCGCCTTGCGCTGTTCGGGCTTGAGCTTGCCGATGCGCTCGGCCTCGGCATAGAAGCGCTCCCAGTCGCCGCCGCATTGTTCGAGCAGCGCCAGGAACGCCGGCACCCATTGCTGATAGGTGGCGACCGCGGCCAGATGGGCGTTGGTCAGCGGCTGCGAGAACCAGCGGTCGTAGCCGCTGTAGCCGCCCCACGATTCCTTCAGCGCCGCATAGCGCTGGCGCAGCGCGGCAAAGATCGCCGCCTTGCCGGCGCGCTTGGCGTCGTCGTCGATCGGCTTGCGGTACAGCGCATCGAGTTCGGCGCGCGCCTGCAGCAGCATCGCCCTGAACTGCTGCCGGCGCGCGTCGTACTGCCGATAACTGGCGCGCGCGTCGGCCGACGCCTCGCGCGCCAGCCAGCGCTCGACGCCGGCGATCTCCACCGCGCTGGCGAACGACTCGTTGAAGGTGGTGTCGTTGCGCACGTAGACCACCTGGTGCGCCAGCTCGTGGAAGATCATCCGCGCGAGCTCGCCCTCGGGCAGATAGACGAAGGTATTGAGCAGCGGATCGTCGAAATAGCCCAGCGTCGAATAGGCGGGCACGCCGGCCACATAGGTCTCCAGCCCTTCGCTGCGCAGCGCCGCGGCATAGCGGTGCGCATCCTCGACCGCGTAGTAGCCGCGATAGTTGATGCAGCCGACCACCAGGAAGCACCACTTGTGCAGCTCCATCGACAGCTCGGGCGTGGCAAACACGCTCCACACCACATAGGGCCGATGCAGATTGGCGTAGCGGCGGTAGCTGCCGTTGTCCGGCAGCGCCAGTTCGCGCGAGGCGAAATCGCGCATGCGGGCGGCGGGCGCCAGCCGGTCGGCCAGCCGCTTGTCGTTGCTGCCATTGGCGTAGGCGATCGCCTCGGACAGCGGCGTGGCCTGCGCCATCACGCCCAGATGGCCGCTGATCGACTGCGCGTAGTACCCCACCGCCTCGCAGCCTGCCAGCAGGCCGCCCAGCGCGAGGGCGGCCAGCGCGGCCGCCACGCGGACGCGAGCCGGCCGCCGGGTCATCACGTCACCGCCTGCGCGGCGGCCTCCACCTGCACCAGGCAGTCGTAGAAGACCGGCGCGCGGCCCATGTCGGTCAGGCGCTGGCTGGTCAGCTCGTTGGCGTTCTTGCCGTCCGGCGCCAGCTTCTTCCACCAGATCGACAGCCCGACCACCAGCCCGCGGCGCGCGCGGTCGGTGACGCGGGCACGCGCCTGCATGCTGCCGCGGTCGTTGAAGGCGCGCACCATCATGCCGTCGGCGATGCCGCGCGCGGCGGCGTCGTCCGGATGAATGTCCAGATGCGGTTCGCCCTCGGTGGCGCGCAGGCTGTCGACGTTGACGAAGGTGCTGTTGAGGAAATTGCGCGCCGGCGGCGAGATCATCGCCAGCGGATAGCGCGCGGCCAGCTCCGGCGCGCTCGCGGGCGCCTCGTACGGCGGCACGTAGCCGGGCAAGGGATCGAGGCCGTCCTGGACCATCTCGGCCGCGTAGAACTGGCACTTGCCGGTCGGGCTCGGGAAGCCGCCCTCGGCAAACGGCGCCGCCGGCAGCTTCAGCTTCTGCCAGCCGGTTTCCTTCAGCGTCTGCCAGTCGATGCCCGCCGCGCGCGGATCGCCCCGCACGATCGCCTGCGCCGCGATGTCCTCGTCGCTGTCGGCAAAGCACGGGTCGTCAAAGCCCATGCGCCGCGCCAGCCGCCGAAAGATCTCGGTGTTGGGCAGCGCCTCGCCCAGCGGCGCAATGGCCTGGTTGTTGGCGAGGAAATAGGTGTGGCCGTAGGCCTTGTGGACGTCGACGTGCTCGAGCTGCGTGGTGGCCGGCAGCAGGATGTCGGCGTAGTCGGCGGTATCGGTGCGGAAGTGTTCCAGCACCACGGTGAACAGGTCCTCGCGCGCGAAGCCCGCCGCGACCTTGCCCGAGTGCGGCGCCACCGCGACCGGATTGCTGTTGTAGACCACGATCGCCTCGACCGGCGGCGTGCCGGGCGGCAGGCCTTCGCCGAGCAGGGCATCGCCGATCGTCGACATATTGATCGTGCGCGGCAGCTTCGGCCAGCTCGGCAGCAGGTCCGGGCGCTGCAGCGCTGCGTTGTCGATCGGGAAGAAGCCCGAGGTCGACAGCTGCAGGCCGCCGGCGGCGTGGCGCCACGCGCCCACCAGCGACGGCAGGCAGGCCACCGCCCGCACCGCCTGGCCGCCGCCGTGGGCGCGCTGCATGCCGTAGTTCAGGCGGATCGCCACCGGTTGCCGTTCGCGCACCGCGAGCTTGCCGTACAGGCCGGCCAGCCATTCGATGTCTTCCGCGTCGACGCCGCAGATCTGCGCGGCGCGCGCCGGCGAGTACTGCGCCGCGCGGTCGCGCAGCGCGTCGAAGCCGACCGTATGCCGGGCGATGTAGTCGTGGTCGAGCAGGTCGTCGCGGATCAGCACGTGCATGATCGCCAGCGCCAGCGCGCCGTCGGTGCCCGGCATCGGCGCGATGTGCCGATGGCACTTCTCGGCGGTCAGCGAGCGGTACGGGTCGATCGCGACCAGCGTCGCGCCGCGGCGCTTGGCCCGCTGCACGCGCGTCCACAAGTGCAGGTTCGAGGCGATCGGATTGCCGCCCCAGATCACGATCAGCTTGGCGTCCTCGATATGCTCGATGTCCATGCCGACGCTGGCGCCATAGGTGTAGCGCAGCGCGGTGGCACCGGCGCTCGCGCATATGGTGCGATCGAGCAAGGAGGCGCCCAGCTTGTGGAAGAAGCGCGCGGCCATGCTTTCGCCCTGCACCAGCCCCATCGTGCCCGCATAGCTGTACGGCACGATCGCCTGCGGATCGCGCGCGGCGATCGCGCCGAGGCGCTCGGCGACGATATCGAGCGCCTCGTCCCAGCCGATGGGCGCGAACTGACCGCTGCCCTTGGGGCCGACCCGCTTCATCGGGGTCAGCAGGCGGTCGGGATGATAGGTGCGCTCGGTATAACGCGACACCTTGGTGCACAGCACGCCCTGCGTGCCCGGGTGGTCCGGATCGCCGGCCACCTTGACGGCGCGGCCGTCCTCGACGGTGACGAGCAGCGCGCAGCTGTCGGGACAATCGTGCGGACAGGCGGCGCGGACGATGCGGGTGGACATGGGTTCTCCGGGGGCGATGGTCTTTGTGGCCGATTGTATTCGATCGGATTCCGTCGGATTCGATCGGATTCGGTCAAACAGTGGCCGGCGGGAGCGCCCACCGCCTTTGCGTACCCTTTCGTGTCCCCTTCTCGCCTCCCGCGACGGCCCTTCAGCGCTGGTCGTTCAGCGCTGGTCGTTCAGATGGCAGGCCGACATCCGCAGCGGGGCGATCTCCTTCAGCGCGGGCGCCTCCTCCCGGCAGCGCGGCATCGCATACGGGCAGCGCGGATGGAAGTGGCAGCCCGAGGGCGGATGCAGCGGCGACGGGATCTCGCCCTGGATCGCCACATAGGTCTTCTTGCCGACCTCCAGCTTCGGCGCCTCGGCCAGCAGCGCCTGCGTGTACGGGTGATTGGGCGCGGCGAACACCTGCTCGGTCGGCGCCGACTCGACCACGCGGCCCAGATACATGATCACCACCCGGTCGCTGATGTGCTTGACCACACCGAGATCGTGGCTGATGAACAGATAGGTGAGGTTCAGCTCCTCGCGCAGCCGGATGAACAGGTTCAGCACCTGGGCCTGGATCGACACGTCGAGCGCCGCCACCGATTCGTCGCAGACCAGGAATTCCGGCTGGACCGCCAGCGCCCGCGCGATGCCGATGCGCGCGCGCTGACCGCCCGAGAACTGGTGCGGAAAGCGCCGCAGCACGGTCGGATCCATGCCGACCCGTCTCAGCATCTCCTCGACATAGGCCTTCTGGCCGGAAGCCGGCACGATGCCGTGCACCACCGGCGCCTCGCCGACGATATCGAGCACACGCAGCCGCGGGTTCAGCGACGCGTACGGGTCCTGGAAGATCATCTGGATCGCCAGCTGCTTCTCGCGCTTCTTTTCCGCCGGCAACTGCTCCAGATCGACGCCCTTCCACAGACGCGTGCCTTCGGTCAGCGTATGCAAACCGACTGCCATCCGGCCCAGCGTCGACTTGCCGCAGCCGGATTCGCCGACCAGGCCGACCACCTCGCCGGTGCGGATGGCCAGGTCGACATGGTCGACCGCATGCACGACCTCCTCCTTCGCATGCGCGCCGAACAGATTGGCGATGCGGGCGGCGGCGTCGAGCGACTTGACGAAGCGCTTGGACACGCCGCGCAGTTCGAGCAGCGGCGTTTCCGCCGGCGACGCGGCGGCAGATCCCGCAGGGCGCGCGGACGGTGCGTCGATCACGGACATCTCGGTCATGCGGCCTCCTGGGTTTCGAGCACCGGATGGAAGCAGCGCAGCCGCCGTCCGTCGGGCGTGCTGCTCAGCGGCGGCTCGGTGCGGCAGATCTCGGTGGCGCACGGACAGCGCTCGCGGAAGGCGCAGCCGCCGGGCAGGTTCAGCAGCGACGGCGTCATGCCTGGAATCTGCCGCAGCGGCGTGCCGCGCGGATTGCGCGACGGCGCCGAGCCGATCAGCCCGTGCGTGTAGGGATGTTCGGGACGCTCGAGCACCTGGCGCACGTCGCCGGCCTCGACGATCCTGCCGGCGTACATCACGCAGACGCTGTCGGCCAGCCCCGCGATCACCGACAGGTCGTGCGTGATCCAGATCAGCGCGGTGCCGGACTCGCGGCACAGCTTCTGCATCTCGTAGAGGATCTGGCCCTGAATCGTCACGTCGAGCGCGGTGGTCGGCTCGTCGGCGATGATCAGGTCGGGCTTGTTCAGCAGCGCGATGGCGATCGCCACGCGCTGGCGCATGCCGCCGGAGAACTGGTGCGGATAGGCCTGCAGCCGCTCGTCCGGCGACGGAATGCCGACCCGCGCCAGCGCATTGCGTGCGCGCTCGCGCGCCACCGCCTTGTCGACCTTCTCGTGCGCGAGCACCGCCTCGATCATCTGCGTATCGATGCGCAGCACCGGGTTCAACGTCATCATCGGATCCTGGAAGATCATCGCGATGCGGTTGCCTCGCACGTTGCGCATTTGCGCCGGCGTCAGCCTGCGCAGGTCCCGCGTGACGCCGTCGCGGCTGGTCAGCTCGATGCGCCCGCCGACCACCTGCCCCGGCGGGTCGATCAGTCCCATGATCGAATAGCCCGTCATCGACTTGCCCGAGCCGGACTCGCCGACCAGGCCCATGATCTCGCCGCGGCCGATCGAGAACGACACGCGATCGACCGCACGCGCGACGCCGCCGCGCGTGAAGAAATGCGTTTCCAGGTCCTCGACCAGCAGTGTTGGTTTGCCGCTCATCCGGTATTCCCCTTGTGGCGTCGTCTGTTACAGCGTCTGCAGGCGCGGGTTCAGGACGTCGCGCAGCTGGTCCGCGACCAGGTTCATCGCGACGATGGTCACCACCAGCGCAATGCCGGGGAAGAAGCTGATCCAGTACTTGCCGGACAGCATGTACTGCTGCCCGTTCGAGATCAGCGAACCGAGCGACGGCTCGGTGATCGGCACGCCCAGGCCGAGGAAGGACAGCGTCGCCTCCAGCGTGATCGCCGAGGCCACCTGCAGCGCCGCGATCACGATCAGCGGCGGCAGGCAGTTCGGCAGCAGGTGGCGGAACATGATGCGCCGCGCCGGCAGGCCGAGGCACGTGGCCGCCTCGATATATTCCTTGCGCCGCTCGACCAGCGCCGCGCTGCGCGTCGTGCGCGCGTAGTAGGCCCACTGCACCGCGACCAGCGCGATCACGATATTGCCGATGCCCGGCCGCAGGAAGGCCAGCAGGATCAGCGCCAGCAGGATCGGCGGGAACGACAGCTGCAGGTCGGCGACGCGCATGATCAGCGCCTCGATGCGTCCGCCGACGAAGCCGGCGATCAGACCGAGCGTGGCACCCAGCACCAGCGCGATCACCGTGCTGACCACGCCGACGCCGATGCTGATGCGCAGGCCGTACATCACGGCCGACAGGATGTCGCGGCCCTGCTCGTCCGAGCCGAGCAGGAAGGTCATGCCGTTGCCGGCCACCTCGCCCGGGGCGAGCCGCGCGTCGAGCACGTCCAGCGTCGCCAGGTCGTAGGGATTCTGCGGCGCCAGCCACGGCGCGAAGATCGCGATCAGCACGATCGCGATCAGCACGGCCAGGCCGGCCACGGCGATCTTGCTGGAGAAGAACTGCCGGGCAAAACGACGCCACGGCGTATCGACGGCCGCTGCTGACGGCGTCGGGGTGCCGGTCGGGGTGCCGGTCGGGGTACCCGCGGGACCGGCGGGGATTTCGGAGGTGGGAACCGGCAGCCCGTCCGGCGTGCCCGGTTGCGTAGCGATGGTCATGGGATCAGCCCTTGTTGTCGGCGATGCGCACGCGCGGATCGAGCACGCTGTAGATGATGTCGACCGCCAGGTTGATCAGGATGAACAGCGTCACGATCACCATCAGGTAGGCCACGATCACGGGCCGGTCCAGCAGCTGGATCGAATCGATGATCAGCTTGCCCATGCCGGGCCAGGCGAAGATCGTCTCGGTGACGATGGCGAAGGCGATGATCGAGCCGAATTGCAGCGCGATCACGGTGACGATCGGGATCAGGATGTTCTTCAGCACGTGCACGCCGACGATGCGCGTATTCGACAGGCCCTTGGCGCGCGCGAACTTGACGTAGTCCTGCAGCATCGCCTCCTGCGTGCCGGCGCGCGTCAGCCGGATCACCATCGCGATATTGAGCAGCGACAGCGTGACGGCCGGCAGCACCAGGTGGCGGATGCCGTCGACGGTCAGGAAGCTGACCGGGATGCCCAGCACCGACACGGTCTGGCCGCGGCCGTTGGACGGCAGCCAGCCCAGCTGCACCGCGAACACCATGATCAGCATCAGGCCGACCCAGAAGGTCGGCAACGAGAAGCCGAGGATCGACACCGTCATGATCGACTTGCCGGCGATGCCGTTGGGCCGCAGGCCGGCCCACAGGCCGAGCGGGATGCCGAGCACGATCGCCAGCAAAATTGCCGTGATCGCCAGTTCCATCGTCGCCGGCATCCGCTCGAAGATCAGCTTCAGCGCCGGCGTGCCGTGCGCGAACGAGACGCCCAGATTGCCCTGCAGCGCATTGGTCAGAAAGATCCAATACTGCTCCCACAGGGGCTTGTCCAGGCCCAGCGCGGCGATGGTGCGCTTGATGTCCTCCTGATCGGCCTGCGGATTGATCAGGATGTCCACCGGATTGCCGATGGCGAAGACACCGAGAAAGACCAGCAGCGACATGACGAAGAGCACGACCACGCTCTGCATCAGGCGCCGGATGATAAAGACCAGCATAGTCGGGACGCTTTTCCTTCGCCGCCGGCGCCGCGCACTGCCTTGGCCCCCGCGACGAATGCGCGAAGGCGTGCGGCGGGACGCGGCACCGGCTGACGGCTATCGCCGCGCGATCTTCAATCGAGCGGCTGTTTTCGTGGCGATCGGCACATGGCCGGGTCCGCGCGCACGGCAGGGCCGGCTGCGCGCGGCGCTCCGGGATGGGCGCGCGGCGCCATTGGGCACCGCGCGCGCCGGGGCTGTCAAGTCAACGGCCTGCGGCAGCCCTGCCGCCGTTACTGCTGCGGCTTGAAGTTGTGCGCGTAGGTCCGTTCGTCGGTCCGCGGCACGTAGGTGATGCCCTTCTGCGTGGCCCACGTGGTCACCTGCTGATGGATCGGAATGATGCCGCCGTCGTTGATCGCGATCGCGGTCGCCTCCTGCAGCAGCTTCGAGCGCTCGCCGTCGTCGACGGTCCGCAGCGCCTTCTCGAGTACCTCGTCCATCTTCGGATTGCAGTACTCGCCCCAGTTGGTGGTGCCGAAGCCCTTCTTGGCATCCTCGCACGCCAGCAGCGCGCGCAGCGGCGAGCTGACCTCGCCGGTCTGCGCACCCCAGCCGAGCAGGCCGAACGACCACTCGTGCTTGATGCCCTTGGACGAGTACGTGGCCATCGGCATGCCTTCGACCCGCGTGGCGATGCCGATCCGCGTCAGATTCTGCGCGATGGTCTGCGCGATCTTCTCGTCGTTGACGTAGCGGTTGTTCGGCGTATGGAGCGTCACGCCGAAGCCGTTCGGATAGCCTGCGTCGGCCAGCAGCTTCTTGGCGCCTTCGGGGTCGTACTTGACCGTCTTCAGGTTCGGGTTATGTCCGAACAGCGTCGCCGGCACCAGATTGTTGGTCGGCTCGGACAGCCCTTCCATCAGCCTGTCCTTGATGCCCTGGCGATTGATGGCCATGCTGATGGCGTTGCGCACGCGCGCATCCTTCAGCGGGTTCTTGTCCATCGGCTGGCCGTCCCTGGTGGTGACGTACGGCGACTTGTCGCGTTTGGCATCGAAATACAGGTAGATCACGCGGTGCGAGATCTTCGAGAAGAACGACAGCTTCGGGTTCTTGCGTACCTGCGGCAGGTCCGGCGTCGGCACGTTCTCGATCGCCTGCACGTCGCCCGACAGCAGCGCGGCCAGGCGCGTGGCCGGATTCGGGATAAAGCGCAGCGTCACCTTGTCCCAGGCGGGCTTCGGGCCCCAGTAGTCGGGGTTGCGCGTCAGCTCGACCCGGTCGTCGCGCGCGTAGCTGACGAACTTGAACGGGCCGGTGCCGATCATGCCCTTGCCTTGGGCGAAATCGTCGGAGTTCAGGCCCTGCGTGGCCTTCTTCTGCACGATGAAGATCGAGGTCAGGTCGTTCAGCACCAGCGGATAGGGCTGCGCGGTGATCAGCTGGATCGTGTTCGGATCGATGACTTTCTTGGCGACGATGGCCTTGGTGTAGACGTCGAACTTGCCGGGGCTGTTCTGGATCGTCGCCGGCCGGTCCAGCGACCACAGGATGTCCTCGGCGGTCAGCGGCGAGCCGTCATGGAACTTGACCCCCTTGCGGATCTTGAACTCCCAGGTGGTCTCGTTGACCAGCTTCCACGACTCGGCCAGGCCCGGAATGATGCGGCTGTCCGCGTCCATCTTGATCAGGCTGTCGAAGATGTGCTCCGACACGTTGATGTTCGAGAACAGGTTGTAGAAGTGCGGGTCCATCGAGGTGGGCGGCGAGCTCATGGCCAGCTTGAAATCGGCTGCCAGTGCCTGACCGCCGGCGCCGAAGCTGATGGCTGCGGCGAGCAGGACGGTTGCAAATGCCTTCTGGTGGTGGCGAGGCGGCATCGAGCGATTCTCCCGAAAAGTGGGGGCAACTATAACGAGCGGCCTGTGACCGTCGCAAGCTGCGACGCCGCAAATTGGTGCAGGCGTCGTGACACAAGCGGGGCCCGGCTCTCGGACGCGGTACGGCAAGCATTAACTGTTCCAGTAGAGAAGCACCGGCGGCAATGCGGGGAAACCCACCTCCGGCGGCGGCCGTGTCCAATCGGGCCGGCATTTTGGCCGGTATATTGGGCGGCATATTGGACGACATCGCGGGACCGCCTCGCGCCGTGCGGGTTTTGGCGCATTCGGGCCGGGCATCGTATGATCCTGATGTTTCACCCTGGGTTTCCCCTGCGGTTTCCCGATTATCCGAACCCGGTTTTCCGCGGGTTTTCCCCCTGATTCCATTACCGCTTACCGCTCTTGCCACGGCCATGACACTGATCCCCGAAATCCTCCAGGCGCAAGACGAGATCCGTTCGATCCGCCGCGATATCCACGCTCATCCGGAACTGCGATTCGAGGAGCAGCGCACCGCCGATGTGGTCGCGCGCACGCTGACCGACTGGGGCATCGAGGTTCACCGCGGCCTGGGCAAGACGGGCCTGGTCGGCGTGATCCGCAACGGCAGCAGCGCGCGCAGCATCGGCCTGCGCGCCGACATGGACGCGCTGCCGCTGCAGGAGGCCAATACCTTCGGTCACCGCTCGCAGCACGACGGCAAGATGCACGCGTGCGGCCACGATGGACATACCGCGATGCTGCTCGGCGCGGCCCGTTATCTGGCCAAGCACCGCAACTTCGACGGCACCGTCCACCTGATCTTCCAGCCGGCCGAAGAAGGCGGCGGCGGCGCGCGCGAGATGATCCGCGACGGGCTGTTCGAGCGCTTCCCTTGTGATGCGGTGTTCGGCATGCACAACTGGCCCGGCATGCCGGCCGGGTCGTTCGGCACCTGCCCCGGCCCGCTGATGGCCTCGAGCAACGAGTTCCGCATCGTCGTGCGCGGCAAGGGCGCGCATGCGGCGATGCCGCATAACGGCAACGATCCGGTCTTCACCGCGGCGCAGATCGTCGGCGCGCTGCAGGGCATCATCACGCGCAACAAGCGGCCGATCGACGCGGCGGTGATCTCGGTCACGCAGTTCCACGCCGGCGACGCCACCAATATCGTGCCCAACGAGGCGTGGATCGGCGGCACCGTGCGCACGTTTACGCTGCCGGTGCTCGACCTGATCGAGCGCCGCATGAACGAGGTAGCGCGCGCCGTCGCCTCAGCTTTCGATTGCACGATCGAATTCAGCTTCGAGCGCAACTACCCGCCGACGGTCAACAGCGCCGCCGAAGCGGCCTTCGCGGTCGAGGTCGCGCGCGAACTGGTCGGGGCCGACAACGTCGACCCGAATATCGAACCGACCATGGGCGCCGAGGACTTTTCCTTCATGCTGCTCGAGCGGCCGGGCTGCTATCTGTTCATCGGCAACGGCGAGGGCGGGCATCGCGAAGCCGGCCACGGCATCGGGCCCTGCATGCTGCACAACCCCAGTTACGACTTCAACGACGAGATCCTGCCGGTCGGCTCGACCTTCTTCGTCAAGCTGGTCGAGAAATGGCTGACGCCGGCGTGAATGGCGGGAATCGCGTGAATGGCGTGAGCGGGACGGACCCTGGCGGCATGGCAGACAACGCAGCGACGCGGCCGGCGCTGCCCGCGCTCGATATCGCGACCGCCAGCGCGTTCGCACAGGTCGCGCTCGAAAACATCCTGCGGCCCTATCCCTACCGGGTCGACCACATGATGATGGGCGCGGGGGATTTGGCCGAACCGCGCGCGGTGCATCCGGTCTATTTCGGCAGCTATGACTGGCACTCGAGCGTGCATATGCACTGGCTGCTGGTCCGGCTGCTGGCCAAGCGGCCCGACCTGCCGGAAGCGGGCGCGATCCGCGCGACGCTCGATATCCAGTGGCGGCCCGAAGCGGTCGAAGCCGAGCTGGCGTATTTTCAGCGGCCGGGCTCGGCCACGTTCGAGCGCCCCTACGGCTGGGCCTGGATTCTGCGTCTGCAGGCCGAGCTGCGGCAGTTCCCTGGCGCCGACGAACAGGTACAGCGCTGGGCGCGCGCCTGCGAACCGCTGGCGACCTATCTGGCCGGACGGCTGACCGACTATCTCGATATCGCCGACTTCCCGATCCGCACCGGCACGCATGCCAATAGCGCGTTCGCGCTGGTGCTGGCGGACGGCTATGCCCGCGCCGACAGCCATCCGGCGCTGCGCCGGGCGATCGCGCGGCAGGCGCACCGCTGGTTCGGCCACGACCAGCGCTACCCCGCCCGCTATGAGCCGGGCGGCGACGAGTTTCTGTCAGGCGGGCTGATGGAGGCGGTGGCGATGCGCCGTGTGCTGGACGACTGCGCGTTCGCCGAATGGTGGGAAATGTTTGCGCCCGCGCCGATCGATCTGGCGACCTGGCTGACGCCGGTGACGGTCGGCGATCGTACCGACCCGAAGCTGGTGCATCTGGACGGGCTGAATCTGTCGCGCGCCTGGTGCTGGCGACTGCTGGGACCGTCGCTGCCGGAGCCGCTGCGGGCGAAGGCCGCGGCCGCGTGGGTCGATCACCTGGACGCGTCTCTGGCACAGGCCGTCAGCGGGGACTATGTCGGGACGCACTGGTTGGCGTCGTTCGCGGCGCTGGCATTGACGGATCCCGTCGTCTCCTGACTTCGCCGTCCGCGCTCGCCACGCATGGGCTTGCGCTCGCCGCCGGCCCGCTTCGATCGGCAGGGGGCGTGCGAGGGCGCGGCCACCTTAGTCGAGCGCGATGTCGCCGTACCAGGCTTCCGCCTGGCTCTTGGTATTGTCGGTGTCGGTCATGATGCCGACGGCGAGCAGCCGCCCCGGCTCCTTGCCAAACGCAGCGCGATAGTCGGCCCGCAGGTCCCGCTCATGGCAGCGCCATTGCTTCGCGTGGCGGGTGCCCGAGTCCACCACGATCATGCGGACGCGTTCGGTGTGCGGGTTCGGAATCACCGTGCCTTCCGGACGCTTCGCCCCCCAGATGTACATCAAGGTCGCATAGGGCATCTCCCGGCCGGTCATCAGCCGCGCCATCTCGTCCATCAGATGGTCCTTCAGCGGCAGCGTGCTCTTGTCGCCGTCGAACGCGACGAACACCCTCAGTGGCGCGTCCTCGCGCGGTCCGCTGGCGTTGTCGCCCTCGGCGATGACATCGCGGGTCTTCCACGCCCAGCGCAACTTGCCGGGCTCCCGCGGCTTGAGCGGAACGTAGAGGCCAGAGGCGGAGCCGTCGGCCCGGGCATGCAGCACGACGCGCTGGTCCACTTCGGTCAACGCATATTGGGTCGGGATCTTGTTGCGGTTGACGGTCCAGCTATGCCAGCCTAGCGGCAGCGCTTGCTCGGGGCCGAACGTCGAAAATAGCGGAAGTTGCTGCAACGGAACCGGCTCGCTGATTTCGTGCTCGCTTTCGTCGCCAACTTTCTGGAACGCAGCCGGCTCGCCGGAGCGGTGCAATGCCTCCGTGCGCAGCGTTTTGGCAGTGGAAGCAGCCAGCCGTTGATGGAACTTGCGGCAATCGAGCGGCGAGATTCTGGCCACCTTCGCCGCGGTCGAGGTACCGGCCGCGACGTCGGGCGACGAGGAAGGCGACGTTGCGCATCCGCTCAACGCAGCGGCGGCCGCCAACACAGCACCTGCAAACATCGGCCTGCGTGGGCCTGCGCCATTGATCCCGGCCATGTTTGCGGCCATACCTTCCCCCGAACTTCCCGACCGCCCGGCGCGCTTGGGCTCGGGCTTGATTGCGTGACGATGGCGATGCCATGCCCCGAAACGAGGCAGTGCAAGGCCGAGCGACACCATAACAGAGCCCTTCCGGACCGTGAACCGGTGACTTCACCCGGGCGGGCGATCTGTTGTATTCCGTCTGCGGGCGGATCTGTCGGCGCCGCCTTCTTTTTCGGCGCCGCAAAGCAAAACGCCCCAGACCTTGAGGGATCTGGGGCGTTTTCAAAGGAGAGCCTGGCGATGACCTACTTTCACACGGGTAGTCCGCACTATCATCGGCGCGAAGTCGTTTCACGGTCCTGTTCGGGATGGGAAGGGGTGGTTCCGACTTGCTA
>NZ_JAGFTW010000046.1:0-258634 GCF_017598945.1 Cupriavidus gilardii
CCCGAACAGGACCGTGAAACGACTTCGCGCCGATGATAGTGCGGACTACCCGTGTGAAAGTAGGTCATCGCCAGGCTCTCCTTTGAAAACGCCCCAGATCCCTCAAGGTCTGGGGCGTTTTGCTTTGTGGCGGCGGCACCGAGCAGGCGTATGAAAGTACGAGCGCTTTCCTCGTCGCCCCGACTGCCTCACAATGCCGGCTCCGCCACCGCGCGCTTCTCGCCTCGATTCCACCGTGACCACGCCACCCGACCATTCCTGGTACCTGTACCTGCTCGAATGCGCCGATGGCAGCCTCTATACCGGCATCACCACCGATGTCGCCCGCCGTTTCGCCCAGCATCAGGCGGGAACCGGCGCTCGCTACACCCGTTCGCGCAAACCGATTGCGATCGCGGCTCAGTTGCGCTGTGCCGATCGGGCTGAGGCGTCCCGACTCGAGGCGCTGGTCAAGCGCCTGCATGTCGCGCGCAAGCGGCAGTTTTGCGCGATGTTGCCACAGGCCGAGATACCGGCTTTGCTCGCGTGGCTGCGCGAGGGTGGGCGCCCAACCGACGTCGCGGCGACGCCCGCGACTTCCTGAATCGCCGCGATCTGCGCATCGATCCCTGCCGTTCTCTTCCTTAAGGCTCGTTTAAGTCTGGCCCCCTAGCATGTCCTCGTCGCGCCCACCGTGGGCGCCGAACCAACGAGGAGAACCAGATGATTCGCCGAACTGTTGCTCGTACGGCCGTTGCCATTGCTGCCCTGGGCGTGTTGGCAGGCGGCTACCACTATCTCCAGAACGAGGCCGTCGCGTCGAGCTATGCCGCGCCGACCCCGGTGACCGCGCAGGTGACGGCTGCTCCCGGCCGCGCGATGGCAACGCCGACCGACTTCTCCGGCATCGTCGACCGCTACGGTCCCGCGGTCGTCAATATCAGCGTGACCGCGCGCGCCCAGCGCACCGCGGCGCAGATGCCGCCGGGCATGGATCCCGACGATCCGATGTTCCAGTTCTTCAAGCGCTTTGGCATTCCGTTCCCGTATGGTCCTCAGCCCGATCAGCCGCAGCTGGCCCGTGGTTTGGGCTCGGGCTTCATCGTCAGCCCGGACGGCATGATCCTGACCAACGCGCACGTCGTCGATGGTGCGCAGGAGGTGGTCGTCAAGCTCACCGACCGGCGGGAGTACAAGGCCAAGGTGCTCGGCGTCGACAAGCAGACCGACATCGCGGTGATCAAGATCGACGCCAAGGATCTGCCGACCGTGCAGTTGGGCGACCCGTCGCAGGTTCGCGTCGGCGAGCCGGTGGTGGCGATCGGTTCGCCGTACGGTTTCGAGAACACCGTGACCGCCGGCATCGTCAGCGCGAAGTCGCGCGCGCTGCCTGACGATACCTATGTGCCGTTCATTCAGACCGACGTCGCGGTGAACCCCGGCAATTCGGGCGGTCCGCTGTTCAATCAGCGCGGCGAGGTGATCGGCATCAATTCGCAGATCTACAGCCGGACTGGCGGTTATCAGGGCCTGTCGTTCGCGATTCCGATCGACGTGGCCACCAAGGTTCAACAGCAACTGGTCGCGCACGGCAAGGTCACGCGCGGCCGTCTGGGCATCGGCGTGCAGGAGGTCAACCAGGCCCTGGCGCAGTCGTTCGGGTTGCCCAAGCCCGCGGGTGCGCTGGTCAATACGGTCGAGCCCGACGGGCCCGCCGCAAAGGCCGGCCTGAAGCCCGGCGACGTGATCGTGCAGATCGGCGATGACACGGTCGATCGTTCCACCGACCTGCCCGAGCACGTGGCCGATCTGAAGCCGGGCACCGAGACGAAGCTGAAGGTCGTGCGCGAAGGCAAGCCCATCACGCTGACGGTGAAGGTCGGCGCGGCCAACGAGCAAAGCGTCGCGCAAAAGAGCGATGGTGCGCAGTCCGGCGGCAAGCTCGGTCTGGCGGTGCGGCCGTTGTCGCCCGCCGAGCAGCGCGAGAGCGGCATCGCCGGCGGCCTCGTGGTCGAGGACGCGTCGGGCCCCGCGGCACGCGTCGGCATTCAACCGGGCGACGTGATCCTTGCCTTCAACGGAACGCCGATCAAGTCCGTCGAGCAGTTGCGCACGATGGTGTCGAAGGCCGGCAAGGAAGTCGCGCTGCTGGTGCAGCGTGACGACACGCAGCTCTTCGTGCCGATCGAACTGGGTTGATGCATGGTGCGTGAGGCGTCGCGATCGGGCCACGACGGGCCCGGACGCGACGCCTTTTTGCCTGCTGACTCGACGCGCTTCGACGTGCCCGGTCACGTTTGCGACGAGGTATACGGCCACGTATACGCCCCGTATACCTGCCGTATACGCGCCAACGTATACGGCAGGTATACGTATACGTACCCACCCGCAAAACGTTGCCCAGCGCGCTTTTCCGGGCTGCATAGCCACACAGGAACGCAATCACGGCGTATCATCTCGACTGCGATGCATGACGAGGCATCGGTGCCATCGTCTTGTGGACTCGATCGAAAAGGAAGTCTATGCAGTTGGATCTCACGCGTGCATCTACGGTGACGGCGACCGACCGGGCGCGGCGCATGCCGCGCGCGACGCCGTCGCCCCGTCGTCGCAAGAAGGTAGAGGTCACCTACTGGGAGCGCGGCTATCGTTCCCACTACTACCGCAACGAGCGCGGCGACAAGCTGGGCGAAGTCCATCTGTCCGAGCGCGGCGAAGTGCCCGTGGTCTATCGCTGGGCGGCCGGCAACTATTCGGGGGCCGAAGGTTCGCTGGCGCACGCGCGCATGCGCGTCGAAGAGACCGTGGGCTTCGGCATGCGCCAGCTGCCGTTGTTCTGACGACGGCAACGCAGCCCGGTTACACCCTCAGACCGACCGCAGTCCTGCTGCGGTCCCTCGCGGCGCGCTCAATCGAGCCGACGCTGCCACAGCATCGCCGCCGCCGCGCACAGCGCCAGCAGCGCGATCCAGCGATACAGATCCTCGCAAGCCATCAGCCTGGCCTGTTGATCCACCAGCCGCGCCAGCCATGTCAGCGCGAACTGATGCGCGTGCGCGGCATCGAGCCCGCGCGCGGCCAACGTTCCCTCCATCGTCCGCATCCACTGCTCGGTCTGCTCCGGCCGATTGCCGAGCGCGTCGACGATGCCCTGATGGACGGCGAACTGCCGGTTTTGCAGCAGAACCGCGCCCAGCGCGGACGCCAACGAGCTGGCGATCTGCCGCATCAGGTTCTTGCTGCGATACCCGTGCGCGAAGTCCTCGGCCGATAGCGGGCGAAACGTCAGCCCCGCGATCGGGATGATGACCATCACGCCGAACAGGCCCTTGCCGACCAGCCCCAGGGCGAGCGCGCCGATGTCGGCATCCGGCGGCAGCCGTGAAAACCACCAGGCCGCGCCGGCCATCACCAGCAGGCCCGCGGCCATCAACGGCTTCTTGCGCGACAGCCGCGAAGCGCTCTTCAGATAGATGGCGATCCCGGCGAGGCTGACGGCCGCCGAGAAGGTGTTGAGCCAGCCGGTGGTCTGCAGCGGCAGTCCGAGGCCCTGCTCGGCGTAGATCGGAAACAGGTAGCCGCTCAGGTTGTTGATCAGGTAGTAGACGAAATACATCGCCAGCCCGGTCAGATACACCGGATGGCGCAGGTTGCGCAGCGCCAGCAGCGGCTTGCCGTGATGCCACTGGTGCCACAGGAACAGCGCCAGCAGCGCCGCACCGCTCGCGGCAAGCGCGGCAAGTCGCATCGGGTGCGACAGCACGTCGAAGCGCGCCTCGCTGAACGCGGCTTGCAGCACGACGATGGCGACGCCGAACAGCAGCAGCGGTCCGATTGCCGGCGCTTGCCCCGCGGTCGAGGCCTCGGCATCCGGCAACAACCACCATGCCGCCAAGGCGGCCAGCGCGGCGAACGGCACCACGCCGTAGAACACGTCCTGCCAGACGCCATGCTCGATCAGCGCGGCGGCAAAAGCCGGGGCCAGCGCCGAAGCGCCGAAGATCCCCAGCATGAAGATGCGCAACGCGCGCGGCCGGTCGGCCGGCGAAAACATCAGATTGACGAGGATGCGGCAGCTCGTAAACAATGCGCCGCCGCCGAGCCCTTGCAGCAGGCGTGCGGCCGCCAGTTGGGTCACCGAATGGCTGCCTGCGGCGGCCAGCGCGCCGACAATGAACAGCAGCAGCGCGCCGGTCAGATAGCGCCGATAGCCGAAGCGATGCGCCAGCCATGGCTGCTTCAGGATGGTCAGCATGCTGCCGACCGCGTAGGCCGCCTGTACCAGCGCGAAGCTGCGGGGATCGCCGTCGATGCCGCCGACGATATGGCTGGCGGCAAAGACGAACATGATGTTCTCGAGGAATTCGACCGCAGTCGCCAGCGCGAGCAACAGCATCAACAGCGTCTGGCGCTGCCGATGGCCGAGCAGCCGCAGCCGTCCTGCGCCGCGACGCAATCGCACCAACCTGCGCGATACGGTCTGCGGGCTCATGATTCCAGCGAGTCCAGATGCTGGTGCAGCTTCGCAAGGGCCCGCGTCGCGCCCGCCAGTCCGGTTTCGCCCAGCGGACCCCAGGCCTGCCCATACGCGGCGTGCACGACCGGCGCCGCGCGCTCGACCAGGCTGCGCCCCGCCGCAGTCAGCCGCAATTCCAGGCTGCGCCGATCCTGGGTCGACGCGCGCCGGCGCAGCAGGCCGCGCGCTTCGAGCCCGTCGAGCAGTCGCGTCATCTGCGTTCGCGTGGCGTCGAGCGTCGCGCTCAATTCGGACGGCATGCTCGGTTGCCCTTCGTCGGCGGCCAGCATGCTCAGGCACAGGTACTGCGACATGTCGAGATCGAAGGGCGCCAGCGCGCGATCGATATGCGCGCGCAGCAGCCGCGCCGCGCGCATCAACAACCGGGACGCCAGGATCAGGTCGCGCGGCGCCTCGGGATGGGCGGCGCAGAAACGGTCGATGCGGTCTTCAAAGGACATGGCGCAGCCCCTCCAAATAGTTACAAACGTAATTATATCGAACGATATCAGTACGCGCCGAAGCGCGCCGCCTGCGGTCATGCGAGGCGGCCCCCCGCCGTACGCAGTGCTGCGCGCACACGGGGCGCCCGCTTCTGGCATCATCCGGTTTGTTGGCGCGCGAAACCGTTCCCGTCGCGCCGTGCCCAACCCGCGGCGAAGCCCTGGCCTCGCCGCCTTGCCTGTTCCGCTGTCGCCATGACGACCCCTGCCGCTCCCCACCATCCCGACGCCGCGCCCGACGCGCAGAACGACGCGCAGAACGACACCGCCGCGCCGCCCGCGACGTCTCCCTTCGACGCACAAGAACTCGAGGCGCTGGCCGCGGCCTTCCACCGCGACGGCTTCGTGGTGTTGCGCGGCCTGGCGGAGCCCGCCTTGTGCGATGCGATGGAGCGCGTGGCGCGCGCCCAGCTGGCGGCCGCGGTGGAGCCGGTCGAATACGAGGCCGAGCTCGGCTATCCGGGCGCACCCCCGAGCCGCGACGCGGCTGGCGGTGCGACGGTGCGGCGGCTGCGGCAAGCCTACGATCGCGACCCGGTGTTCCAGCAATGGGCGACCGACCCGCGCGTGGCCACGCTGGTCACCGCGCTGCTCGGCGAGCCGGCGCAGTTGACGCTGGCCCACCACAACTGCGTGATGACCAAGCATCCGGCCTATGGCAGCCAGACCGGCTGGCATCGCGATACGCGCTACTGGTCGTTCGCCAGTCCGGAACTGGTGACGGTGTGGCTGGCATTGGGCAACGAGGACGAGCGCAATGGCGCGCTGCGCGTGATACCCGGTTCGCATCGGGTCGCGCTGGAACCGGGGCAGCTCGATGCCGCGGAATTCCTGGTCGACAGCCACCCGGCCAGCGCGGCGCTGCTGGCGGACGCGGCGCCGTTGTCATTGCAGCGCGGCGACGTGCTGTTCTTCGACAGCCGGCTGTTCCACAGCGCGGGGCAGAACCTGTCCGACGCGGTCAAGCTGTCGGTCGCCTTCGCCTATCTGGGCCTGAGCAACAAGCCGGTGCCCGGCACGCGTTCGGCACAGTACGGCATGGTGCAATTGCCGGGGCCGATGGCGAGTTGAAGCAGGGACAAACGAACCGGCGAGGGCCAGGGCAAGGGCCAAGCGCCAGGGGCCAGATAATCCCCGCCGTCAGGTCCGCAGACTGACGAGGTTCGTGATCTTCTCGGACGCTTCGAGCAGCGGCGGCAGGAAACGGCGCACCATCTCCTCGGCGCTGGTGCGGTTGGCCTGGCCGCTGATGTTCATCGCCGCGATGACCTGGCCGGCGCGATTGCGGATCGGCGCCGACAGCGACACCAGCCCTTCCTCCAGCTCCTGATCGTTCTGCGCCCAGCCCTGTTGGCGGATGCGCGCGATGATGGCCTTCAGCTCGTCGATATCGGTGACCGTACGCTGCGTGCGCTTGCGCAGATCGCTGGCGCGCAGCACGCGATCGAGCTCCTCGTCCGACAGTCCCGCCAGCAGCACGCGGCCCATCGACGAGCAATAGGCGGGCAGCCGGCTGCCGATCGACAGATTGATCGTCATGATCTTGCGTGCGGGAACCCGCAGCACATAGACGATCTCGGTCCCGTCCAGCACCGATACCGAGCAGCTCTCGTGGACCTGTTGCGACAGCGCCTCCATGATCGGCTCGGCCAGGTTCCAGAACGGCATCGAGGTCAGATAGGCGAAGCCGAGGTCGAGGATCTTCGGCGTCAGCCGGAACAGCCGTCCGTCGGCCTCGACGTAGCCCAATCCCACCAGCGTCAGCAGGATGCGCCGCGCGCCGGCGCGCGTCAGGCCGCTGGCCTGGGCAATCTCGGTCAGGGTCTGGGCGGGACGCTGGGCGTTGAAGGCGCGAATCACCGACAGCCCGCGGGCGAAGGACTGGACGTAGCTGTCGCTGGGCTTCTCGGCGGCGCTGCTTGCGGTGCCGGCGGCGTCGGCGGCGGACGGCTTGGAATCCTGGGAATCGTTCTGGGCGTGGCTGGCCATCGAGGTATACGGCTGGATGCCGAATGCGCACGGAAAGGCCGAAAGAGTAGTGGAAAAGGCCGCAGACCGCCAGAGGGGCAAGCCGCCATGCCGCGTTGTGCCACAACGCCCCGCCAGCATCGCCTCGCAAGGAGCCCGCGGCCCCCTGCACGAAACGTCAGCGAAAGCTCTTCTGCACCAGCACGAAACCGGCGATCAGCACGCAGACCAGCGCGAAGCCGTGCAGCAGATCGATGCCGGCCAGCAAGGTGGCCTGGCGATCGACCTCCTGCGACAGCCGCGCCAGGTCGGAGGCCGACAGCCCGCCCTGTTGCAAGGCGGGCTCGAAGCGCGTCACGTGCTCGACCAGATGCGTGCGGTGCGTGGCCGCGCCTTCCTGCATCCACATGCTGGCCAGCCCGGTGCCGGTCGCCGAGGCGATCTGCTTGCAGACGTTCTTGAACTGGTAGGCGTGGGCAAAGTCCTCGACCGGCAGGTCGAGGTAGGTCATCGAGGCGACCTGGATCATCAGCAGCACCGGCGTCAGGCCCTCCAGCAGCACCACCGGTACCAGCGCGTAGTCGGGCGCGCCCGGCATCAGCCGTTGCGACAGCAGCATCGCGGCGCAGGCGTAGATCACCAGGCCGGCCGCGATCACCCGCCGCTTGCGGAACACCATCGCCATGCACAGCGTCAGCACCACCGCGCCGATCGCCGACACGGTGCCGCTGACCGACAGCAGCATGCTGGTGGTGCGGAAGGTCAGGCCCAGCCCGCTCTGCGTCAGCGTCGGCAGCAGATAGGCCCAGATTGCCGACAGCAGGTAGTACAGCGTGTAGAAGCCGAGGCCGTACAGATAGCGCCGCCCGAGCAGCCGCGACGGGTCGATCCACGGATCCTGATGCCGGTGCAGCCGCCAGGCGCAGAACAGCAGCAGCGCCAGCCCGGCCGTGGCCATCAGCGGCATGTGCGGCGTGCTGAAGAAGCGCGTATAGCGCATCTCCTGCAGCGTGTGCAGCAGCACCAGTGCACCGGCCGCGGCGCTGAGCGCGGCCGGCCAGTCCAGTGTCGATACCGGCGGATGCGGGTCGCGCGGACCGCGGCGCGGGTAGGTCAGCGCCACCAGCGCCAGCACCGGCAGCGCGATCACGGCCTGGAACAGGAAGACCGCGCGCCAGCCGATCTCGTCGAGGAAGATGCCGGTCAGCCACGGGGTCACCGCCAGCAGGCCGAACGAACCGAGGCCGAAGCGCAGCAGCAGCGGGGCCCGTTCGGATGGCGCCGTCAGCAGCTGCACCAGGATGCGCGAGGCCGCGAACAGGCCGCCGGCGCCCAGACCCTCGACCGTCTTGCCGACGATCAGGCCGGTCGGCGAGCCGGCCTCCGCGCACAGGATCGCGCCGAGCACGAACACCGCGAGCGACGCCATCGTGAAGCGCTTGTAGGTGATGCGCCGCGCGATCTGGTCGAGCAGCATGTTCATCAGCACGGCGGCTGCGGCATAGGCGCTGACCGCGTACAGGTAGTCGCTGGGCGTCGCATTGACGCCGCCCTGGATGTGCTGGCTGGCCACCGCCATCATCAGCGTCGACGAGAAGTCGAGGCCGGTCACCAGCCCCAGCGTCAGGCCGAATGCCGACAGCCGCAGCGGTCCCAACTCGGGATGCGAGGCGAGACGCAGCGAAGGTGGCGGAGAAACGGGATTCGGCGCGGGATGGCCGGCGGGCAAGGGTTGGTGGGGCATGGGCGCCAGCTTAGCGGCGCGCGCGTGCGGGAAAAACCGCCTGGGCTGGAAACTTCGTCCGGCTGCCGGAACAATCCGCCGCCAATAAAAAAAACCGGCCGGAAGGCCGGTTTCTCGCAGGCACGCCGGATGACGTGCGAGGGCGTCAGGCGCCCTGGCCGAACCGGTCGCGGTTGTCCGACACGTGGTCGGCGCGCGCGCCGTCCGTGTACGCATCGACGCTGCGGGCGCCATCGGTATAGGCGTCCACCGTGCGGGCGCCGTCGGTGTACGGGTCGGCCTTGCCGACGTGCATCGAGGCGCCTTCCAGACGCAGCACGTCGCGATCGAGCGTGGTGGCGTGCAGCGCGGTGGCGGACAGGGACAGGCCGGCGGCGCAGAGCAGCGCGAAGGCCAGGCGACGGGGTTGTGCAAGAGTCTTCATGGTTCTTTTTCCTTTGATCAAAGCGGTGTGGCCGGCATCAGCCGATCACACCGCCCGAATCTACGCCCGTCGCCCAGGCGGAAAAAGAGGTCCTGCAGCAACACACTGTTCAAGCAGGCAGACAATCGCGGCGAACCGTTGCCGGCTTCCGGCGGGCCGGTATGCAGCCCCGCGTCAGAGCAGGTGCCGCAGGCCGAACAGATTGACGCTCAGGCCGGCGATCACCATCAGCAGCACCTGCGCGAGGATGAACAGCACCAGCGGCGAGATATCGAAGCCGCCCAGACGCGGCACCACGCGGCGGATCGGATCGAGCAGCGGATCGGTTAGCTGCTGGATCACCGGGGTGATCGGCGAATGCGGATTGACCCAGGACAGGATCGCCATCAGCAGCGTGACCCACATCACCAGGCTGATGCCCCACTTGAGCACGTTGAGCACCGCGATGCCGAGCACCGCGGGCAGCAAGCCGAGCGGGTTGCCCGCCGTCAGGCCGATCACGGCGAGCAGGAACACCACGGCGGTCAGCCAGGCCGCGACCACGGTGGCCCAGTCGATGCCGCCGACGCCGGGGATGACCCGCCGCAGCGGCCGCACCAGCCAGTCGGTGACCTGGAACACCGCATGCGAGATCGGATTGCGCGCCGGCAAGCGCGTCAATTGCATCCACAGCCGCAGCAGCAGCGCCATGCCAAATAGCGTGAAGACGGTGTCGAGCAGAAAGATGGCGATTTGCGAGAGCATCGGATTTCCGTGGTCGTGGCGCAGGTGTCTGCGGACGCACAGATTCTGCCATACCCGGGATGCCCCGCGTAGCGCAACGGTGGCCGCGGCCGCAGACTCGTGCCGGTGCGCCGCACTGCGCGTAACTGCCTTGCCGCGCACCTATAATGACGCCCGACTCCAGATCGCGGCCGCGCTGCCACGCCGGCCGCTCCATCGCACGCCATGACCCAGCCCCGTTCCCCGAGTGCCGCCGAGCTTGCCAAGCAGGACTTCGAGGCGCTGTCCGACTTCCGCTACCAGCTGCGGCGCTTCATGCGTTTCTCCGAGGACGCCGTGCGCGAGGAGGGCCTGACCGTGCAGCAGTATCTGCTGCTGCTGCATATCCGCGGCTTTCCGGGGCGCGACTGGGCCTCGATCGGCGAGCTGGCGGAGCGGCTGCAGGCCAAGCAGCATGGCGTGGTCGCGCTGGTCAATCGCTGCGAGGCGGCCGGGCTGGTCAAGCGCAAGACCAATGCCGCCGACCGCCGCGTGGTGCAGGTCCATCTGCAGCCCAAGGGCGAGCGTTGCCTGAATCGGCTGGCGCTGCTGCATCGGAGCGAACTCGAATCGCTGCGCCATACCTTCCGTATCTCGCGCCTGACCGCCTTCAACGACGACGGCGTGTCGCGCGGGTAGTAGGGCGGGCCATTGCGGCCCGCGATGTCCGCCGTCTCAGGCGCGCTGCGACAGCGCCTGGGCCAGGAACGTCAACGTGCGCCCATGCGCCAGCACCGCCGAGGGCTGGTCGTAGGAGGCGCGCGCCCAGCAGTTGAAGCCGTGGTCGGCGCCCGGGTAGACGTGGATCTCGGCGCGCGGATTGCCCGCCATCGCGGCGCGCACCTGTTCGACCGCCTCGGGCGGAATATTGGCGTCGCGCTCGCCGTAGTGGAACTGGATCGGCACGCGCACCGCGCTGGCCTGCTCGAGGCGGCGCTGGATGCCGCCGCCGTAGTAGGGCACCGCCGCATCGACCAGCCCGCGTGCCGCGCTCAGATACGCCAGCAGCCCGCCGAAGCAGTACCCGACCGCGGCGACCTTGCCGTCCGGCCCGAGCTGCGCGCGCAGCGCCTGCGCCGTCAGCGCGATATCGTCGAGAACCACGTCGGGGTCCGTGGTCTTGTACAGCGCCATCGCGCGTTCCTTGTCGGCGCCCGCATAGCCGAGCTCGATGCGCGGCGCTTCGCGCCAGAAGATGTCCGGCGCCATCACCGCGTACCCGTCCAGCGCGTATTGATCGGCCACCGCGCGAATATGTTCGTTGACGCCGAAGATTTCCTGGATCAGCACGATGCCCGGCGTGCCGGGGCGCATGCCGCCCGGCGGCAGGCTCAGATAGGCATCGAAGGCATGGGAGTCGGTGCCGACGCGGGTCCAGCGGCGAAGCGTGTCGTTTGCGGGCAGGGTAGCGGCCATCGTTTTCCTCCATCGGTAGGGCCGACAGGGTAAGGCAAGCCGGACAAGCTTGCCAAGCGCGCACGGCTGTGCCGCTTCGCGCCTGGCGCGCGGCGGACGTTGCCCCGCGCCCGATGTAGGCGGATTCCGACAAGCGCCGGGGCCGGCGGCGGACGGCGCTTCCGGGCCGGGCTTGCCATACTGCTGGCGGAGGTCCGCCGGACATCCTGGTCCCGCTTCGCCTCCTTCCGTTTCCGCAGGGATGTCGATGACCGCTGAAGACGCGCCTGAAGACCGGCAAGCTGCAGCCGGCGTCGCGCAGACGGCGCGCCGCGAAGGCGCCCCGCGTGCTGCCGGGGGCGATCGTGCGCCGGCCGCCGCCGCGGCGAAGCTGCTGCAGCCGGGCCGCAATTGCTGGCGCATCGAACGCGCGTCGCGCTTCGCCATGCTGGTCGATGGCGAAGCGTACTTCCGCGCGCTGCGCTCGGCGCTGATCCAGGCCGAGCACACGGTATTCATCCTCGGCTGGGATATCGACAGCCGCTTCGAACTGGTGCCCGGCGGCGCCGACGACGGTTTTCCGCGCGGGCTGCGCGATTTCCTCGACGCGCTGGTGCGGCGCCGCCGGCGGCTGCGCGTCTACGTGCTGAGCTGGGATTTCGCCATGGTGTATGCGATGGAGCGCGAGTGGCTGCCGGCGGTCAAGCTCGACTGGCAGACGCACCGGCGCCTGTCGTTCCGGCTCGACGCCCGGCATCCGGTGGGCGCCTCGCATCATCAGAAGGTCGTGGTGATCGACCACAGCCTGGCTTTCGTCGGCGGACTCGATCTGACCCGCTGCCGCTGGGACACGCCCTCGCATGCGCTGCACGACCCGCGGCGGGTCGATCCCGACGGCAAGCCCTATGGGCCGTTCCACGACGTGCAGGCAGTAGTCGAAGGCGACGTGGCGCGCGCGCTCGGCGAGATGGCGGCCGAGCGCTGGCGCCGCGGTACCCGGCGCGAGCCGCGTGCGCCCGACCCGGCTGCCGGTGAAAAGAGCAGGCGGCTGTGGCCCGACGGCGTCGCCCCGCTGCTGACCGACGTGCCGGTGGCGATCGCGCGCACCGCGCCCGCCTTCGACGGCGAGCCCGGCATCGGCGAAATCCGCGCGCTGCATCTGGACGCGATCGCCGCCGCGCGCCAGACGCTGTATCTCGAGAATCAGTATTTCAGCTCCGGCGTGCTGGCCGACGCGCTGGCGACGCGGCTGGCCGAGCCCGAGGGCCCGGAAGTGGTGCTGGTCTCGCGGCGCAGCGAGAGCGGCTGGCTCGAGGAGCACAGCATGGGCGTGCTGCGCGCCCGCGCGCATCGCAAGCTGCGCAGCGTCGATGCCGGCCACCGCTATCGGCTCTATTACCCGCATCTGCCGGGCGAGGGCGAACCCGGCCCCGACGGCGAACCGCTGCCCGGCATCAACGTGCACAGCAAGGTCATGGTGGTCGACGACAGCTTGCTGACGATCGGCTCGGCCAATCTGAACAATCGCTCGATGGGGCTCGACACCGAATGCAATCTGGTGATCGAGGCGGCCGGCGATGCCCGCATCGCGGACGCGATCCGCGCCATGCGCGCGCGGCTGGTGGCCGAGCATCTGGGGTGCGACGCCGACGAACTGGCCGCCGCCCATGCACGCGGCGAGCCATTGCACGCGACCATCGCCCGCTGCCATCGGCCCGGCGAGCGGACCCTGCAGGCCTTCGATCCGCCGCTGGTGCCCGAGGTCGACGCGGTGGTGCCCGACGAGCGCCTGCTCGATCCGATCGAGCCGATCGACCCGGACGGGCTGGTCGACGAGTTCCTGACGCACGAGGCGCGGCCGCGCGTGATCGGCCGCCTGGGCGTGGCGATCCTGCTGCTGGTGGTGCTGGCGGGCCTGGCCTTTGCATGGCGCTATACGCCGCTGCGGGAGTGGGCCGACTTCCGCAACGTGCTCGATGTGGTCGAGCGGATCCGCGACATGCCGATGGCGCCGCTGGCGATGCTCGGCGCCTATGTCGCCGCGGGGCTGGTGATGGTGCCGGTGACCCTGCTGATCGTGGTGACGGTAGTCGTGTTCGGGCCGGTCAAGGGCGCGCTGTGCGCGCTCGGCGGCGTGGTGCTCAGCGCCGCCACCGGCTACGGCATCGGCCGCTTTGTCGGCCGCGACGCGGTACGGCGCTATGGCGGCAAGCGGCTCAATGCCTTGAGCCAGCAGGTCGGCCAGCACGGCCTGCTGGCGATGGTGGTGCTCCGGCTGGTGCCGGTGGCGCCGTTCACGCTGGTCAATCTGGTGGTGGGGGCCTCGCGAATCCGCTTCCGCGATTGCCTGCTCGGCACGCTGATCGGCATGACGCCCGGCATCGTGATCTCGGCCTCGCTGGTCGACCGCATCGCCGCGGTGGCACGCAATCCGAACCCGCTGACGGTGGCGTTGCTGCTGCTGGTGCTGCTGATCCCGCTCAGCGTGCTGTGGCTGTTGCGCCGGCGCCGGCGCGCGGACGCCGCGCAGGCAGCGAAGGAAGCCGAGGCGGCGCAGGCGGCGGAGGCCGCCCGGGAGGCGAGGATCGCGCAGGCCATGCAGCCGGCGGAGACCACGCAGGCGGTGCACCGCGCCGCCATCGGCGAACCCCGCCATGGAGGGCATGCATGAGTCGGATTTATCCATTGCGCCCCGGCGACATCGTCGAGCCGTTCCCCGAGAGTCCGGAGCGTCCCGGAAAGGCGCCGGGTTCCGCCGCGCCCGCGCAATTCGTGGTGGCAAGCTACAACATCCACGGCGGCATCGGCGTGGACGGGCGTTTTCTACCGAAGCGCATCGCCGGCGTGCTGACCGAACTGCAGGCGGACATCGTCGCGCTGCAGGAAGTCGAATCGCGCAGCACCGGCTTCGACATGCTGGCCTATCTGCGCGACGAGACCGGCTACCACGCGATTCCCGGGCCCACGCTGATCCGGCATGACGGCGAATATGGCAACGCGCTGCTGACGCGCTTTCCGCCCAGCCGGGTCCGGCAGATCGACCTGAGCGTCGGCCGCCACGAACCGCGCGGCGCGATCGACGCGACGCTGAGCTGTCCCGACGGCGTGCACGCGTCCCCGCTGCGGGTGATCGCGACCCATCTGGGGCTGTGGCCGGGCGAGCGGCGCATGCAGGTGCGCCGGCTGCTGACCTCGCTTGCCGAACAGCCCGGCGTGCCCACCGTGCTGCTGGGCGACGTCAACGAATGGTTCCTGTGGGGGCGGCCGCTGCGCTGGCTGCATGCGTATTTCGACGGGGCGCCGCATGTGCCGACCTTCCCGTCGCGGATGCCGGTGCTGGCGCTGGACCGGCTGTGGTGCTGTCCACGCTCGGTGCTTGCCTCGGTGACGAGCCATCGCAGCCCGCTGGCGCGCATTGCCTCGGACCATCTGCCGCTGCTGGCGCGGCTGCACGCGCGCGCGGCCGCGCCGGCATCGGTGCGTTCCGCGGCGGATGCGGCCGAAGATGTCGATCTGGCCAGGCAGGCCGATCAGCCGTCGCGATAGGCGTCCAGCCGGTTGTACAGCGTCTTCAGGCTGATGCCGAGCGCCTGCGCGGCGCGCCGCTTGTCGCCGTCGAAGCGCGCCAGCGTGGCCAGGATCAGGCCGCGCTGCGCATCGGCCAGCGTGGTGCCGATCCGCACGTTCAGCACGCCGTCGGCGGCGGTGGGCAGCGGCGGCTGCGAGGCGATATTCGGGTTCGGCAGTTCGATCACGCGGTCGGCCAGGATGAACGCGCGATAGACCGTATTGCGCAGCTCGCGCACATTGCCGGGCCAGCCGTACTGGCACAGGCGCTCCAGCGCGCTGGCCGAGAACACCTTGTCGGTGCCTTCGGCCGCGTTCAGCTCGGCCAGGAAGTGCTTGGCCAGTGGAACGATGTCCTCCCGGCGTTCGCGCAGCGGCGGGATGTGCAGCGGCACCGCGGCGAGCCGGTACAGCAGGTCTTCGCGCAGCACGCCGCTGCGCACGGCCTCGAGCGGGTCGCGATTGGTCGCCGAGACGATGCGCACGTCGCAGACCACTTGCGCGTCGCCGCCGACGCGATGGAAAGTGCGCGTCTCCAGCACCCGCAGCAGCTTGATCTGCATGTCGGGCGCCATTTCGGTGACCTCGTCCAGGAACAGCGTGCCGCCATGCGCCTGCTCGAAATAGCCGGCCTTCTGCTGCATCGCGCCGGTGAAGCCGCCCTTCTCGTGGCCGAACAGTTCCGATTCGATCAGGGTCGGCGCGATCGCGCCGCAGTTGACGGCGACGAAGGGTTTGCCGCGCCGGTTGCTGCGCTCATGTATCGCGCGGGCCACCAGCTCCTTGCCGGTGCCGCTTTCGCCGACGGCCAGCATCGGGACGTCCGTGGCGGCGACGCGGGGAATCTGTTCGAGCAGCCGGCGCATCGCCGGCGAGCTGCTGCGCCAGAGCAGCGCGAAGTCGTCGCGCGCCGGCCCACGGCCGCCGTCCTCGCGTGGGTGGTCCCGCGCGGGTTCCCGATGGCGGGAGCGCGTCGTGTCCGGCAGATCGTTCGAGGTGCTGGTCGACATGTAGCGAAAGGCGGAGCGGATAAGGCGACAGGCGGTCGGCGGACGGTGGACGCGGGCGGCAAGGCGAACTGGCAGACGTCCGCGGTCCAGGCTTCGCGAGATCCGCATTGCGGTTCGCGTAACGCAATGCTAGCTTGCGACGAGGCGGCCCACCATCGCAGTTTGTCCGACAAGCCCGCACGGGACGGCCGGCGGCCGATGTCAGACTAACACCGGTATGGCGCCGCTTGCCGCTTGCATAGAATGACGTCTATTCAGGGCAGTAACGCCCGCCGCGGCGGCAACCGCCACGGCGCCTGTCTCAATTCCACCATTCCGGTCAAGGGTTTCAGCGGCCGGCATCAGTCAAGCCTATGCCTCACATCCTGATCGTCGACGACGACGAGAACACCTGTGCAGCGCTTGCCGAGATTGCCGCGGCGGAAGGGTTCACCGCGGCCACCGCCGGCGACCTGCGCGAAGCGTGCCTGCAGATCGGCTGGCAGATGCCCGATGCGGTGCTGGCGGATCTGAAGCTGCCCGACGGCGACGGCAAGGACCTGTTCAACGAAGTCGGCTCCGCCGGCGTCGACATCATCCTGATGACCGGCTACGCCAGCGTCGAGAGCGCGGTGGAGGCGCTGCGCCTGGGCGCGACCGACTATCTGGTCAAGCCGATCAATGTCGCGCGCCTGCAGACGGTGCTCAAGCGCATCGCCACCACCGGCGACCTGAAGGCCGAGGTGCGTTCGCTGCGCGGCGAACTACGGCGTTACGGGCGCTTCGGCCGGCTGCTGGGCAGCTCGGAGGCGATGCAGGCGGTCTATGACCAGATCAGCAAGGTCGCGCCCACCGAGGCCACCGTGCTGCTGGTCGGCGAAAGCGGCACCGGCAAGGAGCTTGCCGCGCAGACCGTGCACGAGCTGTCGCCGCGCCGGCGCCAGCCCTTCCTCGCCGTCAACTGCGGCGCGATCTCGCCGAACCTGATCGAGTCCGAGATGTTCGGCCACGAGCGCGGCAGCTTCACCGGCGCCGAGCGCCAGCACAAGGGCTATTTCGAGCGCGCGGCCGGCGGCACGCTGTTCCTGGACGAGATCACCGAGATGCCGATCGAGCTGCAGGTCAAGCTGCTGCGCGTGCTCGAGGCCGGCACCTTCATGCGCGTGGGGACCAACCGCGAGCTGCGCGCCGACGTGCGCGTGGTCGCGGCGACCAACCGCAATCCGGAAGAGGCGGTGGCCGAGGGCAAGCTGCGCGCGGACCTGTATCACCGCCTCAACGTGTTTCCGATCGAACTGCCGCCGCTGCGCACCCGCGGCGACGATGTGGTGCAGCTGGCGGGGGCCTTCCTCGATCAGCTCAACGCCGAGCACGGCACGCAGCGCCGCTTCGGCCCCGAGGTGCTGGCCAATCTGCGGCTGCATTCGTGGCCGGGCAATGTGCGCGAGCTGCGCAATTTCGTGCAGCGCGCCTTCATCATGGCGGAGGACGACGTCATCGCCGAATCGCCGGTGCCGCTGCAGGCGGCCGCCTCGCAGGTGCCCGCCACCGCCATCGTCACGGTGCCGGTCGGCATGTCGCTGGCCGATGCCGACCGCGAGCTGATCTTCGCCACGCTGGAGCAGTGCGCCGGCGTCAAGAAGCATGCGGCGGAAATTCTTGGCATCAGTCTGAAGACGCTTTACAACCGCCTCGAGGAATACGCCGCCGGAGGCAAGCTGCCGGAGTCGTTCAAGACCTCGGCCAACGGTGCCAACGGTGCCAGCAGCGGCACCCACGACCGGCCTCCCGCCACCAGTTGAAGCCACGCGAGACCATCCTGCCGCCCGTGCGTCCCACCAATTCCGCCCATCCCGCCAATCCCGCTGCCGAAGGCCCCGGCCTGGCCCAAGCTATGCTTCGGCTCGAAAATCCGGCCCCGCCGCATCGGCGCGGCGACCCCAACATGCCATCCTCACTCATGTCCAAGCGACCTTTTCCCTCCAGCCGCGCCGATGCGGAAAACGGTGGCCAATCCGGCGGGGCGGGCACCGAGCACTGGGTGCCGGCGGCTGTCGACGCGACTTCCGAAGTCACGACGCTGATCGACCAGGTGTCGCACGATCTGCGCTCGGCGCTGAACGGCATCCAGAGCTGGGCGTACGTGCTGGACCATTCGCTGGACGCGCCCACCGCGCCGGTGCAACGGGCGCTGACCGGGCTGCGCACGGCGATGCAGCAGCAGGTCACGCTGATCCAGCATCTGGAGGAGGCGGTGCGGCTGCTGGCCGACGAAAGCGAAGCGGAATGGGAAGCGGTGGATCTGGCCGCCGCCATGGCGCAGGCCATGGAGTCGGCCAAGCCGGTCGCGGAGGCGCGGCGGGTGACGCTGGCCGATGTGCTGGTCCATCGGGATCAGGGCGCGGGCAGCCGTGACGATGTCCTCGTGCAGGCGGATCCGCGCCGGCTCGAGCCGCTGCTGCGTCATCTGGTGCTGCACTGCCTGAAGCAGGCGCGCAATGGCGACACCATCGATGCGCATCTGGAGCCCACCGCCAACCATGTGAAGCTGCGCCTGACCGAAAGCCGCGCGACCTCCGACCGTGTCAAGGAGCGCCTGTCGGTGCTGTCGGAGTTTTTCCGGCGCGATATCGGCACGGCAGCCGCCGCGCCCGCGCGGCAAAGTTCCGCATTGCTGCTGGCGCGGCGCATGGCGGAATTGCATGGTGCGTCGCTTGGCGCCGAGCCGTCGACGCAGTGCGAGCAGGACGGGCAAACCGCCTGCATCGCGGTGACGTTCCCCCGCGTGCCGCCCGGTGCGGCGATCGATCCAGCGGTCAATTCCACGGTGTACTCGAGCCCATCCCCCGCCCCATCGTCCGACGAGAACGCCGGCGGCTAGCCGACGTTTTCCGCCTTCGTTTTTCCCACTTTCATCCCGGTCGCCACGCCGCTCGCGCGGCAAGTACTTTTTACGAGCGATGCACTTTGTGCAACGCCGAGTGCTGCCGCATGCGCCGCTTGTGCGCCGGTCCCGGGCGGTTCCCTTCTGGCCCGTCGCTTGCATCTGTTTCGCTATTCCAATCGAGCAGGAGCCGATGATGCAGAAGGCCAAGACCGCGTCCCCCTCCGCCCATGGAGCCGCCGCCAAGTCTGCTTCCGCCAGCGCGGCGAAGCCGAGCAAGCAGAAGGCCGCCGACCAGGAAGCGGAAAAGCAGAGCAGCGCGTGCACGTACCAGCAGGCGGTCGACGAATCGGTGGAGATGACCTTCCCGGCCAGCGATCCGATTTCGCCGAGCGCCGCGATGCATGCCGAGAAGGAGACCAGCACCGAACGGGACGACACCGACTGGGAAATCGAACCGGGCAGCGCGCACCAGCCCGCGGGCGCGCGTCCTGCGGCCGAGCGCAAGGGCACCGCAGCGAAGGAAGGGGACAAGGACTCGGGCGGCAAGGCCGCGAGCGGCAAGACTGCGGGGACGAAGACCGGGTCCAGGCCCGACTCCACGTCCAGGGGCAAGTCCTGACCGCAGCCCTGGCTGGCGTCGCGACCGCCCCGGAACGCCCCCGAAACGCCAGGCCGAATTCGATTGCCGATCCATCGCTCGCCAAGCGGGTGTCTGCCAACCGATTCGAAGGAGCCAGCATGTCCCTGATTATCGCCGGACGCTTTGATACGTTCGCCCAGGCCGAGGCGGCGGCGGGCCAGTTGTTTGCCCGCGGCTTCGCCGAGGACGACGTGACCCTGTTCTTCGTCAATCCGCCGGGCCAGCATGGACGCTTTCCGCTCGGCGGGGACGTGGCGGTCGATGCGGGCACCCGCAAGGCCGGTGCAGGCGCCGGGCGCGGCATCGTGCTGGGCGCCATCGCCGGTGCCGTGATCGGCGCGGTGGGGCTGGCGCTGATGCAGGCTTCCGTCCTCGTGCTGGCGCTGGCCACGGGCCTGGGCGCCTATCTGGGTTCGCTGGTCGGTGCGCTGTCGATGACGCGCGATCCCGACCGGGTATCGAACGCGCCCGATCCAAACCGTGAGGTCAAGACCGAGCGCGATGCCGGCGTGCTGCTGGCCGTGCATGTCAGTCCCGATACGCGTGAGACGGCGGCCGAGGTGTTGCGCCAGGCCGGCGCCAAGGACGTCGAACGCGCCTACGGACGCTGGAGCGAAGGACGCTGGGTCGATTTCGACCCGCTCGCACCGCCGGTGCCCGCCAGCCGTCCGTGACGCACGGCCGTGAGGCCATCAGGGGCGCGAGGGCGCCATTGTGTCAACCGACAACCGAAGCAGGAGTCGCCAATGAACCCACTCGACAGAGACCCGCGCGATCCGCGAGACCTCAGAGATCCCCGCGATCCCCGCGATCCCCGTGACCTTCGCGATCCGGCCGCGGCCCGCGCGCCGGCCGGCGCGACCATCGTCGGCGACGTCGACACCAATGCGAGCGGGCCGGGCCCCTTCGTGATGGCGGCCGATACGCTGGAAGGCAACAGCGTGATCGGGCCGGCCGGCGAGGACCTCGGCACGATCGACCACATCATGCTGGACGTACAGGGCGGCCGCGTCGCCTATGCGGTGTTGTCGTTCGGCGGCTTCCTCGGCATCGGCGAGAAGCTGTTCGCGGTGCCGTGGTCGGCGCTGACGCTCGACACGCGGCGCAAGTGTTTCGTGCTGGGAATCGACAAGGAAAAGCTGAAGGCCGCGCCCGGCTTCGACAAGGACCACTGGCCGGCGATGGCCGACCCGCAATGGGCCACCAGCATTCACCAGTACTACGGAACCTCGCCGTATTGGAAGGAGGACTCGTACGATCCGTGGGCGTGAGGCCGGACAGTCCGGGCCGAGGAGATCCTGAGGGCCTGATGTCGTTCCCGCGAAAGCGGGAACGACGGCGTTTGCCGGACTAGGCGCGCTTGCGCTGCGGGGCGCTGCGCGAGCCGCTGTCGGCGCTGTCCCGCTTCGCCGTGCCCGCCGTGCTCTTCTTCGCTGAAGCCGAAGCCTTGCCGGACTTCGCCGCGCTCTTGCGGCTGCCCGCCTGCTTCGTTTCCTTGCTGTCCTTGCCATCCTTGCCGGCGGCACGCGCGGCCGATTTGCGCGCGGTCTTGCGGGCGCCAGTGGCGCGCGCCTTCTTCGGCGCCGCGCGCGTTGCCTTGTCGTCTTCCTGCTGCTCGTCCGAATCCTCGTCCTGCGTTGCGTCGCCCGCATCGTCGCTCGCTTCGGCCCGCGCACCGCCGCGCCCGCCGCGGCGTTTGATGCTTTCCTTGAGCAGCGCCATCATGTCGATCACCTCGGCCGACTTGCGCGGTTCGTCGGCGCCCGGCTCGGCCGGGGTCAGCAGATGCGTCTTGCCTTCGGCGATCTTTCCCTCGATGCGCTCCATCAGGTCGTCGCGATAGGTATCGCGGTAGGCCTCGGGGTTCCAGTCCTCCTGCATGTCCTCGACCAGGCGCATCGCCATCTCGATTTCGCGCGGACTGACGCCTTGCTGCTTGCTGCCGCTCTTGGGCAGATTCAGCTCGTCCATCGGCAGCACTTCCTCGGCCCAGCGCATGGTGTTCAGCACCAGCGCATCGCCCAGCACCAGTACCGCCGCCAGATGCTGGCGGTTGTGGATCACGACCAGGGCCAGCGCCGCGCGGCCGGTGCGGCGCAGGGTCTCGCGCAGCAGCGCATAGCCCTTTTCGCCGCGCCGGTCCGGTTCGAGATAGTAGGGCGTCTCGAAGTAGTACGGCGGGATCTGGTCGGCCTGCACGAAGCTGACGATATCGACCGTCTGCGTCGCCTCGACATTGGCCTGGCGGAAGTCCTCCGGCGACAGCAGCACGTATTCGCCCTTCTCGTACTGGTAGCCCTTGACGATATGGTCCTTGTCGACCGGCTTGCCGGTCTTCTTGTTGATGCGCTGATAGCCGACCGGCGCCATGTCGCGCTCGTCGAGCCAGTCGAAGTCGAGCGCGTTGTCGCGTGCGGCCGCCTTCAGCACGACCGGTATGTTGACCAGGCCGAAGGAAATGGCGCCTTTCCAGATGATGCGGGGCACAGAGGAACTCCGTCGTGGATCAGACTCGCTTGTCGGACGCGTGCCCTTACGCGCGCTGCGGCGGGGGCGGCGGCACGTCGCCCGGCGGCGGGTCGATCACCGGCTCATGCGGATCGATCGGCGGCACCTCGGGTTCGGGGGTGGTCGGCGGCTGGTCCGGGTTCTGGTCCGGTTCTGGGGTGGTATGCATCCTTTTCTCCATCGAAGCGTGCGAACTGGCCGAGCTCGCATTGGCGGGATGCCCCAGCGGCGAATGCAGGGGCGGCGGCGAGCCGGCGCTGGCATGGCCATCGGCGCGGCACTCGTCGAGCAGGCGCGACAGCACCTCCAGATCGACCGGCTTGGTCAGATGGTCGTCGAAGCCGGCCGCCTGCGTGCGCTGCTTGTCGCCCGGCTGGCCGTAACCGGTGAGCGCCACCACCTTCATCGCCTGCAGCTCCGGTATCGCGCGCAGACGCTGCGCGATCTCGAAGCCGTCCATGCCGGGCATGCCCAGATCGAGCAGCACCAGTTCGGGTTTGTACTTGACCGCGCGCACGATCGCGGCGGCGCCGTCCAGCGCGGTAATCACGGTATGGCCCAGCGCTTCGAGCGTCATCGCCATCGCCTCGAGCGCGTCGACGTTGTCGTCGACCACCATCACGGTGCGCGGCTTGCCGGCCGGTGCCTGCCGTCCGCCCAGCGTCGGCTGCCAGCTGCGCCACGGCTGCATCGGCAATTGCACGATAAAGCTGCTGCCATGGCCGGGGCCATTGCTCTGCACCGACAGCCGGCCGCCATGCATGCTGACCAGCCGATGCACCAGCGATAGCCCGATGCCGGGGCCATTGCCGCCGGCCACGGCGATATTGCCGTTGGCGCCGTCGTGCTCGAAGGTCTCGCGCAGGCCCTGCAGCCGTTCGGGGGACAGCCCGGTGCCGTTGTCGGTGATCCGGATGGTCACCGTGCCCTGGTCGGCCTGGGCCTCGATCGATAGCAGTCCATCGGGCGGCGTGTATTTGGCCGCGTTGTTCAGCAGGTTGCCGAAGATCTGCGTCAGGCGTACCAGGTCGCCGCGCACCGGCATCGGCCCCTCGGGCACCGACAGGCGCAGCTGATGATTGCGCGACTCGATCAGCGGACGGACGGTTTCCACCGCGGTGTTCAGCGCCGAGCGCAGCTCGACCAGATCGTCGCGCAGCGTGATGGTGCCGCGCGTGAAGCGCGAGATATCGAGCAGATCGTCGACCAGCCGGGTCAGGTGGTAAAGCTGGCGGGCGATGATGTCGCGCGCCTTGAAGCTGTCCTCGCGCGACGGCGCGCAGTGCATCAGCAGATCGGCCGCGCTGCGCATCGGCGCCAGCGGGTTGCGCAGTTCGTGCACCAGCATCGCCAGGAAATCGTCCTTGCGGCGTTCTTCCTCGCGCAGCATCTTTTCGGCGCGCTTCTGCTGCGTGATGTCCTCGCAGACGCCGACCACGCGGTAGAACTCGCCGCTGGCGTTGTTGACGGGGAAGGCGCGTGCACGCACGTCGCGTGTCTGGCCGTCGGCGTGGATCAGCGCGAATTCAAGATCCATATGGCCGTCGTGCAGCATCGCATCGCAGGCGGCCCGCACGCGTTCGCGGTCGGACTCGGCGACCCAGCCGAAGCAGGTGTCGCCGTGCTGGTGCAATGCTTCCACCGGGCGGCCGGTCAGCGTGACGAAGGCGGGGCCGACGAACAGGAACTTGCGCTCCTTCGGGTCGAAGATCCACAGCACGTCGGACAGGTTGTCGGCCAGCTGGCGGAACAGGAATTCGTTGTCGCGCAGCGCCTGCGAGGTCCGGTGGTAAGCCTCCTCGGCCCGCCGCAGACGCAGCAGCGCCTTGACGCTGGACACCAGTTCTTCGGGCTCGACCGGTTCCACCAGATAGCTGTCGGCGCCGTGGTCCAGCGCCTCGACCCGGTAGCGCGGATCGCTGGCCGAGCCGGACGTATGCAGGATCAGCGTGCGGCAGCTTTGCGGGTCGTCCTTGATGATGCGGCAGACGTCGAGCCCGTCGATGTCCGGCAGCTTCAGGTCCAGCAGCACCAGGTCCGGCGCATAGCGGCGCACCAGCGACAGCGCCGACTCCCCGGTCGACGCTTCCAGCACGGCATAGCCCGCACGCCGCAGGATGCGGCCCTTGATGTAGCGCGAGCCCTCGTTGTCGTCGACCACCAGCACCAGCGGCCGGTTGTCGCGGGAATCGGACGATGTTCTTGTTTCGATCGGACTCATGCTGTCCTCGCCATGGGCAGGCACGCGATGCGGACAGGGGGCGGCAGGTCGGTTTTTGCGTTCGGCGCGACCCCGCTGCCGACGCGGTTTGTAATAATTACCAATCTAGCTCTCCAACGCTTGTAGTTGATGCAAAGCCACTTTTGGGCGGAAATCCGCCCGACGAAGTGGCTTCAGCGACGCTGTGCCTGGCCGGAGTGGGCTTCCGCGCTCGGCGCGGTGCCGCCATGCGGACCGCTCGGCCGAACCTCGGCCGCCTTCTGCGACACCTCGCTGGGCGGCGTGGTGCCGGAGGGCTGCGCGCCCTTGCCGAAACGGGCGGCGATCTGGTCCTGCACGCGTGCCAGCGCGTCGGCCTGCTGTTTGGCGACTTCGGCCTCCTTGGCCTTGCGTTCGTCGGCCGCGCGCTGCTGGTCGGCGCTGGGGGCCGGCAGGCGGGCCTGGGCGGGCGCCCAGACGAGCGCCGTCATCAGCGCCAGGGCGGCATAGTGGGCAATGCGGATCGTGGTCCGAGGGGTTGTCATGGTGGCTCCCGGTTCGTGCTTGCGTCGTCGTTTCGTCACGCGTCCGTCGCCGGAAGGCGCGGACGCATGTGTCCGAAGTGGCAAGAACCATGCCCTCGTTTGTCCGACACGGATCGGCCGCATGGTGCTCGGCCGAGGCAGCACGGCGGCGGACGCGCCGGGCCGGTGGCTTCAGCCGTCGCCGAGGCGCCGGATCGCCGCGGTCAGCGTCTGCCGGGTGCTGCCGTAATCGGCCCAGGGGTCGGCGTGCTCGGTTTCTTCGATGCGCGGCAGGGCATTGGCGATGGTCCACTGCGCGCCCGAGCGCAGCGATGGCAGTTCGTCCCAGCTGCAGGGAATCGACACGCCCAGACCCGGCCGCGCCCGCGCCGAGAAGGCGGCCACGGTGGTGGCGCCGCGCCCGTTGCGCAGGTAGTCGATGAAAATTTTGCCGACGCGGTTGCGTGGACCGCTCTTGGAGACGAAGCGTTGCGGGATGGTCTTCGCCATATGGACGACCAGCGCCTGCGCAAAGTCCTTGACCTCGTCCCAGCCGAGCCGGCGTGCGATCGGCACCACCACGTGCAGCCCCTTGCCGCCGCTGGTCTTCAGAAAGGCCGTCAGCCCGAGTTCGTCGAGCATGCCCTTGGTCAGCGCGGCGGCCTCGACCACATGCTTCCATGGCACGCCTTCGCCGGGGTCCAGATCGAAGATCACGCGATCGGGCTTTTCGATCTGGCGCTTGTCGGCGTTCCAGGTGTGGAACTCGATCACGTTGAGCTGCGCCGCGGCGACGATGCCCGTTTCGCTGGCGACCTCGATCATCGGCGGATGGCCCGGCCATAGCGACGGGTCGAGCCGGTTGACGCCGGCGATATTGAAGGTCTCCGCATGCTTCTGGAAAAACAGTTCGCCGCCGACGCCGGAGGGGCCGCGCAGCACCGCCAGCGGGCGGCCGCGCAGTTCGGGCAGCATGCGCGGCGCGACCGCCTCGTAGTAGCGCACCAGATCGCCCTTGGTCGCGCCGGTCGACGGATCGATGACGCGGTCGGCATGGCTGACGCGGACGTTGCCGATCTGCTCGCGGCCGGATGCGGCTTTGGTGGCTTTGGTTTTCGCGGCCGGCTTGGCTGCCGGCGACGCGTCGGCTGCATCCGCCTTGTCGGCGTTGCCGGTTGTCCTGCCCGACCTGGCCGGTTTGTCGTCGCCTTTGCCTCCGGCCTTTTGCGATTTCGCCTGGCTGGCGCTCTTTCCTGGCGCGGGCATCGCCTTCTCCTTGCCGATCGCGCTGGCGCTCTTGTCCGACCGCAGGCCATGGAACACCGCATGGCGGATCAGACCGTCGCGGGTCCACGAGCCGAACGAGACCTCGGCGACCGCCTTGGGCCGTACCCAAACGCCTTTGACCCCCTTGGCGATCGCCGGCATCTTGTCGAACGGCGAGGCATCGGTGCGCAGGGCGTCGAGCTTGGCCCGAATCGTATCGAGCGTCTGCGTATCGAAGCCGGTGCCGACCTTGCCGGCATAGACCAGCCGGCCCGACTCGTCGTGAATGCCCAGCAGCAGCGCGCCGAGGCCGTTGCGCGTGCCCTTGGGCTCGGTAAAGCCGCCGATCACGAACTCCTGCCGCTCGCTGCATTTGAGCTTGATCCAGCCAGGCGAGCGGGCCGAGACATACGGCGCATCGATGCGCTTGCCGATCAGCCCCTCGAGCCGAAGCCGGCAGGCCGCGCTGAGGATTTCCTCCGGTCCCGCTTCGAAGCTCTCGCTGAAGCGCAGATGCGCCGACACATTGTGTTCTTCGAACACCCGGCGCAGCAGGTCGCGACGCTCGATCAGCGCGGCCTGCCGCAGATCGTGTCCGGCGAAGTAGGGCAGGTCGAAGACGAAGTACTGGATGGCGTCGGTGCGGTCGCTGTCGAAGGCATTCTGCAGCGACTGAAAGTCGGTGCTGCCATCCTTGTCGACGATGACGATTTCGCCGTCGAGCCAGGCAGACGGCAGATTCAGCGTGCCCAGCTCCCGCGCCAGCGTCTTGAGCCTGGAGGTCCAGTCGTGGCCGTTGCGCGTGAACAGCTTGACGTCGCCATCCTCGATGCGGGCCAGCACGCGGTAGCCGTCGAACTTGACCTCGTAGACCCAGTTCTGCGCATCGGCGGGCGGCCCTTGCACCAGCGTTGCCAACTGGGGCGACAGCGTCAGCGGCAGCGCGGCGCGGCGCGCGCCGTCCGGCAGCTTGATGGCGCTGGCCGCCGGCTGTTTCCTGCCGGCGGGCTTTTTAGCCGAGGCGGCCTTCGTGGCCGCCTTCGTCGCGGCCTTCGTGGCGCTCTTCGTTGCTGTCCTCTTCGATGCCTTGGGCGCCATGCTGCCATCGGCGGCGAGCGCACCGCCGCCGAGCACGCTGTCCGGCATCGCTTCGGTGATGTCGAACTCGGCCGCCGGCCGGGCCGCGTCGTCCCGCTCCTTGATCAGCAGCCACGGCTCCTGCCGCTCGTCACGGCCGCGCATGCGCACCAGCGTCCAGGCGCCATGGAGTTTCTCGCCATGCAGTTCGAACTTGAGCTTGCCGTCGCGATAGCCCTCGCGCGGATCGCCGATCGGCACCCAGGTACCGCGGTCCCAGACAATCACCGTGCCGGCGCCGTACTGCTTTTCGGGGATCACGCCTTCGAAGCTTGCATACTCCAGCGGGTGGTCCTCGACATGGACGCTCATCCGTTTGTCGGCCGGATCCAGGCTCGGACCCTTCGGAATGGCCCAGCTCTTCAACGTGCCGTCGAGCTCGAGGCGGAAATCGTAATGCAGGCGGCGCGCCGCGTGTTTCTGCACGACAAAGGACAGCGCTTCGCTGGGGGCCGCGGCCGCGCGTTTGCGTGCCGTTCTGCCGGCCGGTTCCGCCGTCGTGCCGAAGTCGCGCATGGTGCGATAGCGCTGCAGCGGGTCGGGGTTCGCGCCGCGGGCCGCGCTCGGTGCGCCGGGACGCGCGGCGCGCGAACGTGTGCTCGCACGCTTTGCCGCCCCTGCCGCTGGCGGCGGGTTGTCTTTGCCGGTCCGCCTGGTTGCGGCCTTTGCCGGCTGCTTCGCTGCTCGCTTTGTCGCCATTGCGGCCGCTCCTCGATCGGGACACGCGGAATTGCGTGGCCGTGGTCCTGCGCCGGAGCGCGGCACCTTCATTCGCTGTCATGACGCGCTGTCATGACACGCGGTGATTTCGCGCTGTCACTTTGCGTTGTCACTTTGTGTTGTCACTTCGCTTATAGGCAATCGCAATGCGGCGATCCATCGGCCACCGTCCTACATCCGACAACGGCGCCGAACGATCGGCCGATATGTCGCGATCGCGGTGGGCCATTGCCGCCGTCTTTCGATGCCACGGGACACGCTGCCGGTTATGCGCGCTGCCGCACAGACAACGCCGTGCACATCCTGCATGGCCGAGTAAAAAGTACGAGGCCGACGCATGGCGCGGCGGTGCAGGACGGTGTGCCCACGTCTCGCCGCAGCCGCAACGTCGGCGGACGCCGCGAACCCTTGCCTCACCGTGGCCCGCGGTCGAGCACGCAGATCCGGCCGGCAAGGCGTCGTGTTTCTGGCATGCGTTTCGCGTGATCGGCACCGTAGGCCGGGTCCTGCGCGGGGGCATCGTCGTGCCGGCGCTTAACGGGCCGCCGCGACGCGGTGACCGGCAGGGCCTGTTCACGAACCCGGCCTTGCATCGTCGTCAGCGTGCCGCACTAGCGGGCGCCGTCGCGGCATGCATAGGCCAGTCTCAGGAGTGAATAACATGGCGAAACACCACCTCGTACGCACCGCCCTCGCCGCGCTGGCGTTGACCGGTTCCTGCGTGGCACTGGCACAGGTGCCGGGCGACCGCGGCGCCGCCACGGGCACCGCGCCGGGCACTGCGCCGCCGGGACAATACGATCCGGCGAATCCGGCCGCGGCTGGCACGCGCGATCCGTACAGCAGCGGCGCACGCGTCGGCGACAAGTTCGATCCGTACACGCAGGGCACCAATCAGCCGACGCAGCAGTATCTGGCGCCGGCGGGCACGCAGCCGATGCCGATGAGCGGCAGCTACGACGCCCGCATGGAGAACCACGACACGCACTATCACGATCTGTCGACGCTGGGGTCGCGCGTCGGCAAGCGCAGCCAGTTCCTCGACGGAGGCTGATCGACAGGCTGCATTGAATTCGATACCGGGGACAGCCAGGAGCGCGACGGGTCAGGCCCGTCGCGCTCTTGTCGTTTCAGCGAGGTCGTCGTCGCGGTGGCATCGGAGGAAGCGGTCTATCGCCATGGCGGAAACACGTACCACGAGCCGTCGCGATGCCGGAAGAACACGATCGACAACCGTTTGCCCGCGCGCTCGAAGCCGATGCACGCATACGGCACGCGTCGGCTGCCGGTATGGCCGAAACGCGTGACACGGCACGGGTGACTGCCGGACAGCGGCAGCCATTTCTGCGCGGCCTCGCGCAGGGATGTCGTCTTGCCTTGCATCGTTCGCTCCCCTGATATGGAAAACGCGATGCCGCGCTCGTTCATTGCGGCGAGGCGGCGCCATTCTCGCGTCCTTGCTTGCAGCGTAGCGGTGCGGGGGCACCGCACGCGTCGGCTTGGCGCCCGGCCTGGCCTCGGCATTCGGCGGATTGCGTTGTCAGCGAATGACCACAGCCACGGCGACAGGGTGGCGATTTTTCACGCTTCGTAAGAAGGGAACGGGAGGGACAAGAAAAAGGGGCGCACACGCGCCCCCTAACCGGCTGACAGACCTTGTCGTCCCCGCGGCTGCGGGGCCCCAGTGCTTTTGCAAGCGCTGGGATTCCCGCGTTGGCGGGGCTGGCATCCCCGGTGTCAGCCGATGGTTGGCATTTACCGCTCGCGGTTCTGGCCCGACTGGCCGCCTTGCGACGACTGCTGGCCAGGCTGCCCGCTGGTGCCGGACTGCTGTTGCTGCTGGCCGCCGCCACTCTGGCCGCCCATGCCGCCTTGCTGGCCGCTCTGCTTGCCGCCTTGCTGCGACTGACCGCCCTGGCCGCCCTGGCCCATGCCGCCTTGCTGACCGCTCTGGCCGCCGCCTTGCTGCGGCTGGCCGGCCGTGCCGCCCATGCCGCCTTCGGTCTGGCCCATGCCGCCCTGCTGGCCGCTCTGGCGACCGCCTTGCTGTTGCTGACCGCCCTGGCCGCCTTGGCCCATGCCGCCCTGCTGGCCGGTCTGGCCGCCGCTTTGCTGATGCTGCTGAGACGATTGGCCACCCTGGCCCATGCCACCCTTTTCGGTGCCGCCTTGCTGCGCCTGCGGTTGCTGTTGCTGTTTCATTGCTGGTCTCCATCAGCGGCGAAATGCCGCGCCTTGGTGCCGTGCAATGGGCGTGCCACCGCGCCGCAGCATGAATGCGTATCGCGTCGGTTTGGCACGGCGGGCGCGGGTATGACGTTTGCGTGTCTTCACAGGTCCGCATTCGCGCGCCGCATGGCGCGCCATCATCATCGGAGGACCGCATGACGAAGCAACCCACGCATCCGGAACGCGAACCGCAGCCAGCCCAGGCAGCAGGGCGGCCACAAGGCGAAACGATACGCGACAGTACCGCCCAGGGGGCCAGCGAAGGTCCGGGGCCGCTGGCCGACAAGTCGCGGCCGGACCCGGGCACGCTGCCGCAGAAGGGCGGCGGCGAACCGATGCCCCGCCTGCCGCACGAGCGTGACGAATCGCATCAAAGCCAGCACACCGGCAGCCGGCCGGTGGGCCGGCAGGCCGCGAGCGATATCGAACGCGGGCTCGAGGAAACCGATCTGTACGGCTCGCGCGGACGCCGCGGCGGCGCGGCCTCCGAGGACAACGATTGATCGTGGCGCGGCGGCCGGAATGGCGGCCTCGCTGGACAGCCTCGCTGGCCGCCCGCTCGACGATTCAGTACGGCAGCGAAAGCCGATGCCGGCTCTGCCAGTTGTCGACGTAGCGCTTGACCAGGCGCGCATCGCCGCGAATCAGGATGCCGTTCTCGGTGTTGCGCTCTTCGGCCGATTTGGTGAAGTTGAACGAGCCGGTGAACACCGCCTCGCCGTCGAAGATCATCACCTTGTTGTGTGCGATGGCGGGGCGCGAGTCGATCACCACCTCGATGCCCTGGTGCTTCAGGAAGGTGGCGCTGGTATAGCGCTCCGACACCTGGCTCTTGTCGAGGATCACCCGCACATCGACGCCACGCTTGCGCGCCTGCATCAGCGCCTCGGCGATCGGCTTGCTGGTGAACGAGTAGGCCTGCACCAGCACGCTGCGCCGCGCGCTGCGGATCGCGTCGACCAGCATGGCCTGACAGCTCTCGCCATCGGGCGTGAAACACAACGCGTAGCTGGCGCCGTCGGCGAAGCTGCGCGCGCCGTCGGCAAGCGCCATCGGCGATTCGCCGCTGCGGGGAAGGCTGCGCGCCGAGGCGGGCGCGAGGAACGAAGAGGACAGCAGAACGGACAACAGGGCGCCGGCGACGATGGCGGGCGCGCGAAATACCAATGACATGAGACAGCGTGAATGCGTTGCCGCGGAGCGCGCCGCTCGCGGCAAACGGTAGCCAATCGGAAAACGATTCGAAATAGAAACGTTGCGAAGGCGGGGAAGTTAGCAGCGGGAGGACGCAAAGGCAAGGCGGGTGGAACGGGGCACCACCGCTGCCTATGATGAAACTCGCGTCGGTGCACGCGGCCGACCGTTTATCCGATCTGCGGTGCCAGGACCCTGGTGCCCAACCCTGGAGGCAAGCGATGTCCAATCACACCTACAAGCTCGTCGAAATCGTGGGCACCTCGCCCGACGGCACCGACGCCGCGATCCGCAGCGCGCTGACCAAGGCGTCGGAGACCATCAAGAACATGGACTGGTTCGAGGTGGTCGAAATGCGCGGTCATATCGTCAATGGCCAGATCGCGCATTACCAGGTCACGTTGAAGGTCGGTTTCCGCGTCGAGTAGGCGCGAAACACGAAGCCGCTGGTCCCCGCGTCCGCGGGGACGACATCAACCGCGTTCCCGGCGCTTCAGCCTGCCGCACCCCCGCGGCACCCCTGCCTTGACCCCGCAACAACAGAGGTGTAACCTCTGCGTTCAGTGTTCATTCTGCGAATTGAAGTTCGTATAGCGAACGCAAGCGACAACAAGAGTCCGCGCGACGGACCATGGTTTGACTGCTAGGGCTTTTATGGGCGCGCCAACGCGGCGCGCCCAGAACCAACGCCAGGCAGACCCCTCCGGAGACGACGCTTCCAGCGGCCGCCCAACACCATCGGGCGGCGGGCTCCGGCCGGTCCGGCCAGGCCATTTCGACTGGAACGCAATTGATCAACAAGCTCTTCGACTCGGTGGAATCGGCGGTGGCCGATATCCATGACGGCGCGACCATCATGATCGGCGGCTTCGGCCTGGCCGGCATGCCGGCGCAACTGATCGATGCGCTGATCGCCCAGGGTGCGCGCGATCTGACCATCGTGAACAACAACGCAGGCAACGGCGAAACCGGCCTGGCCGCGCTGCTCAAGGCCAAGCGCGTGCGCAAGATCATCTGCTCGTTCCCGCGCCAGGTCGATTCCTACGTGTTCGATTCGCTGTACCACGCCGGCCAGATCGAGCTGGAGCTGGTGCCGCAGGGCAACCTCGCCGAGCGCATCCGCGCCGCCGGCGCCGGCATCGGCGGCTTCTTCACCCGCACCGCCTACGGCACGCCGCTGGCCGAGGGCAAGGAAACCCGCATCATCGACGGCCAGGGCTATGTGTTCGAAACCCCGATCCACGCCGACTTCGCGCTGATCAAGGCGGACACCGCCGACCGCTGGGGCAACCTGACCTATCGCAAGACCGCGCGCAACTTCGGCCCGATCATGGCGATGGCCGCCAAATGCGCGATCGTGCAGGTCAGCCGCGTGGTCGAACTGGGCGAACTGGACCCCGAGCACATCGTGACGCCGAGCCTGTTCGTCAAGCGCGTCGTCAAGGTCGACGCCGATGCCGCTGCCGCCAGCGCGGCCAATGCCGCCTGACGCGCGGACAACCAGCATCGAAGAGAGAATCGATATGCAACGCCTGACCCGCGATCAGATGGCCGCCCGCGTGGCCCGAGACATTCCCGACGGTGCCGTCGTCAACCTCGGCATCGGCCTGCCCACCCTGGTCGGCAACCACCTGCCGGCCGACCGCGAAATCCTGCTGCACAGCGAAAACGGCCTGCTCGGCATGGGTCCTGCGCCCGCGCCCGGCGAGGAAGACGGCGACCTGATCAACGCCGGCAAGCAGCCGGTCACCATCAAGCCCGGCGCCTCGTATTTCCATCACGCCGATTCGTTCGCGATGATGCGCGGCGGCCATCTGGACTACTGCGTGCTGGGCGCCTTCCAGGTGTCGGCAACCGGCGATCTGGCCAACTGGCACACCGGCGCGCCGGGTGCGATCCCGGCCGTTGGCGGCGCGATGGATCTGGCGATCGGTGCCAAGCAGGTGTTCGTCATGATGGAGCACCTGACCAAGCAGGGCGAGAGCAAGATCGTGCCCGAATGCACGTATCCTCTGACCGGCATCGGCTGCGTGACGCGCATCTACACCGATCTGGCCACCATCGACGTGACCCCCGACGGCCTGGTCGCGCGCGACCTGGTCGAAGGCCTGTCGTTCGACGAACTGCAGCGCCTGACCGGCGTGCCGCTGAAGCAGGCGCAGCCCGCTTGATGCCCAGCCCGATGGCCGCGGATCGCGTTCGGCGATACCGCTGCCGCCACCACTGAAACCAAGGACGAGACAACCATGACCGAAGCCTTTATCTGCGACGCGATCCGCACCCCCATCGGCCGCTACGGCGGCAGCCTGTCCGCGGTGCGCGCGGACGACCTGGGCGCGGTACCGCTGAAGGCGCTGATGGCGCGCCATCCGAACCTCGACTGGAGCGCCATCGACGACGTGATCTACGGCAACGCCAACCAGGCCGGCGAAGACAACCGCAACGTCGCGCGCATGTCGCTGCTGCTGGCCGGCCTGCCGCAGAGCGTGCCGGGCGCCACCATCAACCGCCTGTGCGGCTCGGGCATGGACGCGACCGGTACCGCCGCGCGCGCGATCCGCGCCGGCGAAGCCGGCCTGATGATCGCCGGCGGCGTGGAAAGCATGAGCCGCGCGCCGTTCGTGATGGGCAAGGCCACCAGCGCGTTCTCGCGCGATGCGCAGATCTTCGACACCACCATCGGCTGGCGCTTCATCAATCCGGCGATGCGCGCGGCCTACGGCGTGGACTCGATGCCCGAGACCGCCGAGAACGTCGCCACCGACTACAAGATCAGCCGCGAAGATCAGGACCTGATGGCGCTGCGCAGCCAGGAAAAGGCCTCGCGCGCGCAGGCCGACGGCACGCTGGCGCAGGAAATCACGCCGGTGACGATTCCCCAGAAGAAGGGCGATCCGATCGTCGTCGAGCGCGACGAGCATCCGCGCGCGACCAGCATGGAAGCGCTGGCCAGGCTCAAGGGCGTGGTGCGCCCGGACGGCACCGTGACCGCCGGCAACGCATCGGGCGTCAATGACGGCGCCTGCGCGCTGCTGCTCGCCAGCGAAGCCGCCGCGCGCCAGCACGGCCTGACGCCGAAGGCCCGCATCGTCGGCATGGCCACCGCCGGCGTGGCGCCGCGCGTGATGGGCATCGGACCGGCGCCGGCCACGCAGAAGCTGCTCAAGCAGCTGGGCATGACGATGGACCAGATCGACGTGATCGAGCTGAACGAAGCGTTTGCCGCGCAGGGTCTGGCGGTGCTGCGCGAGCTCGGCGTCGCCGACGACGATGCGCGCGTCAACCCGAATGGCGGCGCGATCGCGCTGGGCCACCCGCTCGGCATGAGCGGCGCGCGTCTGGTCACCACCGCGATGTACCAGCTGCATCGCACCGGCGGCCGCTTCGCGCTGTGCACGATGTGCATCGGCGTGGGCCAGGGTATCGCGATGGTGATCGAGCGCGTCTGAACGCGCGCGCACCCGCTCTGTCCTCAAGTTTGCGACGCGCCTGCCGTTGATGATGGCGGGCGCCGACGCTCAGCGCTGCTTTTGAATGATCCCAACGCAGTTGGTGCGGCAGGGGCCGACTGGCTCGCCGGTCCCGCCGCACGTTTTCTCTGCGCCCGGCATTCGATGCGGTCGTCGCCAGGTTGGCGGCGAGTGGTTGCCTGAGTTGTTGCATGAATTTTTGCCAGTACCGGTTCCACACCGGCATGGAGTAATCGGATGTCCCTTCCCGTTGCCACGCTTGTCACCGGTGCCAGTTCCGGCATCGGCCGCGCCATCAGCGAGATGCTGCTGGCCGATGGCGTGACCCGCGTCGTCAATGTCGACTATGCCGCTCCGGGCTGGTCGCATCCCAACATGACCTTCTTCCAGGCGGACCTGACCGACGCCGCGGCAACGCGTGCGGCGGCTGCCGAGGTGACGTCGCGTTTCGCCATCACGCGCCTGGTCAACAACGCCGGCGCGACGCGCCCCGGCACCGCGGATACCGCGACCGTCGAGGATCTCGATTACGTGGTGGGCCTGCATCTGCAGGCGAGCCTGCTGCTGACGCAGGCGTGCCTGCCGGCGATGCGCGCCGCGGGCTTCGGCCGCATCGTCAACATGGCGTCGCGCGCGGCACTGGGCAAGCCCGAGCGTGTGGTGTATTCCGCCACCAAGGCCGGCATGGTCGGCATGACGCGCACGCTGGCGATGGAGCTCGGCGGCGACGGCATCACCGTCAATGCAGTCGCGCCCGGCCCGATCGCCACCGAACTGTTCCGCCGCAGCAACCCCGAAGGCAGCGAACAAACGAAGCGCATCCTGGCCAGCATCGCGGTCAAGCGCATGGGCACCCCCGAGGATGTGGCCCGCGCCACGCTGTTCTTTCTCTCTCCCGAAAACGGTTTCGTCACCGGACAGGTGCTGTACGTCTGTGGCGGTACCACGCTGGGCGTCGCACCGGTCTAGGCGCGGCCCCTATTACAAGTCGTGGCCCGCATGGACGGCCACCGAGGAAACTCCCTGGAGCATACGATGAAGTTCAACTCGCAACCGTCGCAGGCGCGCCGCCGCCTGCTGGCCGCCGGCGTCGCGCTGGCTGGCACCTTCGCCGGCGTGTCCGGCGCTGCGTTCGCGCAGGACGCCTATCCGACCAAGCCGATCACGATGATCGTGCCGTTCTCGGCCGGCGGCACCACCGACATCCTGGCCCGCATCGTCGGCCTGCAGCTGGGCAAGGCGCTCGGCCAGCCGGTGGTGATCGAAAACCGTCCGGGTGCGGGCGGCAATATCGGCGCCTCGCTCGCCGCCAAGGCGCAGGGCGACGGCTACACGCTGTTCATGGGCACCATCGGTACCCACGCGATCAACCAGTCGCTGTACTCGAAGCTGCCGTACGACCCGGTCAAGGACTTCGCGCCGATCACCCGTGTCGCGATGGTGCCGAACCTGGTGGTGGTCAACCCCAACGTGCCGGCCAAGAGCGTCAAGGAGCTGATCGCCTACGTGAAGGCGAACCCGAACAAGATCAGCTATGGCTCGTCGGGCAACGGCTCGTCGATGCACCTGTCGGGCGAACTGTTCAATTCGATGACCGGCCTGAACATCCAGCACGTGCCGTACAAGGGCAGCGCCCCGGCGGTCAACGACCTGCTGGGCAACCAGATCGGCCTGATGTTCGACAACCTGCCGTCGTCGTACCAGCACGTGAAGGCCGGCAAGCTGCGCCCGCTGGCTGTCACCTCGGCCAAGCGCTCGCCGGCGCTGCCGGACGTGCCGACCGTCGCCGAAGCCGGCGTGCCGGGCTATGAAGCGACCTCGTGGTTTGCGCTGTATGCCACCGGCGGCACGCCCAAGCCCATCGTCGATCGCCTGAACGCCGAAGTGGTCAAGATCCTGGCCATGCCGGACGTGCAGAAGCAGATGGCGGGTCAGGGCGCCGAACCCCATCCCGAGAAGCCGGAGCAACTGGCGGCGTTCATGAAGACCGAAGCGGCCAAGTGGGCGAAGGTCGTCAAGGCTTCGGGCGCGACCGTGGACTGATAGCGCCCCGGCGAGCACCATGTCGTTCCCGCGAAGGCGGGACGACAAGGTCCATCGGCGGAATGAGCCGGCCTGCGGGCCGGTTTTTTCTTTTGTCGGCCGGCAAAAAAAAGCTCGCGACTGGCAGCGAGCTCGAGTTCCGGCCCACCCGGGCTGGAGGAGACATCGTCGTCTGCCCAGGCAGCGTGGTCGCCCGGGCGGCGGGCATCGGGGTTGGCGGTGGGCCTCGCCTCAGTTCAGGCTGACCTTGACCACCTGTTCCTCGACGCCGACAAAGCGGACCAGCTGGCGCAGCCCGCTGGGATACTCCTTGATGTGGTGCCCCACCGGGGTATCCGGCAGGCGGTAATAGATGGCGCTGGACTGGGCGCCGGCGGCGGTCCGGCCTTCCGCGGCGGAGGGGCCGTCGCCTTCCCAGGGGATATCGCGCTCCTCGGCGAGATCGTGCGGTCCGGGCATGGCGGCTGTTCCTGATCGATGCAACTTTGTCTCCAATGTATTGCAGCGCCCGCCGATTTGCTATTTCGCCTTTTTTAATTCTGGCCTAGCCACCGGCTCGATTCGTCATATTGCGAGCAATAGGGTGCAAGACCCAGCCGATGGCTTCGGCGCCGCTCCCATGCGCTACCATTGGCGCTTTGCGCGCACTTGCGCCGCGCGCTTTTCCGCTCCCCCTCATCGCCCGCATGTCGATCCAGCACGCCCTTCTGACCTCGTTGATGGAGAAGCCCTCGTCGGGCTACGAACTCGCGCGTCGCTTCGACAAGTCGATCGGCTATTTCTGGCATGCCACGCACCAGCAGATCTATCGGGAACTGGGCCGCATGGCCGAACGCGGCTGGATCGCCGCGCAGGACGACGAAGGCGATGCCCGCAGCCGCAAGAAGGTCTATCGCGTGCTGCCGGCGGGGCGGGAGGAACTGGTGCGCTGGGTGTTGTCGCCGACGGCGGGGCTGGACCAGCGCGACGAGATCCTGGTCAAGCTGCGCGCCGACGCAGTGGCCGGCCCGCTCGGACTGGGCGACGAGATGCGGCGCATGATCGCGCTGCACGAGGAGCGGCTGGCCACCTATCGCGCGATCGAGCAGCGCGATTTCACCGGCCCGCAACCGGACCGCGCGCAACAGCTGCGGCACGCGCTGCTGCGGCGCGGGATCCGTTACGAAGAGGACTGGGTGGCGTGGGGGATGGCGGTGTTGCCGTTGTTGGAGCCGGAAGGCGGTAGAGAGAGCGGCCCCCAGCGGCCGTGAAACGCTTACTAACGCTTCTTCCCTGGAGGGTTTTCAAGCTCTCCGGGCGCCCCGAATTCGCTGCCCACAGGGGGATTCCATTCGATGGTCGGGTCGATTTCCTGCTCTTTCTGGAGACCAGCGATGAATTCGTCCAGGCAGAAGGCGGGACTCGCACATCGCTTCAGCGACCGCGTGACATCTTTTTGTTTCGGCTCGGCGGATTTGGCCATGACTTCTCCTGTGCGGGTTGGCTCTGCCGGCGCAGAGAGCGCCCGATTCTGCATGTCATCTCGAAACTGGCTTCTGTTTTCCGCTTCGCAGTCATACGAACCTAAAAGATCCCGCTGAGAATCACGCCTGTCCGCTGACAAATTCCAACGACGATCATGTCGTTCGCGCAGAGAAGCGGGAATGCAGCGCCCGGGAAAAACCACTGGGTTCCTGCATTCGCGCGAACGACAACATTTGTCAGCGAAACCTGGCGCGGTACGCGCCCCTTCGCAACACCTTTACACCAGGTCCCGCACCCCCACCCCGGCGCCGGCCTCCGCCAGCCCAAGCCGGCGGCGGGCCAGCGCGTATTCCTCGGCGAAGCGGTCCACCAGATCGGCGGCAGGCACCACGCGCTTGATCGCGCCGACGCCCTGGCCGGCGCCCCAGATGTCCTTCCACGGTTTGACGCGGTTGGAGCCGAAATTCATCGCGGTCGGATCCGAGGCCGGCAGGGCTTCCGGATCGAGGCCGGCGTTGACGATGCTCTGGCGCAGGTAGTTGCCGTGCACGCCGGTGAACAGGTTCGAATAGACGATATCGCCGGCGGTGCTGTCCACGATCATCTGCTTGTAGGCCGGCTGGGCATTCGCCTCCTCGGTGGCGATGAAGGCCGAGCCGATGTACGCGAGGTCCGCGCCCGCGGCCTGTGCAGCCAGGATGCCGTTGCCGCTGGCGATGGCGCCCGACAGCAGCAGCGGGCCGTCGAACCACTCGCGGATTTCGTGCAGCAGCGCGAATGGCGACTGCGTGCCGGCATGGCCGCCAGCGCCGGCAGCGACCGCGATCAGGCCGTCCGCGCCCTTGTCGATCGCCTTGTGGGCGAACGTGTTGTTGATGATGTCGTGCAGCACGATGCCGCCGTACGAGTGCACCGCCTGGTTGACCTCGACGCGCGCGCCCAGCGAGGTGATCACGATCGGCACCTTGTAGCGGACGCACAGTTCCAGGTCGTGTTCGAGCCGGTCGTTCGACTTGTGCACGATCTGATTGACGGCGAACGGCGCCGAGGGGCGGTCCGGGTGTTTGGCATCGTGCTCGGCCAGCTCCGTGGTGATGCGGTCCAGCCATTCCTCCAGCAGCGAGGCGGGCCGTGCGTTGAGCGCCGGGAAGGAGCCGACCACGCCGGCCTTGCACTGCGCGATCACCAGATCGGGATTGGAGATGATGAACAGCGGCGAGCACACCACCGGCAGACGCAGGCGTTGCAGGAGCGGGGGAAGGGACATGGCGGCCTCGGTTCGAAAGTGGTTGGGATGGATGACGTCAACGGCTGACTTCAATGTCGGACTGCGTATGCAACCAGTTGCATAGTGAGACGAAAGTTAGCACGGCCTCCGCAGGCTTTCAATAGCCGTTCCCGTTGCGACTGCGTGCTGCGACGCTTCCGCCGGGCGATTACCGTACGGTGCCCCGCACCCGCGCCGGCGGCCTGCGGTGGCGCCTTGTCTACAATGTGCCCAACGAATCAGCAGGAGTGCAGGTGAGCAAGGATTCTCGACCGGCAGCCGCCGCGGGCCGCGATCTGTTCGAAGGCAATCTGGCCGATTGGCACGCCGATCCCGAGCGGGCCTTCGACAGCTGGCTGGCCGTGCATGGCTTCGGTCACGGCACCGCCGTGGTCTACCGCGCGATGTGGGGCAAGCTGCTGCGCTGGTCGCGCGAGCATGGCGTCGCGCCGCTGTCGTGGTCGGCGGGGCAGATCGGCGATTTTCTGGATGCCGAGGGCTTGCACAAGCGCCATCGCTATCGCTATACGCGGCTGATCGAGCGCGTCTTTCATTACCTGTCGCTGCAGCAGGCGGGCCTGCACAACCCTGGCAGCCAGGCGGTGCGCGCGCATCTGGCTGACGGCGATAACGATCCGACGCCCTTTCTGCTGCCCGCCGAGCGCGAGGCCGTGGTAGCGCGGGTGCTGGAGCCGGTCACGCTGCCGGACCCGGATGTCACGCCGAGCCCGACCGCCTGGAAGCGTTCGCGCGATATCGCCGTGGTCGCGGCGATGCTGGGCGCCGGCCTCAAGGTGGGCGAGGTGCGCGCGCTGCGGCTCGACAATGTCGCGGCCGACGCCAGCGAGCTGCGGCTGACCCGGACCGACAACGGCCGCAGCTACCGCGCGCCGGTATTCGACTTCGCGCGGCGGCCGTTGCTGGCCTGGCTGGCGGTACGCGCGGCGGGCGGCGCCCTGGGCACCCTGGTGTTCCCGGCGCAGCCGGCGGGACGGCCGCTGCACGCCGCCTCGCTGTATCGCCGGGTCGAGCAGTTGCTGGACGAGGCCGGCGTGCTGGCCGGGCGCACGGAGCGCGCCTCGCCGCAGACGCTGCGCAATACCTATGGCGCGCTGCACTTCGAAGCCGGCGCCGAGCCGGCGGCCGTGGCGCAGTATCTGGGCATGCGCGATCTGGAATCCGGCTGGCGGCTGCATGCCGCCTATACGGCCTGGCAGGCCCGCAGCGGCCAGCTTGCCGCCGCCGGGGTCGATGCCGCGGCCGGGTTACCATAACGCCCCTGACGGCGGCGGCTCGGCGCCGTCCACCTTCTCAATCGACAAAGTTCACGATGCCAGAAACTCTGCTGCTGACCGGTGCCACCGGCTATATCGCCTCGCATACCTGGGTCGCGCTGCTCGCGGCCGGCTACGACGTGGTCGGTCTGGACAACCTGTCCAATAGCAATCGCGTGGTGGTCGACCGGATCGCCACCATCTCCGGCAAGACGCCGGAGTTCGTCGAGGGCGACGTGCGCGATCGTGCCTTGCTGGATCGGCTGTTCGCCGAGCGCAAGATCGGCGGTGCGATCCATTTCGCCGCGCTGAAGGCGGTCGGCGAATCGGTGACGCAGCCGCTCGCCTACTACGACAACAATCTGAACGGCCTGCTGACGCTGTGCGCCGCGATGCAGGGGGCCGGCGTCAAGACGCTGGTGTTCAGCTCCTCGGCCACGGTCTATGGCAATCCGCACACGGTGCCGATCCGTGAAGAGTTTCCGCTGTCGGCCACCAATCCGTACGGCCAGACCAAGCTGATGGGCGAGCAGATCCTGCGCGACCTCGAGCGCGCCGATCCGCACTGGCGTATTGCCTATCTGCGCTATTTCAATCCGGTCGGGGCCCACGAAAGCGGCCTGATCGGCGAGGATCCGGGCGGCGTGCCGAACAATCTGATGCCCTATGTGGCCCAGGTGGCGGCGGGGCGACGTGAGCGCCTGATGGTGTTCGGCGGCGATTATCCGACCCCCGACGGCACTGGCGTGCGCGACTACATCCATGTCTGCGATCTGGCCGACGGCCACCTGGCGGCGCTGCGCTATCTGAACGAGCGCCGCGAGGGGATGACCGTCAATCTGGGAACCGGCCGCGGTTATAGCGTGCTCGAAGTGGTGGAGGCGTACCGGCGCGCCAGCGGCAAACCGATTCCGTATGAAATCGTCGCGCGCCGCCCCGGCGATATTGCGTCGTGCTTTGCCGATCCGGCATTGGCGCAGCGTCTGCTCGGCTGGCAGGCGCGGCACGACCTGGACCGCATGTGCGCCGATTCGTGGCGCTGGCAGTCGATGAATCCGCTGGGGTTTGCGTCCTGAGCTTTCGTCCGGCTAGACGCTCGCCGCCGAGCGCCTCGGCGGGCGGCGATGCCGGCGCTGCCGGAGCATGAAAACCGGACCGCGAGTGGTCCGGTTTTTTATCGCGCCGCGGCGGCCGGAGAAATCCGTTGACGTGCGATGCCAGGGGCGCGGAGCCGCCGTCGGGCGTCTCCGCTGGCCCCGGGTTTATCGCACCAGGAAGTCTTCGATCGATTTACCGGAGGCCAGCGCCTGGGTCAGCCAGCCGGGGCGCTTGCCGCGGCCGGTCCAGGTATTGCCGGCGCTGTCGCGGTAGCGCACCGGCACCTTGCGGGCGGTTTTCTTGCTGGGCACCGCCTTGCTGCCAAAACCCAGGTCTTCCGCGGTCAAGCCATATTCTTCGATTTTCTTGCGGATATCGTCGATTACCGCGGCTTGCTCTCGTGCCTTGATCTCTTCGGCTTGCTTCTGCAATTCGTTGATTTTCTGAACGATTTCCTGATAGGTTGCCATTTTGAGACCTCAGATAACGGGTGGGCGAGATGAACGGCATGAATTATAACGGCCTGGGTTAGCGATGCAAATGCTGGCGCAGCTTGAAACCGATTTTTGACAAAATCGATCACGAAACCTTTCAACGTGAACTTTTGCGCCGCCGTTCTGTCGCCGGCGCCCGCCCTTGCCCGGTTTCAGCCGATTCCCGCCTTGCCACGTGCTTTTGTTGATGCATTCGCTTTCGAACTTTCGTTTGTCGCTTTCGTTTTGCGCAATATGACGCGGTAAAACGGATGCGATCTTGCCGCCGTCGCGTTTCCATCCCTCCGAGGTCGGCTTCCGCCATTCCCGACGGTGCGCCAGCGCCATCCCCCGATTCAAGTAATCCCCGCCAGCGGTCGATATCCCATCAGCATGGGCTGTCGCCCGGCATGTTGGCGGGCTGTCCGCCGCTACTGATCGATCCGAGTCGTCCCATGTCCTTGCGTCGCGTTGTGCTGTCCCCGTCCTCGAATGTCTCCGCCCGGCTTGCCGCCGGCGCGGGCGAAGCCGGGCGCGGCACGATCCGCGAGCGCGGCATTCGTTGCAATAAGGTGACGCCGCGTGCACTACGCGCGGTGGCTATGCTAACGTCCCGGGCTGTGCCGCGCGGGCGGCGGACTGCCTCCTGCGCGTGCGACGCCGGCCCCGGCGGACATCGTTCGCCTGCCGGTCCCGCACCACGATCTGCCGCGCTCGACGCGGTTCCGCAATACCACGGGCGTTCCGTCACCGGCCTGCGGGCCGGAGCCTGACGGCGCCGCACACACGCATTCCGCAGCGCCCCCTTCGATATGAGTTTTAGCGTTCTGCTGCTCGCCATCCTGCTCGGCATCGTCGTTGGCCTTGGCCTTCGTGCTGCCGGCCGCGGCCGCGAGGGAGCGGGATGGCCCGGCCGCATGATGGCCCTGACCGCGGGGCTGATGTCGCAGGCGTCGGTCGGCCTGCCGGTCTGGGTCGTGCTGCTGTCCGGCTCGGTGCCGGGCTCGGTCGAATGGTCGCAGGCCGTGGCCGCGCTGGCGGGCGGCGTCGCCGCCACCGTGCTGGCGCAATGGCTGCGCCGCGCGCTGGCGTACTGGCGTGGTGCCGCGATGCTGGCCACGCTCGCCGGCGCGGGCGTGATCGCCGCGGCCGGCATCGGACTCGGCCATCAATGCGGCGGCTCGACCTCGCGCGCCGCCTGCATCGACGCGGTCAACCTGCTGCATCCGGCCTGGTTCGGCCTCGGGCTTGCCGTGCTGGGCACGGCGGCCTTCGCGTTGCTGTCGCTGTCGAATCGGCAGCGCGCGCCGCTGCGCGAGCGCGATGTGCTGCTGCACGATGCGGGCGAGCCCGACGGCGAGCGCAGTGGCGAGCGCAGCGCCGGCGCCTCGCCGGGTTTGCCCGCGCGCCTCGCGCGCCGGCTCAATGGCCGCATGCCGGGCCGGCTGACCGTGCGTCCGGTGGGGCGCGGCCAGGCGACGGTCGGCGAATACAGCGTGGCGACCGATGTGCCCGATCGCGCCGCGTTCGCGCGCTGGCTCGATCAGTCGATCGCCCATGCGCGGCTGGCCGAAACCAGCTGCGCGGTGCTGCTGATCCATATCGCCGACTTCCGCGAGGTCGATGAAGTGTTCGAGGTGCGTGCCGACGACATCCTCGCCCAGGACGCCAGCGTGCTGGCCCAGGCTGCGCTCGAACCGCACGATTTCCTGGCCCGCCTGGCCCGCGACGAGTTCGCGGTCGGCGTGCCGGCGCTGCTCAATTCCAATCGCGCGCACGAACTGGGCTCGCGCGTACTGGCGTCGATCTCCGAGTTCGTCACCGCGCGCGGCCTGCAGATGCAGATCGGCGTCAATATCGGTATCGCGGTCTATCCGCGCGATGCGCAAAGCTCGGAGGCGCTGATTCAGGCGGCGCGGGTCAGCTTGTCGGAAGCGCGCGAATCGGGTTCGAACCAGGTGCGCACCTTCAATTCCGCGGCGGGGGAACGCGCGCGCCGCATGCGCGTGATCCGCCGCGATCTGTGGCTGGCGATCCAGGACGACGGCCTGTCGCTCGAATACCAGCCCAAGTTCGATGTCGACGCGCACACCGTGGTGGGCGCCGAGGCGCTGTGCCGCTGGCGCCATCCGACGCTGGGCGCCGTCAATCCCGCCGAATTCATCATGGTGGCCGAGCAGTCCGGCCAGATCGACAAGCTCGACGACTGGGTCATCGCCAATGTCTGCCGGCAGGTGCGCGATTGGCAGGACGCCGGTCTGCCGGTGGTGCCGGTTGCGATCAACGTGTCAGGGCTGCGTTTTGCCAGCCGCGATTTCCCGCAGTATCTGCTCGAGCAGATCCACCAGCACGACATTCCCCCGTCGGCGATCACGCTGGAGATCACCGAGACCGCGGCGATGAAGGACATCGCGCAGTCGCTGGAGACGCTGGCCGAACTGCAGGCGCTCGGCATCCATGTCGCGCTGGACGACTTCGGCAGCGGCTATTCGAGCCTGGGCTATCTGAAGCGGCTGCGGGTCGGCACGCTCAAGATCGACCGCACGCTGATCGGCGGTCTGGAGTCGGATCCCCAGGGGCGTGCCATCGTCGGCTCGATGGTGGCGCTGGCCCACGAACTGCGCATGCGCGTGGTGGCCGAAGGCGTCGAATCGCAGGCCCAGCTCGACATCCTGGCGCGCATGGGCTGCGACGAAGTGCAGGGCTATCTGCTGGCCCGGCCGATGGAAGCGGGCAGCTTCGCCGACCTGCTGTCCAGCCCGCGCCGCTGAACGCGGCGCGCTGCGCTAAAGGAAGCGCGCCTTCCCGCCGATAAGTCTGGCTGGCGCACAGCGTCGCGGTATGGGGGCCGAGTCCGGCCGATATCGCGGCCCGCGCCCCCAGCGATGCGCCGGCACGGGCCGGCGCCGACCAGCACAGAACGCGGATCGCGCCACGCCACCGTCCGGCCGATCCGCCGCCGTTTCGAGGTAGCCGCCATGCCAGCTCAACGCATTCTCGTCGTCGACGATTCGCCTTCCCTGCGTCGCATGATCGCCGCCTGCCTGCGTGCCGGCGGTTACGACGTCGCCGAGGCAGCGGACGGCGACGCGGCGCACGCAGCGGCCCAGGCCGCACCGGACGCGCAGCCGTTCGGCATGCTGGTCACCGACCAGGTGATGCCCGGCATGGATGGCCTGACGCTGATCCGCCGCCTGCGCGCCACGCCGCGCTATGCCGCGCTGCCGATCCTGATGCTGACGACCGAGGCCGATGGCCAGATCCGTGCCCAGGCGCGGGACGCCGGCGCCAGCGGCTTTCTGCCCAAGCCTTTCGATCCCGACCAGCTGATGCAGTCGGTCGCCGCGCTGCTATCCCCCTCCGAAGAGGGGTGAGGCCGGGCGTTTCCGACCCTTCAGTCCCGCCCCGGGACTGCCGATAACCAGCAAGGGGCGAGGCGCGCCGTGCGCGGGGCGCCAACGGTGCCGCGCCATCGCGGCGCCATCGCATGCGGCCGCCACGCAGTTGTCACGCAGTTGCCAATAAAAGGCGGTCGGGCCGGTCGCGTTGCACGCCGCCAGCGTGCAACGACGGCCACCACAGGGGAGCGGGAGCGCAAGATGAATCTCAGCATCAAGTCCGAAGGAAGCGGCGAGGAGTTCCTCGCCTTCACGCTGGGCCGCGAGGAATACGGTGTCGATATCCTCAAGGTGCAGGAGATCCGCGGCTACGAGGCGGTCACGCAGATCGCCAACGCGCCGGCCTATCTGAAGGGCGTGATCAACCTGCGCGGCATCATCGTGCCGATCGTCGACCTGCGCATCAAGTTCCAGCAGCAGAAGGTCAGCTACGACCAGTACACGGTCGTCATCATCGTCGACCTGAACCATCGCACCACCGGCATCGTCGTCGACGGCGTCTCCGACGTGCTGACGCTGACCCCCGCCCAGATCAAGCCCACGCCGCAGTTCTCCGGCAATCTCGACACCGAATACATCCGCGGTCTTGGCTCGGTCGAGGACCGCATGCTGATCCTGGTGGATATCGAGAAATTGCTGGCGACCGAGGAACTGGCCGCGATCGAAGCCGCCGCCGCGGGCTGATCCGCCGCTCTCCGAACGAATCCAGCAGCACAACGTCATGAGAAACAACCAGCCTGTCACCGCGCGCGAGTACAAGCTCGCGCCGAACGATTACCTGATTTCGCGCACGGACCTGAAGGGACGCATCACGTTCGCCAACCGCGCGTTCATCGAGGTCAGCGGCTTTACCGCCGAAGAACTGCTCGGCGCCCCGCACAATCTGGTGCGCCATCCCGACATGCCGCCCGAGGCCTTCGAGGACCTGTGGCGCACGCTGCAAGCCGGCCGCTCCTGGGTCGGGCTGGTCAAGAACCGCCGCAAGAACGGCGATTACTACTGGGTCAGCGCGACGGTGACGCCGACCCGCGTCGACGGACAGACCGTCGGCTATACCTCGGTGCGCTCGATGGCAAGCGCCGAGCAGATCGAGGCGGCGCAGGCCGCGTACGCCCGCATTCGCTCAGGCAACGGCGCGGGCATCCGTATCTGCGAGGGTGTGGTGGTCCGCCGTGGTCCGCTGGGCTGGGTCGACCGGCTGCGCCGGGTCGGCCTGCGCGGCCGCATCATGCTGTCGCAGGGCGTGGGTCTGGCCTGGTTCCTGGCGGCGCTGGTCGCGTTCGAACTGCTGGCCGAGCCGCAGTCCCGCGCGGCGCTGCGCCCCTGGCTGTGGGGCGGCTTCGTGCTGGCCGGCCTGTCGGCAATGGCGACCGGCGCGACACTGCTGGCGATGGTGCATCGGCCGATGCGCGAGATGCTGGATTTCGCGCTGCGCCTGGGCGCCGGCGATCTGGCGACGCGCTACGAGTTTTCCAGCAACGACGAGATCGGCGCGCTGGCCAAGGCCATGCAGACGATGCAGCGCAGCCTGCTGTCTGTCGTTCACGAAATCCAGGAAGGCATGAGCGCGATCGCCACGGCGACGCGCCAGGTGGCCGCCGGCAACAACGACCTGTCGCAGCGCACGGAGCAGCAGGCCGCCTCGCTGGAAGAGACCGCGTCGAGCATGGAAGAGCTGACCGGCACGGTACGCCAGAACGCGGACAACGCGCGTCAGGCCAGCGGTCTGGCGGCCAACGCGTCCGAGACCGCGGTCAAGGGCGGCGAGGTGGTCGGCCGTGTGGTGCAGACCATGGACGAGATCAACGGCGCCTCGAAGAAGATCGTCGACATCATCGGCGTGATCGAGGGCATCGCGTTCCAGACCAACATCCTGGCGCTGAACGCGGCGGTGGAAGCGGCGCGTGCGGGCGAGCAGGGCCGCGGCTTCGCGGTGGTGGCTGGCGAGGTGCGCAGCCTGGCGCAGCGCAGCGCGAACGCGGCCAAGGAAATCAAGGGCCTGATCGGCGATACGGTGGCGCGGGTGGACAACGGCTCGGCGCTGGTGGGCCAGGCCGGGCAGACCATGGGCGAGATCGTGCAGGCGGTCAAGCGCGTGACGGACATCATGGGCGAGATCAGCGCGGCGTCGGCCGAGCAGAGCTCGGGCATCGAGCAGGTCAATCAGGCGGTGGCGCAGATGGACGAGGTCACGCAGCAGAACGCGGCACTGGTCGAGCAAGCTGCTGCCGCGGCCGGTTCGCTGGAAGACCAGGCCGCGCGGCTGCGCGACGCCGTCTCCGTGTTCCGCGTCAGCCTGAATGCCGAGCCGCGTCCGTTGCGCCCGCGTGGGGCGTCGGCGCAGGAGCCGGCGGCACCGCGGCTGGCGCGCGCCTGAGCGGCATCGATGCGCAACCAGCCAGCAATGGAAGGGCGATCGATGGGCGATCGATGGTCAATCGATAGTCGCTTGAGGGACGGTTGACAGGCATTTGATGGACGGCGGCGGAAGGGGCATCGGCAACGCCCGCCGCCGACCGAAGTACGAACAGCAGCATCCACGGGCATTACAACGAAGCCGGCAAGCGCGGCAACCGATCACCGACGATCTGCCGCGCCATCCGGCCGCACGGTCATCCATAGGAAGAGGTAGTTCTCATGCAATGGTTCAAGCAACTGCGAGTCGCGACGAAGCTGGTCGTCGGCTTTCTGATCGTTTCCGTCATCGGCATGGCGATGGGCCTGCTGGGGGTGGTCAATATGGGCCGGATGACCGAGTGGACGAGCCGGATCTACAACAATGACCTGCAGGCACTGAAGGCCGTGCAGGACGCCAACATCAATCTGCTGTACGCCAGCCGCGCGCAGATCGCGCTGCTGTCGGCCTCCACGATGGGCGAGCGCACGACCGAGAAGACGCTGATCGAGAAGTCGTTCGGCACGGCCGAAGAGCGCATCAAGGAGGCGCGCGGCTCCTTCCAGACCGAGCAGGGCAAGGCGCTGATCAAGCAGTTCGACACGATGCTGCCGGCCTATCGCGACCGCATGACGAAGTACATCGAGCTGGTCTCCCGCCAGCCGCTCGATACCTCGCAGTTCGAGAGCCAGGTTTTCGAGGAAAGCACCGCGCTGCTGAAGGATGGTCATGCGATCGAAGAGCTGATGTTCAACATGGTCAAGCGCCGCGATGCCGGTGCCCGCGCCAACATGGAAGAAGCCCAGGGCGTCTACGAAAGCTCGCGGCTGTGGATGCTGGCACTGGTGCTTGGCGGTCTGGCGGTATCGCTGCTGCTCGGCGTGCTGCTGGCCCGCGCGCTGTCGCGTCAGCTCGGCGGCGAGCCGGCCTATGCGGCGTCGATCGCCTCGCGCATCGCCGACGGCGACTTCTCGACCGAGATCAAGCTGCGCGCCGGCGACCGCGTCAGCATGCTGTACGCGATGAAGCAGATGCAGCTGCAACTGTCGGGCATGGTGCAGGAATTCAAGGCCGCGGCCGAGTCGATCGCCTCCGCCTCGCGTCAGATTGCCGCCGGCAACAACGACCTGTCGCAGCGTACCGAGCAGCAGGCCGCCTCGCTGGAAGAGACCGCGTCGAGCATGGAAGAGCTGACCGGCACGGTGCGCCAGAACGCCGACAACGCGCGTCAGGCCAGCGGTCTGGCGGCCAACGCGTCCGAGACCGCGGTCAAGGGCGGCGAAGTGGTCGGCCGTGTGGTGCAGACCATGGACGAGATCAACGGCGCCTCGAAGAAGATCGTCGACATCATCGGCGTGATCGAGGGCATCGCGTTCCAGACCAACATCCTGGCGCTGAACGCGGCGGTGGAAGCGGCGCGTGCGGGGGAGCAGGGCCGCGGCTTCGCGGTGGTGGCCGGCGAGGTGCGCAGCCTGGCGCAGCGCAGCGCGAACGCGGCCAAGGAAATCAAGGGCCTGATCGGCGATACGGTGGCGCGGGTGGACAACGGCTCGGCGCTGGTTGGCCAGGCCGGGCAGACCATGGGCGAGATCGTGCAGGCGGTCAAGCGCGTGACGGACATCATGGGCGAGATCAGCGCGGCCTCGGCCGAGCAGAGCTCGGGCATCGAGCAGGTCAATCAGGCGGTGGCGCAGATGGACGAGGTCACGCAGCAGAACGCGGCGCTGGTCGAGCAAGCTGCTGCTGCGGCCGGTTCGCTGGAAGACCAGGCCGCGCGGCTGCAGGCATCGCTGGCCCGCTTCCGTCTGGCTGCCGACGAGCTGTTCGCGCCGTCGCTGCAGGCCCCATCGGCTGCCAAGCCGATCGCCGCCGCGCCGGCGGCAGCGGCTGCACAGGCCGCCAGCCGCCACGATGAGCCCGCTACCGCCGAGCGTACGGACCGCGCGGACCGCGCGGACCGTGCCGAGCGCGCCGAGCCGGCTCCGGCCAGGTCCGCCCCGCGCCTGCCGGGCCGTCCCGCGCCACGCGCCGCGGCTGCCGCCGCTGCCGCCACCGCTGGCGCCGACAGCGACTGGAGCGCCTTCTGACCACCCGCCGCGGCGGGACGGGCGTGGCCGTCATGGCGCGCCCCCGACCATGACAGACGATGAACAGCGAAATCACCCTGTCCCTGCCGCCTGAGGCCGCGGACAAGCTGCGCGGCGAGTTCGACCATTTCGTCCGGCTCTCGACAGGGCTGGACCGGCAGTTCGTGCCGCCCTCGTTCGAGGACTTCCTGCGTGCGCGCGTGATGCACCAGGACGGTCCGCTGACCGAGCGCGCGGTCACGCGGCTGCTGACCGGCGGCGAGTACGCCTGGGCCAAGCGCGTGTTCGACAAGCAGCTGCCGCATGCGATGGCCAATCTGATGCGCGATGCCGAGCGCTTCGGCTTCGGGCTGGCGGTGCGCTCGGAATGGTCGCAGTCCGAGCGGCTGGCGCAGGCCCGCAAGTGGGCGGTAGAGATCCTCGACCAGGCGGGCGCCGATCCGGCGCTGGCCGATACGTTGGCCGAACACATTGCCAATGCCGCGGTCGACGTGCGCACCATCGAAGAACAGATGCAGACGCCGGCATGGCGTCTGGCGGACAGCCTGCGCCGCCGCGTCTACGACCTGCTGTATCTGGTCCAGACCGAGCGCGGCACCGGCGCCGCGCTGACGCGCCTGGGCGAACTGCGCGCAATGGTGGGCCTGGCGCTGGACTACGGCACCATCGACGCGCAGGAAGCCGGGCGCGTGATGGAGCAGGTCGAACACGCGCGGCCGCACCTGTTTCGCGACGAGCCCGACGACGTCTTCGCGCGCCTCGCAGCGTGGCTGCGCCGGCTGTTCAAGCCGATGCCGGCTGCGCCGTCAATGGTGGAAAGCGACAGGCGATCGCAGTGAAATGCGAAACGTTTTCAGTCAGAGCGAAAACGTGCCCGCGAACGCCCGGAATCCCTGAATAAGTGATTCTCGCGGCATGTTCGTTGTTACAGATTTGATCCAGATCACGTTACAAGGTTGTTACATCCGGACCTGCCGTGTTCGCCATGTATCATCCGTACGACAATGGCGATCCCCAACGTAAGTAGGGATTGGCAGCGGCAGGCGATTGCCGATATAAAGCGGACAGTCCATTTACATTCCGTAACATTTGTTACCAGATGTGAAAGATGTAACTGGGCGGGTGTAGTTCCGATCAGATGTAGTACCCGTCGCACACGCACTGAAACGATCTGGACGCCGGAGGTCTGCCACCGGTAAGCGCTGGACAAGCGGGCGAGGGTTCCTTGGTAGCGGGGATAAATTGGAAAGCAGTGAACTTCTGCAGGAGATCAGGGAGGTCAATCTCGCCTATCTGCTGCTCGCGCAACGCCTGGTGCGCGAAAACCAACTCGAAGCCATGTTCCGCCTTGGCGTCAGCAAGGAGATTGCTGACATCCTGGTCAAGCTGACGCCTGCTCAGCTGGTCAAGCTGGCGGCCTCCAACATGGTCCTGTGCCGATTCCGGTTCGACGACCATGCGTTGCTCTCCACGCTGACGCATACCGCCAAGAGCCACGATATGCAGCAGATCCATGCTGCGATCCTGCTCGCGCGCCAGCCGGTGGAGTCGCTCAATTGAGCGCGCTGCTGCAGGCCCAACCGGCCCGGAGCTACACGGCCGCTCCGGCTGCCCCGCGCAAGAGCGTACTGCAGGATGCCAATCAGACCCAGCTCGCCATCGAGCTGATCGGCCTGGGCGCGCGCCTGCAGGTGCTCGAAGCCGAGACCACGCTCTCGCGCGACCGGCTGATCCGTCTGTACAAGGAGCTGCGCGGCGTGTCCCCGCCCAAGGGCATGCTGCCGTTCTCGACGGACTGGTTCACGACCTGGCTGCCGAACATCCACTCGTCGCTGTTCTTCTCGGCCTACCAGTTCATGGTCGAGCAGGGCGAGGCGAGCGGCATTCGTGCAGTGGTCGCCGCATACCGTCTCTACCTCGAGCACGTGTCCCTGCTCGGCGGCGAAATTGTCTTAAGTTTTACGCGTGCCTGGACGTTAGTACGGTTCTTCGAGAGCAATATGCTGCAGCTTTCCAGTTGCACATGCTGCGGAGGACAGTTCGTTACGCACGCCTACGAGCCGAACGCGAACTTCGTCTGCAGCCTGTGCCGGCCGCCATCGCGCGCGGGCAAGGCAAAGAAGCCCTCGAAGGACGCCACGCCAGCGCAACCCGCCTGATTCACGCCGGGCTTGCGCGGCGAGCCAGACCGGGCGGTACGGCGCGAAGTTTCGGCCGTGCCCGTCCCGGGCCGGTTCGCGCGTGTCCGACGCGTGTTTTTCTGACGGGGAATCGATCGTGCTAGTTGTTCTTGGCTATGTCGTCGTAGTGGCGGCGGTGCTTGGCGGATACGCCATGACGGGCGGCCACATGGGCGCGCTATATCAACCGGCAGAACTGGTGATCATTGGCGGCGCCGCGCTCGGCGCCTTCATCAGCGCCAACAGCGGCAAGGCGATCAAGGCGACCTTGCGCGCGCTGCCGCAGCTGCTTCGCAGCAGCAAATACAACAAGGCGCTGTACATGGAAGTGATGGCGCTGCTGTACGTGCTGCTGTCCAAGGCGCGCCGCGAGGGCATCCTGTTCCTCGAAAAGGAAATCGCCGATCCCGCGGCCAGCAGCGTCTTCAGCCAGTATCCGCGCATCCTCGCCGACCCGGCGATGATGGAATTCCTGACCGACTATCTGCGCATGATGGTCAACGGCAACATGAATGCCTTCGAGATCGAGGCCCTGATGGACCACGAGATCGAGACCTTCAAGCACGAGGCCGAAGTGCCGGCGCACGCGCTGGCGCGGGTCGGCGATGCGCTGCCCGCCTTCGGCATCGTCGCCGCGGTGATGGGCGTGGTGCACGCGCTGGCCTCGGCCGACCTGCCGCCGTCGGTGCTGGGCGCCCTGATCGCCCATGCGATGGTCGGCACCTTCCTCGGCATTCTGCTCGCTTACGGCTTCGTTTCGCCGCTGGCCTCGCGCGTCGAGCACCAGGTCGCCGAGACGGTCAAGATGTACCAGTGCATCAAGGTCACGCTGCTGGCTTCGCTCAACGGCTACGCGCCGCTGGTCGCGGTCGAGTTCGGCCGCAAGGTGCTGTACTCGAGCGAGCGTCCGTCGTTCCTGGAGCTGGACGACCACGTGCGCGAAGTCAAGAGCCTGACGTAAGCGCGCCGTCGAGCCAGTCCTCGAGCCAGTCCATCCGTCCGTCCACCGCAGGCCAAGCATGACCGAACACGCGCGCCCTATCGTCGTCCGCCGCGCTGCCGCACACGGCAAACCGCACGGCAACCACAGCTGGAAGATTGCCTACGCCGACTTCATGACGGCGATGATGGCGTTCTTCCTGGTGCTGTGGCTGCTGAGCACGTCGACGCCGAAGGACCTGGTCCAGGTGGCCGAGTATTTCCGCACGCCGCTGAAGGTGGCGATCGCCGGCGGCCAGAAGACCAGCGAGTCGCCGAGCGTGATCCCCGGCGGCGGCATCGATCCGGCCAGCAAGGACGGCGAAACGCGCCGCATGCGCGAGGACGATCCGCAGTCGCTGCAGAAGCGCCGCGACCAGCTCGAGACCGAGCGGCTGCGCGCGTTGAAGCAACGGCTCGAGCAGCTGATCGAGAACAACCCGGTGCTGCGACAGTTTCGTCCGCAGCTGCTGCTGGACATCACCAGCGAAGGGCTGCGCATCCAGATCCTCGATACGCAGAACCGGCCGATGTTCCGCACCGGCAAGGCGGTGGTCGAGCCGTACATGCGCGACATCCTGCGCGAGATCGGCCCGGTGCTCAACGAGATGCCGAACAAGGTCAGCCTGTCGGGCCATACCGATTCGGCCACCTACATGAACGGCGAGCGCACCTACTCGAACTGGGAGCTGTCGGCCGATCGCGCCAACGCCTCCCGCCAGGAGCTGATTGCCGGCGGCATGCAGGAAGGCAAGGTGCTGCGCGTGCTGGGCCTGGCCGCCACCATGCCGCTGGACAAGAAGGATTCGCTGGCCCCCGTCAACCGCCGCATCAGCATCGTGGTGCTGAACCAGCGCGCCCAGGCCCGCTTCGAGGCGGAGAACGCCAGTGCGGCCGACGTCGCGGTGCGCGCCAAGGCCGGCGAGTCGGCGGAGGCGCTGCAGCAGGGCATGGACGAGGCGACGGGCGCTTCGGCGGGCAGGGCGCAGTAGAGAAAGGCTGGCCCTCTCCCCCAGCCCCTCTCCCGCAAGCGGGAGAGGGGAGAGAACCTCCGGCATGGCAAGGGGGGTTCGTTCTTCCGCATGCGGGACAGGGGAGCGGACGTCTGGCATGGCGAAGGGTGTTCCCCTCTCCCGCTTGCGGGAGAGGGGTAGGGGAGAGGGCAGCCGGCGCTTAAATCAGTAACAAAATTTAATAAGACCGTCGGCGAGGTCGATAACCAGCTGGTAACGGCGCAATGCTAAGCAATCAGTGATTCAGGACGGTCATGTCTGTCGATATCGATATCACGCAGTTCTATCAGACCTTCTTCGAGGAAGCGGAAGAGCTGCTCGTTGAAATGGAGCAGTTGCTGCTCGGCCTCGACATCGAGGCGCCCGACGCGGAAGACCTCAATGCGATCTTCCGCGCGGCGCATTCGATCAAGGGCGGCGCGGCGACCTTCGGCTTCAGCGCGCTGACCGAGACCACCCACCTGCTCGAGAATCTGCTGGACCGCACGCGCCGCCGTGAACTGGCGTTGTCCAGGGCCATCATCGATACCTTTCTGGAAACCAAGGACGTGTTGCAAGACCAGCTCAACGCCTACCGCAACGGCACCGAACCCGATCCGCAGACCCTTGCGCGCATCTGTGCGGTGCTGCAGCAGCTGGCCTACGAGACCGGCGGCGAGGCCCCGGCCCCGGCGCCGGTAGCGGCCGCTCCGGCCTCGGCGCCCGCGCCCGCCGCGACGAGCGCGCCGGCGGGCGGCGCGCTGAAGGTGCGCCTGCTCAAGGTGTCGAAGGACGACCAGGCGCTGCTGCGCGAGGAGCTCGGCAACCTCGGCGAGATCCTCGGCGAGACGCAGACAGACGGCGAGCTGGCGATCGAGCTGGCGACGCAATGCAGCCCCGACGATATCGTCGCGGTCTGCTGCTTCGTGATCGACGCCGAGCAGATCGTGATCGAGCCGGCCAGCGGCGCGGCCCACGCGGCGCCTGCCGCCGCGCCTGCCGTGACCGAAGCGCCGGCCGCTCCCGCGGCCGCCGCCGTGGCCGCACCGGCCGCGGCCCCCGCTGCCGCCAAGGACAAGGAGCGCGCCAGGGCCGGCGCGGCCGCCGCCGCCCATCATCAGGAATCCGGCTCGATCCGCGTGCCGACCGAGAAGGTCGACCAGATCATCAACCTGGTCGGCGAACTGGTGATCACGCAGTCGATGCTGGCGCAGACCGCGTCGTCGCTCGACCCGGTGCTGTTCGACCGCCTGTTCTCCGGCATGGGCCAGCTCGAGCGCAACGCGCGCGATCTGCAGGAAGCGGTGATGTCGATCCGCATGATGCCGATGGACTATGTGTTCTCGCGCTTCCCGCGCCTGGTGCGCGACCTGGCCGCGAAGCTCGGCAAGCAGATCGACCTGGTGACCTTCGGCAAGGCCACCGAACTGGACAAGAGCCTGATCGAACGGATCATCGATCCGCTGACCCATCTGGTGCGCAACAGCCTGGACCACGGCATCGAGACGCCGGACAAGCGCGTCGCCGCGGGCAAGGATCCGACCGGCCAGCTGATCCTGTCGGCGCAGCACCACGGCGGCAATATCGTGATCGAGGTCAGCGACGACGGCGGCGGCCTGCGCCGCGACAAGATCCTGGCCAAGGCGATGCAGAACGGCCTGCCGGTGTCCGAAAGCATGAGCGACGAGGAGGTGTGGCAGCTGATCTTCGCGCCGGGCTTCTCCACCGCCGAGGCGGTCACCGATCTGTCCGGCCGCGGCGTCGGCATGGACGTGGTCAAGCGCAACATCCAGGAGATGGGCGGGCACGTCGAAATCAGCTCTCGCCCCGGCAACGGCACCACCACCCGCATCGTGCTGCCGCTGACGCTGGCGATCCTCGACGGCATGTCGGTCAAGGTCGGCGAGGAAACCTTCATCCTGCCGCTGAACTGCGTGATGGAGTCGCTGCAGCCCAAGGCCGACGACGTGCGCACCGCCGCCAATACCGAGCGGGTGATGCACGTGCGCGGCGAATACCTGCCGCTGCTGGAGCTGCATCGCGTCTTCAACGTCGAGAACGCGGTCCAGGAGCCGACCCAGGGCATCGCCATCATCCTGCAGGCCGAGGGCAAGCGTTTCGCGCTGCTGGTCGACCAGCTGATCGGCCAGCACCAGGTCGTGCTGAAGAACCTGGAGACCAACTACCGCAAGGTGCCCGGCATTTCGGCGGCGACCATTCTCGGCGACGGCAGCGTGGCGCTGATCGTCGACGTGGCCGCGCTGCAGCGCACCGGCGTGCGGCGCCACGAGCCGGCGCTGGCGTAAGGGCAACGCGTACCACCGCCGTCGTCTCCGCGAAGGCGGGGACGACAAGGAATCAACAAGGAGCAACACATCATGGCCGGCATCGGACATAGCGATACCCCCGGAAGCGAGGCGGCGGGCCAGGAATTCCTGGTGTTCACGCTCGGCTCCGAGGAATACGGCATCGACATCCTGAAGGTGCAGGAGATCCGCAGCTACGACGGCGTGACGCGGATCGCCAATGCGCCGGACTTCATCAAGGGCGTGACCAATCTGCGCGGCGTGATCGTGCCGATCGTCGACCTGCGCATGAAGTTCCGCCTCGGCAACGTCAAGTACGACCACCAGACGGTCGTCATCATCCTGAACATCGCCGGCCGTGTGGTCGGCATCGTGGTCGACGGCGTGTCGGACGTGCTGACGCTGACCGGCGAGGCGATCAAGCCGGCGCCGGAGTTCGGCGTGTCGGTGTCGACCGAGCATCTGACCGGTCTGGCGACCGTCGAAGGACGCATGCTGATCCTGCTCGACATCGAACGGATGATGACCAGCCCCGAGATGGAACTGATCGAGGGCGAGACCGCCTGAGCGCGGGCGGGCGCCCCCAGCCGCCGCTCGCCTTCGCCAACGCTTCGCCTCATCACGACCCCCGTCGCCACCCACGTCGACCCACCCGCAGACATGACGCCGCATCGAACCCCAGCTCCCCGCGCCGCGGCCTCCGCCATGCCGCCCGCCGCCCTGCGGGACGACGCGCGCGACTTCCTGCTGACCGACCGCGACTTCGACAAGGTGCGGGCGCTGATCCACCGGCGCGCCGGCATTTCGCTGGGCGCGCAGAAGCGCGAGATGGTCTACAGCCGGCTGGCGCGGCGCCTGCGCGCGCTGCAGCTGAACGACTTCGCCAGCTATCTGGCGCTGCTCGAAGCCGACGAGTACTCGGGCGAGTGGGAGTTCTTCACCAACGCGCTGACCACCAATCTGACCTCGTTCTTCCGCGAGGCGCACCACTTTCCGCTGCTGGCCGAGCATGCCAAGCGGATCGGCCGGCCGTATTCGGTCTGGTGCGCGGCGGCGTCGACCGGCGAGGAGCCGTATTCGATCGCGATCACGCTGGCCGAGGCGCTCGGCGAGCGCGCGGCCACCGTACTGGCCACCGACATCGACACGCAGGTCCTGGCCAAGGCCCGTACCGGCGTCTATTCGGCCGACCAGGTTGCGCGGCTGTCGCAGGAACGGCTCAAGCGCTTCTTCCTGAAAGGCACCGGGCAGCGGGCCGGCCAGGTCAAGGTCAAGCCCGAGCTGGCGTCGACGATCGCGTTCGAGTCGCTGAACCTGCTGGCCCCGGACTGGGGCATTCGCGAGCGCTTCGATGCGATCTTCTGCCGCAACGTGATGATCTATTTCGACAAGCCGACCCAGGGCCGCATCCTGGAGCGCTTCGTCCCGCTGCTCAAGCCGCATGGCCTGCTGTTCGCCGGCCACTCGGAGAATTTCTCCTACGTGACGCGCGCGTTCCAGCTGCGCGGACAGACCGTCTACGAGCTGGCGCCCGGCGCTGCCAGGGCCGGAGCCGCCTGATGCAGACGCCGCACCTGCCGGAGGCGATCGCCACCCGCACCTACTTCGACCGCGAGTTCGGCAAGCAGGCCATCAAGCTGCTGCCCAACGAGTATTACGTCACGCGCGACGACGTGGTGCTGACCACGGTGCTCGGCTCCTGCGTGGCCGCGTGCATCCGCGACGAGAAGGCAGGCGTCGGCGGCATGAACCACTTCATGCTGCCGGACGACGAGAACGCCGGGCCCGATCGCGTGCTGTCCGCGTCCATGCGCTACGGCTGCTATGCGCTGGAGGTGCTGATCAACGAGCTGCTGAAGATGGGCGCGCGGCGGGAGCGGCTCGAGGCCAAGGTCTTCGGCGGCGGCGCGGTGCTGGCCAACATGACCACGCTGAACATCGGCGACCGCAACGCCGAGTTCGTGCTGCGCTATCTGAAGACCGAAGAGATCCGGGTCGCGGCGCAGGACCTGCGCGGACCGCACGCGCGCCGGGTCAGCTATTTCCCGCAGACGGGCCTGGCGCTGGTGCGCCGGCTGACGCGCCAGGACGACCAGGCGGTCGTCGAACGCAGCGAACGCGCGCTGGCGCGCGCCATTTCGTCGACGCCGGTACGCGGCGGCGTCGAGCTGTTCGGGCGGCGCGGCGCCGCTTCCACCGTTTCCTGAATTCGAAGGACCCGTTTCGACATGACCGCCGCCGCCAAGATCAAGGTGCTTTGCGTGGACGACTCCGCGCTGATCCGCAGCCTGATGACGGAGATCATCAACAGCCAGCCCGACATGGAAGTGGTCGGCACTGCGCCGGACCCGCTGGTCGCGCGCGAGATGATCAAGCGCCTGAACCCCGATGTGCTGACGCTGGACGTCGAAATGCCGCGTATGGACGGGCTCGATTTCCTCGAGCGGCTGATGCGGCTGCGGCCGATGCCGGTGCTGATGGTGTCGTCGCTGACCGAGCGCGGGTCCGAGATCACGATGCGCGCGCTGGAACTGGGCGCGGTCGACTTCATCACCAAGCCCAAGCTCGGCATCCGCGACGGCCTGCTGGAGTACACCGACACCATCGCCGACAAGCTGCGCGCCGCCTCGCGGGCGCGCCTGCGGCCTGCCGCCGCGCCGGGCGCCCAGCCGGCCGCACCGGCGCCGATGCTGCGCACGCCGCTGCTGTCGACCGAGAAGCTGATCATCGTCGGCGCTTCGACCGGCGGCACCGAGGCCATCAAGGAATTTCTGATGCCGCTGCCGCCGGATGCCCCCGCGGTGCTGATCGTCCAGCATATGCCGGCCGGCTTTACGCGCTCGTTCGCGCAGCGGCTCGACGGCCTGTGCCGCATCACGGTCAAGGAGGCCGAACACGGCGAGCGCGTGCTGCCCGGCTACGCCTATATCGCACCGGGCGACCAGCATCTGCTGCTGGCGCGCAGCGGCGCCAACTATGTCGCCCACCTGTCGCAGGACCCGCCGGTCAACCGGCATCGGCCGTCGGTCGACGTGCTGTTCGACTCGGCCGCCGTGCATGCCGGCAAGAACGCCATCGGCGTGATCCTGACCGGCATGGGCCGCGACGGCGCGCGCGGCATGCTGCGGATGCACGAGGCCGGCGCCTACAACCTGGCGCAGGACGAGCAGAGCTGCATCGTGTTCGGCATGCCGAAGGAGGCGATCGCCGCGGGCGGGGTGCACGAGGTGGTGCCGCTGCCGGCCATCAGCCAGCGCGTGATGGCGCGGCTGGCGACCTTCGGTGCGCGCGCGCAGCGAGTTTGACAGAACGCGGGTGCGTCGCGGCATGCCTGCGCGGCGCGTCCGGATAGACGCAATCATCCACAACCGTATTGGAGCCGTAGAGTGGACAAGAACATGAAGATCCTGGTGGTCGACGACTTTCCGACCATGCGCCGCATCATTCGCAACCTGCTCAAGGAGCTGGGTTTCGCCAACGTCGAGGAAGCCGAGGACGGCGCCGCGGGCCTGGAGAAGGTCAAGGACGGCAGCTTCCAGTTCGTGGTCTCGGACTGGAACATGCCCAATATGGACGGCCTGACCATGCTGCAGGGCATTCGCGCCGATCCGGCGATCGCCAAGACGCCGGTGCTGATGGTGACCGCCGAGGCCAAGAAGGAAAACATCATCGCGGCCGCGCAGGCGGGCGCCAACGGCTACGTGGTCAAGCCGTTTACGGCGGCGACGCTGGACGAGAAGATCACCAAGATCTTCGAGAAGATCGCCAAGGAAGGGGCTTGAGGCAGCCGTTATGTCCACCACGTCGAATATCAATATCGAGTCCGCCGAGCAGATCATCCAGCGTATCGGCAGCCTGACTCGCATGCTGCGCGACAGCATGCGCGAGCTGGGCCTGGACAAGGAGATCGAGCGCGCGGCCCAGGCCATTCCCGATGCCCGCGACCGGCTCAGCTACATCGCCAACATGACCGAGAAGGCGGCCGAACGCACGCTCAATGCGGTCGAGCTGGCGCAGCCGATTCAGGCAGGGCTCGAGAAGCAGGCCGAGGCGCTCGACAAGCGCTGGGAGGACTGGTTTGCGCGACCGGTCGAGCTGGCCGATGCGCGCGAGCTGGTGCTGGACACCCGGGCGTTCCTGACCGATGTGCCGGCACAGGCCCGCGCCACCGGCAGCTACCTGCTTGACATCATGATGGCGCAGGACTTCCAGGATCTGACCGGCCAGGTCATCAAGAAGATGATGGACATGATCCAGACGCTGGAGCAGGAACTGCTGCAGATGCTGATCGACAATGTCCCGGCCGAGCGCCGTGTCGAAAGCGGCCCGACGACCCTGATGAACGGACCGCAGGTCAATCCGGAAGGCAAGCACGACGTCGTGGCGGACCAATCGCAGGTGGACGACCTGCTGGCGAGCCTGGGTTTCTGAAATCTGTCCGGGAACGTGATGGAACGCCTGGCCACCATAGCGGCACAGGTCCGGCCGGGGCATTTCAAAAAAGGCAGCCGTCGCATCAGCCGTCGATGTCCGGGTCCGGCGCCTTCCGTTTGAGAACGTCGCGCGCCATCGGGCTCGGCCGACTGTCCTCGCTCGGCAGCACGCCGGCAAAGCGCTCGCGCACCGGGTCGAACAAGCCCGTCAGGTTGTGCTTTACGCAGGCGTCGGCGAGCCAGTACGCCGCCGAGGCGCACTGATCGGGCTGCAAGGTGCAGATGGCGCCAGCCAGCGCCGGCAGGATCCGGACGGCGTCCCTGATGTCGGTCAGCCGGGTGGCCCGTTCGGCCAGCGTCGTCAACAGCCGGACTTCGTGCCGCCCGCTGCGCGGCAGCTGCATGCCTTCCTCGATCAGCCAGACCATCCTGTCGAAGTGCGCGCAAGGTGCCAGCGACAGCAATACGGCACCGCGGTCGGCCCAGGTCAGCATGCCAAGCAGCTCGGTGAACTGGCGCCGCGCCTGCGGCTCGGCGGTCGGCCAGGTGGCAAACGACACTTCCTGGGGGCGCGCAGCGAGCGGGGTGCCCGCCTCGGGCAGTGCACAACCGGTCGCCAGCTTCTGTGCGATCGCGATAAAGGGCCCGAGCCGTCGGCGCAACGGCAGCTCGACCGCGGCATGGACCATCGCGCGCCACGAGGGCAGGTCGTCGTTGTACACGTGCATCATGGCCGCCAGCAGCGTCGGGCGGTCGTCGTCATCGAGACCGCCGAGCAGCGTCATCAGACGCGGCACCGTGATCGCGGCCGGCAACTCCGGATTCATTTCGCTGTGGAGCACGTCCAGCAGGGGCCGGCACCGCAGCGCCGGGGGCAGCGCCGCCACGCGCTCGGTCAGCGCGAGCCAGCGCTCGACCATGCCGTCCGCATACCCAAGCCGCCGGCCGAGCGCAGCCAGCACGCGCTGCTGCAGCGCGGGCTCGAGACCCTGGGATGCGTCGAATACCGCGATCCATATCGACCGGAAGACCTCGCTGGAGCCGATGCGATGCGCCTGCTCGACGGCACGGGTCAGCACCGGCACGGCCAGCGGGTCGGGCAGCAGCCGGCTTGCCGCCGCCATCAGCGCGATCAGCGGCGCCACGTCGTCGACGAGTTCGTCATGCCCGTCCACGGCGTCGAGCATGGCGGCCATCGCCTCGCTGCGCTGTGCCGGGGTCATCTGATGCGCGATGACGTCAAGGATGCCGCGCCAGCAGGTATCGGCCGGCTCCGCGGCAACATCGCCGTCGGCGGCGGCGCAGAGTTCGTATGCGGCGCCTTTGGCGAGTTCGAGCCAGATCGGCGGCCGCATCGCGAGCGGCAGCGAGCCGCACTCGTGCAGCGTGCCGTGCCACAGCCCGGCGCGCCACGGCATGCCGCCGATATCGACGAACGGCCGCGCGAGCGCCCGCGCCAGCGCGGTCAGCAGCGCGGCGCGCTGATCGGAGCCGCGCACGGTGCGGGCCCGGGCCTGCATGGCATCGAGCAAGCCGCGCCACTGGCCGACGTTCTCGCGCGCGAGCCGGATGGCGAGCGCATCGAGCGTTGCCGTGCACCCGCCCGCAGGCAGGGTCATTGCGAGCTCCAGCCAATCGGCCATACCCCGCAGGCGGAACTCGCCGCCGGGTGCCGACCGGATCCAGTCCGTCAACGGGCCCACGCGACCCGCGCGCGCCAGCGCCAGCACTGCGTCGAAGCTGTCCGCACGCTGCCCCGGTGGCGTGATGGACAGCTTCGACAGCATCGCGCCGAGCGCCCGCTGGCGCAGCTCCGGATGGAGGTGCTGGAGCTGCGCCATCACCGGCAACCGGTGAAGTTGCGCCGGAGCGATCTGCTGGGCGTCGCGCAGCCATCGCTGTAAGGCGCCATTGGCCACGATCCACGGCAGACGCTCGGCAAGCCGGATCGGCGCGGCGAAGTCGCGTTCCAGCGCCGCATGCAGGCGCTTCGAGGCACGGCACAGCGCGACCGTGGCGCCGGCGTCGAGGCGCGCCGCGACTTGCACGAGCACGCACTGGGGCAGCGTGTCGAGCCGGATGCGGCCCGCTTCCGGCGGCACGGCAACGCCATCGGAAGCGGGTGGGGCGGGATGTCGCGACGCGGCGGCGATCGCCGCGCCGGACGACGAGATGACGAAATCGAACGGCATGGTGTCCTCCAGGATCGAGGGGCAGGGAATCGTGAGGAAGCGGGCGGTGAGGAGCAAGGCGGTGAGGAAGCAAGGCGGTGAGGAAGCAAGCCGAAAGAATTTGGCAAGCGCGGACGCGCCGCTTGCGCAAATCGGCTGGCTCCTGCAGATCCGATTGGAAGGTTGGCCAGTGGGGCCGGTCCCGGTCCGGCCGGGCATGCCTGGCTCGTCAGGGTGGGCTCCCCACGTTGCCGGCAGGGCTCTGCCATCGCCCAAATAGCGCCGCAATCCCCCGCCTATTCCCCCTAATACTCCGGCACCCCCGCTCCGATAATCGACCCGGTCGAAGGGCAGCATGCCGCTTCGCCACGGAGCGGCCATGTCCGAAGAAAGCGATCTCGAAAAAACCGAACCCGCCTCACCCCGGCGCCTGGAAAAGGCGCGCGAGGAGGGGCAGGTGGTGCGTTCGCGCGAGCTCGGCACCTTCGTGATGCTGATGGCCGGCGTCGCCGGGCTGTGGGGTCTGGGCGGCATGCTGGGGCGCAAGCTCGATACCGTGATGCGCGCGGCGCTGTCCTTCGAGCCCGCGGTGGCGCACGATCCGGCCCGCATGCTGGCCAGCTTTGCGCAACTGGTGTGGGAATCGCTGCTGGGCGTGCTGCCCCTGCTGCTGCTGTTTGCCGTCGCGGCGCTGCTGGCACCGATGGTGCTGGGCGGCTGGCTGTTCTCGACCAAGTCGCTGATGCCCGATTTCTCGCGGCTGTCCCCGTTCAAGGGACTGGGACGGCTGTTCTCGATGCAGTCGCTGGTCGAGCTGACCAAGGCCGTCGCCAAGTCGCTGCTGGTAGGCGGCGTGGGCTTCTGGGTGCTGTGGCGCCATCTGCCCGATGCGGTGGCGCTGATGAACGCACCGATCCACGAGGCGCTGCTGCGCCTGCTCGAGCTGGTGCTGCTGTGCTGTGCGCTGGCCGCCGGCTCGCTGCTGCTGGTCGCGGCGATCGACGTGCCCTGGCAGTTCTTCGATTACTTCAAGAAGCTGCGCATGACCAAGGAAGAGGTCAAGCAGGAGCACAAGGAAAGCGAGGGCAACCCGCACGTCAAGGGCCGCATCCGTCAGCTGCAACGCCAGATGGCGCGGCGCCGGATGATGGCCGAAGTGCCGAAGGCCGACGTGGTGGTCACCAACCCCACCCATTTCGCCGTGGCGCTGCGCTACGAAGAGGGCCGCATGGGCGCCCCCCGCGTGGTCGCCAAGGGCACCGAGGAAGTGGCCGCGCGCATTCGCGAACTGGCCGCCGAGCATCGCGTGCCGATCCTGTCCGCGCCGCCGCTGGCGCGCGCGCTGCACCGGCATGTCGAGCTGGGCCACGAGATCCCGTCCGGGCTGTACACCGCCGTCGCGGAGGTGCTGGCCTGGGTCTTCCAACTGAAACACTGGCACCACGCCAACGGGCCGCTGCCCGAGGCCCCGACCGGCCTGCCGGTGCCCGATGAACTTGCCGTACCGGAAAGCCGCGCATGAATGCACTGAATTCGCTGTTCCGACTGCCTGCGGGGCAGTCCGCCGGCCAGATGAAGGCACTGGCCGGGCCGCTGCTGATCGTGATGATCCTCGGCATGATGGTGCTGCCGCTGCCGCCGTTCCTGCTCGATCTGCTGTTCACCTTCAATATCGCGCTGTCGATCATGGTGCTGCTGGTCGGCATGTACACGCAGCGCCCGCTGGATTTCGCGGCCTTTCCGGCCGTGCTGCTGTTCTCCACGCTGCTGCGGCTGTCGCTGAACGTCGCCTCCACGCGCGTGGTGCTGCTCGAGGGCCATACCGGCCCTGACGCCGCCGGCAAGGTGATCGAGGCGTTCGGCCACTTCCTGGTCGGCGGCAACTTCGCGGTCGGCATCGTGGTGTTCGCGATCCTGGTGGTGATCAACTTCATGGTGATCACCAAGGGCGCTGGCCGGATCGCCGAGGTTGGCGCGCGCTTCATGCTGGACGCGATGCCGGGCAAGCAGATGGCGATCGACGCGGACCTGAACGCCGGCCTGATCAACGAGGAAGGCGCGCGCAAGCGCCGCGCCGAGGTCGCCCAGGAATCGGACTTCTACGGCGCGATGGACGGTGCCAGCAAGTTCGTGCGCGGCGACGCGATCGCCGGCCTGCTGATCATGTTCATCAACGTCTTTGCCGGCATGGTGGTCGGCATGGTCCAGCACGACCTGGACTTCTCGACCGCGGTGCGCAACTACACGCTGCTGACCATCGGCGACGGCCTGGTCGCGCAGATTCCGGCGCTGGTCATCTCGACCGCCGCGGGCGTCATCGTCTCGCGCGTGTCGAACGAGCAGGACGTCGGCGAGCAGCTGACCGGCCAGCTGTTCTCCGATCCGCGCGTGCTGTACATCACCGGCGGCATCATCGGCCTGCTGGGCATCATTCCCGGCATGCCGCATATCGCTTTTCTGCTGCTGGCCGGGGGCCTGATCTGGTTCGGCACCTATGTCAGCAAGCGCAAGCTGGCCGCCAAGCAGACCGCCAAGCGGGAAGAGCGGGCGCCGGCGCTGGCCAACGAGAACACCGAGGCCACCTGGGACGACGTCACGCTCGTCGATCCGCTCGGCATGGAAGTCGGCTACCGGCTGATTCCGCTGGTCGACCGCGCGCAGAACGGCGAGCTGCTCGGCCGGATCAAGAGCATCCGCAAGAAGGTCGCGCAGGAGGTCGGCTTCCTGGTGCCGGTGGTCCATATCCGCGACAACCTGGAACTGAAGCCCAACGCCTACCGCATCACGCTCAAGGGCGTCGAGATCGGTTACGGCGAGGCCGTGCCGGGCCAATGGATGGCGATCGACCCTGGCCAGGTCAGCGGCACGCTGCCCGGCACGCCGACGCGCGATCCGGCCTTCGGCCTGCCGGCGGTCTGGATCGACAGCGGCATCAAGGAACAGGCGCAGGCGCTCGGCTATACCGTGGTCGACGCCAGCACCGTGGTTGCCACGCATTTGAACCATCTGATCCATCAGCACGCGGCGGAGCTGCTGGGCCGCCAGGAAGTGCAGCAGCTGCTGGACCGCATCGCCAAGGAGTCGCCGAAGCTGACCGAGGACCTGGTGCCCAAGACCATCACGCTGACGGCGCTGCAGAAGGTGCTGCAGAACCTGCTGGACGAAAGCGTGCCGATCCGCGACATGCGCACCATCCTGGATGTGATCGCCGAACATGCGCCGAAGATCAGCGATCCCAACGAGCTGACCGCGCTGGTGCGCATGGCGCTGGGCCGGGCGATCACGCAGCAGTGGTTCCCCAACGGCGCGGACCTGCAGGTGATCGGCCTGGACGCCGGCCTGGAGCGCGTGCTGTCGCAGGCGTTGAACTCGGGCGGGAGCATCGAGCCGGGCCTGGCCGATGCGCTGCTGCAGCAGGCGCAGGGCGCGGTGGCGCGTCAGGAGCAGATGGGACTCGATCCGGTGCTGCTGGTCCCGCATGCGCTGCGGCCGCTGCTGTCCCGCTTCCTGCGGCGAACCATGCCGCAGCTGCGGGTGCTGTCGCATGCGGAGGTGCCGGACAACCGCAATATCCGCATTACCGCGATGATCGGCGGGGCGGGCTGAGGCCGTTCAGAGCAGGTCCTGCATCTGCGCGGGCGCCGTGGCGCGATCAGGGCGCGCTGCGCATACGGCGATTACTCCGGTGCTCCCTTTCGTTTGCGGGCACCCCTGCCACTTGCAATGGCGGCTTCCCTGTCCCCCTCGGGCAGGGCCGCCAGGGACGCGGTCCAGCGATCGTGCGCTGGCTTGTCGTTCTGCAGCAGGCGCTGTATCAGGAAGCCGAGCATGAACGTTGGAGAGGCGCGCGCGTCGGCGGGCAACGCCCTCACGGCGTCTTCCAATCGCGGCAGCAGGGCGCGGGCGTGCGCTTCGTTGGGGCATCGATGTGCCACCACGCTGAGCACGTTGGCCACCACACCAACGCCTTGGTGCTGCAGCGGTACCAGCTTCAAGACTTCTGCGAGCAACCACTGCACGCGCGGGAGGCTCCACGGCAGCGGTTGTTGGCTATGGCGGTTATGCATGCGCGAAAAGGCCAGCAGCACGGTGCCGCGGTCCGCGAGGGGAAGCAGGGTCAGTATCTCCGCGAGCGTGTCGAGGGCGTCCGTGAGCGTGCGCGGCATCCTGGCGCAAAGCGGCCCAGTCGGGTCCGCGGCAACGTCGTCGGATGCAAGGTCAAAGGAGCCGTCCGCCGGGTAGTGGAACAGCAGCTCGGCCAACTTCCTGGCGAGCGGCAGGCGAGCCTGCCGCGGCAGATCGTCCAGCTCGGTGATCTGCGCGCGCCATGTCGGAGGCGTGAAGGGACGCATCGCATTCACCATCCTCGCAAAAAAGGCGCTGCGGTCCTGCACGGGCAATCGTGTCCCGATCCGGGTGAGCCCGGCGAGCCACTCGGGCCCTAGAAATGCCGGGTTGTGTTCGGTGATGGCCAGCAAGACCGGCAGCATGGCGCCGGGGTTCACGGTCGTCTCCACCCGCTCCGCCAGCGCATGCCAGTGGGCGTTCTGGATGGCTTCGGGCAGGTGGTAGATGCCATTGGCGAGATCGCCGTACACGGTCGCTGCATTCGCGTCCGAAACGGAATTGGACGCGAGAAACGCGTCCTCCCACAGCGCGACGGTTTCGGGCAGGTAGTACGGGCCATGCCGTATGACCTGTGCTATCAGGGCTGCGCGGCATTCGCCGGGCAAGGTTGCGGCGGCCTGCAGGATCGCATTCCGGACGGGTTCTTCCAGGCGGTCGTCCTCGATTTCGGCGTTATCCTCGGCAAGCTTGCCGAGAATCATGACAATGTCGCCCCCCGGAAAGTGCGAGCGCACGTAGTCGATGAACAGCGGCCAGCGCGGATGAAGTCGGTCAACGTTTGCGACATCGGCATCTTCGCGATGGACGAACTCGGTGAGTTGGGCGAAGACTTTCGGCTGTGACTGCAGGGGAAGCCTGCGTGAAAGCGAGAAGATCGTATACCAGGACTTCCCCAGTCGGGCCGCGTCCGACCGATGGGCGCCCCAGACCAGCTGCTCCGCAAGTCTCTCCAGCACGTCCGCGTGATCCGCCGGCAGCTCACCGTGAGGACCGGTCGACTCTCGCACCGCCCCGAGCACGATGGCCTGAGCCTGGTCGTATTCGTTCTCGCCGTCCGGCATGTTGTCCGCCATCCGCTCGAGCACCTGGCCGCGCCTGTTCGTTGGCAAGGCGGCCACGATACGAGCCCATTCGCTGACCGGAGGAGCGGGCGTGTCCTTGGTGCCGAACCACGAGAGAAGCAGGCGCACCCGCGCCTGCGGCGGGGCCGCCAGCACCCTGGTCACCAGTTCGCCGTGGCCTTCAGGTTTGCCCATGCGCGCGCGCGCGGGATCCGCCGGCTCGTACAGTGCATCTCACCACGGCCTGGCGGGCGCAGCGAGGTAGGGCGCCAATAGCTGGCGTGACGCTTCCTGAAACTGCACGTGCATGGCTTCGGTGCGCTGGGCGAGGGCATCGAACAGCGCGCGCCGCCGTTGCGCAGGCGCGGCCAGGACATCCAGTATCGCCGCGTGCAGCGCGCTCGGGCCGTTGATCCAGCGGATTCGCGCGCCCAGTCGCACTGGATCGACGACGTCGCGGCGCAATGCCTCGAAGATCGCCGGGGAGCTGCGGCTGAAGGCAAGCGCATCGTTCGGGTGCAAATAGCCCGCGATGTGAACCATGATCTCGTTGGGAAGCAGGCTTAGTTGCAGGACCGCACGGTGCTGTGCCGTCGGTGCAATGCTGGGCTGCCCGGCTTGGGATGGGATCGTGCTGCGCGGCATCGGACCAGAAGGCGCGGTAGTCGCGGAGGAAGACATACTGAGAGGCATGATGAAGGCTCGACAGGATTGGCCGTACGCTGGCAAGGGAGGCGGTGCGCTGCGGGCGCATTGCGGTGCCGGCACGGCGTGGTAGCGGTGAATCGAAAAGCGCGCAGTTTGTCGGGAAAAAACGCCCGCCGCTTCCAAAAACATCGTCTTCGACGAAAACGAGAAGCATCTCAAGCCATCCCGGCGGCCGCAGGGGCCGAAAGAATCGCATCGCGCTGCCGTTAATCCCATCACGACCCGTTCGGCCGCATCCCGGCCCGACAGCAGCGGCGTCATTGCCCAAATAGCGCCGCAATCCTCCGCCTATTCCTCCTAATAGCGCCAGGCCCCCGCTCGGATAATCGAGACGTCGAAGGGGCAGGCTGCCGCTTCGCCGAGCGGCGCGCGCCGGCCGCCCTTTCACCTCGATCGAACCGCTTGCCTTGCCGGCGGGCACAAAGCCGCCGCGCAGACGTTGTTCCGGCCCACAGAGCCGGAGCACCGGAATATCGGAATCGTTGCCATGACCGGCGTTGCCGCGGGAACCCACTGACTCAAGGGTCGCAAGACATGAGCGTAGCCAAATTTGTGGCGGCCAACGGCCGCGAAGCCCTGCGCCAGGTGCGTGAAGCCATGGGGCCGGACGCCGTGGTGCTGTCCAACCGCACCGTCGACGGCGGCGTGGAAATCGTGGCGATGCGCGATACCGATCTGGGTGCGATCTCCGACAGCGCGCCGCAGTTCTACCCGCCTGTGCGCGAGCCGGTCCAGGTCGCGGCCGCCGAGGACATCGACGGCATCCGGGGCGAACTGCAATCGATGCGCGCGCTGATCGAGCGGCAGCTGTCGGGCATCGCGGTCCCTGCCGTGCCGGCCGCCGCTGCCGATCCGCTGCGCGAATCGCTGTTCGAATGGCTGGTCGGCGCCGGCTTTTCCGCGCAACTGGCGCGCACGCTGCTGGCGCGGCTGCCGGCCGGCTACGATCGCCCCGCGGCGATGGGCTGGATCCGCCAGGAGATCGCCAGCAAGGTGCCGGTACTGGCCGACGAAGATGCGCTGTTCGGCCAGGGCGGCGTGCTGGCGCTGGTCGGCCCGACCGGCGTCGGCAAGACCACCACCACCGCCAAGCTGGCCGCGCGCTTCGTGCTGAAGCACGGCGCGGACAAGCTGGCGCTGCTGACCACCGACACCTTCCGTATCGGCGCACACGAACAACTGCGGATCTATGGCGACATCCTTGGCGTGCCCGTGCACGCGGTCAAGGACGCCGCCGACCTGCGCTTCGCGCTCGGCGCACTGTCGCAGAAGCATCTGGTCATCATCGATACCGTCGGCATGAGCCAGCGCGACCGCAATCTGTCCGAGCAGATCGCGATGCTGGCCGGCGTGCCCGCGCCGGTGCAGCGCGTGCTGCTGCTCAACGGCGCCAGCCACGGCGATACGCTCAACGAGGTGGTGCATGCCTACCGCCACGACGCCGCGCCGGGCGCCGGCATCGACGGCTGCATCATCAGCAAGCTGGACGAAGCGACCCATCTCGGTTCGGTGCTCGACGTCGTGATCCGGCATCGGCTGCCGGTGTTCTATGCCTCGACCGGCCAGCGCGTGCCCGAGCATCTGGAACTGGCGCGCGGCGAGGCGCTGGTCGAGCGCGCCTTCCTGATGCCGCGCCGCGGTTCCGTGTTCGCCGATGCGCAGGCCGCGCGTCGCTCACTGGCCGCACAAGGCGGCGACGATGCGCCCGATGCAGGCCAGGGCGCCCGCAACGAAGCGCACGACGTGCTCCGCACGATTGCCGACAGCGGCCATGCCGTGGGCGCCTGCGTCAACGCGCTGCGCGACGGCCCCTATGGATTTGCGCTGCTGCGCGAGCTGTGGTCGGGCCGTGGTGCCCGCACCGAACTGCGTCCGCTGGTGCGCCAGGTCCGCGATGCCGTCTGCCAGGACGCCAGCCGCCATTGCCAACACTTCGTGCTGTCCGCCTCGATCACGCTGCCATGCGCAGTGCCGGGCCGCCGCGCGCCGCAGCCCTGGCAGCACACGCTGTGGCTCGGCGATCGCGACGGCATGCCGTTGATGGCCACCGTCACGCCGCTGGTGCGCACGGCGCAGGCTGGCGGCTGGGATGAAGAGATGGCCGACTGGCGTGCCGCGCTGGCCGCGCGCCGCACCGTCGTGCATTTGCTCGACACGATGCCGGCCGGCGCCGCGCTGCAACGCTGGCAGTCGAGCGGCGAACGCTGGCTGGCCTCGGCGCGCAAGAGCACCCGCGTGCTGTGCGATGGCACGGCATGGAAGCTCGACGCGCTGGCCGACACGCTGACCTTTCACGCGCAGGCCGAACTGCGCTGGCGCGACCGCGACGCGGTGCAATGGATCGCGCAGACCCGGGTGCGCGTGGTCGAAGGACAGGCGCGCGCGGCGCGCAGCGCCGCCACCGAGGGGGGCATCGACGCCGTGCTGCTGGTGGTGCGCACGATCGAGCGAGCCGGCGGCCAGACGCTGGCCGTCGACTATCTGCTGGCCGATCCGGCGCTCGCCGGTGCCGGCGCACAGCTTGCCCAGTGGGCGCGCTGGGGCGAGGCCGCGGCGCTGCAATGCCGCACGCTGCGCCATGCGCTGGACCATCTCGGCCGTCCGGCCGGTACGTCGCCGCAAGTCTTCGACGTCGACGCACTGGTGGCGCTGCAAGCCGGCATGACCGCCTTGCGGCTGGCCCATGCGCCGGACGCAGCGGCGATCGATTGCCTCGCCGGTCTGGCCGGCCGTGCCGCCGCCAAGGATGCGGTGCCGGGCGCCGCCGCACTGCTGGAAGGACTAGGCCGGCTGCTGGCCTTGCTCGACGTGCTGGAGAACTTCCCCGGCCGCAACGCCGCCGCGGCGCCGACTGCCGTGGCCAACGAAAGGAACGGCGCGGTGGACACGATCCCGGTCCCGCAAATCGCGACGGACCCCGTCTTGGCGACGCCGGCCCTGCCGGAATCCGCCCAGCATCTCGCGCAGCGAATGACGCAGACGGCCGCCGGCTTGCCCGCGAACGCGTCCGCGAAGTTCGATCTGGCCGCGCTCGGAGACTGAGTTGAACATGCTTGCCGTCGATCAGGCCGAAAGCCTGCGCCGCATGCTGGCGCCGCGCGCCACGCGCCGCATTGCCGTGCTCGGTTGCGAGCCGGGTGCCGGTGCGACCACGGTTGCACTGGGCCTGGCGCATGCGCTGGCGATGCAGGGCGAGCATGTGCTGCTGGTCGATGAAGACCTGTCGCACGCGCGCGCAACGCGCCTTGCCGGCGCCTCGCCTGCCGGCACGCTGGCCCAGGTGCTGGGCGGCGCCATCGCGGTCGACGCCGCGCTGGGACGCCGCGAACCCGGCATGCCCGCGCTGCTGCCAGGCGACCCGTTGGCCTGGGGTCCGCTGCAGGCGCTGCAGGGCTTTCGCACCGTCGTCAGCGATGCGCGTGTCGGCGCCGATGGGGCGCTGTCGCGCTTCTCCGGCGCGGCGCACAACCTGGTGGTGGTGATGCGGCCCGAGCGCGAATCGCTGACCGCGGCCTACGCCTGCATCAAGCGGCTGCATCACCGCTACGCCTGCCGGCAGTTCGAACTGGTCGTCAACGGCGCCGCCAGCGAAGCGTCGGCGGTCGCGATCGCCGGCAATCTGGCGCGCACGGCCGGCCAATACCTGGGCGTGCAGGCGCGCTGCGCCGGCGTGCTGCCGGCCGACCCGCTGGTGGCGCGCAGCACGGCGCTGGCGCGCGGCGTGGTCGATGCGTTCCCCGGTGCGCCAGCCACCGCGATGCTGCGCCGACTTGCCGCCAGCATCGCTGGCTGGCCCCTTCCATCCGATCCCGAACCGATGCCTGCCACCGGCGCAGCGACCGCTGCCAGAAACGCTTCCCCAAGCGCTGTGCCGCCCGCATCGGCGATGGCCTGCTAGCCCTCACGAGAATTCCACCATGTACACGATCCAGGGAAAGCTCGAACAGACCGACACCGTCCAGACCCATGCGCCGCTGGTACGGCGCATCGCGCTGCAACTGGCGGCCAAGCTGCCGGCCAGCGTGCAACTGGACGACCTGATCCAGGCCGGCATGATCGGCCTGCTCGACGCCGCGCGCCGCTACGAAGACACGCACGGCGCGCGCTTCGAGACCTACGCGAGCCAGCGCATCCGCGGTGCGATGCTCGACGAGGTTCGCGCCAACGACTGGCAGTCGCGCAGTCTGCGCCAATCGACGCGACGGATCGAACGGACCGTGCGCGCGCTGGAGCAGAAGCTCGGCCGCGCGCCGCTGGACTCGGAGGTCGCCGAAGAGCTGGAGATGCCGCTGGACGAATACCAGAGCATGCTCAACGAGGTCTATGGCTGCCAGCTGCTGCACTACGAGGACTTCGAGCGCTCCGGCGAGGAGGATTTCCTCGATCGCCATCTGACCGTCAGCGAGGACGGCAATCCGCTGACGCTGCTGATGGAGAGCGGCATGCGCGGCGCGCTGATCCGCGCGATCGAGCGCTTGCCCGAGCGCGAGAAGCTGGTGCTGTCGCTGTGCTACGACCAGGAGTTGAACCTGCGCGAGATCGGCGCGGTGCTCGAGGTCACCGAGTCGCGCGTGTGCCAGATCCGCAGTCAGGCCATCAACCGGCTGCGCAGCCAGTTGCGCGGGCTGCTGTGATGTCTGGCCGCGTCTCACGCCCGATCGCCGTGCTGCTGTCGATGACGGCGGCCGCGATCGCGCCCGCCGTGGACGCCTCGCCGCTGATCCACACCAACTTCGGCGGCGACTCCCGCCATGCCTGGACCGCGTCGGTGCCGGCGCCGGCGCTGCATGGCCGCGGCGTGCGCGCCTTGTCGGCGCCTATCCTACCCAGCGGCTATCTGACGCAATCGGAAGGGGTGATCACCGCGGTGCGCTGGCGTTACCGTTTTGCCCGGGTGCCACCGCCAAATCTGCAAGCCTATCTCTGTAATGCCAATCGCTGCGTGCTGCTGCCGGGGCCCGAAGGCAAGACCGATGCCTTCCGCGGCGACGATGCCGACAAGGGCTTCGTGTTTGCGTTCCGCATCCCGGGACAGGGGCCGCTGACGCCCGTGCTGCAAGGCCAGGCCAGCCAGGTCACGGTCAGCTATCGCTGAATGGCAACGGTCGCCATGTGCGTCAAGGTGACCCGAAAGTCGCCGTTGTAACGATGTGATTTGCGGTGGTCTTGCCGCCCGGGAACGGGTGGCATTGAATGTGCTTGTTGCCAAACGAGAATATGGCAGCGAGACATCCAAATGAGCCCCAACCGAACCAGCGGTAATCGCATCCGCCTGCTGGAAAACGGCGACGAATATTTCCCGCGTGTGTTCGCCGCGATCGCCGCCGCGCAGACCAGCGTGCTGCTGGAAACCTTCATCCTGTTCGACGATCGCGTCGGCGTGGCGCTGCGCGAGGCACTGATCGCGGCCGCCGCGCGCGGCGTGCATGTGGCGATCACCGTCGACGGCTACGGTTCGCCCGATCTGCCGCCGGAGTTCGTCTCCGGCATGGTCGCGGCCGGCGTGCGCTTCCATATCTTCGCGCCGCGCCGGCGGCTGCTGGGCGTGCGGACCAATCTGTTCCGCCGGCTGCATCGCAAGCTGGTCGCGATCGACGGACGCATCGCCTTCATCGGTGGCATCAACTTCTCGGCGCAGCATCTGACCGACCACGGTCCGCAAGCCAAGCAGGACTACGCGGTCGAGGTGGAAGGACCGGCCGCCCACGAGGTGCATCGCTTCCTCGTGCAGACGCTGCCGCCGGGCGATGTCGACGTGCCCGCGGTACCGCCCGCGCCCCCGGCCGGCACCATGGCAGCCTGGCTGGTCACGCGCGACAACGACGCGCATCCGACCGATATCGAATGGGAGTACCTGCAGGCGATCCGCGCCGCACGGCATCAGATCGTGATCGCCAACGCCTACTTCCTGCCGGGCTACCGTCTGTTGCATGCGATCTGCGAGGCGGCGCAGCGCGGCGTCGACGTGCGGCTGATTCTGCAGGGCAACCCGGACATGCTGTGGGTCAAGCGGATGGCGGACATGCTGTACGCCCACCTGCAGGACGCCGGCGTGCGCATCTTCGAATATTGCGAGCGGCCGCTGCACGGCAAGGTCGCCGTGATCGACCGCGACTGGTCGACGGTGGGTTCGAGCAACCTCGACCCGCTGAGCCTGTCGCTGAATCTCGAAGCCAATCTGGTGATCCGCGACACCGGATTTGCCCGCGAGCTGCGCGCGAACCTCGACACGCTGATGGCGAATGCCTGCCGCGAGATCCCGCCGAACCGCGAGACCCCGCGCGCGCCGCTGCAGCTGGCTGCGACCACCTTGATGTTCCACTTCCTGCGCCGCTTCCCGGCCTGGGCGGGCTGGCTGCCGGCCCACACGCCGAAGCTGGTGGTCGCCACGGCCGAGCCGCCGCGCCGGCCCTGGCGATTTCCGGTGCTGAAGCGGGGCGCCAGCGGGGAATAGAGGACGGCAAGTTCGACGATGGCGATTGGATGACCGCGATTGGATGACTGCAATTGGATGACGGCAGATAGATGACGGCGACCCCACGACGGCAAATCGATGACGGCAACCGGATGACGGCAAGACAGGCGACGCATCCCACGGGAACACGGCGGCGCAGCCGCTGGGCGCAGGTGCGCCGCGTACTGGGCATCGTCTTCGTCGCGCTGGTGGTGGTGCTGGTGGTCAGGAAGCTGGCCGAGGTCGAGTGGGCCGAGGTCTGGGTCACGCTGCAGGAATACGACTTCCGCACGCTGACGCCGGCCGCGCTGCTGGTGATGCTCAGCTACTTCTGGCATTCCGCCTTCGATCTGCTGGGCCGCTGGTATGCGCGGCATCGGCTGTCGTCGCCCCGCGTGCTGGTGATTGCCTTCGTCAGCTATGCCTTCAATCTGAACCTGGGCGCGCTGGTCGGCGGGCTCGGCATTCGTTACCGCCTGTATTCAGGCGCCGGACTGTCGGGCGCGCAGATCGCCTCGGTCTACACGATCGGCGTGGTCAGCAACTGGATCGGCTATCTGGCCCTGCTCGGCGCGGTGCTGGCCGCGCGGACGGTGGTGCTGCCGGTCGAATGGGGGCTGAATGCGACGCTGCTGCAGATCGCGGGCTTTGCATTGCTCGCCGTGGTCGCCGCCTATTTGCTTGCGTGTGCGAAGGCGCGGCGCCGCCGCTGGACCGTACGCGGCCATGCCTTCCATCTGCCGCCGCTGCGCTTCGCGGTGATGCAGTGCGCGCTGTCGATTACGAACTGGCTGACGATCTCCGCCATCATCCAGACGCTGCTGCCGTCGTCGGTGCCGCTGCTGGTGGTGCTGGGCGTGGTGCTGATCGGCAGTATCGCCGGCGCGGTCGCGCATATCCCGGCCGGCCTGGGCGTGCTCGAGACGGTGTTCGTGGTGCTGCTGGGCGACCGCGTCCCGCACCATGCCTTGCTGGCGGCGCTGCTGGCCTATCGGGCGATGTACTACCTGCTGCCGATGTTGCCGGCGATGATCGGCTATTTCCTGCTGGAGGCGCGCGGCCGGCGCGCCAGCACGGTCGAGCCGACCGCGTAATTGAACTTGCTGGGGCTTTTCTCCCCTCTCCCGCTTGCGGGAGAGGGGCGGGGGAGAGGGGCAGGCGGCGGTCGCGATGTCGTCGCCGTTTGAAACCACCTCCCTCTCCCCAGCCCTCTCCCCCGTGAGGGGGAGAGGGGGCACGCATTCGGTGAGGGACAAGCCAAGCGGGAAGACTCGGACGTCGCGGGTTTTCTCCCCTCTCCCCAACCCTCTCCCCCTGAGGGGGAGAGGGAGCACGCAATCGGGGAGGGCAAGCCAAGCGAGAAGACTTGCACGTCGCGGGTTTTCTCCCCTCTCCCGCTTGCGGGAGAGGGGCGGGGGAGAGGGCAGGCGGCGGTCGTTATGTCGCCGCCGTTTGAAATCACCCCCTCTCCCGAACCCTCTCCCCCATGAGGGGGAGAGGGAGCACGCAATCGGCGAGGGAGAGGGAGCAAACGTCAGCCGCTGGCCAGGCTGACGCCGCGCGGACCCGCTTGCGCGAGGCCATTGCGGCCGTAGACGGTCGCCGTGTCGCCGCGCTGGCGCAGCGTCTGCAGTGCTCCCTGGGTGTATTCCAGATGCGCCGACACCACGGCGCCGTTCAGCGTATTGGCTTCGGCTGCGGCGCGCGCGGTCAGCACCAGCGTGCGCCAGGCCGTGGCGACGCCTTCGTCGACATGCAATCCCACCAGTTGCCGGCCGTTGCCGACGCGGATGCCGAGCGCGGCCATCTGTGCCTGGCGCGCCGTGCCCAGCTGAGCGATCTGCTGCGCCAGCTGATGCTTGCTCTGTACGAGCTCGCCCAGCGACTGGAAATCGCCAGTGCGAATCGCGGTCCGTTCCTGCTGCAGGGCGTCGACGAAGGCCGCGATGGCTTGCGTTTCCTGCTGCATGCTGGCGATCAGGGCTTGGCTCATGGGCACGAAAGCGATGGAAGTCGGTAGGGAATCGGTTGCCTGGCCCCGATCAGCGGCCGTTGTCCTGCGTCAGTTCGCGCAGCGTGGCCAGCAGACCGTCGGCGATCTTGCTCGGGTCCATCTTCAGGCGCCCTTCGGCGATGGCCTGGCGGATTTCCTCCACCTTGGCGTGATCGATATCGCCGTCGGCCTCATTGGCCAGACGGGAGCCGATATCGCGGACCTGGCTGCCCAGGGGGCTCATGGTCAGGCCGCCCGCGGCCGGTGCGGCGCCCGGCACGGGGCTCGACGCGGTGCGTCCAGTGCTTTCAGCAGCACCTTCGCCGGTGCGCGGCAGAGTCGATTGGTGGATCTTCACGGGATGTCCTTGCTGGGTTTGCTCAGCTTAACGGTGCGGCGTCGCCAAACTTTAGGACGCGAATTGTGACACGCTGTAACGAAGTCCGGGGCTATTGCTGCAGGACCACCGTATCGGCGTCGCGGACCAGCCCGTTGACCACCTGTCCGCTCTTGAGCCGGACCTGCACGGTGTTGCCCGGCGCGGCGTCGGCCAGGATCTTGCCCTCGCTGCGGATCTGGAAGGCCTCGCCTTCGATGGTCACGGCCACCATCTGACCCTGCTTGACCGCAATCGCCTTCCTCACCATGTCCATCCGCAGCGGCGAGCCGGCGGCGATCCGGTTGGCCGTGACGGCGCCTTCGAGCTGAGCCGGGTCGGTGACCACCGCGCGCGGCAGGCCGGCCAGATCGCCCTGACGCTGTTCCAGATCGGCCGGGCCGATCGGCTGGCCGGGAGCCAGCGCATGCGCGGCGACATAGTAATCGGCCACCACCGACACGCGCGCCTGGACATACCGGGTCCACGGCCGCTCCCCGCCGCAGCGCACGCCGACCGAGACGCGGCCCCAGGCGGCCGCGCCGCCCGGCAGGAACGGCTGCGGCGACACGCATTCGCGCGCGCGTCCGCCCGATGGGGGCACCACCTGGATGCTGGCCTTGCCCGGCAGCCCGGCCGTCTCGCGCAGCAGGAATTGCTCGACCGCGACGCGCACCGGATCGTCGGTAAACGGCGAGGGCATGGAAGGCTGCGCGGCCGGCGACGTGGCGGTCCCCGCCAGCGCGGCAGTGCATGAGAGCGCGGCCCAGAGCGCCAGCATGGCGAGGCGGGCAGGCGCCGATCGGTGCGAGCAGCGGTGCGAGCAAAACATGGCGTGATCCCAGCAGGCGGAACGGAAAGAGAAAGCAGGAAGCCGGGCGCGGGCCCGCGCGCGTGCAGGTGCGTGTAGCCGCAACAGGCCCGGCAACGAGACCTCATTGTAGGCAGCCGCCTGCGCGGCCTGCGCCCGAAATGCGCAGATTTCCCCGTCCTATTCATCCGATTGCACTGGCCAGCCGGCACCTAAGATGGCACCCGTAAAGAAGGCCGGGCCCATCCCCGGCCGCCCTCACGCCCATGCCGATGCAGGGGCGCGTGGTTTCGTCACACGTTCCTCGATAGCGAGAGATAGCGAGATACGGACATGATCGACAGACTCGATGCGGCGTTCCGTTTCCAGCAGGAAGCGTTGAACCTGCGCAATCAGCGGCAATCGGTGATCGCCGCCAATATCGCCAATGCCGATACGCCGGGATTCAAGGCCCGCGACTTCGACTTTGCCAGCCAGCTGTCCGAATCGGTCGAGCGCGGGCGGCAGGCCAACGGCGTGTCGCTGTCGACCACGTCGACGCGCCATCTGCCGGGCCAGGCCTCGGCCGCCAGCGATTTCGAACTGGCGTACCGCATTCCGATGCAATCGAGCATCGACGGCAACACCGTCGAGATGGACACCGAGCGCGTTGCGTTCGCCGACAACTCGGTCAAGTACGAGTTCGGCCTGACGGTGATGAACGCGAAGATCAAGGGCATGTTGTCCGCCATCCAGTCGTGAGGAAACCATGCCGGCAATGAACATCTTCGACGTGACGGGCTCGGCAATGGCCGCGCAGTCGCAGCGCATGAACGTCACGGCCTCGAACCTGGCCAACGCGGACAGCGCGGTGGCGCCCAACGGCCAGCCGTATCGCGCCAAGCAGGTCGTGTTCGGTCTCGCGCCGACGCCCGGCCAGGCCGACATCGGCGGCGTGCAGGTGCGCGGCGTGATGGAAGACCCCTCGCCGCCCCGCATGGTGCACAACCCCACCCATCCGCTGGCCAATGCCGACGGCTATGTGGTGATGCCCAACGTCAATCCGGTGGAGGAGATGGTCAACATGATCTCGGCGTCGCGGTCCTATCAGGCCAACGTCGAGGTGTTGAACTCCGCCAAGAACATGATGCTCAAGACGCTGACCATCGGTCAGTGATTCCGCCATATCAACGGAAACAACGGGACCAACGATGACCACCACGCCACCCGTCGGCAACAACAGCAGCGCTGCCAACCAGCTGGCCAACAGCGCGTCCAGCGCCGCGGACCTGCAGAACAACTTCCTGAAGATGCTCGTCACGCAGATGAACAATCAGGACCCGCTCAAGCCGATGGACAACGCGCAGCTGACCTCGCAGCTCGCGCAGATCAGCACGGTCAGCGGCATGCAGACGATGAACGCGACGCTGGCCCAACTGCTGTCGCAGGTCAGCGCCAGCCGCGCGATGGATTCGGCTGCGCTGATCGGCCGCACGGTGATGGTGCCCGGCAAGGAAGTGGACGTGGCCGGCGGCAAGCCGAGCCAGTTCGGCATCGATCTGCCCGCCACCGCCGACGCGGTCACCGTCGACGTGCTCGACAAGGACGGCAACGTGGTGCGCACCATCGACATGAAGGGCCAGACCGCGGGCGTGCACGACGTCAGCTGGGACGGCAAGAACAACGCCGGCGCCGCCGTGCCGGACGGCGAATACACGTTCAAGGTCAGCGCGACCGCGGACGGCAAGAGCGTGCAGCCGGTGGCGCTGGTCTACGGCAAGGTGCAGGCCATCAGCGGCGACGCCAATGGTGTGCTGGTCGACATCGGCGGCGGTCATACCGCGCTGGTCGACGACGTTCGCAAGATCCTTTAATCCGAATCATCGGCATTCAACAGAACGCCAGCGCGGCGGTGCCACGGGCGCCGGCGCGGGCAACTTCGTACGACGCGTAACAAGGGGAAATCATGGGTTTCGGTCAAGGAGTCAGCGGCATCAATGCCGCGGCACAGAATCTGGACGTGATCGGCAACAACATCGCCAACGCGAACACCGTCGGCTTCAAGCAGTCCACCGCGCAGTTCGCCGATGTCTATGCCGGCTCGAAGGTGGGCCTGGGCACGCGCGTGAACTCGGTGGTGCAGTCGTTCACGCAGGGCAATATCGAGGCGAGCGGCCGCGCGCTGGACGTGGCGATCACCGGCGGCAACGGCTTCTTCCGCATGGTCGGCGCCGACGGCTCGGTCTTCTTCTCGCGCAACGGCCAGTTCCAGCGCACCGACGATGGCCGCATCACCAACGCGCAGGGCCTGCAGCTGACCGGCTATCCGGCGGGCGTGCAGCCGGGCGGCGGCGTGCAGCCGCAACCGCTGGTGGTGTCGAGCGCGCAGATGGCGCCGAAGGCCACCGACCGTATCACCGCGCAATACAACCTGGATTCGCGCGGCACCGCGCCGACCGTGCCGTTTGCCACGTCGGCCGGCAACCCGCCCGCCGCTGCGATGTTCAACTACAGCAGCACCATCGAGGTGTTCGACTCGCTGGGCAACGCGCAGCAGGTCACGGCCTACTTCCGCAAGGGTGCGACCGATGCGACCGGCACCGACTGGCAGGTCTACGTGACCGACGCCACCGGCACGCAGCTGTCCGGCCCGAACGCGATGCGCTTCGACCTGAACGGCGCGCTGGTCACGCCGGCGCCGGGCGCGACGATTCCGGTCACCGTGCCGGCCGCCGGCGGCGCCGCCGCGATGAACATCCAGCTGGATCTGGCCGGCACCACCCAGTTCGGCGACGACAACGATCCGAAGTCGATCGTGCAGAACGGCTATACCTCGGGCGCGCTGCTGGGCTTCTCGATCGAAGCCGACGGCACCATCCGCGGCAGCTATTCGAACGAGCAGACGCAGTCGCTGGGCCAGGTCGTGATGGCCTCCTTCGGCAACGTCGAAGGGCTCAAGCCCGAGGGCGACAACGTCTGGAGCGCCACCGGCGCTTCGGGCCAGGCGCTGCTCGGCACGCCGGGCGGCAGCATGGGTCAGCTGCAATCGAACGCGGTGGAAGCCTCGAACGTCGACCTGTCGGGTCAGCTGGTCAACCTGATCATCGCCCAGCGCAACTACCAGGCCAACGCGCAGACCATCCAGGCACAGGACCAGGTGCTGCAGACGCTGGTCAACATCTGATCGGCACGGTAGCGGCAGCAGCAAGCATTGGATAGGAATCGCAGATGGATCGCCTGATCTACACCGCCCTGTCGGGCGCCAAACAGACGCTGGACCAGCAGGCCGCGGTGGCCAACAACCTGGCCAACGTGTCGACCACGGGCTTTCGCGCGCAGGTCAACATGTTCCGCGCGGTGCCGGTGGTCGGGCAGGAGACGCCCACCCGCGCCTTCACGCTGGCCAGCACGCCCGGCGCCGACATGAAGGCCGGGCCCCTGACCTATACCGAGCGTCCGCTCGATATCGCGATCAAGGGCAACGGCTGGCTGGCGGTGCAGGGGCGCGACGGCGCGGAAGGCTATACCCGCGCCGGTTCGCTGCAGGTGGGCCCGGACGGCCAGCTGCTGACTTCGAACGGCCTGCAGGTGCTCGGCGATGGCGGCCCGATCGCGGTGCCGCCCGGCTCGACGGTGACGATCGGCAACGACGGCACCATCACCGCGCGCGGCCCCGGCGAGACCGCCAACGGACTCGCGCAGGTGGGCCGGCTGCGGCTGGTCAATCCGCCGCCCGATGCGATCGCCCGCGGCGACGACGGCCTGTTCCGGCTGCGGCCGGGTGCCGCGCCGCTGGAAGCGGACCAGACCGTGCGCGTGATCGCCGGCGCGCTGGAAGGCAGCAACGTCAATCCGGTCGAGGCGATGGTCGACATGATCGCCAACGCGCGCCGCTTCGAGATGCAGATCAAGATGATCCAGGGCGCGGATGCCAACGAGCAGCGCGCCAATGCGCTGCTGTCGAACCGCTAAGCGCCCACCAATGAATCGACAGGGCACGCCAACCGCGCGTGCCCGCCACCCAAGGAACACCATGAACCGCTCTCTCTGGATTGCGAAGACCGGCCTCGATGCGCAGCAGACGCAGATGGACGTGATCTCGAACAACCTGGCCAACGTGTCGACCACCGGCTTCAAGCGCAGCCGCGCGGTGTTCGAGGAACTGATGTACCAGACCATCCGCCAGCCGGGCGCGCTGTCGTCGGACCAGACCACGCTGCCTTCCGGCCTGCAGCTCGGTACCGGCGTGCGTCCGGTCGCCACCGAGCGCATCCACACGCAGGGCAATCCGCAGCAGACCGGCAATGCCAAGGACGTGGCCATCATCGGCCAGGGCTTCTTCCAGGTCACGCTGCCGGACGGCACCACGGCGTACACCCGCGACGGCTCGTTCCAGGTCGATCAGAACGGCCAGCTGGTGACCGCCAGCGGCTTCGTGATCGAGCCCGCCATCGCCATCCCGGCCAACTCGACCTCGCTGACCATCGCCCGCGACGGCACCGTGTCGGTCACGCAGCCGGGCAATGCCAACAACGTGCAGGTCGGCCAGCTGCAATTGGCGACCTTCATGAACCCGACCGGTCTGGAAAGCCTGGGCGAGAACCTGTACGTGCAGACCGACGCGTCGGGCGCACCGAACCCGACCGTGCCCGGCCTGAACGGCGCCGGCATTCTGCAGCAGAACTACGTCGAAGCGTCCAACGTCAACGTGGTCGAGGAGCTGGTCAGCATGATCCAGACCCAGCGCGCCTACGAAATCAACAGCAAGGCCGTACAGACGTCCGACCAGATGCTGCAACGCCTGACTCAGCTGGGTTGAACATGAACGCCATGCTGTTCCGTCTGGGCCGGTCGGCCTGCCGTCTGGCCTGCATTCTCGGGCCGCTGCTGGCCACCGGCTGCGCGCTGATGCCGCGCGAGCCGCTGGTGCAGATGCCGACCACGGCCCGGGCCGAGCAGCGGCCGATGATCGCGCCGACCGGCTCGATCTATCAGAACTCCTACGCCGGCAACCCGCTGTTCGAGGACCGTCGCCCGCGCAATGTCGGCGACATCCTGACCATCGTGATCAGCGAGAACATCAACGCCTCGAAGAACTCGGGTACCAATGCCTCGCGCACCGGCAATGCGGCGCTGGCCTTCGACGCGGTGCCGCGCGCGCTCGGCGGCCTGTTCGGCGCCAGCCAGAACGCCAATATCAGCGGCGAGAACGGGATTCGCGCCAGCGGCGGTTCCAGCGCGGCCAATACGTTCAACGGCACCATCACGGTCACCGTGATCGAGGTGCTGGCCAACGGCAACCTGGTGGTCTCCGGCGAGAAGCAGATGGCCATCAACCAGGGCGCGGAATTCATCCGCTTCTCGGGCGTGGTCAATCCGCGCACGATCACCGGCGACAACGCGGTGCCGTCGACCCAGGTGGCCGACGCGCGCATCGAATACACCGCCAAGGGCTATATCGACGAAGCGCAGAACATGGGTTGGCTGCAGCGCTTCTTCCTCAACGTTTCACCGTTCTGAATCGCGTCATGTCTTTGCGCCTGGCTGATTGCCTCTGCGGTCGTTTCCGCCCTAGCCGTTCCGGCATCTCCACGCCGGGCTTCCTGCCGCTGCTCGCGCTGGCCCTTGCACTCGCCGTTGGCCTGCTTCTGCCGGCAGGGGCAGCCCATGCCGAGCGCCTGAAGAACCTGGCGACCATCCAGGGCGTGCGCGACAACCCGCTGGTCGGCTACGGCCTGGTGGTCGGTCTGGACAACACCGGCGACCAGACCATGCAGACGCCGTTCACCACGCAGAGTCTGACCAATATGCTGTCGCAGCTGGGCATCACCTTGCCGGCCGGCCGCAACATGCAGCTCAAGAACGTGGCCGCGGTGATGGTCACCGCGACGCTGCCGCCGTTCGCGCAGCCGGGCAGCCAGCTCGACGTGGTGGTCTCGTCGATGGGCAATGCCAAGAGCCTGCGCGGCGGCACGCTGCTGATGACGCCGCTCAAGGGCGCCGACGGCCAGGTCTATGCGATCGCGCAGGGCAACCTGCTGGTCGGCGGCGCGGGCGCGTCCGCCAACGGCAGCAAGGTGCAGATCAACCAGCTGGCGGTCGGCCGCATCGCCAACGGCGCCATCGTCGAACGCGCGGTGCCTGCCTTCCAGGCCGACAACGGCGTGCTGACGCTGGAGCTCAAGAGCTCGGACTACGGCACGGCCGAGCGCGTGGTCGACGCGATCAACCGCAATCTGGGCGGCGGCGTGGCCAGCGCGCTCGACGCGCGCGTGGTGCAGGTGCGCGTGCCGCAGGGGTCGTCGCAGCGCGTGTCGATGCTGGCGCGCATCGAGAACATCGACGTCACGCCGGCCCGCGCCGCGGCCAAGGTGATCCTGAACGCCCGCACCGGCTCGATCGTGATGAACCAGGACGTCACCGTGCAGGACTGCGCGATCGCGCACGGCAACCTGTCGGTCGTCATCAATACGCAGCCGGTGATCAGCCAGCCCGCGCCGTTCAGCGGCGGCGAAACGGTGGTCGCGCCGGTGTCCCAGATCGATCTGAAGCGCGACGGCGGTTCGCTGCAGCTGGTGCGCGCCGGCGCCTCGCTGTCGGCGGTGGTGCGCGGCCTGAACTCGCTGGGCGCGACGCCGGCCGATCTGCAGACCATCCTGGAAGCGATGCGGGCGGCGGGCGCGCTGCGCGCCGAGCTCGAAATCATCTGATCGCAACGGGCCATCGCATGAGCCAACCGATCCACGCTCAAGCCGATCTGTCGCAGCGCTTCGCGCTCGACACGCAGGGGTTCGAAGCGCTGAAGCAGAGCGCGCGCGACGGCAGTGCCGACACGCTGAAGGCCGCCGCCAAGCAGTTCGAGGCCGTCTTCACGCAGATGGTGCTCAAGAGCATGCGCGAGGCCACGCCGCAGGACGGGTTGTTCGACAACGAGCAGACCAGGCTCTATATGTCGATGCTGGACCAGCAGCTGGCCCAGCATCTGTCGTCCAGGGGCATCGGCCTGGCCGAGGTGATGGCGCGCCAGCTCGCGCGTGCCAGCGGCCAGCCGCTGCCGCCGGAGGCCACCGCAGCCAGCCGCATGGACGAGGTGGCCGGCACGATCGGCCCGCTGCTGGACGGACGCAGCACCGCCGCGGCCGGCGGCGACGAGGAACAGGTGCCGCGCGCCGGCACCGTGGTGCCCGGCGGCAACTGGAACCCCACCGCGGGCCTGCGCCAGTATCAGACGCAGCAGACCGTCCCATGGCAGGGCGGCGCTGCGATGCCCGAGGACACGCCGTCCCATATCAGCGCCTTCGTCAGCCGCATGGCCGGGCCCGCAGTGGCGGCCTCGCGCGCCAGCGGCGTGCCGGCACGGCTGATCCTGGGCCAGGCCGCGCTCGAATCGGGCTGGGGCCGCCGCGAGATCACGCATGCGGACGGCAGCACTACCCACAACGTGTTCGGCATCAAGGCGGGCGCGAACTGGAAAGGCCCGGTCGCCGAGATCACCACCACCGAATACATCGACGGCCAGCCGCAGAAGATCAAGGCGAAGTTCCGCGCCTATGGCTCGTACGAGGAGGCCTTCTCGGACTACGCCCGGCTGCTGTCCAGCAACCCGCGCTATGCCGGCGTGGTATCGGCCGGCTCGGCCGAGGAAGCCGCCCATGGGCTGCAGCGCGCCGGCTATGCCACCGATCCGGAGTACGGGGCCAAGCTGGTTCGGATCATGCGGAAGGTGCCGGTCTGACGACTGGTACGCGACCGGTTTTCCCCCCTCTCCCGCTCGCGGGAGAGGGGCGGGGGAGAGGGAGCACGCATTAGGCGAGGCCAAGCCAAGCAAGAAGACTTGTACACCGCCGGTTTTCTCCCCTCTCCCGCTTGCGGGAGAGGGGCGGGGGAGAGGGCAAGCGGCGGTTCGCATGCCACGGCACCCGAAACGAGCCCCAACCCTAAAGTCCGCCGCCCAATCTGCCGTTACCACCCTCATCCACCGCCACGGTCGCGACTGCATCGCGCGGCCATGGCGACCAACAGAATCCGGGGCTAGTGCATGTCTCTCTTCCATATCGGCCTGTCCGGCCTGAACACGGCACAGAACGCGCTGACGACCATCGGCCATAACGTCAGCAACGCGGCGACCGCCGGCTACACGCGCCAGAACACGATCATCGCCTCGTCGGGCGGGCAGTACACCAGCCAGGGCTTCTTCGGCCAGGGCTCGACCACCACCACGGTGATGCGGGTCTACGACGAATTCCTGACCAGCCAGCTGCGCAGCGCCGAAACGTCCAGCGCGCACCTGTCGACGTACTCGGAACAGATCAAGCAGATCGACAGCCTGCTGGCCGACCAGAAGGGCGGCATCGCACCGCTGATGCAGAAGTTCTTCGCCGCGGTGCAGGGCGTGGCCGACAAGCCGGGCGACACCGCGGTGCGCCAGAACATGCTGAACGCCGCCCAGTCGCTGGCCGGCCAGCTGCGTTCCGCGGCCTCGTACTTCCAGAACCAGCAGGAAGGCATCAACAGCGAGATCCAGAGCTCGGTCACGCAGGTCAACGCCTATGCCAGGCAGCTTGCCTCGCTGAACAGCGAGATCGCCAAGGCGACCGCCGCCAGCGGCGGCCAGCCGCCCAACGATCTGCTGGACCAGCGCGACGAACTGGTCGCGCAGATGAACAAGGTCGTCGGCGTCAAGGTGGTCGCGCAGGACGGCGGCAGCTACAACGTGTTTGTCGGCAATGGGCAGCCGCTGGTGGTCGGCGCCAACTCGTACGACCTGAAGGCCGTGCGTTCCGCCGCCGACCCGACGCGGATGGGCATCGCCTATACGCTGCCGGATGGCACCGCCATCGAGATGGATGACGCGCTGTTCAGCGGCGGCAGCATCGGCGGCCTGATGGAGTTCCGCCGCGAGACGCTCGACGCCGCGCAGAACGCGATCGGTCGCATCTCGCTGTCGATCGGCCAGACCTTCAATGCGCAACACCGCCTCGGCATGGACCTGAAGGGCCAGATCGGCGGCGACATGTTCGCGCTGGGCTCGCCGACGGTGATCGGCAACGCGCGCAACAACGGCACCGGCACGGTGGCGGCCACCGTTGCCGATGCGACCGCGCTGACGACCAGCGACTACACCGTCAGCTTCGACGGCGCCAGCTACAGCCTGGTGCGGATGTCGGACAACGAGGTGGTGGCCACTGGTACCGGCCCGACCTTCACCGCGGACGGGCTGAGCATCACGGTCGGCGGCACCATGAGCGCCGGTGACAGCTTCCAGATCCAGCCGACCCGCAATGTCGCGGGCTCGTTCGAACTGACGATCACCGACCCGGCCAAGGTCGCCGCCGCCTCGCCGGTGCTGGCCGAAACCAGCGCATCGAACATCGGCACCGGCACCGCCAGGGTCAGCAACGTCGCGCAGGGCTTCAACGTGCCCGCCTCGAAGATCGTCGCGACGTTCGACGGCGCGGCCTACACCTTTGCCGACGCTGCCGGCAATCCGGTGACGCCGGACGCCGGCCCGGTCACCAACGGCAGCGCGGTCGAATATACGTTCGACGGGGTGACCGTCAGCTTCGACGGCGCGCCCAAGGTCGGCGACAGCTTCACCATCGGCGCCAACGTCGGCGGCTCGTCCGACAACGGCAACGCGCTGGTGCTGGCCAAGCTGCAGACCAAGAAGACGATCGGCGGCGTGTCGAGCTTCAACGACGCCTACGCGCAACTGGTCAACGATATCGGCAGCCGTACCAAGTCGATCGATATCGCCTCGACCTCGCAGAACAGCATCACGACGCAGGTGCGTACCGCCCAGCAATCGGTGTCCGGCGTCAACATGGACGAAGAGACCGTCAACCTGCTGCGCTTCCAGCAGCTCTATCAGGCCAGCGCCCAGATGATCCAGACCGCCTCGTCGCTGTTCGACGCCATCATCAATATCCGCTGACGGGCCGCCCGCCTACCGAGACCAGGAAACCATCATGCGTGTCGCCACTTCCACGTTCTATCAGCTTGGCCTGTCCGCGATGAACGGCCAGCAGTCCTCGCTGCTGCACGTGCAGCAGCAGCTCGGCACCGGCCGCCGCGTGCTGACGCCGTCCGACGATCCGATCGCCGCCACCCGCGCGCTCGGCGTCTCGCAATCGCTCGCGGTCAACGAGCAATACGCCGCCTCGCGCAACCAGGCCAATATCAACCTGGCGCTCGAGGAAAAGACGCTGCAAAGCGTGATCACCACGATCCAGAACGTGCAGACGCTGATCGTCTCCGGCGGCAATGGCACCATCAGCAACGCCGACCGCGCCTCGATCGCCGCCGAACTGCAGAGCAACTACGATCAGCTGCTGGGTCTGGCCAATGCCGACGACGGCAACGGCCAGTACCTGTTTGCCGGCTTCAAGTCGGGCACGCCGCCGTTCGCGGCCAATGGCGGCACGGTGCAGTACGTGGGCGATACCGGCTCGCAGCTGCTGCAGGTCGACGTCGCCCGCCAGATGGCCGCCGGCGACAACGGCCGCGATGTGTTCCTCAGCGTTACCGGCTCGGCCGACTACGTGATGACCGCGGACGGCGGCAACACCGGCACAGCCATGTACGGCGCGCTGTCGGTGACTGATCCGACCGACCCGCTGTACGGCCACGCGTTCTCGATCGACTTCGCCGTCGACGGCGCCGGCAATACCAGCTACACCGTCACCGACAACAGCGTCGTGCCTCCCACGGCCATCGGGCCCGCGACGCCGTACGTCGCCGGCGATGCGATCCAGTTCGGCGGCGTGTCGTTCACCGTCAAGGGCGCGCCGGCCAATGGCGACTCGATGACGCTGGTCCCGGCCAAGCAGGCCGGCACCGACATCTTCGCGAACATCCAGGCCGCCATCGACGCGTTGAAGCAGCCGGTGACCACCGAAGCCGATCGCGCGCGGCTGGACAACGCGCTCGCGACCGCCAACCGCAAGATGAGCAACTCGCTGGACAACGTGCTGACGGTGCGCGCCTCGGTCGGCTCCCGGATGCAGGAGCTCGATGCGCTCGATACGATCGGCGCCAACCGCGATCTGAACTACGAGCAGACGCTGTCGGGGCTGCAGGATCTGGACTATGCGTCGGCGATCGCCGAGTACTACCAGCGCCAGACCGCGCTGCAGGCGGCGCAGCAGTCGTTCATGCAGGTTCAGGGGATGAATCTGTTCAACTATCTGAGGTAAGGGCGGTAAGGGCGGTAAGGGCGGTAAGGGCGGTAAGGGCGGTAAGGGCGGTAAGGGCGGATAGCACGACGGGAGCAGTAGACAGCGCCGTCGGGATCAACGGTGAAAGCCGGCGGTGCACTGTCGGCTGTCGGCCTCCATCACGACATCCCGATTGCGCCACCCTTCCACCGCCACGCGCCCTCATCGCGTCGAACGCCTCATCCGCGTTGTCACCGAGAACGTTTCCGCGGGATGGATGGTGACGGAGACTTCGAAGGTGTCGCCCGCCTCGTCGAAGTAGCGGCGCACGACCTTCAACACCGACGTCCCCAATCCGATGCCCAGCGCGCGGGACACGCGTTCGTCGGTCAGCGTGGACGCGCACACACTCTGCTCGATTTCGGCGATATGCCGGCCATGGCGTGACTCGATCAGCGAGCTGACCAGCACGTCCGGCGTATCGCGCACGATGGCGCCGATGTCCTCGTAGGCGGTATCGATATAGATGTCGGTCCACGCCATCGGCGTGGCGCTCGCATCGTCGTCCAATCGCACGCTCGAAATGCGCAGCCATGGAGAATCGGGCGTGCCACCCAACGCAGCAGCCACCTCGGCAGGCGCGGTCGCCGTCTCAACGGCCCGTACCACGCGCCGATGCTGCTCGCCGAACTGCATCAGGTCTTCGACCGACGCCAGCGTCGGCTTGAACACCGCCTTGGGCTCGGCGGCCTCCACACGTGTGCCGACGTTCTTTCGGCGCGATACCAGCCCCAGTTCCTGCAGTTCCTGCAAGACCACGCGGATCGTGTAACGGCTGGCCTGGAATTGCTCGCACAACTCGAACTCGGTGGGCAGCAGCGCTCCCACCGGATAGCGGCCGCCTTTGATGCCATCCAGCAGTTCGCGAGTGATCTCTGATGCGGTTCGTCTGCTCATTTCGCCATTGTCCCCGACTCAACGGAGCGTGATCCAAGGGTTAACACCGATTTCCGGGTATATGTTCGAACATATTTAATGCGGATATCGCTTATATGTTCGAACATATCGAACGACCAACAGGATGCCAAGAGGTCGCTCCATGCCCAATTCCAGGATCCCCGCTGCCAGTACCGTCGTCGATTCCGCGCTGTTCCGCGATGCTTTCGGAACGAAGGCGATGCGAGAGATCTTCTCCGACGGCGCGCTGGTACAGCGCTACATCGATGTCGAGGTTGCCCTCGCCAGGGCAGAGGCCAGAGTCGGCGTGATTCCGGCCGAAGCGGCCGAGACAATCGCACGCGAATCGCGTATCGAGCGCATCGACTTCGATCACATGCGCGAGGAAACCGATATTGTCGGCTATCCCATCCTGCCGCTGGTGCACCAGCTGGTGCAGATGTGCGGCGACGCAGGACGTTACGTTCACTGGGGAGCCACCACGCAGGACATCATGGACACGGCCGTGGCCCTGCAGGTGCGCGACGCACTGGACAGCATCGACGCTGACATTCGCGCGCTGCGCGGCATCCTTGCCGATCTCGCCAAGGCGTATCGCGATACCCCGATGGCCGGCCGCACGCACCTGCAGCAAGCGCTGCCCGTGACCTTCGGCTACAAGGTCGCGATCTGGCTGGCGATGTTCGACCGGCACCAGCAGCGCCTGGCCCAACTGCGCCCCAGGGTTGCGGTGGTGCAATTTGCCGGCGCCGCCGGCACGCTGGCATCGCTGGGCGACAAGGGCTTCGAGGTGCAGCGTGCGCTGGCCGAGGAGTTGAGCCTGGGGGTACCCGCGACGACCTGGCACGTTGCGCGCGACGGCTTTGCCGAAGCCGTCAATCTGCTCGCGCTGATCACCGGCTCGCTGGGCAAGATCGCGTTGGACATCATGATCATGGCGTCCACCGAGTTTGCCGAAGTCTACGAGCCCTTCGTCAAGGGCCGCGGGGCGAGCAGCACGATGCCGCAGAAGCGCAATCCCATCTCGAGCGAGCTGATGCTCGCGGCGTCGAAGGCTGTGCGTCAGCACGCCGGTCTGATGGTCGATGCGCTGGTCCAGGACTTCGAGCGCGCCACGGGTCCGTGGCACGCGGAGTGGATCGCGATTCCGGAGAGCTTCATCCTGACGTCCGGCGCGCTGCACCAGGCAAAGTTCGCGCTCGGTGGACTGATCGTCGATGCGCCACGCATGGCCCGCAACCTCGGCATCTCCAAGGGCCTGATCGTGGCCGAAGCCGTGATGATGCGGATGGCCCCGCATATCGGTCGCCAACAAGCGCATGACGTCGTCTACGACGCCTGCCGCACCGTCAACGAAGCCGGCGGCACGCTGGCCGAAGCCCTGCTCGCCTTGCCCGCTGTCACGCAGCACTTCGACCGTGCCGCGATCGAGCAGATGGTCGATCCCGCCAACTACCTCGGACTCGCGCCGCAGATGGTGGACCGCGCCGTCGCACTTTCGGCGGAAATCCCCTGAGCCAGCGCCGCCAGTACGGGACTGAAGCCGGTCAACGCGCACCGATCGCATCGAACGATTCCAGCGCATCCATTGCGGCGGCGGGCCGAAGCAGTCCGATCGCTGCAGCCTACCAAGGAGACAAATCATGAAAGCCATCCCCACCGTCGTGCGCGCCTCGATGACGATCGCCGCGCTGCTTGCCGCGGCGTCGGTACACGCGCAGAACTGGCCGACCCGGCCGATTACCTGGATCGTGCCCTTCGCCGCCGGCGGCCCCACCGACGCGCTGGCACGCACCATTGCCGACCGCGTGTCGCGCGAAGTCGGCCAGTCGATCATCATCGAAAACACGCCTGGCGCAGGCGGCACGATCGGGGCAGGCAAGGCGGCCCGCGCGCCCGCGGACGGCTACACGATGCTGGTGGGGCATATGGGCTATATGGGCGCCGCGCCGGCGCTCTACAAAAAGCTGCCCTACGACCCGGTCAAGGACTTCGCCCCGGTCTTCCGCTTCCCGGATACGCCGATGGTGTTGATGGTGCGCAAGGACCATCCCGCCAAGGATGTGAAGGCGCTGGTCGACTATGGCAAACAGAATCCGGGCAAGCTGTTCATCAGCAATGCCGGCATGGGCTCGACCTCGCACTTGATCGCGGCGATGTTCGCGGCGTCCGCCGGCATCAAGGTCTCGCTGGTGCCGTACAAGGGTGCGGGTCCGGCGCTGATCGATGTCATCGGCGGGCAGGTCGATGGCATGTTCGACCAGACCAACACCGCGTTGCCGCAAATCACCGAGGCCAAGGTCAGGCCGCTGGCCGTCACGTCGGCCAGGCGGGTGGCACAGCTCAAGGACGTGCCGACGCTTGCCGAGACGGTCGCTCCCGGCTTCGAAGCGGCAACCTGGTATGGCATCTATGCGCCCAAGGGCACGGCACCGGCGGCAGTGGAAAAGATGCAGCAGGCCTATCTGAAGGTGATGAAGGACAAGGCGTTTACCGACCGGCTGTCGGCGCAGGCAATCCAGATGCTGCGCGAGGACCAGTACACGGCTAGCGCGCTGGGCAAGCACACCGAAGCGGAAGTCGCGCGCTGGAAGGTGCTGGCGGCCAAGGCCAATATCTCGCTGGACTGACCACGATGACGGCGACCCGCACGGAATACGACGCCTTCGGCCCGGTCGAGATCCCGGCCGACCGCTATTGGGGCGCGCAGACCCAGCGTGCCCTGGCCGTGTTCGACATTGGCAGCGAGCGCTTTGCGCCCTGTCTGATCCACGCATTCGGCCTGCACAAGATGGCGGCGGCCGCGGCCAATCTGCAGTGCGGCGCGCTCGATGCCGGCATTGCAGCCGCCATCATCGACGCGAGCGCCGAGGTGCGGCACGGCGCCTTCGACGACCACTTTCCATTGACGGTCTGGCAGACGGGGTCCGGTACGCAGACCAATATGAATGCGAACGAGGTCATCGCCAATCGCGCGAACGAGCGGCTAGGCCAACCGTTGGGGACCCGGCGGCCCGTTCATCCGAACGATCACGTCAATCGCTCGCAATCGTCCAACGACAGCTTTCCGACGGTGATGCACCTTGGTGCGGTGCTGGAATTGCAAGGCAGGCTGCTACCGGCACTGGCGGCACTACGAGACAGTCTGCAGGCCCGCGCCAGGGACTTCGCCGATATCCTGAAGCTGGCCCGCACGCATCTGATGGACGCCGTGCCGACGACGCTGGGCCGCAGCTTCGAAGGCTTCGCCGCGCAGATGGAACACGCGGTGGCACGCATCGAATCGACGATGCCGCGGCTGCTGATGTTGCCGCAGGGCGGCACCGCCGCAGGGACCGGACTGAATGCGCCGGACGGATTTGCGCAGGCATTCTGCGACGAGGCAAGCCGCCTGACCGGTCAGCCATTTCGTCCCAATCCCTGCAAGGTCGAAGGCATGGCGGCGCACGACGCCTTGCTGGAACTGTCTGGCGCGCTGAACGTGATCGCGGCATCGTTCATCAAGATCGCCAACGATCTGCGCTGGATGAGCTCGGGGCCGAACTGCGGCATCGGAGAAATCGTCATGCCGGAGGACGGGCTGACATCGTCGATCATGCCGGGCAAACGCAACCCGACGATCGCCGAGGTCATGGTGCAGGTTGGCATGCAGGTGGCCGGCAATCACGTGACGGTGACAATGGCAGCGGCCAGCGGCAATTTCGAGCTGAACGTCGCCAAGCCGGTATTGATCCATAACGTGCTCCAGTCCATCCGACTGCTCGCGGACAGCGCGCGTACGATGGCACAGCGGGTGATTCCGGGACTGGAGCCGAATCACGCGACCATGGCGCGACAGCTCGAGAGTCCGCTTCTGGCCGCCACCGCGCTCAATCCAGTGATCGGCTACGACCAGGCAGCACGGATCGTGCGCCACGCCATGTCAATGGGGATGTCGCCACGTCAGGCGGCGATCGACCTGGGGGTGCTCAGCGGCGAGGAGTACGACCGGCTCGTGAACCTGGAGAAGATGGGGCGTGGAGTCGCGTAGTCCTTGCCCCGTGCAGCGGTGAACGGTCACGAGCCCCTTTTGGCTTGAAGGCAAGCAAGCTTTGCCGTTGACTTGCCTCTTCATCCGAAGCGATCAATGACGAGGCGGATTCGGATCGCTTCCTGCCGGGTTTCGCGTTTCCTGTACCTTCTGCTCGCCTACCGGCGCATTGCTGACCGGCGAGACTAGCGAGGACGGATCTACTGCGCCAGAGCCCGTCGGCGCCGGACTTCCCTGCGTCTGCGTCGAAGGGGCTTCCGACACACCGACCCTGCGGTCGTCGTCGCCACCGCAAGCCGACACCGCAAAGGCTGCCAGCGCTGCGGCGAACGCTACGCCGGCGCAGCGGTTCATCGAATCCTGTTTCACCTTGCACCTCCTGATTCTCGGCAATCGCTGCATGGTGCGGCACGCTTGGCAGTGCGGCCCGGCTCTGCCTTCGTAGGGGCAGTCTTGTCGCAAATCGACGCCACGGAGAAGACGAAAGCTGTAACAGATCGTTACGCGTCTTCTCATTTGGATCGCCCGAACTACCGTCTGCAATATGCGGCCCGCATGTCGATGTTCAGCCTTTGGTGATCACGCCAAGGAGGCAACAGATGGGTGCTCGAATTGCAGTGATATCGCTCGTCGGTGCGACTTTGCTGGCCGCACATCCCGCTCCGGCGCAAGCGCCTTCCACCGATGCACAGGTCAATGCGATCGTGCAATCGATCCTCAACCAGATGACGCAAGCCGAGAAGCTCGACTACGTCAGCGGTACCGGCGCATGGGACGTCAAACCGCTGCCGCGGCTGGGCGTGCCGCAGATCCGTGCGACGGACGGCGGCCTTGGCGTGCGACTGAGCGATCCGCAAGGCGTCGCCTATCCGGCCGGCCCTGCGTTGGCATCGACATTCAGCGTCGATCGCGCCAAACAAATGGGCGTCGGCCTTGGCCTGGACACGCGCAATCACGGTTTCCAGCAGGTGACCGGCCCCGGCCTGAACATGTATCGCACGCCGTTTGCCGGCCGGGCCTTCGAGTACCTGTCCGGTGAAGATCCATTTCTCGGCGCGGTGCTGGGCGCCGCTCAGGTCAATGCGATTCAGTCGCAGGGCGTGTGGGCCGACGCGAAGCACTATCTCGCCAATGAACAGGAGGTCAATCGCTTCAATCTGATGGAAACCATCAGCGAGCGGGCATTGCGCGAGATTTACATGGTGCCGTTCGAATCCGCTGTAAAGAATGCCAATGTCGCGGTGATCATGTGCGGATTCAATGGGCTCAATGGCGCCGATCCCGTTTGCGAGAGCCAGCATGCAATTCAGCAAGTCCTGAAGAATGAATGGGGATTCAAGGGCATCGTCGAAACGGACTATGCGACGCTCAAGCATGGCCAGGCCGCAGCCGTGGCCGGCGTGGATATCGAACGACCGTCCGCGCTGCATTTCACGCCGGGGGCGCTGAGCGCGATGCTGGCCAACGGCTCGCTGACGCAGGCGCAACTCGACGACAAGGTACGGCGCATTCTTGGACGCGTGGTGGCCTACGGGTTTATCGGCAGCGTGCCGCCCGCGACCGGCGAATCGCATCCGCCGTTTTCCGAGCGCGCCGCGCTGGACGTGGCGCGCGAAGGCATCGTGCTGCTGAAGAACGGCGGGCAACTGCTGCCGTTGCAACGCGGCTCGGTGCGCAACATCGCGGTGGTCGGACGGCTCGCCACCGATGTGCCGCCGACCGGGTTCGGCAGTGCCTATGTCAGGGCTTCCCGCTTTATCAGCGAGGTCGACGGCTTGCGTCAGATCGCCGGTCCGGGCACGAATATCGTGGTGCTAGACGCGCTGACGCTGGACCCGGCCCGCTCCGCGTGGACCACGCCGACCGGCCAGCCCGGCGCGCAGGCGCAGTACTTTGCCAATGCCGACTGGAGCGGTGCGCCGGTGCTCTCGCGCGTGGAACCGGTCATCAATCTCGATACGTCGGGCAATACGCCGCCCGGAAGCGCCTATACCACGCGCTATGGCAGCGACGGCTCGGCGCCCCCGTCATCGGTGCGCTGGACAACGACGATCCGGCCGACCATCACCGGGCCCCATGTGTTCAAGGCCAGGGCCGATGGCGCCGTCCGTCTCTACGTCAACGGTCAGCTGATCATGGACAACGGCGAGGGAACGCCGCTTCCCGGCAACGTGATTCCGCCGACCGTGCCGCTGAGTGCGCGCATCAACCTGCAGGCGGGACAGACCTACACGGTGCAGTTCGATTATTCGCGCCGTCCGGGCTATATCCCCGTGTTCGGCGGCTTCCTCGGCGCGCAGTTGAGCTGGGCTTCGCTGCAGGCGCCGGCGGATCTGCGCAACTACGACGCGGTGGTGGTCGCAGCCGGCAACAGCGCGGAGTACGAGGGCGAGGGATTCGATCATCCCTTCACGCTGCCCGAATTCCAGGACGAATGGATCAGCAATCTGGCGCGCGCCAATCCGCGCACGATCGCCGTGCTGCACGGTGGCACCGGGCTCGATATGCGCAACTGGATCGATCAGGTCGGCGCCGTCCTGCACGCGTGGTATCCCGGATCGAATGGCGGGCAAGCGCTGGCCGAGATCCTGTTCGGCGACGTCAATCCCTCCGGCAAGCTGCCCATCACGATCGAGCGGAACATCGCGGACAACCCGACCTATCCGAACTATCCGCAGTTCTCCAACGATCTCAATATCCGCGCGATGACCTACACCGAGGACATCTTCGTCGGCTATCGGGGCTTCGAACGCAGCAACGTGGCGCCGCTGTTCCCGTTCGGCTTTGGTCTCTCCTATACGACCTTCACCTACTCGTCGTTGAGCGTGTCGCCGGGGTTTGCCGCGGGGCAGGGCCGCATCGCCGTGTCGTTCGACATCACCAACGCGGGCCAGATGGCTGGTGCCGAAGCGGCGCAGGTCTATGTGAGCCAACGCGGCTCTGCTGTGCCAAGGCCCGTCAAGGAGCTCAAGGGCTTTACCAAGGTCTTCCTGCAACCGGGGCAGACGCAGCGGGTCACGGTGTACCTCGACCAGCGCTCGCTGTCGTACTTCGATCCGGCGCGCAATGCGTGGGTATCGGAGGCCGGCGCGGTCGATGTCCTCGTCGGCGCCTCGTCGCAGGATATCCGGCTGCGCGGCCAGCTGTTCAATATCCTGCCGTCGGTGGTGACGCCGCGCGCCAGCAATCCGCTGCCGGACCCGACGCTGGTGCAATTGGGGCCGGTGCATCCCTGATGCCGCTCGGCAGCCCACCGGCCGATGCGGCCGGTGGGCATTTCAACGGCCTGGTAAAGCGCGAAATCGCGCGTTTCCAATCAGCCGGCCGCCTTCTCCTTGCGATGAGCCTTGGCCTTGTGCGCGGCATCGTGCGAGCGCTTGTGCTTCGCCTTGGCCTTCGTGGTCTTCGCCGTATTGTCTTTCGCCGCAGCCGGCTCCGCTGGCTTTGCCGGTGTGGCAGGGCTGGCCGGCGTCGCTGGTGTCGCCGGGGCCGCGCCTTGAGCCAGGGCAGCGCCGGACACCAGGAAGGACATCGCGGTGGCGAGAACCGCCAGTTTGCCGATGGACGGGATACGCATGACGTTTTCTCCTTGATCGAAGGGAGAACAGCAGAACGAAACGGCCGACAGCGTCGGCTTTCGAATGTCGCGTGAAGCGCAACGGCGCGCCGATGCGCTCCGTCCCGCTTCGATGACCGAAATCGGGACCGACAGTCCGATAACGTGCTGCTCGCGTCAGGCGTTGACCGTTGCTCGCGACGTCGCCAACCGCGGCCGGTGAAGGGGCAATGCAGGCATCAGCCGATCAGTTACAGTCTCGGGGCGGTCAAGCGAGGTGAAGATGACAGTCCCGAAGCGTTCGGCAGGGTTGGTCGTGGTGCGTCAATCTGGTGGCCAGTGGCGCTGCCTGGTCCTGCGCGCATACCGCAACTGGGACCTTCCGAAGGGGACGCCCGACCCTGGAGAGCAGCCGTTGGAGACGGCACTGCGCGAGACGGCCGAGGAGACCGGTTTATCGGCTCTGACGCTGCCTTGGGGCGATGACTTCCGGGAGACCGAGCCGTACTCCAGGGGGAAGATCGCGCGCTTCTACATTGCCTTGTCGGCAGAAGGGGAGGTCAGCCTTTCGGTCAGCGCCGAACTGGGCCGGCCGGAACATCATGAGTTTCGCTGGGTGCCCTTTGCCGCGGCGCTGGAACTGCTGCCGCCGCGCTTCGGGCCGATTTTGCGATGGGCGCAGAGCGTGGTAGAGGCAAGTGCCGAAAAACAGCGGCCGTAAGCAAACACCTGGCATGACGGCAGTCCCACGACATGTCGTCGTCGACATGATTCGGTTGACTCGATCTTTTTTTGGGCTGTAGTGCCATCCGTTTGTTCCGTACCGATCCGGTCGACCGCATCGCTGCGAGCGTCGTCGATCACGAATTCGTTTTGCCTGATGGCGGTGATATTCTCCTGATCGTTTTGATATGGCCCAATTCGGCTGGAGTCCGAATTGGAGCCGCTATTTGCGAATGCCGCATCGATTCAGGCATCTACCAGATATTCGCCGACTTCCACGCTAGTTTGAATTGTTCGCCGCCACACACCGGAGCAGTACAACGAAGGGGTTTCCGGTTCGAGTGATCCGCCATGTCGCTGCTGCACGCGCTTCTCTTCATTCTTGCCATTCTCTTCGTGCCACTGGTGGGCGGCGGAGTCGTCCATCAGGTCGGCAGGCTGATGGTCGCAGGCTGGCGACGTGCACGAGCCCCGCGTGCCAGGGCCCGTCAACATCGCCATGCACTGGCTGCGGAACCACTGCCGGGCAACGCGTTCAATGCCCCCTGGCGATGGGTGACGATCGCGGTGATCGTCGCCTTGGCGGTGGCGGTGTTTGTCCTATTCCCGAAGGAATCGCAGCTGCAGCGCGACCTGACGGCATTGATCGGCTACCCCGCTACCCGCGTCTCGGTGCGGCTGACGCATGACACGCCTGCGGATCGCGCCGCGGTGGTGACGGCGCTGGAGCCGGTGCTGCGTGACGGCGGGCGAACGTTCGTCTACCGCTCCGGCAAGCGTCGGAGCGGCGGCTATTCGAATCGCGCCGTGATGCCCGCAAGGTATCGATTCGATGCCGCGACGTTGGAGATCGTCATGGGAGGGATCTTGCCCAACGACCGCCTGGCTCCGATTCACGCCGCGCTGACCGCAGTCGCCGCCCACCGGTCGCTCGATGGTATCGATGAACGGTCCGCCGCAACGCTGCAGATCGGCGGGAAGATCTACCCATTGACCGTATTGGCGCGCACGGCGCGGCTCAATGGTCTGCCGTACTTCGATCCGGACTGGGCAAAGGACGAAAATGCGTGTCATCTGCGCATGCATGCCGAGGTGCCGCCCGAGGTTTCGGAGGTCGTTTTTTCGGCGAGGGCCCACGAAGGGTCTTCGCGTCTCGTCAGCCTGAAGATCGGCGAGGCACCCGGCGCGAAGTTCTCCGTCATCAGCATGATCGCCACGGAGATATGGTTTCGCCGACCACACGTGCGTTCCGTCGTACTGTCGCTCGTTCCGGAGTCGTTCGACGCACGGTCGCAATCGTGCGCCCTGGATTTCATATCCTTCATCGATGCGCGGCTGGTGTCCGCTGCAGCGTTGAATGCAATGCCCGGCCTGCAGGGTCGCATCGCAGCGGTGCAGATCCCGCAGCATCGCATGTCCTGGCCGTTGTTCAGTCGAGGCTTCCAGCGGTTCGACGAGGACGAGCGAGGTGTCGCAGGCGGTCAGCCATGCGCGTACGAGGATCACGAACTGCTGCGGGCCGAGATCCAATCGATCAAGGCTGGTTGCCAGAAGAATCCGATATCGGACGCCTGTACCGTCGCTGGGGCTCGTCGCGCGCAACGGGCCGCGCATCTGGCGCAGTGCTTTACGCGAATACGGGAAGGCTGGCCATTCAGTCCCAGTTGAAACAATGACAATGCGGATAGTGTGGCGACAGCCGGCGCGTCGCCACGTACGCTAGACCGCGGCCGATGGTGTTCTCCCTCTCCCCCTCAGGGGGGAGAGGGCTAGGGAGAGGGGGTGGTTTCGATCTACGGTGGCTGAGCCACCGCCGCTCACCCTCTCCCCCGCCCCTCTCCCGCAAGCGGGAGAGGGGAGAAAACCCGCGGACCCCGGTCTTTCTGACCCGCAGCCCATAGCCATATAGCCTATGGCTATAGGCCTCACGATCAAAGCACCGTGTTCACGTGATGCACCGCGGGCGGTGCGGCAAAGCAGTCGCTGACCAGCTTGCGCCATTCCTGGAATTCCGGCGATTCGCGGAAATGGACCATATGGTCTTCCACGGTTTCCCAGGCCACCACCAGCACGTATTGCGAAGGCTCTTCGATCGAGCGCTGCAGGTTCAAACCGTGGCAGCCTTTGGAACGCAGGAACAGCGGCTTTGCCTTCGCCACGTTGGCTTCGAATTGGGCTTCCATGCCGGGCTTGATGGTGATCTGTGCAATTTCGTGGATCATGGTCGGTCGTTTGCCGTTGGATTAATAGGGCTGCCTTTGCGACAGCATGCCGGGCCAGTCTACCCCTGCAGATCGAGGCTTCGCAAATCGGCGCAGTTAGCCGATGACGGCCGATGACTGCCGATGTCGCTGCATGCCAGGAACCTCGCGCATCCCGATGTCGTCCAAGCTGGATTCGGACCGATACGGACAATGTCATGAGAAAAGGGTTTTTTAGGGCAGTGAGTCTGGTTTTCCTGCTCGGAGCGATGGCCGGCTGCACCAGCACCAGCACCGGCACCTCCGGCGACCCGCAATCCGGCATCACGATGTACGGCACCGTGGACGCTGGCGTCAGTGTTACGCGATAAGACTGCAATCGGCCCCGCTGAAATCGGCGTTCATCCTGTTGTCAGGCGATCGAGCCATTCGGCGATGACGGCGCGGGCCGCATGCTCGAGCCGCGGGCCATGGCGTACGGCATCTTCGCGGATCGCCGCGAGCTCCAGTCCATTGGCGGTGAGTTCATGGGCATGCCCGATCAGCCATCGTTCGATTTGGCGATGATCGGCTTCCAGATGGAATTGAAGTCCGAGAATGCGCGGCCCAGGCGCGAACGCTTGATTAGGGAATCCCTGCGTTTCAGCCAAGCGCGATGCCCCTTCCGGTATCGAAAATTGGTCGCCATGCCAATGAAGGACCGGAATGGCGCCGAGATGCCGCAGCGGCGAAGCGCGGCCTTCGTCGCTCAACGTCAGTGCGCCGTAGCCGATTTCCACCTTGCCTGTCGCGGCGACCGTCGCGCCCAGCGCTTCCGCCATCAATTGCGCGCCGAGGCAGATGCCCAGGGTCGGCTTGTCCTGCTTCAGGCGTGCAGCAATGGCGGCCTTCTCCGCTGCGAGAAAGGGGTAGCGCTCGGTGTCATACACGCCGATCGGGCCGCCGAGTACCACCAGCAGGTCCGTCGCCGTGATTGCCGCCTGATCGATCTCGTCGACGCCGGCCTCCAGATAGCGCACTGCATAGCCGCGTTCGATCAAAAGCGGCTCGAGGATGCCGAGGTCTTCAAAGGCAACATGGCGGATTGCCAATGCCGTGCGATTCATGCGGTTTTTTCTCCATGCAAGCAACGTCGGCAGGGCGGATAGGTGTCTCGCCGTCCTGCCGCTCTGGCTAGCCCGCTTACGCCGCGGCGCGCAGCTTCACCGCCGGAAAGTCCACCGGCACGGCGAATGCCACATTGACGTAGTTGGTGAACAGATTCAGCGCCACGTGGGCAAGGATCTCGACGATTTCCTCGTCGCTGAAGCCTGCCTCACGAACCGCCCGCACATCGGCATCGCTGACCTGCCCGCGCGCCTCGACGACTTTCAGCGCGAAACGCAGCGCCGCGGCGGTCTTGGGATCGTTGGATTCGCCGCCCTGCGCGGCCGACATGTCTTCGGCGCTGGCGCCTGCCTTGCAGCCCAGCGCGGTGTGAGCCGCGAGGCAGTATTCGCAGGCATTCCGGTTTGCTACGGCCACGGCAATCTGCTCGCCAAGCCGCGCCGGAATAACGCCGCCGCCGAGCGCGCCGAAGCTGCCCCACATGCTTTTCAGCGCAGCGGGGGAATTGGCCACGGCCTTGAACATATTGGGCGTGGCACCGAACGCGCCATGGATCTGCGCCAATAGCTCCTGGCGATCAGCGGTGGTGTGGTTGGGATCGATCAGCGGGACGCGGGACATATCGAACTCCTTGAAGTGGAAGAAGCCGTCCGAATGGGAGCGGTTGGATGGAATGGTAGGTAGAATGGCTGGACGCAGGGTGCAATAACGTCCATGAAACATGTCAATCCATCCGAAATCGCCGCGCCGTCGGCGACTGACCCCGTAGACCGGCTGACCGCGTTGCTGGACCGTTTCCGTGTCCGCACCAAGCTGTTTCATACGGGCAAGCTCTGCGGGCGATCCACCTTCGAACCGCTGCCGGGACGTGCCTTCCTGCACGTGCTGCGCCGAGGCGAGATGGAGGTGCGGCACCGCGCCGGCGACACCGCGATGCCGCGTCTGCACCTGGCTGAACCGACGCTGCTGCTCTATCCCCGACCCTTGCACCATCAGTTCGTTAATCCGCCCGAGGACGGTTCGGATTTCACCTGCGCCACGCTGGACTTCGATGGCGGCGAACGCAATCCGATCGTGCAGTCGCTGCCATCGCTGGTGAGGGTGCCGCTGGATGCGGTGCAGGGGCTGCGGCCCGCGCTGGACCTGTTGTTTGCCGAGGCGGACCACGTCCGCTGCGGCTCGCGCGTACTGGCCGATCGATTGTTCGAAGTCGTGCTGATCCAGCTGCTGCGATGGATCATCGACCATCCCGCCGAAGTGGGCGTGACCAGCGGTCTGATCATGGGGCTGTCCGACCCGCGCCTGGCGAAGGCGCTGGTCGCCCTGCATCGGTCGCCGTATGAAGACTGGTCGCTAGCGAAAATGGCCTCGACAGCGTGCATGTCCCGCAGCGCGTTTGCCGCTGCGTTCAAGGACGCGACCGGTACCACCCCGGCGGCTTATCTGACGGACTGGCGGCTCAGTCTCGGCGTATCGATGATGCGGTCCGGGCGACCGGTGAACCTGATCGCCACGGAGCTCGGCTTTGCCAGCGCGTCGTCTTTCTCGAAGTCGTTCCGGCAGCGGATGGGCATGTCGCCGCGCAAGTGGCTGGCTGAGTCCTGAGTCAGCGGGCCACGGCCGCACGGCCCCGTATGGCTGCGAGCACCAGCACGGTCGCACACGCCTCCAGGAACGCAACGAAGTACAGTCCCGACGACAGCTGACCGGTATTGGTCTTGAACCAGCCGATCATGTACGGCGCCACGAAGCCCGCCAGGTTGCCGATCGAGTTGATCAGCGCGATGCCGCCTGCGGCCGCGGTGCCGGCAAGGAAGGCGGAAGGCAGGGACCAGAACACGGGGAATGCGGCCAGGATGCCGATCGACGCGAGCGTCAACGCCACCAGGGCCAGCATGGCGCTGTGCAGCCACAGTCCGGTCAACGTCAGCCCGACGGCGGCAAGCAACGTCGCCATCGCGCAGTGCATCCGGCGTTCGCGGCTGCGGTCCGAGTGAATGCCGTTGAGGACCATCGCGATGGTGCCCGCGATAAACGGGATCGCCGACACCAGACCGATGCGCAGATTGCCCTGCACGCCCAGTTCCTTGATGATCGACGGCGACCAGAACGCGATGGTGGCGTTGCCGCTAACAACGCAGAAATAGATCGCGGCGCAGATCCAGACGCGGGAATTGACGAACGCGGACTTCAGCGTCGAGTGCTTGGCCGGATCGCGATTCTCGGCCTCGATGGTGCGCGTGACCAGTTGCTTCTCCGTGTCGGACAGCCAACGCGCGTTCGCGGGCTTTTCCGGCAGGTACATCATCACCGCGATGCCGGCGAGCACCGACGGAATACCTTCGAGCACGAACAGCCATTGCCAGTTGGCCAGCCCGTCGACACCATCCATCGTCGTCATGATGAAGCCGGCCAGCGGGCCGCCGATCACGCCGGCGATGGCGAACGACGTCATGAACAGACCGTTGATGCGCGCGCGGCGTGCCGCCGGGAACCAGTACGTCAGGTACAGCACGACGCCCGGGAAGAACCCCGCCTCGAACACGCCGAGCAGGAACCGCAGCGCGTAGAACTGCATCGGCGTCGTGACGAAGATCATCGCCATCGAGGCCAGCCCCCACAGGATCGTGATGCGGGCCAGCGTCTTGCGCGCGCCGATCTTCTCGAGCAACAGGTTGCTCGGCACCTCGAACAGGAAATAGCCGAGAAAGAAGATGCCGGCGCCGAAGCCGTACACCGCTTCGCTGAATTGCAGGTCCTGCAGCATCTGCAGCTTGGCGAAGCCCACGTTGACCCGGTCGATCCAGGCGAGGATGAACAGGAAGACCAGGAAGGGAATCAGGCGGATGGCAATCTTGCGATATGCCACTTCGCATTGCCGCGCGACCTCGGCTGGTTGCGCGTTGTCCAGGGCGCCCGCGGCGCTGCTGATCACGGAAGACATCGGTGTTGCTCCTTGGGTGTGGTGGGCGGGGCTGCGCTGCATTGGCGCAGCCCTCGGACGGTCGCTGTGCTGGGTAAGCGTCGGCAGGCCGGCGTCAGCGCAGCAGCGGCTCGATCGAGCCGGCGACCTGCAGCACGCGCGCGTCCTTGCCGTGCAGGCCGCAAACGCTCAGGCCGATCCCCTGCGCGAGCGGCAGTGACACCGCGCAGCCGTCCAGGAAATTGATCACGCTCGGATTACGCAGCACCAGCGCGTTGGTCGCGAAGAAGTCGTCGTCGCGCTCGAGCGCATCGAGCCGCGGCGGTCGCATCGCAACGGTGGGCATCAGCCACGCATCGGCATCGCGCAGCCGCTCGACGGCGTGCTGTTGCATCGTGCGGCGCTCGGCCAGCAGCGTGATGTAGTCCGCCGCGCTCTGCTGCGCGCCGCGCCGGATCCGCTGCGCCACCCGCTGGTCGTAGCGCTCGCCATCGCGCGTCAGCCAGTCGCGATGCAAGGCCCACGCCTCGGCCGCGGTCAGGCCGCCCCCCGCGTTGATGTCCGGCAAGCGCCGCAGCTCCGGGAAGTCGAAGGGCACGATGCGCGCGCCTTGCGCCGACAGCCGCGACAGCATGTCGTCGAATGCCTGGGCGACCTCGGCATCGAGACCATCGCCAACGAAATCGCGCGTCACGTACAGGCGCAGCCCCGACAGCGAAGTCGGACGCGCGTCGAGCGTCTCGCCGCTGAGCACGGCATCCATGGCGGCGCAGCAGGCAACCGACCGGGCCAGCGGGCCGGCGGAATCCAGCGACGTCGACAGCGGGACGGCGCCATCGAGCGGCACGCGGCGCGCGGTCGGCTTGAAGCCGGTCAGGCCACAGAAGGCCGACGGAATGCGGATCGACCCCCCGGTATCGGTGCCCAGTGCGGCCACCGCCATGCCCTCGGCCACGCTGACCGCGCCGCCCGAGGTGGAGCCCCCGACGATCCGCTCGGCATCGAAGGGCGAGCGCGGCGTGCCGTAGTGCGGGTTCAGGCCGAGTCCCGAAAACGCGAACTCGCTCATATTGGTGCGACCGATCAGCACCGCACCGGCGGCCCGCAGGCGCGCCACGGCCGGCGAATCCGTCGTCGCCGGCGCATTGCAGTCGAGCACGCGCGAGCCGGCGCGGGTCACCTGGCCCCGCACGTCGAACAGGTCCTTGATCGACACCGGCAAGCCGGCGAGAGGCGAGGCCACCAGACCGGCGGCGCGCGCCTGGTCTGCGGCCCGCGCCGCGGCCAGCGCGCCGGCTTCGTCCACCTCGACAAAGGCCGCACCGCCCGCGCCGCGATGGCTGTCGATGCGTGCCAGCGCCTGCTCGGTCAGCGCGACACTGGTGATCTGTCCGGCGGCCAGCCGGGCCGCCAGCGCGGCAATGGTCGACTCGCTCATTCGGCCACCGCGAGGGTTTGCACGCGATACGCATGGCGCAGCGTGCGGTTGCGCACCGGGTCGTGCAGTTCGACCTCGAAGGCCTCGCCATGCCCCAGCTCGCCGATCACCGCCTGGGTGCCGCAGAACATCGCGGTGCCGGACGGCAGCGACGACTCGCCGGTCAGACGCTGGATCAAATCGCGCGGATCGAGCAGGCGAGTGACCTTGCCCTCCTGATACAGCGCGCGTTCGCCGTCGCGCACGCGCCAGCAGCGCATCTCGAGGCTGTCCCAGTGGTCGGCCACTTCGTCGAAGCGCCAGACCTGCGTGCCGACCGGCTTGTCGCACATCTGCTTGGACACCGTCACGTCATACGCCTCGACCTTGCGGTCGGTGTGGTCCGACCCGACGCCGACGTACAGGCCATCGTCCGCCTGCAGCAGCACCACTTCGATTTCGCCGGAGGAGTCGTCGCGCGGTACCTCGATGACGTCTGCGGTGGTCAGCAGCGACGCCGCCAGCGGATAGAAGGTCGGCACGCTGGCGGGCGGCTTCACGCCGATGGCCTGCAGCTCTTCGATATGGTGCTGGACGGCCTCGAGATCGCGGCCGGTCCAGCCGGCAATGATCAGACGTTGAATGTCGAGGGCGAGTTCGCCCCCGCCGGCGACTTGGAAATGCAGTGTCGGCATTGCGTACTACCTTGATTGGGAGAAAAGAGGGGGTTACAGCGTCCGGATGATGTTCTTCCGGAATTCGTCGATATGCGTGCGGACCGCTTCCCGCACCGCCGGCACATCCCTGCGCTCCAGCGCATCGACGATCTCCAGGTGCTCCTGGTAGACGTTCTCGAGATGCTGCGGGTCGGACAGCGACAGGAACCAGAAGCGCGCCTGCTTCTCGTGCAGGCCCCGCAACAGCTCGGCCAATACCCGATTGCGCGAGGCGGCGGACATCGCCGTGTGGAATTTGAGGTCCAACGACGCCAGCGCGGGGATGTCGCGTCCGGCGATCAGCGGGGGCGAGCGGTCGACGATGTCGCGCATGGCCTTGAAATCGCTGTCGTGGCCCCGTTCGCAGGCCAGCGTGGCGCACAGCACCTCGTTGGTGGCGCGAACCTCGATCATGTCCAGCACTTCGTTCAGCGACAGCGGCGTCACCAGCACGCCCTTGCGCGGCATGATCGACACCAGCCCTTCGACCTCCAGCCGATGCAGCGCCTGATGGACCGGGGTGCGGCCCAGCCCCAGCATGGTCGCAACCTGTGCCTCGTTCAGTGGCTCGCCGGGCCGGAATTCGCACGAAATGATGCGGCGCTTGATTTCCGTATAGGCCAGCTCGCGCATGGCCGCCCCCGTTTGGGAGGCGGTCTGCTTGCCGCTGTCGTCGTCGGTCCCTACCAGTCGGATGGATGTCGCCACGGTCCGGTTCTCGTTGTCTCTGAAGTTGGAGTGATACTAGTGTGATATTTCACAGAGAACAAGAGCCGAATTTATCAGGGTTTACGCGGAGCCGCCGCTAGCCCGATGCCTCGCTCCAGGCGGCAAGGTCGGCGCCAAGGTCGACGAAGACCTTCCCTCCCTCGATCCGCACCGGATAGCTGCGAACGCCCTCGGTCACCGGCGCGCACACCGCCGCGCCGGTCCGCACGTCGAACTTGCCCTGATGCAACGGGCATTCGATCTCGTGTCCGTCGAGGAACCCGTCGCACAGCCGCGCGTGTCCATGCGTGCAGAGGTTGTCGGTGGCATAGATTTCACCATCGACGCAGTACAGCGCAATCTCGCGCCCGGCGACTTCGACGGCGATCACGTCGTCCTGCGGCACGCTGGCAAGCGGTGCCGCTTCGGTCCAGGTTTCGGTCATGGCTCGCTCCAGATTCAGATCGGATAGATCAGCGAGTTGGGAATCATCTCGCTGTCGAATATGCATAGTCGCGAGGCGAAACGCAGGCCGTCTGGCGTGCGCACCACGGTGTCGAGATAGCGGCCCGCGTTCAATACATCGGTCAGCTGATCGGGCTTGGTGCGCAATACCGCGTAGTTGGCCTCCGACACGATGCGTTCGCCGTCATCGCTGCGCACCAACGGCGCGCCGACGATGTGGCGCTGGTAATAGGGGTCGTGAAACAGCGTCTCGCGAATGCCATAGATGCGGTCCCGCAGCATGGCCTTGCTCTCGAACGACAGCGTCGCCAGCGGCAGACCGCGCTCATGGTTTTCTCGCGGCTGGACCTTGTAGATGCAGTCGTCGGTGAAGAACTCGGGCCAGCGGTCCCAGTCGCCGTTGTCGACGACGCTGGCGTAGTCGGCGTACAAGGTCAGCAGGGCGTGGTAGTCGGCGAATTCCATCTTCAGACCTCCATCACTTTGCGCCAGTAGGCGTACATGCCGCGAATCAGCGTCTCGGTCACCATGTGGTCGGTGTTCTCTGCGGTGCGCCCGCCGAGCTCGGCGAGCACGCGGTGCCAGGGCTTCTGCGTGAAGCCTTCCTGCGAGCATTCGATGGCCTCGCCGTCGTCGGCCGAGACAAAGCCGGCGGGGCCGAACAGGTTGGCCTGGCGTAATCGCCGGTGTGTCATGGTCTCGTCGTCGTCCTCGAAACCGAAGTGCGTCCAGACGAAGTCGAACGCATCGGGGCCACGCGGCTGGATATGCCGCGTGGATACCGAATTGACCTGCTGCTGAAAGATCACGCTCGGAAAGATCGTCATCATCACCGCCGTGGGTTCGCCCCACCAGGGCTCGTGCACGATGTCCAGCAGCCGGTCGTCCTGCAAGGCCATCTGGTCCTTGAAGCTCGCCACACCGGAGGTGACCTCGCTCTTGCCGCCCTGCCCGCGCGTCGACACCATCGCCGCATGGCGGAATTGCGGGTCCATCACGAGCCGCGCCTTGTTGTCCGCGCGCCAGAGGCCGAAGGTCACGAACCACGTATGCAGCAGGCCGGGGTGATACGGGTCCTTGATGTTTTCCTGCATCAGCTTCCAGTTGCCCGGGATGCGCTGCTTGTTGTAGCCGAGCAGTTTGAGCTTGCGCCCGTTGAATAGACGGTCGAAGTAGCCGAGGATGTCCGGGCCGAGATAGCTCTCCAACGATTCGACGTCGTGATCGAACGACGCGAATACGACGCCGCCGCGTGTCGCCACCTTCAGCCTGGTCAGCCCGTGTTCCTCCGGCCGGAAATCCGCGGGCATGCCGCCGTTGACCTTGCCGTCCTGCTTGACGCCGCGGCGAAACGGCACGCCCTGCAGATTGCCCTTCAGGTCGTAGTTCCACTGGTGATAGGGACAGTGGAAGTCCTTGCGGTTGCCGCTGCGTTCGCGGCAGAACTTCATGCCGCGATGCGCGCAGACGTTTTCGACCACATTGATGTCGCCGTCTGCGTCGCGTATTACGATGACGGAACGCTCGCCAATCGCGGTGCGCTTGAAATCGCCGGCGTTGGGAATCTCCGCTTCCAGCGCGACATAGTTCCAATGGCCCCGATAGAAGCAGCGTTCCAGTTCGCGCTGATAGAGCTGCTGGTCGGTATAGACGCGAAATGGGATGCGGCTGATGCCGTCGTCTGGCCATATCGCGTCGCTGCCTGCGGTGTGAGTGTCCATGCTGTCTCCTGCTTATCGTTAAATCGTTGGCCGTCGCCGGCCTGCCAATTAGTCCATCAGGCGTTCGAAGCGTAGAAGGCGTCTGCATAGATATGGTCGTCCCGCACGCCGCGATCGCGCAGCAACGCGGTCGCGGCTTCGACCATTGGCGGTGCGCCGCACAGATACGCGCGCCAGCCCGTCAGTTCGCCGTGGTCCTGCGCGACCGCCTCCGTGACCAGCCCGGTGCGCAGATCGCGGTCGTGACCCGGCAAAGTCGATACGACGTCGATGCGCAGACGCGGATACCGCTGCGTCAGTTCGTTCAGCCAGTCGAGCCCGTAGGCATCGCGCGGGGAGCGAATGCCGAAGTACAGGTGGATCGGGTTTGCCATCCCGGCTGCGATCGCGCCGCGCACGATGGCGAGCACCGGCGCCAGGCCCGTACCGCCGGCGATGCAAATAATCGGATCGTCGTTGCGCGTGCGCAGATACGAGGTCCCGAGCGGTCCGCTGATACGAACGGTGTCGCCAATCTTCAGCTGTTCGCGGATGTAGCCGGTGACACGGCCGCCGGGGACCAGGCGTACATGGAATTCGAGCTCGCTATCGTCGGCGAGCCCTGCCATCGAATAGGGACGGATATGGTCGGGCGTGAATTGGAGCATCGCGTATTGGCCGGGAGAGAACGACAGCGGCTTGGCGGGCGCGAGTCGGACGAGCTTGATGTCGTGCGTCAGGTCCGCCAATGCCGTGACCGTGCCCTTCAGAATGCGAGCGGGATGGACGACTACCTCGTCCGGCTCGGGGATCTCGATGGTGCAGGGGCCCATCACCACCGATTGGCAGGCCAGCAGAGGGCGGCCGCTTTGCTGGTCGACGTCGAGGCGATTGCGGGAGTTGTCATCGCCGCCTTCCCGCACATCGCCCGCGACCAGACGGCAGCGGCAGGTGCCGCAGCGGCCCGCCATGCAGCTGTACGAGATCGGTACGCCATGCTGCTGCAACGCCCTCAGAAGATTTTGGCCCTGCGGCACGTCCAGGCGCTGCCCGTGGGGAAGGACGCGCACTTCCATATCGTCTCCCGTTCGTTGTTGTCTTCGTTGTTGTCGTTCTGTTCGCGCCCATCATCGGACATCGACACCGATAAACCAATAGAATCCCGTTTATATGACCCATTCACGAAGGTGATAAGGGACAGGGAGGAGACATGCGATTGCAGGACGTCGATCTGAATCTGCTCGTGGTGTTCGAGCACCTGCTGCGGCTGCGTACTGTGTCGGGAACCGCTCGCGAATTGGGCCTGACGCAACCGGCCGTCAGCAATGCGCTGGCACGCTTGCGGCGGATCTTCGACGACCAGCTGTTCGTGCGCAGCGCCAAGGGAATGCTGCCGACACCGGTGGCCGAGGACCTCGCCGAACCAGTTGCCTATGCACTGGACGCGCTGCAGTCAGCCCTGAACCGCAAGGTCGCCTTCGACCCGCTGCGCAGCGATCGCCGGTTCCAGCTGGCGATGACCGATATCGGCGAAGTGCATTTCATTCCGAAGCTGATGAGCGCGCTGCGCGAGAGGGCGCCGGGCGTCTCGATTGCAACCGTACGCAATACCGCGATCGATCTCGCCGAGGCAATGAGCGTGGGGCAGGTCGATCTCGCGTTGGGCCATCTGCCCGAGCTGCCGTCGGGGTTCTATCAGCGCCGGCTATTCCGCCAGCGCTATGTCTGCATGTTCCGAGCGGGCCATGCGCTGGACAAGCGCACCGTGCGAAGACAGGACTTCGAGCGCGCCGACCATGTGGTGGTGACCGCGGCTGGAACGGGCCACGCCCGGGTCGACGAAATCCTGGCCAAGCTTGGCGTACGTCGTAACATCCGCCTGCGCGTGCCGCATTTCGTCGCGCTCGCCGATATCGTCGCCACCACGGACCTGGTTGCGACCGTCACCGAAAAGTTCGCCGAGCGAAGCGCGGCGTATTTCGGACTCAAATTCATCCGCCATCCGGTCGATCTTCCGGATATCCAGATCAATCTGTTCTGGCATGGGCGGTATCACCGTGATCCAGGAAATCAGTGGTTGCGGGATTTGATTTTTGAGTTGTTTGCGGAGGGGTGAGGCGGCGTGATGGATAAGCGGACACGGTGTTGACGCCTGAGGAGAATCGGTGATGCTGTTCTTGAGGCTAGTCAAACGTAAACGTTATCGACCAATGACAGGCGCGACGTTGCGTCAAGCAATGCTTGCATGCGCTTTCCTAATGACGGGGTGTACCATCGGAAATGGGCGCATCTGCGGCTTTCAAACTCCGACGGCCAATTGTAAAAAAGAAGTGCTCGAACGGCTGCTATCCGGCGCACCGCTGGAACCACCGCCTGCGGAAGTCGAACAGCGCCTGGTATATCGGTCGACGCTTCAGCCAGAGGGGCAAAGTCGAATCCGCATTTTTGGGCAGAACGGCGTATTCGCCGAGCTGCACATCGGTAGTGCTTGTATAAGAAATGGCGGAGGGCAAAGAGTATCGGGAGGCCTTGGCGAGGCGTTGGCATCAACGCTTGGTATGCCGACGAATACCTCCCTAGGCATCGCTGAAACGCCCAGCAGTCATCACATAGAAAAGATGAGCGGCCCCTTCTCGACAGCGTACTTTCGCGAGTATGTGCTTCCCCCAGGGAAGCCGACAAGCTTAAGGATGGGAATTAATGGCTTCCATCATGCAAAGGGTGGGGCTAAGCGGTACGGTTCTGCCTGTGTTCGTACCTTGTCATTTACGCCTCGCAACATGGAAGACTACGAGGTCGACTGGACGGTGGTGGGGGGGCGCTGCGAGCTTTCGCTGAATCGGGTTGTTGATCGAGATGGCTACGTGGAGCTGGAGCGCGTACCTGTAGCCGATTCACCGGACTGCCCAATGCCTTGAGTCGTCTTTGAACAAATTTCGATGAAACCCCATTCCATTGCTGGCGTGCCCCCAATCCTGATCATCACCGGCCTGATGGCCGCCGGCAAATCCTCGGTCGCGCAGGCCATCGCGGAACGCCTGCCAAAGTCCGTTCACCTGCGCGGCGACACGTTTCGCAAGATGATCGTGAATGGCCGAGCCGAAATCACGCCCGAACTGTCACAAGAGGCGCTGCAACAGCTCACGCTGCGTTACCGCCTAGCATGCGACGCCTGCGAAGCCTATGCGGATGCGGGCTTCACGGTCATTTATCAGGACGTGATATTGGGCGAGTACCTGAACGAGGTGTACACCCGACTGTCGCGCTGGTCGCGCGGCGTACTCGTGCTCAACCCTGAGTTGAACGTGGTGGCAAGGCGCGATGCCGAACGGCGTAAGACCGCCTATGCCGGTGACTGGACGCCAGCCTCATTGGCTGCGGGCTTGCAGCACACGCCGCGCATCGGCTTGTGGCTCGACACCTCGGCCATGACGGTGGAGCAGACTGCCGACTACGTATTGCGCCACGCAGCGGCAACCAGAGCTGGCGAGCACTAGAGCACAGCGCCTGCGAACACCATCATCCTGATGCAGCTTCAAGTCCGGGGCCGAACGCCGGTAAGCCCTGCATTTCTCAATTGCCTTACCATTCGCTCATTGCGGAGCGGACGCACGCCGCGCCGAAAGAACGGATCGAAGACATATCATGGCAATGACCATCACTCCAGGAATGACGACCCGCACGCTGATTCGTGGCGAGGCAGGCGATATCGAATTGCTGATCGACGCCCCGAAGGATGCCGTACAGGGCATTGCCGTCGTCGGCCACCCTCATCCCATGCAAGGCGGCACGGCGGACCACAAGGTGCCGCACCAGTTGGCCCGGGAACTGAACGCTCACGGATTTCTGGCGGTGAGACCCAACTTCCGCGGCGTGGGCGCGACGCAGGGCGAGCACGATGGCGGTGTCGGCGAAACGAGCGACATGCTGGCGGTGGTCGACTACCTTCGCGAGCAATATCCGGATCTGCCGCTGGCGCTGGCGGGATTCTCGTTCGGCGCCTTCGTTGCCGCGCTGGCATCGGTGCAGCTCGCCGAGCGCGGCACCAACCTCGATCATCTGATTCTGACCGGCATGCCGTCCGGCCCCGTCGCGAACCACCGCACCTATGACACGCCGTCGGTGCAACCCAATGCGCTGGTGATCCATGGGGAGAATGACGAGCGGGTGGCGCTTTCCGCCATTTTCGATTGGGCCCGCCCACAGCAGTTGCCGGTGGTCGTGGTGCCCGGCGCCGATCATTTCTTTACCGGCAAGCTGCCCGTGCTCAGGCGCCAGGTCGCCAGCTATTTGGAACGTCCGACGTTGTCCGCACAGGCGTGATCAGTCGCCGCGCTGTGTCACCCACGCGTTGTGCCGTCCTTGAGCCGGTCCAGAAACCATCTCGCCGCCGGTCCGGGCGGCGTGTCCTTCCGATAGACCGCGAACATGGCGATCGGCGGCGTACGGGGTTGAAAGCTCTGCAACCGTAGCGCAATCAGGCGCCCCTGCGCCAGATCGTCCTGCACCATTGCCGCGGGCATATGCCCCCAGCCGAAGCCGGCGCGCAGAAAGGCGTGTTTGGCGCCCAGGTCGGCCAGGCGCCACGTCAGCGGCGAAAACACGCCGAATGTCGCGCCATCGGTCAGCGTCGTGCGATCGGTGAGTACCAGCTGCACATGGTCGGCCAGTTCGCTCGTACGAATCAGGCGTTTTCGCGAAGCCAATGGGTGGTCGGGCGACACGACCGTGACCATCGGCACATCGAGCAGCTTTTCTCCCTCAAGCGTTTCCGGTACCGCCGGCATCGAACCGCTGATGCCGAGCCGGCAAACGCGCTCGATCACCGGCCGCATTACCGCGCCCAACGCTTCGACATACAGGCGTAGCGGCGTATGGGGAAAGACTTCGCGGAATTCGCCTACCGCCGCGGTCAGCGACTCCATTGGATACATCACGTCCACCACCACTGATAGCTCGGGTTCGAGACCGTCGGCCATGGCCCTTGCCTTGGACTTGAATCCGTCCATGCCGCTGACGACGACGCGTGCCTGCGCCAGCAGTGCGGCGCCCTGTTCGGTCAGGCGCGGATAGCGGCCGGACCGATCGAACAGCTGCACATTGATCTGCCCTTCCAGATTCGCCAGCGTGTGGCTGACCACCGACTGTGCGCGTCGCAGCTTGCGACCCGCAGCGGAGAAGCTTCCTTCGTCGGCGGCCGCGATAAAGGTGCGCAATTGGTCCAGGGAGACACCGTCGAGCATATATCTAATCCGTAGATGGATTGCATCGAGAAATATAGTCTTCCTGAATGGGTGTCAAGTCCCTAATCTTCGGGTCAGGTCATCGCGATCCCCGCGATGCTGATTCAAGACACAGCTAAAAGACACAGTTAAAAGACACAGGAATCCATTGATCATGAACTCGAACCAATTTGCCTCGCAGTCCTTCCTTCCCCTTATCGGCCGCATCGCGATGGCCACCATTTTCCTGATCAGCGGATTCGGGAAGTTGATGGCCCCGGCGGCGACCATTGCGTATATCGGATCGCTGGGCCTGCCGGCGCCCGCGTTGGGTTATGCCGGTGCGCTCGCCCTCGAGTTGTTGGCCGGCGCGTTGTTGATCGTCGGTTTTCGCACCCAGGGCGGTGGCAGCATTGCTGGCGCTTTATGCGATAGCCACGGCCGTGCTTTTCCACCATGCACTGGCCGATCAAAACCAGATGTTCCATTTCCTGAAAAACCTCGCGATGGCCGGCGGCCTTGTGCAAGTCGTGGCATTCGGGGCAGGGGCATACAGCATCGACGCCCAACGCGGGAAGGGCAGCATCGCGGTCGCCGCCAATTGAACGACAAGCCAACCCACGATCCGGAGCACATCATGAAGAACGCCACAGAACTACTGCAGCAACATATCGAGACCCTGGTCGGCAATCCGGCGCAATGGCGCGAGCTGCTTGCCGAAGACATCGTCTGGGAACTTCCGTACGCGCCGAGTCTGGGTCACCCCGCGAAGCTGGAAGGCCGAGAGGCGGTCATCCGTCATGCCGACTGGTTCGCAGGCGCCGTTTCTCAGTTCCGCTTCCTCGATGTCGAGATCCTGTCAGCCGCAAGCGCGCAGCACGCTGTGGCCCGTGTCCGTGCCGAAGGACACATCGACGCTACCGGCCGGACTTACGAACAGGAATACGTGGTGTTTCTCACGGCTCGCGATGGCGCGATTGCGCATCTGCGCGAGTATTTCGACCCCGTGCGCGCGGCACTGGCGCTCGACGCACCGATCGTCGGTGTCGCTGCCAGGAGCATCTGAGGAAAGCGACTACTTCACTGCCGAAGCGATGAAGAAAGGCATGACGCAACACGTGTGCGGCAAGGTCGTGATCCAAACCGCCGGCTAGTCCTCGGCTACGCCGGCTGGATCAGCCTGACACTCTTCCACTGCCCGCTCGCGACCATCTCGGCCACGATGGTCTGCAGCGCGGCCTCGACGCTGCGGCACGCCAGGCTCAGGCTCGCCGACGACGACAGGCACAGGCTGACGCGGCGCTCCAGCGTCGCGTCGGCAATCGACATCGCCGCGAGCTGGTCGTCCTGGTCGCCGGCCAGCGCGGACCAAGGCAGGATGGTCCAGCCCAATCCCTCACGCACTGCCGACAGCAGCACCGATACCGCGCTGGTCTCCGCGACCAGGCGGCATTGCAATCCCGCGCTGACCAGCGCGCGATCCCACAGCACGCGCACCGAATTGGGAAAGCTCGACAACAGCAGCGGCAGCGCCGCGGCCTGCGCCAGCGTGATGGCGTGCGGATGCCCGGGAATCGGCCGTCCGACCAGCATCAGCTGCTCGTCGAGCAGCGGGGTCGACTGCATGTTCGGGCGTTGCTGCACGTCCATCGCCACGGCGAGATCGAGCTTCTGCAGCGCCAGCGATTCGGCCAGATCGGCGCTGGAGCCTTCTACGATTTCCAGCGTGATGTCGGGGAAGTGTTCGGTCACATGCCGCAGCAGCGGCAGTGCAAGTACGCGCGAGGTGCTGGTCGGCAGGCCCACGGTGACATGGCCGCACGGCACGTCGCGGCCGTGTTGTACCGCGGCCTTGGCCTCTTCCATCTGCCGCAGCACCATCTTGGCGTGGCGGTAGAGGATATGGCCGGTCTCGGTTGGCCTCGTGCCCGAGGGGCCGCGCACCAGCAATCGGGCATCGAGCTCGGCTTCCAGGTTAGCGACGTGCTGGCTCAGCGAGGGCTGAGCGATGTGGAGCGCATCGGCCGCGGCGGTGATGCTCTCCAGTTCGACGATGCGCGCGAAATAGCGCAGCTGCTTCAGGTCCATATTCGGCGAGGCGGTGGCATGAGAGAGCCCTACGCCGAGCGGTCGCGGGGCAAGCCGGCAATGTAGCATCCCGACCCGACCCCGCCCTCGCAGCCCGCTCCGGCCGCCAGACTAGCCGCGAACCGGCAGATCGAGATACGAAGCCAGTTCGCCGCCGAGCCGGATCGACAGCCGCGGCGGGCGGCCGTGCGGCACCTGCGGAAAGTGGCCGCGGTCCGCGCCGGCGATCGACAGGCGCAGCCGGCTTCCGGCGGCCAGCGTCCAGGCGACGGGCAGCATCGCGAAGTGCATGCGCTCGGTTTGCCCCGGCACCAGACGCACGGCATCGGCTGCCGCGAACGTGCGGTAGGGCCACGTCGTGCGGTATTCCGGCGGGCACGGCGCGGTCTTGCGATGCAGCGCACGCAGCATGCCTTCGGTGATATAGCGCACCTGCCCGGAAGCCTCGACCTCGGACAGGAAGACATGCAGCGCGGCATCGGGCTGCGAGCTGGCCAGGCCGATGTTCAGCACGACATGGCCGGCGATCGACAGCGGCGCCGTCAGCACCTCGCCATCGAAGGCGAGCAGGTCCTGCTGCCGCTCGCTCCAGTCCGGGTAGTAGTCCTCGATATTGGCCGCGCCCAGCCGCTCATACCGCGTTTGACGGCCGGTGGACCAGTTGAAGCTGACCTGCGTTTCGCGGTCCGATTCTGCCGGCGGGCAGGTCGTCGACAGACCGGCCGCATCGGCCAGATACAGCCGCTGCGTGTCGTGCACCGGCGGCCACGTCGTGGCGGCATGCCATTGCTCGTCGTGCACGCTGTAGTAGTGGACCCGCGCTTCCTGCTCGAGGCCGGTAGGCAACTGCATCAGATGATGATCGAAAAACCGCAATACCTCGGCCAGCAGCGGGAAGTCCGACGCGGCGTGGCTGCGCCACGGCGAGATATTGGTGCGCGCGCCGTGGTCCCAGGGTCCCAGCAGCAGCCGGCTGTCGTGCCTCGGCAACGACAGGAAGCGCGTGATCGCGCCATTCGCGTAGCCGCCGCCGTCGTACCAGCCCGAGACCGAATACACCGCGACGTCCTGTGCAATGCCGTCGAGATAGCGATAGGGGCTGCAGCTGCCCGAATCCAGCGCGGGATCGTGCTGCGTGGCGCCATCGCGGAAGGCAAACTCCGGCGCCAGGTCCGCCAGCGCGAAGTTGCTGCGATGCTGCTCGATGGCCTCCTGCACCAGGCTGCCGTCCTGATCGGCGTCGACACGCTCGGGCCCATCGAAGCGCGGATCGTTGAAGTAGGGATAGCGGGCCAGCAGCGCGCGGTCGTCCTGATCGAGCGCGACCATCAGTTCGTCATAGGCCTGCACCCAGACCTTCGACAGCAACCCGCCGGGGTACAGCTGTTCGCTGTAGATGTCGGAGACAGCGAACAGCGGGGCGATAGCCTTGACGGCGGGATGGCCCGTGCTGGCCAGGAAGCAGGCGGCCGCGCCGAGATACGAGATGCCGGTCGAACCGATGCGGCCATTGGACCAGGGCTGCGCCACGATCCATTCGGCGATTTCGAAGTAATCGTCGCGCTCGGTGGGCGAGCGCAGCGCATCGCGTGTGCCGAAGCTCGCGCCGGTGCCGCGTACGTCCACCACCACCACGGCATAGCCCTTCGGCACGAAGGCGTCGCGGTATTTGGCGGTATTCGGGCTCGGCTCCGCGCCCGGCTCGCGCAGCCGGAAGCGGCGGAAATAGGGCGTGAAGATGACGATGGTCGGATAGCGGGCCGGCGCGTCGTCGCCGAGCGTCGAGTGTTCGGCCTCCAGCGGCTGCGGCACGAACACATCGACGGCGAGTTTGCACCCGTCGCGCATCGTCACATAACACGACAGCGGGGCGTCCGGAACGGCAAAGTGCGAGGGACGCGTTTCGAGATAGGCGCTGGCCGGTGTTGTCCAGGCATTGCCGCGGTGGTCGATATCGGACATGAATCTTGCGTTGGGTCGGTTGGCTTGCGGCAATGGTAAGCAGCCGCCCCCGCGCCGCGGAAAGACGAAATGCCGATGCGGACATAGGGCGGGCCTATGGCATGCCGCGCTGACGCACGCCAAAGCGGGCGGTCGCCGCCCGCGATGCGCCAAAGCAGGGCCCATGCCGATTCAAAAACGCACGGCCTGCACCGTGTCGATCCGCGGTGCCCCTGAACGGGGCGTCCGGTATGCGGCCATAGGCACGACCTATGGCGGCATCAAGATTCCGTATTGGTTGCCACCCGCGTGAATTCTTACCATCGCTCTACGAGCCGGATCGATGGTGGCGCGTGGCGCTTATCCAAGGCAGCGGCGCAACGGTGCCATCCAGCCATCGACACCATTTCAATTCGCATGATTGGGGAGAACTGCAGATGTACCGTTCCTTGATGGGCGCCGCGATGGCGGCCCTGATGACGCTGTCCGGCGCCGCGATTGCGCAGGACGCCTATCCCAACCGACCGATTCGCCTGGTCGTGCCGCAGTCCGCCGGCTCGGGCGGCGACGTGGTGGCGCGGATGCTCGGCGAAAAATTGAGCCAGGATCTGGGCCAGTCTGTGGTGGTCGACAATCGCGCCGGCGCCAACGGCATCATCGGCACCTCGTTCGTGGCCAAGCAGCCGGCCGACGGCTACACGTTGCTGCTGACCGGTGTGTCGCAGGTCAGCTTCAATCAGCATCTGTACAAGTCGCTCCCGTACGATCCGCAGAAGGACTTCACCTTTATTGCGCCGGTGGTCGATACGCCGTTCGTGCTGGTGACCAGCAAGGCCAGCGGCATCACGTCGATCGCGCAGTTCATCGACAAGGCAAAAGCCAGGCCGGGCGGCCTGACCTTCAGCAGCGCCGGGGTCGGCAATTCCACGCATCTGGCGATGGAGATGCTGGCCGACAAGGCGGGCATCAAGCTGACGCACGCCGCTTACAAGGGCTCCGGCCCGGCGCTGACCGGCGTGATCGCCGGCGAAGTCGATGCCATGGTGAGCGTGGTCGGTTCCGCGCTGCCGCAGATCACCGGCGGCAATGTGGTGCCGGTGGCGATCGTCGGCCAGAAGCGCGCCAAGGAATTGCCCAATGTGCCGACCGTGAAGGAGGCGGGGCTGGACGTGCCCGTGATGCCGGGCTGGTTTGCCTTGCTGGGGCCAGCCAATATGGACGCCAAGGTCGTGGCTCGCCTGAATGCCTCGGTGCAGGCGTTCCTGTCCGACCCGCAGATCAAGAGCAAGCTGGCCTCGCTCTATCTGGAGCCGCTGGCGGGCTCGGCCGAGGCGATCAAGCAGCGCGCCGTCACCGACGCCAAGGTCTGGGGCGAGTTCATCAAGCGGCGCGGCATTCAGAACTCGTGATGGACGGCCTGCGGGCGCCGAGCCAGCGGAGGTAGCGGCAGCCTGTCGCTCCCGCCTGCGCAGGGAACGACAGGAACTTCTGCGGTATCGCAAGCTAGCTCTGCAGCTCCGGCACGTTGCCCGCTTCTTCGTGCACGGTCAGGCGGTCGTCGACGTCCTGCACGCCGGTAACGCCCCGCACGGCGGCAAGCAGTGCCTCGTGCTCGGACGCCAGGATGTGTCCGCTCAACCATACCCGCCCACCGACCACGGCCACGTCGACAGCGCCAGGGTGGCCGACCAGGCGGCCCAGTTCGGCGCGGACCCGCTCGGCGATGGTGTCGTCGTCGGCCGTGCGCCTGGCCAGGCCGGTCGCGTTGCGGACCTTGGCGGCGATGCCCTGCATGCGGTCCGTGATCCGTTTCGCCTGTTTCTCGGCCAGATCCTGCATGTCATGGCGGCTCGCCTCGGCCTTGTCGCGCAGCAGCGCGCGGCGGCGGCGGCCCGACTGGGGATCGAACAGGTACATGATGGCCGCGCCGACCGCGGCCGCGACCACGCATTGCATCAGGCTCGGCATGCCCCCGCGCGTTTCGCGTTGCATGCTTTCCCGCAGGTCCTCGTGCATTCCGTCGTTCATTTGTGCCTCCTTCGGACAATCGCGTCACGGCCGCCGCGGCGCCGCGGCGGAACGCGCTTTAGGCGGGGAGCATCAGTTGTGCCAGTGGCGGGGTGTGGCGGGAAGGCCGGCGTGGTGCGGCGAAAGCGGCTTCGGGAGCCGGCAATGAGCCAGTGCGGTTGCCTCGGGCATTGGTGAAAATTGCTCGACCGGGAAGCCAGTGTTGCAGACGTCCTCCGTGACCGACGCCTTGCCGATCGAACGCAGGCCTTCCGCCGCTTCGCGCCTCACGCCATCTTCAACACCGTCGCGACTCTCGCCCTCAACATCGGCACCACGTCCTCGCCGAACCAGGGGTTTCGCTTGAACCACGCGACATTGCGGGGCGAGGGATGCGGCAGCGGAACGTATCGCGGCGCATATTCGCGCCATGCCATCACGGTATCGGTCAGCGACGGCTTGTTGCCGGTGCCCAAAAAATAGCGTTGCGCATAGAGGCCGACCAGTAGCGTCAATTCGATGTGCTTCAGTCGCGCCAGAATCTGGTCCATCCACATCGGCGCACACTCCGGCCGCGGCGGCTTGTCCCCGCTCGCGGCGCGGCCCGGATAGCACAGGCCCATCGGCACGATGGCGAATCGCGTCGGGTCGTAGAACGTCTCGGCATCGACGCCCAGCCATTCGCGCAGACGCTTGCCGCTGGCGTCGTTCCAGGGAATGCCGGTCTCGTGGACCTTTGTTCCGGGCGCCTGCCCGACGATCAGGATGCGCGATTGCGGCGACGCCTGCAGCACCGGGCGGGCGCCGAGCGGCAGATCGGGTTCGCAGGCGCGGCAGCTTCTCACTTGGGTAAGGAGGGCGTCGAGATTGGTGATGCGATGTGACGTCATATTGGCCGGACTTCGATACTGACGGGAAGAAGTCTACAGCGCACTGCTAATGTGCGGCGGTGCAATGGGGGCCCCCAAATCCATCGGGGCCTATCGCCCCGTCCCTTGTCGCCGATGAACGCTTACGCGCAGCAGATTGCCTATCAGTTGATCTACGCGGCTTGTGCGCCGGCACCCGACCGCTACACCAGCGAGGTACCGATTAACGCCGAGGTCTGGCTTGCCTATTGCGAAGGGGGCTTCTCGCAACCCCGCGCCTTGCTCCTGACCCCGCATATTGCTGTGACGGTCGCCGACCTTCGCCGAGCCGTGCTGGAGCAATTGCCGGGCTTGAGCCCTTCGGACTCACACGGGCAGTTTGTGGCGTCGAACGAGTGCTATGTGTTGGTGCATGCGCGGCTCGAATCCCTGCTCCAGCTGTTGCCGTTGACGGAGTGGTGGGCCCGGCAGATCGCTCAACCCTTGCGTCAGGGCGAAAGAAGGAAGGGAGCTGATGTGGCGGCTCGCGTGATCAAGGTGCTGCGCGCGCCAAGTTTCGCGGCCTGGCTGACGTCCGCGATTGGCAAGGCACTCGTCGATGAGGCGACCTCGCGCCAATTCACCAAAATCGGGCTGGACGCAGTGGAGCAGCCGGTCTTTGCAAAGTTGGATGCGCCATCGCGCGATGCCGTCAAGCGGCTTATCAATGTGTGCGGGTTGTATGTCGCGCTGTCCTTGCTGGATCAGGTCGAACCGGTCGCATCCGCTCCCGGCGAAGTAGAGCAGTGGATGGCGCGTCGCTGTGAGCGTGTGCTGGCGGTGGCGTCCGATTGCTTGATACGGTCGATGGCACCCGATTCGCGCGCTGCGCCGGCCCTTCGCATCCCGCTTTGGCGGGTGGCGCTGAACAGGCCGGCGACCCATGCGGTGATGGCCTCTCGCAAGACGGTGAAGGCGGATGCCGCGATTCGTCTCTTCGACGTGAGCGGTCAGGGCATTTGCTGGGCCGTGGTCGATTCGGGCATCGATGCAACTCACCCCGCCTTTGCCTGTCTCGACTTGCTGGAACGACGGCATGTCGACGACGCACAGCATATCGATGCCGCAGTCTCTCGCGTGGCGCGCACGCTGGACTTCACTCGCTTCGCGGCGGTCACCAGCGGTCGCGTGACCGATGCGCTCGCCGCAAGCCTGGCCGGAGTCCTCACGCCTCAGGACTTGCGTCAGCGCGTCGCGCGCATTGCGCAGACGTTGAGCGACGGGCAGATGCTCGATTGGCGGATGATCGAGCCGTTGCTGGAGATCCGACATGAGCGAACGGCGTACCGTATGCCAGCCGATGATCATGGCACCCACGTTGCCGGAATCATTGGTGCGAACTGGCGCCGCAATGGGTACGAAGCGTTGACGGGAATGAGTAAGAGCCGGCCGCCAATGGCTGTGCCCATCGAACTTGCAGATGGCGATGTAGTCGGCGTGTGCCCGCAAATCACGCTGCTGGACCTTCGGGTCTTCGATTCCACGGGCCCGGCGTTGGAACAGGGCGCTGATGAGTTTGCCATCCTGGCCGCGCTCCAATATGTTCGCTTCCTCAACCAGAGCAAGGATCGACAGGTCGTCCACGGCGTCAACCTGAGTCTGTCGTTGCGTCACGATGTGCGCAGCTACGCGTGTGGCAGCACGCCGGTGTGCCTCGAGTGTGAGCGTCTGGCCGGCACTGGCGTGGTGGTGGTTGCGGCGGCCGGCAACGAGGGCTATGACCGCGACCATGCCAGTCGTCACCTCGGCGGCGCGTATCGCGGGCAGAGCATTACCGATCCGGGCAACAGCCCGTCCGTGATCACCGTGGGGGCTACCCATCGGACGGACCCGTATCAGTATGGGATCTCGTATTTCTCAAGCCATGGCCCGACCGGCGATGGGCGCAACAAGCCCGATCTGGTCGCTCCGGGTGAGAGGGTGATATCAACCGTGCCGGGGGTAGGGCTGGCGTCCAAGGATGGCACCAGCATGGCAGCGCCCCACGTGTCCGGCGTGGCCGCTCTGCTGTTGTCCCGCTATACGGAGCTGATCGGCCAGCCCTTGCGCGTCAAGACGATCCTGTGCGGTTCTGCACTCGATCTGGGGCGGGACCGGGTCTTCCAGGGTCATGGCTTGGTCGACGCACTGCGCGCGCTGCAGTCGGTCTGACGCAGCATGCGTTCCCGCGCAGAATTCGCCGCGAACGAAGTGCTGATCCTGGAGGCGATGAACGCGCGCCATGGGGATGCATTGCTGTTGCACTACGGCACGCGCGCGCGGCCGAAGTCGATCCTGATCGACGGCGGAGCGCTTGGCGTCTACAAGGCAACGGTGCGTCCGCGACTGGCGCAACTTGCCCGGGAGCGGGGCGTGTGGCCGCTGCCCATCGAGCATGCGTTCGTCACGCATCTGGATAGCGACCATATCCGCGGCGTGCTCGACATGATCGAGGACAGGAACGATCCGCCGGCCGCGTGCTGGAGCTACTGGTTCAACAGTTTCGAGGATACCAAGGCCGGGGCGCTGCCGATGCAGACCGCAGTGCTGTGGGCGCAGCGGATGCCGGTGCGCTCGGCGGCGTTGGCGGCGGTCGAGGCAAGCGTTGCGGAGGGACAGAGCCTTCGCGATGCCGTTCGGGCGCGGCGCTTCGTCGTCAATGGCGGAGCCGGATCGGTGCTCGTGGCGGACGGCAAGGGCGTTGTGCTGGATGTGGACCCGAATCTCAATGTTGTGCTGATCGCACCGGATGCCGCGCATCTGCGCAGACTGGCCGACGACTGGGCACGCAAGGCGGCACCGACGACGGCCGAAACGGTGGCCTATCTCGACAGCTCCGTCTTCAATCTGTCGAGCTTGGTGATGGTGATCGAGGCCAAGGCGCCGTGGGGCCGTACCGCGCGCCTGCTGCTCACAGGCGATGCGCGGGGCGACCATACGCTTGCCGGGCTGCATAACGCGGGCTACCTCGACGAAAAGGGGCAGGTCCATTTCGATCTGCTGAAGGTCGCGCATCACGGCAGCGATCGCAACCACGAGCCGGTCTTCTTCAGCCGGGTGACGGCGGACCACTACGTGATTTCGGCCGATGGCCGCTACGGCAATCCGTCGGCGGCGGTGCTCGCGTGGATCGGCGAGACGGGAAGAGGCGATTACCGCGTGTGGCTGACCAACCAGAGCAACACCGGGTTTGCGGCTCTGGAAGCGAATATCGCCGAGGCAATCCGGATGGTGCCGGCGTTGGAGGGGCACCTGCGATATAGGGAGGCCGGGGCGTTGTCGCTGTGCGTCGATCTGTTGGAGGCGCAGGCCCGGTGATTCCTCAGGGACATTTTGGTATTGCAGCTTTTACAATTGGCGACGCCGGCCGGCGAGGCCAGAGCTTGACCCTTCCCCAAGCGTGAGCCACCTCCTCGCGCGTTCTGCAGTGAATTTGCCGGCACGTCAATCGGTTATCGACACGGCACGCTTCTTGCCATCCGTCCGTCATCAGCGAACCACCAAAGGCCCGCATGAAGCCACGGCAAGACGGTCGCAAGGGAGGCAAGGCAATGAAACGCATCGGCGAGCCCGCCCGGTTGCGCGAATCTTTGGATCCGGCCGACGACAAGACGGCGGCGGGCGGTGCCATATCGGCGCCGCCGGCCGAAGCGCTCACCGGCGAAACCTGGCGCAAAGGCGCCCGTGTCACGCTGCCGGTCAGGCAATTGCGACCCACGCAGATGACGGTCGGCCTGTATCACGTGCAAAGCAAGATGGACGTGACCCTGCGCCATCAGGGCCGCAAGCAGATCGAACTGATGGAGCGGCATCGCATCCATGTCGTGATCGGCCCTGGCCCCGCGTTCTACGTCATCGACCATCATCACTGGGCTCGGGCCTGGTACGAACTGGGCATCGAATCCGTGCCCGCGGTGATCAAGCACAACTGGAGCGGCCTGCCGCCGGATCGCTTCTGGCTCGAGATGGAGGCGCGGCATCTGGTCCATCCCTACGATCAATACGGGGAGCGGCAGGGGCTCGCCGCCCTGCCGCATTCGCTGGCCGAGATGCGCGACGACCCGTACCGCAGTCTGGAAGCGTTCGCGCAGCTGGCCGGGGGCTACGACAAGGTCAAGCAGGCGTATCCCGATTTCCGCTGGGCCGATTTTTTTCGCCGCCATATCGATGGGCGGCTCGACACGGTACCCGGTTTCGCGCTGGCGCTCGCGCATGCGGTGAAGCTGGCGCGCAGCAGCAAGGCGCGCGGCCTGCCCGGCCATCTCGACGACAGGGAGGGCGACAAGCCGCGCGGCAAGGCGAATGCAAGGACCGCCGGCAAGGGCAAGGGCGCGAAGTCGGGCAAATCCGGCAAGGCCGGCCAGTCCGACGGAAAGGCATGATGACGGCGGGCGCGCAGGCGAGCAAGATCGCGCCGGCAGCGGGCTTGCCCGAGCGCCTCGATGGGTTGCCTTGGTCGCGCTGGCACTGGCGCGTGGTCATTGCGCTAGGCGTCGCATGGGTGCTCGACGGGCTGGAGGTGACGCTGGTCGGCTCGCTGGGCGGGGTGTTGCAGCGGCCCGATACGCTGGGGCTGTCGGCCTCGCAATTCGGCTGGTCGGGCTCCGTCTATATCGCTGGCGCGGTGCTCGGTGCGCTGATCTTCGGCCGCCTGACCGATCGCCTCGGGCGCAAGCGGCTATTTCTGCTGACCCTGGCGGTCTATATGGGCGCGACGCTGGCGACCGCCTTCTCGCCGAATTTCGCGGTCTTCGCGCTATGCCGCTTCGTCACCGGTCTTGGCATCGGCGGCGAATACGCGGCGATCAATTCGGCGATCGACGAATTGGTGCCGGCGCGCGTGCGTGGCCGCGTCAGTCTGGCAATCAATGGCAGCTTCTGGCTTGGCGCGGCGCTCGGCGCCGGTTTAAGCCTGGTCTTGCTCGATCCTCGCGTGCTCGGCCCGGAGCTCGGCTGGCGCGCGGGCTTCGCGCTCGGCGCGATCCTGGCCGTGGCGATCCTGCTGGTGCGGCGCGATGTGCCGGAGAGCCCGCGCTGGCTGCTGACGCACGGCCGCCCGGAAGAAGCGCTGCGCATCGTCGAGCGGATCGAGGCCGAGGTCTACGGTCAATCGCCGCACACCGTTCGGGACGACACCGTGCTCAGGGCGATGCCGCGCACGAAGGCGGAGGCGACGCCATGGCGCGAGGTCGCCCACGTGATGCTGCATCGCTATCGTGCCCGGACGGTGGTGGCGCTGGCCCTGATGATCTCCCAGGCGTTCTTCTACAACGCGATCTTCTTCACCTACGCGCTGGTGCTGACCCGCTTCTACGCCGTGCCGGACGGTCGCGTGGCGCTCTATCTGTTCCCGTTCGCGCTTGGCAACGTGCTCGGTCCATTGATCCTGGGTCCGCTGTTCGACCAGGTCGGTCGGCGCCGGATGATCGGCCTGACCTATTGCCTGTCGGGCGTGGGGCTGGCGCTGACCGGCTGGGCCTTCGTGCAGGGCTGGGTCGAGGCACGCGGATTGGCGCTGTGCTGGTCGGCGGTGTTCTTTCTCGCTTCGGCCGCGGCCAGCTCCGCCTATCTGACCGTCAGCGAGGTCTTTCCGCTCGAAATACGGGCACTGGCCATTTCGATCTTTTTCGCGATCGGCACGGGTGCCGGCGGGTTTGCCGCGCCGGCGCTGTTCGGCGCGCTGGTCGAGAGTGGCAGCCGCGGCGCCGTGGCGATCGGTTATGCGATCGGTGCCGCGTTGGTCATCGTCGCCGGTCTGCTGGCCTGGCGATACGCGGTCAATGCCGAACGCAAGCCGCTGGAAGCCGTGGCCGAGCCGCTGCGTCCGTATCGCGATTGAGCGCGACTGAGCGCGATGGAAAGCGTCGTTGCGCAGACCGCTACCACCCGTTGTGCGATTCGCCGCTGTCGGCCCGCCGGTGCGCGGCAAAGCGCTGCAGCAGGAAATCGACCAACGCACGGGTCTTCGCCGACAGATGGCTGCGCGTCGGGAACACGATATAGATATCGGCGTTCGGCAGGCTCCATTCCTTCAGCACCGGTTGCAGCTCTCCGCTGCGCAACAGCCCCGCCACATCCCACTCCGAACGCACCAGGATGCCATGTCCCTCGCGCGCCCAGCCGAGCGCCGATTCGCCGTCGTTGGTGCTCAGCGGACCGCGCACCTTGACGGTCTCCTGCCGCGTGCCGCTGCGCAGATGCCAGGTGCCGAAGGTTTCGTCGCTCTCGCGAATGAAGATGCATTGATGGCGCGTCAGATCCTGCGGCGTGGCCGGTGCGCCGGCGGCCTTCAGATACGCGGGGGTCGCGCACAGCAGGCGGCGATTGTTGGCCAGCAGGCGCGCGGTCAGCCGGGCATCGGGCAACTCGCCAAAGCGGATCGACGCATCGAAGCCTTGCTCGACCAGATTGACCGGACGGTCGCTCAGGTGCAGCTGCACCTCGACGCGCGGCTGCAGCCGCGCAAACGCCGATAGCGCCGGGGCGATATGCCGGCGGCCGAAGCCGAGCGTCGCGCTGATCCGCAGCAGGCCGTGCGGCGTCGCACCGCTGCCCGCCACGGTTCGCTCCAACGCCTCGAGCTCGGCCAGTACGCGCGCGCCTTCGACCAGATAGGTCTCGCCCTCGGGCGTCAGGCTGAGCCGCCGCGTGGTCCGTTGCAGCAGGCGCACGCCAAGACGCCGCTCCAGCGCGGCCAGCCGCTTGCTGACGGCGGGGGGTGTCACACCCAATTGCTGCGCGGCCGCGGCCAGGCTGCCGTGCTTGTTGACGGTGGCAAAAAACGCCAGATCGGAAAAGCCGTCCATGGAAGGTCTACCTGCTGCAAGGAGCGCCGATTCGTGAATCACGGTTAATCAAGCATGATCCAAGCGGAAATTATGGTGGTTTTCATCAATGATACGATGCCTTCCACAACGAAACCAATAACGAAACCAATCACCACCGACCCCTGAGTGGATGGAGACAACGATGAAACTGCAACGCATATGCGCCGGCCTTGTGCTGGCTTTCGGTAGCACGGTCGGCGCCGCGGGCGCGTACGCGCAGGGCTATCCGGAGCGGTCGATCAAGCTGGTGGTGCCCTACGCGCCCGGCGGCAGCGCCGATATCGCGGCGCGTCTGGTCGCGGACGAATGGGCCAGGGCGCTTGGCGGCACCATCGTGATCGAAAACAAGGGCGGCGCGGGCGGCAATATCGGCGTCGACGCGGTCGCCAAGGCGGCCGGGGACGGCTACACGATCGGCCTGCAAACCGTGTCGCTGGCGATCAATCCGTCGCTGTTCGCCAAGATGCCGTACGACACGCAGAAGGACCTCGCGCCGATCGGCATGGTGGCGAGCTCGCAGCACGTGCTGGTGGTCAACAACCAGTTGCCGGCCAAGGATCTGAAGGGACTGCTGTCGATGCTCAAGGCGCAGCCCGGCAAGTACACCTATGGATCGGCGGGTCCGGGCAGCACCTTCCATATGGCGGCAGAGCTGTTCAAGAGCGTGGCGAACGTGCCGATCGACCATATCCCGTATCGCGGCGGCGGCCCGGCGCTGATGGATACCATCGCGGGCCAGGTCAACATGAGCTTCCCGGTGCTGTCGGCCGCGCAGCAGCAGGTGCAGGCCGGCAAGCTACGCGCGATCGGAGTGACCGGCCCCAAGCGCTCGCCGCTGATGCCGGATGTGCCGACCATCGCCGAAGCAGGGCTGCCGGACTATGCCTTCGAGACCTGGTTCATGGTGTTCGCGCCGGCCGGCACGCCGCAGCCGGTGATCTCCAGGCTGAACGCCGCGCTCAATACCGCGTTGAACGCGCCGGCGCTGAAGGCCCGCATGGTGCGCGAAGGCTTTGACCCGATGCCGACCACGCCGGAGCAGGCGCGCGCCCGCCTGGCCAAGGAAATGCCGCTGTGGGCGAAGCTGATCAAGGAGCGCGGCATCTCCGCGGAATAACGCCGCGATTCTTCTCCACGTCATGCCGCGCGAACGTCGCGGCATGACAAATCGCCTCAATCGGAACCCTGCATGATTCCCCGCACGCTATATCGCAAGCTGGTCGATTCGCATACGGTCGCCAGGCTCGACGACGACAACGTCCTGCTGTTCTGCGATCTGCATCTGATGAACGAGTACACCAGCCCGCAGGCATTCGCCGGCCTGCACGAGCAGGGCCGCCCGGTACTGATGCCCGGGCAGAACGTCGCCGTCGTCAGCCATATCATCCCGACGCATCCGGCCACCCCACCGGGGGCGATCCGCGTGATTGCCGATCCGGCGTCGGCCCTGCAGGCGAGCAACCTGAAGGCGAACTGCGACCGGCACGGGATTGCGCTGTTCGATACCAACGACCGGCTGCAGGGCATCGAGCATGTGGTCGCGCCCGAGCACGGCATGATCCGTCCGGGCATGGTGGTGATCTGCGGCGACAGCCATACCACGACCTATGGCGCGCTCGGTGCGCTCGGCTTCGGCATCGGCACCTCGGAGGTCGAGCACGTGCTGGCCTCGCAGACGCTGGTCTACCGGCTGGCCAAGGACATGCGGATCTGCGTCGACGGCACGCTGCCGGACGGCACCACGGCCAAGGATCTGGTGCTGATGATCATCGGCCGGATCGGCGCGCAGGGCGCGCGCGGTTATGTGGTCGAGTTCTGCGGCAGCGCGATCGAATCGCTGAGCGTCGAGGCGCGCTTCACGCTCTGCAATATGGCGGTCGAGGCCGGCGCGCGCGGCGCGCTGATTGCGCCCGACGCGACGGCGATCGACTACGTACTGGACCGTGCGCCCGATATCGCTGGCGAGATGCGATCGCAGGCGCTGGCCGCCTGGGAGATGCTGCGCAGCGATGCCGAAGCCGCGTTCGACGTCGAACACCGCTTCGATGCCAGCGACGTGGCGCCGCATGTCACCTGGGGCACCAGCCCCGACCAGGTGGTGCCCGTCGGCGGACGTATCCCCGATCCGCTGGAGCAGCCGGAGGGTCCTGCACGGCGCAGCACCGAACAGGCGCTCGCCTACACGCGCCTGGAGCCGCGTGCGCCGATCGCCGGCACGCCGATCCAACACGTTTTCATCGGCTCCTGCACCAATGCCCGCATCGAGGATTTGCGGGCGGTGGCGCAGGTGGTGCGCGGCCGCCGCGTGGCCGACGGTGTGCGCGCGATGGTGGTGCCCGGCTCCGGCGCGGTCAAGGCGCAGGCCGAGGCCGAGGGCATCGCCGCGCTGCTGATCGACGCCGGCTTCGAATGGCGGCAGCCCGGATGCTCGATGTGCCTGGCGATGAACGACGACGTGCTGGAGGCCGGTGTGCGCTGCGCCTCGACCACCAATCGCAATTTCGAAGGCCGGCAGGGCAGGGGGGCGATCACCCATCTGATGAGCCCGGCGATGGCAGCCGCCGCCGCCGTCACCGGCCGGATCACCGACGTCCGCGCACTGGAGCAGGAGCATCGCCATGACTGAACCGCTTCGCATCGACGGCAAGGCCGCGGCGATTCGCATCGAGAACCTCGACACCGACCAGATCATGCCGAAGCAGTTTCTGCGCGGCATCGACAAATCCGGGCTGGCCCAGGGCCTGCTTTATGACCTGCGCTTCGACACGCAAGGCCAGCCGCGCTCGGACTTCGTGCTGAATCGCCCGCACTATGCCGGCACGTCGATCCTGATCGGCGGCTCGAACTTCGGCTGCGGCTCCAGCCGCGAGCATGCGGTCTGGGGTTTGCAGCAATACGGCATCCGCGCGGTCATCGCGCCGAGCTTCGGCGAGATCTTCTATTCGAACGCGATGAACAACCGGCTGCTGCTGGTGATGCTGCCGCCCGAGCAGGTCGCTGCACTGATGGAGATCGTCGAGCGCTCCGACGGTGGCCCGGTCGGTATCGATATCGAGTCGATGCGCGTGCACGCCGAGGGGTTCGATGCCGGCTTTACGCTGTCGGCCCGTCATCGCGAGATGTTCCTGAAAGGGCTCGACATCATCGGCCTGTCGCTGGCGTATCGCGACCGGATCGAAGCTTTCGCCGCGCAGCGCTGGGCAAGCGAACCGTGGACCCGGGATATCGCCGCCGCGACACGTCGCCGCCTCGGCACGACATAAGCGTGGCTGTCCGGTATCGGATGTGGCACGCGGGCCTTGGCTGAACTGGTTGCACCTGCGGCCCCGGCTGCGAAACGCATCGCGGCTTCTATACTGGATGGAGCCTGCCGGCGCCAACCAGAGTCAGCCGGCGGGCGTCCGGCGGAGAGCTTCTCCGCCATCCCGGATAGGCAGCGTCAGGAGGCAGCGATGGGACGCAAATATATCGATTGCCGGGAGATCCCCAGCGACATCAGGTGCACCGTGGCGATCAGCGCCGACAGCGAGGATGAATTGCTCGAGGCCGCTGTGCAGCATGCGGTGACGGTCCACCAGCATCAGGATTCGCCGCAATTGCGCGAGCAGATCAGGGCGGCCTTCAAGGAGGGCTCGCCGCCGCAGTAATGCCGGGATGACTTCCGGCAGCCAGAACACCGTGCCATGACCTTCCGCCGGCCCCTGGGCCGGCGGTCTCGTTTTCAGGCGGTGGCGGCGAGCGCGGCGTTCTCGCGCTTGAGCGTCTCGCGGGCGCGGGCAACGGCGGCGCGCCGGGCTTCCAGATCGGCGCCGGCCGCCTCGAGTTCGGTCTGCATCGTGACGAGCCGCGTACGCACCAGCGCGGGCGACGGGCCACCGACCGCCATGCGGGCGCGCACGCCTTGCACCGGGTCCAGGCAGCGCTGCACCGCCTCTTCGCTCAGGCCGATCGGGCGGCCGATCTGTTGGCGCGCGGCGACGTCGACCATCTCGCTGGTAATGCGGTCCGCCGGCAGCTGCGCATCCAGCGCCTGGCGTACCACGGCGCCGACGATGTGGTGCGCCTCGCGGAACGACAGATCGGCCTCGCGCACCAGCGCATCCGCAAGATCGGTGGCCGCCGAGAAATCGCGGCGAGCGCGCAGCAGCATGTTGTCGCGCAATGGAGTGGCCGAGCGGATCACCAGCGTCAGCAGCCTGGCGCTGCGCACGCATTCGTCGGCGCATTCCCAGAAGCCGCGCATGCTTTCGCGGTTGCCGTCGCCGGTATGCGAGAAATTGGTGCCCTTGACGGTCGACAGCGCGGCGGTCAGCAGGCCGGTCAGATGTGCCGCCTTGCCCTTCAGGTACTCGAGCACGACCGGGTTCTTTTTCTGGGGCATGATGCTCGACGTCCCGGCGACACTGTCCGGGAAGTCGATCAGGCCGAACTCCGGTGTCGCCCAGACGAAGTAATCCTGTGCGATGCGGCTCCAGCCGACCGCGGCAATCGTCATTGCCGACATCATTTCCCAGGCGAAATCGCGCGAGGCCACCGCGTCGAGACCGTTGGCGACGCAGCGCGAAAAGCCCAGCAGCCGCGCGGTTTCGTCGCGCTGGATCGGAAACGCGGTGCCGGCCAGCGCGCCGGCGCCTAGCGGGCAAGCGTCCAGCGTATCCAGCGCGCGCAGCAGCCGTTCGGCATCGCGTGCAAAGGCATCGGCCAGACCCACCAGGTAGTAGCCGTAGGTGATCGGCTGCGCTGCCTGCAGATGCGTATAGCCCGGCATCACCGTGTCGACATGCCGCTCCGCCATCGTCAGCGTGGTCGTGCGCAAGGCCTGGATCGCTTCGAGCAGCGCCAACCCGGCATCGCGTGCGCGCAGCCGGTCGAGCGTGGCGAGGATATCGTTGCGGCTGCGTGCCACATGCAGGCGGCCGCCAGCGTCGGCGCCGGCGGTCTGCATCAACTGCGCCTCGTAGTTGAAGTAAGCATCTTCGCGCGCCGGATCGAGCGGCACCGCGTCGGCGCCCGCGCGTTCGATTTCCTCCAGCGCCCGCGCAAGCCGCGCCGCCATCGCGCTTGGCACCAGGCCGGCGGCATGCAGCATCAGCAGATGGGCCTGATTGATGTCGGTCAGATAAGGGAAGCCGCTGCCGAAATCGCGGTTCAGGCGCGGCAGGTAGATCAGTTCGCAGACTTCGGGAGCGGTCGCCTGCTGCAGGCGGCGACTGACCTTGGAAGCGCCGTTGTTGGTGGCATCGGTTGCGTTCGTGTCCATATGGCCCGAGTTCTTTGCGTTTGGAATGGCGTTGCGGGCCAGTATGGAAATCGGCGGTCCATATCGTCAAATCACAATATGCGTTCCGCTAATACGTTTTTGATATACCGTCGCCGCCGGCCTTTGCGCCGAGCACACGTGGTCGTGGCTACAATGGCCCGCATTTCAGCCAGTCATCCCACCATCGCAAGGAAAATCGAGCCATGCCAAAACATATCGGCATCGTCGCCTGCTCCGCCGAGGGCGCCGCGCTGTGCTACCGGACGATTTGCGCCGAAGGTGCGCAGTTTCTCGGACCGCACGGCCACCCCGAAATTTCGATGCATACGCCGTCGCTGGCGGACTATGTCGCTTGCCTCGATCGCGGCGATCTGCGCGGTGTGGGCGACCTGATGCTGAATTCCGCCAACAAGCTGGCGCGGGCCGGTGCGGATTTTCTGATCTGCCCGGACAACACGATCCATCAGGCGTTCGACCATGTCGCGGCCGCTTCGCCGCTGCCATGGCTGCATATCGCCGAGGTCGCTGCGAATGAGGCGGCGCAGCGGGGCTATCGCAAGGTGGGCGTGACTGGTACGCGTTGGCTCGTCGACAGCGAGGTCTATCCGGAAAAGCTCGCGGCGCGCGGTATCGAGGCGGTGCGTCCGGGTCTGGAGGAGCGAGCGGAAATTGGCCGCCTGATCATGGAGGAACTGGTGCTCGGCATCATCCGGCCGGAAACCGTCTCGTACTTTCAGGGCGTGATCGCGGGCTTGAAGGCACAGGGGTGCGATGCGGTGGTGCTTGGCTGCACGGAAATTCCGCTGATCATCTGCGATGCCAATTCGCCGCTGCCGACGCTGGACTCGACGCGCCTGCTTGCCCGCGCGGCGTTGCGCCGCGCGGTGCAGCCGGAGTAGATTCGCCGCGCCACTGTGGCGTCCATGCCACAAATCCCGCATGCCGATGCAGGGTAACGGATCCCGGCTTGTTGCGTCGCAGCAGATGGTATATAGTCACGTCTGTCTCCTCCACCACCTCGGTGGATTCCAGCCGCGCGAAACTTCGCGCGGTTTTTTTTCGCCTGTCGCGATCGCGATGCGACTCGGCGTCACAGGCCGATTCCTCGGCGTTTTCTGCATATCGAAGGAAGCGCAGCGAGAAAGGGCGCTTCCCAATGCGGTTGTGCACCACGCCGGCGAATGGCCCGCACCATGAGGCGGCAATCTCGCACCAGCCTTGCGAAAACGCCGTCTGCGGTCGCAATATATTGCGTTGCAACATCGCATCCCATAGAGTGACCGAAACGTCGACTCCCGCCCACCGATGCGCGCTGTATCTGCTCCGATTCGTTTTCTTTCCGCCCTGTTCGCGTCGACCCTGGCCAGTGTCAGCGAGACCGCGGCCAAAGCGCGCGACGCTGGCCTGTACCGCCGCGGCGCGGTCTATGGCGCTTCCTTTCTGGCCCTGGCGACGATGGGCTGGCTGGGAGGCGATCAGGGCCTGCTATGGTCGGCGACCGCTTCGATCTGGACCTGCCTCGCCGATCCGGGCGGCACCGCGCGAGACCGGTTGGCTCCGCTTGCCGCGGTTGGCGTCGGCGGCGCGCTTGCCAGCGCGGTGGGCGGGCTCCTGGCAGGTAACCCGATCGTTGCGGTGCTGGTGGTGCTGTCGTCAGGCCTCGCCGCCGGCATGGTCGAACTGCGAGGCGCCTCGGCTGCGTTGTCGGCAAAGTTGCTCTACGTGGTCCTGATCGCTGCCTGCCTGCAGCCCGTTGGCGAGGCCAACGCCGCCGTATGGGCATTGGAACTGGGCCGGAACTATCTGTTTGGCGGTGTGTTCGCGTGCGTGGTCTCGCTGGCGCTGTTGCCATCGGCACGGGATACGCGGCCGCGCCCACAGATGGTGGCGATCTTCGTCGCGCTGGAAACGCTGGCCCGCACGCTTGCGGAAGCGGCCCCGCTTGCCGACGACGGCAATGTCAATGCGCCCGCGGACGAGCAGACCGATGTCGGCAAGCGGCGCGTTCGCGAGCGGATCGAGCAGGCACGAGAGGTGGTGGCGACGCAGCGCGCCTGGTTCGATCCGGCCACGCTGCTGCACTACCGCTATCTGATCGCGATGGCCGAGGCGGTGTTCGCGCTGCTGATCGTTGCGTCCGATCTGCGCGGCAGGCGGGGTCACGAGCGCTTGCCGCTTCGCCATCTGCAACGCTGCGTCAGCGATCTGCGCCAGCAGGCAGAGCAGGGACTGGCGCGCCATGCGGCCGATTTGCCGGCGCTGACGCGTTCGATGTATCTGCAGCTGAAGCGCCTGCATGGCCAAGTGGCCAACGCCAGTGCGCCGCCGCTGTATCACGCGGCGCTGGCCTCGCTGGCGCGCTTCCCGGACTTTGCCGCATGGCGCGCGTCCTTCCATTGGTCGCGCCGCTCGTTATGGGTCGGCCTGCGAGAGTGGCAGGCGACGCTGGCAGAGCTGGGCGCGCGCGATGCCCGTGTCACGCGCCACGCGGCACGGCTGGCATTCGCCGGTGGCCTCAGCCTGCTGCCCGGTTTGATCTGGCAGCTCGATCATGGCTACTGGGTCGCGGTCACCGTGATCATGGTGCTGAGCCCGCAGTTGCAAACCACGCGCCGCATCTCGCTGCAGCGCTTCGCCGGCTCGCTTGGCGGCGCGCTGCTGGCCTGCCTGGTGGGGCTGCTGCATCCCGCCGCTCCGGTCGCGCTGGCGATCAGCGCGGTGTCACTGTCCGCTGCCTACGTGGCCCGCCTTGCCGGCAGCCCCGGGTTATTCGCGTTGATGCTGACGCCCGCGGTGATCCTGTTCTCGTGGGTCGGCGAACCCGCGTCAGACAGCAGCCATGTCGCGATGCTGCGCGGTGCCGATACGGCGTTTGGCTGTCTGATCGCGCTGGCGAGCTACCTGGTCCTGGCCCCGCGCGCCGAACTGTCGCGGGCACGTCGGCGGGCGCGGGAAGCGGTCTCCATCCATGCGATCTATCTGCGCGCCGCCATTGCGCAGGCATTGTCCGATGCCGAACTCGAACGATCGGAGCCCCGGCTGGAAGCGCTGCGCGTTGCCGCTGGCCGTGCCTCCGCGCGTGCCGAGCAGGCGCTCGAGCAAGCCGGCGCCGATCTGGGTCCGGCCATCGTCGCCGAATTCGCGCGGCTGCATGTGACCGTGCGGCGGATGGCCGCATTGGCCGGCGTGATTCGCGCGGAGGCGGTCGGCAGCGAAGCCCCGGTGCCGGCGAGCGCGGACACGCGGCGAAGGCTTGCCCATCTGCAGGACGAACTGGCGACGCTGGCGGCGCGGCCGGGCGAGGGTGCAATGGCCGATGCCGTCAAGAATGGCGAGGCCATGCCTTTCGACACCACGCATCAAACCGCGCCGCAGTGGCGCGACCGCTTTCTGCTGGAACAGGCGATGCTGGCCCACCGCTATGCGGCGCAGGCGCATGCCGGCGTGCTGAGGATCGCGACCATGGCTCCTGCGCGCACCGGTCGCTGGCGCCGCGTTCTGGCAGCAGGCTGACGGAATCTCCCGCCAAGAAAAAAGCCCGACGGCGAGGTGCCGTCGGGCTTTGCAGATTGCCGGCGCGGGGCCGGCATCGGGCGGTGGGCTTGCGCTTACGCGCCGATCGGCTTGCCGTCCTTGTGGCGCACCACGATGGTCGACGAGCGTGCCGGCAGGCTGGCGCTAGGCCATGCGCCGTTCGGGTGCTGGATGTTGATGAAGAACGTCGTCAGGTCCGGCGTGTAGGCGATACCGGTGATTTCGCAGCCATGCGGGCCCACCAGGAAGCGCTTGCACTCGCGGGTCTGCTGGTCGACGTAGTGCATCGAGTTGGCACCGAAGATGTCGGTCGTGCTGCTGCCGGTGCCGGCATCGGTCTGCACCCACAGGCGGCCCTTCGGATCGACGCGGATGCCGTCCGGGCTCGAGAACGTATCGCCGACGATATTGCCCTTCAGGTTCTCCGCGGACAGCGACGGATCGCCGGCCAGCAGGAAGATCTCCCAGGTGAAGGTGGTCGCCAGCGGCGAGTCGCCCTGTTCCTTCCAGCGGATGATGTGGCCGTGCGGGTTGGTGGCGCGCGGGTTGGCCGGATCGGTGACGCGGCGGCTGCCGTTGTTGGTCAGCGTGCAGTACACGGTCTTGTCCAGCGCGACCGTGATCCACTCCGGGCGGTCCATCAGCGTGCCGCCGGCAACGCGGGCAGCGGCCTTGGTCTTGATCAGCACGTCGGCCTGCGAGTTGAAGTCGACGAGGGTCGGGGCCGGCGGCGTGGTCGATTGCGTGTAGTTGCCCGGATCGCTGGCACCGGTGACCAGGCCGTTCTTGCCGTGCGTCAGCTCGACCCACTGGCCCGAGCCGTCGCCGTTGAACTTGGCGACGTACAGCGTGCCCTGGTCCAGCAGGTTGGCGTTGGCGGCGCGGTTGTTCGGATCGAATGCATTGCTCGGGATGAACTTGTAGATGCAGCCCGGGGTGCCATCGTCGCCCATGTAGAACGCGACGCGATTGTTGGCGTCGGTCATGTAGGCGGTGTTCTCGTGGTCGAAGCGGCCCATCGCGGTGCGCTTGGTCGGCGCGCCCAGCTCGTTCAGCGGGTCGATCTCGACCACCCAGCCGTAACCCTCTTCGGGGTTGGTCGGGTCGAGGTAGTTGTCGGTGGTTTCCTCGCAGGTCAGGTAGGTGCCCCACGGCGTTTCGCCGCTCGAGCAGTTGTTCAGCGTGCCGACCACGCTGCCGCCCAGCGCGCCGGCTGCAGGGCCGCTGACTCGGTAGAGGGTGTTGCCGGTATAGCGCTTGTTGTAGCGCGAGTCGCGCTTGACGCGCCACTTGCCGTCGACGAATTCGACCTCGATGATCGACACGCCGACCGACGACAGCGCCAGGCGCTTCTGTTCGGGCGTGGCGGTGGCGGCGTTGTAGCTGCCCGGGAACAGGATGGCCGAATCCATCGCTTCGTGATTGATCGCCAGCAGGCCGCCCTTTTGCGGGTCGACACCGGGGATCGCGAAGAAGTGCATGCCGTCGTGGTTGCCGCCGGCCTGACGCTCGGTTTCGGCTGAGCTCTGGAACGAGCCGCTATAGCCAACCGAGCCGATTTCGACCGGGTCGCCGGCGGAGAACAGCACCTCGTACGAGTAGTTGTCCGGCAGCGTCACCGTATCGGCGGTGATCTTGTCCGCCACCGGGTTGAAGCCGATGCTGTAGTCCAGCGGCTGGCTCGGGGTCGGGCCAGGGGCGGGTGCCGGCGCCGGAGCCGGTGCGGGATCGTCGTCGCCACCGCAGGCGGCCAGCAGGCTGGTCGAACCGAAGACCGACAGCAGCGACAGGCTCAGGCCGCCGCGCAGCACCTTGCGACGGGCCGGGTTGGCGGCGACGATCTCTTCGAGCGACTGGCCGGAAACGGTGATGTAGCCTTCAGCCGCGCGGCGCGGCTCGCGCGCCTTATCGGTGATGTAAGACATGACGGGGGGACCTCCCTTTGTTGGATTGAATTGCCGGGCATCGCATCGCGGCCAGATCGAGGACCGATTCGCAGGTCATTCAGCGGCCGCATCGTGCCAATGCGATGAATGCAGCGGCAAATGCAGATTGACGGCGAGGTGGATGCTAGGGGCGGTCCGTGACGTCGCGATGAAAAGATGTCTGATGCATTGGCATCAAGTGCACGCGAAGGCGCGGCGCATCGACGATCGATGAAGGGTTCATCGACACTTCATCGAAGCGTCATCACGATGTCATGTTGATGCGATTCAACCGGCCTTGCGGAAGGTCAGATTCAGGCGACGCGGGCCGATCAGCGGGTGACTGCCGTCAGCCAGCGGCGCGATGCCGTGATAGAAGAGCCGGCTCGGGCCGCCCCAGACGGCGATATCGCCGTGCGCCATGCGCACGCGCGCGGGACGGTCGGCGCGTTTCGATCCGCCGAACAGGAATACCGCGGGCAGGCCCAGCGAGACGGAAACGATCGGCGCGCGCAGATCGCGCTCGTTGCGGTCCTGATGCAGCGACAGCCGGGTACCGGGCGTATAGCGGTTGATCAGGCAGGCGTCGGGTGCGAAGTCGGGATAGCCGGCAGCCGCGGCGGCCTCGCATGCGAGTTCGGTGAAGACGGCCGGCATCGCGGGCCAGGGGCGGCCGCTGTCCGGGTCGATCGGGTCATAGCGATAGCCACGCTCGTCCGACACCCAGCCGAGCGTTCCGCAATTGGTCATTGCCACCGACATGCGAAAGCCGCCGGGCGTGATCAGATGACGGAAGGGAGCTTCGGTCTGGATTTGTTCGATCGCCTCGCGCAGCGCCGATGCGCGCGACAGCGCAAAGCCGCGCAACACCACGGCACCCGGCCCGATGGCTTCGCTATCGTTCCCACTCCGGCTGTCAGGCTCGGGCAGGTTGTCGAACAGGTCGAAGGTCATGGGGGTGCCGCGCGTATCGATTCATGGGGAGAGAAATGATACGCCGGTGGTCGAGCTGCCGTCGGTTTGCTCCCCTCTCCCGCTTGCGGGAGAGGGAGAACACAGCGGGTCCATTTTGCGGATCGGGCGAACGTATCAACCGCCGTTGGTTTGCTCCCCTCTCCCGCGTGCGGGAGAGGGGTTGGGGGAGAGGGCAAACGGCGGTGGTTCTGCGACCCGCGTCGGCAATACCGACCCCACAACCCCCTCTCCCCGGCCCTCTCCCGCAAGCGGGAGAGGGAGAACACCGTGGGTCCTTTTCGGCGATCAGGCGAACGTATCAACTTCACCCAGCGCCACGCGGCGCGGCGTGGCTGGTGCCGTGGCGGTCTGCGTCGCGCCAGGCTGCTGGAATTCCGGCACGCCCTGCGCGAAGCCCTGGCCGCGGTGTTGCGGGGCCTGCTGCTGGCCCTGTCCCGGCTGGCCGGCGAACTGCTCGGCGCCGACCGAGGTCTGGCCGAGCTGGATGCCGCTGTCGGCCATCGCATGGCGCAGTTGCGGCAGCGCGGCTTCGACCGCTGCGCGCACGCTGGCGTGCGGCGAGACGAACTGGGCCTGGGCCTGGTCGTTGACCACATTGAGCACGACCTTCAGCGGACCGAGGTCGGGCGGATTCAGTTGCAGCTCGGCGGTGTGGTTGCCTTGCGTGGTCAGGCGGACCATCTGCTGGCCCAGTGCCTGCGGCCACTGCGGATCGCCGAGGCGCGGCGCGAGCGGCAGCGTGACCGCCGGTTGCGCACCGGATTGCGCGCCCAGCGTGGTCGCGGTGCCGTGCGGCAGCGGCGTGGCGGCCTCGATCGGCGCGGCGACCGCGCTGCTGTCTTCGCCCGGCGCCTTGGCCGCAGCCGCGGCGGCCTGCAGGGCAGCTTGCAACGCGGCCGTCGGCGACACGGTCGTACTATTGGCCGCCGCAGCGGGCTGCTGCGCAGCAGCGGCGAACTGGCTGGCGGCACCGTCGCGGCCGCCGGCTGCGCCGCCATGCGCGCCGCCGGTGTCGGTCGCCGCTTGCAACTGCGCGGCGCTCAGCGCGGCCTTGGCGGTCGCATCGAGCGACATGGCGGGCTTGCCGGCGTCGGTCTCTGCATCCGTCGGCGTGGCGGGCTTGGCCAGGGTGGTGTCCGGCGCCACCGTGGTCGTTGCCAGCGCCGCGCGTTGCGATGCGATGGTGTTCAGCGTGTCCTGTGCCAGCGATGATGCCGTGTCTGGCGCGGCGGCCGTGGCCGGCAGCTGGCCGGCGATGTCAGCCGTCGGCGCGGCAGGCATCGCGGCACCAACCGCCGGGCCCGAGCCGCTAACCGCGGCTGCGACCGCAGCAGCAGCCGCAGGCGCGGCCGGCAGCATCGCCGCCAGCAGCGCGGCAGCGGCCGCGGCTCCAGCGCTATCGTTGGTGCTGGCCTCGTTGTCGGCCAGATCGGTGCTGTCCTTCCGACCGTCGGCCGTGCCATCGATCTTGCCGGCATTCGTCTGCGTCTTGCCGGCATCGACGTCGGCACTGGCCGGCTCGGCCTTCTTGCCGGCTTCCGCCGGGTTCTTGCCAGCGCTGTCGCTTGCCTTGCCGCTCTTGGCAGCCGGTTGCTGCTGGCTGGCGGCGCTCGCTTCGCCGGCCTGCGTCTGGCGCGCACGCGTCAGCGCATCGCCGAACTCGCTGGCGCCGGAAGTGGGCTGCGTATTACGCGGGGCGTTGGCGGACGCGGGGCCGCCGCTGACGATTTGGCTGATGTCGATCATCTGGTGCTTGCTGGCTTATTGGTTGTGTCCGCTGCGGATCTGCTGGCTGGCCACGCGGGCGGCGTATTCGTCGGTGGTGCGCTGTTCGCGGCGGGCCGCAATCTGCTGCTCGCGCGACTCCGCGCGGGCGATCAGCGTGTCGAACGAGTTCAGGCGCTGCTTCTGCTTCTGCCAGTTGGCGCGGCCGGCCAGCAATTGCGATTCGGCCTTGGCCAGCGTCTCGGTCTGCTGGCGGATCGCCGCGTCGAGCGAATCGAGGAACTGCGAGAAGTCGTGCCAGCGCGCCGACGGCATGCCGTTCTGCATCAGCGCCTGCATGCGCGCGCGATATTCCTGGCGGTACTGGGTCAGCGCGGCGAGCTGCTGCTCGGCCTGCGTGCGCTGGCCCTGGAGACGCCCGAGCTCGCGCGCGGCCGTGTCGGTGTCGTTCTGGGCCAGATCGGCCAGCGTGTTCAACGGGGAGGTCTTAGCCATTTGCGCTCCTGTCGAAGAGCAGATGCAGTTGATCGATCGATTCGCCGTAGCCGGCGCGCTCGTGAATGTCCTGCTGCAGGAAGGCTTCCATGCGCGGATGCAGGCGGATCGCCAGATCGAGCTCGGGATCGGCGCCCGGCACGTAGGCGCCCACGCTGATCAGATCGCGGTTGCGCTGGTAGCGCGACATCAATTGCTTGAAGCGGCGTACCGAGCCGAATTGCTCCGGCGAGATCAATGCGGTCATCGCACGGCTGATCGAGGCTTCGACGTCGATCGCCGGATAGTGGCCGGCCTCGGCCAGGCTGCGCGACAGCACGATATGGCCGTCGAGGATCGCGCGCGCCGAATCGGCGATCGGGTCCTGCTGGTCGTCGCCTTCGGCCAGCACGGTATAGAAAGCCGTGATCGAGCCGCCGCCCTCGGCGCCGTTGCCGGCGCGCTCGACCAGCGTCGGCAGCTTGGCGAACACCGAAGGGGGGTAGCCCTTGGTTGCCGGCGGCTCGCCGATGGCCAGCGCGATCTCGCGCTGGGCCATCGCATAGCGCGTCAGCGAATCCATGATCAGCAGCACATGGCGGCCCTGGTCGCGGAAATACTCGGCCAGGCGCGTCGCATAGGCGGCGCCCTGCATGCGCAGCAGCGGCGAGGTGTCGGCGGGCGCGGCCACCACCACCGAGCGGGCGCGGCCTTCCTCGCCGAGGATGTTCTCGATGAAATCCTTGACCTCGCGGCCGCGTTCGCCGATCAGGCCGACCACGATCACTTCGGCGCTGGTATAGCGGGCCATCATGCCGAGCAGCACGCTCTTGCCGACGCCCGAGCCGGCGAACAGGCCCATGCGCTGGCCGCGGCCGACCGTCAGCATGCCGTTGATCGCCCGCACGCCGACGTCCAGCACGGTATCGATCGGGGCGCGCGACAGCGGATTGATCTGCGATCCGGCCAGCGGCACTTCGCGCGCGGCCTGCAAGGGCCCGAGGCCGTCCAGCGGCCGGCCTGCGGCGTCGAGCACGCGGCCGAGCAGGCCTTCGCCGACCGGCAGGCGCTTCGAGCCGGGCTCGCGTGGCGCGCTGTCGCCGCTGGGCAGCGGCGACGGCTCGAGCGGATAGACGCGTGCGCCGGGCACCAGGCCGACCACGTCCGATTGCGGCATCAGATAGAGGCGGTCGGCGCCGAAGCCGACCACTTCGGCTTCCGCCATGCGCGGGCCCTGGCCGGGCGCGCCGGCATGGCCGGGAATTTCGATCAGGCAGTCGCTGCCGACCGGCATGCGCAGGCCCACCGCTTCGAGCACCAGCCCGGCGGCGCGGGTCAGCCGGCCGCAACTGCGCTTGCTGTCGAGCGCCGCGACATTGGCGGCGGCGCCGGACAGCGCGTCGCGCCAGCGCTGCCCATGCAGCTCCGGGGCTACGGTCGAGGCGGTCGCGGCGGAATTCCCCGCCGGCGCGGAAACGGGCTCACGCATCGGGCGCTTCCCAGGGATCGTTGCGGCCGAGCGCCTTGACGACACGGCTCCAGCGCGTGGCCAGCGTCGCATCCAGTTCGCCGCTGGCGGCGCTGGCAATGCAGCCGCCGCGTGCCACCGTCGCATCGGGGCGCACCGACCAGCCGGCCGCTTCGAGCTCGCCGGCCAGATGCGTCTGCACCAGCTCGACATCGTCGGGATTGAGCAGCAGGCAGGGCGCGCCGGACAGCGCCGGTTCGTTGGCCAGCAGCTCGCGGACGGCAGGCAACAGCACGGCCGGGTTGTGGGCGACGGTGTCCTGCACCAGCTTGCGGGCGACGTCGAGCGCCAATGCGATCAGCGTCTGGCCGACTTCGTCGTCGATGTGGCGCAGCGCGCCGGCGAAGGTGGTGGCCAGCTCCTGCAGACGGGCGGCCTCCTGACGCGCGGTTTCGAGGCCGCGCGCATAGCCTTCGCGATGGCCGTCGCCATAGCCTTGCGTCTGGCCTTGCGTGTAGCCCTGCGCATAGCCTTCCTTGCGGGCGCCTTCGCGCATCGCGTCGAGTGCGGCGAAGTCGATCGGCGGCGGCGCCGGCTCGTCCGGTTCGGCTTCGAACGCGGGCGGCGGAGGCGGCGGCGCGTCGAAGGCCGACATCTTCCAGCGGCGCCAGCCGTTGTTGTCGTTGCCCTTGGCGCTCCGTTGGCCGCCGGCAAGCGGCGGCGCGTCGGTGCCGAACGCATCGAAGGACTCGAAGCCGGCGCTGTCGCGGCCGCCACGCAGGTTCAGACCCGCGGACGGCGTGCTGGACGCAGCGGGCGCGGAAGGCGCCGCGGGGCGGGCCTGTCCGCGCGGCTCGTAGCGCGCGCCGAAGCCGTCGTCGCGTTCGTCGGCGCGATCGCCGTCGAGCGGGCCGCCGAGAGGGTGGCCCAGCGCCTGCCGCGCGTAAGGGTTAGACATAGGCATCGTCGCCGGCTCCGATCTGGATCTCGCCGGCGTCGGCCAGGCGTCTTACCACCTGCAGAATGCTCTTCTGCTCGGCCTCGACCTGCGACACGCGCACCGGGCCCAGCGCTTCCAGGTCCTCGCGCAGCATCTCGCCCGCACGGGTCGACATGTTGCGGATGAACTTGTCGCGCAGTTCCTGCGGCGCGCCCTTGAGCGCGACGATCAGCGACTCGGTGGCGATTTCCTTCAGCACGCGCTGGATGCCGCGATCGTCGACTTCCAGCAGGTTTTCGAACAGGAACATCTCGTCGATGATCTTCTGCGCGAGGTCGCTGTCGTGCTGGCGCACGCCGGCGATCACCGCCTCCTCGTGCGTGGTGTTCATCAGGTTGATGATCTCGGCCGCAGTGCGGATGCCGCCCATGCGGCTGCGCTTCAGGCTCTGGCCCGCCAGCAGCTTGGTCAGCACGTCGGTCAGTTCCTGCAGCGCGCCCGGCTGCACGCCGCCGAAGGTGGCAATCCGCAGCACCACGTCGTTGCGCAGGCGGTCGGTGAACAGCGCCAGCACCTCGGAGGCCTTTTGCCGGTCCAGATGGATCAGGATGGTGGCGATGATCTGCGGATGCTCGTCGCGGATCAGCTCGGCCACCGAGTTCGCGTCCATCCAGTTCAGCGAGTCGATGCCGCTGCCCGGATCGCGCGACTCCAGGATGTCCTCGATCACCGACAGCGCGCGTTCCTCGCCCAGCGCCTTGTTCAGGACGCTCTTGATGAAGGTGCTCGAGTCGACCGACAGCGCCAGGAACTGCTCGGTCTCGCTGCGGAACTCGGCCAGCACGGCCGCCATTTCTTCTCGCGTGACGGCGTTCAGCGACGCCATGGCCGAGCCCAGCGTCTGCACTTCGCGCGGCGACAGGTGCTTGAACACCTCGGCCGCCGCATCCTCACCGAGCGACATCATCAGGATGGCGCTCTTCTGCAAGCCCTCACCGTTCATCGCTAGACATCCAGTTCTTGATCACACTGGCGACCAGACGCGGGTCGCGTTGCGCGGCGTCGCGCACCAGGGCGAGATCGCTTTCGTATTTGGCGGTCAGGCGCAGCACTTCCGGATCCGGCTGCTGCTCCTCGACCGGCAGCAGCACCGACTCGGCCGTGTTGGTCTCCGCGGGCGGCGGCAGCGGCGGCGCGGTGTACTTGCGCAGGATCGGCCGTGCCACCTTGAACCACACGAACAGGGCCAGCAGTGCCAGCAGCAGGTATTGCGCGGCGGTCTTGGCCAGCTCGATCATTTCGGGTTGCTTCCACAGCGGCAGTTCGGGCTTGATCTCGTCGCCGGAGGTGAACGGGCTGTTGACCACGTTGAGGGAGTCGCCGCGCGCCGGCGAGAAGCCCATCGCCTCCTTGGCGAGGTTCTCGATCTGCGCCAACTGCGCGGCCGTCAGCGGTTCGCTGGTGATCTTGCCGTTCGCGCCCGCCACCTGGCGATGGTTGACCACCACCGCCACCGACAGACGGCGGATGCCGCCCGGGGCCTGCTGCACATGGCGCACGGTGCGGTCGAGCTCGTAGTTCGTGGTCGAGTCGCGGCGGTTGCTGCTCGGGCCCGCCTGCGCGCCGGCGAGCGCGGCCTGCGTATTGGCGGTGCCGGCCTGCTGGCCCTGGGCCTGCTGACCGGCCTGGCCTTGCTGGCCCGGCTGTCCTTGTTGACCCTGTTGTCCTTGCTGTCCCGGCTGCTGCGTGACCACCGGCGCGGCGGCCTGCAGCGGCGGCTGGTTCGACAGCGCGCCCGGCACGCCGCCGACCGGCGAGCCGCCTTGCTGGCTCGATTCGCTGGTCTGCTGGCTGCGGATCGCCGCGCGGGTCGGGTCCTGGTTCGGCTTGAACGATTCGTCGGTGTGCTCGACGATATTGAAGTCGACGTCGGCGGTGACCTGCGCCTTCACATTGCCCTGGCCGACGATGGGCGCGAGGATCGACTCGACGCGCTGCACATAGGTGCGCTCGAGCGTCTGCACATACTTGAGCTGCGTGGCATCGAGCATGCGCTCGTTGCTGCCGTTGCCGGACAGCAGGTTGCCATGCTGGTCGACGATCGAAATCGACTTCGGCGTCAGCTCCGGCACGCTCGAGGACACCAGATGGCTGATCGCCGCGACCTGACCCTCGTCGATGGCGCGGCCGGGATGCAGCGTCAGCACGATCGAGGCGGTCGGCTTCTGGCGCTCGCGCACGAACAGCGTCGGCTTCGGAATGGCCAGATGCACGCGGGCCGATTGCACCGCGGCGATCGATTCGATCGAGCGCGCGAGCTCGCCTTCGAGCCCGCGCTGGTAGTTGACCTGTTCGGCGAACTGGCTGATGCCGAACTTCTGGTTGTCCATCAGCTCCATGCCGGCATTGCCGCTCTTGGGCAGGCCTTGCGACGCCAGCCGCAGCCGCATCTCATGGACCTTGTCGGCCGGCACCATCACCGCACCGCCGCCCTCGGCGAACTTGTACGGCACGTTCATCTGCTGCAGCGACGCGATCACCGCGCCGCCGTCGCGTTCGGACAGGTTGCTGTACAGGACCTTGTAGTCGGGGCTGCGCGACCACAGCACGCCGACGGCGATCGCGGCGGCCAGCGCGGCGCCGCCGAGCATCAGCGGCAGGCGCGGATTGCCCTTGAAGCGCTCGATCAATTCCGAGCGGTTGCCCAGCACGGCTGCGGCATTCATGCGCGGGCCTCCGTGTTGGCCGACCCGCCGAGCCGGCCGGGCAGGGGCGAACCTTGCCGGGGGCGCAGTGCGCCGCCCTGGCGGTGGCCGGTGTCGGCATGGCTCAGATCACGCAGCAGACAAAACACGCGTACTCTCCGCGATAGTTAAACAAAGGGGCGCCGGTGTCGTTAATGCATTCGCTGGCAGCAAACCAGGGATGCGGATGGGGAGCGGCAAGGCGACAGCCCGCCAGACCCGGCACGGTAGCGATGATCGGTCACCGGGCGCACAGACAATCCGGGGAATAGGGAGGCTTTTCGGTCCGATTTCCCCCTATTCCGGGCGGGACGCGGCGGGTACGCTTCGGCTGCTGGATGGGAAAGGGCGCCCGTATTGCGCGCGCATGCCCGCCCGGCCGACCCAACGTTCGACCAATTCAGGGGAGCCGACCTCGTTTCGGCACCTCGCCAATCACGGAAAAGACAGACCGATGAGTTCGATTGCTTCCATCGAAGGCATGCTGCAGCAGCTGCGCGGCCTGGCGCAGAGCGCGTCGGGCACGACTTCCCAGGCCGCTCCGGCCGCCGCTTCCGGCTTCGCCGGCGAACTGCAGCGCTCGCTGCAAAAGATCAGCGGCGCCCAGGAACGCGCCTACGGCCTGGCCGAGGCGTTCGAGCTCGGCAAGCCGGGCGTTGCGCTGAACGACGTGATGATTGAAATGCAGAAGGCCAGCATTTCGTTCCAGACGGGCGTGCAGGTGCGCAACCGGCTGGCGATGGCGTATCAGGAAGTGATGAATATGGCGGTGTAAGCGTCGCGCTTATCCGCGAAGGCGACCCTTGCGGTCGCCTTTTTGCATTCCGAATCTGGCCTTCGGCGGTCGCTACTCGATCCGCACGATCCCCGTATCCGCCTCCAGCCGATGCAGCCACGCTAGCAGTTCGGCCACCGCCGTATAGAGCTGCGGCGGAATCTGGCTGTCCAGGTCGACCTGCATCAGCAGGTTGACCAGCGTCGGCGAGTCGTGGACATAGACGCCGGCCTCGCGCGCCTGCGCGATGATCGAGTCGGCGATCAGGCCGTAGCCCTTGGCGACCACGCGGGGGGCCGCGTCGTTTTTCTGGTAGGACAGTGCGACGGCGGCGCCGCGGGGCGAGTCCTGCTGGCTCATGCTGCGCCCTCCGCGTCGGTGTCGCGCCGGATCGAGAAGTGCAGCAGGTCGATGCCGCGGGCGCCCAAGTTATTGCGCAGGCGATCCTGCGCGTCGTCCAGCATCCTTGCGATGCGGTCTTCCTGCACGGCCAGGCGGGTTTCCAGACCCGTAGGCGTCAGGGTCAGACGGGCTTCCACCGTTCCCAATTGCGGCAACTCCAGCACCAGGCGACTGGACCACGTGCGTTCGTCCGCGCTGTCGCCGTGCTCGCCGGAGGACCCATGTTCCTGCTGGCGTTCGGCGATATCCCATTGCATCGGCGTACCGGGCCACGCTTCGCCGGCCCAGCGAAACTGCTGGGTGGCCAGCAGTTCGAGTTGCTGGCGCACGATGCCTTCCGTATTCGGATGGATGGCGGGCGCGGCTTCGGTCTTCGCCATATTGGCCGTCGCGTCGGGCCGCGCCGGTGCGTCGTCGCTGCCCGCGCTCGGCGTCTGCGAGCCAGCCTGGCGCGCGGCGTCGTTGGCGGCGGCCTGGTAAGCCTGCGCAGCTGCCTGCAGCGCGCGCGATGTTTCGCCGCCGCGCGGTGCGTCGCCGGTGCGGGCGCCGGTGTCGCCCGGCGTCGCGGCGGGTTCTTCGGCGGCACCATCCGGGCCCGTGCCGGCCGCGGAGCGGGCCGCATTCAACGCGGCGTCGAGCACCGCTTGCGAGGGCTCGGCCGCGGCGAGGGCCTGGATCGCGTTGCTCAGGGCCTGGGCGTCGGACGGCGATGCGGAGGGCAGGTTCGGAAGGGGGGCGGTGGCCGAAGGACGCATCGGAGCGCCCGGTTGCGGTCCGTAGGCCCCGGTCGCGGGTGCCTGACCCGAAGCGGCACTGCCATGCGCTGCGCCGCCGGCGCCGAGATAGGGATTCCGGCCGATTCCGGCCTGCGGCTCGCGGGCGAGACTTGCCAACCCCCGTGCGCCGGCAATCCATTGCGCCAGATGCGATTCGTAGAACAACCCGCTGTCCTGCACCAGGTGCATCAGCGCCTGCCGCACGTGCGCGGTTCCCTCGGGCAGGCGCGTGGGCGGTACCGCCAACAGCGGACCGGCGCTGCGCAGCGGCGCTGCCGAGCCCTGGGCCAGCAAGGTAAGGATGGTGCGGGCGGCAAAGCTGAGGGTTTCGCGAGTGGAACCGACCGGCGTGGTGCCGGGAGCCTGGCTCTGTGGACCGGTTCGCACCGGCAGTTCGACCGCGCCGGTGGAGGTCCCGTCGGACTGCCGGACCGTGGCGCCGCCGGGACTGGTCGTCGGAATCAGCGCGGCGAGCTTGTTGGCCGAGACCTGCGCGCGCAGCGTGTTGGCATCGAGGCTTTGCCCTGACGGCGAACCGGGCGGCAAATGGATCGCGGTCATGGGGAGGGTTCCGGATGGTCCGCTGGGTCACCGGCTCGCCGGCGACGGCCAGCGGGACCCGGCATGGGCTCAGGCAAGCGTGCGATAGGCGTGCGAAAGGTTCTGGCGGCGGCGCGAATCGCCCAGCAATTGGCCCAGGCGCGCCAGGTGCGGCAGCATCAGGTCGCGGATGCGGGCGTCGTAGGCCAGAATCCGGTCGAGCAGCGCGTGGCGGCGCATCCGTTCTTCGGCCGAGACCGGAACGTTGTGCTCGAGCTCGCGCAGGCGGTCCACCACGGCCAGGTAGACCGTCTGCACATCGTTGAACGCGGTCCAGTTTTCCGCCTCGGCGGCTTCGAGCATCTGCTCGGACAGAACCAGCAGTTCCTCGTAGTTCAGCACGGTGGGAGACACGGCGTGCATGATCAGTTCTCCTGCGCTACGGCAACGGCTTCCGACTGGGCCGGAGCCGCCGATTGCACGGCATGGTCGCCCGCTTCCGGTTCGCCGATCTGCGCCCATGCGGTGGCGAGGTTTTCCAGCAGCGCGTCGACCTCGTTGAGCAGCGTGACGTCGCTGCGCACATTGGCCAGCAGCAGGCGGCGGGTCATGTAGTCGTACAGCGCTTCGAGGTTGGCGGCGATCTCGCCGCCGGTGTCGTGGTCCAGCACCGCGCGCAGGCCGTTGTCGACGATGTCGATCGCCTTCGAGATGGCCTGGCCGCGCGCCTGCACGTCGCCCGCATCGAGATGGAACTTGGCCCGTGCGATGGCCGAGCGCGCGCCGTCGTACAGCATGGCGATCAGCTTGTGCGGGCTGGCGCTCATCGCCCCGGTCTGCACGCCGACCCGGGCATAAGCGTTGATTGCTTGGCGCGCATACATGATGGCGATCCTTGCCGTTGGTTACTTCTTGGTCTGGTTGGCCAGCGCGGCGAATTGCTCGGTCAGGTAGCTGCGGGTCTGATTGAGCTTGCTGACCAGCAGGTCCAGCTGGGTGAACTGCGCGCGGTAGCGTTCGATGGTCGTGTTGACGCGGTCCTCGACCTGCGCGTAGCGGTCTTCCAGGTCCTTCAGGCTCTCGGTCAGGCCATCGGTAGCGATCTTGATCGCCCCGTTGGTTTCGTTCAGGTCGTCGATGGCATCGGTGATCTGCTTGCCGTAGCCGCCGGTGCCGGTGGTGTGCGAGAACATCGAGGTCACGCCGCCGAGGTTCTCGCCGATCGCCTTGGTCAGCTTCTTGTCGTCGACCTGCAGCGTGCCGTCCTTGGTGAACGAGACGCCGATTTCCGACAGCGTGATCGTGCCGCCCTTGCCGTCGGGCTGCGGCACGTTGAGCATGCTGCGCAGATTGGTCTGGATCGAGCGCAGCGTGCTGTCGCCGTTCAGTGCGGCGCTGCTGCCGGTGGTCGTGTCGAACGCGGTCAGCGACTTGGCCGTGTTCTGGATGTTGTTGTACGCGGTGACGAAGCCCTGGATCGCGGCCTTGATCGCGTCGGTGTCGCGCGTCACGGTCAGGCTGGTGGTGCCGGTCTTGTTCAGCGTCAGCGTGACGCCCTGAGCCGCATCGGCAACGGTATTGCTCTGGCTGACCACGTCGATGCCGTTGATCTCCAGCTTGGCGTTGGTGGCGCGCACCGTCTCCTGCATGCCGCTCGGTTGCGCCGCCTGGGTCGGATCGAAGCCGACCAGATTGCTCAGTTCGGGGCTGTCCGCGGTAATCCGCATGCTGGACTTTTCGCCAGTCGTGTTCGACGTCAGCACCAGGCGATAGGGCGTGCCGCTGCCGTCATTGACGATGCTGGCGGTCACGCCGACGTTGGCCTGATTGATCGCGTCGCGGATGCCCTGCAGCGTGTTCTGGCCCGGCTTGATCTCCACCGTCTTGGTGCGCGCGGCATCGGCGGTGAAGCCCAGCGGATCGGTGTAGCCGCCGGTGCCTTCGTTGTAGCCCTGGCGCTCGCCGAACTCGAAAGTGATCTTGCCGGTGCCGATCGCGGTGGTCTGGCTGGCGACGTTGGTGCCGACCAGCGATTGCGCCTGTGCGAGGCTGGTGACGTTGACCGAGTAGGTGCCCGGCACGGCGTTGGAGCCTGCCGCGGCGGTCATGATGTCGGTGGAACCGGCCACCGCCTTGGCGGCGCCGAAGGTGGCGGCATCGGCCAGCTTCTTGGCGGCGCTCTGGTAGGCGGACAGCACGCTGCTGAGCGTGCCGTAGGCGGAAAGCTTGGCTTGGTAGCTGGACGCCTGGGTTTCGAGCAGCTTCAGCGGCGTCTTTTCCGCGGCCTCGAGTTTCTCGAGCAGCGAGCCGAGTTCGAGTCCGGAGCCGACACCGATGTTGGAGATGGTAGCCATAGTCTTTTGCCTTTGTTGTTCAGCTTGTCTACGTCAACGCGTCCCAAGAAACGCTTTGCAGGCAGCGAACTGCCTGCGAAGCATTCCCAGCGGAAAACCGGGCCTTGCGGCCCGGGCTTCCGCGCCGTTGCGAATTAACGCAGCAGCGACAGCACGTTTTGCGTGGTCTGGTTGGCTTGCGCCAGCACCGAGGTGCCAGCTTGCTGCAGGATCTGCGCGCGGGTCATGTTCGACACTTCCGTTGCGTAGTCAGCGTCCTGGATGCGCGAACGCGAAGCCGACAGGTTGGTCACCGTGGTGCCCAGATTCGAGATCACCGAGTCGAAACGGTTTTGCACCGCACCCAGCGAGCTGCGCAGCGTGTCGACGTCCGCCAGGGCTGCGTCCAGCTTGGCCAGCGGGTTCGAGCTCGCGCCCGAGGTGATGCTGGCCAGTTGGATGTTGGCGGTGTCGATCGCGAAAGCAGCCGAGGTCGGGGTCGACAGGTCAGCCGATTGCGGGTCCAGAGCGATGTAGAACTCCTTCGCCACGGTCGCTTCGACTTCGAAGCCCTTGGCCTTCAGCGTGCTGACTTCGGTCGCGTCGGCGGCCGTGATCGTCACGGTGGCGAACCAGTTGCCGTTGTCGTCCTTCTCGGCCGTGGCGGCCAGGGCCACGCTGCCGGCAGCGACGCCCAGGCGCGAGGCCAGGTCGCCAGCGTTGGCTTCGCTCACAGCGGTACCGGTGACTTGCGTCGTGGCGCCGTAGGCGGCTTGGTAGTCGGCGGCGACCAGAGCGGCCGGCGTGCCCTTCGGGCCCGACACGTTGAAGCCGTCCAGACCCAGGGTCTTGGCGGTGATTTCCTTCAGGTCGATGGCGATGATTTCGCCGTCGTTCGCGCCGACCTGGATGTTCATCTTGGTGTCCTTGGCCAGAACCTTGACGCCGTTGAACTGGGTCTGTTCCGAGACACGGTTGATTTCTTCCAGACGCTGCTTGATTTCGTCCTGGATCGACTGCAGGTCGGAGCTCGAGTTCGAACCCGTGGCGGCTTGCACCGACAGTTCACGGATACGCTGCAGGTTGTTGTTGACTTCCGTCAGCGCGCCTTCGGTCGTCTGCGCCAGCGAGATGCCGTCGTTGGCATTGCGCTGAGCTTGCGTCAGGCCGCGGATGTTGGCGGTGAAGCGGTTGGCAATCGCTTGACCAGCCGCGTCGTCCTTGGCGCTGTTGATACGCAGGCCCGAGGACAGGCGCTGGATCGCGGTGTTCAGCGCCGATTGCGACGTGTTCAGGTTGTTCTGAGTCATCAGAGACAACGAGTTGGTATTAATGACTTGCGCCATGGTACGACTCCTATTTGCAATGTTTTACGCATTCCGGCGGGTGCCGTAACGTTGGCTGCCTGCACTGCAGGGCGTGAAGTGCCTCCGTTGCCAAGGTTATCGACCGGGCTGCCGAAAGGTTTAGAGTGATCTTCAGGCGGCGGTGCGGAAAGCTGTCATTGCAAGGCTGCGGGCAGGCTTGTGGGGGCTGCCGGCGGGGCTCAGGCGCGCCGCCGGGTCCGGGTGCGGGGGGTAAAGAGGCGGACAAACTCGGGCGGCACCTCGTCGCGGGGCAATTCGATCGGTTGTCCGTCGGCACTGTCCGGGGTGATCGCGGCGATCGCATGCTTGTAGACGATCTGGGGCGCCGGGTCGCCCGGGGCCACGCCGAGCAACACCATATAAGCGTCCGCGCCGACCACGATCCCGTGCAGGCGCACGCCGCTGGTCAGATGGAGGACCACCGGATGGCGGCTGGCGCGGTGAAACGCCAGTTGTCGGTCCTGCAGCTGACGGCCCGGGCGAATGCTTCTGATTTCCTGATACTTCACGACTTCTCCGGTCGAGCCCGATTGGGTTCTGTCGGCAGGCAACGGTACGGGGATCGAGCACGAACCAGCGCGGATGCGGCGTGACGGTATCCGTGTTGGCGAGAGCCTGATCATGGCGAGGGATGAAACATTCGCTCTCGGTACCGGCGCGGGGGAAGTCATCGCGTGTCCTTGCGGCCGTGGCGCTTGTGGTTCGCGGATGTTGTGCCTCGACGGTCGGACTGGCGGTGCTGCCAGGAGAGAAGGGGAATACTTCGGCCCGGAGAGTAACAAATTTTTACAACTCGGGGTTCGAAGGAGCCTCGGCAAGTGCCTAGAAGTAAACCTCTAATTAAGCGCTTGCGTACAAATGCCGATATACCTAGCGGTTCAAAGCGTAAAGTGGCTTCCGATGCGCCGGCGATGGCCTGCGCCACATGAAACGCCAGTTTCCATCCGAGTACGTACTCACCTCGGCACATCTTGTCGCGTATTGCAACGTCCCTGTCTTGTTTTATTCATAAAACAAAGTAGGCGTCACTATCGGCATTTACCCTGATGGAAACTGTATTTACACCTCATCTAAGCACCGCTATAGTCGGCCACGAGCCAATCGGCTCTAGCAGTCCTGGAAAGCCTACGAGCACCCCGCGCGTGGGCTTCTTTTTTTGTGCCCGCGTCCTGTGCAATGCCGGACGTCTCGCCGCCTCAGGCGGAATACCGGATGCTCGGCGTCAATTGAACACCTGTCCCGGCCGTGGCGATCGGTGGAGTTGACGGGTTTTTTGCCCCTTGTTTTCCGTTTGGGCGTGGCACCAATGCCTGCCATCTCGTCCCCTGGACATTTCCGGCCGACACCCGGCACCCAGCCCATCCGCTCCCATCAAGAAAGCATCCCTTTCTGCCGTTAGCGATGCACCGCCGCGCATGCGCGCGGGCGTCGACTACGAGAGGAAAGGGGGCGGTATGGGAGGATGGAAGCATTTCGGCATTGGCGCGCGCCTGGCGGGGGCCTTTGCCGCGATGGTTGCGCTGCTGGCCGTGGTGGCAGGCTTCGGCCTGCTCGCGCTTGGCGATATGAACGCGTCGATGCGGGCGACCGTCGAGCAGCGCCTGCTCAAGGTGATGGAGCTGGACGGCGTCAAGGAGGGGGCGCAGGCCATCGGCATCATGGTCCGGGACGCGGTGTTGACCGAGGATCCGGCCGTGGTCCAGCAGAACGTCGGCCGCGTCAACGAGCGCCGCAAGCAGATGAGCGCCACGCTCGACGACCTGTCGAAGCTGATCGCTGCCTCCGACAATGCCGCGCTCAAACAGGTCTTCGACGAACTGGGCAAGCATCGCGCCGCCTATAACACCCAGCTCGACCAATTGCTGACGCAGCTGCAGGCGGGCGAGTTCGTCGCCGCGCGTGCCGGGCTGATCGTCACGCTGCCGGCCGCGCAGGCGGCGTATTTCGAGCGCCTGGACACGCTGATCGCCTCGGGCCGCAAGATGGCCGTCGAGGCGGTGCAGCAGGCCCAGGCCGACTATCTGTTCACGCGCAATCTGCTGCTCGCGCTGGGCGCGGTGTCGGCCCTGCTGGCGGTCGGACTCGCCGTGGCGATCACGCGCTCGATCACCGGGCCGGCGCGGCAGGCGTTGGCGGCGGCGGAGGCGCTGGCACAGGGCGACCTGGCCTTTGCGATCCGCGCCAACGGCAATGACGAGATGGGCCGGATGCTGAAGGCGATGCAGCGCGCCTTCGCGGAACTGTCCGTACTGGTGCGCGGCATTCAGAGCGCTTCGGGGGCGATCGACGGCGCCACGCGCGAGATTGCCAAGGGCAACACCGATCTGTCGCAACGTACCGAGGAACAGGCTGCCTCGCTGGAGCAGACCGCCGCCTCGATGGAGCAGCTGACCTCGACCGTGCGCCAGAACGCCGACAACGCCCGCCAGGCCAACCAGCTCGCGGTCAATGCCTCGGCCGTGGCGGCCGAGGGCGGACGTACCGTGCGCAGCGTGGTGGAGACGATGCAGGGCATTTCGCAGTCGTCGTCCAAGGTTGCCGAAATCATCGGTGTGATCGAGGGCATCGCCTTCCAGACCAATATCCTGGCGCTGAACGCCGCGGTCGAAGCTGCGCGCGCCGGCGAGCAGGGACGCGGCTTCAGCGTGGTGGCGGCCGAGGTGCGCAGCCTCGCCCAACGCAGCGCGGCGGCGGCCAAGGAGATCGGCGAGCTGATCAACCGCTCGGTCGAGCAGGTGGAAGTCGGCGCCCGCCAGGTCGAACAGGCCGGCGGCACCATGGACGGCATCGTGGAAGCGGTCCGCCGCGTGACGGACATCATGGGCGAGATCTCCGCCGCCAGCGCCGAGCAGTCGACCGGCATCGAGCAGGTGAACCGCGCGATCGCGCAGATGGAAAGCGTGACGCAGCAGAACGCGGCACTGGTCGAGCAGGCTGCCGCGGCCGCCGAAAGCCTGCAACAGCAGGCCGCCGGGCTGGTGCAGGACGCGGCGAAGTTCCGCGTCGAGGCTTCGCCAGCCGCGTTGCCGCGCGCCACCGAATCGGCCCGGGAACCGGTGCTTGCCGTGCCAGCGCTGACGGCCAAGGCTGCGCAGCGGGCTGCCCCAGCCTCGCCGCGCGCGACGGCCGCGACTGGCAAGGTCGCCGCTACGGGTTCTCGTGCCGATCATGTTGCCGCGAGCGTCGCGAAGTCTCGTAGCGCGCCGGTGCGGCCCGCCGCGCTGGCCACCGCGGCAGCGCCGGGCGCCGGCGGGGATGACTGGCAGAGCTTCTAAAACGAGTTGGGGCGCGAGGCAGGCGCCCCAGCGGTGCGCGACCCTCCGCCGGCGCGACGGACGCAAGAATTTGGCGCCCAAGTTTGTCGTCTATACTTGACACAATTGGAGGGCGCCAAATGAATGTCGCTTTATTCGGCCATGCCATTCGTCGCAAGCGGATAGAGCTGGGTCTTACCCAGCAGCAATTGGCCGATATGGCGGGACTGTCGCGACAGACGTTGAACGGCATCGAGCACGGCCACGTCAACGTCACCCTGGGCACGCTCGGCCCTCTCGTGGAAATCATCGGCCTGTCGTTGGAACTCACGGATCCAGAACAGAAGCGCGGTCGGCCCGCTCGCGCGGTATGGATGGCCGCGAAAGGCGCAAACACCAGTTATTCGGGCGAGCTGACGCCAATGGCATTGGAGCATGCCTTGATCACCGGCCAGGTCCCCGACGAACTGCAGCCCCAGGTCGCACAAATCCTCGACGAGGCGCCGCTGCAGCTGGTGACAAAGATGGTGGCGGAAGTGGCCTCGCGCCACGATCGAAAGCCCCGTGAGGTCTGGAAAAACTTGCGCCAGATGGCACGCGCGCTGATGGCAACGCGGGGCGGCCTATGGGCAAGACCGTGAAACTTCGCGGGACAGCACCAAGGGCCGCAAGGGCGGGTAAAAGCGCGCCGAAAGGCACACTTTTAAGCAACCGCCTACAATAGCCGTCTGTCCTTCATTAGAAAAGCCGGTCCGGCCAGCGTGGTCGTGCACCGGCTGTCTTGTTTCTCGTTGCCCGCCCGATGACCGCTCCCCTTTTTTCTGGCCAGCGCCTTGCCGGCGCGGCTGCTTCCGTTGCGGCTGCCGCCGGTTCGCCGGCGTCGCCCGCCGCGTCACCGCTTCCGCCTGAGCCCATCCAACCCGGCGAGCCGACCGGGACGCCCCCGGTGCCCGTGATGCAGGTCATCTTCGGCCTGATGCTGGCGATCCTGCTCGGGGCGCTCGAACAGTCCATCGTGGCCGTGGTCTTGCCCGAGATCGCCTTGCGGCTGAACGGATTCGACGTGATGGCCTGGGTCGTGTCGGCCTATCTGATTGCCTCGACCGTGGCCACGCCGATCTACGGCAAGCTGTCCGACGTGCTCGGCCGGCGCTCGGTGCTGTCGTTCGCGATCGTGCTGTTCCTGCTGGCGTCGATTGCCTGCGCGCTGGCGCAGACGATGCCGCAGCTGATCGTCGCGCGCATCCTGCAGGGGCTGGGCGGCGGCGGTCTGATCTCGGTGTCGCAGGCCGCCATTGCCGACGTGGTGCCGCTGCGCGAACGCGGCCGCTATCAGGGTTATGTCAGCGGCGTGTGGGCGGTGGCCAGCATGGCGGGACCGGTGATCGGCGGTTATCTGGCGCACTACCTGTCATGGCGCTGGATTTTCTGGATCAATCTGCCGCTGGCGCTGTTGGCGCTGGTGACCGTGCGCCGGGCGCTGCGTCATCTGCCGGCCGGCGGCGGCCGCAAGCATCCGATCGACTATCTCGGTGCGTTGCTGTTTGGCGGCGGCCTGACCGGCGTGCTGGTGTTCCTGACGCGCCTGGGTCAGGGGCACGATGTCTGGCGCGCCGACTCGCTCGGCTTGCTGGCGGCCGGCGCGGTGGCATTGCTGCTGTTCTTCTGGCAGGAGCGTCGCGCGGCCGATCCGGTGATTCCGTTGGCGATGCTGCGCGTGCCGACGGTGGCGATCTGCTGCATCACGCTGTTCCTGTGCTTTTTCCAGTTGATCGCGATGTCGGTGCTGTTGCCGCTGCGCTTTCAGGTGGTGGGCGGCGCGCAGGCCGACAGCGCGGCGCTGCGCCTGGTGCCGCTGACGCTGGCGATTCCGTTCGGTGCCTTTATCGCGGGCCGGCTGATGACCTGGAGCGGCCGCTACAAGCCCTTGCAGCTGATCGGCGCCGCGGCCGCGCCGCTGGTGATCGCAGCGCTGGCCTTCGTCGATCCGCGCGCGGTGGTCCTGACCGCGGTCGTGATGGTCGCGCTGGGTCTGGCCATCGGCCTGCAGCTGCCGAGCGCGCTGGTGGCGACGCAGAACGCGGTGCCGCCGCAGCAGGTCGGCGTTGCCACCGCGCTGACGGCGTTCTCGCGGATGCTGGGCGGCGCGGTCGGCGTTGCGGTGCTGACCACCGTGCTGATCGCGCTGCTGCGCCATAGCGGCATGGCGGTCAGTCCGCTGCCCGGCGGCGAGGACGTGCTGATGCATCTGTTCCGCGAGGTGCTGTCGCTCGGCGAGGGCGCCGAGGCGGCGGTGGTGCGCCAGACCGCCGAACGCGCTTTCCGCGCGCTGTTCCTGGCGAGCGCGGCGGTATCGCTGCTGGCGCCGCTGCTCGTCGTGCGGCTGCGCGAGGCGACGCTGCGCGGCAGCCCGGTCAAGGCCGCGGCGAGCGTCGAATAGCGGTCGAAACATCGGGGCGCGCCATGGCATTGCATGGGGCGCGCCCTCGGCCGTTCAATCCAGATCCACCACCCGGCCCGGGCACAGGATATGGTGCGGATCGAGCGTCCGCTTCAGCAGGCGCATGACCGCCAGCTCCTCCGGCGTGCGCGAGCAACCCAGAAACGGCTTCTTGTGCGTGCCGATGCCGTGCTCGGCCGAGATGCTGCCGCCAAAGTCCTGCACGACGCGATAGACCACCTCGCTGATCTCGTGCTCGGGGAAGTCGGCCAGCGCGACATTGGGCAGATAGACGCTGACATGCAGATTGCTGTCGCCGACATGCCCGAAATTCACCAGCTCGGCATCCGCCCATCGGTCCAGCACGGCGCGGCGCAGGGCCTGCGCAAACTCGCCGATCTTGCCGATCGGCAGACTGACGTCGAAGGCGGCGTTGGGCGCCCACATCACCGGAAACTCGGCCACGGCGTCGCGCAGCTGCCAGAAGCTCTGCGCTTCCTTGTCGCTGGCCGCGACCGCGGCGTCCTGGATCAGGCCCGCATCCATGGCAGTTTCCAGCATCGCCTCGAAGGCGGGCGCGTCCTGTCCCGCGTCGTCGCCCTGCAGATCCAGCAGCACGTAGAAGGGATGACCCGCGGGCAGCGGCGCACGCACGCCGGACACGCGTGTGGTGACCAGTTCGTAGAAGTCGGCCCACATCACCTCGAACGCCGACAACCTGCCGGCCAGCTTGCGCTGCGCATGGCGGAGCAACTGCACCACGTCTTCGTAGCGCGATAGCGCGCACAACGCGGTCTGCGTGCTGGCGGGCAGCGGCGCGAGCTTGAGCACCGCGCGCGTGATCACGCCGAGCGTGCCTTCGCTGCCGATGAACAGCTGGCGCAGGTCGTAGCCCGCATTGTTCTTCAGCATCTTGTTCAGCGACGTCAGCACGGTGCCGTCCGCCAGCACCGCCTCGAGGCCCAGCACCTGATCGCGCATCATGCCGTAGCGGATCACGCGATTGCCGCCGGCATTGGTGGCGATATTGCCGCCGATCTGGCAGCTGCCGCGCGCGCCCAGGTCCACCGGCAGCAGCCAGTCCGCTGCCCGCGCGGCTTCCTGTGCGGCCTGCAGCGTGGTGCCCGCCATCACGGTCATGGTGCCGGCCTGTTCATCGATCTCCTCGACACCGCGCATCCGTTCCAGCGACAGCACCAGTTCGCCCCCCGCGGGCGTCGCGGCGCCGGCCAGTCCGGTCAATCCGCCCTGCGGCACCACCGGCTGGCGATGGCGATGGCAGATCGCCAGCACGGCGGACACCTCGGCGGTATTGCGCGGCCTCGCCACTGCGATCGGCGGATTCGGATCGAGCGGGGCGTACCAGTCCTTGCGAAAGCGCGTCTCGATGGCGTCACCGGTTTGCAGGCCGGCGGGGTCGAGCACCGCGGCCAGTTCGGACAGCGGGGCGTCGCGGCTCGCGGCCGCGGATTGGGTTTGCGTCATTGGGCTCGCCATCAAGGGTCTCGTAATGGATCGGGTGGATAGAAAAGAAGGGTACAAGCAGGGCGCAAGCATTCGGCAGCGCGATCACGCGCCGCTCCACGCCTCGCGATTGATCTTCACCGTCGACTCGCGTCGCGGCGCCTGCGTGCGGGCCAGATGCTCCATCGCCGGTTCGATGACCTCGGCCAGCTTGCGGAACGCCGGCCCGATCTCTTCCTCGGGCACGCAGGCATAACCCATCAGCAGGCCCTGGCGCGCTTGCGTCTCGTCGCTGTAGTAGCGCGACAGCGGCCGCGCGCTCAGGCCCTGCGTGCGTGCCGCCATGCTGATGCCGAGGTCGTCGGCGCCCGGCGGCAGATGCATGACCAGATGCAGCCCCGCCTCGTGCGTGGAGGTGGGCCAGTCCGCGCCGAAACGCTCGGCGATCGCCTCGCGCAGCAGGCTCTGCCGCTGCGCATAACGCAGCCGCACGCGCCGGATATGAGTGGCGTAGTGGCCTTCCTCGATGAAGTCGGCCAGCACCGCCTGCTGGATCAGCTGTCCCTCGCGGAACAGCTCCGACAACCCGGTCGCGAAATGCGGGGCCAGCGGTTTGGGCAACACCATGAAGCCCATGCGGATGCCGGGAAACAGGGTCTTGGAGAAGGTGCCCATGTAGATCACGCGATCGTGCTCGTCGAGCCCTTGCAGCGAGGCGAGCGGGCGGCCCTCGAAGCGGAATTCGCTGTCGTAGTCGTCCTCGACGATCCAGACGCCGCGCTGGCGCGCGTACTCGAGCAGCATGCGCCGGCGCGACAGGCTCATCACGGTGCCGAGCGGGTACTGGTGCGACGGCGTGGCGAAGATGAAGCGCGGCGGGTTCTGCAGCGTGGCCGCATCGGGCGCGATGCCCTCGCCGTCGACCGGCACCGGGATCGGCTCCACGCCCGAGTTGGCCAACAGGCTGCGCGTGCCCCAGTAGCCCGGATCCTCCATCCACGCCTTGTCGCCGGGGTCCGCCAGCAGGCGGGCGATCAGGTCGATGGCCTGATGGATGCCGGTCGTCATGATGATCTGTTCGGGATCGCACCGTACGCCGCGCGCCAGGCGGAGATGCTCGGCCAGGACGCGGCGCAGCGGCATATGGCCGCCGTTGTGCGCGTACGTCAGCAACTCGGGGCGCGGTTCGCGCCAATGTTTGTTCAGCAGGCGGGTCCAGACCGCGCGCGGGAACAGCGAGACGTCGGGCACGCCGGCCATGAATGCACCCCATTGGCGATCGGACGCACCGGCATGCGACACCAGATGCTGGCCGCGCCGCGAAAGCGCAAAGCGGTTCGGGTTTTGCTGCGCTGCAGGCACGGTGATGGTGCCATTGGCGCCTCCAACCTTGTTCAACGCACTATGGTCGGGAAAGGTGTGCGACACAAAGGTGCCACTTCCCGTCGATGCCGTGACATAGCCCTCGGCCAGCAGCTGCTCGTAGGCATAGAGCACGGTGTTGCGCGACACCCCCACTTCCTTGGCCAGCATCCGCGACGCCGGCAGCTTGCAGCCAGCGGGGATAGTCCCTGCAAGGATTTCCTGACGAATGATCTGATAGACCTGCCGGTTCATATGCGTACCGGCCTTGTCGGCGAGGCCGTCGGTCGGCCGTTCCAGCCGTTGCAGCAACAGCTCGGAAAGAATGGACGCTTTCAAAATGGCTCCAGCAAAAACGGCAAATATGGACCTATCTATGGTGCCAACTGTGCGCTAATTTCCCACCCATCGCGTGCCGGTGCAAGCAGTTTTCTCATCGGGCGCCCGCAGCCCGGCGTTCCAAAGGAGCCCTCATGCAAGATTCGGCAAGCCAACTCAGCACCACCGACATCGCCGGTGCCGTGCGTTCGCTGTTGCCCTATATGGTCGAGACGCTGTCCGGTTTCGTTGCGGCGGCAAGCCCTTCGGGACAGGAGCAACCCGCGGCCGACTTCATCGAGGGGGCCTTGCGCGAACTGGGACTCGCATCGGAACGGATCGAGCTGCGCGCCGACGCGATCAGGCATCTGCCGCTGTTCTCGCCGCCGTGCTGCCCGGACGGTGGCCGCTACAACCTGCTGGCCACGCATCGGCCCGCATCGAAGGGCGGACGCTCGGTGCTGTTCAACGGGCATCTCGACGTGGTACCGACCGGCCCCGAATCGATGTGGCGCAATCCGCCGTACACGCCGGTGGTCGAGGACGGCTGGCTCTATGGACGCGGCTCCGGCGATATGAAGGCCGGCATGGTCTGCGCGCTGGCCGCGTTCAAGGCGTTGCGAGCGTTGGGCGTGCAGCCGGCCGGCGCGGTCGGCTTCAACGCGGTGCTCGAGGAAGAGAACACCGGCAACGGCGCGCTGGCCACCGTGGCCGCGCTGCGCAGCGCGGTCGGCGCCGGCAAGCTGGCGGCCTTCGATACCGTGATCATTCCCGAGCCGCTGGGCGAGGGGCTGATGAGCGCGCAGGTCGGCGTCTACTGGATGTTCATCGAACTGACGGGAAAGCCGGCCCACGCGGCCTATATGACGTCGGGCGTCAATCCGGTCGAGGCCGGTGTTGCCGTGATGGAAGACCTGCGCGAGCTCGAGGCCGAATGGAACCGGCCGGAGAACCGCCCGCCGGTGTATCGCGACCACGCGCATCCGATCAACTTCAACCTCGGACAGATCCACGGCGGCGAATGGAATTCGTCGGTGCCGTGCACCTGCACGCTGGGCGTGCGCATCGGCTTCTATCCGCATATGGACATCGACGAGACCAAGGCCATCGTCGAGGCGCGCATCCGCGCCACCGTCGCGCGGCTGGCCAGCAATCTCGAACTCGCCATCCGCTACGAGGGCTTCCATGCGCCGGGCTGCGAGTTCGATCTGGACGTGCCGAGCATGCAGGCGCTGGCCGAGGCCCATCGCAAGGTGCATGGCGAGCCGGTCAAGCGCGAGGCGACCACCGCCACTACCGATGCGCGCCATTTCCGCCTGATGCTCGATACCCCGGTGACGTGCTACGGACCGGTGGCCCGCAATATTCACGGCATCGACGAGTCGGTGTCGCTCGACAGCATGGTGCGTGTAGCGACGACGCTCGCGCAGTTCATGCACGACTGGTGCGGCGTCGAGCCGATCGACCGCAAGAACGCAGCGCCCGCAGCAAGCCGTCCTTAGTGCTTCCGTAGTGTTTCCGCAGTGCCTCCGCAGTGCCATCTGTACCCGCTGTTCACAACGACAAGGAAACGAGCCGATGAAACGAGTTACGACGCGCTTTCAACAGCGCCTGGCTTCGCTGGCGATCGCGGCGGCAGGCCTGACCCTGTTGCCGCTCGCCCTGCCGGCGGGCAACGCCGCCGCCCAGACCACCGGCGGCACGCTGTCCGGCATCGTGCAGCCCGAGCCGCCGATCCTGGTCAGCGCCCTCAATTCGCAGGCGCCGACGCAGTACATTGCGGGCAAGATCTATCAGGGCCTGCTGACCTACACGCCGGACCTGAAGCCGCAGCCGGAGCTCGCCAAGTCGTGGAAGATCTCGCCCGACGGCCTGACCTACACCTTCGAGCTGCAGAGCGGCGTCAAGTGGCACGACGGCAAGCCGTTCACCTCGGCCGACGTGGTGTTCTCGATCGACAAGCTGCTGCGCGAGGTCCATGTGCGCACGCGCGCGGTGCTGAACAAGTACATGGCGTCGATCCGCGCGGTCAACGACACCACCGTCGAGATCAAGCTCAAGGAGCCGTTCCCGCCGTTCATCTCGATGTTCGAGACCGGCACCATGCCGATGATGCCCAAGCATCTGTACGAGGGCACCGACTACCGCAACAACCCGGCCAACCAGAAGCCGGTCGGCACCGGCCCCTTCGTATTCAAGGAGTGGAAGAAGGGCGCGTACATCAAGCTGGCGAAGAACGCCAACTACTGGAAGAAGGGCAAGCCGTATCTGGACGAGCTGGTCTTCTACGTGATTCCGGATTCGGCCTCGCGCGCGGTGGCGTTCGAGAAGGGCGACGTGCAGGTGCTGCGCGGCGGCGATGTCGACAACGTCGACGTCAAGCGCCTGCGCGCGCTGCCCAACGTCGAGTACACCACCAAGGGCTGGGAACTGTTCTCGCCGATGGCCAGCATGCTGATGAACCAGCGCAAGCCGCCGTTCGACAACGTCAAGGTGCGGCAGGCGGTCATGCATGCGCTGAACCGCAAGATGATCGTCAACAACATCTTCTTCGGCATGGGCAAGCCGGCGGTCAGCCCGTTCGCGTCGACCACGCTGTTCTTCGACAAGAACATGCCGAACATGGACTTCAACCTGAAGAAGGCGCGCGAGCTGATCAAGGAATCCGGCGTCAACGTCGGCCAGTACCCGGTCAAGATCCTGGCCACCTCGTACGGCGCGAACTGGGATCGGCTGGACGAGTACACCAAGCAGATGCTGGAGCAACTCGGCTTCAAGGTCAGCATCGAGTCGGCCGATGCCGGCACCTGGGCGGCGCGCGTCAGCAACTGGGACTTCGACCTGACCACGACCTACACCTACCAGTACGGCGATCCGGCGCTGGGCGTCGAACGGCTGTACGTGGCGCGCAATATCGTCAAGGGCACGCCGTTCGCCAACGTGCAGGGCTACAACAACCCGAAGGCGGACGAACTGTGGGCCAAGGCGGGCGCCACCATGGATCCGGCCGAGCGCCAGAAGCTCTATAGCGAGGTGCAGCGGATCCTGGTCAACGACGTCGCCAACGCCAACCTGTTCGAGCTGGAGTTCCCCACGCTCTATCGCAAGAACGTGAAGAACCTGGTGACCACGGCGATCGGCCTGAACGAGTCGTTCGACAACGTCTCGATCGAGAAGAACTAAGCCGCCGTCCCCGTCTTTTCCCCTCTCCCGCTGGCGGGAGAGGGGCAGGGGAGAGGGTGACCGCCACCACGAAGTCGTGGAGCCTGCCGTGAATTTTCTTTCCTTCCTGATATCGCGTCTTGGCAAGGCCATCGTGGTCGTGCTCGGCGTGGTCATCATCAATTTCTTCCTGATCCGTCTGGCGCCAGGCGACCCCGCCACCGTGATGGCGGGCGAGGCCGGCGCCGGCGACGCCGCCTTCGTCGGCCAGCTGCGCGAGCAGTTCGGCCTCGACAAGCCGCTGCTGACGCAGTTGGGCATCTATCTGAAAGGCGTGGCGCAGCTCGATCTGGGCTACTCCTACCGCAACCATCTGCCGGTGCTGGATCTGATCGTCGACCGGCTTCCGGCCACCTTCCTGCTGATGAGCGGGGCCTTCGTCTTCTCGATCGTGCTGGGCGTGCTGCTCGGTGTGATCGCCGCGCGCACCCGCTACGAGAACCGCCGCCGCTGGATCGACAGCGCGGTGATGTCCGGCGCGCTGCTGCTGTACGCGACGCCGCTGTTCTGGCTGTCGCTGATGGCGATCATTCTGTTCTCGGTGGTGCTGGGCTGGCTGCCGGCGTTCGGCATGGAGACCATCGGCGCCGGCTACACCGGCATGGCGCGCGTCAAGGACGTGGCGCTGCACATGATCCTGCCGACGATCTCGCTGGGCTGCTTCTTCATGGCCGTCTACGTGCGCCTGACCCGCGCCTCGATGCTGGAGGTGATGGGCATGGACTACGTGAAGACCGCGCGTGCCAAGGGCGTGCCCGCCAACCGCGTGATCCGCGTGCACGTGCTGCGCAACGCGCTGCTGCCGGTGATCACCTTTGCCGGCATCCAGCTCGGCCAGATGGCCGGCGGCGCGGTGCTGACCGAGACCGTGTTCTCGTGGCCCGGCATCGGCCGGCTGATGTTCGACGCGCTGCTGCAGCGCGACTACCAGCTGCTGCTGGGCATCTTCTTCGTGACCTCGGCGCTGGTCGTCTTCTTCAATCTGCTGACCGACGTGCTGTATCGCTTCATCGACCCGCGCATCTCGGTCGGCGGCAAGGGAGCCACCGCATGAAAGCCTTCCTGCAACGCTATTGCTGCAACTACGGCGCGGTGATCGGCGCCCTGGTGCTGCTCGCCGTGATCGCCTTCGCGCTGTTCGCGCCGGTGCTGTACGAGGAATCGCCGTGGCTGATGGTGGCCGATCCGCTGATGCAGCCGTTCGCCGATCCTGCCTATCCGTTCGGCACCGACATGCTGGGCCGCGACATCACCGCCGGCATGCTGTACGGCGCGCGCGTGTCGCTGCTGGTCGGCGTGATCTCCACCGCGGTCGCGCTGCTGTTCGGCATCCTGATCGGCGCGGTGGCGGGCTACTGCGGCGGCCGCATCGACGACGCGCTGATGCGCTTCACCGAGTTCTTCCAGACCATTCCGCAGCTGGCGATGGCGGTCGTGATCGTCGCCATCTTCAATCCGTCGATCTATTCGATCGTCGGCGCGATCTCGGTGGTGTCCTGGCCGCCGGTGGCGCGCCTGGTGCGCAGCGAATTCCTGTCGCTGAAGCAGCGCGAGTTCGTGCAGGCCGCGGTGGTGATCGGCCAGAAGCCGCTGCGCATCATCGCCACGCAGATCCTGCCCAATGCGATGTCGCCGATCATCGTGTCGGCCTCGTTCATGGTCGCCACGGCCATCCTGACCGAATCGGCGCTGTCCTTCCTCGGCCTGGGCGATCGCAACATGATGAGCTGGGGCTTCATGATCGGCGCCGCCCGCACGATGATCCGCGAGGCATGGTGGATGAGCGTGTGGCCCGGCGTGGCGATCCTGCTGACGGTGCTGTCCATCAACCTGATCGGAGAAGGCTTGAACGACGCCATGAATCCGCAGCTGCGCCGCCGCGGCGAATGAGGGAGCGCGCCATGCCTGTTCAATCCATGCCGCACGCCCAGCACCATCCGGCCGCCGCGCCGCTGCTGTCGATCCGCGATCTGACCATCGCATTGCCCGCCGGCGGCGACCGGCCCTATGCGGTACGCGATATCTCCTACGACCTGCATGCCGGCGAGATCCTGTGCATCGTCGGCGAGTCGGGCTCGGGCAAGTCGATGAGCGCCAACGCGATCATGGGTTTGCTGCCGTCGTACCTGAAGCCGCAGAGCGGCCGCATCCTGTTCCAGGGCAAGGACCTGCTGATGCAGGACGAAACCACCTTGCTGTCGATGCGCGGCAAGGACATGGCGATGGTGTTCCAGGAGCCGCTGTCCGCGCTGAACCCGGTGATGACCGTGGGCGACCAGATCGCGGAGGTCATGCGCGTGCATCAGGCCTATCCGGGCGAGGCGCGCATGCGCCGCGTGCTGGAGCTGCTCGAGTTCGTCGGCCTGCCCGATCCGGCCACGCTGGTACACAGCTACCCGTTCCGTCTGTCCGGCGGCCAGCGCCAGCGCGTGGTGATCGCAATGGCGCTGGCGTTGGAGCCCGCGCTGCTGATTGCCGACGAGCCGACCACCGCGCTGGACGTCACCACACAGGCGCAGATCCTGGCGCTGATCAAGCGCATCCAGGCCGAGAAGGGCATGGGGGTGATGTTCGTCACCCATGATTTCGGGGTGGTGGCGGAGATCGCCGACCGCGTCGCGGTGATGGAGAAGGGCGTGCTGGTCGAGATGGGCACCGCGCAGCAGGTGCTGAATCACCCGCAGCATCCCTATACGCGCCGGCTGATCGGCGCGGTGCCGCACGGCCGCTGCGGCGAATCGGAGGGTCAGGCCGCCGAGACGGTGCTGGAGGTGCGCGACCTGCGCAAGACCTATGTATCGGGCGGCGGGCTGTTTTCGCGCAAGCGCGTGGTGCATGCGGTCGACGGCGTCAGCTTCACCGTGCGGCGCGGCGAGACGCTGGGCATCGTCGGCGAGTCCGGCTCGGGCAAGTCGACCATCGGCAAATGCCTGCTGCGGCTGACCGACATCGACGGCGGCGAGCTGGTGTTCCAGGGCCAGGACATTGCCAGGCTGTCGGAACGACGCTTCCGTCCGCTGCGCAAGGACGTGCAGATGATCTTCCAGGATCCGTTCGCCTCGCTCAATCCGCGCCATACCGTGGGACGCATCATCAGCGACGGGCCGGTCGCCAGCGGCGTGCCCCGCCCGCGGGCGGAGGCCCGGGCGCGCGAGCTGCTGCAGCTGGTGGGCCTGGAGTCGTCGGCCTTCGACCGCTATCCGAACCAGTTTTCCGGCGGGCAGCGCCAGCGCATCGGCATCGCCCGTGCGCTGGCGCTCGAGCCGAAGCTGCTGGTGGCCGACGAGTCGGTGTCTGCGCTCGATGTCTCGGTGCAGGCCCAGGTGCTGGAGCTGCTCGCCACGCTGCAGAAGCGGCTCGATATCGGCCTGATCTTCATCACCCACGACCTGCGTGTGGCGGCGCAGATCTGCCACCACGTGATCGTGATGCACAAGGGCAAGGTGGTCGAGTCGGGGCCGCCGGCCCAGATCTTCGACGCGCCCCGCCACGACTACACGCAGCGCCTGATCGCCGCGATCCCCGGCAAGGAGTGGGATCCCAAGGCGATCCGCGCCGCCGCATGACCACGCATTGGCCCGGCCGGCCGGTGACCGCGACAGCAACAGCGACAGCCATCGCGAAACCGACGCCGTCCGCGCGCATAACCCGAAGCCCATGGAGAACACGATGAAGAATGCCGAACTGGTCCGCCGCAAGGATGCCGCCACGCCCCGGGGCGTGGGCGTGATGTGCAATTTCTACGCCGAACGGGCCGAGAATTCGGAGATCTGGGATGTCGAAGGCCGGCGCTATATCGACTTCGCCGCCGGCATCGCGGTACTGAACACCGGTCACCGGCACCCAAAACTGGTGGCGGCGGTGCAGAAGCAGCTCGAACGCTTCACGCATACGGCCTACCAGATCGTGCCCTACGCCAGCTATATCGAGCTGGCCGAGAAGATCAACCAGCGCGCGCCGGGCCAGTGGGCCAAGAAGACCGCGTTCTTCACCACCGGCGCCGAGGCGGTCGAGAACGCCATCAAGATCGCGCGTGCCGCCACTGGGCGGCCCGCGGTGATCGCGTTTTCCGGCGGCTTTCACGGCCGCACGATGATGGGCATGGCGTTGACCGGCAAGGTCGTGCCGTACAAGGTCGGCTTCGGCCCCTTCCCGGGCGAGGTCTACCACGCGCCGTATCCGTGCGAGCTGCACGGCGTGTCGGTCGAGGACTCGCTGAAGGCGCTGCAGGTCCTGTTCAAGGCCGACGTCGATCCAAAGCGCGTCGCGGCCATCATCTTCGAGCCGGTGCAGGGCGAGGGTGGCTTCAATGTCGCGCCCGACGCCTTCGTCAAGGCGCTGCGCATGCTCTGCGACGAGCACGGCATCCTGCTGATCGCCGACGAAGTGCAGACCGGCTTCGGCCGCACCGGCAAGCTGTTCGCGATGGAGCATTACGGCGTCGCACCGGACATGACCACGATGGCCAAGAGCCTGGCCGGCGGCATGCCGCTGTCGGCGGTGTGCGGCCGTGCCGAGATCATGGACGCGCCGGCGCCCGGCGGGCTCGGCGGCACCTATGCCGGCAATCCGCTGGCGGTGGCCTCGGCGCTCGCGGTGCTCGAGGTGCTGGAGGAAGAGAAGCTGATCGCCCGCGGCGCCGCCCTTGGCGAACGGCTGATGGACCGCCTGCACAGCCTGCGCCCGCGCGTGCCGCAGATTGCCGAGGTGCGCGGGCTGGGCGCGATGGTCGCCGTCGAATTCCAGAAGGCCGATGGCAGTCCGGACGCCGATTTCACCCGCGAGGTACAGAACCGCGCGCTGGAAAAGGGCTTGCTGCTGCTGTCCTGCGGCGTGCACGGCAACGTGATCCGCTTCCTGTTCCCGCTGACCATTCCCGATGCGGTAATGGACGAGGGCCTCGACATCCTCGCCGACGTGCTGGTCCGCTGATTGGTCCGCTGATTGGTCCGCTGATCGATAGCCGCCCCCATTTCCCCGGAGCTCCTGATGCAATTGAACGATACCGGCCTGCTGCGTGCGCAGGCCCTGATCGGCGGCGCATGGGTCGACGCCGATCGCGGCGAATCCTTCGTCGTCACCAATCCCGCCACCGGTGCGCCGATCGGCAAGGTGCCGATGATGGGCGCGGCCGAGACGCGGCGCGCCATCGAGGCCGCGCGCGTCGCGCAGATCGAATGGCGCCGCCGCACGGCTCGCGAACGCGGCCAGATCCTGCGCAAATGGCACGAGCTGATGCTGGCGCATGCCGACGATCTGGCCTTGCTGATGACCACCGAGCAGGGCAAGCCGCTGGCCGAGGCGAAGGGCGAGGTGGTGTACGCCGCCTCGTTCCTCGAATGGTTCGCCGAGGAAGGCAAGCGCGTCAGCGGCGATGTGCTGGCCTCCCCGATGGCCGACCGCCGGCTGGTGGTGGTCAAGGAGCCGGTCGGCGTCTGCGCGGCCATCACGCCGTGGAATTTCCCGCTGGCAATGATCACGCGCAAGGTCGGGCCCGCGCTGGCGGCCGGCTGCACGATGGTGCTCAAGCCTGCCGAGGACACGCCGCTGTCGGCGCTGGCACTGGCGGTACTCGCAGAGCGCGCCGGCGTGCCCGCCGGGGTGTTCAGCGTCGTGACTGGCGACGCGGTGGCGATCGGCGGCGAGCTGACGGCCAATCCGGTGGTGCGCAAGCTGACCTTCACCGGTTCGACCGAGGTCGGCCGCATCCTGATGCGCCAGTCCGCCGACACCATCAAGAAGCTGTCGCTAGAGCTCGGCGGCAACGCCCCGTTCATCGTGTTCGACGATGCGGACCTCGATGCGGCGGTGGAGGGCGCCATCGCCTCGAAGTACCGCAATGCCGGCCAGACCTGCGTCTGCGCGAACCGCCTGTATGTCCACGACAAGGTCTATGACGCCTTCGCCCGCAAGCTGGTCGCGGCGGTGGCGCAGCTCAAGGTCGGCCCAGGCGTCGAGCCGGGCGTGCTGCAGGGTCCGTTGATCAACGAGGACGCGGTGGCCAAGGTGGAGTCGCATATCGCCGACGCGCTGGACAAGGGCGCGCGCGTGCTGGCCGGCGGCAAGCGGCATCCGATGGGCGGCACCTTCTTCGAGCCGACCGTGCTGGCCGACGTGACACCGGCGATGCGGGTGGCGAAGGAGGAGACCTTCGGCCCGCTGGCGCCGCTGTTCCGCTTTCATACCGACGACGAGGTGGTCGGCATGGCCAACGACACCGAATTCGGCCTGGCCTCGTACTTCTACAGCCGCGATATCGGCCGCATCTGGCGCGTCGCGGAAGCGCTGGAATACGGCATGGTCGGCATCAACACCGGCCTGATCTCGAACGAGGTGGCGCCGTTCGGCGGAGTCAAGCAATCGGGCCTGGGCCGCGAAGGCTCCCGATACGGCATCGAGGACTATCTCGAAATCAAATACCTGTGCATGGGCGGCATCGACCGCTGATGTCGCATCGCCACGCTTCGCGCCCCGACCTTGCCCGGGGCGCGGCACCATCGATTCCACTGCGAGCCCCAATATGAGCAGACCCCAGGCCGTACCGACCGTGCAGGTCGACAACGAGCGCGTGATCGTCACCGAATGGCGCTTCGCGCCCGGCGCGGAGACCGGCTTTCACCGGCACGGTTACGACTACGTGGTGGTGCCGATGACGACCGGCCCGCTGCTGCTGCAGACGCCGCAAGGCGAGGTCACCAGCCAGCTGGTCGCCGGCCGCGCGTATTCGCGACCAGCGGGCGTCGAGCACAACGTGATCAACGCGCACGAAGGGGAATGCGTGTTCGTCGAGATCGAGATCAAGGCGGCGGCGGGCACGGCATCGGCGTCATGCTCCGCGGCGCACGGAGCCAATCCATGACAAATGCATCGATCCAGAACGGGGCCGCCAACGGCCAATCGCTGCGCGAACGCAACGGCGGCCAGATCCTGGTGCAGCAGCTGCGCATCCATGGCGTCAAGCGCGTGTTCCTGGTGCCCGGCGAGAGCTACCTGCCGTGCATCGACGCGCTCTACGACCATCAGGACGCGATCCAGCCGGTGGTCTGCCGCCAGGAAAGCGGCGCGGGCTATATGGCCGAGGCCTACGGCAAGATGACTGGCGAACCGGGCATCTGCTTCGTGACGCGCGGTCCCGGGGCGACCAACGCCAGCATTGCCGTGCATACGGCCTATCAGGACTCGACGCCGATGATCCTGTTCGTCGGCCAGGTCGGCAACGACTTCATCGAGCGCGAGGCGTTCCAGGAGATCGACTATCGCCGCATGTTCGGCGAGATGGCCAAGTGGGTCGCGCAGATCGACCGCACCGATCGCATCCCCGAATTCATCGCGCGCGCCTTCGCGGTGGCCACCAGCGGCCGGCCCGGTCCGGTGGTGCTGGCGCTGCCGGAGGACACGCTGTGGGGCAAGGCCGCCGTGCCCGACCTGCCGCGTTACCAGCGTGCGTATGCGGCCCCAACGCCGACGGCATTGGCGTCGCTGACCACCTTGCTTGCCGAAGCACAGCGGCCGTTCCTGCTGGTCGGCGGCTCCCGCTGGACGCCCGAGTCGATGCGCCAGATCGAAGCCTTCGCCGAGCGCTTCGCGTTGCCGGTAGGCGCGGCCTGGCGCCGGCTCGAATGCTTCGACAACCATCATCCGAACTTCGCCGGCCATGTGGGCTGGGGCATGAGCGAGGCGCTGCGCGCGCGCATCCGCGAGGCGGACCTGCTGATCGCCGTCGGCACGCGCATGGGCGAAGCGACCACGGAGGGCTACACGCTGGTGGAAAGCCCGTTGCCGCGCCAGCGGCTGGTGCATGTCTATCCGGATGCCAATGAGCTGGGCCGCGTGTTCCAACCCACGCTGCCGATCGTCGCCGACGTGGTGTCGTTCGCGCAGGCGGTCGACACGCTGCGTCCGGCGGCCGCACCGGCGTGGGCCAGCGCGACCGGTGCCGCGCGCGGCGAATACCTGGCGCAGCAGGAGCCGGCGCCCGCACCGGGCCCGCTGAATCTGAATGCCGTCGCCTGCCATGTGCGCGACCACGTGCCGGCCGATGCCTGCATCACGGTGGGCGCGGGCAACTACGCGCTGTTTGCGCATGCCTATCACCGCTTCCAGGGCGTCGGCACCAGCCTCGCGCCAACCGTGGGATCGATGGGCTACGGCCTGCCGGCGGCGATCTCGGCCAAGCTCGAATACCCGGACCGTACCGTGGTCTGCTATGCCGGCGACGGCTGCTTCCAGATGAACCTGCAGGAGCTGGGCGTGGCGATGCAGTACCGCCTCGGCATCGTCGTGCTGGTGTTCAACAACGGCATGTGGGGCACCATCCGCGCCCACCAGGAGCGGGAGTTCCCCGGCCGCACCATCGCGCTGAGCTTCGATAACCCGGACTTCAGCGAGCTGGTGCGCGCCTATCGCGGCCACGGCGAAGTGGTGCAGAGCGACGCCGAGTTCGGACCGGCGTTTGCGCGCGCGGTCGAATTCGCCAATACGCAGCGGCTGCCCGCGCTGCTCGAATTGCGCTACGACCCCGACGGCATCGCGCCCGGCATGACGCTGTCGCAGATGCGCGCCGCGGCGCTGGCGCGCCAGACGGAGCCCGCCGCCTGAACCCGTAGCGCCGGCAGGCGCAAACCATGACGGCCGACCGCCGCCAACACCGACTACTACGACATGCGTGCCTTCTTCTCGGATGACCAGTTGCTCCATCAGCCGCGCCAGTTCATGCGCGCGGGCCGGCTGTGCGAGCCGACCGACGTGCCCGCACGCGCCGCCGCGCTGCAGTCGGCGCTCGCCGCGCGCGGCATCGACCTCGCGGTCGCGCCCGACTATGGCCGCGCGCCCCTCGAGACGGTGCACAGTGCCGCCTATCTCGACTTCCTGGCGCAGGCCTACGACAAATGGCAGGCCCTTGCGCGCCCCGGTTTCGAGCCCGGCATCGAAGTGCTGCCCAACCTCTCGCCGTACCACAACGGCAAGCTCGACCAGCATCGCCGACCCGATTGCCCCACCGACTCGGTGATCGCGCAGGCCGGCTATTACCTCGGCGATCTGAGCTGCCCGCTCGGCCCGCACAGCTGGCAGTCGATCCTGCGCTCGGCGCACAGCGCGGTGGCGGCGGCCGACCATGTCTGCGGGCAGCACCAGGGCAACGCCATGGCCTACGCGCTGTGCCGGCCCTCCGGACATCACGCCCACAGCGACCGCGCCGCCGGCTTCTGCTACGTCAACAACGCCGCGATCGCCGCGCAGGGGCTGCTCAAGCGCTTCGGCAAGGTGGCGGTGCTCGACGTCGACGCGCATCACGGCGACGGCACGCAGCAGATCTTCTATCAGCGCTCGGACGTGATGACGATCTCGCTGCATGCCGATCCCGCCGGCTACTACCCGTTCTATACCGGCTATGCCAACGAACGCGGCTACGGCGCCGGCTACGGCTACAACCTGAACTTTCCGCTGCCGCACGGTACCGGGGATGCCGGCTTTCTGGCGGCGCTCGACAGCGCGCTCGATGCGCTGCGCGACTACCGGCCGCAGGCGCTGGTGCTGTCGCTGGGCTTCGATACCTATGTGGATGACCCGATCAGCGTGCTCGCCGTCGGCATGGACGGCTACCGCGGCATCGGCGAGCGCATCCACGCGCTGGGCCTGCCGACGGTCGTAGTGCAGGAGGGCGGCTACGAGGTCGAGGCCATCGGCCTCGCGCTGGACGCCTTCCTGTCGGGTTTTGCGCCCGCGATGGCCTGAGCACCGCTTCCCGAGGAGATCACGATGACGACACTGAAGATCGACGGCGAACGCCTGTGGCAATCGCTGATGGAGCTGGCGCGCATCGGCGCGACGCCCAAGGGCGGCAACGCGCGGCTGGCGCTGACTGCGCTGGACGGGCAGGGGCGCGACCTGGTGACCGGCTGGATGCGCGAGGCGGGCCTGACCGTGACGGTCGACAAGGTGGGCAACATCTTCGGCCGTCGCGCCGGCCGCAACGACGCGCTGCCGCCGGTGATGACCGGCAGCCATATCGACACGCAGCCCACCGGCGGCAAGTTCGACGGCTGCTTCGGCGTGCTGGCCGGGCTCGAGGTCGTGCGCACGCTGAACGATCTCGGCATCGACACCGAGGCGCCGATCGAGGTCGCGATCTGGACCAACGAGGAAGGCACGCGCTTCGTGCCGGTGATGATGGGCTCCGGCGTGTTCGCCGGCATCTTTCCGTTGCAGACGGCGCTGGATGCAACCGACCGCGACGGCAAACGCGTCGAGGACGAGTTGCGGGCGATCGGCTACGCGGGAACCGCCGAGGTCGGGGGGCGCCAGGTCGGGGCCTATTTCGAGGCCCATATCGAACAGGGCCCGATCCTGGAAGCTGCCGACAACGTGATCGGCGTGGTGACGGGCTCGCTGGGCCTGCGCTGGTACGACGTGACCGTGACCGGCATGGAAGCCCATGCGGGGCCGACGCCGATGCCGCTGCGGCGCGATGCGCTGTACGGCGCCACCTTCCTGATGCAGCAGGTGGTGCGCATCGCCAACGATTTCGCGCCGCACGGACGTGGCACGGTCGGCGTGGTCAACGTCCATCCGGCCTCGCGCAACGTGATTCCCGGCGCAGTGACCTTCACCGTGGACCTGCGGCACGAGGACGCAGACCGCCTGGCCGAGATGGACGCGCGCTTTCGCGCCGCGTGCGCCGCGCTGGCCGCCGGTACCACCACCGGCACGCCGCTGGAGGTCGATGTACGTGACGTGCAGTATTTCCCGCCGACGCCGTTCGCGCCGGAACTGATCGCCCACGTGCGCAACGAAGCCCAGGCGCGCGGCTACCGGCATCAGGACATCGTCACCGGCGCCGGGCATGACGCGGTCTACATGGCCACCGTCGCGCCCACCGCGATGATCTTCGTGCCTTGCAAGGACGGCATCAGCCACAACGAGATCGAAGACGCCAGGCCCGAACATCTGGAAGCCGGAGCGAACGTGCTGCTCGGCGCCATGGTGGCACGGGCGGGCACGTGAGGGCCGCCGCGCTGGTCCGCGACAACGGCGCCGGCTGGTGGCGCGGGGGCCTGCTGTTCCTCTGCGTGGTGATGCTGTTCGCCACGGTCGATGCGACCGCCAAGCATCTGGTCGGCCGCTATCCGGCGCCCTTCCTCAACGCGGTGCGTTATGCGGCGACCTGCACCGTGGCGATCGCGATGCTGGCAAACGCGGGGCGGCTGCGCTTCTGGCGCACGCCCCATCGCGGCTTGCTGTTGGTGCGCGGCCTGATGCTGGCGGTCATGGGCACCTGCTTCATGACCGCGCTGTTGTGGATGCCGCTGGCCGAGGCCACCGCGATCTACTTCATGGCGCCGCTGGTGGTGGTGGCGCTGTCGCCCTGGTTGCTGGCCGAGCGGGTCGGCGCGCGTCAGTGGCTGGCGGTGGCGACCGGCTTTGCCGGCATGCTGCTGATCGTGCGGCCGGGCGGGCAGCTATCGTGGATCGGCACGGCGCTGATGGTGGCCGCCATGCTCGGATACGCGCTGCTGCAATTGCTGACGCGGCGCATGGCCGGCAAGGTCGATGCGACGGTGCAGTACGGCTTCGCCGCGGTCATCTGCATGATCGCAACCGGCCTGCCGGCACCGTTCTTCCTGCCCGCGGTGTGGCCGGATCTGGTCGACTGGCTGACGATCCTGGCGATGGGCTTCATGAGTGCGCTGGCCCAGGTGCTGCTGATCCTGGCGCTGCAACGCGCGCCGGCCTCGACGCTGGCGCCGCTGAACTACTTCCATCTGCTGCTGGCGCTGGTCTACAGCGCGTGGTGGTTCGGCCGCTGGCCGGACGGCATGGCGATGGCCGGCATCGCCCTGATCGTCGGGGCCGGGCTGTCGCTGACGCTGCCACGGCGTACCGCCGCGGCGCCGGCTTCTCCTTCCTCTTGCCTTGATTCGGAGCGTTGCGCCGTGCCACGTCGCTGAGCATGAAGCGGCAATACGGTGAACTACCTCGACCAGGATGGTGCACCGTGATGCAACAGAGGAACTGGCGCCATGCCGATGGCGCCGGCGGGAGACACGCGTCCGCATCGCGGTGTTTTTCAGCGTATTTCGCCGGTGGTTCGCATGGCACGGCAGTTGCGGTGTGTTGCCCATGCGCGTGGCGGCGATCGCCGTTGCCACGCATCCATCCATCCGTCCGTCTTTCGCTCAAAGAGGTCTGTCGATGCCACTACGTTCCCGTCTTCTCCGCGCCGGCGTTGCCGTCGCCGCGCTTGCCATCCTTGCCGCATCGTCGTGGAGCCATGCCGACTCTGCATGGCCGCGGCAGCCGGTCAAGATCGTGGTGCCGTTCAACCCCGGCGCCGCCACCGACCTGATCACGCGTCAACTCGGGCAGGCGCTGGGCAAGGAGTACGGCCAGAGCTTCGTGATCGAGAACAAGCCCGGTGCCGCCGCGATGATCGGCTGCGAGGCCGTGGCGCGCGCGCCGGGCGACGGCTATACGCTGCTGATGTCCGGGCCCGCGTCGATGGTGACCAACCGTTTTCTGTACAAGAAGCTGAGCTATGACCCCGACGCCTTCGAGAAGGTCGCGGTGGTGGCCTACACGCCCAATATCCTGCTGTCGCATCCGTCGCTGCCGTTCAGGACACTCCCGGAAATGGTGGCGTACGCGAAGGCCAATCCCGGCAAACTGACCTATGCGTCGTTCGGTGCCGGCACCACCTCGCATATGGCCGGCGAAATGCTCAAGGCGATGGCCGGCATCGACATCGTGCACGTGCCATACAAGGGCGCGGGCGAAGCGATCCCGGCCCTGCTGTCGGGCCAGGTGTCGATGTACTTCGACACCATCATGACGGGGCTGCCGTACGTCAAGGCCGGCAAGCTCAGGGCGCTGGGCGTGTCGAACGCGAAACGCTCGGCGATGGCGCCCGATGTGCCGACCATCGCGGAGCAGGGCTATCCGGGCTATGACATCGCGCCCTGGTACGGCATCGTTGCGCCCAAGGGCACGCCGGCCGAGATCGTGGACAAGCTCAATGCCTCGATCAACCGGCAACTGCAGGACCCCGCCTTCCGCGACAAGCTGGCCGCGACGGGCGCCGAGCCGCGCGGCGGCAGCGTGGCCGATTTCCGCGCGATGGTCGATGCGGAGATTCCGCGTACCGAGAAGCTGGTCAAGCAGTCGGGACTGACGCTGCAGTAGGTGTTGCCGGTGCCTTGGGAGTCAGGTGCGCCGCCGCTTCAGCGCGGTGCTGTAGCGGCGCGGCGGCGGGCACGGGCCGCCAGCCCGCCGCCCAGCGACCAGCGCAGCGTCGGCGCCAGCACGCGCATGCCCGCCAGCGACAGCGGGCGCCGCAGCGCGCTGACGCTCGCCCCGGCCAATCCGAGCTCGCGCCGGACCCACTCCGGCAGCAGCGCGATGCCGGCGTCGGCCATGATCCGTACCGCCGGCACCAGCAGCGGATTGGCGACCGGCATCCGCATCACCAGCCGCACCACTTCATGGGTGCGCTCGGTGACCAGCAATTGCGGGCGCATCCTGTCCAGATACGCCGCGATCTGCTCGCGCGAACGCGGCACCTCGGTCGCACCCAGCAGCTCGGCGACCAGGGCCACCTCGTCGTAATAGCGATCCTGTTCGGCGTGGGACAACGGGCGGACATAGCGCAGATAGGCGGCCAGAAAGCTCGAGACCTCGGCCACATGGACCCAGGTCAGCAGCGCGGGGTCGCTGGCGGCATAGGGGCGGCCGTCGGGGGCGGTGCCGGCCACGCCGGCGTGGATGCGGCGCACGCGTTCGATCAGGCGCATCGCGTCGGCGCGGTTGCCATAGGTGGTGCCGGCGATGAACTGCGCCGTGCGGCCCAGGCGGCCCTGCATGTCGGTACGGAAGGTGGAGTGGTCCCAGACGCCGGCCAGCGCCAGCGGGTGCATCGTCTGCATCAGCAGCGCGCTGACGCCGCCGGCCAGCATCGCGGGAAAGTCGCCATGCACGCGCCAGCAGACCGCGTCGGGCCCGAACAGGCCCGGATCTCCCGGGGGATTGTCGTAGTCCAGCGTCAGGCCGGAGTTGCTGCGGGTCAGCGCGCGCACATGCGCGCCGGCCTGTTCGCGCACGCGCCGGACCACGTTGCCCCGACCCGCTGCCGTTGCGTTCAGCCCCTGCCTGCTTCCTTCACTGCCCTTCATGCCTGCCCGACCTCGTGCCGCCTTCAGTGGGATCGGCGCTGCGCGCGGCGCCGTTTCAGCGTCCGACCGGCGCCCTGCAGCGCCGGTCGGACAGCCTAATAGTAACGAAGGTCGGTGGCCTTGCCCCAGAACACGCGGTAGGCATAGATCGTGTAGCCCAGGATGGTCGGCAGCACGATCACCGCGCCGATCAGGATCACGGCCAGCGATTCGGGCGCGCTGGCGGCCTGCCAGATGTCGAGCCGGTCGACCACCAGGTAGGGGAACAGGCTGTAGGCCAGGCCGTTGAAGGCCATCAGGAAGATCACCGCGGTGCCGACGAAGGGCACCCAGGCCCAGCGGTCGTTGCCGGCCTTCTGCAGCGGTCCCATGCGGCGCAGCATCCGGTCGATGATCACGAACAGCGCGACGGTGATCAAGGGAATCGGCGCCAGCAGGATGATGTTCGGCAGCGAGAACCACTTGTCGAAGATCCGTTCGCTGACCAGCGGCGTCACCACCGAGATGGCCGCCACGCCCACGCCGGTCAGCCACAGGCTGCGCCGCGCCCAGTAGATCGCCCGCGCCTGCAGGCTGCCGCTGGTCTTCATGATCAGCCAGCTGGCGCCGAGCAGGCAGTAGCCCGCCACCAGGCACAGGCCCACCACCACCGCGAACAGCAGGTCGAGCCAGCCGTATTCGAAGCCGGTGATGTAGAGGCCCAGCATCAGGCCCTGCGAGAACGAGGCCAGCAGCGAGCCGCCATAGAAGGCCCAGTTCCACCACGGCTTGTGGTGCGCGCGCGCCTTGACGCGGAAGTCGAAGGCCACGCCGCGCAGGATCAGCCCGGCGAGCATCAGCGCGACCGGCAGGTACAGGTTGGTCAGGATCACGCCGTGCGCCATCGGGAAGGCGGTCAGCAGCAGGCCGACGCCGAGCACCAGCCACGTTTCGTTGGCATCCCAGAACGGGCCGATCGACGCGATCATGGTGTCCTTGTCGGCATCGTCGGCGCGCCGCAGCAGCACGCCGACGCCCAGGTCGTAGCCGTCCAGGATCACGTAGATCAGCATCGACAGCCCCATCAGGGCCAGGAAGACCAGCGGCATCCAGCCGGCGGGTTGGGACAGGTCGGTCATTGCGCGCTCCGTGGCTTGCCGCCGATGACGGGTTGAGGGGTTTCGATTTCCGGCTCGTCGATAGCCGGATCGGTGCCGGCGCGGCGGGCCAGATAGAACACCACCGAGATATAGGCGGCAATCAGCAGCAGATACAGCGCCAGGTACATCACCAGCGTCGAGCCGACCATCGTCGCCGGCACGTCGGAGGCGGCCTCGGCGGTGGTCAGCACGCCGTAGACCAGGTAGGGCTGCCGCCCGATCTCGGTGACGTACCAGCCCGCGACCAGCGCGATCCAGCCCGAGAAGGTCATGGCCAGCAGCATGCGCGCCACGCCCCGGGACGGCTCGCCGCGGCGCTTGAACTGCCAGGCCGCGAGCCACGAGACCAGTAGCATCAGCATGCCGATGCCGACCATGATGCGGAAGGCGAAGAACACCGGGGCCACCGGCGGATGCTTGCCGGGGAAGGCGTCGATGCCCTTGACCTCGCCGTCGAAGGTGTGGGTCAGATAGAACGACGCGAGCTTCGGGATCGAGATCTCCCAGTCGGTGCTCTGCGTCAACGCATTGGGCCAGCCGAACAGCACCGCCGGGACGCTCTTGCCCGTGGTCCAGATGCCCTCCATTGCCGCGATCTTGGCCGGCTGGTGTTCCAGCGTATTGAGGCCATGCAGGTCGCCGACCACGATCTGCAGCGGGATCAGCACCGCGGCCACCATCACGCCGGTGCGCATGGTCGAGCGGACCTCGGGCGAGCGGTCGTTGCGCAGCCAGCGGTAGGCCGAGATGCCGGCCAGCAGGAACGACACCGTCAGCCCCGAGGCGATCAGCATATGGGTCAGGCGGAACGGGAACGATGGGTTGAAGATCACCTGCAGCCAGCTCACCACGTGCGCCTTGCCGTCGATCATCTCGAAGCCGGCCGGCGTCTGCATCCACGAGTTCAGCGCCAGGATCCAGAACGCCGACAGCGTGGTGCCGCCGGCCACCAGCAGCGTCGCGATGGTGTGCGTGCGATTGCTGACGCGCCGCATGCCGAACAGCATGATGCCGAGGAAGGTCGCTTCCAGGAAGAACGCCGTCAGCACCTCGTAGGCGAGCAGCGGTCCGGCGATGTTGCCGACCGTCTCCATATAGCCCGGCCAGTTGGTGCCGAACTGGAAGCTCATCGTGATGCCGCTGACCACCCCCAGCGCGAAGGTCAGCGCGAACACCTTGACCCAGAAGCGGTAGGCCGCCATCCAGCGTTCGTCGCCGGTCTTGCCGTAGCGCAGCTTGAAGAACAGCAGCACCCAGCCGAGCGCGATGCTGATGGTGGGGAACAGGATGTGGAAGGTGATATTGGCGGCGAACTGGATCCGCGCCAGCAGGATCGGGTCGAGCGACGACAACATGGGGCACTACTCCTTCTGGGTGCGAGCCGGCTTGCGCTTGCCTTCGGCGGGTTTGCCGCCAAGGGCCCCGGATAGCTTGTCCTTCACTTCCAGCAGCTTAGTCACGCGGGAGCCGAGTCGCATCAATTTTTCCAGCGTGGCGACATCGAGCTTCTGGATATCGCTGAACCAGCCGGTCACCAGCAGGATCAGCTCGTACATCTCCTGCATGCGCCGCTGGGCGTGCTTGTCGTCGGGATGGCTCGGCCTTTCGAGCTGAACTTCCCGCAACATCGACAAAGTGGGGTCGATCTCGCGCCGGCGGCGCTCCTCGGCCAGCGTCCTGAAGATCGCCCAGACATCGTCCGGCGCCGAGAAATATTCGCGGCGGTCGCCGGGCTGATGCGAAAGCCGTACCAGGTTCCACGACTCCAGTTCCTTCAGGCCGATGCTGACGTTGGAACGGGAAAACCCGAGCGACTCGGCGATCTCGTCGGCATTCAGCGGGCGCGCCGCGGTAAACAGCAGGGCGTAGATCTGGCCGACGGTGCGGTTGATGCCCCAGCGGCTCCCCATTTCGCCGAAATGGAGGACGAAGCGCTGGACCAGGGGCGAGAGTTGCATGTTTGTCTGTTTTGAATTTTCAGTAATTTGTGAAAGTTTAGAACGAAATGCCGAGGCGGGGCAAGCGCGGCGGCCGGTGTGCGACGGCGTGTCGCACGTCGCTCACACGTGGGTCGGCGCGCTATCTCCGGCGCGGTGCCGCTATAGTGCGGGCTTTGCCACGACGCCGACCCTGGAAGGCCGCTCTCGCATGCCGCACCGCGTACACCCCCTCCCCAACGACGACCGCACCAATGGCTGGAGCGCCTTGCTGCCGCCGCGCCCACCGACGCCGTCGCTGACGGGGGAGTGGGATGCCGACTGGGTCATCATCGGCGCGGGCTATGCCGGGCTGGCCGCCGCGCGTCGACTGGCCGAGCAACAGCCCCATGCATCCATCGCCGTGGTCGAAGCCGGCGTCGTCGGCGAGAACGCCTCGGGCAGGAATTCCGGCTTCGCCATCGATCTGCCGCACGCGCCGGAGAGTTCGCCGGCATCGATCGGTAGAGGGCGCGATGCGATTCGCGTCAACCGGTTCGCCATCGCGGCACTGGACCGGCTGATCGCCGAGCATGGCATCGAATGCGGCTGGCGGCAGGATGGCCGCTATCACGCGGCCGTCACCAGCGAAGGCGCCGACCGTTCGCTCAGGGCCTATGCCGCCAATCTCGATGCGTGGGGCGAGCCCTATCAATGGCTGCCGCGCCCCGCCCTGCAGGAACGCCTGGGCACTGGCTATTACGCCGCCGCCATTCATACGCCGGGAACGTGGCTGATGAATCCGGCCGCGCTCGTCCGCGGGTTGGCGGACAGTCTGCCGCCGCAGGTCCGGCTGTTCGAACGGTCGCCGGTAGTCGAGGCGCAATTCGACGGGGCCGCGCAGTTCGTCCGGACCGAACACGGCCGAATCCGCTTCGGCAAGGCGATCCTCGCCGTCAACGCCTTCTCGCAGTCGTTCGGCATCTACCGTGAGCGGCAGGTGCCGATGCTGCTGTTCGCCAGCCTGAGCGAGCCGTTGAACGATGCCCAATTGGCCCTGCTGGGTTCGGACAGCAGTTGGGGCATCACGCCGGCGCACGGTGTCGCCGGTTCGACGCTTCGCCTCACGCCGGACCGGCGCCTGATGATCCGGCAGGGCTTCGAGTATTCGCCGACGCTCAGGACCACCGAGCACAGACGCGCAGCGGCCGCGGCGATGCACCGACAGCTGCTGCTGCGGCGCTTTCCCCAGCTGGGCGCTATCGAACTGGCGCATTTCTGGATGGGCTGGCTTGCCATCTCGCAGAACCACGCGCCGGCGTTTGGTCAGGTCGCCGACCACGTTTATGCGGTGTCGTGCTGCAACGGCTCAGGCGTGGTGCGCCACACCGCGGCCGGCATGCTGATCGCCGATCTGGCGCTGGGAGAGCGCCATCCACTGACCGACGATTTCCTGGTCCAGGGCACCGCCAACTATCTGCCGCCGCGCCCGCTGCGTGACCTTGGCATCGGGCTGACGCTGAAGTGGGAGACCTGGAGGGGCCGGGCGGAGCGCTAGCCTCTCACTGTAGAATACGATAACGATTCTCGTTTATTGGTAGCAGTGTGAGCACAATGGAGCCCCGTCCCAGCATCCTGATCGTCGACGATCACAAGGACATACGTGATCCGTTGTCGACCTATATCAGGCGCTTCGATTTCGACGTAGAAGCCGTGGCCGACGGCAAGGCGATGCGCCAGCGCCTGGAAGAGCGCCGGTTCAGCCTGATCATTCTGGACATCATGCTCCCCGGCGAAGACGGTTTGTCGCTGTGCCGCTATGTGGCCGAGCACGTGGGAACGCCGGTGATCCTGTTGACCGCCGTGACGGAGCAGGCCGACCGGATCGCCGGTCTGGAGATCGGCGCCGCCGACTATGTGGTCAAGCCCTTCGATCCGCGTGAGCTGGTCGCGCGCATTCGCAGCGTGCTGCGCCGCAATCGCGTGCCGGAAACGCGCGAGCCGAGCGAGGTGCCGGCGCCCCGGGAATACCGCTTCACCTTCTGCGGCTGGACCTTCGATACGCGGACACGGGCGCTGCGCAATCCGCGCGACGAGGAGGTGCCGCTGAGCACCGCGGAGTTTCATCTGCTGCGGGCGCTGGTCGAGAACGCCAACCGGGTACTGAGCCGCAGCCAGCTGCTGGACATGACGCAGCGCTCGGGCACGATGACGTTCGACCGCAGCATCGACAGCCAGGTCAGCCGGCTGCGCAAGAAACTGGAAGCCGATCCACGCCATCCCGGCATGCTCAAGACCGTCCGCGGCGACGGTTACCTGTTGGCGACCAAGGTGTCGGTCCTGCCATCATGAAATGGTTTCCGCGCAGCCTGTCGGGCCAGCTCGTGGCCCTGTGGCTGCTGGCGATGCTGGTTGCCCATGTCTTCGCCGTGGTCGCGCTGTCGTGGTGGCGTGCGGACAATGCCACGCTCCATCCCCTGTCGGTCCGGACCATCGAGACGCGCATCCTTTCCGCCTATCGGCTGGCCAGCCGGTCCGCCGATGCCGATGCCTTGCTCGAGGACATCAGCCTGCCCGATTCGACGTTTCAGGTCGCCGCCCATGCCATGCCGGATCCGTTCGGCATGGGCGAGCAGGAGCGCGCGATCGCGCAGCGCCTGCGCAGTCTGCTCGATGTGGCTCCGAATGTGCCGGTTCACGTCCGCCTGCAGCAAGCCGAGCCCGAGCGGGGCAGTCCACGCGGCGGCAACTGGCTGGAGCACGCGTTCAACGGGTCGCACCCGCGGGCACTGGATGTGGAAGTCAAGCTGACCGACGGGCGCTGGCTGCGCAGCCGGCACTGGCCGACGATGGTGCCGGCGCACTGGTCCCGTGTGCTGACCTTCTCGCTGCTGGTCGGCATGCTGCCCACGGCGCTGATCGCCCTGCTGTTCGGACGCCGCATCATGCGTCCGCTGCGGCTGCTGACCGAGGCTTCGAAGCGCGTCAGCCGCGGCGAGCGGGTCATTCTTCCTCCGCCCGACGGGCTCAGCGGCGTGCGCGAAATCACGCAGGCGTTCAACGACATGCAGGAGAGCCTGACCCGCTTCGTCAACGGGCGCACGCAGATGTTCGCGGCCATCGGGCATGACCTGCGCACGCCGCTGACCTCGCTGCGCATCCGGGCCGAACTGATCGACGATGTCGAGTTGCGCGACGCCATGATCAAGACGCTGGACGACATGAGCGTCATGGTCGAAGGCGCGCTGCAGTTCGCGCGCGACGATGCGCTGCAGGAGCCCACGCAGGACGTCCGGCTCGACGAGCTGATCCAGGAAATCGTCGACCAGCAGACGATCCAGGGGCGCGAAGTGCACTGCGCATCGCCGCCGGATCCCGGGATGTTCTATCGTTGCCGCCCCGTGCATCTGAAGCGGGGGCTGGGCAACATCATCGACAACGCCGCACGCTACGGGCAGGTCGGTATCCGTGTGGTGACCGACAAGGTCCGCAACACCTTGCGCATCGAAGTCGAAGACGAGGGGCCCGGGATCGATCCCGACCATCTCGAACGGGTATTCGAACCGTTCACCCGGCTGGATTCCGCGCGCCGTTCGGATACCGGGGGCCTCGGTCTTGGCCTGGCGATCGCCCGTTCCTGCATCCGTGCCCACGGCGGCGACGTCACGCTGCAGAACCGGTCCGAAGGGGGCCTGCGGGCCGTTATCGAGCTGCCGAACTAGGCGCGGCGACGGGGGCGCGGGCCGGAACCACCGGCGCAGGCGCGATTGTGGCGAATTGTGTCAACGGATCCCTGGCTGCAATAGTCCGCCACAAATCAACAAACGCCGGCAACATCAAATAGTAATCATTCGCATTTTGACGGGTGCCGATGCCTGCCGTTCCCTGGCGAGCGTCGAAATGCGGTGTTCACCTCTTTGACGGGGAGGGTGCTTCTTGTTTCCAGCGAAGGCTCGGCAGCACGTCATGTCCGTTGTCCTTCTCTGGAGTCCTCCGTGCAGCAAAGAAAAATAGCGAACGCCATCCGCCTGCTGGTGTCAGGCGCTTCCGCGGGTCTGGTCATCTCTGTCTCGACGATTCCGCTCGCCGCCCACGCGCAAGCCACGGCGGACGGGGACAAGGCTGCGGGCACGGCCAGGACCGGCGGCAACGTGCTGCCGCAGGTCACGGTCTCGGGCGACGCCATCCAGAACACCAATGACGCGCCGCTCGGCATCTCGCGCCTGCCGGACACGGTGCGGGAAACGCCGAAGACGATCAACGTGGTGCCGCAGGAGGTCATCGAGCAGCAGCACGCTACCTCGCTCGAGCAGATCCTGAAGAACGTGCCCGGCATCACGATCTCGACGGGCGAGGGCAACGGCGGCCAGAGCGGCGACCAGTTCCGCATCCGCGGCCTGTCCGCCAAGGGCGACATCTACGTCGACGGCCTGCGCGATTTCGGCGCCTACAAGCGCGATGCGTTCAATACCGAAAGCGTCGAGGTCATCAAGGGACCGTCGGGCGAAAGCTTCGGCGTGGGCAATGTCGGCGGCCTGATCAATCAGACCACCAAGAAGGCGAACCTGCATACCAGCACCAGCATCGATCAGGGTTTCGCCACGGAAGACACCTATCGCACCACGGTCGACAGCAACTTCCGCCTGAACGACACCTCGGCGCTGCGCATCAACGGCATGTTCCAGAATGGCCGAGTTGCCGATCGCGCCCACGTCGGCGACGATCGCCGCGGTCTTGCCATCGATTTCGGTACCGGGCTGGGCACCAGCACCGAATGGCATCTGAACTATTCGTATCTGCGCCGCACCGGCGCGCCGGACTTCGGCGTTCCGGTCGCGCAGGGCGCCGATGGCATCTACCGTCCGCTGACCGAGTACGGCGTGCCGGGCATCTCGTCGTCGACCTCCTACGTGCGCAATACCGACCGTGACAGGACCGACGCGCACGTGGTGTCGTCGAACTTCAAGACGAAGCTCGACAACGGCATCACGATCAGCAACGACACGCGCTTCAGCTACTACGAGCGCGACTTCTCGGCGACCAATCCCGCCGCAGTCAGCTACGCCAATCTCCAGAGGCTGCTGGCTGGGGGCAACGTCGCCCTGTCGTACGGCGCCGGCGGCGGCATGACGTACCTGCAGCATGGCTGGGGTGTGCAGAACGTGCTGAGCGCCAGGGGCGAGTTCATGACCGGCAGCCTGCGCCACAAGGCGATGGTCGGCCTCGATACGATCTACCAGCGCGACCATCGCAGCATGGGTACCTGGACCGGCCGCAACAACAACCAGACCGTCGTCAATCCGGTTTTCGACAACAGCCCGAACGCGACGGTGGCGTACGCCAACACGCGCGACGCCAATGCGACCAATGTCGGCGTGTTCATCAACGACCGCGTCTGGCTGAACGACAAGTTCTCGCTGCTGGGCAGCCTGCGCTGGGACTACTTCCAGAGCGAATTCTCCACCAGCGCCTCGACGCTGGGCGGCAAGGCCGATTCGAAAAAGCTGAGCCCGGCCATCAGCGCGATCTGGGAGCCGACCAAGGACGCGATGTTCTACACCTCGTTCTCGCGCACTTACCGGCCGGTGGGCACCGATATCGCGGTGGCGGTCGGCGGCGTGGCGTCGGAAGTGCCGCAGAACGGCGTCGGCAACGAGCCCGAGCGTTCGGACACCATCGAGGTGGGCGCCAAGGTCGATTTCCTCGACAAGCGGCTGGGCCTGACCGGCGCGATCTTCCAGACCAAGAAGGCCAACGCCTACACGGTCGATCCGGTGACCGGCGACATCACCAACGGCTTCTCCGATTCGGGCGAAGGCCGCAAGATCCGCGGCGTGGAAGTGGGCCTGAGCGGCCGCATCGTCGGCGGCTGGACCGCCAATGTCGCCTATGCCTACCTGAGCGGCGAGGTGACCTCGGCCACCAATGGCGCCATCGTCGGCAATGCGGCGCCGGGCGTGTCGCGCCACAACGTCACGCTGTGGACCGCCTATGACATCCCCCATACGCTGCTGCCGGTGCCGGGCAAGCTGACCATCGGCGGCGGCCTGCAGTACGCCACCGGCTACTGGGCCGATTCGGCGAACACGGCCAAGATGCCGGACAACTTCTCGCTGGACGCGATGATCGCGTACAAGGTGGGCAAGTACCGGATTTCGCTGAACGGCTACAACCTGACGGACCATCTGAACTATCAGTCCTCGTTCGGCGCCGTGCGCGCGGTGCCCACCTCGCGCAGGACGTTCCTGCTGAACGTCGGCATGACGTTCTAAGCGGAAACGAAGGGGCCGGCAGTCTGCGGCCCCTTCGGCTTTTTGGGAAGCCGCTAGAATCGGGACTTCCGCCGCCCGCTGCCTTGTCCTCTCGCTATCGCTGCCATGCTGGTCCAGATTCCCGATGTGCTCACCCCCGAAGAAATCCGGTACTGCCGGGAACGCCTGGAGCGCTCGCAATGGGTCGACGGGCGCGTGACTGCCGGCGATCTGGCCGCGAAGTCCAAGCACAACCTGCAGATCCCGGTCGACAGCGCCGAGGCGCGCGAGCTTGGCGAGCTCGTGCTGACGGCATTGGGGCGCCACCCTACCTATCATTCGGCCGCGCTGCCTTTGCGCGTGATGCCGCCGATGTTCAATCGCTACGACAGCGAGATGACCTTCGGCACCCATGTCGACAATGCGATCCGCACCGTGCCGGGGACAGGCGGCATGCGGATTCGCGCGGACGTGTCCAGCACGCTGTTCCTGTCCGATCCCGACGAGTACGACGGCGGCGAGCTGGTGATCGAGGACCTCTACGGTTCCCACACGGTCAAGCTGCCCGCCGGACATCTGGTGCTCTATCCCGCCTCGTCGCTGCACAAGGTGACGCCGGTCACGCGGGGCACGCGCTGGGCCTCGTTCTTCTGGGCGCAGTCGATGGTCAAGGACGACGGTCAGCGCCGCATGCTCTACGAACTCGATCTCGCGATCATCGAGATCCGCAAGCAACTGGGCGATGACAAGGACGCGGTGCTGGCCCTGGTCAATCACTATCACAACCTGCTGCGTCGGTGGGCCGAGCTGTGACACGCTGGCAAATCCCTGCCGATACCGTCTCGCTGCGCGACTATGAGCGGCGGTTCCACGAACGGATGGAGCCCGGCGTTCGCGCCTATGTCGCCGGCGCCGCCGCGGATGGCATCACCCAGCACGAGAACGGCGCGGCCTTCGAGCGTCTTCGGCTGTTGCCGAGGGCGCTGGTCGACATGTCGCAGGCATCGGCACGTCGTACGCTGTTCGGCGAGGTGCTGGACCATCCGATCCTGATTGCGCCGACGGCCTTCCATCGGCTGGTGCATCCCGACGGCGAACTGGCGACCGTGCAGGCGGCGTCGCTGACGCGCACGTGGATGACGGTCAGTACGCAGTCGAGCGTCACGCTCGAGGACCTTGCGCGGGCGTCGACGGTGCCGCTGTGGTTCCAGCTGTATTTTCAGCCGCGAACGCAGGACACGCTCGATCTGGTGCGCCGCGCGGAGCAGGCCGGCTACAAGGCCATCGTCGTGACGATCGACGCGGCGGTCAGCGGCGTGCGCAATATCGAGCAGCGGGCGGGATTCCGCTTGCCCGACGACATCACCGCCGTGAATCTCGCCGGCTATCCGCCGGTCGCGCCGGTCAGCGCCAGCCACGGCAGCCCGGTCTTTCGCGGCATGCTGAAGAACGCGCCGACATGGCGCGATATCGAAGCCCTGTGTCGGCAGACGTCGCTGCCGGTGCTGGTCAAGGGGCTGCTCAACCCGCGGGATGTCGAGCCCGCACTGCGCGCCGGGGTCGCCGGCATCGTGGTATCCAACCATGGCGGGCGAACGCTGGACACCGTACCGGCGACCATCGACTGCCTGCCCGCCATCGCGGCGCAAGTCGGCGGCAGGGTGCCCGTATTGCTGGATGGCGGGATCCGACGCGGAACGGATATCGTCAAGGCGATCGCTTCGGGCGCGACGGCGGTGCTGCTCGGGCAGCCGGTGCTCCACGCGCTGGCGGTGGGCGGCATGCCGGGCGTCGCGCATATGCTGACGCTGCTGCAGACCGAGCTGGAAATTGCGATGGCACTGACGGGCTGCCCCACGTTGGACGCGATCGATGCGTCCGTTCTGGCGCCGTCCCGATAGCGGTGTCGGCGGGCGCCGAGCGCCGCGAGCGGGCTCGCTACTGATAATAAGTTATCATTTTCCGATCCATGCGCGCCGCCGGGCGTGCTGTCTTTCCTCCCTGTCCGGTGAACGGGCAGCATCGCAGAAGGACGATCGACCCATGTATTCGCTACTCTCGCGCCCGCTGTTGGCCATCGCTTTCGCCGCGATGTCCGCCGCCGGTCCCGCCGCCCAGGCCGCCGAACCGCACGTTCATGGACAGGCCACGCTCGATGTCGCGGTTGAAGGGCACGTGCTGTCGATCGCGCTGGCATCGCCGCTCGACAATGTGTTCGGCTTCGAACGCCTGCCGCGGACCGACGCCGAGCGGCAGAAGGTCCACCAGGCGATCGCCGGCCTGCGCGATGGCGCGGCGCTGTTCCTTCCTTCTCCCGAGGCGGATTGCCGCTTCGAAGCCGCGCAGGTCCATTTCGGCGCGCTGCACCACGGCTTGACCGGCGAGGGCGACGCCCCGCGGGGCAAGCCGCAGGCCGAGCACCAGCATGCGGATCTCGATGCCGACTACCGTTTCCGCTGCGCACGTCCCGAGGCACTGCGTGCCATCGAGGTGCGCGTGTTCCGTCTGTTCCCCGGCGCGAATCGGATCGCCGCGCAGCTTGCCGCCGACAAGCGCCAGTCGGGCGCGACGCTGACGCCGGCACAGTCGCGCCTGCGTTGGTGAGGCCGATGGCTGGTGCAACTTCACAAGCGAATCGAGGCGAGCCGCTTGTCGCCGCCAAGGACATCGTCTTTCGCTGGCCCGGACGCGATGGCGGTGCGCTGTCGCTGCCATCGTTCGAACTGGCGCGCGGCGAGCATCTGTTCGTGTCCGGCCCAAGCGGCAGCGGCAAGACCACGCTGCTGTCGCTGCTGGCCGGCGTGGTGGCGCCTCGGCAAGGCACCATCCGGGTCGCCGGTACCGACCTGACAACGCTGCCGGCCGCGCGCCGCGACCGCTTTCGCGCCGACCATATCGGCATCATCTTTCAGCAGCTGAATCTGCTGCCTTATCTGTCCGTGCTCGATAACGTGCTGCTGCCGTGCCGCTTTTCGGCGAGCCGCAAGGCCCGCGCATGCGAGCAGGCCGGCGGAACCGAAGAGTCTGCCGGCATGCTGCTCGAGCGGCTCGACATGCCGGCCAGCCTGTGGCGGCGGCCTGCAGCGCAGCTGTCGGTCGGGCAGCAGCAGCGCGTGGCGGCAGCACGTGCGCTATTGGGGCGCCCGGCGCTGATCCTCGCAGACGAGCCCACGTCCGCGCTCGATGCCGCCCGGCAAGCCGCCTTCATGGCGCTGCTGCAGCGGGAGTGCCGAGCATCGGGCGCCGGGTTGGTGATGGTCAGCCACGACGAACGCCTGGCCTCGGGCTTCGACCGGCGCTTTACGATGCCCGGCGCCGACGAAGGGGAGTCGGCATGACGGCGCTGATGGCGATCGCCGCGCGCAGCGCCTGGAACCGCCGGGCCAATCTGGTGTGGATGGTGCTGGCCATCGCGTTGTCGACGGCGTTGCTGCTGGGCATCGAGCGGGTCCGGCATCAGGTGCGCGCCAGCTTCGCGCAGTCGGTGTCGGGCACGGACCTGATCGTCGGCGCCCGCACCAGCCCGATCCAGCTGGTGCTGTATGCAGTGTTCCGGCTCGGCGGCGCGACCAACAACATCAGCTGGGACAGCGTGCAACGCCTCGCCGCCCATCCGCAGGTCGCATGGACGATCCCGCTTTCGCTCGGCGATTCGCATCGGGGCTTTCCGGTGCTGGCCACCACGGCCGCCTATTTCGAGCATTTCCGGCATGGCGACGGCCGTGCGTTGCGGCTCGCGCAGGGCCGGCCCTTCGGCGTGATGCATGACGGCATGGACGACCGCATGTTCGATGCAGTGCTGGGCGCCGAAGTCGCGCGCCGCCTCGGCTATCGCGTCGGGCAGCAGATCGTGCTGACGCACGGCGATGGCGCGGCACCGGGCGCGCTGCGCCTGGAGCACGACGACAAGCCCTTTACCGTGGTCGGCATCCTCGCGCCGACCGGTACGCCGGTCGATCGGACGATCCATATCGGCCTGGCGGCGATGCAGGCGATTCATCTCGATTTCCAGGGCGGCACACGGGTGCCCGGCGCCACGATTGCCCCCGAGCATCTGCGCCGATTCGATCTGACGCCCGACAGCGTTACCGCCGTGCTGGTCGGCCTCAAACTGCGCTCGCGCGTCTTTGCCCTGCAGCGCGAGATCGCCCAGGACAAGCGTGAGCCGTTGATGGCGGTGTTGCCGGGCGTGGCGCTCGACGCGCTGTGGGATGTGGTCGATATCGCCGAGAACGCACTGCGTGCCGTGTCGGCGATGGTCGCGGTGATCGGGCTGGCGGGTCTGGCATCGTCGATCCTGGCCGCGCTCGGCGAGCGGCGCCGCGAACTGGCCATCCTCAGAGCGGCCGGGGCGCGGCCGCGCGACATCCTGGCATTGCTGGCCATCGAAGGCATGATGCTGATGCTGACGGGCGTCGTCGCCGGCGTGGTGCTGCTTTCGCTGACCTCGGCGCTGCTGGCGGGCTGGCTGGAGGCGCGTCTGGGCGTGGCGCTGCCGGTATCCTGGCCGAGCGTGGCGGAACTGCCGATGCTGGCGGCCCTGGTGCTGGCCGGGTTTGCAGCGAGCCTGCTGCCCGCATGGCGCGCCTACCGCCTGAGCCTGGCAGACGGGCTCAATCCAAGGACATAAGGCATGACAAGGCAAACGGGAACCGAAACGCGAACCAGCTTGCAGCGCCGCAAATGGCTGCTCGGCGCTGGCGGCGTGGCCGCGCTGAGCGCTGCGGGCCTCTGGTGGATACGACGCGATGGCGGATCGGCCCATCCGTCATCGGCGGCGCCGCGCAAGTACGCGATCGGCGAATCGCTGGAGCACAAGACATCCCCGACAACCGCCGCCCCAGCCGTCTATCGCGAGATCGAATGGGACGCCTTGCTGCCCAAAGGATGGGATCCGCTGGCGCCGCTGAAGGGTCTCGATCTGGCGCAGATGGAAGATGGCGATCCACGGGCTAAGGCGGCGCTGGAGAAGGCAAAACAATACTGGCAGGAAGCGCCCGTCGAACCGTCGCTCGACGGCTCGCCGGTGCGCCTGCCGGGCTTCGTGGTGTCGCTCGGCGGCGAAGGCGAGGCGATCCGGGAGTTCCTGCTGGTGCCGTACTTCGGCGCGTGCATCCACGTGCCGCCGCCCCCGGCCAATCAGGTTGTTCACGTCCAGGCCAGGGCGCCATTGCAGGGCATCCGCACGATGGACACCGTATGGATCGAGGGCGTGCTGCGCGTCGAGCGCGCCGAAACGGCGATGGGCGACAGCGGTTACGCGATGCGGGAGGCGCGGGTCGAACCGTATCTGGAACCGAAACGCGAACGGCGCTGAGCCGCTGGCATTGAACGGCGTGCGGCGCGCGCAGTGGCGCCGACGTGTTGCACGGCGCTCCGGAAACACCGGATGGCGTGGGGCGGCAAGATGTGGCCCAATGCGCAACGAACCCTTCGGTTCCGATAACCACATCCCAGGAGACTTCGCATGAAGCCAAGCCGCGCCCTGCTCAGCATGCTGATGTTCGCATCGGCCACCACCGCCATCGCGCAGGACAAGCCGGTGGTGCAGTTCATCGCCACGGGCGGCACCATCGCCATGAAGATCGACCCGGTCAAGAAAGCGCCGGTGCCGGCAATATCGGGCGACGACCTGCTTGCCACGGTGCCCGATATCGGCAAGTACGCGACCATCCAGGTCAACAATCTGTCCAACGTGCCGTCGGACTACATGGATCCGCCGCGCTGGATCCAGCTGACCAGGGCGGTGCAGGCGTCGCTGGATCGCCCGGACGTGGCAGGGGTCATCGTGTCGCATGGCACCGATACGCTGGAGGAAACCGCGTACTGGCTGGATCTGACGGTCCGCTCGGACAAGCCGGTGGTGCTGATCGGCGCGCAGCGCAACGCGTCGTCGCCGGACTTCGATGGCCCGCGGAACCTGCTCAATGCCGCGCGCATCGCCGTCGACGAACAGTCGAAAGGCAAGGGCGTGATGCTGGCGATGAACAACCAGATCAATGCCGCCCGCTATGTCACCAAGACCCACACCGCGAACGTCGAAACGTTCAATTCGGGCGACTTCGGCTTTATCGGCGAGGTGTATCCGGACCGGGTGATCTACGTCAGCACGCCGTCGCGCCGCCAGCACGTGCCGATCCGGACGGACAAGATGCCCGAAGTGGAAATCGTGGCGATGTACGGCGGCGCGGATGGGGCGGCCCTGCGCAGTGCCGTCGACCGCGGCGTCAAGGGCATCGTGGTGCAGGCGCTGGGCATGGGCAACATGAATCAGCCGATGTTCGAGGCGGTCAAATATGCGCTGTCGAAGAACGTACCGGTCGTGATCTCGACGCGCGTGCACAACGGACGCGTGCTGCCGAACTACGGCTTCGTCGGCGGCGGCAAGACCACGTTCGACGCCGGCGCCGTCATGGCCGACGATCTGAAGCCGGCGAAGGCGCGCATTCTGCTGATGCTGCTGCTGCAAAGCGGGCTAAGCAGCCAGGCCGACCTGCAGGCCGCGTTCAACCGCTGACGCCGGCCACGTCGCCGCCCTGGTGCAAGGGCGGCTGATGCAAGGGCACCTTACGCGGCGGGCGGCCAGATCCAGCCCGGCCACCGCCGCTTCAGCCGGTCGGCGACGATGCCGACCTCCGTCATCGCCTGCGCCGCGATGTCGGACAGCGACGATGTCTTGCGGCTGACCAACCCGACTGAGCGCACCGGTCCGTCGACAATCTCGGCCACGCGCATCCCCTTGAGCGACAGCAGCGGCATGATGCCCAGGTAGGGCAGGACGGCGATGCCCAGCCCCTCCTTGACGAAGCCCGCGATGGTGCCGATCTGGTCCAGCTGCAGCTTCGGCCGGAACTGGACGCCGCGCTGCAGGAAGGCCGCGCTCATGTATTTCATCGCCGTGCTGCGGTCCGTCATGCTGATCAGCGGCAGGCCCGCGAGCTCGTCCATATGCATCCGCTTGCGCAACGATCTGGGCCAATCCGCGGCGGCCAGCAACACGAAGCGATCACGCAGGATCTCCCGGAATTCCAGTTCGGGCTTCGACGGCGAGGCCGAGGCGAGCGCGAAGTCAACCTGGTAGTCGATCACCCGCTGTACCGCCGCCTGGTCGGCGCAGTCGTGCACCGCGATCTGCGCATGCGGATAGCGCCGTTCGAGCGCTGCGCAGACACCAGGCAACAGCACGTTGGCCAGCGAGGGCAGCGCGGCGATCGACAAGCGCTGGGCCTCCTGTTCCGCGCGGCTCTGCATATGACGCAGGCCGGTATCGAATTCCCCGACGATGCGCCGCGCCACCGGCACCAATTGCTCGCCCGCCGGCGTCAGCCGCACGCTGCGCGTCGAGCGTTCGAACAGTGCGATGCCGAGCTCCGCCTCCATTTCCTTGACCGTCTTGCTCAGCGACGGTTGCGTGACGAAGAACTGCTCGGCAGTGCGGCTGAAATTCAGCGATTGCGCGAGCGCCAGAAAGATCCGCAGCTGACGGGGCGTGATATTCATTCTTTCGGTCTATCAAACTATAGACAAAGGGAATTTCCGAAATAAATGTAGCCTCCCTAGAATGGGCCGCGCAAGCTTTTGCGGACCTATCACATGGAGACAAGATGCTCGATCTGAACGGCAAGGTGGCGCTGATCCTGGGTTGCGGCGCCGTCGCCGAAGGCTGGGGCAACGGCCGCGCCACGGCGGTGCTGATGGCCCGGCAGGGAGCGCGCGTGTTCGGCACCGACCTGCGACTCGAGCACGCGATCCGCACGCGCGACCTGATTGTGGGCGAAGGCTTCGACGCGGATGTCGTCGCCTGCGACAGCACCCGCGCCGAACAGGTCGAACGGGCGGTGCAGGCATGCATGGCGCGCCATGGCCGGATCGATATCCTGGTCAATAACGTCGGCCTGTCGCAACCGGGCGGCCCGATCGAGATGGACGAAGCGGTATGGGACGCGCAGATGCAGGTGAATCTGAAAGGCGCGTTTCTTGGCTGCAAGCACGTGCTGCCGATCATGAAGCGGCAGGGCGGAGGCGCCATCGTGAACATTGCGTCGGTCGCCGGCCTGCGTTATGTCGGCAAACCGCAGGTCGCCTATGCCGCGGCCAAGGCCGGGCTGATGCATTTCACGCGCACCACGGCGGTGATCCACGCGCCGGACAACATCCGCCTGAACTGCGTGGTACCCGGCCTGATGCATACCCCGCTGATCGAAGGATTGGCGGCCAAGTACGCCGGCGGCGATACCGAGGCGTTCATCGCGCATCGGCATGCGCAGGTGCCGATGAAACGGATGGGCGATGGCTGGGACACCGCGCATGCCGTGCTGTTCCTGGCTGCCGATGAAAGCCGCTATATCACCGGCACCGAGATCGTCGTCGACGGTGGGCTGGTTGCCGCCACCCGCTAGCGGCGGCATGACGGCATGGCATTGCCGTGTGCATTGCGTTTTGACATTGCGCAGGGCCCTCGATGGCCTTGCATGGATAACGACAGGAGACAACGATGACACGCCTATCCCGGCGCCTGCTCGGCGCCGCGGCGCTGGCCGCCGCTGCCATCTCGCATGCCGTTCCGGCGTGGAGCCAGACCTATCCGAGCCAGCCAATCCGGCTGATCGTACCGTTCGCACCCGGGGGCGCCGTCGATCAAACCGCCCGCACGATCTCGGGCGCACTGGGCCGTGAACTCGGACAGCCCATCGTCATCGAGAACAAGCCGGGCGCCAGCGGATCACTGGGTGCCGCCGATCTGGCGCGCGCGAGGCCCGATGGCTATACGCTGATGCTGGCGCTGGATTCGCATGCCGTGAACCATTACACGGTCAAGAACCTGCGTTTCGATACCTTCAAGTCCTTCGATTACCTCAGTCTGCTGGTCACCACGCCGCAGGTGCTGGTGGTCAACAACGGGCTGCCCGCCAATAATCTGGACCAGCTGGTGGCCTACCTGAAGGCGAATCCGAACACGTCCTATGGATCGGCCGGGACGGCGTCGGCCGGGCACGTCAACAGCGCGCAGCTGTCGATCGCCAGGCAGCTTGCCACCACCCATATCCCGTACAAGGGGGCGGCGCCGTTGCTGACCGACCTGCTGGGCGGCCATGTCCAGTACGCGTTTGCGGGTTTGTCGGTGATGCTGCCGCATATCAAGGCGGGCAAGGTGCGGGCGCTGGCCGTCAGCTCGCCGAAGCGCTCGGCCATGCTGCCCGATGTGCCGACCATGAGCGAAGCGATTCCCGGCTTCGAATATCCGACCTGGATCGGGCTGGTCGCCCCTCACGGGCTGCCGGCCGAAGTCCGCAACAAGCTGCTGGCCGCGACGCAGAAGGTCATGCACGATCCGGAGGTCGCGAAGCGATTCGCGGAGAATGCGTTCGATATCGTCAACAGCAGCCCCGATGCCTTCGCGGCGCGCGTCAGCAAGGACGCGCAGGCGATGGGCGAACTCGTGCGCCGCAAGGTGATCGTCGCCGAGTAAGACCCGAATATCCCTTCACGACAGGACCTCGATATGGCCGCCATTCCTTACGCCGATCTGTCGGCACCCGACATCCAGCCGCTGGCCGAGCGGATTGCCGCCGAGCGCGGCAGCGTGCTGCATCTCTACCAGATGCTGCTGCATTCGCCGCCCGTTGCCGAAGGCTGGCTGACCTATCTGACCGCCATCCGTCAGAAGTCGAGCCTGCCCGGGGCCTTGCGCGAAATGGTGATCATGCGCGTGGCGATCATTAACGGAGCGTCCTACGAGGCCGACCAGCATGCGCCGATCGCGCTGAAAGAAGGCATGACGCAGGCCCAGCTGGATGCGCTGCCGGAGTGGCAGCGCCACGCGCTTTTCACTGACGTCGAACGCGCGGTACTCGCCTACACCGATGCGATGACCCGCGATATCCGTGTCGAACCGGCGGTGTTTGCCGAGGTCGCGCGGCACTTCTCGCATCGGCACCTGGTCGAGCTGACCGCGACGATCGCGGCTTACAACATGGTGTCGCGCTTTCTGGAGGCGCTGCAGGTGCATTCGCACGACGCGAGATAGCGTTGTGGTGGGGGTTGCCCTCTCCCCCGGCCCCTCTCCCGCATGCGGGAGAGGGGAGCAAATCGCTGAACCGCGTGTCCCGCTGCGCGGCTCCCTCTCCCGCTTGCGGGAGAGGGTTGGGGAGAGGGCAGGACGCATCATCCCCTCTGGGCCCTCAGCGATCGGCCTCGAAGTCCATCGTATCCATATCGACATCGGTCGCCACCGGCTTGCCGAACAGCTTCAGCCAGACGAAGCCGAGCACGCCCGCGGTCAGGGACGCCAGCAGGATCGCCATCTTCGACGCGTTGATGACGCCCGGCTCGCCGGTAAAGGCGAGGTTGGTGATGAAGATCGACATGGTGAAGCCGATACCGCCCAGCAGGCCCGCGCCGAATACATGGCGCCAGCGCAAATCCAAAGGCAGCTTGCACAGGCCGATGGCGACCGCAAGGAAGCTCAGGATCGTGATGCCCAGCGGTTTGCCGACCACCAGACCGGCCAGGATACCGAGGCTGTTCGACGAGCCCAGCTCCTGCGCCCAATCGCTGCCGACGACGATGCCGGTATTGGCCAGCGCAAAGATCGGCAGGATCACGAACGCCACCGGCCGGTGCAGAACATGTTCCAGGCGGTGCGACGGCGATGCCTCGTCGTCCTGTCTGGCGGAGAACGGAATGGCGAACGCCAGCAGCACGCCGGCGATGGTCGCATGGACGCCGGACTTCAGCATCAGGAACCACATCAGTACGCCGCCCAGCAGATACGGGATCAGCGACATCACGCGCAGCACGCGGTTCATGACGAGCAGCACGCCGAATACCGCCAGCGCGCCGGCCAGATAAACGACCGACAGTTCGGCCGTGTAGAACAACGCGATCACGATGATGGCGCCAAGGTCGTCCATCACGGCAAGCGCGGTCAGGAAGATCTTCAGCGAGGCGGGCACGCGGCTGCCGAGCAGCGCCAGCACGCCGAGCGCAAACGCGATGTCCGTCGCCATCGGGATGCCGATGCCGGCCTGCGTCGGCGTGCCGCCATTGAATCCGAAGTGAATCAGTGCGGGAACGGCAATGCCGCCGGCCGCCGCAACGATGGGCAGCAGGGCGTTCTTGAAGCTGGACAGTTCGCCGTTGTACAGCTCGCGTTCGAGTTCGAGGCCGATCAGCAGGAAGAAGATCGCCATCAGGGCGTCATTGATCCAGTGCTCGACGCTGAGACCCGCGACTTTCACATGCCAGATATGGAGGTACGGATCGCCGAGCGCCGAATTGGCCAATATCAGCGAGATGACGGTGCAGACGATCAGCAGGATGCCGCCAGCCTTTTCCGACTCGAAAAAGCGCTTGAACGTATTGGAGAGTCTTCTTTGTACGATTGCCATGAGGCCCCTCTTGCGGGAGATATACCGGGATGGAAGCGGATGGAATTCCCCGCACGCGGGCGTGCTGGCGGTTCGCAGGACCGGTAGGCGCGAACGGCAGCCCGCGTGACAGCGCGGTGAAACGGGGGAATCGACCAGGGGAATGGTCTGGAGAAGGGTGGTGCATGCATCGGTCGCGGAAAAGCCGCGTGGCGGCCCGACCGACGCAAATCCTGCCACCCCGTGAGGGTGAGCACCCGCGCGGAAGTATACCGGAACGGGATGGCAGGAGGGCTGGATGTCGCTGGGTGGGTCAGCTCTTGGCCGTCGCAGCGCCGTGCCGGCGCCCGAACGGCAGCCGCCATCCCAGCGTCATGCCCGCCGCCGCAATCAGGATCGCCGCGGCGCCGGCCCACTGCGCCCAATCGAGCCGCAGCCCGAAGGCCACCATATCGACGACGATCGCCACGACCGGATAGATGAACGACAGCGCCGCGGTCATCGCCGTCGACAGCTTCTGGATCGCGCCGTACAGCAGGATATAGACCAGCCCGGTATGGACCACGCCGATCGTCACCAGCATCGTCCATGAGCCGTCATAGGCCGCGAAGTCCGACAGATTGGCAAAGGGCGCCAGCATCGCCATGCCGACGCAGGCCTGGATCAGTGCGATCAAATGCGGGGGCACGCCCGACAGCCGCTTGGTGATGATCGCCGCGACCGCATAGAAGAATGCCGCACCGAGAGCGAGGGCGATGCCGCCGAGATAGTCGGTCGCGCCATGCCCGTGATCCGGCTTGGCCTGCACGATCATCAGCACGCCCGCGAACGCGATCAGCAGCCAGGTCAGCTTGGTCAGCGTGATCCGCTCGGAGAACAGCAGCGCGCCCAATGCAACGAGCATGAAAGGCTGCGTGTTGTAGACCGCCGTCGCGATCGAAATCGACGCGCGCGGGTAGGCGGCAAACAGCAACAGCCAGTTCATCACGATGGCGACGCCGCCCAGCGCCGCCAGGCCCAGCGTGCGCCAGGTCAGCTGCCGCAGCATGCCCAGGGCCGCGCAGACCGCGAGCAACGTCAAGGCGCCGAACAGGCAGCGCCAGAACACCACGTCGTGGATTGGCTGTCCGGACTTGACCACGAACCAGCCGATGGTGCCGGACAACACCATCGAGGCCGTCATTTCGGCAGTGCCGCGTAGGGAATTCACCGTCTTTCTCCTGAAGGCTGAATGGTGTTTAGAATCGCACGATGTAGGGGCGGATTCTATAGGCTTTGTTAGGGAGGATCGCGGCTCTACCTGTATTTGGAAGGCATATCGCCTTCTTTGCCGAGGAATCGAAAAAATGCTGGACGATGTCGATCGACGCATCCTGGCCGCGCTCGCCGAGGACGCCCGAATTTCACTGAAAGAGTTGGCCGCTCGCGTCGGGCTGTCGTCGCCGAGCACGTCGGAACGGCTCAAACGTCTCGAAGAACGGAAGGTCATCCGCGCCTTCACCATCGATATCGATCCGGCCGCGCTGGGTTATCCGCTGCAGGCCATCGTTCGCATACGGCCGATGCCCGGCAAGCTGCATATCGTGCAGAAGCTGATTGCCGAAATCCCGGAGATCGGCGAATGCGACAAGGTGACCGGCGAGGATTGCTTTGTCGCGCGGCTGTATGTGCGTTCGATCGAGGAACTTGATGGGTTGCTGGACCGCGTCGCGCAATTGGCGGAGACCAATACCTCGGTAGTCAAGGCGAAGGTCGTGCCGAAACGCGGCGCGCCGATCGGAGAGCCCCGCGAATAGCGCAGCGCCGTCGCCCGCCGATCGTCGCAGGGGTGTCGTTGCGATCTGCATGGTGGAACGACCGCGGAAAATCTTGCCAAAAACCGGCGCGACGGTACATTGTTGCGGAGAACCGGACGGCGAGATCGTCCGGCCATATCACCATCCGAGGTGGAGACAACCGATGCGTACCATCAGCGTGCAGTTCCTGTTCGATTTCGGCAGTCCCAACGCCTATCTGGCGCACAAGGTCATTCCTGCTGTCGAAGCGCGGACAGGCATCAAATTCGAATACGTGCCGATTCTGCTTGGCGGCCTGTTCCGGCTGACCGGCAATCGCTCTCCGATGGAGGCCTTTGCGGGAATCCGGAACAAGCCGGAATACGGCCGGCTGGAGATGGAGCGCTTTATCAGGCGGCATGGCCTGACCGCGTTTCGAATGAATCCGCACTTTCCGGTCAATACCCTGCAGATCATGCGGGGCGCGGTCGCGGCGAATCATGATGGCAGCTTCGAGCGTTATGTCGATGCGGTCTTCGGCGCGATGTGGGAGCGCGGGTTGAAGATGGACGATCCGGCCGTGATCGAGACCGCCTTGAACGAAGCCGGACTCGACGCGGCCGGCCTGCTCGAGGCGATCAACCAGCCGGCCGTCAAGGAGACGCTGCTGGCCAATACGCAGCACGCCTTTGAGCGCGGCGCCTTCGGCGCGCCGACCTTCTTCGTCAACGAGGAAATCTTCTTCGGCAAGGACAGCCTGCGCGACGTCGAAGAGGAAATCGTGCGGGCGCGCGACGCCTGACCGAGGCCGCCTTTTCACTGATTCGGAGCCTTCTTGCCCATGAAAACACGCATCACGGAACTGTTCTCGATCCGCTACCCGATCATCCAGGGCGGCATGCATTTCGTCGGTCTTGCCGATCTGGCAGCGGCCGTTTCCAATGCCGGCGGGCTGGGCATCATCACGGCGCTGACGCAGCGCACGCCCGAACTGCTGGCCAGGGAAATCGCGCGTTGCCGCGAGATGACCGACCAGCCGTTCGGCGTCAATCTGACCTTTCTGCCGACGTTCGCGGAGCCGCCGTATGCGGAGTACATCGCTGCCATCGCCGAAGGCGGCGTACGCATCGTCGAGACTGCCGGCCGCAGCCCGGAGCAGTACATGCCGGCACTGAAGGCGGCCGGCATCAAGGTGATTCACAAATGCACGTCGGTGCGCCACGCGCTGAAGGCGGAGAAGATCGGCTGCGATGCGGCCAGTGTCGACGGTTTCGAATGCGGCGGCCATCCGGGCGAGGACGACGTGCCGAACATGATCCTGCTGCCGGGGGCCGCGGAGACGCTGAAGATTCCGTTCGTGGCTTCCGGCGGCATGGCGGATGGCCGCAGCCTGGTGGCCGCGCTGGCGCTGGGCGCCGACGGCATTAATATGGGCACGCGCTTCCTGGCGACCGAAGAAGCGCCGGTTCACATCAACGTCAAGCAGGCGATCGTCGAGGCGAGCGAGCTCGATACGCGGCTGATCATGCGGGCGCTGCGCAATACCGAGCGGGTGCTGAACAATGGCGGCGTCGAGCGTCTGCTCGAGATCGAGCGCGAGAAGGGCGCCGATCTGAAGATCTCGGATATCTACGACCAGGTTGCAGGCATCTATCCGAAGGTGATGGTCGAGGGCGATGTCGAGGCGGGGGCATGGAGCTGCGGCATGGTTGCCGGGCTGATTCACGATATCCCGAGCGTCAAGACGCTGATCGACCGCATCGTCCAGGAGGCCGAGCAGTTGACGTTCGAACGTCTGGCCGGGATGTTCGACCGGGGACGCTGAGCGGTACGCGCTGCGTCAGTCGCTGGTCCGCGCGCAGGCGGGGACCAGCGACCCAGCCAATCACCACGCCTCGATCCACGGCCGCAGATCGAGCTCGTGCGTCCATGCGTCCCGCGGCTGCTGGTGCAGCATCCAGTAGGCGTCGGCGATATGCTCGGGATTCAGGATGCCGTCGCGATCCTTCAGCGCATAGCGCTCGGGGAAGTTCTCGCGGATGAAGGCCGTGTCGATGGCCCCGTCGATGATCGGATGGGCGACATGGATGCCCTGCGGCCCCAGCTCCTTCGCCATCGACTGGGCCAACGCGCGCAGGCCGTGCTTGGCCCCGGCGAACGCCGCGAATCCGGCGCGACCGCGCAGGCTGGCCGTCGCCCCGGTAAAGAAGATCGAGCCGCGGCCGCGCGGTACCATCACGCGCGCCGTCTCGCGGCCCATCAGGAAGCCCGCGAAGCAGGCCATCTCCCAGACCTTGAAATAGACCCGGGCCGTCGTGTCGACGACATCGAAGCGGACGTTCGCGCCGATATTGAACACCGCCACCTCGATCGGCGCGATGTTGGCTTCGATCTGCTGGACGAGGCTGGCCATCTCCTCTTCCTTGCGCGCGTCCGAGCCAAACGCATGCGCGATGCCGCCCTCGGCTTCGATCTGCTGAACCAGCGGCGCGAGCTTGTCGGCATTGCGCCGCGTCACGCAGGCGATATAGCCCTCGCGCGCAAAGCGTCGTGCGATTGCACCGCCGGTCGCGTCGCCGGCACCGATGACGAGGATGGCTTTCTTTTGGCTCATGATGTCTCCTTCGAGTTGGGGGCCTTTGCATCGCCGGTCAGCCCGGCGGCATGCCGATTGAGGTTCTGCTGCAACGCCGGATAGTGTCGGCGATTTCGTTCGCGCTTGCTGGCGGCCAGGGCGGCCTGCCGCTCAGACGATTCTCAATGTCGGACCACGGCGGCATGAAACGCAAAATGCGTGTCCTTCTGTGAAGCCGCGACGGGCCATGCCGGGAAAGATGTCGGCTTCGACATTCCCGATGTTTCGCCATGGTTCAACTCGAAGACGCCAGCTACAAACAGTTATTCTCCTCGCCCGGGATGGTCCGCAAACTGGTCTCGGGCTTCATCCCGGACCGATGGCTTCAGCGGCTGGACTTCAGCACGCTGGAAAACGTCGCTTGCCAATATGTCTCGGACGACCTGCGCCAGCGCGCCAACGATCTTGTGTGGCGTGTCCGTGCCGGTGACGACGATTGGGTTTACCTATATCTGATGATGGAGTTCCAGAGCACGGTCGACTACGGCATGCCGGTGCGGATGATGGCCTACCTTGGGCTGTTTTATCAGAACCTGATTCGTAATCAATATGTGAAGCCTCGCAATGGCATTCCGCCGGTGCTACCGATCGTTCTGTACAACGGCGATGTTCCGTGGGACGCGCCCACCGACATTGCGGCGATGCTGCCCTCGGTGCCCGGTCTTGTCGGCGAGTACCTGCCCAAGTTTAAATATCTGCTGCTCGACAGCGGACGGTTCAACAAGGATCAGTTGCGCGCGATGCGCAACCCGGTCGCCGTGCTGATGCAGTTGGAGGAGGCGGTAAGCCGGGGGGAGGTTGAGGCGTTGCTGGACGAACTGGCCGAGATACTGAAGGGCGAGGACCCTGAATTGACGCGGACGTTTCTCAACGTTCTGCCTGAGCTGATCGGTCGTCGCAGTGGCAACACGCTGGTCATACCGATGGTGAAAAACTTCACGGAGCTGAAAATGAAACTGGCTGAGAGCTTCAAGGTGTGGGAGCGCCAATACGAGGAAGCAGGAAGGGAGAAGGGACGTATTGAAGGCAGGCTTGAAGGAAGGTTGGAGGGCAGGTTGGAGGGCAGGTTGGAGGGCGAGGCGCTGCTGCTCAAGACGCTGCTGATCGAGCGCTTTGGCGAATTGCCGGCGTACGTTCTGACAAGAATCGAAGCCGCGACCGAGGCGCAAATCAGCGCGTGGGGTGCGCGATTGCTCCGTGCCGACACGCTGTCCGACGTCTTTGAAGACACGTCCGCATGACGTTGCACGGCCGGCATGCCGGCCGGCGCTCGATCCGGCTCCGGCACAGAGGCAACCGAGCCGGAGCCGCAGACATGGAGGCCGCAATCGCGGCCTCCATGTCTGCTCAGTGGGCTTTGCCGGCCCCGGACGAGCCTTCGTCCAGGCCGACACCCATCACACATCGGAGCTGAAGATGAAACTGGCTGAGAGCTTCAAGGTGTGGGAGCGCCAATACGAGGAAGCGGGAAGGGAGAAGGGACGTATTGAAGGCAGGCTTGAAGGAAGGTTGGAGGGAGAGGCTCTGCTGCTCAAGACGCTGCTGATCGAGCGCTTTGGCGAATTGCCGGCGTACGTTCTGACAAGAATCGAAGCCGCGACCGAGGCGCAAATCAGTGCGTGGGGTGCGCGATTGCTCCGTGCCGACACGCTGTCCGACGTCTTTGAAGACACGTCCGCATGACGTTGCACGGCCGGCATGCCGGCCGGCGCTCGATCCGGCTCCGGCACAGAGGCAACCGAGCCGGAGCCGCAGCCAGCGAGACCGCAATCGCGGCCTCCATGTCTCCTCAGTGCGCTTTTCCGGCCCCGGACGAGCCTCCGTCCAGGCCGGCACCCATCACACATTGCGTATGCAACCGCCTCAGCGCGCGATACAGCGCCTCGCGCTCGCCGGTGTCCAATAGCCGCAGCACGGCGGCCTGATGGCGTCGCGCCAGTGGAATTACCTGATCGTGCAGGGCCATGCCTTCGTTCGTGATTCTGCAGATCAACTTCTTGCGCGGTGTTTTGCCAGCGGAGGTCAGCATCACCAGTCGGCGCTGCTCCAGCAACCGCAGGGTCCGGCTGACCAGGGCCTTGTCCGAGGTCGACTGGACCACCAGTTCGGCAAAGGGCAATTCTTTGGCATGCGCCAGCAACGCCAACAGTCGCCATTCCGGCACGGTCAATTCGAACTGCTCCGCATAGGGCTGGGTCACGGTCCGGCGCAGCGCATTGACCAGCTGCGTCAGCATCGTGGTCAGAAAATCCTCGACCGTCAGGTCCGTTCCCTGCTCATCGAGGTCAGTCCACGGGGTCCGTGCCTCGCGCGTTCCCGTGACGTCGTGTCCGCTGACTTCTGCAGATTGCTTCATCGTGTCGGTATGAAGATCGAGGGGAGATGGGCGGCGATTGTCGCACGGCACCGGCAGCCAGGGAACGGCGCGCCAATGCGGACGCAGCGATGTTGAAGTCGTGCACCATTCCATAAAAACAACGGGGCATCGTTTCGCTCAAGACGTCTCGGAAGGCTCCCGATCCCGTGGCTTTACCACCAGCGACCGTCGCGGCAGCTCCGAATCGAGCACCAGGCGCCCATGCACGCGCCCGTTCATCCGTGTGATATGGCGCGTGCAGTCCTGCATATGCGCGGCCATCAGCTTGCGGACCTGCTCGGCATCGCGCGCGCGGGCCGCCGCCACGATCTTCTTGTGGAAGCGGACATTCGACGCACCGAACTTCTCGTGCTCGCAGGCCGGCGTGTCGTTGCCGAACACCACCAGCTGCCGCAGCATCTCGTTGATCAGCTCGCAGCAGAAACGGAGCATCGGATTCGGATTGGCGGCGGCCAGGATGTCGTGAAAGCTCAGATCCTCCTGGCGCTGGTCCAGCAGCGCGGCGGCCGAGGCCGAGGTGGGGTCGCACAGGTCGATCGTGTGTTCGAGCGCGCGGAAGTCGTCTTCGGTCAGATGCGGTACTGCGCCGGCGGCCAGCTCCGGCTCGAGCAGCCGGCGCACCGTATAGACGTCCGCGATGCCGACGTCCTTGAAGAACAGATAGTTCTGCATCAGCTGGAAGGTGCGATCGAGCGGCACCTCGACGATGGTGCCGCCGCCGGCCGGGCCGGTGCTGACGCTGATCAGCCCCTGCACCTCGAGCGACTTCAGCGCTTCGCGAATCGTGCTCTTGCTGACGCCGAAGGTCTGCTGCAGCTTGATCTCCTGCGGCAGCTTGTCGCCCGGCTTCAGATCGCGCTCGGTGATCAGGCGCTTCAGTTCCTCTGCGACCAGATCGGCGCGCTTCTGTTTGCGAATCGCCAGAGCCGGCGCCTTCGCGCCGCGAAACGTCACCATGGATTGTCCTTCCTTTCGTTTGAACGCCGTGCCGGTGCGGCATGCGCTGCGCCGGCGCAGTGCAGTTCGCGCGGCGGTCCATCGCGGTGCGCGCGGCACCGCCATCGCGCATCCGGTTCGCGTCCGCGGGCGCAGGTAAACCCTGACCGGCGCTTCATTGACAGTCGCGCAAACCGGCTCCTATGATGCCTTCAACCAGTTTATACGTATAAATAGAATAAACGGGTTCGATTCTTGCTGTAGCGCTGTTGCGATCCTGTCGCGTGCCGGACCTTCCCTTTCGATGGACCCCACAGATCCAAGGAGTGAGCTTTGAATCGTCGTGACGTGCTCAAACTCGGCGCGCTGGCCGCCGTTCCCGCTTCCCTGCTGCGTGCCGGCGCCGTGCTGGCCGCCGACGACGCGATCGAACTTGGTTGCCCGGTACCGATGTCCGGCCCGTTCGCGGCCAACGGCAAGTTCGCAGACCTCGGCATGAAGCTGATCGTCGAGCAGTACGGCAAGGTGCTCGGCAAGCCGTTGCGCTACAGCGTGCTCGACACCGAAGGCAAGCCCGCCACCGCGGTGCGCAAGATGCAGGAGCTGGCGCAGCAGAAGAATGCGCGCTACTTCGCCGGCGGCATCCTGTCGTCGGAATCGCTGGCGATGGGCAAGGAGGCCGAGAAGTTCGGCGGGGTCTTCGTCACCACCGCCGGCGCCGACGAAATCACCGGCAAGGACTGCAATCGCGCGACCTTCCGCTGGTCGGTGCCGACCTACGGCGCGATCGAGCGCACCGTTCGGCCGCTGATCGAGTCGATGCCCAAGGCGAAGCGCTGGTACACCATCACGCCGCAATACGTGTTCGGCGAGGGCCTGCTGTCGGCCGCCAAGAACATCTTCAAGGAGAAGGGCATCGAGCACGTCGGCAACAGCTACCACGCGCTCAACGAGAAGGAATTCAGCGGCTATCTGACCAATGCGATCGCGGCCAAGCCCGACGTGCTGCTGATCCTGAACTTCGGCTCGCAATCGGCCGACACGCTGCGCCAGGCGGTCAGCTTCGGCATGAAGAAGAACACCACGATCCTGCTGGCGTGGGCGTCCGGGCTGGAGCAGTTCGAATCGCTCGGTGCGGACCTGTGCGACGGGGTCTATTTCGGCGCGCAATACTGGCACGGCGTCGATACGCCGCTGAACCGCGATCTGGTGCAGCGCTGCAAGACCACGTTCAAGTCCAATCCCAACTACAGCCTGGCCGGCTCGTACATCTGCACCAAGCTGATGCTCGACGCGATGGTCAAGGCCGGCAGCGCCGACCCCAAGGCCGTGATCGCGGCGATGGAAGGGCTCAAGTACGAAGGCCTGACCGGCCCCGAGGAAATCCGCGCCGCCGACCACCAGGTGCTGAAGAACTACTACCTGCTCAAGGGCAAGGCCAAGGGCAAGATGAAGGACAAGGACGACTACGCCGACGTGATCAGCGTCGGCAAGGCCTTCCTGCCGCCCGAGCAGACCCAGTGCAAGATGGCGTAAGCGATCCTGCTTGGTTTCTCCCCTCTCCCGCTCGCGGGAGAGGGGCGGGGGAGAGGGCATGGGGCGGTGATCATGCCGTCGCGGTTTGAAACCACCCCCTCTCCCCAACCCTCTCCCCCTGAGGGGGAGAGGGAGAAAGTTGCGCCTTTCGGTGGTCTGAGGGCGCTATCCAACGCGACAGCAAAAGCGAAAAGCGCTTCATGAACGTCTACCTGTTGCAGGTCATCAACGGCATCGGCATCGGCATGCTGTATTTCCTGCTGGCCGTCGGCCTGTCGATCGTCTTCGGCCTGCTGCGCTTCGTCAATTTCGCGCACGGTGCCTTCTACGCGCTCGGCGCCTATCTGTGCTTCCAGGCGCTGCAGCTCGGCATGAACTTCTGGGCGGCACTGGTGCTCGCCCCGCTGGTGATCGCCGCACTCGCCTGGCTGATCGAGCGCGTGATGCTGCGCCAGGTCTACGCTCAGCCCCATGAGTTCCATATCCTGGTGACGGTCGGCCTCGCGCTCGCGGTGCAGGAGCTGATCATCGTCGGCTGGGGCCCGCTGGGCGTCGATGTGCCGCCGCCCGACGCGCTGCAGGGTGTGGTGATGTGGGGCGACTTCATCTATCCGAAGTACCGGCTGTTCGTGATCGCCTTCACCGCGCTGCTGGCGGTGGCGCTGTGGTGGCTGCTGGAAGGCACGCGGCTGGGCAGCGCGGTGCGTGCCGGCAGCGAGTCGACCGAGATGGTGTCGCTGCTCGGCATCAACGTGTTCCGCTTGTTCAGCCTGATGTTCGCGCTCGGCGCGGCAACCGCCGCGATCGCCGGCGTGCTGGCCGCGCCGATCCGCGGCGCCGAACCCTTCATGGGGGTCGAGGCGCTGGGCGTGGCCTTCATCGTCGTGGTGGTCGGCGGCATGGGCAGCTTCACCGGCGCGCTGATCGGCGGCCTGCTGGTCGGCGTCGTGCAAAGCCTGATGAGCACGCTGTGGCCCGAGGGCGCGCGGCTGATGATCTATGTCGCGATGGCCGCGGTGCTGCTGCTGCGCCCGCACGGCCTGCTGGGGAGGGGCTGATGGCGTATCGATTCTGGTGGCTGGCGCTGGCCGTCACGCTGCTGCTGCCGCTCACGCTGCGCTCCGGCACGCTGGCGACCGAGGTGCTGATCTACGCCATGGCCGTGATGGCCTGCAATCTGCTGCTGGGCTATACCGGCCTGCTGTCGTTCGGCCAGGGCATCTTCTTCGGTCTGGGCAGCTATTCGCTGGGGCTGGCCCTGACCCGCATCGCGCTGCCCGTGCCGCTGTCGCTGGCCCTGGCGATCGCCATCGGCGCGGTCGCGGCGGCGCTGGTCGGCTGGTTCTCGATCCGGCAGCGCGGCACCTACTTCGTGATGCTGACGCTGGCGTTCTCGCAGATGTTCTATTTCCTGGCCTATTCGGTGCCGTCGCTGACTGGCGGCGACAACGGCCTGCTGGACATTCCCCGCCCCGCGCTGTCGATTGCCGGCCGCGAACTGCTGTCGCTCGCCTCGCCGTGGCAGTTCTACGGCTTCGTCGCGGTGCTGTTCCTGCTGGTGTTCTTCCTGGTGCTGCGCGTCACCGATTCGGTGTTCGGCCGCACGCTGCTGGCGATCCGCGACAACGAGGAGCGCGCGCTCGCGGTCGGCTACAACGTCAAGGCATTCAAGCTGCTGGCCTTCGTGATCTCGGGTGCGGTGACGGGCCTGGCAGGCGGCCTGCACGCGATGCTGACCGGCATCGCGCCGCTGGCCAATATCGATTACCACGTCAGCGAGATGATCCTCATCATGACGGTGATCGGCGGCACCGCCAACGTGTTCGCCTCGGTGCTCGGCGCGGCGTTCTATGTGTTGCTGGCCGACTGGCTGTCGACGCTGTGGCCGCGCTGGCTGATGCTGCTGGGCTTCCTGCTGATCGCGGTCAGCCTGTTCATGCAGCGCGGCCTGTGGGGACTGGGCACGACGATCTGGCTGCGGCTGCGCGGCATCCGCCGCGAGCCGGCCGCGATCGGCCCCGACACGGAAGCCGCCGCGGAAGTGGTCGCCACGCGGGAGGAACGCGCATGACCGCCCCGATCCTCGAGGCCACCGGCGTGGTCAAGCAGTACGGCAAGTTCATGGCGCTTGGCGGCGTGGACCTGCGCGTGATGCCGGGCACCGTGCATTCGGTGATCGGGCCGAACGGCGCCGGCAAGACCACGCTGTTCCATATGCTGACCGGCACGCGCAGCGTCACCAGCGGACGCATCGTGTTCGACGGTCACGACGTCACCGGCGAGACCGACTATCAGCGCGTGCAGCGCGGCATCGCGCGCTCGTTCCAGGTCACCAGCCTGTTCCCCAACCTGTCGGTGCGCGAGAACCTGCGGCTGGCGGCGCTCGGCACGCAGCCGCGGCGCGCGATGAACTGCTGGCGCCGGCCGGTGGGCGAGCTCGCTTGTACCGACACCGTCGAGCGTGTGCTGCAGCGGCTGGAGCTGACCCGCGTCGCCGATGCGGTGGCCGGTGCGCTGTCGCACGGTCAGCAACGCCGGCTCGAAGTCGGCATGGCGCTGGCCGCGCGGCCGCGCGCGATCTTCCTCGACGAGCCGACCTCGGGCATGGGGGTCGACGATCTCGGTGCGATGAAGCGGCTGATCCGCGGGCTGGCCGAGGACCATACCGTCGTGCTGATCGAACACAATATGGACATCGTGATGGACATCTCCGACACCATCACGGTGATGCAGCAGGGCAAGGTGCTGATGGAAGGCCCGCCGGACAGCGTCCGCGGCGACCCACGCGTGCGCGCCGCCTATCTGGGCAACATGATCACCGGAGGCCAGCGATGACGATGCTCGATGTGCAAGGCATCCACGGCTACTACGGCAAGAGCCACGTGCTGCAGGGCGTGTCGCTCGCGGTGGGCGAGGGCGAACTGGTCACGCTGCTGGGACGCAACGGCGCCGGCAAGTCGACCACGCTGAAGGCGATCGCCGGCGTGGTGCCGCCGCGCGGTGGCCGCGTGCTGTTTCGCGGCAACGATATCGCCGGACTGCCGCCGCATCGCATTGCCGCGCAGGGGCTTTGCTTCGTGCCCGAGCATCGCGGCATCTTCAAGCTGCTGACCGTCGAGGAGAATCTCAAGCTCGGTGCCCGCCGCGATTCGCCGTGGCAACTCCACGATGTGTACCAGATATTCCCGCGCCTGCGCGAGCGCCGCCGCAACAGCGGCGCCAACCTCTCGGGCGGCGAGCAGCAGATGTTGGCCATTGCCCGTGCGCTGATGAATCATCCCCGCCTGCTGATGCTGGACGAACCGGTGGAAGGGCTGGCGCCGGTGATCGTCGAGGAGATCGTCGCGCAGTTGAAGGCGATCCGCGCGGCCGGCGTGCCGATCCTGCTGGTCGAACAGAACCTGGAAGTCTGCACGCAGCTGGCGGACCGGCACGTGATCATCGAGCAGGGCGCGGTGGTCTACACCGGCAGCAACGCCGAGTTCATCGCGGACGAGGCGGTCAAGGACCGCTACCTTGGCGTAGGTCTGGCGACTTGAATGAAATGGCGGAATCGCGGCATGGCGATACAGCGCAATCACGGAATCACGGAATCTCGAACTCGTAGCAAGTCGACGGACATGGCAGAAGACACCCCCACCACAACCACGCAGGCCGGCACCGCCACGCTGCGCATCGACGGCGCGCGCCTGTGGGACGCACTGATGCGGCTCGCACAGATCGGCGCGACGCCCAAGGGCGGCGTCTGCCGGCTCGCGCTGACCGACCTCGACAGACAGGGCCGCGATTTCTTCGTCGCCGAGGCCAAGGCGATCGGCTGCACGGTACGCGTCGATGCGATCGGCAATATCTTCGCCCGCCGGCCCGGCCGCGATGACACGCTGCCGCCGGTGATGACCGGCAGCCATATCGATACGCAGCCGACCGGCGGCAAGTTCGACGGCAACTACGGCGTGCTGGCCGGCCTCGAGGTGTTGCGCACGCTGGCCGACGCCGGCATTGTCACCGAGGCGCCGCTCGAGGTCGCGGTGTGGACCAACGAGGAAGGCTCGCGCTTCGTGCCGGTGATGATGGGCTCGGGCGCCTTCATCGGCGAGTTCGCGCTCGACCACGTGCTGGCGCAGACGGACCGCGATGGTGTCCGGGTCGGCGATGCGCTGCGCGAGATCGGCTATGCGGGTGCGGAACCGGTGGGCGGCCGCGCGGTGGGCGCCTATTTCGAAGCCCATATCGAACAGGGGCCGGTGCTCGAAGCGAACGACACGGTGATCGGCGTGGTCACCGGCGCGCTGGGACAACGCTGGTATGACGTGGTGCTGACCGGCATGGAGGCGCATGCCGGCCCGACGCCGATGGCGCTGCGGCGCGACGCGCTGCTGGCGGCGTCCGAACTGGTCGGCATCGTCAATCGCATCGCGCTGGACCATCCTCCGCACGGACGCGGCACGGTCGGCTGCCTGTCGGTTCATCCCGATTCGCGCAACGTGATCCCCGGACGCGTGTCGATGACGGTGGACCTGCGCGCGGCCGACGACACCGTGCTGTCCGCGATGGACGCCGCCCTGCATCGGGCCTGCGCAGCGCTGTCTGAACGCTCGGGCATCGACATCGATGTCAGGCAGGTCGTCTACTTCCCGCCGCAGCCCTTCGAGCCGCGGCTGGTGCAGGCCGTGCGCGACGGCGCTGCGCAGCTGGGGCTGTCGGCGATGGAAGTGGTCAGCGGCGCCGGTCACGATGCCGTCTATCTGGCCCGCGTCGCGCCGACCGCGATGATCTTCGTGCCCTGCAAGGATGGCATCAGCCATAACGAGATCGAGGACGCGCGCCCCGAGCATCTGGAAGCGGGCGCCAACGTGCTGCTGCACGCGATGCTCGATGCCGCGCGGCGGCGCTGACCTCTCTGCCTGACACGGCCCCGACCCACCGCCGCATCAACCGGACTGACGCGATGAAAATCCTGATCGCCCGCCTGAACCACGAGACCAATACCTTCTCGCCGGTGCCCACGCCGCTGGCGTCGTTCGATCCGCGTTATGGCGAGGACGGCTACCGCGCCGCGCGGGGCACGCGCACTGCGGCCGGCGCCTTTATCGATCTTGCCGAGGCCGCTGGCGCGGAGATCGTCGTTCCGGTCATCGCCGGCGCCAATCCGAGCGGCCGCGTCGCGGCGCAGGCCTATACCGCGCTGTGCGACGCGATCGTCGAGGCCGCGCCGGGCTGCGATGCGGTGATGCTGGACCTGCACGGCGCGATGGTGGCCGAGAACAGCGACGACGGCGAGGGCGACCTGCTCGAGCGGCTGCGGGCGGTGCTGCCCGACGCGCCGATCGCTGTCGCGCTGGACCTGCACGGCAACATCACGCAGAGGCTGATCGACCATGTCGACGTGGCGGTCAGCTTCAAGACCTATCCGCACGTGGACATGTACGAGACAGGCGAGCATGCCGGCCGGCTGCTGCTGGACCATATCGCGGGCCGCACCAGGCCGGTGGTCGCCTGGCGCCGCTTGCCGCTGCTGACCCATACGCTGTGCAGCCGCACCGATGAGGGCGCGATGCAGCGCGCGGTGGCGCTGGCAAAGCAGGCGGAGGCGGAAGGCATGCTGGGGGTGTCGGTGCTGGCCGGCTTCGGCCTGGCCGATATCGCTGCGCCATGCCTGAGCGTGATCGTCGTCGGCGACGGCGACGCAGCAGCGGCCGACGCGGTCGCGCAGCGCATCGCCCAACAGATCTGGGACGATCGCGCCGGCTTCGTCTACGACAGCGAGCCGCTGGCCAAGTCCATCGCGCGTGCCGCCGAGCTCGCCGACGCGCCGGGCCAGGGCCCGGTGCTGTTGCTCGATCACGGCGACAACTGCATGTCCGGCGGCACTTGCGACAACATGGCCGTGCTGCACGAAGCCCTGGCGCAGGGCCTGACAGGCATTGCGGTCGGCCCGGTGTGCGATCAGGAAGCGGTGGCGGCATTGGTAGCCGCCGGCGTTGGCGCCACGGTGACGCTGCCGGTCGGCGACAAGGTGGCCTTGACCCAGCTCGGCATCTACCCGCAATCGAAACCGCTGACCGGCAAGGTCGCCGCGCTCGGCGACGGCGAATACGTGATCAGCGGTCCGACCTATACCGGGCAGCGCATCCGCATGGGACGCAGCGCCCTGCTCGATATCGGCGCGGCGCAGATCGTGATCGTCGAAACGCCGCAGGAGCATTGGGATCTCGGCATATTCACGCATATCGGCGTGGACCCGCATCGCGCGCGTTTCCTGCTGCTGAAGTCGCGCATGTACTGCCGGCCGGTGTTCGTACCGATCGCACGCGCCGTGGTCGAATGCGACGGCGAGGGCGTGACCAGCTCGCGCTACGAGCGCTTCCCGTTCCAGCGCGTGGCGCGCCCGGTCTATCCGCTCGATCCCGACACGCGCTGGTCGTAAGCGCTCGTCGTAAGCGCTCGTCGTAAGTCGAACGGGCCGACAACGCGGCCCGTTTTCCTTCCGACTGCAGCGCGGCGTTAATCGCGCAATTCCGGCGGCAGTTTGCCGCCGTTCCGGGCCAGTTCCTGCATCACGCGCTTGTGCAGCCACGTGTTCATGGCGGCCGAGTCATTCATGTCGCCGTTGTACTGCAGCTCGCGCGCGAGCTCCTTGCGATGCTCCAGGCTGCTGTCGAGCCCGAGCGCCTTCATCGTGTCGACGATCGAGGTGCGCCAGTTCAGCTTCTGGCCGCTCTGCTGCGCCAGGTCATCGAGGATTTTCTCCACGTCGACCTCGGATAGCGGCGCCTGGGACGCTGTGGTGGCCGTCCCGCCGGCCGCCGCCCCTGCGGTGCCCGCACCGCCGGCACCAACGCCCGCGGTGACCGGTGCCGTGGCCGGCGGCGCAGCCGTCTGCGTCTGGCCGGAAGCGCCGGTCTGCGGCTGCCCCGCGGTGCCGGTTTGCGGCTGCTGCGCCTGCGTGGAAGGCTCTGGCCGCGCCTTGCCGCGCAGCCTGTTCAGGATTTCGCCAAAGATGCTCATTGCAGATCCTCCGGTTACCAGTTGCAGCCAGTCCGATTGGCTGCGGCTTCGAGCCACGCACGATCTGCGCCACGGTTCAAGGGGCCGGTGATAACGGCTTTGTCCGGCAACGCCGTGGGTAGTTTTGACAAGCATTGCGCGCCGATGCGGCGTGTCCGTTTTCAATATTTCTTAATCCGGAAAAAGAAAAGTCGAAATACCCGAGGCTGGCGATGAGCAGGCTTATGCACTATTAATCCTCCTGGCATGTGATGAATAAGAATTGCTTACGAACAGGGGGCTTCCATGCAATTACGGCCAATAGCGGTCGCGGTCCAACATTGGCTTCGGGCGAACGGGCTGACGCCAGTGGTTTTCATGTTGTCAATGATGCGGCCCGATGCCGCGCTGGCTGCATGCGATATCCTCAATCCAGCCACCGGGCAGACCGCCACGTGCGGCACCGGCACTCCCAATCCTGAAATCACGCCTGTCGTGTCTGCGACAGGCAGCACCGACGTCACCGTCAATGTCGTTCCCGGCGGGGGCATTGCCGTCGGTGACACCGCCGCCGTTGCGGTCGGCGCGCAAAGCCGCGTTGCCAACCAGGGCAGCGTGGCCGCCACAGGGACGGCCGGCGTCGGCGTTTCGCTCGGGGCCAACTCCACGCTGACCAACGCTGCCGGCGCCACGATTTCCAGCGAGCCGGGCCGTGCGGTGGTGACGACCGGTGGACCGGTCAGCATCGACAACGCCGGCACCATCGTCGGCGGGACGCGCGGCATCGAGCTCGGCGGCGCGGCCACCATCGTCAATAGCGGCGATATCACCGCGACGGCGGGCACGGCTATCGCCACGGCCGGCAGCGCGCCGAACGTCGGTGTGACCATCGTCAATACCGGCAATATCGCCGGCGTCGGCACCGCGGTGCAGACCAATAATGGCGCGGACAATTTCGATATGCGCGGCGGCACGGTGCGCGGCGCCATTCGCACCGCCGACGGCGTGGACAACTTCACGATGTCGGATGGCCATATCGTCGACGTGTTTTCCAACGGCGATTTCGCCACGATGACCGGCGGCCGCATCGGCATGATCGATCTGAATATCGGCAACAACGTGATGCGGATGTCCGGCGGCACCGTCGATCGGGACATCATTGCCTGGGGCAACAACGATACGCTGATCATGTCGGGCGGCAGCGTCGGCGGCGTGGTCGATTTCGGCAATGGCAACAACGTTGCCACCGTTACCGGCGGCACGATCGGGCAGGGCTATTTCACCGGGACCGGCACCGACCGATTTACCTGGGACGGCGGCGGCACGATCGGTGGCCAGGTCTCGCTCGGCGGCGGCACCGATACCGCGATTCTGCGCAATCTGCGCGATACCCATCTGGCCAACCTCAATGCGATGGACGGCGGTCTTGGCGAGGACAGCCTGACGCTGGACAACACGATCCTGACCGGTGCCGGCCGGCTCCGCAATTTCGAGACGCTGGCGTTGACCAATGCCAGTGCGCTGACCATCGATCCGGCGTTGACGCTCGGCGACGGCAGTGCCAGTGCCGGCACGCTGTCGATCGACGCCACCAGCCGGCTGTCGGCAGGCGGCATCGGGGCCAGCACGATTGCCAGCGCCAATAGCGGCGGACTGGTCAATGTCACCAATGCGGGCACCATCGATCTGACCGGCGGAGGCAACAACACCAACGATCGTTTGACCATCGCCGGCAACTACACCGGCAACGAGGGACGCCTGCTCGTGCAGACCGCGCTCGGGGGCGATGGGTCCCCGTCCGATTCCCTCGCCATCTCGCAGGGCACCGGCAGCGGCACCACGACCATTGGCGTGACCAATGTCGGCGGACTTGGCGCGTTGACAAGCGGCGACGGCATTCCGGTCGTGCTTGCCACCAATGGCGCGACGACCAGCGCTGGCAGTTTCGCCCTGGCCGGCGGGTCGCTGAGCGCCGGTGCTTATACCTACTATCTGTTCAGGGGCGGGGTCAGCGCAGGCACTGGCGACAACTGGTATCTGCGTTCCAGCCTGCCGCCACAACCGGCGCCTGCGCCCGCACCCGCGCCGGCACCAGCACCGGCACCCGGACAGCCCGAACCGCCGCCGCCGCCGCCTTCGCAACCGCCGCAGGCAGCGCCCGGCACGCCGCCACTGCCGCTGGCGCCTGCGGCCGGCGCGGACCCGATTCCGCTGTACCGCATGGAAGTGCCCGTCTATGCCGAGCTTCCTGCAGTTGTGCGCCAACTCGGTATCGAACAGCTCGGCACCTTCCATGATCGCCAGGGGCGCCAGTCCCTGCTGGCCGAGAAGGGCCGGGTAGCCGCCGCCTGGGGACGCGTCTGGGGCGGCCACAACGAGGCACGGCAAGGAGGCGAGGCACGGTCCCGCTTCGACGGCAACATGGTTGGGCTGCAAGTCGGCCACGATCTCTACGCGGATGCGGCACCGGACGGCCATCGCAACCACTATGGCGCCTACTTCGGCTATGCACGCGCCCGTGGCGACGTCAGCGGCAATGCCTTGGGATTCTCCGATTACAGCGCTGGCCGGCTGACCGTCGACGCGTACAGCGTGGGCGGTTACTGGACGCATGTGGGCCCCGGCGGCTGGTACACCGACGCGGTGATTCAGGGCAGCAAGCTGACGATCGATCCCCGTTCGCACCGCGGCATTGGGGCGGAGACCGACGGCAAGGCATTGGCCGCCTCATTGGAGACGGGTGTTCCGCTGGCGCTGTCGGCCCGCTGGACGCTGGAGCCGCAAGCGCAATTGATCTGGCAGCGCGTCTGGGTCGACTCGCTGGACGACGGCATCTCGACGGTGTCGTTCCAGGGCACCAGCGGCTGGCTCGGCCGCCTCGGCGCGCGTCTCGAAACGTCGTTCGAGTCGCGCGGCGTGCAGTGGCAACCGTGGCTGCGCGTGAATCTGCTGCGCGCCTTTGGCGGCAGCGACGAGGCGCACTTCGGAGCCACGACGATCGGCACGAGCGTGCGCGGTACCGCGGGACAGATTGGCGCCGGCGTCGCGGCAAATCTTGGCAGGCACAGCGCGCTGTATGCGACGGTCGGCTATACGACCAATCTGGACGGCAATCAGCGCGACGCGATATTCGGAAATCTGGGCGCGCGCTGGCGGTGGTAGACGGCTGATCGCGGCTGATATCGCCGATCGATAGAAGCGAATACGGGCCGCATTGCGGCCCGTATTCATGACGTTGTTCCCGGTCGTCCCCCGTAGGCGGGACGACCGGTTCCCCGCGGAGGTTATGCCGCCAACTGCGCCGCACCGAGGCGGAACGTCGACACCGCCTGCTTCAGGCGCTGCGCCTGCTCCTCCAGCGAGCCCGCCGCTGCAGCGGCCTGCTCCACCAGCGCGGCGTTCTGCTGCGTCACGGTGTCCATCTGCGAGACCGCCTGGTTCACCTGCTCGATGCCGGCGCTCTGCTCGGCCGAGGCCGCGCTGATTTCGCCCATGATGTCGGTGACGCGCTTGACCGCGCCGACGATCTCGTCCATGGTCTGGCCCGCTTCGGAGACCAGCTGCGACCCCTTCTCGACGCGCTCGGCCGAAGCATCGATCAGCGACTTGATCTCCTTGGCCGCGGTGGCGCTGCGCTGCGCGAGGCTGCGCACCTCGCCGGCAACCACCGCGAAGCCGCGGCCCTGTTCGCCGGCGCGCGCGGCTTCGACCGCGGCGTTCAGCGCCAGGATATTGGTCTGGAAGGCGATGCTCTCGATCACCGCGATGATGTCGGTGACCTTCTTCGACGCGCCGTGGATCTCGTCCATGGTGTCCACCACCTGGCCGACCACATTGCCGCCCTTGACCGCGATGTCGGAGGCGTCGACCGCCAGCCGGCTGGCCTGCTTGGCGTTGTCGGCGTTCTGGCGAACGATGCTGGTCAGCTGCTCCATGCTCGAGGCCGTCTCCTGCAGCGAGGCGGCCTGCTCCTCGGTACGTTGCGACAGGTCGGTGTTGCCGCTGGCGATCTGGCTGGTGCCCGTCGCGATGGCTTCGGTGCCGACGCGCACCTCGTTGACGATGCGCAGCAGATTGCCGTTCATCTCGGCGAGGGCCTGCAGCAGCTGGCCGGTCTCATCCTTGCTGTCGACGTCGATGCGGGCGCTGAGGTCGCCGGCGGCAACGGTACGGGCGATGTTCACCGCGCGATGCAGCGGACGCGTGATGCCGCGGGTCAGCCAGATCGAGAACGCGATGCCGATGCCCAGCACCAGCACGCCCAGCGCGATCAGGCGGCTGCGCGCGGTCTGGTAGACGACCTGGATGTCGCGCGCGGTGGCGTCGATGCTGGCGCGCTGGATGTCCAGCAGCTTCTGGATTTCGCCGAGGTAGGCGTCGCCGGCCGGCACGAATTCCTTCTCCAGCACGGCATTCGCTTCGTCGGTCAGGCCTTCCTGCTTGAGCTTGGTGATCTTGTCCCGCGAGTTGTTGTACGGGTCGCGCACGCGCAGGATGGTCTGGAAGGCCTGCTTTTCCGCATCGGTGGTCAGCATCGGCTCGATCTTGTCGCGCAGATCGGCAATCGCCTTGACCGAGGCCTTGGTCTCGTTCGCGAAGAACGCGCCGAGCGTCGGGTCCGAGCTTTTGGCCACCGCGGTGGTGCGGCGCACGCTGGTATGCATGTAGCGGTACCAGTCGCTGACCAGCCGTTCCTTCGCCAGCGGCTGCTGCATCATGTCATGCGTGCGTTCCGCAACCTGCTGCAGCCGCAGGACGCCTAGTCCGGTCATCAGCGTGGACAGCAGCAATACCACGCCAAAGCCGATGCCAAGGCGCGCCCCTATTCCCAAGTTTTTCATTTCTTCTACCTGATGGACATTGAATCGCGGCGAAACGAAAAGCGCGCGGACGGGCCGCGCGCAGATGCAATTTCGCTCTGTTCGCTTTTGTGTTGCCGCCCCTTCGCTGACGATTGCTTCGGGGGTCGATGTCAGACAACGGCAATTGGCGGGAAAACTTGAGCGGAGGCGGGGAGTCGGGAGAAGAAGGAAGAGAAGAAGAGAGACGGGCAAACCGATCGGTCCAGCTCACTCCTCGGCAAAGCATTCGACCAGAAATTCGACCACTGCCCGTACCGCCGGCAGCTGTCCTCGCCGATGCGGCATCACGATCGAGGTCATCACGCGGCCCGCGGTCCAGTCGGGCAGTACGCGCACCACCTCGCCGCGCTGCAGGGCCGCGCGGCAGACCGACAACGGCAGGCAGCCCACGCCCAGACCGGCCACGGCCGCGCTCAGCAGCGCGGTCGATTCGTTGGCGGTCATGCGTCGGCGCGGATTGACGGTGACCGTCTCGCCATTGCGGTCCAGCCGCCAGCTTGTCGCCATCGGACCGGTCAGCAGCGCGTCGTGGCTGGCCAGCGCCTCGGGCGTCTGCAAGGGACCGGCGGCGTCGAGATAGCGTGGTGCGGCGACGAGGATGATGGGCTCCGTCGACAGCAGCCGCTGCACCAGCTCGGAGTCAGGCAGCGGCGTGAAATGGCTGCGGATTGCGAGGTCGTAGCCCTCCTGCGCGACATCGACGAAGCGGTCGGACACGTCCAGCTGGATATGCAGCCTGGGGTAAGCGATCGCCAGCTCGGGCAGCCGCGGCGCCAACGTCTGCTGCGCGACCGGCACCGAGGTAGTCAGCCGCACCGTGCCGCTTGGCTCGGCGGCGCGCTGGCGCACCACGTCATGCGCGGCCTCGGCCTCGATCAGCGCGGCGCGCGCGTGCTCGTGGAAGGCGCGGCCGACATCGGTCAGCGTGAAGCTGCGGGAGCTCCGGTGGATCAGCCGCGCCTCCAGCCGCTGCTCGAGTTCGGCCACGCGCTTGCTTAGCGTCGACTTCGGAATGCCGAGCTGCCGCGAGGCGGCCGCAAAGCCGCCATGTTCCACGGCGGCGACAAACAGGGAAAGGTCGTTCAGATTCAGCATCGAAGTCGGCGGCAACCCATATCAAAGTCCATGAATATGGACGTTGCGTTGAATTTTTACCGACTACCGCTTCAATGTCCACAAATCTATAGTCTCTCCGTCGGCCCGGCGTTCGGGCCCTTTGATCGGAGAAACACAATGACCCCCATCCTTTTCTATGGCGTCCCGTCGGGCTGCTCGTTCGGTTCCATCGTCGCGCTGGAATGGCTCGGTCAGCCGTATCGGCTGAGCCGGATCGAAATGCCTGCGGTTGTCACCAGCGAAGCCTTCCGCCGCATCAACCCGGTGGGCGAAACGCCGGCGTTGGCCACCGATGCCGGCGCGATCGTGACGGAAAGCATGGCCATCATGAACTGGATCGGCGCACGGGGCATCGAGGCGTCGATCGGCTTTGCCCAGGGGACGCCGGAATTCGACCGGCTCAATCAGATGCTGGCTTACCTGAACACGACGTTCTTCAACGCCTTCGTGCCGCTGTGGCATCTGTATGAACACGCCAGCGACGACACCACCAAGGCGGTGCTGCGTGAATACGGCACGACCAAGGTCAAGAAGGCGCATGCGCAGCTGGACGCGATGCTCGGCGATCGTCCGTGGCTGCTCGGCGATCGGCGCACGGTGGTCGATGCCTACTTCGCCGGCATTGCGCGCTGGACGGACTATCACGGGGTGGTGAACCGTGCCGACTATCCGAACCTGGACCGGCTCTATCGGCAACTGCAGGACGATCCGGCGGTGCGCTTCGCGCATGGGATCGAGGCGGAAGGGGAAGTGAAGTCGGCTGGCGGCTTCGTCGGTCACGTGGACCTGGAGCCGGCCTGGGCCGAAATCGTCGCCAGGCGCGAGCAGCGCCTGGCAGCCTGAAGCTGGCGGTGAATGGCCCGGCGGCATATGGCGCCGGGCCGTTTCTGTTGCTCTATCTCTGTCGCTGGCCCTGTCGCTTATTCGTCGTCGGTGTACAGCACGCGGCCGACCACGCCGGCGGCGATGGCACCGACGATCGGCGCCACCCAGAACAGCCACAGCTGATGCATGGCCATGCCGCCGACCATCAGCGCCGGGCCGGTCGAGCGGGCCGGGTTGACCGAGGTGTTCGACACCGGGATCGTGACCAGGTGAATCAGCGTCAGGCACAGGCCGATCGCCAGCGGCGCCAGCGCGCCGTGTGCGCGTTGCGACGTCGCACCCAGGATGATCAGCACGAAGAAGAAGGTGGCCAGCACCTCGGTGGCGAACACCGGCATCATGCCGAAGCCCGACGGCGAGCCGGCGTCGAAGCCATTGGCGGCCAGGCCGCTGACGGTAACGTCAAAGCCCGGCTTGGCGTCCATCAGCTGCAGCAGCACCAGCGCTGCGAGCGCGCCGCCGATCACCTGCGCCACGATATAGACCGGCGCTTCCTTCCACGGGAAGCGGCCCGCGGTCGCCAGGCCGACCGTCACGGCCGGATTCAGGTGGCATCCCGACACCGGACCGACCGCATAGGCCATGGTCAGCACGGTCAGGCCGAAGGCCAGCGAGACGCCGGCAAAGCCGATGCCCAGGTGCGGAAAGGCGGCGGCCAGAACGGCCGAGCCGCAGCCGCCGAATACGAGCCAGAACGTGCCGAAGGCCTCGGCAAGGGGGCGCTTGAAGTGCATGGATCCTTCTCCCGATTTGAATGTGGCGCGCCGCACGGACACGCGGGGGCGACGTCCGATAGGTCGCAGCGTGCGGGTGGATTCTAGGTGCCGCTTACGGCAATGTCATGACTCGAAGCGCACTCTTTGCAGTCGTTCACAATTGGAGGAGTTAGTGCGTCGTGAGCTCACGCTTCCGCGCGAAGTGTTCGTACGAACGGTAATGATTTATTGCTCCGGCTCGAAGCAAGGCTGCACCTTCGTCCGCCATGCGTTCAATGCCGCAGGAGCGAGTGCTCCCTCAAATGGGTCGGAGTGCGTCAGCAGGCAAGCTGCCGCCGGGCAAAGCGAGCGAACGACGCGGTCAATTTCCTGCTTTCGTTGCGCCAAGTCCGGCAAATGTGCCACGCGCTCCCAATGGGACACGCGGTTGCGCAAGGTCCTTAACGGTTGCAGGAGCGCACTGATTGCGTTGCGTTGCCGCAGATAGCGGGGTGCATGCGGAAAGATCGCTTTTAGCAACTCCGGATTCGCGCGTCAGTAGGGCTCGTAGTAGCCCCCAAACAAGCCTACCCAAAACCCCATCGTCAGCTCGGCAATGAGCCGATCCGGCGTTTCGGTCTTTTGCGCTTTATGCAGGTTGGTCCTGGCCACGGCAATCTGGCCGATCTGCTTGTGGCCCAGCAATGCCGCCCTTTCGTACCACCTTCCGGTTCCATACTTGGCCGAAAATGCGTTGTGCATGGCGTTGCGCAGCGATACCTCCAACACATGCAGCGCGGGAGACAAACGCATCGCGACATCCATGTTGTGCGCATAGCGGGCGGTGATGTCGAGCTTCGGCGGATCGGGTTCGCCATCGTGGTAGGCATGCAGCCGGGTCGCCGAGAACGTACGCTGGAGCGCAGGGTAGAAGCCTTGCATGGGGAATTTTCGTCCTGCTATACTCGCCAAGTAATCCCCGGCAAGGTCTTCTCCTGGCCACGACCCGCGCAAGTGGGGGTGCCAAACAGTCAGTGCTCAGACTCCGGGGCTGGGATTTGAAAAGGGCGCCTAATAAGCGCCCTTTTCGCATTCATGCGTGCCAACAAGCACAACGGCCGATCTTAGCTTCCCGGCGCTCTCGTTACATCCGGTCCTCGAATCGAAGGCGAGGGGACTTCGCGCCTTTCGATAGTGCCGGCACGAATCCGAACACGCGCGCTACGCTGGACGCACCGCAGCATGACAACGCACTCATTGCCGTCGAAGATTCGGCATGCGGTGCCGCTTGCAAGCGGACCCGGCGCGCGACGTTTCCACCGCAAGAGCGGTATGTACAAAGTCTATTGGACCACCTACGACCCCGACGGCGTGCCGACGGCGTGCCGACCGCGCATGCAGAGGATTACGGCTCGGATCAGCTGGCCGCCGTGCTGGCGCGTTGCGAGGCGCTGCGGGCGCGGCAGCGCGCCGGGGAGCCGGTCGGGTTCGTGACGATGGTGTCGGAGAATCCGTATAGCGTCGGGCATCCCGGAGCGGCCGATGTCGAGCCGGGCTATGCCTGGTACAAGCGGCGGCCGCCGCCGCGCTAGGTCGCGGCAGGATGCCGGCGGTTGCGCCGTTATTGCACCGCTTCGATATCACCCATCCACGGTCCGAGTTCGCGCCGCAGCGTCGACAGATCGATCGGCTTGCCCAGCACGCGCGCGCCGGCGATCGGCTCCTGCAGATCGGCACCGGCGCCATAGCCGGTCATCAGCACCACGTCGATATGCGGTTGCTGGGCGCGCAGCGCCACCGCGAGCGCGTCGCCAGCCATGCCGGGCAGCGTGATATCGGTCAGCAGCACATCGAAGCGCCGCGCGCCCGCGATCTGCAGCGCTTCTTCCGCCGAGCCCGCCGCGGCGCAATCGAGACCGAAACCCTGCAGCACTTCCTGCATCGCCTCGCGCGACGGCACGTCGTCCTCGACCAGCAGGACGGCAGCGGCCACACCATCCCGCACAGACGGGGAGAGCTGGACCGGCGTCGGACCGCTGTTGCGGCGATGCGCGTCCAGCACGGCCCGCACCGCCCGGGCCAGATCGTCGCGCCGATAGGGTTTGTTCAGCAGCGTCACGCCGTGGTCGAGCTTGCCGAGGTGGAAGATTTCGTCGCGCGTGTAGCCGGAGGCGAACAGCACCGGAATCGGCGGCTGGCGCTGCGCCGCGCGACGCGCCAGTTCGCCGCCCTTGATCGTGCCCGGCATGATCACGTCGGTGAACAGCAGATCGATGCCGATGCCGCTGTCGATCAGCGACCAGGCGGCGTCGCCATTGGGGGCGATGCGCACACGATAGCCGAGCTGGGCCAGCATCTCGACGGCGGTGATGCGCACATCGGGATCGTCCTCGACCACCAGGATCGTCTCCCCGCCGCCAACCGGCGCGGGCTCCTGCTCGGCGGCCTCGGGCGTCTCCGCTTCGAGGCAGCGGGGAAAGAACATCTGCACCGTGGTGCCGCGGCCGACCGTGCTGTGGATCGCGATATGGCCGCCGCTCTGCCTGACGAAGCCGAACACCATGCTCAGGCCCAGGCCGGTGCCGTGGCCATCCGCCTTGGTGGTGAAGAACGGTTCGAAGGCGTGTTCCAGCACGTCGGCGGTCATGCCGGTGCCGGTGTCGGCCACCCGGAAGACCACGTAGTCGCCGACCGGCCGCTCCGGCGCGTTGGCGGTCCAGGTGTCCGCGTCGGACGACGGCACACCGTCGAGCACGACGTTGCCGGCCGAGATCGTCAGCGTGCCGCCGCCCCGCATGGCGTCGCGGCTGTTGATGGCCAGGTTCAGCAGCGCGTTCTCGAGCTGGTTGCGGTCGGCCTTGACGTTCCACAGATCGCCGGGCGTCAGCGTTTCGACCTTGATCGCCTCGCCCAGCGCGCGATGCAGGATCTCCGCCATGCCGCCGATCAGCCGGCCGGGGTGGATCACCGCCGGCGACAGCGGCTGGCGGCGCGCGAAGGCCAGCAGATGGGAGGCCAGCTTGGCGCCGCGGCGCACCGCGTTGGCGGCGGTGGCGATGCGGCCCTGCGCGATCGGGTTGTCGCCGGCTTCGGCGGCGAGCATCTGCAGATTGCCGCTGATGACCTGCAGCACGTTGTTGAAGTCGTGAGCGATGCCGCCGGTCAGGTTGCCGATCGCCTCCATCTTTTGGGCCTGTCGCAACTGGCCCTCGGCCAGCGCGCGCGCCGCGATCGCGTCCGCGACGCGCTTTTCCAGCGTCTCTGTCAGCTGCCGCAGTGCCTGCTCGGCCAGCTTGCGCTCGTCGATGTCGATCAGCACGCCCGGGAAGCGGTAGGGCTCGCCATGCGAGTCGAATTCGCACTGGCCGTTGGCCTGGACCCAGAGATAGCTGTCGTGCGCGCGCCGGATCCGGTATTCGGCACGGAACGGCGCGCCGGTGCGGATCGCCTCGTCGGTCAGGCGGGCCAGCTCCTCGATGTCGTCCGGGTGGATCACGGCGTTGATGATTTCGCGAGGCACGCCCCGGATCGCTTGCGCCAGCCCGACCGAGAAGGTCCGCGCGAAGCGTTCGTCGCCGGTCAAGGTGTCCGAGGCGATGTCCCAGACCCAGGTGCCGAGCACCGCGCCGGTGTTGAGCGCCAGTTGCAGCCGTTCGTTGGCCTGCTGCAGCGCGGTCTCGGCTTCCTGCCGCCAGCGCTCGGTCAGCACGCGTTCGGTGGTCTCGACCACCACCGCCAGCACGCCGGCCGGAACGCCGTCGTCATTGGCGACCGGACTGTAATAGAGGTCCATCCAGACGTCCTCGGGACGTCCGTTGCGCAGCAGCACCAGTTCCTTGTCGCGGAAGGACAGCGTGCCGCCGGCGAGGCAGGTCTGCATCACGTGCCGGTTGAAGTCGGCCACTTCGGGCCACCCCAGTTCCACCGGGCAGCCGAGCAGATATGGATGCCGGCCGCCGGCGAACACGGCGTAGGCATCGTTGTAGATCATGTAGCCCTGTCGGCCCCACAACATCACCATCGGCACCGGCGAGGCAAGCAGAAGCCGGACCGCGGCGCACAGGCTGGGGCTCCAGCCGTCGATCGGGCCAAGCTCGGTGGTGGACCAGTCGAACGCGCCGATGCGCTCGGCCATTTCGCCGTGCCAGCCGGAACAGTCGTGATGTTCTGCCAGGAGTGGCATGGTGTGAAGCGAGAGTGGCGACAGGGAGATTGTGCTGGCGGACAAGGCGTTTGCCAATGCCGGCGCCCCGGCCACGGGGGCGCCGCGGACCCGCCGCTATATATATAGCGGCGAGCGCCGGGGCGAGAGAGCTGTGGCGCCCCGGCACGGCCGGCAGGCCGGAAGGGGGCTGGGAGGAGCGGCGCGGCGGCTCGCGCCGCCGCGCCCGTCTCGGTGGCGGGTCGTCAGTCGCGCGTTTCGAGCGCGCGGTTGATGCGCAGCGCCAGCATCGTGCACGCGACACCGGACAGCAGATAGATGCTGACCGCGACCAGGCCGAACTTGACCGACAGGCCGAGGGCGACCAGGGGCGCGAAGGCCGCGCCGAACAGCCAGGCGAAGTCCGAGGTCAGCGCCGCGCCGGTATAGCGGAAGCGCCGTTCGAAGTTCGAGGTCACGGTACCGGAGGCCTGGCCGTAGGACAGGCCGAGCAGCAGGAAGCCGATCAGGATGAACAGGTCCTGCGCCGCCTCGCCGCCGCCGAGCAGCATCGGCGTGAACAGGCTGAACACGCCGATCAATGTGGCCAGCAGGCCCAGCGTGGTGCGTCGGCCGATGCGGTCGGCGATCCAGCCCGACAGGATGGTGCCGACGATGCCGACCAGCGCGCCGGCGATCTGCACCTTCAGCACACTGTTGACCCCCTGGGTGGCCTGCAGCGCCAGCCACGACAGCGGGAACACCGTCACCAGGTGGAACAGCGCGTAGCTCGCCAGCGAGGCGAAGGCGCCGATGAAGATGTTGTAGCCCTGGCCGCGCACCATCTCGCGGGTGCTGATCGGCTCCAGCTCGCCTTCCTCCAGCAGCCGGGTGTATTCCTCGGTCACCACCAGCCGCAGCCGGGCGAACAGCGCGACCACGTTGATGGCGAAGGCCACGTAGAACGGATAGCGCCAGCCCCAATTCAGGAAGTCGTCCGCCGCCAGGTTGGCGTGCAGGTACAGGAACAGGCCGCTGGCGACCAGGAAGCCGATCGGCGCGCCCAGCTGGCCCAGCATCGCGTACCAGCCGCGCCGGTCGGGTGGCGCGTTCAGCGCCAGCAGCGAGGGCAGGCCGTCCCAGGAGCCGCCGAAGGCCACCCCTTGCAGGAAGCGGAAGACCGCCAGCATCACGATGGCGTTCTGGCCCAGCGAGGCATAGCCGGGCAGGAAGGCGATGCCCACCGTCGAGCAGCCGAGCAGGAACAGCGCGGCGGTCAGCTTGACGCCGCGGCCCCACCGTCGCTGGATCGCCATGAACAGCGCGGTGCCCAGCGGGCGGCCGATAAAGGCGAACGCAAAGATGGTGAAGGCGTAGAGTGTCCCTTCCAGCCGCCCGACGAACGGGAAGAACACCGACGGGAAGACCAGCACCGAGGCGATGCCGTAGACGAAGAAGTCGAAGTACTCGGAGGCCCGGCCGATGACGACGCCGGTGGCGATCTCGCTCGGGGCGACCGGCGAATGCGGTCGGTCGTCGCTGGTGGCGAGTGAAGGGAAAGGCGCTTGCGAATCGTGCGTGATACTCGACATGCTTCCTCGCTAAATCAGGATAGCGCTACGCCGGACGGACGCGCCCGCCAGGCGCCGCGACCATTGGGACAAAATGTCCAATTCTCCGCGCTTGCCGAATAGAGTACATTTCGCCTCGGTTGTAAAAGCTGCGTCCGTCGCACCCGAAGCATTCGTAGTACCAGTCTCCCCAAAGACGGCTACGCTATTTCCTCTGCCGGCAATGCCCCTCATTAATACCATTCGCGGGTTGATTTTGCTGCCCGCCATTACCCTATTGACAGGTTGTAATGCTGTGTTGTTGTCTCCCTCGGGTGACATTGCGGTACAGCAACGTAACCTAATATACATCTCCACGGCGCTGATGCTGCTGATCATCGTCCCGGTGATCGCGCTGACGCTGTTCTTCGCCTGGCGGTATCGGGCGTCGAACAAGAACGCCACCTACTCGCCCGACTGGGACCATTCCACGACGCTGGAACTGGTGATCTGGTCGGCGCCGCTGCTGATCATCATCGCGCTGGGCGCGATCACCTGGGTCAGCACCCATGCGCTGGACCCGTACCGGCCGCTGGAGCGGATCGACGCCAAGCGCTCGCTGCCGACCAACGTCAAGCCGTTGACGGTGGAAGTGGTGGCGCTGGACTGGAAGTGGCTGTTCTTCTATCCGGAGCACGGTATCGCCACGGTCAATGAGATGGCGGCGCCGGTCGACCGCCCGATCCAGTTCAAGATCACCGCCTCGACGGTCATGAACTCCTTCTTCGTGCCGGCGCTGGCAGGGCAGATCTACGCCATGCCGGGCATGGAGACCAAGCTGCACGCCGTGATCAACAAGCCGGGCGAGTACGAGGGCCTGTCGGCCAACTACAGCGGCGCCGGCTTCTCGGGCATGCGCTTCAAGTTCCACGGCCTGGACGAGCAGGGCTTCGATGCCTGGATTGCCAAGGCGAAGGCCAGCGGCCAGACCCTGACGCGCGAGGACTATCTGAAGCTGGAACAGCCGAGCGAACGCGAACCGGTGCGCTACTACGCCAGCGTGGACAAGGGTCTGTACGACAAGATCCTGAACCGCTGCGTCGAAGCGAACCGCATGTGCATGAACGAAATGATGGCGATCGACGAGCAGGGCGGCCAGGGCAAGCCCGGCGCCTTCAACGTCGCCACGCTCGACCCGGCCACCCGCGCCCGCCTGGGCCTGCAGGATGCGCCGGTGCGCAGCTATGTCGGCGGCATGTGCACGGTCGCCGATCCGGACGGTTCCGGTGCCTTCGGCCCCGCGGCGTCCACCTTTGCGCCGGCCGGCGAATCCGCCGCCGTGACGCTTCCCCAGCTTCCTCTTACACAACGCGCTGTAGCCGGCGTTGACCAGCATGCTTGACAGTTTTGACCTCACCAAGCTCATTTTCGGCCGTCTCTCCTGGGAGGCGATCCCGCTTCACGAGCCCATCCTGATCGCCACCTTCGCGGCGGTCGTGCTCGGCGGCCTGACGCTTCTGGGCGCGCTGACGTACTTCCGCGCCTGGGGCTACCTGTGGCACGAGTGGTTCACCAGCATCGACCACAAGAAGATCGGCATCATGTACATCGTGCTCGGTCTGGTGATGCTGCTGCGCGGCTTCGCCGACGCGATCATGATGCGTCTGCAGCAGGCGATCGCCTTCGGCGACAACATGGGCTATCTGCCGCCGCATCACTACGACCAGATCTTCACCGCCCACGGCGTGATCATGATCTTCTTCGTGGCGATGCCGCTGGTCACGGGCCTGATGAACTACGTGGTGCCGCTGCAGATCGGCGCGCGCGACGTGGCCTTCCCGTTCCTGAACAACTTCAGCTTCTGGATGACCACCGCCGGCGCCGTGCTGGTGATGGTGTCGCTGTTCGTCGGCGAATTCGCCAAGACGGGCTGGCTGGCCTATCCGCCGCTGTCCGGCATCCTGCAGAGTCCGGACGTGGGGGTGGATTACTACATCTGGGCCTTGCAGATAGCGGGGATCGGCACACTGCTCTCCGGCGTCAACCTGCTCGTGACCATCGTCAAGATGCGCGCCCCGGGCATGACGATGATGAAGATGCCGGTCTTCACGTGGACCTCGCTCTGCACCAACGTGCTGATCGTCGCCGCCTTCCCGGTGCTGACGGCCGTGCTCGCGCTGCTGTCGCTGGACCGCTACGTCGGCACCAACTTCTTCACGAACGACTTCGGCGGCAACCCGATGATGTACGTGAACCTGATCTGGATCTGGGGCCACCCCGAGGTGTACATCCTGATCCTGCCGGCGTTCGGCATCTTCTCGGAAGTGGTGTCGACCTTCTGCCGCAAGCGCCTGTTCGGCTATGCGTCGATGGTCTATGCGACGGTCGTGATCACGGTGCTGTCGTACCTGGTCTGGCTGCACCACTTCTTCACGATGGGGTCGGGTGCCAGCGTCAACTCGTTCTTCGGGATCACGACGATGATCATCTCGATCCCGACCGGGGCGAAGATCTTCAACTGGCTGTTCACGATGTACCGCGGCCGCATCCGCTTCGAAGTGCCGATGCTGTGGACGGTTGGCTTCATGGTGACCTTCGTGATCGGCGGCATGACCGGCGTGCTGCTCGCCGTGCCGCCCGCCGACTTCGTGCTGCATAACAGCCTGTTCCTGATTGCCCACTTCCACAACGTGATCATCGGTGGCGTGCTGTTCGGCCTGTTCGCCGGCATCAACTACTGGTTTCCGAAGGCGTTCGGCTTCAAGCTCGACGAATTCTGGGGCAAGGTGTCGTTCTGGTTCTGGCTGGTCGGTTTCTATGCCGCGTTCATGCCGCTGTACGTGCTGGGCCTGATGGGCGTGACCCGCCGCGTCAGCCACTTCACCGATCCGTCGCTGCAGATCTGGTTCCAGGTCGCCGCCTTCGGTGCGTTCCTGATCGCGATCGGCATCGCCGCCTTCCTGATCCAGCTGGTGGTCAGCTTCAAGCGCCGCGCGCAGCTGCGCGACGTGACCGGCGATCCGTGGGATGGCCGCACGCTGGAATGGTCGACCTCGTCGCCGCCGCCCGCGTACAACTTCGCGTTCACGCCGGTGGTGCACGACAACGACGCCTGGTGGCAGATGAAGGACCGCGGCTACCAGCGTCCGCAGAAGGGCTTCCTGCCGATCCACATGCCGAAGAACACCGGTGCGGGCATCATCCTCGCCGGCCTGTCGACGGTCCTGGGCTTCGCGCTGATCTGGCACATGTGGCTGCCGGCCGCCGTCTCGTTCATCGCCCTGCTGGCGGTCGCGATCGGCCACACCTTCAACTATCAGCGTGATTACTACATCCCGGCGGAGCACGTGGTCCGCACCGAGGAAGAACGCACCCGCCTGCTTGCACAACATGCTTGACACCATCGCAACCCAACCGGCCGGCGCCAGCGGCGCGCCGGTCCGCGGCGGCTCCAACGAGCTGCGCTTCTACCTGCCGACCGAGCATCATCCGCAGAACGGTACGATGCTGGGCTTCTGGCTGTACCTGATGAGCGACTGCCTCATCTTCGCCTGCCTGTTCGCCGTGCATGGCGTGCTCGGCCGCAGCTATGCGGCCGGCCCGTCGGGCGCCGACCTGTTCGACCTGCCGCTGGTGGCGCTGAACACGTCGATGCTGCTGCTGTCGTCGATCACCTACGGCTTCGCGATGCTGGAGATGCAGCGCAACAAGCTCAAGGGCACGATGGTGTGGCTGGCCATCACCGGCCTGCTGGGCGCGGCCTTCGTCGGCCTCGAACTGTACGAGTTCTCGCACCTGATCCATGAAGGCGCGGTGCCGCAGCGCAGCGCGTTCCTGTCGTCGTTCTTCACGCTGGTCGGCACCCACGGCCTGCACGTGACCTTCGGCATCATCTGGCTGATCACGCTGATGTTCCAGCTGAACAAGCACGGCCTGATCGCGGCCAACAAGCGCCGCCTGATGTGCCTGTCTCTGTTCTGGCACTTTCTGGATGTGGTCTGGATCGGCGTGTTCACCTTCGTCTATCTGATGGGAGTCATGGTATGAGCGCCCACGACTATTCGTTCTCGAACCTGGCCGACCAGGGCAAGGCCGGCCATCACGGCGATCACGGCCATGGTCACGACGATCACCACGATCACGACGACGGCGCCGCGCATGGCACCCTCAAGAGCTATGTGATCGGCTTCGTGCTGTCGGTGATCCTGACGGCGATCCCGTTCTGGCTGGTAATGGGCAAGGTCATCGACAACCAGAACACCACCGCGCTGGTGATTCTGGGCTTTGCCGCCGTGCAGATCGTGGTCCACATGATCTACTTCCTGCACATGAACACCAAGTCGGAAGGCGGCTGGAACATGCTGGCACTGATCTTCACGATCGTGCTGGTGGTCATCACGTTGGCAGGCTCGCTCTGGGTCATGTATCACATGAACACGAACATGATGCCGACGATGACGCACGACATGAAATCGATGCCTTGACCTCGCCTCGACCTGTAAAACACAGCCCGGATCGCAAGCCCGTTCCCCGCAGCCCGGCCACCCTCGCGGTGCTGGCGCTGCTGGCGGTACTGGCTTTCGCCGGGCTGTTTTCTTTGGGCACCTGGCAGGTCGAACGCCGCGCCTGGAAGCTCGATCTGATCGAACGCGTCGAGGCGCGCGTGCATGCGCCGCCGGTCGACGCGCCGGCGCCGGAGCGCTGGCCGCTGATCAGCGCCGCGGCCGACGAATACCGGCACGTCCGCGTGACCGGGATCTTCCTGCACGAGCGCGAGACGCTGGTGCAGGCCGCCACCTCGCTCGGCGGCGGCTTCTGGGTGATGACACCGATGCGGATGCGCGACGGCACCGTGGTGCTGATCAACCGCGGTTTCGTGCCGCAGGAGTACCGCGGGCGCGAGACCCGTGCGGTCAACGAGCCGGCGGGAGAGACCACGGTCACCGGGCTGCTGCGCATCAGCCAGCCCGGCGGCGGCTTCCTGCGCAGCAACGATCCCGCAACGGAGCGCTGGTATTCGCGCGATGTGCAGGCCATCGCCGCCGCGCGCGGACTCGAGCGGGTCGCGCCTTACTTCATCGATGCCGATGCCGGTCCGCAGGAGACTTCCAGCGTGCCAGGCACGCCCGACGCGCCGCGCCGCTGGCCGGTCGGCGGGCTGACCGTGGTGACCTTCCACAACAGCCATCTGGTCTATGCGCTGACCTGGTACGGGTTGGCGCTGATGGTGCTGGGCGCCGCCTGGTACGTCGGCCGCGAGGAACTTCGGCTGCGCCGCGGCCGATGAGGGACAATGCGGGGCATGCCGCTCGGCGCTGCCCTTGATTGACCTGCGATGCAGGCGGACAGTGGCCCTCGGGCCGCCCGCCGCTTCGATCCCGCTTCGACCCTGACGATGCCTCTTTCCACCGATTCCCCTCCGAAGGCCGCCGGCGCCGCGCTGGCCGCTTCCAAGGGCGCCCCGGCCCCCGAACGGCGCGGCGAACGCACGCTCGACGCCACCGCCCGCAAGAACATGGAGCAGCTGATCGAGCTGCGCTGGATCGCGGTGCTCGGCCAGGTCGCCACCATCAGCGTGGTGCACTTTGGCCTCGACGTACCGCTGCCGGTCAATCAGATGCTGGCGGTGCTGCTCGGTCTGATCGCCTTCAACGCGCTGAGCCTGCTGCGGCTGCGCTTCGTCGCCGCGGTCTCGCAGACGCAGCTGTTCGTCGCGCTGCTGGTCGATATCGGCATGCTGACCGCGCTGCTGTATCTGAGCGGCGGCGCCTCCAATCCGTTCGTCTTTCTGTACCTGCTGCAGGTGATCCTTGGCGCGGTGCTGCTGCAGGCGTGGTCGATCTGGGTCATCGTCGTCGTCACGGCCTCGTGCTTCGCGGGCCTGGCGCTGGTGGGCAAGCCGCTGGCGCTGCCGCCGGATCACGAGCAGGGGCTGAGCAGCCTTTATATCCAGGGCATGCTGATCTGCTTCGTGCTGAACGCGGCGCTGCTGGTGGTCTTCATCACGCGGATCATGCGCAATCTGCGCGCCCGCGACGAGCATCTGGCCGATCTGCGCCAGCGCGCCGCCGAGGAGGAGCACATCGTCCGCATGGGCCTGCTGGCCTCGGGTGCCGCGCACGAACTGGGCACCCCGCTCGCCACGCTGGCGGTGATCCTGTCGGACTGGCGGCGCATGGAGCCGTTCTCGAAAGATCCGGAACTGCTGCAGGAACTCGGCGAAATGCAGACGCAGGTGCAGCGCTGCAAGTCGATCGTCAGCGGCATCCTGCTGTCGGCGGGCGAGGCGCGCGGCGAGGCGCTGACGGAAACCACGGTGCGCCGTTTCGTCGACGATCTGGTCGCCGAATGGCGCGCGACGCGGCCGGTCGGCGAGTTCTCCTACGAATACCGCTTCGGCCAGGACCTGCCGATCCTGTCGGACTCGGCCATCAAGCAGATGGTCTGCAACGTACTCGACAACGCGCTGGAAGCCTCGCCGCGCTGGGTCGGTCTCGACGTGCGGCGCGAGGATGATACGCTGGTGCTGTCGGTGCTCGACGAAGGCCCCGGTTTTGCGCCGCAGATGCTGGAGCGGCTGGGCAAGCCCTATCAGTCGAGCAAGGGCCGGCCGGGCGGCGGACTGGGTTTGTTCCTGGTCGTCAACGTCGCCCGCACGCTGGGCGGCAGCGTGTCCGCGCACAACCGTCCGCAGGGCGGGGCGATGGTGACGATGAAGCTGCCGCTGGCGGCAATCACGCTGGAAGAGGAGGCCGAAGATGCAGCCAAATGATCCCGAGCACAACACCGCTGCGGCCGACGAACCCGCCACGGAGGGCCGCGTGCTGATGATCGTCGAGGACGATGCGGCCTTTGCCCGCACGTTGCGCCGCTCGTTCGAACGGCGCGGCTACCAGGTCCTGCATGCGACCAGCCTCGAAGGCATGAACGAACTGCTGAAGGAGCATTCGCCCGGCTATGCGGTGGTGGACCTGAAGCTCAAGGGCGAGGCCTCGGGCCTGGCCTGCGTGCAGGCGCTGCATGCCCACGATGCCGACATGCTGATCGTGGTGCTGACCGGCTATGCCAGCATCGCCACCGCCGTCGAGGCGGTCAAACTCGGCGCCTGCCACTATCTGGCCAAGCCTTCGACCACCGACGACATCGAGGCCGCCTTCGAGCGCGCCACCGGCGATGTGGACGTCGAGGTTACCGGCCGTCCCACTTCGATCAAGACGCTCGAATGGGAACACATCCACGAGACGCTGGCCGCGACCGGCTTCAATATCTCCGAGGCGGCACGCCGGCTCGGCATGCATCGCCGCACGCTGGCGCGCAAGCTGGAGAAGCAGCGGATCAAGTAGGGGATGGAGCTCCGGGCGACGTCCGGGCGCCGACCGCCGCAGCGCCGGATTCAGGCTTCGGGTATGACAAAGGCTGGCTTCGTCAGCGTGTACGCGCGTGCGCGGCATCCCGAATACAATGAGAGCGATATTTTTAGAAAAATGAGTCGGCCGACGCGCCTGCCTTGCGCGCGTCGCTGCATCCCTCGCCAGGAGACATTCCGCCATGCAGATCGCATCCCTGCTGGACCAGCCGCTCGGCAATCTCGCCGACTGCGTCCGTGCCCACGCCAACGCCCGTCCCGAGCATCCCGCCGTCATCGACGACCGCGACAGCCTGTCGTATCGCGAGTTCGACGCGCTGGTCGACCGCGTGGCGGCGGCCCTGCAGCGCGATGGCCTGCAGCCGGGCGATGCGCTGGCGATCTGCGCCGCGGCGTCGATCGAGTATGCGGCGGTGTTTCTTGGTGGGCTGCGCGCCGGCGTCGCCATCGCGCCGCTGGCGCCGTCATCGACGCCGCAGGCGCTGGACGGCATGATCGCCGACTCGGATGCGAGGCTGCTGTTCGTCGACGCGCCGGTGCTCGATGCCTTGCAGGGCGCCGGCATCGAAGCCACGGCGCCGCGCATCGGTCTGCGGGGCGCGCCGACCGGCAACGCGTTCGAGCAATGGCTGGCACCAACCGGCAGCCGGCCGCGCGAGATGCCGCTGCGAGACGGGCAGGTCTTCAACATCATCTATTCGTCCGGCACCACGGGCGCGCCCAAGGGCATCGTGCACGATCACGCGCTGCGCTGGAACCAGATTCGGCGCACGCACGAGAGCGGCGGCTACGGGCCCGACGCGGTGACGCTGATCGCCACGCCGCTGTATTCGAACACCACGCTGGTCAGCTTCATCCCGACCCTCGCGCTCGGCGGCACCGTGGTGCTGATGCCGAAGTTCGACGCGCAGCGCTACCTCGAACTGGCCGAGCGGCACCGCGTCACGCACGCGATGCTGGTGCCGGTGCAATACCAGCGGCTGCTGGCGCGCGAGGATTTCGATCGCTACGACCTGTCGTCGTTCCGGATGAAGTTCTCGACCAGCGCGCCGCTGTCCGCCGCGCTGAAGGCCGACATCCTGCGCCGCTGGCCGGGCGGGCTGGTCGAGTACTACGGCATGACCGAAGGCGGCGGCAGCTGCGTGCTGGCCGCGCACGAGTTTCCCGACAAGCTGCATACGGTCGGCAAGCCGATGGAGGGACATGACATCCGTCTGATCGACGACGAAGGCAACGAGGTGCCGGTGGGCCAGATCGGCGAGGTGGTGGGGCATTCGAACACCATCATGGCCGGCTATCACAAGCAGCCGGACAAGACCGCGGCCGCCGAGTGGTACGACGCCACCGGCAAGCGTTTCATCCGCACGGGCGATGTCGGTCGCTTCGACGAGGATGGCTTCCTGACCCTGATGGACCGCAAGAAGGACATGATCATCAGCGGCGGCTTCAACATCTATCCGAGCGACCTGGAAGCGGTGCTGCAACAGCATGCCGACGTGGTCGAATGCGCGGTGGTCGGCGTGCCGTCGCAAAGCTGGGGCGAGACGCCGGTGGCCTTCGTGGTGTTGCGCGAAGGCGCGGCGGTGGATGCAGAGACATTGCGCGAATGGGTCAATGCGCAGGTCGGCAAGACGCAGCGTCTGGCCGCGCTGGAGCTGTGCGCGCAGCTGCCGCGCAGCGCGATCGGCAAGGTGCTCAAGCGCGATCTGAGGGATGGGTTTCGTGGGGGCAGGGGGCTCGATTGAGCGTCTTCGCGAGGGCAAGCGCCGGTGCCCTCTCCCCCGGCCCCTCTCCCGCGAGCGGGAGAGGGGAGCAAACCGCCAGCGTCACGACAGCGCACGCACTGTGTTCTCCCTCTCCCCCAAGGGGGGCAAACCGCCAGCGTCACGACAGCACACGCACTGTGTTCTCCCTCTCCCCCTCAGGGGGAGAGGGCCGGGGAGAGGGGGTGGTCTGCATCCCGCCATGAGCCGCCACCCCGCCCGCTATAATCCGCCGACCGATCGACCGCCCACGCACCCCTTCCATGCTCAAGGACCCTGTCGAAGCCCGCCCGACGCGCCGCTATGTCGAGAAGCGCGAGACCATTCTCGATGCGGCCGCGATGCGCTTCAATCGCAAGGGCGTGCGCGGCACCACGCTGTCGGACGTCGCGCAGGACGTCGGCCTGAGCACCAACAGCATCACCTACTACTACCGCAAGAAGGAAGACCTGGTGGTCGCCTGCCTGTTGCGGACCATCGACGAGATGGTCGGCATCGCGGCGCAGGCCAGCGGGGAGGCGACGCCCGGCGAACGGGTGGCGGCCTTTATCCGCCTGTTCTTCGCGCGCTTGGCGTTGACCGCCACCGGCGAACGCCCGGAGCTGATGAGCTTCCGCGAGATCCGCACGCTGCCAGACAGCCACGCCGAGGTCGCGTTCAGCGCGTACAACGACATGTTCCGCCGCATCCGCCAGCTGCTGCGCGAGCGGGCCCCGGTCGACGCGGCAGAGCGCAGCGTGCTGAGCGCGCGCGCTCACCTGCTGCTGTCGCTGGCGACCGGCGCGATGGTCTGGATCGAGCGCTACGAGCCCGAGGACTATCCCAAGGTCGCCGAGTCGGTGATCGATCTGCTGCTGCATGGCATCGGCTCGCGCGCGGCGCGTTGGCACGCGACGCTCGATACCGCCGCGCTGCTGCCTTGCCTGGAGCAGCCCGAGACCACGCAGCAGGCCTTCCTGCGCGCCGCCACCGAACTGCTGAACGAGCAGGGCTATCGCGGCGCCTCGGCCGACCGCATCTCGGCGCGGCTCAATCTGACCAAGGGCTCGTTCTACCACCACAACGAAAACAAGGACGACCTGATCGCCGCCTGCTTCGACCGGATGTTCGATGTGATACGCAGCACGCAGACGCTGGTCGAGAACGGCCCGGGCACCGGCTGGGACAAGTTGTGCGCGGCCACGCGCGCGCTGGTGCATTACCAGTTCTCCAGCCAGGGGCCGCTGCTGCGGCTGACCATCTACGGCGCCTTGCCCGAGGAAATGCGCAAGGAGAAGATGCTGACGATGAACCGGCTGTCGGCGCGCTTCGTGCGGTTCCTGGTGCAGGGCATGCAGGACGGGTCGATCCGGCCGATGGATCAGGCGATCGCGGCGCTGCAGATCAACGGCATGATCAATGCCGCGGTCGAGCTGCGGCGCTGGGTGCGCGACGCCTCGGCCGACAACGCGGCCGACCTGTTCGTGCGGCCGCTGCTGATGGGGATCCTGTCGCCGGCATAGCGGCAATTCCGGCGTGGCGAGGAACGATCAGGCCGCCTGTTCGTACAGATGGCACGCCACCATCTGCCCGTTGCCGCTGTCGCGCAGCGCCGGCTCCTGCGACTTGCAGCGCTCCATCGCCACCGGACAACGCGTGTGGAAACGGCAGCCCGACGGCGGATGCATCGGGCTCGGAACCTCGCCGCGCAGCACGATGCGTTTGCGCTGCCGTTCGGCCTCGACGCTCGCCACCGGCACCGCCGACAGCAGCGCCTGCGTGTACGGGTGCCGCGGCTGCGCATAGAGCGCGTCGCGGTCGGCGATCTCGACGATGCGGCCCAGGTACATCACCGCGATGCGGTCGCTGATATGGCGCACCACCGCCAGGTCGTGCGCGATGAACAGATACGACAGCCCGAGCCGCCGCTGCAGGTCCATGAAGACGTTGACGACCTGCGCCTGGATCGAGACGTCGAGCGCCGACACCGGCTCGTCGCAGACGATCACGCCGGGCTTGAGCGCCAGCGCACGCGCGATGCCGATGCGCTGGCGCTGCCCGCCGGAGAACTCGTGCGGATAGCGGTCCGCCATATACGGCAGCAGCCCGACCATCTCCAGCAGCTCGCCGACGCGCGAGCGCGTGGCCGCGCGATCGCCGGCCATGCCGTGGATCTCGAGCGGCTCGGCGACGATGTCGCGCACCTTCATGCGCGGGTTCAGCGAGCCGAACGGATCCTGGTAGACCATCTGCACGCTGCGGCGGAAATGCTTCTCCTGCGCGCGCGTCATCCGGGCCAGATCGGTGCCGTCATAGTCGATGCGCCCGCCGCTGGCCGCCAGCATCTTCAGGATCGCCAGTCCCGTGGTCGACTTGCCGCAGCCGCTCTCACCAACGAGGCCAAGCGTCTCGCCCTGGCGCAGCGTGAACGACACGCCGTCGACGGCCTTGACCGAGCCCACCTGGCGCTTGAACACGACGCCGCGCGTCACGGGGAAATGCACCTTCAAGTCTTCGACGCGCAGGATTTCGGGCCCGATGGTGCGCGGGCGCGGTGCCGGAGTCGGCGCGGCCCCAGGCACGCCGTTGCCCTTCAAGTCGGTGTGGTTCGCGGATGGCATCTCGAGCGCAGCGGTGGCTGTCATGGCGTCTCCTGCAGCAGGCACGCATTCAGATGAACCGGACCGCCACGGTTGTCGGCGGCCATCCGCAGCGCGGGGCGGGTGACCCGGCATTGCGGCTGGGCCAGCGCGCAGCGCGGCTGAAAGGCGCAGCCCGGGCCCAGCCCGGTCAGGTCCGGCGGTTGGCCGTCGATCGGCACCAGCGCCTGGCTGGTGTCGCCATCGAGCCGCGGCACGCAGGCCATCAGCCCGCGGGTGTAGGGATGGCGTGGGTCGCGGTACAGATCGTCGGCCGACGCCGTCTCGACCAGGCGCCCGCCGTACATCACCGCGACGCGATCGGCGTAGCGCGCCACGACGCCAAGATCGTGCGTGATGAGGATCAGCGCGGTGCCGAGCCGCTGCGCCAGGTCCTTCAGCAGATCGAGAATCTGCGCCTGCACCGTGACGTCGAGCGCGGTGGTCGGCTCGTCGGCGATGATCAGCTGCGGCTTGCAGGCCAGCGCCATCGCGATCATCGCGCGCTGCCGCATGCCGCCGGAGAACTGGTGCGGATAGGCATTGAGACGGCTGGCTGGCTCGGGGATCTGCACCTGGCCGAGCAGGTCGGCGGCCATGCCGAGCGCGGTCTTCCACGGCAGCTTCTGATGCAGCTGGATCGGCTCGGCGATCTGCTTGCCGATCGTCAGCGCCGGATTCATCGACGACATCGGCTCCTGGAAGATCATCGCGATGCGATTGCCGCGAATCGCGCGCATCGCGTCGGCGTCGAGCTTCAGCAGGTCCTGGCCGTCGAACAGGATCTCGCCTTCGTCGATCGAGCCGGGCGGACGCGGGATCAGGCCGAGGATCGACAGCGCGGTCACGCTCTTGCCCGAGCCGGATTCGCCGACGATGGCGAGCGTTTCGCCGGGCGCCACGTCGAACGAGACCTGATCGACCGCGGTGACCACGCCGCGGTCGGTGCGAAAGCGCGTGGTCAGGTTGCGGACCTGCAGGATGGGCTGCGTCATCGCTGCCTCCTATGGATGCGGGGGTTGGCGCGGGAGCGGTCAGAAACCCATCTTCTTCTTCATCTCCTGGTCGATCCACAGGCGGGCATAGATCGGCCCGGGCCGCACCGCGCCGGCGCGCAGCTCGCCGCCGTAGTTCTTGACCCACGGCCACCAGGCCGTATAGACGTACTGCGTCGGCAGCCAGATATACGGCGCCTGCGCGACGATCTCGCGCGTCAGCGCGCGCAGCGCTTCCTGCCGCTTGCCGACGTCCCGCAGCTCGAAGGCCTCCTCGACCTTCTTGTCGAACTTCGGATCGCTCCACTGCGAGGCGTTCCACACCTGACCGCTGACGAAGCTCTTGCGGATCGTCGTGGTCGGATTGGTATGGCCGTTGTTCATCAGATAGCCCGGGGCGTTGGTCTTGGTCGTCATCGCCGACAGGAACGCGCCGTATTCCATCGGCTGGATCTGGATGCGCACGCCGACCTGTTCCAGATAGGCGCCGATCAGCGGCAGCAGCTCCATATGGTCCGGGTTGCAGGCGCACACCTGGACTTTGAAGGTAAAGCCCTTCGGATAGCCGGCTTCGGCCAGCAGCTTGCGCGCCTTGTCGGGGTTGTAGGTGAACAGCTCCTTGACGTTGTCCGGCATCGCGCTGAGCGGCTCGAAGTAGCCGCCATAGTCTGGATGCTGCGGATAGGCGAACAGCTCCGCATTGCCGCCGTAGTACTGCTTGACGATCTCCTGCTTGTTGACCGCCATGTTCAGCGCGCGGCGGACGCGGATATCGTTGAACGGCTTGGTATCGACCCGCATCGCCAGATACTGGCCGGTGTACGACAGCCAGCGCGACCACTGCAGCTGCGGCGCGCTGCGCTTGAGCTCGTCGACCGCGGTCCAGCGCAGGCCCTCCATGATGTCGATCTTGCCGGTGCGCAGCATGGTGTTGCGCGTGGCCTCGTCCTTGATCGTGCGCAGCACCACCTTGTCGACGAAGGGCAGCTTGTAGTCCTTGTTGCCGATGCGCTCGCTGTCCCAGTACTGCGGATTCTTCGTGTAGGTGCTGGCGTTGCCCTGCACGAACTGCGTCAGCGTGAACGGGCCCGTACCGTTGACGTTCTTCCAGTTGGCGGCGCCAGCGGTGGCGACTTCCTTGGGCATGATCCCCGAGTAGTAGCCCCAGCCGAAGCGGTAGTCCCACTCGGCGTTGAACTCCTTGAAGCGGAACAGCACGGTGTGCTTGTCGCGCGCCTCGACCTTGCTGACGTGATCGAAATAGGTCGGGATCTTCTTGGCGCTGGCTTCCTGCCGGCCGTAGCTGAATACCACGTCCTCGGCGACCAGCTCACGCTCCTCCATCACGCCGGGCTTGGCGGGGAACTTGACCCCCTTGCGCAGCTTGATTTCCAGCGTCAGCGGGTCGATCCACTTCCAGGACTCGGCCAGCTCGCCGCGGATCGCGTCCTCGGGCAGCCAGGCATCGGCCTGGAAGGCGTACTTGCCGCCGTTGCGCTTGGCCTTGCTGAGGTCGGCGACGAACAGCTGCTCGTAGACCTGGCCGGTGTCGTAGTTCTGCTTCCAGTTCCAGTCGGCGAGGTCCCACGACAGCGCCGAGATGGTCGGATAGACCGAGCCGATCTCCACGGTGCCGCCGTACTTCGGCGCCTCCGCTTGCGCGAGGGCGCCGCCGGCAGCCACGGCGAGCGCGACACCTGCGGCGAGGGCCGCTCCCCGTTTTGCCGCGTGGTGGACCGCCTTGTCGTTGTCGATCATCGCTGTCTCCTGTCTCTGTTCTTGTCTGGGATGGATCCGTGCCGCGCTATCGGGTAGGAGCAACTGGTGCCAATTACCGGGTGCCCCGCATGCGCGGGTCCAGCAGGTCGCGCAGCGCATCGCCGTAGACGTTGATCGCGTAGACCACCACGGTCAGGCAGGCGCCGGGCGCCAGCGCCAGCCACGGGCCCTGGAACATGAAGGTGCGGCCGTCGCCGGACAGCATGCCGCCCCAGGTCGGCGCGGGCGGCGGCACGCCCAGCCCAAGGAAAGACAGTCCCGACTCGGCGAGGATCGCGGTGCCGACGCGCGTGGTGAACAGCACGATCACCGGCGGCAGCACGTTGGGCAGGATGTGGCGCCACAGGATGCGCGGCGTCGACGCGCCCATCGACTGCGCCGCATGGACGTACATGTTCTCGCGCACCGACACCACCGCGCTGCGCACGATCCGGGAGCCGCCGATGCCGAGCAGCAGGCCCAGCGTCACCACGATCTGCCAGCTGCCCGGCCCGAGCACCGACACCACCACGATCAGGATCACCAGATCGGGAAAGCTCATCCACGCATCGACGAAGCGCTGCACCACCAGGTCGAACTTGCCGCCGAGATAGCCGGTCAGGATGCCGAGCAGCACCGATACCGCGGTGGCGAGCGTCGCGGCCGACAGGCCGATCACCACGGACAGCTGGGCGCCGTACAGGCAGCGCGACAGCATGTCGCGGCCGAGGTTGTCGGTGCCGAACGGGTGCGCCCACGACGGCGGCTGCAGCCGATGCAGCATGCTGATCTCGTTGACGCCGTAAGGCGCCAGCACATCGGCGAAGACGCCGCAGAACAGGAAGATCGCGCAGATCACCGCGCCGGCGGCGCCGAGCGGCTTGTCGCGGAACAGGCGGCGCAGCAGGCCGAAGCCGGGCCAGTGGCGCGGCGCTGCCGATGCTGCTGCGGACGCCGATGCCGAGGTTGCTGCGACCGCCGCTGCGTCCGCAGCAACTGGCGTGACAGGGGTCAGGGGAGTCGCGGAACGTGCCATCAGCGATGCCTCACTTTCGGATCGAACAATCCGTAGCTCAGGTCGACCAGCAGATTGATCAGCATTACCGCCACGCCGACCACCAGAAAGACGCCGGTGATCACCGGATAGTCGCGTTGATGCACCGCGTCGAGCAGCAGCAGCCCCATGCCCGGCAGCGCGAAGATCTGCTCGATGATCACCGCGCCGCCGATCAGCAGCGGCGCCTGCAGGCCAACCAGCGTCACCACCGGGATCAGCGCGTTGCGCAGCGCATGCCGCAGGATCACCATCCGCTCGTTCAGCCCCTTGGCCCACGCGGTGCGGATGTAGTCCTGGCGCAGCACCTCGAGCATCATCGTGCGGGTCATGCGCATCGTGATCGCCGACAATGCCATGCCGAGCACGATCGCCGGCACCAGCATCTGCTGCAGATGCTGCAGCGGATTCTCACGGAAGGGCACGTAGCGAACCTCCGGTGACCAGCCCCACCAGACCGACGGAAACACCATCACCATCGTGCCCAGCCAGAAACTCGGCACCGCGAGCATCAGGATCGAGAACGAGCGCGCCACGTAGTCCGCCGCGCTGTCCTGCCGGATCGCCGCGAGAACGCCGATCGGCAGCGCCACCGACAACGCGACCACCAGCGCAATCGCGCCCAGCGACAGCGTCACCGGGATGCGCGCCATCACCATCTTCAGCACCGGCTCGCCCTGCCACAGCGACACGCCGAGATCGCCGTGCAGCACGATATTGCCGATCCAGTGCAGGTATTGCTGCCACATCGGCCGGTCGAGGCCCAGCAGCTGCATCAGTTCCTCGCGGCTGCGCACGTCGGCGCTGATGTCGTTCTGGCTCAGCATCAGGTCGACCACGTCGCCCGGCACCAGCCGCACGATGGAGAACACGATCATGCTGGCGAACAGCAGCGTCGGAAGCAGCGCCAGCAGCCGGCGCATCAGGTAGGCGCTCATGGCTGCCTCGCGTGGCAGGTGGCGCCGGTTGCCGGGCGCGACAACGCCGGCGGGGATACCGGCGACACGATTTCTGCTGATGCTCCGGCCATGCTGTCTCCTGTTTCCGTCCGCAGGTCATTGCCTGTGGCGGTATTTCGGCACGCGGAATGCAGTTTTTGTGCGGGAACGATGCAGGGACCGGCTTTGCGCCGGTCGCGATCCCAGCATACTCATCGTTCTAAGCGATGACAACCCGGAAGGACGCCCTGTGTTCTAGTGAATTTCCCGGGGGGGCGGGCCGCGGCGCGGCCCATGTTGGTGGTCAGTAGCCGCGCAGCCGGGCCCAGCGATCGGCGTGGAAGTTCGCGTCGCCGAGCCACTCCTGCGCGGTGCGCGCGCGCTTCATGAAGAAGCCGATCTCGAACTCGTCGGTCATGCCGATGCCGCCGTGCATCTGCACGCCTTCCTGTACGGCCAGCGTCGCGGTCTTGCCGGCCTTCGCCTTGGCGGCCGACACCAGCGGCTCGGGGCCGTCCGCCGCGGACTCGTCGAGCCGTTGCTGGCAGCGCAGCACGATGGCGCGTGTCAGCTCAAGCTCGGTGAACAGATGCGCGGCGCGATGCTGCAGGGCCTGGAATTCGCCGATGATCTTGCCGAACTGGCGGCGCTCCTTCAGATAAGCCAGCGTGCGCGCGAAGGCCTCGTCGGCGATGCCGAGCAGTTCGGACGACAGCACCGCCCGGCCGATGTCGAGCACGCGCTCCAGCATGGCGCCGCCGGCCTCCACCTCGCCCAATACCGCGTCCGCCGGCACCTGCACGCCGTCGAAGACGATGCGCGCGGCCTGCGTGGCGTCGGCCAATACCACCCGTTCGATCCGCACGCCCGGCGTGGTGCGCGGCACCAGCAGCAGCGTGATGCCTTGCGTGTCGTCGGCATCGTCGCGCTGGTCCGGCCTGGCATCGGCGGTGCGCGCCGCGACGATCAGCGTATCGGCGACGTGCCCGTCGACGACCAGCTGCTTGGTGCCGTCGATCCGGTAGCCGCCGGCATGCGGGACGGCGCGCGTGTTCAGGCGGAATGGGCGATGCTTGCCCGCTTCGTCGAGCGCCAGCGCGATCAGGTGCCTGCCGCCGGCGATCGCGGGCAGCAGCGCGTCGCGTTGCGCATCGCTGCCGTAGTGCGTCAGCAGCGAGGCGCCGAGCACCGCGGTCGAAAGAAGGGGCGAGGGCGCCAGCGTGCGGCCGATCGCCTCCATGATGACGCCGGCCTCGACCACGCCGAGTCCGCTGCCCCCGTAGGCTTCAGGCACCAGCACGCCGGCCAGGCCAAGATCGGCAAAGCGTTGCCACAGCTCGCGCGAAAAGCCGATCGGGTCGCCGCTGTCGCGCATCGCGCGCAGCGCGGAGATCGGCGCGTTCTCGCGCAGGAAGGTCAGCGCGCTGTCGCGCAGCATGTCCTGGGTGTCGTTCAATACGATGGCCATGTCGGTGTCCGCGAAGGTAGCCGGCGAGCCGAGCGATCGCGCGGCCGCGGCACGGTAAAGGGAGGGAAGGGCGTCAGGCCCCGGGCAGGCCGAGGATCCGCTTGGCGACGATGTTCAGCTGGACCTCGCTGGTGCCGCCCTCGATCGAATTGGCCTTGGTGCGCAGCCACGCGCGCGCCGTGGCGCCCTGATGGCTGCGCTCGCTTTCCCATTCGAGCGCATCGCTGCCGCCGATCGACATCAGGAGTTCGTAGCGCCGCTTGTTGAGCTCGGCGCCGTAGTACTTCAGCACCGACGAGAAGGCGGCGATGCCTTCGCCCTGTCTGGCCAGATCGCGCACCCGCTCGCCGGCGAAGCCGAAGGCGGCCTCGTCGATCTCGAAGCGGGCCAGTTGCGCGCGCAGCATCGGATCGTCGAGCCGGCCGGCCGCATCGGTGCCGATCGCCTTGGCGGCATGGCGCCCCAGCGGCTGGCGGAAGCCGCGGCTGCCGATCGCGCTGATCATGTCGCGCTCATGGGTCAGCAGATACTTGGCGATCTCCCAGCCGCCGTTGAGCTCGCCGACCAGCTGGTCGCGCGGCACCACCACGTCGTCGAAGAAGGTCTCGCAGAACGGCGACTTGCCGGAGATCAGCACGATCGGGCGGGTGCTGACGCCGGGCGTCTCCATGTCGAACAGCAGGAAGCTGATGCCGGTGTGCTTCTGCGCGGAGAAATCGGTGCGCACCAGGCAGAAGATCCAGTCGGCCTTGTCGGCATACGAGGTCCAGATCTTCTGGCCGTTGACGACGAAGTGGTCGCCGCGGTCTTCGGCGCGGGTCTGCAGCGCCGCCAGATCGGAGCCGGCGTTCGGCTCGGAATAGCCCTGGCACCAGCGGATCTCGCCGCGCGCAATCTTCGGCAGGTGCTCGCGCTTCTGTGCCTCGGTGCCGTACTTCAGCAAGGCCGGTCCGAGCATCGAGATGCCGAAGCTCTGCAGCGGCACCCGGCAGCCGAGCCGCTGCATTTCCTCGCGCAGGACCTTGGCCTGCTCGCGGCTCAGGCCGCCGCCACCGTATTCGCGCGGCCACTCGGGCACGGTCCAGCCGCGCTCGGCCATCCGTTCGAGCCACTGGCGCTGCGCCTCCGAGCGGAAGCGGAACTTGCGTCCGCCCCAGCAGATGTCCTCGTCGTCCTGCACCGGCTGCCGCATCTCGGGCGGGCAATTGTCCTGCAGCCAGGTGTGCGTCTGCTGCCGGAACGTCTCCAGGTCTTCCACGGTGGTCTCCTGTCGCGGTGGCCGGCCTCTGCGGGCCGTCGTCTTTGCTGGTACCGTGCGCCGCGTCATGCCGAATGCGGCAATCAAGGGCGTGCAGGGCCGTTATACAAGCGTGCGCCGGCCATCGTCAATACGCCATTTACGAAAACGGCATCGACCATGCAAACGGCGCATACAGGCTATGCCGCACGCAGCGCAGCAAAGAAGGCAATATGGCGGAGAGGCGGCCTTGTGCTAGGATCGCCGGGAACATACCAGGATTACGAAACAGGCCGGCGGCACGCGGTGCCAGGCCGGCTCGAGGTGGAGACATGCAGACCAGCGAGGCTTCGACGGACGAAGCGGTGTGGACCTTCCCCGGCGCCCGTGCGCCCGACCGCCGCGGCTGGGTCGATGCCAGCGGCCTCCGGCTGGCCGTCTACGAATGGGGCGAGCCCGATGCGCCGCCCGTACTGCTGGTCCATGGAGCGCTGGATTTTGCCCGTACCTTCGATGGATTCGCGCCGCTGCTGGCCGACGCCGGATATCGCGTGGTCTCCTACGACCATCGCGGACACGGCGATTCCGATCACGCGGATCTCTACAACTGGGTCGCCGACGTGCGCGACATGCTTGCCGTGGCGGATTCGATCACGCGGGCGCCCTTGCTCGCGGTCGGCCACAGCAAGGGCGGCTCGCTGCTGGTGCAGGCGATCCAGGCGTTGCCGCACCGGTTCACACGGTTTGCGGCCATCGACGGCCTGCCGTTTCGCAGCCCGCATGCCGACAGCGCGGTGCGCGAGCGCAAGTCTTCGCTGACCGGCCCGGTGATCGCGCGCTGGCTCGATGCCCGCCGGCGCAGCGCAGAACTGGAACGTCGCCCCGGCACGCTGGAGGAGCTGGCGAGCCGGCGGGCCCGGATGAATCCGCGTCTGAGCCACGAATGGCTGTGCTATATCGCCTCGCACGGCGCGCGCCGCGACGCGCAGGGCTGGCGCTGGAAGCTGGATCCCGCCATCGGCGTGGGCGGCTTCGGACCGATGCGTGTGCGCTGGATGACCGACAGGCTGCCCGGCTTCCCGATTCCGATGCTGGCGATCTTCGGCTCGGAGAAGGAACCGATGGGATGGGATGCGACCGCCGACGATCTGATGCCGTTTTTCCCGACGACGACCGAGGTGCATCGCATGCAGGACGTCGGCCACTTCATCCATATCGAACGGCCGCAGGAAACGGCGAGCCGCATTCTGCAGTTTTTTGGCGCATGACCTTCGGCGCATGACCATGTCCTCGACCCACTATCTGCGCCACCATCGACTGCAGCTCGCGCTGCATCGGCTCAAGGATGGCGACGGTCATCCACTGTTGTTGCTGCACGGGCTCGGCGAGCGCTCGCCGGCCACGCTGCCGGCGGAGTACGCAAGCTGGCCCGGCCCCGTCCACGCGCTGGACTTCACCGGTCACGGCGCGTCCGAGCTGCCGCGCGGCGGCGGCTACAGCTGCGAATTCCTGATGGCCGATGCCGACATCGCGCTGGCCCATCTCGGGCCCTGCACGGTGGCCGGCCGCGGCATCGGCGGCTATGTCGCGCTGCTGCTGGCGGGGGCGCGTCCCGACGAGGTGCGTGGCGCCATCGTCCGTGACGGCCCGGGCCTGGCCGGCGGTGGCAGTACCGCGCGCAGTCCCTATATTCCCGTGCCGGACCGGAACCAGCTGGCGCCCCCCGACCCCTTCGCGATTGCGGAGCTCGCCAATGACGTGCGTCCGCCGGGCTATGCGTCGAGCTTCGCCATGCTGGCCTCGCAGCATTCCGACCTCGATACGCCGGTTTCGGTCTGTGCCTGCGAGCGTCCGCCGTGGCTCGCCGCGGTGATGGAGCTGCTGTCGCTGGAGCGGGTCGCGCTGGAGCACGCGTTGCAACAGTACGCCTCGGCCGCGCCGACCGGCGTGCGTGCGGAGCCGGAGCGGACATGAGGCCCGCGCTGTCGTCCGCGCGCGCAGCCGCCGACGCCGCCGCCGGTGCCGGCGGTCTTGCGTGCGATGCGGACGACGAGGCCGAGCGCGGCTATCGGGATCATGTGTCGCGGCACTTTCGCCGCAATGCGATGGCCTTCCTGGCCCACGGCATGCTGGGCATGACCGGTTTCCGGCTGGTCACCGCGCCGACCTTTGTGCCGGCCTATCTATACCTGCTGTCCGGGTCGAAGCTGACCGTCGGTCTGGTGCTGTCGGCCCAGTACGCCGGCATGGCCGCGTCGTCGCTGTGGGGCGCGACGCTGATCGAGCATCGGCAACAGGTGATGCCGATGCTGTACCGCGTCGGCTGGCTGGTACGGCTGCAAGTGCTGGGGCTTGCGCTGTCGGCGCTGTGGTTGTCCGGTGCGGCGGCACTGACGGCCGCGGCCGTCTTCCTGCTGCTGTTCGGGCTGCTCAACGGCGTGCAGAACGTCGCCTTTCAATACCTGACCTCGAAGATCATTCCGCTGCATCGCCGCGGCGGCCTCAGTGCGCTGCGCAACTTCTTCGGCGGGCTGACCGCGGCGGCGGTGGCATGGCTCGGCGGCCGCTATCTGGTGGGCAACGACGTGCTGGGCAACGGCTACGCCGCGACCTTCCTGGCCGCCTTCGTGCTGACCAGCCTCGGCATCTCGGCGCTGGCCGGCATGCGCGAGCCCGCCTTGCAGGATGTCCGGCTGCCGATCGGCTTTCGGCGCCGCATCGGCGAAGTGCCGGCGCTGCTGCGGGCGCAGCCAGATTTCGTCCGCTTCTTCGTCGCCCGCGCGCTGGTGGCGCTCGGCATGATGGCGATGCCGTTCTATGCAATCTATGCCGGCCAGCATATCGACCTCTCCGGCGCGACCCTCGGCTATCTGAGCCTGGCCTATCTGCTGGCGCAGACGGCCAGCAATCTGCTGTGGGGCCGGCTTGCCGACCGCCACGGCTACCGGCTGGTATTTCTGGCCAGCATCGCGCTATGGATCGCCGCTACCGCGCTGCTGCTGTGCTGCGGCTCGCTGGGCTGGTTCGTGCTGGCCTTCTGCGGACTGGGCGCGGGCTTCGGCGGCTTCTTCATCTCGGCCGACAACCTGGTGATGGAATTCGGCGCACGCAAGGACCGGCCGATGCTGCTCGCGGTCGCGGGCACCGGCACCTACGCCATGATGGCGATCGGCCCGGTGCTGGGCGGCATGCTGGCGCAGGGCGTGCGCTTCTGGCTGGTGTTCGCATTGGCCATTGCGGTCAAGTGCCTGGCATTCGCGATGGCCCTGGCGATGAAGGACCCGCGACGGCGGCCCGGCCCGTTGCCGCCGAACCAGGGCGACCCGATGACGTCGTGATTGGCGGCTGCCGAGCCCGGACGCTGACGCTTGCGCGACTGTTTGCTCCCCCTCTCCCGCGAGCGCGACACGGGAGAAGGACAAAGGATAAGAACGACGAACCAGGAGACGAGATGGAAGCGAGAACCTATCCCGAGTTCAGCACCCACTATCCGCTGCTGTTGACCACCATCATGCGGCGGCCGGTGCGGATGTATCCCGACCAGATCGGCGTCGTCTACCGCAATCACCTCAGCGGCGAGTATTTCCGCTTTACCTGGGACCAGTGGTATCGCCGTGTCTGTCAGCTGGCGAACGCGCTGTCGTCCGAGCTCGGCGTCGTGGCGGGAACGCCGGGGGAGCCGGGCGACCGCATCGCCACCATGGCGCTGAACACGCACCGTCATCTCGAGTTGTACTTCGGCGTGCCGGGCATCGGCGCGACGCTACACCCGGTCAACGTCCGCCTGTCGCCCGAGCATATCGTCTACACGATCCGCCATGCGCAGGACCGGGTGCTGTTCTTCGACGACACGCTGCTGCCGCTGGTCGAGGGCATCTACGACCATATCAAGGACGTCGTCGAGCGTTTCGTCTACCTGTCGGACAAGCCCGGTCTCCCCGAAACGCGCATCGCCAATCTGATCCACTACGAGGATCTGCTGGCACGGCAGCCCGAGCAGTTCGACTGGCCGGCCCTGCACGAGGACGTCAACGCGACGCTGTGCTACACCACCGGCACCACGGGCCAGCCCAAGGGCGCGACCTTCACGCACCGTCAGCTCTATCTGATGACGGTGCATGTGATGGCGCAGATCGCCATCGCCAACACGCCGTCGATCGATATCGAGGACGGCCTCGGTGTGCGGCTCGGCGAATCGGCGGTGCCGCTGCTCAATACGCCGATGTACCACATCCACGCCTGGGGCGCGCCCTTTATCGCGGTCTACAGTGCGCAGAAGGTCGTGCTGCACGGCACCTTCACCGTGCAGGGGTTCTGTGAACTGGTCGAGCGCGAAAAGGTGACGTCGGTCGGCATCGTCGCCACCATCGCGGCGATGCTGCTGGAATACCCCGATCTGCACAAGTACGACCTGAGCAGCCTGGTGCGCGTCAATGTCGGCGGCGGCGCGCTGCCGCTCGGTCTGAAGAAGAAGCTGGAAGCGCTGATCCCGTCGTTCCGGATGAGCTCCGGCTATGGCATGACCGAAACCGCCCCGACCATCGTCACCTCATTCATCAAGAAGGATCTGGTCGACCTGGACCGCGAGCAGACCGATGCGCTGCTGGTCAAGGCGGGTCTGCCGATCCTCGGCGTCGATGTCGAGGTCGTGGGCGACGACGGCCATCCGGTGCCGCGCGACGACCAGACCGTCGGCGAAATCGTCGTGCGCGCACCGTGGACCACCGAACGATACTTTCGCGACCCCGAGAAAAGCGCCGAGCTGTGGCGGGGCGGCTGGCTGCATACCGGCGATCTGGCCAAGGTCGATGCGCACGGCTACATCACGATCGCGGACCGCATCAAGGACGTGATCCGCAGCGGCGCCGAGATGGTGCCGACCGTGCTGCTGGAGAACCTGATCGCGATGGCCGACTTCGTGCAGGAGGCTACCGTGGTCGGCGTGCCCGACCCGGTCTGGGGCGAGCGGCCGATGGCGCTGGTCAGCGTGCGTACCGGCTTCGAGGCCGACGAATATGCGGTGATCGACTTCCTGAAGACCCACGGTGTCGACACGGGCCGCATTACCAAATGGATGCTGCCGAAGCTGGTGGCGATCACGCGCGACATTCCGAAGACCAGCGTCGGCAAATACAACAAGAAGCGCATCCGCGACGAGCTGGATCGCTTCCTGGCGATCGCCCGCGACGTCAGCGACCGGACCGGCTAACTGCCGGCGATCCGCACGGCGTTGCCGATCCCGAACCCAAATTCGCTTTCGCTTCAATGGAGACAAACCGATGACGACCATCAATCCGGTCACCGACCTCACCGTGGACGCCGGCATTGCCGTGCTGACGATCGACTCGCCGCCGGTCAACGCGCTGTCGGCCAATGTCCGCGCCGGCATCCTGGCGGGCGTGCAGCAGGCCGTCGCCAATGACGCGGTCAAGGCCATCGTGCTGATCTGCGCCGGCAAGACCTTTATCGCAGGCGCCGATATCACCGAGTTCGGCAAGCCGCCGACCGGCCCGTCGCTGCCCGAGGTGCAGGCGGCCATCGAGAACGCACCGAAGCCGGTGATCGCCGCCATCCACGGGACGGCGCTCGGCGGCGGACTCGAAGTGGCGCTCGTCTGCCACTACCGCGTCGCGGCGCGCTCGGCCAAATGCGGCCTGCCCGAAGTCAATCTCGGCCTGTTGCCGGGCGCGGGCGGCACACAGCGGCTGCCCCGCATCGTGGGCGTCGAGAAGGCGCTGGAAATGGTCACCTCGGGCACCCATGTGCCCGCGCCGGCCGCGGCCGAGATGGGGCTGGTCGATCTGCTGACGGACGACGCCAGCCTGCGCGCCGATGCGATCGCGTTCGCCCGGCAGGTGGTGGCCGAAGGCCGGCCGCTGCGCAAGGTTCGCGATCTCGACGACAAGATCGCCCCAGCGCGCGGCAGGCCGGAGATCTTCGCCGAGTTCCGCCGCGCCAACGCACGCCGGTTCCGCGGCTTCGATGCGCCCGAATACAACATCCGCTGCATCGAGGCGGCGGTCGAGCTGCCGTTCGACGAGGGGCTCAAGCGCGAGCGCGCAATGTTCGTCGAGCTGCTGAACGGCACGCAGTCGGCGGCGCAGCGCTACTATTTCTTCGCCTCGCGCCAGGTCTGGCAGTTGCCCGATATCGGTGCCGATACGCCGCTGCTGCCGGTCAAGCAGGTCGGCATCATCGGCGCCGGCACGATGGGCGGCGGCATCGCGATGAACTTCCTGAACGCCGGTTATCCGGTCACCATCGTCGAGACCTCGCAGCAGGCGCTGGACCGCGGGGTCCGCACGATCCGCACCAACTACGAGAACACGGCGAAGAAGGGCCGCATCACCGCCACCGACATCGAGCGCCGCATGGCGCTGCTGACGCCGACGCTGGAGATGGAGAGCCTGGCCGATGCCGATCTGGTGATCGAGGCCGTGTTCGAGACCATGGATGTCAAGAAGGACGTGTTCGGCAGGCTGGACCGCATCGCGAAGCCGGGCGCGATCCTCGCGACCAATACCTCGGCACTGGACGTCGACGAGATCGCCGCCGCCACGTCGCGGCCCGAGGCCGTCATTGGCCTGCATTTCTTCTCGCCGGCCAACGTGATGAAGCTGCTGGAGGTAGTGCGGGGCGCGAAGACCGCCAAGCCGGTGATCCGCACCTCGATGGAACTGGCCCGCAAGATCGGCAAGATCGCCGCGCTGGTGGGAGTCTGCCCGGGGTTCGTCGGCAACCGGATGCTGGCGCAGCGGCAGCGCGAGGCCCAGAAGCTGGTGCTGGAAGGCGCGCTGCCGTGGGACGTCGATCGCGTGCTGTACGACTTCGGCTTCCCGATGGGGCCGTTCGCGATGAGCGATCTGGCCGGCCTGGATCTCGGCTGGATCAGGGAAAAGTCGAGCAGCTCGACGCTGCGCGAGATCCTCTGCGAAATGGACCGGCGCGGCCAGAAGACCGGCGCCGGCTACTACGACTATGACGAGAAGCGCAACGCCAGGCCCTCGCCGGTGGTCGAGCAAGTGATCCGCGATTTCGCGGCGAAGCAGGGCCGAACCAGCCGGGTCGTCTCGGAGCAGGAGATCCTGGAGCGCTGCATCTATCCGATGATCAACGAGGGCGCCAGGATCCTGGAGGAGGGCAAGGCGATCCGCGCCTCGGACATCGACGTGATCTGGGTCAACGGTTATGGCTGGCCGGTCTACCGCGGCGGCCCGATGTTCTATGCCGACACCATCGGACTCGACAAGGTGCTGGAGACGCTGCGGCGCTACGAGGACAGCTTCGGCGCCGACTTCAAGCCGGCCAGGCTGCTCGAGGACCTCGTGGCGCAGGGGCGCAAGTTCGCGGACCTGAAGTAGGCGCTGGTTAGTGATTCAGGGCCGGCTCGGTGGCCGGCCCGGTCTCGCTAGGTGGACATGCCGTGGGGCTCTGCCATCGCCACCACCACCTTGCGCGGTCCGCTGAACGGTTCCCGCGCGTGCGCAGTCAGCATGTTGTCGAGCATCAGCACATCGCCCTCGCGCCAGGGAAACACGATCTTGTGCGCGTCCAGCACCGCACGGACCGCGTCGAGTTCCTCGTCGGCAATCGGCGCGCCGTCACCGTAGTAGACGTTGCGCGGCAGGTCTTCTTCGCCGACGGTATCGAGCAGCACCTCGCGCATCTCGGGCGCCAGCGCCGACAGGTGGAACAGGTGGGCCTGGTTGAACCACACCGGATCGCCGGTATGCGGATGATGGGCGATGCCCTGCACCCGCTGGCGCGTACGCAGCTCGCCGTCGTCCTTCCATTCGCAGACGATGCCATGCCGCGCGCAGTAGGCTTCGACCTCGCGGCGGTCCTCGGTGTTGAACACCTGTTGCCAGGGCACGTCCATGCCGTTGCCGAAATTGCGCACGTAGCAAAGCCCCCGCGTGGCAAAACGCTCCCGTGTGCCGGCATCGATCGCGCGGTAGATCGCGCGGCTGTCGGCAATCGGCGTTTCGCCGCCCTGCGGCGCAGCCCGTTCGCAATAGAACCAGATCTTCATCGGCCATTCGCGCGTATAGGCCTGCTCGTTGTGCAGCGGGATCGACTGGTGTGCAGGGTACTCGGTCGAGGTATAGATGCCGCCCGTCACCTTGCTGCGTGGGGTCGAGCCGAACTCGTAGCTCAGCAGCGGATGCCCGAAGGCGGCGGCGAAGGCCCGAAAGCCTTCGGCACCGTCGACGGCGAACGAGCGGAACAGCACGCCGCCGGTGGTGCGCAGTTGGGCCTCGACCTCGGCGCGCAGGCGCGGCAGTGCTTCGATCAGCGGTTCCCCGGCGGTGGCTGCCTCGATGGTGAAAGGCAATGCCGCCGGGCGCGGCAACGACGCGGCGCTCAGCGACTCGACGGTAGGCGTGGACAGGTCGGTCATGCGGTCCTCATCGGAAGAGCGTCGGCGGGAAGGGGGGCGTGGTGTTTCTCCCCTCTCCCGCTTGCGGGAGAGGGGCGGGGG
>NZ_JAGFTW010000045.1:0-233504 GCF_017598945.1 Cupriavidus gilardii
CCTTTGATGTCTACTTCTGCCATCAAAAGGTCGCCACGATCGACCTACACCAGGCTGACTAACCTGGACCTTGGACTGTTACCCATGTCCTGGCACATGTGTTACCTATGTCCCCGGTCCATACAGCTAGCGGGAGAGGGGAGAAAGACATCGCAATGGCGAGGCGCTTCGGCTCAGGCAATGCGCCAATTACTGCGGCGTCGTCCCCGAATCCTTCACCACCTTCGCCCATTTCGCGATCTCGGCCTTCTGGAACGAGGCCAGTGCGTCCGGCGTACCGAGCACCGGGTCCAGGCCCAGCATCTTCAGCTTGGCCTGCACATCGGGCAGCGTGAAGATCCGGTTCAGCTCGGTATTGAGCTTGGCGACCACGTCCTTCGGCGTGGTGGCCGGCGCGAAGATCGCGAACCACGAGTCGGCCTGGAAGCCGCTCAAGCCCTGCTCGGCCAGCGTCGGAATATCCGGGGCGGAGGCCGAACGCTTCAGGCTGGTCACGCCCAGCGCGCGCAGCTTGCCCTCCTTGATCACCGGCAGCGCCGACGGCAGGTTGTCGAACATCATCGTGATATGTCCGCCCAGCAGGTCGGGAATCGCCATGGCGCGGCCCTTGTAGGGCACGTGCGTGATCTTGACCCCGGCCACCGTGTTGAACAGTTCGCCGGCCACATGGGGCGAGGTGCCGATGCCGGGCGTGCCGAAGGTCAGCGCGCCCGGTTTCGACTTGGCCAGCGCGATCAGCTCGGCGGTGGTCTTGGCCGGCACGCCCGGATGGACCACCAGCACGTTCGGCGTCGTCGCCAGCAGGATCACCGGCGTGAAGTCCTTGACCATGTCGTACGGCAGCTTGCTGTAGACCGCGCCGTTGATCGAATGCGTGCCGACGGTGCCCAGCGCCAGCGTATAGCCGTCGCCCGGTGCGCGCGCCACCGTTTCCGCGCCGATATTGCCGCCCGCCCCGGGCTTGTTGTCGACCACCACCGGCTGGCCCCACGACGGCGAGATCTTCTCCGAGACGATGCGCGCCAGCGTGTCCGGCGCGCCGCCGGTCGGGAAGCCCACCACGATCCGAATCGGCCGGGCCGGATAGGTTTCCGCCTGCGCCACCGGCGCGGCGAACGCGGTGGCCAGCACCGTGGCGAGCGCGGACAGCGCGCCCGTGAATGGGGTAATTCGCATGATTCTTGTCTCCTTTGTGTTCGACCCTTTGGACCCTTTGGACTCTTCGGAGTCTTCGGACTCTTCGGACGCTTTGGACTCTTGTGGCCCCTGTCGACCGCTAACGGCGAGCCCCGGCGAGAACCTTAGCGGCCGATGCCGCCGAACTCGCTCATGACCTTCTCCTGCAGCCGCCGCATGCCCTTGAGCCAGCGGTCGTAGTCCTGTCCCTTGCGGCGGTAGTACTCGAGCACCTCGGGATGCGGCAGGATCAGGAAACGCTCGTCGCGCATGCCTTCCAGCGTCACCGCGGCCACGTGTTCGGGCGTCACCGAGCCTTCCTGCAGGAAGCCCTTGCGCTCGCCGTTCTCGCCGAACAGCATCCTGGTCTGCACGCCCTGCGGGCAGATGCAGCTGACCTTGATGCCGCGATCGCCGTAGGTGATCTCCAGCCATTCGGCAAAGCCGATCGCCGCGTGCTTGGTCACCGCGTACGGCGCCGAGCCGATCTGCGACAGCAGCCCCGCCGCCGACACCGTATTGACGAAGTAGCCCTCGCCGCGCGCGAGCATCTGCGGCAGCACCGCATTGGCGGCGTGGATATGGGCCATCACGTTGATTTCCCAGATCCGCTGCCATTCGTCTGCCGTGGCATCGAGCCCCTTGCGCAGGATGATGCCGGCGTTCGAGCAGAACACGTCGACCTGACCGAAACGGCGCGTCGCCTCGTCGGCCAGTGCCTGCACCGCGGCCGCATCGGCGACGTCGGTGCGGCAGCCGAAGGTCTGACACGACGGTGCCAGTTCGGACGCCTCCTGAGCGACCTGCTGCGCGCCGCGCTCGTCCAGATCGGCCACCGCAATGCCGCGCGCACCGGCCTTCGCGAAGGCCAGTACCAAGGCGCGCCCGATGCCGGTGGCACCGCCCGTGACGACGACGGTCTTGTTGGTGATCTCCATCCTTGTCTCCTTGTGCTGATGATTGTGGTGGTCGAGATGTCGTGGATATTGGTGATGGTCCGGATGGCGACGCCACGTCAGCCGTGGACGCGCCACAGCCGTCCCTGCAGCGCCTCGGCAAGCTGGCGCACGCGCGGACCGAGATTCGCCTCGAGGATCTCCGGCGTCAGCCTCGACGCCGCGCCGCCGATATTGATCGACAGCACTTCCGTGCCGCCTTCCAGCACGACCGGCGCGGCGGCGCCGCTGACGGTGCGGTCCCATTCGGCATGCGCGACACAGAAACCGCGCCGCCCGTAGTCGCGCAACGCGCGCTCCAGTTTCGAGCGGATGGCCGGCCAGCGGGTCTGATAGTGGCGCTCCAGATCGGCGAACATGCTGGCGCGTCGCGGCGCGGGCAGGCCCGCAAGCCAGGCACGGCCGATCGCCGACGTCGCGATCGGCAGGCGCGAGCCCGGCGTCAGCCGCATCACCAGCGCGCCACGCGGTTGGCACACTTCGAGATAGACCATCTCGTGGCGATCCGGCGTGGCCAGCGCGACGGTGCAGCCGGTGGCGAAGGCGAGCGATTGCATCAGCGGCTGCGCGACCTCGCGAATTCCGGAGGTCGCCAGATAGCGATGGCCCAGCACCATCGCGCCCTGGCCGAGCCGGTACTTCTCCAGCGATTCGACATAGACCAGATAGCCGAGCCGCGTCAGCGTATAGGTCAGCCGCGACACCGTCGGCCGCGGAATGCCGGTCCGGCGCGACAGCTCCGCATTGCCGAGATAGTCGTCGTGCGGCCCGAAGGCGCGCAGCAGATCGAGCCCGCGTGCGAGCGCCGTGACGAAGCTGCGGTCCTCGGCTTCTGCGGGATTTCCCTGACCCGTTTCGTCGGCATCGCGCAACGCGCTCGCCGGCACCAGCGAGGGCGGTTCGGCGACGACGGGAATCACGGTGGCGGTGCGCTTCATGTTCGACGGTCCATGCGGAAAGTCAGGCGGCGACAGCTGCGACAGCGGCAAAAAACAGGGGAAAACCCGCGCGAAATTTCACCCGGCGGCGAGAGCGAAAACCGCTGCGCGGCCGGGACGGAAAGGCCTATTTCGCTGTGCGAAAGACTATTCCGTATTCCTTGACTGTGCCTCAAGCCCTATGCAACAGTCAACGAAAACGAACGATCGTGCGGAGACGCGGCGACAGACATCGCCACGGACACCAGCCACCAGTCACGACACGCATAACCGGTATGAAAGCTGGGCATTTTGCGGCCCGGTTCAACCGTTTCAGGAGACCGCCATGCAACCCTTTCCGATGCGCGCCAAGCCGCGCAGTTGACCCCCACATTCGTTGACCGGCAGTCCGCTTGCTTTGCGGCGCTGTCCTGCCACGCGCATCGGTTCGCCGAGGCGCGCCCCGTTTGCGGTTTCGATTTGCATGAGGTGAATCGGTGTCAATGTTCTTCCAACAGTTTCTGAACGGGCTGACGCTCGGCGGGGTCTACAGCCTCGTCGCGCTCGGCCTGACGCTGGTCTACGGCATCCTGCACGTACCGAACTTCGCGCACGGCGCCTTCTACATGGCCGGTGCCTATGTGTCGTACTACCTGATGACGTCGCTGGGCGTGAACTACTGGCTGGCAATGGTGGGCGCGGCGCTGGCCGTGGCGCTGCTGTCGATGCTGGCCGAGCGGCTGGTGTTCCATCCGCTGCGCAACGCGCCCGAGCTGCACGACATGATCGCGGCGATCGGCATCCTGCTGTTTCTCGAAGCGGGCGCGCAGGCGCTGTGGGGCGCCGACTTCCACCGCATGCCGACGCCGTACGGCCAGCTGGTCGAGGTGTTCGGCCTGACCGCGCCGCTGCAGCGTCTGCTGATCATCGCCGCGGCCTTCACGCTGATGGTGGTGCTGCATCTGTTCCTGACCCGCACCGTGACGGGCTCGACCATCGTGGCGATGGCGCAGAACCGCGAAGGCGCAGCGCTGGTCGGCATCGACGCGACGCGCGTCACGCTGCTGGTGTTCGCGATTTCCGGCGCGCTGGCCGCGATTGCCGCGACGCTGTACGCGCCGATCAACCTGGTCTATCCGGCGATGGGTCACCTGGTCATCACCAAGGCCTTCGTGATCATCATCCTCGGCGGCATGGGCAGCATCCCCGGCGCGATTCTCGGCGGGCTCATCATCGGCATGGCCGAGAGCTTCGGCGGCTTCTACGTGTCGACCGACTACAAGGACATCATCGCCTTCGTGCTGCTGGTGATCATCCTGTCGATCCGGCCGCAGGGCCTGTTCGCCGGCAAGGCCGCCTGAGGCCCCCGCCGCATCGAAGCGCAATAGGTAGGAGAACACTCGACATGAACGCATTGCAAGGCAAGACCGGCTGGGCGTTGCTGCTGGCGCTGGCCATCGCGTTTCCGCTGCTGACGACCAACAGCTATTACCTGACGGTGATGACGCTGGCCTTCATCTACGCGATCGCGACGCTGGGCCTGAACCTGATCACCGGCTACACCGGCCAGCTCAATCTCGCGCACGGCGGCTTCATGGCCATCGGCGCCTATACGCTGGGCATTCTGACCGTCGATCACCAGATGCCGTTCTGGGCCGCCTTCGTGCTGTCCGGCGTGGTCTGCATGATCATCGGCTACGTGGTCGGCGTGGTATCGCTGCGGCTCAAGGGCCATTACTTCTCGATCTTCACGCTGTGCATCGGCTACATCATCTATCTGCTGATCGAGAAGTGGGAAAGCCTGACGCATGGCACGGTCGGCCTGATCGGCATTCCGGTGCCCGCCGCGATCGGCCCGCTCAGCTTCGACAGCGTGCAGGCGCAGTACTACCTGGTGCTGTTCTTCCTGGTGGTCGGGGCCTTCCTGATGCATCGGATCGTCAGCTCGCTGCTGGGCCGCAGCTTCATGGCCGTGCGCAACAGCGACGCGCTGGCCGAAGCGCTGGGCATCGACCTGATGCGCACCAAGGTGCTGTCGTTCGTGCTGTCGGTCGCCTATGCAGGCTTCGCCGGCGCGCTGTATGCGGGCCACGTGCGCTTCCTCGGCCCCGATATCGCCCGTACCGACCTGACCTTCGACATGGTGATGGCGATGCTGGTCGGCGGCATCGGCACGCTGCTCGGACCGCTGCTGGGCGCGCTGCTGGTGCCCTGGGTCACGCAAACGCTGCAGTTCCTGCAGGACTACCGCATGCTGGTGTTCGGCCCGGTGCTGATCCTGCTGATCATCTTCCTGCCCGACGGGATCGTCGGGTCGTACCTGAAGCGCCAGGCGCGCCGTGCCGCGGCCGCGCGCCGCGGGCAGCGCCAGCCGGCACGCCGCCACGGCGCCGATGACGCCGCCGACGGCAAGGCTGCGCCGGCCCCCTCTTCTGCCGCCTCCGCCGGAGCCGACCATGCTTGAGATCCGCAATCTGACCAAGAAATTCGGCGGGCTGACCGCGGTCAACGATGTCTCGGTGACCTTCGAGGCCGGCCATATCAACGCCATCATCGGCCCCAATGGCGCCGGCAAGACGACCTTCTTCAACCTGGTCGCCGGCACGCATGCGCCGAGCTCGGGCGAGGTGCTGTTCAAGGGCACCAACGTCGCCGGCATGCGCGCCGACCGCATCGCGCGGCTGGGCATCGCGCGCACGTTCCAGGCCACCGCGCTGTTCGATCGCGCCACCGTGCTCGACAACCTGATCGTCGGCCACCGGCTGCGCACCCATGCGGGCCTGCGCGACGTGCTGTTCAACACGAAGCGGTTGCGCGAGGAAGAGCGGCTGTGCCGCGACAAGGCCGAGGAGGCGCTGGACTTCGTCGGGCTGTCGCACCTCGCGCATGAAGTGGCGTCCGACATCACGCAGGAGGAGCGCAAGCGCGTCGCCTTCGCGCTGGCGCTGGCCACCGGGCCCGAGCTGCTGCTCCTCGACGAGCCAGCCGGCGGCGTCAATCCCGAGGAAACCGTGGGCCTGGCCGAGCTGATCCGCAAGATGGTCCGGCACGGCAAGACGGTCTGCCTGATCGAACACAAGATGGACATGATCATGCGGCTGGCCGACAAGATCATGGTGCTGAACTACGGCGAGAAGATCGCCGAGGGCACGCCGGCCGAAATCCAGCGCAATCCGCAGGTCATCGAAGCCTATCTGGGAGCCGACCATGTTGCAGCTTGAACGCGTATCGCTTTCCTACGGCAGCTTCCGCGCGCTCGACAACATCACGCTGCACGCCAAGGCCGGCGAACTGGTGGTGCTGCTCGGCGCGAACGGCGCCGGCAAGAGCTCGATCTTCCTGGCGATGAGCGGCATTCACCGGACCAGCGGCGGCAGCATGCGCTTCGACGGCCGCGAGCTGTCCGGCATGAAGCCGTCGCAGATCGTGCAGGCCGGGCTGGTGCACTGTCCCGAGGGCCGCAAGCTGTTTCCGGCAATGAGCGTGCAGAAGAACCTGACGCTCGGTGCCTACGTGCATCGCCGCGACAGCGCCGGCATCAAGCGCTCGCTGGAGGAGGTCTACGAACTGTTCCCGATCCTGCAGCAGAAGAAGGACGACCCCGCCGGTTCGCTGTCGGGCGGCCAGCAGCAGTTGGTCGCTCTCGGCCGCGCGCTGATGGGCCGGCCGCGCGCGCTGCTGCTCGACGAACCGTCGCTGGGCCTGGCGCCGCTGGTGGTCAAGCAGATGTTCGAGGTGATCCAGCGCATCAACCGCGCCGGCACCACCGTGCTCCTGGCCGAACAGAACGCCTATGCGGCGCTGGGCATCGCCCATCGCGGCTACGTGATCGAGGGCGGACGCATCGTGATGGAGGGCGATCGCGATGCGCTGCTCAATGACGAGGGCGTGCGTCGGGCCTATATCGGGGGCTGACGCCGCAACGGTCAAGCGACTTGATTCGAAACCGAACCGCATTCAACCAAGACCATCCGGGCCACGACCCGATGGCAAATTCCATCGTTTAAGGAGACGGAACATGCAGAACACCACCAAACCCCGCCGCAAGCTGTTGCCGCTGGCCGCCACCGCGCTGGCCGCCCTGCTGGCCTCCGGCGCGGCGTTCGCGCAGGAAGTGGTCAAGCTCGGCTATACCGGCCCGCTGTCGGGCGGCGCCGCGCTGTACGGCAAGAACGTGCTGTCGGGCATCCAGATGGCGGTCGACGAGCTCAACGCCAGCGGCGTCGAGGTCGCCGGCAAGAAGGTCAAGTTCGAAGTGGTCGCGCTCGACGACAAGTACGCGCCGGCCGAATCGGCGATCAACGCGCGCCGTCTGGTGCAGCAGCACAAGACGCCGGCCGTGTTCGTGCCGCACTCGGGCGGCATCTTCGCGCTGCAGGCGTTCAACGAACAAGAGAAGTTCATGGTGATGGCGTATTCGAGCGTGCCGCGCATCACCGATGCCGGCAACAAGCTGACGATCCGCATCCCGCCGGCGTACACCGGCTATATCGAGCCCTTCGTCAAGGCGCAGATGAAGCGCTTCGGCAAGAACGTCGCGCTGGTGCCGGCCGACCATGATTATGCCAAGGCATGGGTGCAGGCCTTCGTGCCGGCCTGGGAGAAGGCGGGCGGCAAGGTGGTGGCCAACAACCCGATGTCCTATACCAAGGCGACCGACTTCTACAGCGGCGTGTCGCGCGTGATCGCCGACAAGCCGGACGTGCTGTTCGTCGGCGGTCCGTCGGAGCCCACGGCGCTGGTCGTCAAGCAGGCGCGCGAACTGGGCTTCAAGGGCGGCTTCATCGTGATGGACCAGGCCAAGCTCGACGAGATGGCGCGCGTGACCAACGGTCTGGGCATGCTGGAGGGCGCCATCGGCGTGCTGCCGCTGAACAGCGACAGCCGGCCGGCCACGCAGGCCTTCAACAACAAGTACAAGAAGCTGCACGAGGGCAAGGACGCGACCACCGAGATGTCGCTGAACTACACGATGGTGCATACGCTGGCCAACGCGATGAAGCTGGCCGGCACCACCACCGATGCGGCGGCGATCCGCGCCAAGATGCCCGACGCGATGAAGACGCTGCCGAAGGAGCTGAACCCGAACGAGATCGATGGCATCGACGCCAAGGGCGGCTCGATGGCCGATACCGTGGTCGGCTGGGTTCAGGGCGGCAAGATCAGCCAGGTGCGGCTGTCGGAGCTGGCGAAGTAAGGAGGCACGCCGCGAAGGCGGCAAAAGGAAAGGGCCCGCAACGGGCCCTTTCGCTGGCGATCCCCGCTGCGGCGGGGATCGTCGTATTCACGGTTCGGATGTTCTGTAGCGTTCGGCCCGTTCCGGTGCTGCCGTCCTTTCAGTCCTTTGTCATTCGCTGCTGCTCGTACAGCCGGTCCGTCAGTTGATCGGCCGGCATCGGCTTGCCATACAGATAGCCTTGAACCTCGTGACAGCCGTTGGCCAGCAGAAAATCGCGCTGCTCCACCGTCTCGACGCCTTCGGCGATCACGCTGATCTGCAGGCTCGCGCCGACGTTGATCACCGAGCGGACGATCGCGGCGTCGACCGGGTCCTGCGTCACGTTGCGGATAAAGGACTGGTCGATCTTGATGCGGTCGACCGGGAAGGTCTTCAGGAAGCTCAACGACGCGTAGCCGGTGCCAAAGTCATCGCAAGTCAGCGTCACGCCATCGCGGCGCAGCGTCTGCAGCTGCTCTGATACCTCGTCGCCCTGTTGCAGGGCGATCGTCTCGGTGATTTCCAGTTCCAGCCGGTGCGGCTCCAGGGCGAGCTCGCGCAACACGTGCCGGACCTCGGTCAGCAGCCGGCTTTCCGCCAGCTGCGCGGCGAACAGGTTGATCGCCACGCGCGGTGCCTCGTCGAATTGCAGCGACCATGCGCGGGCCTGCGCACAGGCCGTCTGCAGCAGCCACATGCCGACGTCCACCGCGACGCTGCTCGCAGCCAGCGCGTCGATAAACACGGCCGGGGCCAGCAGGCCCTGGGTCGGATGGCGCCAGCGCATCAGCGCCTCGGCGCCGACGATGCGGCCATCGCGCAGGTCGACCTGCGGCTGGTACAGCAGCTCGAATTGACGCTTGGCATACGCCTCGCGCAGGGCCTGCACCAGCGACAGCCGGCTGGTCACGTCGGCGCGCATCTGCGGCTTGAAGAAGCGGATGGTGCGGCCGCCGTCGCGCTTGGCCCGTGCCAGCGCCAGGCTCGCCGACGCCAGCGCATCGGAGGCGTTGTCCCCGCCGGCCGGCATCACGCAGGCGCCCAGGCTCGCAAGCACATAGTGGCGGTGCCCATTGCAGTCGTACGGCTCGGACAGCAGCGACAGGATCGCCGCGCTGACGTGGCGCACCAGGGTGGGATCGTAGATCGACGGCAGCAGCACCGCGAACTCGTCGCCGCCGGTGCGGCCGATCACGGCATCGCGCGGCGAGGCGTCGCGCAGCCGGCGCGCCATCTGCTGCAGGATTCGGTCGCCCTCGCCATGACCGTGCATGTCGTTGAAGGCGCGGAAGTCGTCGATGCCGAGCAGGATCAATGCGCAGCGCGGCACGGCCTCGTTCTGCAGGCGTGCTTCGAGCTTGCTCAAGAAGAATGGGCGGCTTGCTACGCCGGTCAACGGATCGGTGTCCGCCGCCGGAACCGCGCCAGCCGCCATCGCCTCCGACCTGGCCACTATCCCCGCCCCGTTTGTGATTGTCGACATCGTGCTCGGTCAGCTATCCCGGCAAGTGTGACGAAAAATTGGAAAAAATCAAGCGGGGTGAAGGATGAGAGCCCTCGCTAGTGAAAACAATGGCAAACGGTGATAGACAAACCGGCTTTTTTTACTGATGTAATTCCGCTGTGCGGAACCCGCCCACCAGCCCTTGCCGCGCCTGGGTTCGCCGGAGTGATTCACTCGGCTGTCGGATTTCTCCGACAGCTATATCGGAGCGCGCAGCGTTTCGGCCCATCGGGGCCACCACTATCGTTCCATCACGGCACGCGGCCGGACCCCGACCACACCAGGACTTGTTGCAATGCGTTGGGCATGCATGCCAACGGATTCGCCAACCCTTGGCCATCCATGGCACTACGCGGTCGGCCTCGTAACTTGTTCGCTTTTCATTTCACCTGCAAGGGGAAATCCATGAAGCTGTTCTCGAAATCCGGGATTGCACTGGGACTGATGGTGGCGGCCAGCGCCATGCTGGCGGCATGCGGCGGCGGCGACGATGGCATCGACGACCGTCTCGGCTTGAACGAACCACAAACACGCGTGATCCACGCCGTGCCTCCGATCCCGACTCAACTCAATCTCGACGTCTATCAGAACGGCGCACGGACGTCTCTGCAGAATATTCCGTACAAGTTCGTCGCCCGCTATTCGGACGTCGACGACGGCAACCATCTGTTCACCTTCAACGCCGCGGGCACGCAAACCGAAGTGGGCCGCGCGCAGGTCGATGCCGCCACCGGCCACAAGTACACGATCGTGGCGCTGCCGGGCGACGATCGCGCCGACACGCTGGTGATCGACGATCCGTACGAGAAGGGCCTGCTGTCGACCAAGGCCCGGGTGCGGGCGGTGAACGCGGCGTTCAACGCGCAGAATGTCGATATCTATGTGACCGCGCCGTCGGTGGACCTGAATACGGTCAACCCGACCTTCGCCAACGTCGGCTACAAGTCGGCGGTGCCGGCCTCGGGCCGCGACTCGAACGAGTTCGACGGCGGCAACAACTATCAGATCCGCGTCACCACGGCGGGCACCAAGCAGGTGATCTTCAGCTCGGGTGCCATCACCATCGACAACAACGCCGACTGGCTGATCATGCCGATCCCGGCCGACGGTATCGCCTCGGCCGTGCCGAACAACATCAAGGTGCTGGTGGCCAAGGCCAACGACGACTCGCAGACGGCGATCGAGCTGGTCAGTCAGTAAGCCGTGCGGGAATCCGGGAACGCTGCCCGGGTTCTCCCTCTCCCCTTCAGGGGGAGAGGGCCGGGGAGAGGGGGTGGTCTTGAAGCGCGGTCGCAGAGCAACCGCCCCGCCCTCTCCCCCGCCCCTCTCCCGCACGCGGGAGAGGGGAGAAAAACATCGCCAGCCTCAAACGACAATCGGCGGCGGCCTCAACGGTCGCCGCCGATTTCGTTTTGCAGCACATCGAGATGGGACAGGTAGGCATCCAGCTCTTCGCGCCCACTGTCGGTGATCGAGTAGACCCGGCCATTGCCTTCGACCAGTTCCGCGGTGATCGCCCGGGCGATCAGCAGGCTGCGCAGGATGGGGCGCAGCGAGCGGATGTTCTTGTCGATGCCATGTTCGCGCAGCCGCTCGACGAGAGCGAGCACCGTGGCCGGGCTGGACTGCACGAACTTCAGGATATAGAGCCGGGAAACGAGACTATCGATGGTTGGTCTTTTCATGCAACGATAGACATGCGCAAAACGACCGGGCCGGCTGGCGCTCGGAAGGGCTCCGAAGGCCGGCCGGCCCGGTTTTTCTCTACTCCTCCTGGAAGGCGATCTCGCGCTTGGCCTTGATCGACGGCAGCGCCACCACCGCCACCAGTGCCGCCGCGGCGATCAGCAGGCCCATCGACAGCGGCCGCGTGACGAACACCGAGAACTCGCCGCGCGAGAGCAGCAGCGTGCGGCGGAAGTTCTCTTCCATCATCGGTCCGAGCACGAAGCCGAGCAGCAGCGGCGCCGGTTCGCACTTGAGCTTCAGGAACAGGTAGCCCACCACGCCGAAGCCCGCGGCCATGAAGACGTCGAACGTCTGGTTGTTGACCGAGTAGACGCCGATGCCGCAGAACACCAGGATCGCCGGGTACAGGAAGCGATACGGCACGGTCAGCAGCTTGACCCAGATGCCGATCAGCGGCAGGTTCAGGATGATCAGCATCAGGTTGCCGATCCACATCGAGGCGATCAGGCCCCAGAACAGCTGCGGGTTGCTGGTCATCACCTGCGGCCCCGGCTGGATGTTGTGGATCGTCATCGCACCGACCATCAGCGCCATCACCGCGTTGGGCGGAATGCCCAGCGTCAGCAGCGGAATGAACGAGGTCTGGGCCGCCGCGTTGTTCGCCGACTCGGGGCCGGCCACGCCTTCGATCGCGCCCTTGCCGAACTCGTGCGAGTACTTCGACGACTTCTTCTCCAGCGTGTAGGCCGCGAACGACGCCAGCGACGCGCCGCCGCCCGGCAGGATGCCCAGCGCCGAACCGAGCGCAGTGCCGCGCAGCACGGCCGGGATCATCCGCTTGAAGTCGTCCTTGGTCGGGAACAGGTTGGTCACGCGATCGGTGAAGGTCTCGCGGTTCTCCTTCTGCTCCAGGTTGGCGATGATCTCGGCGAAGCCGAACATGCCCATGGCCAGCGCGACGAAGTCGATGCCGTCGGTCAGCTCCGGGATATCGAACGAGAAGCGCGCCGCGCCCGAGTTCACGTCGGTACCGACCAGGCCCAGCAGCAGGCCCAGCACGATCATCGAGATCGCCTTGACCAGCGAGCCCGAGGCCAGCACCACGGCGCCGATCAGGCCCAGCACCATCAGCGAGAAGTACTCGGCGGGGCCGAACTTGAAGGCCAGTTCCGACAGCGGACCGGCGAAGGCCGCCAGGATCAGCGTGGCCACGCAGCCGGCGAAGAACGAGCCGATACCCGCGGTGGCCAGCGCCACGCCGGCGCGGCCGCGCCGTGCCATCTGGTAGCCGTCGATGGTGGTCACCACCGAGGACGATTCACCGGGCAGATTCACCAGGATCGCGGTGGTCGAGCCGCCGTACTGGGCGCCGTAGTAAATACCGGCCAGCATGATCAGCGCGGCGACCGGCGGCAGCGTGTAGGTGATCGGCAGCAGCATCGCGATGGTCGCGAGCGGGCCGAGGCCCGGCAGCACGCCGATCAGCGTGCCGAGCAGGCAGCCGAGGAAGGCGTAGGCCAGGTTCTGGAACGACAGCGCGGTCGAGAACCCGAGCGTCAAATGTTCAAGCAATTCCATCTGCGCGCTCCTTAGCCCGTGATGAACGCCGGCCACACCGGCATCTGCAGGTTGATGCCGTAGACAAAGGCACCGAGGCTGATCAGGACCAGCACCACGCTGTTGAGCAGCGCACCCTTCCAGCTGAATTCATGACTGGCCATCGACGACACGACCACCAGCACGAAGACCGACAGCACCATGCCGAGCGGCTTGAGCAACAGGCCGAACAGCACCACCGAGCCCAGGATCCACAGCAGGATCTTGATGTCCCAGCGTTCCATCCGGTCTGCCTCGCCCTTGCTCGACAACGAGCTCAGCAACACCAGCGCGCCGAGTCCGGCCAGCACCAGGCCGAGCAGGAAGGGGAAATATCCGGGACCCATCTTCGCGGCCGTCCCCATCGAATAGCCGCGAGCGACAAAGGAAAAGCCCAGGCCGACCAGCACGAACATCAGGCCGGAGGCGAAGTCCTTTTGGCTGCGTATGCGCAACATGATTCTCCTCGTTAAATACAAAGCCGCACGGCACCAGCGCTGTGCCGAAAGCGGATGCAACGTTAGAGAAGCGTGCTTTCAGCGCCCTTTCAGTTGTCTGGTTTCAGGGTTAACCACGGCAAGGAAACGACGCTTTCATCATGACGTGATGCAATTTGAAAGCGATGTGAAAGCGAGATGTAGGCTCGTTGAAAGGAACCGCCATCGAAGGTCCCAACGGCACGAACCCGTGCAGGACATCGCCTGCCGCACGCGGCTGCGGCCGACGCGGTAAGCTAACGGGTTCGGAACCCGGGACGCGCGCGCAACGCACGGCCGGATTCCCGACAGCGGACCCAGAACCCAGGACCCGGAACTCACGACAGACGACACAGGACACAGGAGAAGCCATGTACCAGGACCTCGCCCTTTATATCGATGGAGAGTTCGTCAAAGGCGGCGGGCGCCGCGAGCAGGACGTGATCAATCCCGCTACGCAGGAGGTGCTGGGCAAACTGCCGCACGCCAGCACCGCGGATCTGGATCGAGCGCTGGCCGCCGCGCAGCGCGCCTTCGATAGCTGGAAGAAGACCTCGCCGCTGGAGCGCGCGAAGATCCTGCGCCGCGTCGGCGAGCTGACCCGCGAACGCGCCAAGGAGATCGGCCGCAATATCACGCTGGACCAGGGCAAGCCGCTGGCCGAGGCGGTCGCCGAGGTGATGATCTGCGCCGAACATGCCGACTGGCACGCCGAAGAATGCCGCCGCATCTACGGCCGCGTGATTCCGCCGCGCAATCCGAACGTGCGCCAGATCGTGGTGCGCGAGCCGATCGGGGTCTGCGCCGCCTTCACGCCGTGGAACTTCCCCTTCAATCAGGCGATCCGCAAGATCGTGTCGGCGCTGGGCGCGGGCTGCACGCTGATCCTGAAGGGACCCGAGGACTCGCCGAGCGCAGTGGTCGCGCTGGCGCAGCTGTTCCATGACGCCGGCCTGCCGCCGGGCGTGCTGAACATCGTCTGGGGCGTGCCGAGCGAGGTCTCGACCTATCTGATCGAATCGCCGATCGTGCGCAAGATCTCGTTCACCGGCTCGGTGCCGGTCGGCAAGCAGCTGGCCGCGCTGGCCGGCGCGCACATGAAGCGCGTGACGATGGAGCTGGGCGGCCATTCGCCGGTACTGGTGTTCGACGACGCCGATATCGAACCGGCCGCCGAGATGCTGGCCCGCTTCAAGATCCGCAATGCCGGCCAGGTCTGCGTGTCGCCGACGCGCTTCTACGTCCAGGAAAAGGCCTACGACCGCTTCCTTGCCCGCTTCACCGAGGTGATGGGCTCGATCAAGGTCGGCGACGGCCTGGAGGACGGCACGCAGATGGGCCCGCTCGCGCATGAACGCCGCATCGCTTCGATGGAGCAGTTCCTCGACGACGCCAGCCATCGCGGCGGCAAGGTCGTTGCCGGCGGCGCGCGTATCGGCAGCAAGGGCTATTTCTTCGCGCCCACCGTGGTCACGGATCTGCCGGACGACGCGAAGCTGATGGTCGACGAGCCGTTCGGGCCGGTCGCCCCGGTGACCCGCTTCAAGGACGCCGAGGAAGCGCTGCGGCGCGCCAACAGCCTGCCCTATGGCCTGGCCTCGTATGTGTTCACCAACTCGCTGAAGACCGCGACGCTGGTCTCGAACGGACTCGAGGCCGGCATGGTCAACATCAACCATTTCGGCATGGCACTGGCCGAAACACCGTTCGGCGGCATCAAGGACTCCGGCATCGGCAGCGAAGGCGGCATGGAGACCTTCGACGGCTACCTGGTGACGAAATTCATCACGCAGGTGTGATGAGCCGGCCGACGTGACGTCGGCTTGACGCTCTGCGGCGATCCGGGCCTTCCCACACGGGAAGGCCTTTTTACATCGCGCGCGGGGCTTGGATCGGGCAGAGCTGCGCGATTTATTTACAAGCTCTATTTACAACCCATCCACGGCAAAGATTGCACCGTCCATGCCTGGCGCCCGCCATGCGACCGCGTCGGCATCACGCTGCGGCGGTACGGATTTTGCGGCCCTTGTCCGATACGTCCCTGATCGATGGAGACCAAGATGAACGGCAACAGAGACAACGGCAATACGCGTCCGATGCAGCCGCGCGACACCGGCGAGGACCGCCGCGGGCGCGGCACCGTGACCGGCGGCATGGAATGGTTCCCCGAGGATCCCCGCACCGGCGAGGTCGCGGAAACCTGGCGCAACCGCGGCTACGGCGGCTCGCGCGGCATGCGTGACGCCTACCACTATCGGCGCGGCGACAGCGGGGCGATGGGTTCCGGCGGCGGCAGCGTCGGCTTCAACGAATTCGGCGACCGCGGCCCGAGCGCCACGGGCGGCGGCATGGGAGGCAGTACGGCCACACGACGCCCGCGCACGTTGCCCAAGGGCTTCCGGCGCACCGACGAGCGCATCTGCGACGAAGTCTGCGAGCGCCTGGCCGAGGCGCGCGATCTCGACGTGTCGGAGGTCACCGTGGAAGTCGGCTCGGGCATCGTCACGCTGAGCGGCACCGTATCGGACCGGCGCGCCAAGTACCGCGTCGAGGATATCGCCGAGGAAGTGATGGGCGTGGACGAGGTCCGGAACAATATCCGCGTCCCACGCTGAGAGGACACGGCGCACCCCGGCACGGCACGGCACGGCGGTGAACGCTGCGTCCGTGCCGCTACCGCGCGAGCGCCCCCGCCTCGGCGGCGCGGATGCGCCCCGCTTCCTCGCGCAAGGCCCGCATGAAGGCGTGCAGCACCTCGTCGTCGCCGCCCTTGCGCCATACCGCCCCGACCGGGCCGAACGATTCGCGGTCGCCCAGCGGCAGGATATGCAGCAGCCCCAGCGAGGCCAGATGCTCGGCCATCGCCGCGGAACAGACGCCGACATAGTCGGTCTCGCGCAGCACCGCCTGCATGGTGACGATCGAACCGGTCTCGACCGCCGGGCGCAGGCCGGCGGCGCCGTGCTCGAGCAGCACGGTATCGAGCCGCGTGCGCATCAGCGTCTCGCGCTGCGGCATCGCCCACGGATACGAAAACAGCTGTTCCCAGCGCAGGCGTTTGGCCTGCGCGAGCGGATGGTGCGGCCCCACCACCACCGCCATCGCGTCCTCGAACAGCACCTCGTGCGCCAGATGCGGACCATAGGCGCGCGCATCGATCGAGCCGACCACCAGATCGAACTCGCGCTTTTCCAGGCGATCGAGCAGCGTGTTGAACGCCCCTTCGGTAACCTGGATCGACACATTGGGCTGCGCGCGCTGGAACGCGACGATGGCCCACGGAATCAGATGCGCGACGCCGGCCAGCACGCTGCCGACATGCAGCCGCGCCACCGCGCCCCTGGCGATCGCGCCGAGCTCGTCGTGCGCGCGCGATACCTCGCCGAGCACGCGGACGGCGAGCCGGCGCACCGCCTCGCCCGCCGGTGTCAGTTGCAGGCGGCGGCCGCGGATGGCCAGCCGGACGCCGGCCAGGTCCTCCATTTCGCTGAGCCAGTGCGACACCGCGGACTGCGTCATGTGCAGCCGCGTCGCGGCCGCCGACAGCGTCCCCGCATCGTGAAGAATCAGGAAGGACTCGAGGTGCCGCACGCGCAGGCGGCGCGCCCAGGCGATGCTGTGGTCGGAGGGATCCATGAGCGAATACTAATAGATGGTTCGAAACAATTCACTAGGTGCGTTTGCCGTTCGGCCCAATAATTTCCCGGCGTCCAGGCGCCAGACCTGGAATTCGACGGACCTGGACACTGCCACCACCTATGAGAAAAACTGCCTTCTTCCACTTCGCTGTTCCCCTTGCGCTCGCCTTCGGCGTGGCCGCACCGAGCTACGGTTGCGGTGAACCCGGCGCGTCGTCGCGCCCGATCCGGCTGGTCGTCTCGCAGCAGGCCGGTGGCAGCACGGACACGCTGGCCCGCATGTGGGCCGAGCGCGTCGGCAAGACGCTGCAGACCCCGATCGTGGTCGAGAACCGCGCCGGTGCGGGCGGCATCATCGCCGCCAAGTACGTGCTGAGCCAGCCGGCCGACGGCTGCACGCTGTTCCTGGCCGGCGTCTCCCAGATGGTGCTGAACAAATTTGTCTACGCGCCGCTGGCTTACAAGCCGGAGTCGGATTTCGCGCCGGTGTCGATGCTGGCCACCGTGCCCTTCGTGCTGGTCGCCAATCCGCAATCGGGCCTGCGCAATTACCGCGAGCTCGTTGACGCCGCCAAGGCCAAGCCCGGCAGCATCAGCTTCGCCTCGTCGGGCAACGGCAATTCGACCCACCTGGTGGTCGAGCTGATGCAGAAGCAGCAAGGCATCAAGCTGCTGCACGTGCCCTATCGCGGCGAGCCCGACGGCGTGGTGTCGACGGTCTCCGGCGCGACGCAGGTGATGGCGCCGGTGCTGAGCACCGCGCTGCCGCAGATCAAGGCCGGCAAGCTGACGCCGCTGATGCTGTTCGCGTCGAAGCGCGTGCCGGAATTGCCGGACGTGCCGACCGCCGCCGAACTGGGCCTGAAGGGCTTCGAGAATATCGGCTGGAGCGGCATCGCCGCCAAGGCCGGCACGCCGGCCAACGTGATCGCGCGCCTGCATGCCGCCACCCAGACCTTCCTCGCTGAGCCGGCCGTGGTCGACAAGCTCAAGTCGATGCAGGTGCTGCCGATGCCCGGCCCGTCGGACCAGCTGATGGAACTGACCGTGCGCGATACCGCCAAGTGGCAGGGCGCGATCGGCGATCTGGACCTGAGCGCGAAGTAAGCCACGTCGCGCAAATCCCGTCATCAACACGATCCCGCGCCGGGATGCGCCGTCGGCATCGCCGCGGGCGCGTCCCGGCGCCAACCTATCGAGACAAGCAATGACCCGTAGTGGAATGGTGTCCTGCCCGCAGCCGGAAGCGGCCGAGTCCGGCATCGAGATCCTGCGCGCGGGCGGCAATGCGGCCGATGCCGCGGTCGCCTGTGCCCTCGCGCAAACAGTGGTCGACCCGCTGATGTGCGGCATCGCGGGCTTCGGCACCGCCGCGGTCTATATGCCGGGCAACGGCGCCCATGAATACATCGACTTCCATGCCACCGCGCCGGCGGCCGCGCGGCCCGACATGTGGGCCGATCTGCTGGAAGGCGAAGCGCGCGACGGCTTCGGCTTCTTCATCAAGGACCGCCTCAACGACATCGGCTATCAATCGATCGCCACGCCGGGCACGCTGCGCGGCCTGGAGGCGCTCCACCGCGGCCACGGCAGACTGCCATGGAAAGAGGTGGTGCAGCCGGCGATCCAGTGGGCACGCGACGGCTACTTCGTCCGGCCCGGCATGTATTCCTTCTGGATCGACGAGGCGACGCTCGGCCGCGCCAGCAACCGCGAGCGCCTGGCCTTCAGCGAGAGCGGCCGGAAGCTGTATTGCCGCCCCGACGGTTCGCCCCATACGATCGGCACCCCGCTGAAGAACCGCGACTACGCCGACACGCTGGAACGAATCGCATCCGGCGGCGTCGATGCGTTCTATCTGGGCGAGATCGCCGAGCAGATCGTTGCCGATATGCGCGAGCACGGCGCGCTGCTGTCGCGCGAGGACCTGGCCGGCTACCAGGCCGTGCGCACCGCGCCGCTGGTCGGCGGCTACCGCGACCGCCGCGTCACCACCAATCGTCCGCCGGGCGGCGGCGCGATGCTGCTGCAGATGCTGGCGATCCTCGAGCAGTTCGATCTGCGCGCGCTGCGGCACAACAGCCCCGACTACATTCGCGTGGTTTGCGAAGCGATGAAGCAGGCGACCATCGACAAGGACCGCTTCATCGGCGACCCGGCCTTCGTCGACGTGCCGCTGGACCGGCTGCTGTCGCCGGACTACGCCCGCGAGGTCGCGCAGCGCATCCGCGAGGGCCAGCGGGCCGAAGTGCCGCGCGTCAATCCAGGCCACGCGGTGCCGCGCGACACCACGCATCTGTCGGTGGTCGACGGCGACGGCAACTGCGTCTCGCTGACGCACTCGCTGGCAATGCCGTCGGGGGTGATCACGCCGGGCCTGGGCTTCATCTACAACGGCTGCATGGGTGTATTCGACCCGCGCCCGGGACGCGCCGGCAGCATCGCGCCCGGCAAGCGCCGCTTCACCTCGTCGTGCCCGACCATCGTCTTCAAGGACGACAAGCCGGAGATCGTGCTCGGCGCCCCGGGCGGCACGCAGATCGCGATGGGCGTGCTGCAGAGCATCGTCAATGTGGTGGACTTCGACATGCCGATGCAGACCGCGGTGTCCGCGCCGCGTTTCTCGTCGACCAGCAACGCGATCGACGTCTGCAATCGCATTCCGCGCTATATCACGCGGGAGTTGCAGCAAAGCGGCTACGAGGTGATCCGCAACCCGTACAACTACACGATCGGCTGGGTGCATGCCGTGCGCATCGTGGACGGGCGGCTGGAAGGCGGTGCCGATCCCGGGCGCGACGGCGTGGCACTGGAGATCGAGGTGCCGGCGGCATAGCGGCCTCGCTTCCATTGGCCGCAGGGGCAGGCCATCCTCAGAGGTTGGCCTGCTCCTGTTCCGGCCTTCGTTGCGGGCGAACGCTGGCCTGCTTGTCGGGATAATGCGCGACCAGCGCATAGCTCGCCCAACAGAGCAGGCTCATCGACAAGGCCACCGCGCCGAGTTGGCCGCTCGGCAGGAACGGTGCCGTGGCCTGTGTCGCCAGGGCGCCGGCTGCCAGCAGCGCCAGCACCATCAGCGCCGACGCGCGGCCGAGTTGGGCGTGCGGTACGGACAGCGCCTCGCTGAACGCCGTCGGGCCGCGTATGCCCAGCACGGCGCAGAACGCGGCCCAGAACGCCAGCACCCACGGGAAGGAAAGACGGTCGGCCACCATGCCGCCAGCAGCGCGGTGCACATCAGCCCGTGCAGCAGCGCGCCCAACTGGATGGCGCGGCGCGGGCCCAGCCGGCCGCTGACCCGGCCTGCCTGGCTGGCGGCCACGATAAAGCCCGCCACGCCGCAGACCTGCGCCAGCGCAAAGCCGCTCTGGCCGGTGTTGGCGAGCCCGGGCAGCACCTGCGGCGCGCTCGCGACGAAGGCGATCAACGCGCCGAACGACAGCGCATGCGCGAGCGCCAACCCAACGAAATGCCAGTTGCGCAGCAGCGCGCGGTAGCCGACCCTTCCGCCCTCTTCCGTGGCGGGCAGCGCAGCCGGCGTGGCCCGCAGCGCGAATGGCGCGGACGCGAGCGCCATGACGCCGATGATGGCAAAGGTCGTGCGCCAATCCGCGATCAGCAGCAGCGCGGTACCCAAGACGGGCCCGGCAGCAGGGACGATCGCCTCGATCATCGCGATCGCGGCGATGCCACGCACGCCGTCCTGCTCGGGCAGCGTCGCCCGCACGACGGTCGGCACCACCACCGTCGCGGCGCCGGCCGCGATGCCCTGTACCAGGCGAAGGCCGAGCAACGTCGCCAGATCGGGCGCCAGCGCGCAGCCGAAGCTGGTCAGGATCAGGGCCAGCAGGCCGGTCTGCACGCAGCGCTTCGGGCCGATCCGGTGCAGCATCTCGCCCCAGACCAATTGCGACGCGGCCAGGCCGAGCAGGAAGATCGCGATGGTCAGCTGCCCTTGCGCCACCGTGATGCCGAGGTCCAGCTGCATCGTCGGCACGGCGGGCAGGTATAGATCCATGGTCAGCATGCTGGCCGCCGTGATGGTGGCCAGCGGAAGAATGGTACGAATCGATCCGTTGGACAAGCCGTCCTCCATGCGGATGGGTGGGTTGCTAAGCCGATCTGCGCATCACCAGATACAACCCTGCCGCCGCGATCGCCATCCCCGGCCATGCGGCCAGCGGGATGGTTTCGCCGAGCACGGCCCAGGCGATCAGTGCGGTCATCGGCGGCACCAGAAAGAACAGCGCCGATATGCGCGAGGCCTCGCCGTGGCGGACCATCGCGAGCAGCAGCGTCATCGCGACGATCGAATTGGCGAGCACCAGATAGGTCAGCGAGCCGAACAATGCCGGCGTCCATTGCACGCGCATCGGCTCGAGCCACCATGCCAGCGGCGCGGTCACGGCGAGGGCGACGGAGTACTGCACCAGATTGGCGGTCAGCGGATGGGTGTCCCGGCCGAAGCGCTTTTCCCATAGCGTGCCGGCTGTCATCACCAGCAAGGCCAGCAAGGCGAACATCAGCGCCAGCCGCGAGGACAGATCGATCGACGAGGTGGCGAGAATCACCATCGCGGCACCGTTGGCGCCAAGCAGCAGGCCGATCCAGCGCACCCGCCCAACGCGTTCGCCGGCAATGGCCGGCGCGAGCAGGCCGACCAGGATCGGCTGCTGCGAGGTAATCAAGGCCACCGTGCCCGAGGACAGCCCGTATTTCAGGCTCAGATAGGTGAACGAGAAATAGCCGGCCTGCATCAGCAGGCCGACCATCGCCAGATGTCCCCACGCGGCGGGCGTCGACGGCAAGGTCGGCCGCACCCACAGCCACGGCAGGATCAGCAGCGCCACCACGCAGGCGTAGCGCAGCGCCAGGAAGGTCAGGGGATCGGCGTAGGCCAGACCCAGCTTCAGGAAGACGAAGCCGCTGGACCACAGCAGCAGGAACAGCGCGGGCGCGGCCTTGAGCCATGCGGGAGCGGCGCTTGCCGAGCTGATGCGCTGGGTCATGGGGAGCGGGGTGTCAGTGGGGGTCGGTCAATGTCGGTCTCTTGCCGACTACCGTTTCGGTCCAGCGGGAATACTATACGAACTCGCTATACGAACTCGCTCAGCGCTCCGTCCCCTTCGGCTACCACCAACAACAATGAAGCCCGACGCCAGACTCGTGACCGGCCCGATCGGCCGCACCCTGTTCCTGTTCTCGCTGCCCGTGCTGGGCAGCAACATCCTGCAATCGCTCAATGCCTCGATCAATTCGATCTGGGTCGGCCACTATCTCGGCGAGGCGGCGCTGACGGCGACCTCGAACGCCAATATCGTGCTGTTCTTCCTGCTCGGCGTGGTGTTCGGCATCAGCATGGCCAACACCATCATGATCGGGCAGGCCGTCGGCGCGCGCGACCTCGACGAGGCGCGCCGTGTGGTCGGCACCAGCACCACGTTCTTCGTGCTGCTGTCGGTCATCGCCGCGGCGCTCGGCTACCTGTTCACGCCCGACATCCTGAGCGCGATGGGCACGCCGCCGGATGCGCGGCCGCTGGCGATCCGCTATCTGCGGATCATCTTCCTCGCGCTGCCCTTCATGTACTTCTACAACTTCGTGATGATGACGCTGCGGGGAGCAGGCGACTCGCGCACGCCGTTCTACTTCATGCTGCTGTCGGTGGTGCTCGACGTCGCGCTGAACCCGCTGCTGATCTTCGGACTGGGGCCGATCCCGCGCATGGACATCGCCGGCTCGGCGCTGGCGACGCTGATTGCGCAGCTGGTCAGCCTGGCCGCAATGATGTGGCTGCTCTATCGCCGCAAGCATTTCCTGACGCTGCATCGCGGCCAGTTGCGCTACCTGCGGCCCGACCTCGGCATCCTGCGCTCGCTGGTCGCCAAGGGGCTGCCGATGGGCCTCCAGATGGTGGTGATCTCGTCGTCGGCGATCGTGATGATGGCGCTGGTCAACCAGTACGGCTCGCAGACCGCGGCGGCGTATGGCGTGGCCTCGCAGCTATGGACCTACGTCCAGATGCCGGCGCTGGCCGTGGGCGCCAGCGTCTCGTCGATGGTCGCGCAGAACGTCGGCGCAGGCCGCTGGGATCGGGTTTCGCGCATCACCGGCATGGGCCTGGCGTTCAATCTGGCGATGACCGGCGCGCTGGTCGGACTGGTCTATCTGTTCAACCGGCATTCGCTGGGGCTGTTCCTGCCGGACGACGGGGGCGCGATCGAGATCGCGCAGCACATCAACGCGATCGTGCTGTGGTCGTTCATCCTGTTCGGCTTCACCATCGTGCTGTTCGGCACGGTTCGCGCGACCGGCGCGGTGATAGCGCCGCTGGCAGTGTTGTTCGTCTCGATGTGGGTGGTGCGCCTGCCGTTCGCCTGGTGGCTGGGCCGCACGATGGGCGCGGACGCGGTGTGGTGGAGTTTCCCGCTGGGCTCGGTGGTGTCGATCACGCTGGCCGCCGCCTATTACCGCTTCGGCAACTGGCGCGCCAGCCAGATGCTGCCGGTCGCGCCAGCTGCCGGCGAGGTGGTCGGCCAGGCGCCGGACACCAGCATGGGCACGCCGGCGGAGGACGCGTTGAAGCCAGCAGGGCAAGCGGAAACGGTTTGAGCGGGCGCGTGTGCCAATGCGCGGCTAGCGGAAGAACTCTCCCCGCAACAGATACGTGTAGTCGGCCTCCACCGCCATCAACCACACCAGCACCAGCAGGCAAAGCGGCGGCAGCAGGATCGCGTAGACCAGCGCCAGCCGCTCCCATGCCATGTGCATGAACACGGCGACGATCAGACCGGCCTTGGCCATCATGAAGATCAGGATCAGCGTCCAGCGCAGCGCGCCCTCGAGATGGAAGTAGTCGACCGCGTACGACATGGCCGACAGCACGAACAGCAGTCCCCATATCTTCAGATAGAGGCCGATCGGATGGGCCTGGCCGGTGGCGCCGTGCCCCTGGTCGGCGGCCGGCGCGCTGCCGTGCGGCGGCATCGGCGAATCGTGCAGGATGGGCTCGGACATGGCGGACCTCACCACAGGTAGAAGAAAGCGAAGATGAACACCCAGACCAGGTCGACGAAGTGCCAGTACAGGCCCGCGATCTCGACGATCTGGTAGTTGCCGGTGCGCTCGTAGCGGCCGCGCAGCACGCGCGTCGCCACGACCAGCAGATAGATCACGCCGCACGACACGTGCAGACCGTGGAAGCCGGTGATCATGAAGAACGACGAACCGAACTGCGCCGCGCCCATCGGATTGCCCCAGGGACGCACGCCTTCTTCGATCAGCTTGGTCCATTCGAACGCCTGCATGCCGACGAAGGTCGCACCCAGCGCGGCGGTGCCGAACATCAGCATCGCGCAGCGGGCACGGTCGCGCCGATAGGCGAAATTGACGGCCATCGCCATGGTGCCGCTGCTGGTGATCAGCACGAACGTCATGATCGCGATCAGGATCAGCGGGATCGATTCGCCGGCGATGGTCAGCGCGAACACCTCGCTGGGATTGGGCCACGGCACCGTGGTCGTCATCCGCACCGTCATGTAGCTGATCAGGAAGCAGCTGAAGACGAAGGTGTCGGACAACAGGAAGATCCACATCATGGCCTTGCCCCACGACACCTGGAAGGCATGCCGGTCCGAACCCCAGTCGGCCAGCATGCCGCGCCAGCCGCCGTGCACGGAGGCCGCGGTGTGGGCCGCCGTCTGAGCCACGGAATCGGCCACGCGATCGCCGGGATGCAGTTCGGTCGCCATATTGCCTCCTTCGCTTGCCTGCCCGCGCGGACCTTGCGGTCAGTCGGTGCCGCAGATGTAGCGCACGATTTCCGGGGTCAGCCAGCCGAGCGCGGCCAGCAGGACCAGCCATACCGCCAGCATGAAGTGCCAGTAGCGCGCCAGCAGCCGCACGCGCAACGCGGCACCGGGCCGCGCGGAGCCGCGGATGCCTTGCCACGCGGCGATCCACGCCACCAGGCCCCCGACCATATGCAGACCGTGCATCCCGGTCAGCATGTAGAAGAAGCTGCCGGCAGGATTATTGGCCGGCAGGATGTCGGCCGCGCCCAGCGCCTGCCAGGCCCACAGCTGGCTGGCGACGAAGCCCAGCGCGCCGATGCCGCCCAACGCCAGGGCGCGCCCGGCCTCCTCCGGCTCGCCGGCCTGCGCGGCACGCGAGGCGCGCCACATCGCCACGCTGCCGGCAATCAGCAGCCCGGTGGACAGCCACACCTGCCACGGCAGCGCGATCCGATGCCAGTCGATCGAGTCCATGCGCAGCCCGAAGGCGACGATGAACAGCGAGAACAGCGACGTGACCACACCCATGAAGACCCACAACGCGACGCTGGCCGGCGTCGAGCCTGCAGCATGCTGACGCATCGCGTCGCCGCCGCGCGGGGCCGGACCGTCGTCGCCGCGCGTGACTCGATACAGTGCTCCGGTATTCATGCGACGGCTCCCTGGCTGGCGTGCGGTTCGGGTTCGGCGCCGCCCGCTTCGGGCGGCGCGTTCTGCGCGATGAAGTCCTCGCGCGCGCCGGGCACGCTGTACGCGTAGGCCCAGCGATACACCACGGGCAGATGCGGTCCCCAGTTGCCGTGTTCCGGCGGCGTATGGGGCGTCTGCCATTCGAGCGAAGCGGCGCGCCACGGATTGGCGCCGGCCGGCTCGCCGCGGCGCGCACTCCAGATCAGGTTGAAGACGAACAGCAGCTGCGCGGCGGCGACGACAAAGGCCGCCACCGAGATATAGGCGTTCAGCACATGCGCCGATTCGGGGATGAACGCGTAGTTCTCGAAGGCGTAGTAGCGGCGCGGCATGCCCAGGATGCCGAGATAGTGCATCGGGAAGAAGATCGCGTAGGTACCGACGAAGGTGACCCAGAAGTGCACGCGGCCCAGCGTGTCGTTCAGCATGCGCCCGGTGACCTTCGGATACCAGTGATAGAGACCGCCGAACACCACCAGGATCGGCGACACGCCCATCACCATATGGAAGTGCGCGACCACGAAGTAGGTGTTCGACAGCGGGATGTCGACGCTGACGTTGCCGAGGAACAGCCCCGTCAGCCCGCCGATCAGGAAGGTACTGATGAAGCCGATCGCAAACAGCATCGGCACCGAGAAATGGATGTCGCCGCGCCACAGCGTCAGCACCCAGTTGTAGACCTTGATCGCGGTCGGAATCGCGATGATCAGCGTGGTGGTGGCGAAGAAGAAGCCGAAGTACGGATTCATGCCGCTGACGAACATATGGTGGGCCCACACCACTACCGACAGCACGCCGATCGCCAGGATCGCCCACACCATGGTGCGATAGCCGAAGATGCTCTTGCGCGCATGCACGCTGATCAGGTCCGAGACGATGCCGAAGGCCGGCAGCGCGACGATATAGACCTCGGGATGGCCGAAGAACCAGAACAGGTGCTGGAACAGCAGCGGACTGCCGCCCTTGTAGTCGAGCTGCTGCCCCATCGACACCATCGACGGCATGAAGAAGCTGGTACCGATGGTCTTGTCGAGCAGCATCATCACGCCGGAGACGAACAGCGCCGGAAAGGCCAGCAGCGCGAGGATCGTCGCCATGAAGATACCCCAGACCGCCAGCGGCATCCGCATCAGCGTCATCCCCTCGGTGCGCGCCTGCAGCACCGTGGTCACGTAGTTCAGGCCGCCCATGGTCGCCGCGACGATGAAGATCAGCAGCGACACCAGCATCAGGATGATGCCCCAGTCGTATCCTGGCGTGCCGGGCAGGATCGCCTGCGGCGGATACAGCGTCCAGCCCGCGCCGGTCGGTCCGCCCGGCACGAAGAAGCTGGCCAGCAGCACGATCACCGACAGCAGGTAGACCCAGAAGCTCAGCATGTTGAGGAAGGGGAAAACCATGTCGCGCGCGCCGACCATCAGCGGGATCAGGTAGTTGCCGAAGCCGCCGAGAAACAGCGCGGTCAGCAGATAGATCACCATGATCATGCCGTGCATGGTGACGTACTGGTAGTAGGCGTTGGCGTCGATGAATTCGAAGCGGCCCGGAAAGCCGAGCTGCATCCGCATCAGGTTCGACAGCACGACGCCGACCAGCCCGACCACGATGGCGACGATCGTGTACTGCACCGCAATCACCTTGTGGTCCTGGCTCCAGACATAACGCGTCCAGAAGCTGGTGGGCCCGTGGTGGACGGCATCGTCGGCGTAGGCCATGGTGATCTCTCCTGCGGTCGGTGACCTGTCGTGGCAGGCCGCGTCCGGCTCCGGACGCGTCGCTGCCCTCTGTACTCGTGCGCTGCGTTGCGCTTGTCGTCGCGCCTGTCGTCGCGCCTGTCGTCGCGCCTGTCGTCGCGCTACTTGCCCGCGGCCTCGCGCGGCGGCCCGGCATTGGCGCGAATGAAGGCAATCAGCGCATTGACCTCGTCGTCGCTGAGCGGCATCTTCGGCATGATCGGCGCAAAGCCCTTGACCACGCGCTGCTGCGGCTCGCGGATCTCGGTACGCAGATAGTCGTCGTCGACCTTGGCGCTGCTGCCGTCGGCGAAGGTCGACGTATGCCCGTACAGGCCTTTCCACGTCGGGCCGACGCTGGGCGAGCCGTCCACGCTGTGGCAGGCGACGCAGCCCTTGCTCTGCGCCAGCGCCCTGCCCTGTTCGGCGAGATCGGCCGCGGCCGGGCCGGGACCGCGCGTGCCGAGCGGCTGGGCCGGTACCGTGGCTGCGGCGGCCGGCTGTCCGGCGCGCATCGCGACGAAGGTCTGCTGCTTCTGCAGCCAGGCGGTAAAGGCGGCGGGCTCGTCGACCACCACCTTGCCGCGCATGTTGTGATGGCCGACGCCGCACAGCTGCGCGCACAGCACGTCGAAGGTGCCGGCGCGTGTCGGCGTGAGCCAGAACGAGGTGACCATGCCGGGCACCATGTTCATGCGCGCGCGGAATTCCGGCACGTAGAAGTCGTGCAGCACGTCCTTGGAGCGCGCCAGGATCTTGACGGGCCGGCCCAGCGGCAGATGCAGTTCGGGGCCGGCGACGACGATGTCGTCCTGTCCGTTGGGATCGTCGGGATTGAGTCCGAGCGGATTGCCGGGGCCGACAAAGCGCGGATCGCTGGTGCCGAATTGCGTGTCGGGCCCGGGAAAGCGAAAGCCCCACGACCACTGTTGCCCGACCACTTCGACGAGCATCGCATCGCGCGGCGGGCGCACATAGTCGGCGTAGACGAACAGGCCCGGCGCCAGCAGCGCCATGATGCCCAGCGTCGTGCCGCCGATCAGCCAGAGTTCGAGCTTGTGATTGACGGGCTCATAGGCCGCGCGGCTGCCCTCGCGATGGCGATAGCGCCATAGCATGTAGCCGACGAACAGATTGATGCCGATGAAGAAGGCGCCGGTGATGACGATCGTGATGGTCAGCGTGTCGTCCATCTGCTTCCAGTTGGACGCGAGCGGCGTCGCCCACCACGGGCTCAGGAAGTGGAAGAGCACCGAAGCGACAACCATGACCACGAGTGCGATGGCGAGCGCCATATCGACCCCTCCTTCTGTGCCGCCGGCACGAGGGCTGCCCAAGTCACGCAGGTAGGATAAGACTAGTGCATCCGATCCCGTCGATTCAAGGCGATGGTCCGAGCCGCCTGTGACGCGACGCACAAGCGCATGCGGGCGCATGGCGGTGCGCATGAAAAACGGCGGGCGGGACCAAACCCCGACCGCCGTGCATTCGCCGTCGCGCCTCAGTGCCTCGGTGCGTCAGTGCGTCAGTGCGTGACGTCCTTGCTCTCCAGCTTCCAGTACGCGGCGGCCGCGCACATGCCGAACACGATGTTGCCGAACAGCGTGTGCCAGCCGCGCGCATCGGCAAACCACGGGAAGAAGCGCGTCATGCCATAGAAGTTGATCAGGTAGATCACCAGGCCGAACACTGCGCCGACCAGCAGCGCCATGCCGAGGCTGGAATCGAGCTGGAACGGCGCCATGATCGCTGCCAGGATCATGCCGAGCACGGCGCCCAGCACGAAGTGGATCACCAGTGCGGCGGTAACCGTGGCCAGGCTGAACATGCCGCTTTGCAGCACGTCGGGCCCCATGACGATGGCCGCGATCATGCGCGTGGTGGGCCACGGGTTGGTGCCGGCGATCATGGTCGACCAGAACAGCTCGAGCACCAGCAGCAATGCGCCGGCAGCCAGGCCGGACACCGCGGCCGCGCTCCAGTCAGGCACGCGGCGCACGTAGTGGTGCGAATGCATGTGAAGTTCCATTGCCACCTCCGTCTGCTGTGACGAGACCGAGTCCCGTTCATTTGCACAGCATAGGACACGCGGCGGGGATCGGCGCGACCGCACGCGTGCCTCGGGTCAACCCCGAGCGGTAAAGACCTTGGATAGTGCGCCCCGCTGCCTATACTGCAGGCATAACAGCAATTACCCACAGAGAGAGAGGAAAGGAGACCGCCATGCCGACCCTGGACATGCACGACCTCGTGTTCCTGATTCCGATGGCGCTGGTTGGGATTATCGTGATGGGCATGGTGCCCGTTGCAGCGCGGCCACTGCAGATCAGTTGCCGCACGCTCGGCGCGATCGCCGGCGCGCTGCTGGGACTGGCCGTACTCGAAGCGATCCCGTTACTGATCTAGCGGACCAGCTGGCCACGAGCCCGAGCCGGTCCGCAGCCGACTCGGTACTTGCCGGTGCGATGCAACGCGACCGGCGGGGAGGCCGACATGTCCCTGTTCTGGATCGCCATCCTGCTCGCCGCGGCGCTGACCCTGACCGTCGCCCGCGCGCTGTGGCGCAGCATGCGGCCCGCGCGGATGCGCTGGCGCCGCTGCCGGCAGATGCGGCGGCGCGGCGTGCCGATGCCGCGCCACCGGCCGCATGGCGAGCTGCACAATCGCCTGCACCACGGATAGCGAAGCGCCTTGCGGCGCATCATCGGCAGCGCGCGCGTCGACGGCCGACGCGCCGCGTCAGATCTCGATCATCGCGAAGTCGGCCTTCGCCACATCGCATTCCGGGCAGCGCCAATCCTCGGGAATGGCTTCCCAACGGGTGCCGGGCGCGATGCCGTCTTCCGGCCAGCCCTGCTCCTCGTCATAGACCCAACCGCAAATCAGACACACCCAGGTCTTGTAGGCGACGGCTTCCTGCTGCAAAACAAACTCCTTTATTCAATCCGGAGCGAATCATACGTGTTTTTGCTGCGGCGCCACGAAGGCGCTCTCGCACGGATGCGGCGCGAAGGCGGCTTCGCCGGTCCGCGTGGGGCCGGCGCGGCCCGCTGGCATGCAGGTTGCAGCAGATCGGCGACTACGCTTCCGATCCGAGCACCGCCGATGCCCGCCATTCCACGCGACGCGCCCGGGGACCATAGCCTGGCATTGCTTGCCGACCCCTATCGCTTCATCGCCAAACGTTGCCGCGCCCTGCAAACCGATGTCTTCGAAAGCCGGCTGCTGTTGCGCCGGACTCTGTGCATGACCGGCCCCGAGGCGGCCGCGCTGTTCTACGATCCCAGGCGGTTCCAGCGTGGCGGTGCCGCACCCGAGCCGCTGCGCGCGACGCTGTTCGGCAAGGGCGGCGTGCAGACGCTCGACGGCGATGCCCACCGGATGCGCAAGGCCCTGTTCATGCACGCGACCGCGCCCGAGCGGATTGCGCCGTTGTGCGACGCGGTCGCGCAGCAATGGCTGCTATCCGCCCGGTCATGGTCCGATGGTCAGCCGGTGGCGCTGTACGACGCGCTGCATCCGCTGCTGACCCGCGCGGTGTGCAGCTGGGCCAGCGTGCCGTTGCGCGAGCATGAGGTCGCGCCCCGCTGCCAGCAGTTGACCGCGCTGTTCGATCAGGCGGCCGCACCGGGGCTCGGGCATTTCCGCTCGCGGCGCGCGCGCGACCGCGTCGAGGCGTGGCTGTCGCGGCTGATCGACGAGGCCCGCGCCGGCCAGATCGAGATTCTCGAACACACGCCGATGCACACGGTGGCCTGGCACCACGATGCGGACGGCCAGCTGATGCCGCCGCGCATCGCCGCCGTGGAACTGGCGAACCTGCTGCGCCCGACCGTGGCGGTGTCCGTTTTCATCGTGTTCGTCGCGCACGCGCTGCACCTGCATCCGGCATGCCGCGAGCGCCTGCAGCAAGGCGATCCGGCCTATCTCGACGCCTTCGTGCAGGAGGTGCGCCGCTGGTATCCGTTCTTTCCGGCAGTGGTGGCGCGCGTGCGGGAGGATTTCGAATGGAAGGGCTATCGCTTTGCGCGCGGCCGGCGCGTGATGCTCGACGTGTACGGCACCAATCGCGATCCGCGCAGCTGGGACGACCCCGAGGCATTCGCGCCCGAACGCTTCCTCTCGCGCGCGCCGGCACCGTTCGACTTCATCCCGCAGGGCGGCGCGCAGGCCGCCGATCATCATCGCTGTCCCGGCGAGGGCATCACCGTGGCGCTGATGAAGCAGGCGGTGCAGTTCCTGCTGCGCGGGCTGCGCTACACCGTGCCGCAGCAGGACCTGACACTGGACTTCGCTCGCCTGCCGGCGCTGCCGCGCGACCGCATGGTGATTCGCGACGTGCGGCTGGTGCACCGGCGATCCGGCGCTACTACTGCCGGATCGTGAAGTCGACGCGGTTCGGCGAGCCCTTGTCCTTGATGCCTTCGGTATCGAGCTTCGGCGCCGTCAGGAACAGGCGCGCTTCGGGCACCTTGCCCTCGCGTTCGAGCGCCTGCTTGACCGTCAGCGCGCGACGCTCGGCCAGTTGCCGCAGACCGCCGTCGGTGACCGGCGCGTTCTGCAGCAGCAGCGCCTCCATCTCGGCGGTGGGCAGCGACTTCGCCATGCCGATCAGATTGCGCGGCTTCTTGATCGACGAGCGCTTGTAGACCGCCTCGAGGTACTTCGGATATTCCTGCGGGCTGACCGTCACCTTGGCGCCCTGCTCGTCGTCCTCGTCGTCGGCCGCACGCTGCTCGCGCGCGGACTGCCGCAGCTCGCGCACCTTCTGCTCGGCGACCTGCTCGTCCAGCCACGCCCGGCGCGCGCCCGCGGCGTCGGTGGCCGGATCGATGCGGCCGGTGATCTCCAGACGCAGCCCCGGCCGATCGTTCAGGGCCTTGCCCAGCGTCTCGACCTTCTTGCGGCCTGCCTCGGTCAGATTGGCCGAACCCGGCGCGAACTCGACGTAGCCCAGTTCGTCGCCGCCGCCGAAGGCCGAGGCGATCAGCGAGAACGGCGAGGTGATGGCCTTGGTCAGCAGATTGACGATCACGCGCATGATCACGCCGCCGATGCTGAACTCGGGGTCCGACAGCGAGCCCGATACCGGCAGGTTGACGTCGATCACGCCATTGCGGTCCTTCAGCAGCGAGACCGCCAGCAGCACCGGCAGCTTGGTCGCGGTGGGGCTGTCGACCTTGTCGCCGAACGTCAGCTGATCCAGGAACAGATGGTTGCTTGCGTTCAGATGGCCGTTCTCGATCTTGTAGGCCACGTCGACCGTCATCTTGCCCTTGGTGATCGGATAGCCGGCGTACTTGGTCGCATACGGTGTCAGCCGCGTCAGCTCGACGCCCGCCGCCTTGGCCGCGATATCGAGATAGAGCTGCTCGCCGAGCGGGTTCAGCTTGCCGCTGATCGTCACGGGGGCATCGTCGTCGAGCCGGCCCTCGAGCACCAGGTCCGCCGGCGTCGGATCGCCGGTCGACACCTTCGAGATCGATCCGTGCATGCCGGTCAGGTTGGCCGTGTAGTTCGGCTTGACGAAGAAGTCCGAGAAGTTGATGTTGCCCTTGTCGATCTTGACGCCGCCGATGCGGATCTGCGGACCGGCCGCGGTGCCCTTGGCCGAAGCGGCCGCCGGCGCGGAGGCGCTGGCGGCGACCGTCGCGGAAGCCGACTGTGCCTGCGGTGCGCTGGCCGGCGCCGGCGCGGTATTGGCCTGCGTCAGGCTGGTGGTCGGTGCCGGCTGGCCCTGCTGCGCGCCGCCCGAGACCACGTCCTGCAGATTCAGCCCGCCGTTCGCGTTCAGGATCACGCGCGCATAGAAGTCGTTCAGCGCGATCTGGCCCAGCGCCAGCCGCAACGGCCCCTTGCTGTCGTCCATGTGGAAGTCGATGCCGCTGAGCCCCAGCGAGCGCCAGCGGATGAAGTCCTCGCCGTTGAGGCGGTCGACCGTGCGCACATTGCTCAGCTGCGCGGTGCCGGCGAAGGTCGCGGCCAGCGGCTTGCCGCTCGGCACCGAGACAGCGAGCTTGCCGTTGACGGTGGCGTTGCCCGCGCGCAGCGCGGCGTTGAAGCGGTCGGCGAGATATGGCTGGAACGGCGTCAGATCCAGCTGTTTCGCATCGACGCGCATCTGCAGCGCCGGCAGCGTCGGCTGCACGGTGCCGTCCAGCGACAGTACGCCGCGACGGCCGGATTCGGCCTTGACCTTCAGCGCAATCGGCGCGGCGGCCAGCGGCCAGCGCACGGCGCCGGTCTTGACGTCGATGCCGCGCAGCTGGTGCACCACCGGGCGGTTGCCGTTGGCCGCCGCGGGCTGATAGTCGGTCAGCCGCAGCTTGCCGCCGTCGATTGCAACACTGCCGACCTCGACCTGCCACGGCCTGGCGGGAGCCGCTGTCGCGGCGTTGGGGCGCGGCGCGGGCTGCGCGCGTTTCGCGCTGGCGGCGCGCGACTGCGCCACCCAGATGCGCGAGGACTCGACCAGTTCGCCGCGATGGTCGCGCACCGCGGCAATCTGCGGGTTGGCGATGCCGACCTGCCCCACCTTCAGCGACTGCGCGGCCAGATCGAAGCTCAGGCCGTCGAGCGTCAGCTTGTCGGCGGTCAGCAGCGGCAGCTTGTCGCCGACCAGATCGCCGCGCTGACGGGCGCGTTGCTCGCGACGCTTGGCGGCGGTCTCGTCGGACGGTGCCGCGGCAACGCGCGGCGCCGCGGCCGGGTCGCGCAAGGCCACATGGACGCCGCTCATGGCCACGCGCGAATTCTCCAGCGACAGCGCAAACACGGGGGCGGCCCACGACATCCGGTAATTCAGTTCGGCGTCGAGCGCGGATTGTCCCAACTGGATCCGCAGTTCGGCCGGGAACCAGGCGGCGAAAGTCTGCGGCTGCAGGCCATTGGTTCGCAGCGTGCCGGCCAGCGTGCCGTCACGCAGCGACAGCGCGCCCTGATGCGCGATGGTTTGCCCGGCGGCAACCGCGAGGGTGGCGTCGAGCCTGGCCGGCTTGTCGCTGTCGCCGGACAGGCCGTCGACCTGCACGTCGATCGGCCCCAGCGCCAGCGTGCCGGGGCCCGAGAAGGCCGCCTCGTCGCGCAGCGTCACGCGCGCCTGCTTCAGCGCGACGCGGTCGATGGTGTAGCGCCACGGCTTGGCGTCGCTGGGGGGCCGTGCCGCCTGTGCTGCAGCCGGGGCAGAGGCGGCCGGGGCGGAGGCGGAAGCGAGCGGGGCCGAAGCGGACGGGGTAGCCGATGCGGTTGCCGGGGCCGATGCGGCTGCCGCCGGGGCGGCCGAGGCCGCCGGTTTGGCCGCTGCCGCTGCCGTTGCCGCTGGCGTCGCCCGCGGCAGGAACGCCGTGGCCAGATCCAGCGTGCCATCGGCGCGCCGCAGCGCACGCACGTCGAGACCGTCCAGCGTCACGCCGCGCAGATGGATCAGATTGTCGGTCGGCGCCAGCCGCGCGATATCGACCGTCAGCTTGCCGGCCCGCAGCAGCGGCGTGCCGTCGCGCTTGCGGATATCGGCCTCGCGCAGAGACGCGGTGCCGGACACCTCGATCTGCTGCTGGTCCTGCTGCTGGCGAAAGCCCACCACCAGCCGCGTATCGAGCTTGCCCGCCTTGACTTCGGCATCGGTCAGCCGCGGCGCGAACGGCATGAAGCGGACCAGATCGAGGCCATCCAGATCGAGGTTCAGCTTCGCTTCGCGCGCATCGGCGAACGGCAGCATGGTGCCGCTGACCGCCAGCGGCGAGCCGTTGATATGGGCGCTGATGCTCGGCTGCGTGACGATATTGACGTCGTGCGGCAGGTTGGACAGGAACGGCAGCGTGACGGTCAGATGGTCGACCTTCTGGGTCTCGCCGAGCATCTTGTCTTCAAACCGCAGCGAGCTGCCGGTCAGCGCGATGTTGTTGATCGAGAAGCGGGCCGGTTCGCCGTCGTCCGGGCTCCTGGGCCTGGCGGCCAGGCGGTCGCGGATATCGTCGAAGCTGAGCCGGCCGTCGGCTTCGCGTACGACATGCACGGCGAGCCGGTCGATATGCACGGCGTCGACCACCGGCGCGAGCCGCCACAGCGAGGCGATCGACGCATCGATATCGGCCGAGCCCAGCGTCAGCATCGGCGTGGTGCCGTCCGGCTCGAAGATGGTGACGTCGCCGACTGTGGCGGCCAGCGAAAACGGCCGCACCTGCGCCTCGCCGATCGTCACCTTGCGCCCCAGCGCCTCGCTGGCCTGGCTCGCCGCCAGCGACCGGATCAGCGGCGGTCCGCCGAAGTAGCCGGCCAGACCGAAAATCGCCACTGCCGCGGCCACGCCCCCTGCCACGCGCAGGCCCGTACGCCGGCGCGGCGTCGCGGTGGCGGCCTGCATCGAAATCTTGAATGCCATGTCGTCCCGAAGAATTTGACCCCCACAACCGCACGCGCCTGGGGCGGTTTCCCCCTGCCGTCACCGCGGCCTTGTGCCCTCCCGATGCGCGTCCTTGGCTCCAGTTGTGCTCTGGATCCCACTTTTTTGGGCATTATGGTAATGCTTCATGACAGTGCGCGGGGGATTATTGCGACCGGCGCGTCGGCGCGGGCCCGTCCGATCTGGTATCGTTTCGCCTTTGCGAAGCGTTCCGTCGCATGCCGAGGCCCACCCGTCCTCTGGCCCTGCCTCTCTCCCGCGCTGTACCCGCCGGCCGTACCCTCACACTTACCCGTGTTAGCGCGCTTCGCATGCGATCTCTTCCATGCGAGTTTCCTCAATGTCCACCACCAGCAGTACTGTTGGCGCCGGCGGCGCGTCGCTCGAACGCGCCGCGCGCCCGCTGACCGGCCAGGATTACAAGACCCTGTCCCTCGCCGCTCTCGGCGGCGCCCTCGAGTTCTACGACTTCATCATCTTCGTCTTCTTCGCCACCGTGATCGGGCAGCTGTTCTTCCCGCCCTCGATTCCGGACTGGCTGCGCCAGCTGCAGACCTTCGGCATCTTCGCGGCCGGCTATCTGGCGCGTCCGCTGGGCGGCATCATCATGGCCCACTTCGGCGACCTGCTCGGGCGCAAGAAGATGTTCACGCTGTCGATCCTGCTGATGTCGGTGCCCACGCTGCTGATGGGCCTGCTGCCGACCTACCATGCGATCGGCCTGCTGGCGCCGGTCGCGCTGCTGCTGCTGCGCGTGCTGCAGGGCGCGGCGGTCGGCGGCGAGGTGCCCGGGGCGTGGGTCTTCGTCTCGGAACACGTGCCCAGCCGCCACGTCGGCTACGCCTGCGGCACGCTGACGGCCGGCCTGACCGCCGGCATCCTGCTGGGCTCGCTGGTCGCGACCGGCATCAATACGATCTTCACGCCGGAGCAGCTGACCGACTGGGGCTGGCGCGTGCCGTTCCTGCTCGGCGGCGTGTTCGGCATCGCCTCGATGTATCTGCGCCGCTGGCTGCATGAAACGCCGGTGTTTGCCGAGCTGCAGCGCAAGAAGGCGCTGGCGGCCGAGATGCCGCTGAAGGCGGTGGTGCGCGATCACCGCGGCGCGGTGGCGGTGTCGATGCTGCTGACCTGGATGCTGTCGGCCGGCATCGTGGTCGTGATCCTGATGACGCCGACCTTCCTGCAGAAGCTCTATGGCTTCGACGCGCGCACGGCGCTGGTCGCCAACAGCGTGGCGACGCTATGCCTGTCGATCGGCTGCGTGGTGGCCGGCGCGCTGGCCGACCGCATCGGCGCCCGGCGCACGCTGTTCTTCGGCGGCCTGTTCCTGGCGGTCAGCAGCTATCTGTTCTACACGGTGATCCACCACCGCCCCGACCTGCTGCTGCCGCTCTATGCGCTGGCCGGCTTCGCGGTGGGCACCATCGGCGCGGTGCCGTTCGTGCTGGTCAACGCCTTCCCGGCCCATGTCCGCTTCTCGGGCCTGTCGTTCTCGTACAACCTGTCGTATGCAATCTTCGGCGGGCTGACGCCGATGGCGGTGACGCTGATGCTCAAGAACGATCCGCTGGCTCCGGCCCACTATGTCGTCGCGCTGTGCGCGCTCGGCATGGTGACCGCACTGTTCGCGCGCAAGTCCGCACGGATTTAAGCGAATCGGGGGCGCCAATGCCTGGCGCCCCGCTCGGCCACCATTGGCCCGCGGGCCGGCACGTCAGCGGCGATGCTCGCGGAAGAACTCCCACATCAGCATGCTGGCCGCCGGCCCGGTGTCGCTGTGATAGCGATAGGCGGGATCGCCGCCGCTCCAGGCATGGCCGAGCCCGGCCACTTCGCATAGCTGCACGAGATCGCGGCGCGCATAGCCGAAGCGGGACTCCAGATAATGGCCGGCGGGCATGTCGGGCGAATCGCCTTCACTCTGCGCGCCGCCGCGCTCATGCCCGGTCGGACCGGCCGCCCCGGGCGCCGGCTCACCGTTGCGCCGCCCGCCCTCGACGCGGTCCGGCAAGCGGTTGTAGGCCAGAAACTGCCGCGCCAGCAGGCGCGCATTGACCGGGTGCACCACCTCGTCGTCCATGCCGTGCAGGATCAGCGCCGGCATGGGCTTGCCCGCCAGCGCGACACCGGCTGCATCGAGCAAGGCGGCAGGCTCCGCACGCGAGCCGTGCTGCATCGCCCGCAGACCCGCCCGCGCCGAGTCGGCGGCACCGACCACCACACCGGAATGCAGGCCGACCGCGGCGATCTTGTCCGGATAGCGCAAGGCCACCACGGCCGCCATCGCGGCGCCCGCCGACAAACCCGCCAGATAGACCCGCTCGGGGCAGACATCGCGCCGCAGTGCCAGCGCATCGATCAGCGCGGCGATCGCCTGGGCTTCGCGCGCGCCCTCGCTGGCGGCGAGGTCGAACCATTGCCAGCAGCGCTGCAATTGCCGGCGCAGCGGCTGTTCGGCGTAGGCGACCAGGAAACCCTCGCGTTCGGCCAGCGCGTTCATGCGCGTGCCGGCGGCGAAGTCCTCGGCGGTCTGCCGGCAGCCATGCAGCATCACCACCAGCGGCAGCGGCCCGGTGTGCCGGCGCGACGGCTCATAGAGCCAGTAGCTGAGCTGCGATACCAGTTCGCCGGCCATAGCCGGCAGCTTCAGGCGCCGCTGCGACCATTGGCCCGGCAACGGGCCCGCCGGCAGCGCGACCGGCGGCGGTACCCGCGTGCGGGCCGTGGGTGCGGCCGGGTCCCGGCGCCCCCGGCGGTCCAGGCGATCGAGCCAGTTGCCAAGGTGCCGCGCCGACTGCCGGGGCAGCATGCCGAGCTGCCGCCACGGATGCTGCCAATTTCCCATCAAGCTTCTTGCCATGCGCGGAGTGGGGAAGCGCGCGAACGCTCCCGGTTCATTTTTGCTGCGTTGCAGCATAGCACATGGAAATCAACGTATTTGACTTACCTATGTAGGACAGTGACTGACAGCACACCGGCAAACGGCTCGCTATGGTTTCGCCATGGCGAACGGGCAGCCCGCCCGCGGCCGCCGTTCGAGGCGACCTCGATACCGGTATCTTCATGCGGAACTCGCTTTTGAATTCGTTGCCCCATCCGTGGCGCGCCGCCGCGCTCATCGCCTGCGCATCGTGGCCCGCGGTGGCCCAGCACGGCAACGCCGCCGCGTCGACCACCGCGCCGTCGAGCATGTCCGCGCTGGCCCGGCTGCTGGTCGGCGTGGCCGATGGCCGGCCGACCGGCATGAATGGCGTCACGCGGCTCACCGGTACCGGAAGCAATACCGACGTGGCGCTGGGCAGCGCCTGCCAGGAACTGACGCGTTCCGGCCCGATCCTGCTCGATACCGCCACGCGCCTGGATGGCTGCCGCGGCGAACGCGGCAAGCGCGTGGTCTTCCATCTGAACCTGGTCCGCTTCGACGCCTCCCGCGAGGGCACCGCGGCCTTCATGGCCAGCGCCACACCGGCTCTGGTGCGCGGCATCTGCCGCAATCCGGATGTGCCGGTGCTGGGCCGCCTCGGCATCGCGCTGGTGTTCCGCTACACCGGCATCGGCGACCGGCCGGTTGGCGAAATCTCGATCGCGCCCGGCCGCTGCGAACAGGATTGATCGCGGCATCGGATTGCGGGCAACGCGTCCGATAGAACACCGTCCGCGTCGAACTGCGATAGTCGCAGCATGGCGCATTGGCTAGATTCCTCCGCTTCACTGTGTCTGCGCGGAGGTCGCCTCGATGTCATCCCATCTTGCCAATCGCACGACGTGCATGGCGGCGACGATGCGCCGGCCGGTCGATGCAGCGCTCTGAACGCAGGCTGTGCGGGCTGATGTCGTGCGGCTGCCTGCTGTGGGCGGCGCTGGTCGCGGCCCAACTCGGCCGCACCCACACGGAGCGCGACGATACCGGAGCCGTGCGCGAGCTGCTGGCCGACACGCTGACCGGGGCGGAACGGCGCTGGCTGGCCGCGCACCCGGTGGTGCGCTACAGCGCCTCCCCGATCGGCGGGCCGATGGTCTTCGTCGGCACCGGCGGACATGCCGCCGGTATCGCCGTACAGGCCCTGGAGCAGGTCGGACGTATCACCGGCTTGCGCTTCGAACCGGTCTGGCAGCAAGACGCCGCGGCGCGCGACGCGGCCCTGCACAACGGCTCGGTGCTGCTGGTCCCCGCGTTGGCGAGCGATTCCTCTGTGCCGGCGGATGCCGGCGCGATACGCGAATCCGGTCGCAAGTCGCAGCGCTTGCAACCGTCGCTGCCCTATCTGATCACGCCCTGGGTCATCATCACCCACGCCGCCAACGGTGCGATTCGCGATGCCAGCGGGCTGGCCGGCATGCGCATCGCCGTGCGCCGCGGCAGCCGCGGACTGGCGGAGCGGCTCGCGCAGGTGCCCAACGCGACCATCATCCGCACCAGCTCCAATACCGAGGCGTACCGCATGGTCGCGCACGGCCAGGCCGACGCCGCGGTCGACACGCTGACATGCGCGCGCTACATGGTCCGGCGCGCCTTTGCGCCACGGCTGCGCGTGGCCGGCCAGTTGGGTCCGCCGCCGGCCGCGATCGGCTTCGGCGTCTCGCCGGCGGCGCCGCAGCTGCGCATGATCCTGAACAAGGCGCTGGCCGCGATTCCGCCCACGCACTGGGACGCGCTGCAGGCCGACTGGGCGTCGTCCGACGCGATGCCGGCCCGGCTGCGGGCCGCGGTGCCGGCGGCGCAGCCGGCGTCCCAGGGACGTCGGCCATGGCTGCTGACCTGCTCGCTCGGCACCATGCTGTGGATGACGGCAATGGCCGCTTGCGCGGTCGCCCTGCATCGGCACGGCCGGCGTATCGCGCGCGCTGCCAGCACGCTGCACCGGCGCCTATGCGGCACGCGGGCCGCCAGCCGCCGCAGCGCCGCCCGCATGCGGCCTTCGGCGGACGCTGCCCACCGCGCTGCCTTGCCCCGCCCTTCCGCCTCGGTTGGCGCATCGGCTGGCAAATCGGCCGGCGCATCGCCCGGAGCAGATCGACTAAGCCTGCTCGCGACGATCTGCCATGAAATCCGTACGCCGATGCACGCGGTGATCGGCATCCTCGACCTGCTCAAGCACAAGACCGCCATCCATGGCGAGGCGCGCCACTACATCGACACCGCGCACGACTGCGCCAAATCGCTGGTGGCGCTGGTTGGCGATCTGCTGGACATGGCCAGGCTCGAGGCCGGCCGGATGGAAATCCGGCCCGAGCCTGTCCAGCTCGATACGCTGCTGCGGCAATGGGTCCATGCGTTTCGGCCACTGGCGGCCTCGCGTGGTCTGCGCATCCGGCTGCAGCTCGGGCCGCTGCAGGCGCGGCGCCATCGGGCCGATCCGCAGCGGCTGCGCCAGGTCGTCGGCAATCTGCTCAGCAACGCGATCAAGTTCAGCGGACATGGCGACATCACGGTGAAGCTGGAGAGCGCCGGCGAGGACGCCAATCGGGAAACCATACGCATCGTGGTGCGCGACCGCGGACCGGGCATCGCCGCAGACCAGATGCCCCAATTGTTCGAGCCCTTCTACCGGGCGGCCGAAGCCGGCGCGACCAGCGGCACCGGCCTTGGCCTGTCGATCTCGCGTCAGCTTGCCCGCCAGATGGGCGGCGACCTCGAACTGACCAGCCGGCCGGGCCACGGCACCACCGCGCTGCTGACGCTGACGCTGCCGGCGGAGGCCTGCGCCGGACGCGCGCTGCGGGGCACCAGCCATCAGACGAGCGCCCGCCGGCCCGCCGTCGCGCCGCTGCACAAGGGCTATTGCGCGCTGATCGTCGACGACCATCCGGCAGGCAGGATGCTGCTGGCCCGCCAGCTGCGGCATCTGGGCGTGGAGGCCGTCGGTACCGGCGATGCGCACGACGCGCTGGTGCGGTGCGCGGCGTCGGATCCCGCCTTCGATCTGGTGATTCTCGACTGCAATATGCCCGGCATGGACGGCTTCACGCTGGCGCGCAAGCTGCGCGCGCAGGAGCGGGCGCTGGCGCGGCCCCGCGTGCCCGTGCTCGGCTACAGCGCCGACGCACGGCCGCATAACCGGGAGCAGGCCCTGGCGGCCGGCATGGACGATTGCCTGTTCAAGCCGATCGATCTCGACACGCTCGGCCGTGCATTGCAACACTGGCTGGGCGAGCCGCCGGCCGGGCGCTGTCCTTCGACGGCATTCGCCGCGGAGCCCGTCGCGGCGGCCCCCGACGCGGCGATACGGGCCGCCTTGCTGGCCGGCAACACGGCAGACCTGGCCGCGCTGCGCGTCGCCGTGGCGCGCGCCGACTGGCAGGCCGCGCACGCGATCGCGCACCGGATCAAGGGCGCCGCGCGGCTGGTGTCGGCCGATGCGGTCGCGGCGGGCTGCGAGGCACTGGAGGCGGCATGTCGCGACGGCGATCCCGCCGCCGTGGCGGCGGCGATGGCGCAACTGGTGCCGGCGCTGGCGCGGTGGGCCAGAACGCTGTCGAGCTGAGCCGGGCCGCTCGCCTCGAGTCGGTGCGCACGAGCCCTCGTCCCGGATCGCGTTTTGAGACTCCTCTTATCCTCCTGCCCGTCCTTGCCCGCTAATCTGGCCGGGCATTGCAGCGCTTTCCGACTATTTCCCGTTTTTGGTCTGGGGGTGGGCATGCGCGCTGTCGCTGTGTCGGGGCGCTGTGTTGTTGTGTCCGTTCCTCCATCGTGTCACCGGCTTCCCGATACAGATTTGACGCGCTTTGCGCCGCACGGCATTTGCCGGGCGGCGCTTCTTTTCCGATGGACCGCACGCCCCTGGCACCAGCTGCGCATTGCGATGCTGCTCGGCAAGCGGGCGGAGGAGCAATGGCATGGCACTGAACATCGTCGTCGCGGACGACCATCCCGCGATATCCCTGGCGATCCGCAGCGTTCTGCAGGGGCACGCCGGCTGGCAGGTCTGCGCTGACGTGACGACGCCCGAGGCACTGTTTCGCGCCATCGCGACGTGTACGCCCGACGTCGTGGTCACCGACTACCACATGCCCGGCGGCCAGGCGAAGGACGGATTGCGGATGCTCGGCCAGATGCGACGGCAGCATCCGCAGATGCGCGTCGTGGTGCTGACGATGATGACCAACCCGCTGATCCTGCGGGCGATCGTCGAAGTACCGGTGCAGGGAATCCTGCTGAAGGATTCGCCGCTCGACGAGCTGGTCCATACCCTGGTCCAGGTCGAACGCGGCCAGACCTATATCGGCAAATCGGCGGCGCGCATCCTGGCCGAATCGAGTGCGCGCTACCCCTGTCCGGAGGAGCGCGCCGGCATCGGCAGTCTGTCGGTGCGGGAAACGGAAGTGCTGCGGCTCTATCTGAGCGGCAAGTCGGTGACGCAGATCGCCACGGCGCTAAGCCGCAGCGTCAAGACGATCAGCCGGCAGAAGAACTGCGCGATGCAGAAACTGGGGGCCAGCAACGACAGGGAACTGTTCGACTTTGCCGCCCGCCAGGATTTGATGCTGCCGCGGCCGTCGGCGGGTTAGCCGACGGCGCACGGCTGGAGGATGCGCCTTATTCGGCGGAGCGCGGCGCCGCGATGACCGGCGACACGACCGTCTCGCCGCCATCCTCGTCGTCGCCCGGGCGGCGCTGCTGGGCGCCGGCAGCACGCTGCTCCCAGAAGACCGCGTTATCGATGCCCAAGGGACCGGGCACGAAGTTCGGATCGATGCCCTGGCGCTTCTGTGCCTCGTAGTCGCGCAGCGCCTTCAAGGCCGGCTTCTGCAGGATCACGATCGCCACGATGTTCAGCCACGCCATCAGGCCGACGCCGATATCGCCCAGCGCCCAGGCCAGCGTCGCGGTGCGCACGCAGCCGTACAGCGTGGCCGCCAGGATCGCGACCTTCAGCAGGAACACCATCCAGGGGCGGTGAATCTTGCGGTTGATATACGCGACGTTGGTCTCGGCGATGTAGTAGTACGCGACGATGGTCGTGAACGCGAAGAAGAACAGCGCGATCGCGACGAAGGCGGCGCCGAAGCCCGGCAGCACGCTTTCCACCGCATGCTGCGTGAAGCCCGGGCCTGCTTCGACGCCCGCCAGGCCGCTATGCAGGGCCTCCTTGGCGGGGCCGACGACGTTGTAGGCACCGGTGATCAGGATCATGAAGGCCGTTGCCGAGCAGACGAACAGCGTGTCGACATAGACCGAGAACGCCTGCACCAGGCCCTGCTTGGCCGGATGCGAAACCTCGGCGGCGGCCGACGGATGCGGGCCGGTGCCCTGGCCGGCTTCGTTCGAGTAGACGCCGCGCTTGACACCCCACTGGATCGCCAGGCCGAGCACCGCGCCGAAGGCCGACTCCAGGCCGAAGGCGCTGCGCAGGATCAGGCTGATGACCTCGGGCAGCTTGCCGAAATTGAGCGCCACGATCACGCAGGCCACCAGGATGTAGCCCAGCGCCATGAACGGCACCACGATCTCGGCAAACTTGGCGATACGCTTGACGCCGCCGAAGATGATCAGGCCCAGCAGGATCACCAGCACCGCACCGGTCACCGCCGGATCGATGCCGAACGAATTGGTCATGCCGGCCGCAATGCTGTTCGACTGCACGCCGGGCATCAGCACACCGCAGGCCAGAATCGTCGCGAGCGCGAAGATCCACGCGTACCACTTGGTGCCCAGCCCTTTCTCGATGTAGTAGGCCGGACCGCCGCGATACTGGCCGTCCACCTCTTCCTTGTAGATCTGGGCCAGCGTCGATTCGACGAACGCCGTGCTGGCGCCGAGGAAAGCCATCACCCACATCCAGAACACTGCGCCGGGGCCGCCGAAGGTAATGGCGGTGGCCACGCCCGCGATATTGCCGGTGCCGACGCGGCCCGACAGCGACATCGCCAGGGCCTGGAACGAGCTGACGCCTTGCGCCGACGACTTGCCGTCGAACATCAGGCGGATCATGCCGAAGAAGTGGCGCACCTGAGCGAAACGGGTGCGAATCGAGAAATACAGACCGACGCCCAGGCACAGGTAGATCAGTGCCGAGCTCCAGATGATGCCGTTGACGGCATCGACGATTTCGTTCATGGCGAATCTCCGAGTCGGGTTCGGGCGAGATGGTGCCCGCGATGTCGGCGGTCGAGGCGCCCCGGGGTCGAGGCAAAACCGCCCCCCTGGAAAAAGGCGTAACCATACCGCAACTGCCCGTTTTCCCACCTAGGGAGAACCCGAATTCGTCGTCCCAAATGCGGGTTGGTGCGTTGTGGAAGGCAGGATCGTGCACCACGAGCGGGCATGATCGACAGGGTCGCAAGCCGCCGGAATTGTGTCGATGGGAAACAAAAGTCGGCACTGACAGGCGGTTTTTACGTCACCGAACCACAAGTTACAGAACTGTTTCATGTTGTCGCCGCCGAGGCCGGCCGCAGGCCCGATCGTGCGTCGTAACCTGAACGCTCCCCTACCGCTCCGATGGATGCAGAGGAATTTCATGTCTGAACGATTGATCATGCTCGACGTGCCCGGGGTGCTGTTCTCCGAGCGCTCCGCCGCGCGGCTCGGCGGCAAACCGGAGACCGGCACGGTGCGCGAACTGCGCCTGTTCGATCCGGTCGCACTGGGCTTCGTACGGCGGCTGTTCGGCCTCGCCGGCGCCCGCGTGGTGCTGCCGCATGCCTGGGGCGCGAGCGCACGTGCAGCGCTGGTACAACAGCTGGACCTGCAGGTGCAGGCCTTCGCGCCGGCCGCCGCCGGCGGCTTCGGCGCGGAAGTCACGGCCTACCTCGCCGCGACTCGCCCGACTCCCCAGAACTACGTGGTGCTGACCGCCGATGCCGCCTCCGTCGACGCGTCGCTGCAGCCCCGGCTGATCGCACTGGACCCGGTCAAGGGGCTGACGCTGGACGACTTCAAGCAGGCGCTGGACCTGCTTGGCGTGGCCTGCCCCAACGGCATGTACCCGCCGACGCAGCCCGATCCGCGCCTGCAGGCACGCCTGCAGCAGCTGCGGCGCGCCGCGCGCCATGGCGCCCTCCCCGGACTGGTCCCCTCGCCGCTGGCCGAGCCCGCGCACGCCTGACCTGGGCCCGCGCCTGAGCCCCTTCCGTGGGGATCGGCCCGCATAGGCAATCCCGCCCCCCGTCTGCATAATGTGGCGGCATGAACCGAGGGGGCGGAGATGACAACAGCCGCGCTGGCTGACCGACGCGGCATTCACCGGCAACGCGGCCGGGCGCGGCATCTGGCCGCCATCCTGGCCGCGGTCTGGGGCCTGAGTTCGCACGCGCAGCCCGCCGCCCCGTCCGCCGCCCCGTCCGCTACCCAGCCCGCTGCCCGGCCGCCCGCCGAGACCGGCAGTGCCCCGCCGGTCTGCCAGGCACCGTGGTTTCGCGGCGGTGCGCGCGCGCAGCTCGAGGCCGATGGCCAGATGCCGATGTCGATCACGATGACGGTGCGCCATCCCGGCCCCGTGCCAGGCGGCTGCGCAGCCTGGCTCGACATCCACTCGAAGTCCGCGCTAGCGGCAATGATGGGCCCGCCGGTGGTCATGGATCAGATGCACCGGCTGACGCTGGTCCGCGATACGGGTTCCGCCAACGGCCGGATCAGCAGCCAGCACGCCACCATCAACGCGCAGGCCCGCTATGCCCGGCTGTTCGGCGAGGCCTCGTTCGAAGGCACCGGACTGTTGTCCTATGCCGGGCACGAGATCCGCGAGGGCGGCACGCTGCCCGGCGAATCGCTGCACTCGAGCGCCAGCCTGCAGATCAACAGCCTGCATTCGGGCGAAGCGGTGACGACCATCCGCGTGCCCCGCGCCTCGATCCACATCAGCGAACGGCGGGTCGGCCGCAGGCAACAGATCGACACGCCGCTCGGCCGCCGCGAATGCCTGCCGATCCGGTATGACAAGCAGGCCTCGCTAGGGGAGGTCCATATCGGCGACGATGTCGAACGGCCGGACCCCTACAACATGACCGTGACCGACTGGTACTGCCCCAGCGAAGCCTTCGTGCTGCGCACCGAAATCCGCCAGGGCGATCAACAGCAGGTCATCGAGACCACGGCGATCGGCATGCCCGAGGGCGGGCAGTAGCGCGGGCGACCGCCGGCTCCCCAGACTTGACGGCCTCAGGCCGCCTGCAAATCCTCCAGCGGCCCGAAGAACTCGAAGCGCAGCCGCTCGGGGGCGATGCCCAGCGCGCGCCCGTCGGCGTAGACCGAGCGCATGAACGGCTTGGGACCGAGCAGGTAGAAGTCGACGTCGCGGTCGGCCGGCAGCCGGCTCGCCAGCAGTTCGCGCGTGACGAAGCCGACGGCGTGGGGCGCGTCCCCTTCGCGCGGCGTGTCGTAGACGTAGCAAACGCTCACATTGGCATGGTTGCTGGCAATGGCGTCGACGCGCTCGCGGAAGGCATGCACGCCGCCGTGCCGCGCGGCATGGATGAAATGGACCGGCCGGCCAGCCGGCGCCGCCGCCTCCAGCATGCTGATCGCCGGCGTGATACCGACCCCGCCGGTCACCAGCACCAGCGGCCGATTGTCGGCGGGCTGTTCCAGCACGAAGTCGCCGCAAGGCTGCAGCGCCTGCAGCACATCGCCGACATTGGCATGGTCGTGCAACCAGTTCGATGCGCGGCCGCCCGGCTCGCGCTTGACGCTGATCCGATACCACGGCTTGCCGGGCGCATCCGACAGCGAGTAGTGGCGACGGGTCGGCGCGCCATCGACGGTCAGCAGCAGCGTCAGGTACTGGCCGGGCCGAAATGCCGGGAGCGCGCCGCCATCGGCCGGCTCCAGGTAGAACGAGGTGATGATCTCGCTCTCCTGGACCTTGCGGGCGATGCGTAGCTCCCGCGTGCCGCGCCAGCCGCCGGGCTGGGCGGCGTTGTCGCGATAGACCGCCTCTTCGGCGTCGATCAGGATGTTCGCCAGCACGCCATAGGCCTCGCCCCAGGCGCCGACGATCTCGTCGGTCGCCGCTTCGCCCAGCACGTCGCGGATCGCCTGCAACAGGCAGCCGCCGACGATCGGGTAGTGCTCCGGCTGAACACCCAGCGCGGCGTGCTTCTGCACGATGCGCGGCAACGCGCCGGCCAGCGCGTCGAGCTGGTCGATATGGCTGGCGAAGGCCAGCACCGCGCCAGCCAGCGCGCGGGCCTGCGTGCCGTGAACCTGGTGGGCTTCGTTGAAGAAGGCCTTCAGCTCCGGATGGCGGGTCAGCAACAGCCGATAGAAGTGCTGCGTGATCGCTTCGCCGTGCTGCTTCAGCACGGGCACCGTGGCCTTGACCAGCGCGATGGTATTCGGGGACAGCATGAAAACGCTCCTGTGATTGGACGTCGATGGGTACCGAATACATATCAAGCGGCGTGCCAGCAGCGGCTGTCGTCGCAAGCCCTTGATTTTCATGGCACCATGGCGGTCAGTTGTCCTAATGACAACGTCACTTCTGTGGTCCAGACGACCACACGGTTGTTCATATGACCACGAATTCCGATTTCCCGACGCTGGCCGACGACGGCCGTTTCCGCCAGTTGCTGGCCGCCGCGCGCGGCATCGTCCATTGCGATGCGGCTGCCTTGCTCAGGCTGCAAGGCGAGGTGCTGGTGCCGGTCGCCGTACATGGCCTGAGCGACGACGCGCTGGGACGCCGCTTCCCGGTGTCGGCCCACCCGCGGCTGGCGCAACTGCTCGAGAGCGAGGACGGCGTGCGTTTTGCCGCGGATTGCGGCCTGCCGGACCCGTACGACGGCCTGATCGAGGGTCAGCCCGACATCCTGCCGATCCACGACTGCATGGGCGCGCCGCTGCATTGCGGCGGCCGGCTGTGGGGCCTGGTCACGCTGGACGCGCTGCAGCCAGGCGCGTTCGCCGACGTCTCCGGGGCCCAGATGCAGGCGGTGGTGACGATGCTCGAATCCGGCATCGAAGCCGACGAGACGATCCGGACGCTGGCCGAGCGGGCCGCGCGCGAGCGCGAAATGAACCGCGCGCTGCAGGCCCATGGCCAGCCGCGCGAACTGCTGGGCAAGAGCGCGGCGATGAAGCGCCTCAAGCAGGAAATCGACACGGTGGCGGGCTCGGACCTGAGCGTGCTGATTCTTGGCGAGACCGGCGTCGGCAAGGAGCTGGTCGCGCAGCGGCTGCACGACCGCTCCGCCCGGCGCGACCGGCCGCTGGTGCAGATCAACTGCGCGGCGCTGCCGGAGACGCTGGCCGACAGCGAGCTGTTCGGCCACAAGCGCGGCGCCTTCACCGGTGCGGTGCAGGACCGCGTCGGCAAGTTCGAGTTGGCCGACGGCGGCACGCTGTTTCTCGACGAGGTGGGCGAACTGCCGTTGCCGGTGCAGGCCAAGCTGTTGCGCGTGCTGCAGAGCGGCGAAGTCCAACGGCCCGGCAGCGACCGGCTGCTGCGCGTCGACGTGCGCGTGCTGGCGGCGACCAACCGCGACCTCGGCAAGGCGGTGGCCGAGGGCCGCTTTCGCGCCGACCTGTACCACCGGCTGTCGGTCTATCCGCTGCGGGTGCCGCCGCTGCGCGAACGCGGCCGCGACGTGCTGGCGCTGGCGGGCGGCTTCCTCGAGGAAAACCAGCACCGCCTCGGTGCGCGCAACCTGCGGCTCTCGCCCGACGCCACGATGGCGCTGATGGCCTATTCCTGGCCCGGCAATGTCCGCGAGCTCGAACATCTGATCAGCCGGGCGGCCCTGCGCGCGCTGGCCGAATCCCGCCGAGGGGCGCGCTGGATCGCGATCGAGGCGCGCCACCTCGGGCTGGACAGCGGCACCAGCCGGCTCGCGCATGGCAACGAGGACGTCGGCCATCACGGCCGGCCGCCGCCGGCGCAGGCGCAGGCGGACCCGAGCCCCGTCCATCGGACCTCGCAGCCACAGCCGGCAGGCACCTACGACGCGGACCCGCAGCCGGGAAGCGGCACCCTGCGCGAAGCCACCGACGCATTCCAGCGGCGCTGGGTCGAAGCCGCACTGGCCCGGCATGGCGGCGCCTATGCGGCCGCCGCGCGCGAGGCCGGCATGGATCGCAGCAACTTTCACCGGCTGGCGCGGCGACTGGGCGTTGCGCCGGAGGCCAGGCGCCAGGCAGGCCGCCCTTCCCATCGGCATTGACGGGCGCGCTCGCCCGGCCCGCACGGCCGCCCTTAGACCAACTCGGGGCGGCTCCCTTCTCGGCGAGCGACGGTCAAGGCATACTTGGCCCTGCGAGCCGATCGCCCGCTCGCGTTCGCCGACCTCGACGACCCGGCCAGAAAAATTTCTGTCGGCAGCCCTGTGCAAACGCCGACTTGCGCCAATACTAGAGGTCGGAGGCGCGCGGCCCGTAGTGCGCAATGACGCTTCGATCGACCACCAATAGCACCGGAAGCGAACTGTGTCGCGTCGTGTCTGGCCTATCGTTGTCCTGCTGGTCCTGGTTGGCGGCGCCTGCTATTTCGCCGCTCATCTGATCGCCGACGAGGTTCGCACCTCGCGGTGGCAGGCGCGCTATTTTCACGATTGGGGTCAGCGTCTGACCTACACCATCGCGCCGGGCGCCAGCGACCGCATCCGCTTCCCCGACGCCGGGCCCTACGACATGCGGCTCGGCTATGCCCGCCTGCCGCACTACACCGAGCTGCTCGAATCGCGCGGCTTCGTGCGCGAGCATCAGGCCCGGATGTCGGAGGCGATGCTCGAATACCTCGATCTCGGCCTGTACACGCCCTATCGCGAGAAGACCCGCGCCGGGCTGGCGCTGCTCGATTGCAACGACCGCAGCGTGTCGGTGCAGCGCTTTCCCGAGCGGCAATACCAGGACTACCGCGAGGTGCCGCCGGTATTGGCCAACTCGCTGCTGTTCGTCGAGAACCAGGGGCTGCTCAATCCCGAATATCCGACCCGCAATCCGGCGCTCGACTGGCGGCGGCTGTCGCGCGCCGGGGTCGATCAACTGATCTCCATCGTCGACCGCGAGCGCGATACGCCGGGCGGCAGCACGCTCGCCACGCAGATCGAGAAATACCGCCACTCGCCGCAGGGACGCACGTCGTCGATCTCGGAGAAACTGCGACAGATGGGCTCGGCCTCGGTCCGCGCCTATCTTGAAGGCCGCGATACCGTGCGGGCGCGCGAACGCATCGTGGTCGACTACCTCAATACCGTACCGCTGTCGGCGCGCAATGGCCGCGGCGAGATCCACGGCATCGGCGACGGCATGTACTACTGGTACGGCGAGGACTTCGACGAAGCGAACCGGATGTTGCACGAGATCGAGCACAGGCCGCCGACCCCGCGCGAGGCGCAGGTCTTCAAGCAGGCGCTGTCGCTGATCATCGCGCAGCGCCGCCCCTCGTATCACCTGCGCCGCTACGACACCAACCTGGAGCCGCTGACCGACAGCTATCTGCGCCTGCTCGCCGGCGCCGGCGTAATCACGCCCCGGCTGCGCGACGCCGCCCTCGCGGCGCGGCTCGACAAGGCGCCGATCCCCTCGCTGCCGCCCGCGGATCCCTTCGTCACGCGCAAGGCCATCAACCAGGTACGCACCGACCTGTCGCGATTGCTCGGCGTCTCGAGCCGCTACGATCTGGACCGGCTCGATCTGACGGTCGCCAGCACCATCAACACCGAGGCGCAGCGCCAGATCACCGCGACGCTGATGAAGCTGCGCGACAAGGAGGGGGCGCGCGAGCTCGGCCTCTATGGCCATAACATGCTGCGCGACCATGACGATCCGTCGAAGCTCGCGGCCAGCTTCACGCTGTTCGAGCGGGTCGGCAACGCCAGCTATCTGCGCGTGCAGGCCGACAATATCGATCAGCCGTTCGACCTGAACAGCGGCGCGCGGCTCAACCTCGGGTCGACCGCCAAGCTGCGCACGCTGGTGACGTATCTCGAGCTGATCGCCGAACTGCACGACCGCTACGCCGGCATGACGCGCACGGAGCTGCAGCGCGTCCCCGTCTCGCCGCAGGACGGACTGACGCGATGGTCGATCGACTGGCTGCTGAAGAACCCGGGCAGCGATCGCCGCACCATGCTCGAGGCCGCGCTCGAACGCAAGTACGCCGGGGGCGCCGGCGAAGCGTTCTTCACCGGCGGCGGGCTGCAGACCTTCACCAACTTCGAGCGCTCGGCCAGCGTGCAGAACATGACGGTGCGTCGTGCCTTCCAGCACTCGGTCAATCTGGTGTTCATCCGCATGATGCGCGACATCGTCCGCTACGAGGTCCACCGCGCGCATCCCGATGCCAGCGAGCTGCTCGCCGATCGCGATGCCCCCGGGCGGCGCAAATGGCTGGTGCGCTTTGCCGACGAAGAAGGCAGCCAGTTCCTGACCGGCTTCTATCGCAAATACCAGGCGCTCGACAAGGAGGCCCGCATCGCGCTGCTGCTGCAGCGGGTCAAGCCGATCGCGGTACGCGTCGCGGTGGCGCTGCGCAGCGCGGATCCCACCATGGACGAGGCCACCTTCGCCCGCCATCTGCGCGCCAAGCTCGGCACCAAGCTGGACGACGAGGATGTGTTTGCGCTCTACGACAAGTACGGCAAGGACAAATTCTCGCTGAACGACCGGGGCTACCTGTCGCGCATTCACCCGCTCGAACTGTGGCTGATCGACTATCTGGACGACCACTCCGAGGCCGATTTGAAACAGGTGCTGGAGGCCAGCGCCGACGTGCGCCAGGAGGTCTACACCTGGCTGTTCCGCACGCGCAGCAAGGCCGGGCAGGACAACCGCATCCGCATCCTGCTCGAGCGCGATGCCTTCGAACGGATCGGCGAGCGCTGGCGCCGGCTGGGCTATCCCTTCGACACGCTGACGCCTTCCTATGGCACCGCGGTCGGCGCCTCCGGCGATCGTCCCGCGGCGCTGTCGGAACTGGCCGGCATCCTGCTCAGCGGCGGCGTGCAGCCGTACACCGAGACCGTGCGCTGGCTCGACTTCGCCACCGGCACGCCCTACGAAACCCGGTTCGTGCTGCGACCTGGGCAACGGAAGCGCCTGCTGCCGGAGGACGTCGCGGAGCTGGCGCGGCGCTCGTTGCTGGACGTCGTCGAGGGCGGTACCGCGCGCTCGGCGCAAGGCGTCTTTCCTGCCGAACGCGGCATGGCGCTCGGCGGCAAGACCGGCACCGGCGATCATCGGCACATGGTGTTCGGCCGCGGCGGCTACGTGATTGCATCGCGCGCGGTCAGCCGCTCGGCGACCTTCGTCTTCACGATCGGCGAGCGCTACTTCGGCACCGTCACGCTGCATGTGCGCGGCCCGCATGCGGCGCGCTACAACTTCACCAGCGCCTTGTCCGTCAAGCTGCTGCGTGGGCTGGCACCGACCATCGTGGCGATGGACCCGCAGGCCGGACCGGCCACGCTCGCCTGCACCGGCGGTTGAACGGCGCTTGTCGCCCGACGGCGCGCACCGCCCAGGGCTTCCTCAAGCGCGGTTGACGCCATCTGTTCGCTGCCCCACCAATGGCGCACTGCACCGCGCCCGAAACGTCGCGCCGCGACTTTGCCTGCCCCATTCCGGCGCTTACCATGCAAGCAACCGACGGATATCGGCAACCGCCGAGAAGCAGGCAGAACAATACGTCGCTGTGGAACGGGGGCAACTTGAGCAGCTACATCGAAGACTACTGCGGGCGCATCCGGCAAGGCGGCGCCAATGCCGTGATCGCGCATCCGATCGTCGTGGACAACGACGGCACCTACGTGATGAGCTACGTGCCGTTCGAACACGTCAATGCCACTGCGCGGCTCGTGCTGGTCAGCACGACCCCAGGACATATGCACGTGCGGCTCGCCGCCGAACTGACCGAGGCACTGCTGCGCGCGCACGCTCCTGGCCGGATCGTCCAGCTGGAAAACAAGCGCCAGATCGAACTCGGCGGGCCACTGGTACGGCCGAACCTGATCCGCATGCTCGATCATTTCGACATCCCCGCGCTGGTCGGCGTCGAACGCGCGACGGTCCTGTGGGAAGACGGCTTCCACCTGTTGCAACCGCTGGCCTTGCTGCCACAGGCGACGATGCGGCGGGGACTGGCCTTCGATGGCACGCTGGAAGCGCTGCTGGCCGTTCCCATGCTGCGCCGCGCGTTCGAGACCCAATTCCTCGAGCGGCTGGCGCGTGTCCGCAACGATGCGCTCTATCTCGCGCTCGGCCGCACCGCCTGGGCGGGCCTGTGCCACGCGGCCGACGCCGGCGTCATCGGCGCCGGCCAGCTGCTTGGCATGATGCCGGTGCCGGCGCGCGCCGGCAGCATGGTGCGCTACTTTCTGGGCGAAATCAGCGCGGCGACGCTGTCGCCCAGGGACCCGGTCAGGCATCGCACCGCATGGCTGGACGCGGCACGGCGCGAATTGATCGAGAACGTACGCCGCCATCGGCAGGCGCCGAGCGGCACGGCCACCGGGGTCACCACCGCCGCGGCATGAGCAGAGGCTGAAGCCGCAGCTGGGCGTCGGCGACGCCGGTGGCCAGTATGCGGTGCTACAGCGTCTGCGCGCCGCTCACCGGCCGCAACTGCTGCGCGGCCTGCGCTGCCAGCTCGAACGAACGCAGGCGGGCCCGGTGATCGTAGATCTGCGCCGTCAGCATCAGCTCGTCCGGACGCAGATCGTCGACGAAGCGCTGCATGCCCTCGCTCACCGTCTCGAGGTCGCCGACCACCGAGCAGGACAGCGATCGGCGGATATGGGCCGCCTCGGTCTCGGTCCACATCGATTCGATATCGTCGACCGGCGGTCGGATGCGTCCGGGCGTGCCGCGTACCAGCGCCAGGAACTGCTGCTGCAGCGAACTGAACAGACGGGTCGCCTCGGCCTCGGTGTCGGCCGCGAACACGTTCAGGCCGAGCATCACGTACGGCCTGGACAGCGCCTCCGAGGGCCGGAACGTCTGCCGGTACAGATCGACCGCCTGGCGCATGAAGCCCGGCGCGAAATGCGAGGCGAAGGCGAACGGCAGGCCCATCGATGCCGCCAGCTGGGCGCTGAACAGGCTCGAGCCCAGCAGCCACAGCGGCACCTTCAGGCCCGCGCCCGGCACCGCGCGCAGCCGTTGGCCGGGCCGCGGCTCGTCGAAATAGGCCTGCAGCTCCTCGACGTCCTGCGGGAACGTGTCGGCCGTATCGTGGGTCGCGCTGCGGCGCAAGGCACGCGCGGTCAGTTGATCGGTGCCCGGGGCGCGGCCCAGCCCGAGGTCGATACGGCCCGGAAACAGCGAGGCCAGCGTGCCGAACTGTTCGGCCACCACCAGCGGCGAATGGTTGGGCAGCATGATGCCGCCCGAGCCGACCCGGATGGTTGAGGTGCCATTGGCGACGTAGCCGATCAGCACCGCCGTGGCGGCGCTGGCGATGCCCGGCATATTGTGGTGCTCGGCCAGCCAGAAGCGGCGATAGCCCCAGCGTTCGGCGTGCTGGGCCAGGTCCAGCGAATTGCGCATCGACTGGGCGGCGTCGCTTCCCTCGGGAATCGGCGAAAGGTCGAGCAGGGAGTAGGCAGTGGTGGGAGCGGTCATGCGGGAAGACGATGCGGGAACGGTTTGTGGCCGGGCGTGGCGATCGATGGCACGTTGGCACATCGAGGCATCGACACATCCCGGCGCCGCCACGGCCTCTGCCGGGGCGGCGATCGATTGGAACGGCAACTATAGCCGTTCTCTTCCCTCGTTGTCGGAAGGGTCTCCCGCCCCGATCGACCGGTGCGGGGCTCGACTAAGCCGCCGCCGCCCGCTCTCCGTGCAGTTGCTTCCATGCGTCGATGCCGCCCATTAGCGCCCAGGTATTGGCGTAGCCCGCGGCACGCAGGCGCTCGGCCAGCATCGCGGCGGACAGTTCGTTGGGGCAGGCGCAATAGACGACGATCTCGACCGCCGGCGGGTGTTCGGCGAGCAGATCCAGCGGCGCGTCGGGGTCCACCGCAAGCGCGCCGGGAATGCGCTCGAGCGCCGCGCTGCCTGGCGCGCGCACGTCGAGCACCAGCGGCAGGCGGCCGTCCTGGCGCCGTGCCTCCAGCTCGATCACGCTCATGCGCGGAATCCTCCGGGTGCGGCGCAGCAGCCGGACCCGCTTCCACCAACGCCAGACGATGAACAGCGCGAGCGCGAGCAGCGCCAGCATCAGCGCCAGATGGCCATAGGTGCCGAAAGCGTCCAGCACGGCGTCGATCGCATCGCTGAACGCCGCGCCGATCATCAGCGCCCCGCCGGCCCAGACCACCGCACCCAGGGCGTCGTAGAACAGGAACACCGCGAACGGCGTGGCCGTCATGCCGGCCATCGCGGTCGACAGCGCGCCCGCGCCCGGCAACAGCTTGGAGAAGATCAGCGAGCGCGGTCCCAGCCGCAGATAGAGCGATTGCGTCTGCCGGATGCAGCTGTCCTGCGACAGCGATACCTTGCAGATGGTGCGCAGCATTGGTTGGCCAAGACGCCGGCCGGCGAAGTACCAAAGCGAATCGGCAATCAGGCAGGCGACCACCACGGCGCCCAGCACCGCGCCGATCGACGGGCCGGTCTCCCGCATGCCGAGCGCGCCGGCGACCAGCAACAGCGGGTACGCGGGTACCGGGAGGCCCGCCTGCTCGATCAGGACGTTCAGAAATACCAGCGTCAGTCCGTGCTGTTCCAGCAGGACTTGCAATTCGCCCACGGCGGTCTCCCGATGAATGATCGATGGCGCGATGATTCGCGATAAGGGCGAAGTTTGCCAGCACTGCGGCCACTGCGGCCGGTCCTGGACTGGACGATCGTTTCAAAAACTCTGAATGTCGGATGGCCTCGACCGCTCGCCCTGCGCCGCAAGCCGTGGCAAGATGGCGCCGAAGCGGCTCGGACCCGCCGGCCGCTCGCAACTGGGAGATGCGTATGCTGTCATTCCTCGGTACGGTGATCGTTGGCCTGATCGTCGGGCTGATCGCCAGGGCCATCAAGCCTGGCGACGACAAGATGGGTTGGATCTTGACCATATTGCTTGGCATAGGCGGCTCGCTGATCGCCGGATATGTCGGCCAGGCGCTCGGCTGGTATCGCCCCGGGGAGCCGGCCGGCTGGATCGCCTCGGTGATCGGCGCGATCGTGCTGCTGGTCATCTACGGGCTGGTGCGGCGCAGAACCTGACGCCCGCGCACGCCGCCCAAACACGGCGAGGCCACCGCCGGCCTCGCCCCTTGCGGCCTCGCCCCTTGTTCTCCGGCGCGCCCCCGGCTCGCCCTTGATTCCCCTCGCCTGCGGTAGCACGCAACCCGGCACCCCCATTCGCAGTTCGCTGCTTTCCTGCAACAGTACCGACGCTGTTGTTGCGAAAGATTGAACTACCGACACATTTTCGTAAGAAATCGCGCAGCACGGTACGTAGGCTGGCGTTCCCCCAAGCCCGCCACCGTTCCCGCCCTCTCCTTGCGGCGGACGGCGAGCCAGTCCCGACGGAGGACGCCGCCATGCAGCGCGACCCATTCGAACCCTTCCCGACTGACGGGGCCGCCATCCCCGCCCCGCACGCCGCCATCCGTAGCGGCAAGCTCGCGCTGATCCGGCACGCCCTCGCCGCCACGCCGGATGCGCTGCGCCTGTGCGATTCCCATGGTGATCCGCCGCTGCATTTCGCCGTCCGCTGTGGGGCGCCGGTCACCGTCCTCGCCTGCCTGCTCGAACAGGGCGCCCGCCTCGACGCGCGCAATCTGCGGGGCGAAACCGCCTTGCATATCGCCTTCGGCCAGCGGGACGTCGAGCCCGCCCGCCTGAACTGGCTGCTGGCGCATGCCGACCGGAACGGAGACGGCGGCAGCTGGCTCGCCGCCTTCGTCCCCGATGCCGATGGCGGCTATGCCTACGAGCGTGGGCTGGGCGCGCAGCGGCAGCCCAAACCCGGCATGGAACCGGTCATCGCCCACTTGCAACGGCATGACGGCTGGTATCGCGCCTATCTCGCCAACATGGCCAAGGCGGTGACGCACGGAGACCGCGCACAAGTCAAAGCGCTGCTGGCCTGTGAGATGCCGCTGGATCTTGCCGTGCAGGGCGGCAAGACGGCCCTGATGGTCGCCGCCGAACTGGGCCACGAGAGCGTCGTGGACATGCTGCTGGCGCACGCCGACGAGCACGGCATGCGGCAGCTGAATCTGGGCGCGGCGGAGAGCGGCGACACCGCCTTGATGCTCGCCGCCTTCCACGGTCACGTCGCCGTGGTCGAGCGGCTACTCGCCGCTTCGGCGGCCACCGAGGTGCCGAGCCAGTGCGGCGACACCGCCCTGATGGCCGCGGCGGTGGCCGGGCACGACGGCATCGTGGACAGGCTGCTCAATGCCGGTGCAGTCGTCGATACCCGCAATGCCCTGGGCCGGACGGCGCTGATGTTCGCCGCCGTGGCAGGCCACCGTGCCACGGTCGAGGTGTTGCTACGCCATGGCGCCGCGGTCGACGCCAAGGACGGCGAAGGGCGATCCGCCCTGGCCTTCGTCGCTTTGCACGCGGCAGCGCTGTCCGCGGGATTGTCGCCGCAGGAACGGGTTGGCAGGATGCGGATCGATCGTATCGGCCCGATTGCCGAATTCGTCGCGCCTTCGACCGTCAACGAGCGGTGCCAGGACCTGCAGAGGGGTCGCAGCAGGCACCGCGACACCGCCCAGGCGCTGCTGCAACGCGGCGCTTCTGTCGATGCCCGCGATATTCGCGGCGCCACCGCCTTGATGCATGCCGCAGCAAACGGCCATATCGAAATACTTGCCGTGCTGCTGGGCGCCGGCGCCAACTGGGAGCTGCGCGACCACTCCGGGCGGACCGCGCTGACTTACGCTACGTCAGCCGGACACGCGCACGCGGCACGCATGCTGAAGTCCTGTCAGGGCTGAAGACTCGGGGCGCCCGGTTCGGACGCCTTCGTATCGTCATGGAGCCAAACCTCGTATCGGAATCGCGGCGACGTCCGGCCCGTCCAACATCGGCGCATTCACATCGGCGCTCACATCGGCGAAGACCGACTCTGCTGCTGACTCTGCTGCTTTCGGTTCAGCGCCCGGGCCGAAGCCAATCTTCCCGAGAACATCGCGCAATTTCTCGCGCAGGAAAGTCAGCACTCCGGTCCGGCGCTCGTACTGCTGACGCATCGCCGTCTTTCCTTCGATGAACTCCTGGAACAATTGCCGCAACGGCTTGAGCATGGCTTCATCGCTGCGCAACGCCATGCCTTCCATGGCGGTCTTCAGCGCCTCCGTTTTCGCCTCCGAGGCGAAACAACGAAGCTTTTGCGCGATGTCTTCCTTGTCCTTCGCATAGGTTGGATCCAACCGAACCGTTGAACGCAACCTGATGGCTTCGAGCAGGTTCGCATCCATTCCCAGTGAAACGAGAACTTCGGTCAATGCGCATCGGGTGATCGGCCGGTCGCCGTTGAGCAACGACCTGAGCATGGCATCGATGGCAACAAACCGGTTGCTTCGCATCTCCTCAAGGGTGGGTTCCCGTTGCTCCTGCAGAATGCGCTGCGCCGCGTCCTTCAATTGCTGGTCGCGTTTCGCTTCCCGATATGCCTCGATGCGATCCCTGACAAACCGTGCGACGCCGGAGACGAGCCAGAAAGTGCCCAGCGCAAGCGCCGCGGCCGCCAATACCGTTACGAAGAGGCCTCCAGTGCCGATCGTCGCCAGCGCAACGAAGCCAGCGCCTACCGCCATCGATGCTGCGCCGTATCCCATGCGGAATTTCGCGCGGGATTTCTTCTTGAGTTCAGTCGCCTCGATGGCCTCAAAGGACTTGTCCTGGTGATGCAGCACGATCTCGATCAGGCGGTTTGCGCTCGCGACATCGTCCACGGACTCCGTTACCGGCGCGGCCGCGCTTGCGGCGTGCGATTGCCGGACCGCAGCCGATTCAGTCCTGGCCGCCTGATTCTTCAACCATTGCCGGTGGCGCTCCGCTGCGCCGAGGACTTGCTGCTCTCGTCCATCGACGGTCCGCAAATCCGCTCTTCGACTGCGGACCGCTGCCAGATCTGCCAGCGTCCGCTCCGATTGGTACCATCCGACCGCGGCCGCACCCATGTGCAATGCGCCCATTGCCATGCCGAACGCACCGCTGGCGACACCGGTTGCCGCGACATCGACGCCTTGCGCGCCAAGCTTTACCGCGGCCTCCGTCGCGTTGCACGCGGCTCCACCCAACTGCACGACGCTGTCACGTGCAGCGGCGACGCCCATGGCGTGAAGATTGTCGGTTGCCTCCGCGAGCTGATTGGCGGCCTGCTCGTAGCGAACGTAGTGCTCGAAGTCTGCTGCAAGGTCCAGCGCCAATCTCACCAACTTTTCTTCGACACCCTTCTGGTCTTCCTGGGTTCTCTGAAGGTTCAACGGTGGTTCCGCGGCATCGCGTTGCCATTCCGGGAGCAACTTCGTTTCCTCATCGCGAGGCCACGTCTGCAGCAACGTTGAAAGCGCGTGTCTCTCACCAAGCAGATTTGCGATTTCTGGAGCGCCGTCGACAAAGCGGCGTCGTCCAGCAGCATGTTTGCTCAGTGCCTGGTCCAGTTCCGACTTCTTTCGCCCCGCCTTGCACACGAGGTGAGCCGTCCCTATGGCCTCGATCAGTGAGAACGCACCGCCCACCAAGGCGCCTTCATTGGCCACAGGGAGATGCGAACTGATGGAGAACGTTTTCCACTCTTCCTTTGAAGCCGCGGCAATGTGCATGGCCTCCCGGCTCACCGTTGCAGCGCTCCATAGCCCATATGTCACTTCATTGAGCAAATGCCAACCCTTTGTTTCGGACAGCTTTGCGTGAGATAGATATGGGGGAGGCCACGTGGCGACCTGGGACGAACGGGGATTCGGCGGAGCAGCGGGATGCGCGTTGTGGTCCGAGTGAGCAGCCGGAATCTTGTTCCGCACGCCAATGAGGAGAGGACGAATCAGGGGGTCGCTTTCCGACCGCTTCAATGTACCCGAATCGCGCTGGCTCTCTGCCTCGGGCTGGGACATTGGCGCGATAGCCTCTCCGGATGGAGCCATACTGCCAAAATGCGCTTCGTCTTCGGTATTTTTGTTCGCCGGCCCGACTTCCGAGTCGGGCACCATATTCTCAATCAATTGAGTGTCTTGACGGGCGGCACCAATTCGCATTGTCTCCTCCGGATGCAGCAATTCTTCGATTGTTGCGACGTTGCGCTGCTACATAATGTGGGATGGCAGGCGATCGATTTTTGGTATGGGGCGAGTCATGATGCTGCTATAAGCCCGCAACGGATCCGGCTTCTTCACCGTGCCGGGTAACGGCTCCGGGGGCAGCCGCAAGGCGAGTTCGTCCTCTGTACAGGCCGCCATGTATTCCTTCGATCGCAGACTGTCCACAGCGCGGTAAAGCCAAATCAATCTGCACAGCAGCATCCCCTCGGTCTCGACACTGAACTTGCAGTTGAACGTGTCGCTGCTGAGATGATCGAATGCGGCTCTCAACGCGCGCACAGTCAGGACGTCTTCATGACGAGGATGGGCCGAGACCGCCTTGTATATCGACTCCCATCGGCGCACCGTCCCGGGAAGATCGTTGGGACTGATCCGTTGCGCAAGTTGTGCGAGAACCCGCGCCTTGGCCAGATATTCGTCATCGTTCTTCGCATCGTGCCGTAGCACCCGATCAGTCAGCAGGGTCAAGAGTTCGCTGTCCGTATCTGGCACCCAGCGTGCGAGGTGGCGCATCAACTCCAACTCCCACAACGCAGACTGCTTCTTCGCACGCTGAAGCACCAGCATCATCGTGTCTCGCCTGCCCGTTACCGACATTCCGGTGGCCATGATCATCACGGCTTGCAGCGCCCACTCGCGGACTGATGGCCTCGCCTTGGCAAGTTCCTCGATCATCGGTGGAATCTGACTGCCCCACAACATTCCGGATATGCGCCGCGCTATTGCGTCGTCCGCACGATGCGGTTCCATGTTGGACACAGCGTTGATGGCGGCATGGAAAGCTTTGCACGTCGTTCCGAGGGTGGTATTACCGCGGAAGAAATGGCGATCGCCCGCAGGCACTCGTGCCATCACCTCGCACAGCAACTCGAACGGAAGCTTCAGAATCGGAAAGGGTGTCGCCGGTTTCGTTTCGGCCGCAGGTGGGGAGTTGTCCTTGACCGGTGCCGCCTCGACTCGATGCTCGGCCAGCGCCTTGTCTGGACCGGGCTGCCGATCCGCGATGGGCGGCAGATCCGCGATGGGCGGCCGATCGGGAAGCGGTGCGGGCTTTCGGATACCGAAGAACGACAGGATCTTTTCCCAAGGACCGATATGTCCGTCGCCTGCCGAATGGGTCGAAGGGAGGTCCGTGGCGCGAACATATTGCACGCGAGCCGAGCATCCGCCCGCCTGCATGGCCATCGTCCCATGATCTCTCGGCGCATCGCCGACAGGTTGGGGCGGCGGCCGCGAATCGACGATGGCAGACGAAGCGACAGTCTGATTGCCAGCCATGATTGCTCCTGACGAAGTGGGATGGGAGTCCGCCAGACCGTGGCGGGGGTGCACCGGGGGGTGTAGCGTTGGTGCTGGTCGGATAGTGCCGGGCGGCAAAACAGTTGCGCTATTGGAAATCGCTGGCAGGTTTCTGTTTCGGTCGCTGCGCATGGCGCAAGCGACAACGTGGCCGCGCCAGGGTGCTAGTGCAGCGCGCCAACCTGCCGCAGCGCGGCTTCGATGCCCGCGAGGGCCGCGAGCATGCCGGCGCCGGCCGCCTCCTTGCGCAGCGCCATCAGCTCCGCCTGCAGCCGGGTCTCGGCGACCCGGCGCCGGCTGCGGCCCAGCGCCGCCAGGGCCCGCGCGCGGCGGATCTGGAACTGGGCCCAGGGAAACGGCTCCTGCCGTGTATAAGCCTGCAGCGCGTCGGCATAGCGATCGGCTTCGTCCCAGCGGCCATTGCGCAGCGAGACCTCGATCGCCGCCTCGTAGAGGTCGAGATGGCAATGGCTGACGCAGCTCTGCGCAAGGATCGCCTCGCCCTGGACCAGCGCGCGCCGCTGCCTGTCCGGATCCCGCGTGGTGCGGGCAAGAAAGCCGAGGATCATCGGGCCGGAGTAACGCATGCCGGTGTCGCGGCTCAGGGCCAGCGCTTCGTCCAGCAATTGCTCCGCGGCTTCCGGATGGCCTTGATGGCCGATGGCCAGCGCGCGCCGACCCGCCAGTTCGGCTTCGAAGCGGCGCGCACCCAGCCGCCGGGACAGCGCCAGCGCGCGCTCGGCATGGGCCTGGGACTTGGGCCATTCGCCGGTCAGCTGCTCGGTGGACGCCATCACGTCGTAGGCCAGCAGTTCGATGCGCGCATCGCCGATGCGGCGCGCGATGCGCAGTGCCTCCTCGCACCGCGCCACGGCGGACGACAGCGCCAGGCAGAAGATGTCGACCGCCCCGACCATCGGCAGATTGGCGCCTTCGATCCGCACAAACCCGCGCGCGCGGGCCAGTTCGACGCAGCGAACGAAGTGGACGCGAGCGGTCACCATCCGCCCCTGCTGGTAATAGGCGTCCCCCAGCCCGCCGAGCGCGCGCGCCTCGCCCAGCGCCGAGCCCGCCGTGCCGGCATGCTGCAGCGCGCGCTGATGGGCGGCCAGGCAGGCGTCGAGGTCGCCCATCGGGAAATGGATATTGCCGCGCAGCGATTCGATCTGCGCCAGCATGTCGGCGTCGCCGACCGCCGCCGCGCCCCGCTCGGCATGTTGCAAGGCGATCAGCGCGCGCTCGTAGCGGTCCAGCAGCCGCAGGGCCGAGGCTACGCCGAACCAGGCGTGGGCGCGCTGGCTGTGGTCGTCGGCCAGCGCGACCGCGTGTTCGAAGGCCTTCAACGCTTCGGCCGGCTGCCCCAGGTTCAGCGTCAGCTCGCCGCGCAGGCAGGCCAGCGACTGCTTTCTCGCACCATCGCCGACGATCTGCAGCGCCCGCTCGACCAGACGCAGCGCGCGCTCGTTGCGGAAGTGGCTGGCCTCGTGCCGCGCCGCGGCTTCGTAGGCGGCCGGGGCATCGGCATCGGAGGCGGCGTCAAGATGCTCCGCATGCAGCGTCAGATCGCGGCTGCGGTACCAGTCGGCGGCACGCCGATGCAGCGCGAGCCGGCGCGATTTGAGCAGCGACGCGTAGACCGCCTGATGAATCAGCGCATGCATGAACAGGTAGTCCTCGCCCTCTGGCCGCAGCATCGCCTGACGCACCAGCGCGTCGCACGGATCGTCGGCCGTGCCAAGCAGCTGGCGCAGCGCCGCGGGCGAAAAGCGCTGTCCGAGCACGGCGGCGGCCTGCAGCGCCTGCCGATGCGGCTCCGGCAATCGGTCCATGCGCGCCAGCACGATGCTCTGCAGCGTGCCGGGCAGCGCGTCGGCGTCGGTGCCCGGGTCCGCATTGCGCAGCAGCTGGTCGAGAAAGAGCGGATTGCCGTCGGCGCGACGGATGCACGAATCGGCCAGCTGCGCGTCGACATGGCGATACCGCGTGGCCAGCTCGCGCGCCTCGGCATCGTTCAGCGGCCCCAGGTCGATCGTCGTCAGCGACGCGCTGCCCGCGGCCGCGCGCCATGCGCTGTCGAGCGTATCCTGCTCGGGCCGCACGGTCATCGCGAGCACCAGCCGGCAGGTCCGCGTAGCGGCCGCGAGCCGGGCGAGGCAATCGAGCAGCGCGCGCTCGGCCCAGTGCACGTCCTCGACGACGATCAGCAGCGGTTTCACGGTGCTGCGGCGGGCCACCTGCGCCAGCAGGAAGCGCTGCACGCCGCGCTGGCGCGCGCCGGCATCCATCGCCGCCAGCGCCGCGGCCTGCGCCTCCGGCTGCGGCACGTCGAGCAGGTCGAAGGCGAACGGCACGTCGTCATCGTCGACGCGGCCGCTGGCCACCGCTTCGGCAATCACGGCCGCACGCGCATCGACGCCGGCGCCGGCTTCGACGCCGAACAGTCCGCGCACCAGCACGCGCAGCGGATCGCCCGAGGTGCTGACGCCGAAGTCGAGCACGAGCGCGCGCAGTGCATCCATGCCGTGCTCGCGCGCCAGCGCGACAAAGCGTTCGGCGAGCCGGCTCTTGCCGATGCCGGCCTCGCCGCGGATCACCACGACGCGGCCCTGTCCGGAGCGCAGGCAATCGCCGGCGACGCCGGCCAGTTGCACCAGTTCGGCCTGCCGCCCGACGAAAGCATGCTGCGGCGCCGTCTCGGCAGCATCCAGGAACCGGCGGACGCGCCATAGCGGTATCGGCTCGGCAATGCCGGGCATCGACATATCGGTCAGATGCTCGACCTCCAGCCGCCCCGGCAAAGCGAGGAAGACGCGGTTCGACACCACGGTTTCACCGGCCTCGGCGTGTTCCATCACGCGGGCGGCGACGTTGACGGGCGGACCGGTCAGCGTCATGCCGCTGCCCGCCGTTGCGGCCGCTGCCGCCGTTGTCGCGGTCGTCGTCCCCGGCGAGGCGGCAAACAGCACCTGCCCGCTGGCGACGCCGACGCGCACCTCGGGTGGCGGCGCACACTGCTGGCACAGGCCGCGCACGCTGTCGTGCAGGCCGACCGCGACGTGCATGGCGCGCTCGGCGTCGTTGCCGTGCGCCACCGGCACGCCGAACACTACCGTCAGACGCGCGCCGATCTCGTCCGTCACAGCGCCGCCGCAGGCCGCCGCCAGCGCTCGCGCACGTTGGCGCCAGCGCATCAGCAGGCCGTGGATCTGCTCGGCGTCGAGCCCGGCGGCATGGGCCCCGATATCGTCGACGCTGGCGACCACGACCACGGCATGGCGCGGTTCCGGCGTGCTGCCCGCAGGCGCCGCGGTCGGGCTGTTCACGCCCTCCGAAGCGGCCGTCAACATTGCTTCGGCCGGCGCGTCGCGCACCGAAGGCGTAGACGTAGACGAAGACGTAGAGGCAGGCGCAGGCGCCGACGGTACGGGCGCGGACGTCTGCCGCCGGGCGCGCAGAATCGCCTGATGCAGCGCCTCGGTTTCCGCTTCGGGCGACACGCCCAGTTCGCGTTGCAGCGCCAGCCTGCACAAGCGGTATTGTTTCAGCGCCAGCGCCTGCCGGCCCTGTCTGTCGTACAGCCGCATCAGCGCCCTGTGCACCGACTCCTGCAGGGCATCGAGCGTCAGCAGCCGCGTGGCGCAGGCGACCGCACGGTCCAGCTCGCCGGCCTGCTCGTGCCGATCGAGCAGCCGGGCCAGCGCGTGCAGCGCCAGGCCGCGCAACCGCTCGCGCTCGACCGCCAGCCATTGGTCGAAGGTGGGCGCGGCGGCATCGAACCCTTCGAGCAGATCGCCGCGATACAGCGCGACCGCGGCCTCCAGCGCGTCCGGGGTGGCGGCGCGCAGATGGTCTTCGAAGGCCACCACGTCGACCGCCACACCGCACAGTGCCACCCTGTCCGCATCGGCCAACACCACCGGATAGCCCTCCACCGCGCGGCGTACCGCGCTGAGCGCCTGGCGCAGGCTGGTGCGCGCCTGTTCGGCATGGCTGTCGGGCCAGAGCAGCGCCGCCAGCTTGTCGCGCGGCTGGGGCCGGCCGTCGGCCAAGGCAAGATAGGCCAGCACCGCGCGTGCCTTGCGCGCGGAGAGGGGGATGGGAGTGCCGTCCGGCGAACTCAGCGTGAAGCCGCCGAACAGCTCGAGACGGACCGCCGCCATCGCTTGGTGTCCTTGCGGTTGCCGATGTCTGAGGCACGCGCGGCGGCATCGGCTTGCGAAGCTGCCCTGAAAGCTCTTTTATAGGCCACGGATTGACGCAGCGCGGTACTGCTGCCGGAGAACTTTCACGCTTCTTTCACGCCTGCGTGCACGGCCATATCACGCGGGCCCCCTAATCTCGCTACTGCCCCGCTTCCAAGACTCTTCCAATGGCGAGGCCAGCCGCGACGCCCGCCGGCCGCACGATGCGGCGCAGACAGCGACAAGACCACCGGGCTGCTGGATTTGCGCATTAGAAACAAGGATGACTTCCATGGCACACACCGATTCCCGCCACCTGCAGGTTTCGACGGGCAACAGCCGTTCGATGGAGCGCTTCGAAGCCGCTCTCGAACTGTTGCAGGGCTACTACGGCGATCCGCTGACGATGATCGACGAGACCCTCGCTGAGGACCCCGAATTCGTGATGGGGCACGCACTACGCGCGGGACTGCTGATCACCGCCGGCGATGGCACGGTCGCGCCGATGCTCCGGCAGACCGTCGAGGCCGCCGAGGCGCTGCACGGCATCGCCAACGAGCGCGAACGCCGGCACATCGCCGCCGCGCGCGCCTGGCTCGAAGGCGAATTCGCGCGCGCCAATCAGCTGTACGGCGACATCGTGATCGATTACCCGCGCGATGCGCTGGCGCTGCAGGTCGCCCATATCACCGACTTCCTGCTCGGCCAGTCGAGCATGCTGCGCGATCGCATTGCCCAGGTGCTGCCGAACTGGAATGCGCGTGTGCCGGGCTTCAGTCATGTGCTGGGCATGCATGCCTTCGGCCTCGAGGAGACCCATCTGTACGAACAGGCCGAGGAACGCGGGCGCTTCGCGCTGGAGCTCGACCCGCGCGATCCGTGGGCGATTCATGCGGTTGCGCACGTGATGGAGATGCAGGGCCGGCCGGATCAGGGCATCGGCTGGCTGCAGTCGCGCACCGACGACTGGGCGACCGACAACATGATGGCCGTCCATAACTGGTGGCATCTGGCGCTATTCCATCTCGAGCTCGGCCATGCCGACCAGGTGCTGGCGCTGTACGACGAGCGCATCCGCGCCGCACGGTCGGCGGTCGCGCTCGAGCTGGTCGACGCCACCGCGATGCTGTGGCGGCTGCAGCTGCGCGGCATCGACGTGGGCGCGCGCTGGGCCGAACTGGCCGATACCTGCGAGGCGCGCGGCGCGGAGGGGACGTACGCCTTCAACGACGTGCACGCGGGCATCGCCTATCTCGGCGACGACCGCCCGGCGTCTTTCAGCCGGCTGATGGCGAACATGCGACGGGCGGCGGCGGGATCGGGCACCAACGCGGCGATGACGCGCGAGGTCGGCCTGCCGGTGATCGAGGCGCTGTATGCCTTCGAGGCCTGCGACTACGACCATGCGATCGAGCTGCTGATGCCGGTCCGGCTGATCGCGCATCGCTTCGGCGGCAGCCATGCGCAGCGCGACATCCTGAACCTGACGCTGATCGAGGCGGCATTGCGCGGTGGCAGGGCCAACCTGGCGTGCGCGCTGGCCGCCGAGCGGATGGAACTCAAGCCGATGACGCCGAGCCTGAGCGCCCTGGTGCAGCGGGCCTCCAGCCTCTATCGGGAGAGTGCCGAGGCGGACGCCGGCAGGCCCGCCGCACGGGCGGCCTGACCACCGAAAAGCGCCATCGCTGCCTTGCCGGCGCGGTCGATGCGCCGGCCAACCACCGCAGGCGGTCTCGTGCCGCCTGCGGTTTTTCTCGCCCCATATTCCCGCTGGCGGTATCCTTTGCGTCATCCCAGCCCCGGAGCGCAACATGAATTACCCCAGCGAACCGGCGCCCGGTACGGAATCTTCAGCCGACGTGGACAATACGCCCAAGCAGCTGGAAGCCAAATATCGGGCCCTGGTCGAAGCCATTCAGGACTACGCGATCTTCACGCTCGACGTGTCCGGCAATATCACCAGCTGGAATCGCGGCGTGGCGAAGATCAAGGGCTACGCCGCCCACGAGATCATCGGCAAGCATTTCTCGGTCTTCTATACGCCAGAGGCCGTCGCCCGCGGATGGCCGACTTACGAGCTCGGCCGCGCCGCGCAGGATGGCCGTTTCGAGGACGAAGGCTGGCGCGTGCGCAAGGACGGCACGCTGTTCTGGGCCAACGTCGTCATCACGGCGATGTTCGACGAACAGAACGTGCTGCAGGGCTTTGCCAAGGTCACGCGCGACATGACCGAACGCAAGCGGCTCGAAGAGCTGGAGCAGTCCAGCCGCCGCATGAGCGAGTTCCTGGCCACGCTGTCGCACGAACTGCGCAATCCGCTCGCGCCGATGCGCAATGCGGTCAATCTGATGCGGCTGGAGACGCTGGGCTCGGGCGACCAGCGGGCGCCGCGCGACAGCGCGACGCTGCGCCACTGCCAGAGCGTGCTGGACCGGCAGCTGTCCCATATGACGCGCCTGGTCGACGATCTGCTCGACATGGGCCGCATCACCTCGGGCAAGGTCGAGCTGCAATACAGCCGGGTCGAGCTCGGGGACATCGTCTCGCGCGCGGCGGAAGCTGCCAAGCCAGCGCTGGAGCGTCGGCGGCAGCAGCTCGATCTGCAGGTGCCCAGCCCGATCGCGATGCGCGCGGATCCGACCCGTCTGATCCAGGTGCTGCAGAACCTGTTGCTGAACGCCTCGAAGTTTTCCCCGCCGGGCGGCCGCATCGCGATCGAGTGCGACCGGCAGTATCAGGCGGTGGAGCTGCGCGTCATCGACGAGGGCATCGGCATTCCGGCCAGCGAGATCGAAACCATCTTCGACCTGTTCGTCCAGCACAAGCACGGCAAGGTGTCCGACGATGGCGGCCTGGGCATTGGCCTGTCGCTGTGCCGGTCGCTGATCGAACTGCATGGCGGCTCCATCCGCGCCAGCAGCCCTGGCGAGGGCATGGGCGCGACGTTTACGATCCGGCTCCCGCTTGGCCTGGACGCCGCGGAAGAGAAGCGCGACGCTGCGGTGCCCGCGCCGGCAGGCGCGCTGCGCGTGATGGTGGTGGACGACAATCGCGATTCGGCGGACAGCCTCGGCATGCTGCTGCAGGCGATGGGACATGAGGTGCATATCGCCTACGACGCCGAGGGTGCCATCGAGATCGCCGACAGCTTCGTGCCGCAGCTGGCGCTGATCGATATCGCGATGCCGGTGGTGGACGGCTTCGCGCTGCTGCGCGGATTGAAGAGCATGTCCGGCTGGACCGGCACCGTGTTCGCCGCGATGACGGGTTTCGGTCAGCCGAGCGACCGGGCCGAGACCAAGGCCGCGGGCTTCCACTTCCATATCGTCAAGCCGGTGGAACTGCCGAAGCTGCAGATGCTGCTGGCCATGGTCGAGCAAGGCGCCGTCTCCGGCGCCAATCCCTCCGCCTCGGCATAACGCCGTCCAGGGTGCGGCGGGCGGCCCCAGAGAAGCCCCCCGCCGCTGCCCGCCCCCTTCTCCCCTTCCCCCGTTTCCCGAAGTGTCGGCTGGACGCCGCCTGCCTTCCGGCTGGCCGACGCGTCAAGCGCTGGCGCTCGCCCCTCGGTGTCTTGGCGTAAACCCGAAACCGGGCACAAATCGCTTGACCGCGTAATTCACGAATATAAACTGCACTTCATCATTCTGAATTTCACCGTCACCCCGAGGCTACCGTGTCAGACCGCCCGACCTATTTCGTATCGCTCGACGACGTCCCGGGTTATCACCCGGCCAACCACGTCGGCACCCTGAACCGCCGCCTGATCGGGCCGGAAACGGTCGGCGCCCGTCATCTGGAGGTGGTGCACGGCACCATCGAAAAGGGCAAGGGCGCGCTGCCGCACGCGCATCCCGGCATCGAGCAGGTCTGCTACCTCCTCGAAGGCCGCGCCCTGGCGGAAGTCGGCGGGCAGCGCCGCGAACTCGGTCCGGGCGATTGCTGCTTCTTTCCCGCCGACGAGATGCATGTGTTCACGGTGATCAGCGACGAGCCGGTCAAGGTATTGGTCATCTATTCGCCGCCGTACGAGGAATCGCCCGAACGCGTGGTGCGGCCCGACTGAGCCGCGCCAACCCTTGAGCCCGCGCCAGTCGGGCCATCCCACCAAAACGAGGAGACAGACGATGAACATGCTGACCAGGCAGGGCTTGGGCCGACTATTGGGCGGCACTGCGGCGGCCCTGGGGCTGACGTTGACGTTGACGCTGACGTTGGCCGCGCCCGCAGCGCTGGCCGACACGTACCCCTCCAAGCCCATCAGGCTGGTGGTGCCGTTCGCAGCCGGCAGCGGCACCGATGCCGTCGCGCGCTTGACGGCGAAACCCCTCGGCGAATCGCTGGGCCAGTCGGTGCTGGTCGAAAACAAGCCGGGGGCGAACGGCACCATCGCGGCCGAATACGTGGCCAAGGCCGCGCCGGACGGCTACACGCTGTTCATGACGACCAACACCACGCACTCGGCCAACCCGTCGCTGATGAAGCAGCTGCGCTACGACCCGGTCAAGGACTTCACGCCGGTCGCGCGCATGGGCAACCTGCCGTTCATGCTGGTCGTCAGCCCATCGCTGCCGGTCAAGACGTTGCCGGAGTTCATCGCCTACGCGAAGTCGCATCCGGGTCTGTCCTATGGCAGCGGCAACAGCACCGGCATCGTCGCGGGCGCGACGCTGGCGCGCATGGCAGGCCTCAATATGCTGCACGTCCCCTACAAGAGCACGCCGCCGGCCATGACCGACGTGATCGGCGGCCAGATCCAGCTGATGTTCGTCGACTTCGCCGCCGGCATCGCCAACGTCAAGGCTGGCAAGCTGCGCGCGCTCGGCGTGACCACCGCACAGCGCAGCGAATTGCTGCCCGACGTGCCGCCGCTGGCCAGCGTCCCCGAGCTCAAGGGCTTCGATATCACGTCGTGGAACGGTGTGTTCGCGCCGGCCGGCACGCCGCCGCCGGTGGTCGAGCGGCTCAATCGCGAACTGGTGGCCATCGTCTCCAACAAGCAGCACGCCGCGCAGTACTACGCCTTCGGCTTCGAGCCATTCGGCAGCACGCCGGCCGAGCTCGGCGCCTTCGTCACGGCGGAGCTGCGCAAATGGTCGAAGCTGGTCAAGGACGCGGGCATCCAGCCCGAATGACCGGCACGCAGGCTCGGCCGAACGCCCCCGCATCTCCGCACCACCCCCGCAACACGAGGACAGCGACGTGAATTTCGAACTCTCGGACCAGCAGACCGCCATTGTCGAAGCGGTACGTACGGTCTGCTCCCGCTTCGACATGGAATATTGGGACCGGCTCGACCGCGATCACACCTTCCCGCACGATTTCCACCAGGCGATGTGCGAGGGCGGATGGCTCGGCGTGGCGATGCCGGAAGCGCTCGGCGGCGCCGGCCTCGGCATCCTCGAAGCGGCGCTGGTGATGCAGGCGATCTCCGAGTCGGGTGCCGGCATGAGCGGTGCGTCGGCGGTCCATATGAACGTGTTCGGCCTGAACCCGGTCGTCGTGTTCGGCTCGCCGGAGCAGCAGGCGCGTTTTCTGCCGCCCCTGATCGCCGGCCGCGAGAAGGCGTGCTTTGCCGTGACCGAGCCCGATGCGGGGCTCGACACCACACGGCTGAAGACATTCGCGCGCAAGGTCGACGGCGGCTATCTGATCAGCGGCCGCAAGATCTGGATCTCGACCGCGCAGGTCGCCGACCGCATGCTGCTGCTGGCGCGCACGCAGACGCTGGAATCGGTCGGCAAGCCGACCGAGGGCCTGTCGCTGTTCTACACCGCGCTGGATCGCAACCGCATCGAGGTCCGTGAGATCGACAAGATGGGCCGCGCCGCGGTCGACTCGAACATGCTGTTCATCGACGAGCTGTTCGTGCCGCAGGAAGACCTGATCGGCGAGGAAGGACGAGGCTTCGAGTACATCCTGCATGGGCTCAATCCCGAGCGCATCCTGATCGCCGCCGAGGCAGTCGGCCTCGGCCGCGCGGCGCTGGCGATCGCCACGCAATACGCGAAGGATCGCGTGGTGTTCGGCCGGCCCATCGGCGCGAACCAGGGCGTGCAGCACCCGCTGGCGCAGGCATGGATGCAGCTGGAAGCGGCCAACCTGATGGTGATGAAGGCGGCGGCGCGCTACGACGCGGGCCTGCCCTGCGGCGCCGAAGCCAACACGGCGAAATACCTGGCCGCCGAAGCGGGACACAACGCCTGCCAGACCGCGATCCTGACGCTCGGCGGCATGGGCTATTCGCGCGAATACCGCGTCGAGCGGCTGCTGCGCGAGTCCTATATCCCGCGCATTGCGCCGGTCAGTCCGCAGCTGATCCAGTGCTTCATCGCCGAGCGCGTGCTCGGTCTGCCGAAATCGTACTGAACGGCGGAGGACTTCACGCAATGGATCGCGGCATGACAAATTCGCCATGGGACGCGCCGGAAGCGGCCGCCACCGGCCCGCTGGCCGGCGTGCGCGTGGTCGACATGACCTCGGTCGGCATGGGCCCGTACGCCACGCAGATCCTGGGCGACATGGGCGCGCAGGTGATCAAGGTCGAATCGCCGGACGGGGACGTCTTCCGCCATGCCGAGCCGGCGCGGCATCCGACCATGGGCGCGGCCTTCCTGAACCTGAACCGCAACAAGCGCTTTGTGGTGCTGGACCTGAAGCGCCCGGACGACCTGGCGGCGCTGAAGCGCCTGATCGCCGAGGCGGATGTGTTCGTCTCCAACGTCCGCCCGGCGTCGCTGCGCAAGCTGGGCCTGGACTACGCGTCGCTGCGCGCCGACCATCCGCGGCTGATCTACTGCGGCGCCTACGGCTATGCCGAGGACGGTCCCTATGCCGGGCAGCCGGCATTCGACGACATCATCCAGGCACGCAGCGGCCTGGCGCAGTTCCAGGGCGCGAACGGCGACCAGGGCCCGCGCTACGTCAACACGATCCTGGCCGACAAGGTGGCTGGCCTGACGGTCGCCTACGCGATTCCGATGGCACTCTACGAACGCGAGCGTTCCGGACAGGGCCAGGCGATCGAGGTGCCGATGTTCGAGACGCTGGTGTCGTTTCTGGCGGTCGAGCAGCTGGCCGGCCGCACCTTCGTGCCGCCGCTGGGCGACGCGGGCTATGGGCGCGTGATGTCCCCTCACCGCAAGCCCTACCGGACCGCCGACGGCTATCTGGCGCTGTTGCCGTACACCAGCGCGCAGTGGGCCCGCTTCTTCGCGGTGGCAGGGCGCCCCGAGTTGGCGGCCGATCCGCGCTATGCCACGCCCGCGGGCCGCAGCGCCCATATCGACGCGTTGTACGAAACGCTGGCCGACATCGTGCTGACCAGGACCACCGCGCAATGGCTGGACCTGCTCCGCGATGCCGACATTCCGCACAGCGAGGTGCCCCGGTTCGACAGCGTGCTCGACGACCCGCACCTGCGCGCGACCGGCATGGTGTTCGAGTACGCGCACCCGACCGAGGGCGAGCTGCGCGCGGTCGGCATTCCGACGCGCTTTTCGCGCACGCCGGGCAATATCCGGCACTGGCCGGCGCCGCTGCCGAAGCGCGGCATGGAGGCCGCAGCGGACGCGGCAAACGATCCGGCCTAGCATCGACACAGAGCGCGGCCCGGCCAGGCAAGGCCTTACACTGTCGGCCTTGCGCAGCAAGCCTCCGATCAACAGGCCGACAGGAACAAGCAGATGACCGCCGTGGAGCCCGCCCCGGAACCCGCAGAGAGGGCCGCCGAGAAGGCCGCCGAAAAAGCCGCGAGCGCCAACGTCAAGACCGCGCTGCGCGTGGTCGAGATCATGGAAATCTACGCGCGGGAAGGCCGCTCGCTGACGCTGACCGAGCTGGCCAAACTGCTGGGCGCGCCGATGTCGAGTTGCCTGGGGTTGATCCGCACGCTGGCGGCGCTGGGCTATCTGTACGAGACCGGACGGCGCCAGGGCTACTACCCGACCGGCCGGCTGCTGGCGATCGCGCAACGGATCGCCGCCAACGACCCGCTGCTCGAGCGGGTGCAACCGGTGCTCGAATCGCTGCGCGACGAGACCGGCGAGACCGTGATCTTCGGCAAGCTGCAGGAAGACGGCCGCGTGGTCTACCTCGATGTGGTCGAGTCGAGCAACCCGGTGCGCTACATCGCCACGGCAGGCGAGCTGCGCCAGGCGCATACCAATTCGATCGGCCGCGCGATCCTGTCGACGCTGCCGGCCGCCGACCGCGACGCGCTGCTGGCGCGCGCCTCGTTCGCGCCGCTGACCCCGCGCACGCTGGGTTCGCGGCAGGCGCTGGAAGCCGAGCTCGAAATCTCGCGTGAACGCGGCTGGGCGCAGAACTTCGGCGAGTCGTTGTCCGACCTGGGCGCCGTCGCCGTGCCGGTCACACTGGGCGGCGTGGTCTACGGCGTGTCGGTCGCCGGGCCGATCCACCGCGTCGAATCGCGCGCGGCAGAGATCGCGATGCCGCTGCGCACGGCGATACGAAGCTTGCAAGCGTGAGTCGCATGGTGGCGCCTGCGACTGCCTGCGGTGCTGCTCCCCTCTCCCGCCTGCGGGAGAGGGGCTGGGGGAGAGGGAACCCGCGCACGCCATTCTGAAGCGCTCGCCATGACGTTACGCCATTAAGCCAGTCCTTACGTCAATCGCGTAGTCCTGCCCTCTGCCCTCTCCCCCACCCCTCTCCCGCGAGCGGGAGAGGGGAGCCCTTCGCCTGAATGCCGCAGTCGCTCGGCTGCCCTCGCCCCTCAGTCGCCCTTCTTCTCTCGCATCAGTGGCTCTCCAGCCGTCGCCTCTCGCTGCGACACCTGTCGCATTGAGAACGCGACACCTGTCGCATGGCGCGACGGCAGCGCGACGTGCCGGGGGCCATCGCGCAGGCTCCGAGCATCCCGCACCGACCCTGATCCACCCTCCCCGATCCGCCGCAAAGCCGCGCCACACAAGGCTTTGCGGCCTCCGACCGAGCCTGGACGGCCCACCGCCATCCCCCTGTTTCCCGCACTGGCATCGCGCTTGCAATGACATCGCAGCCGCGGCGCCCGCCGCGCCCGCGCTCCCCAACGCGGACACGGGCGTCACGCCAAGCGAAAGAAACAGGAGACACGACGATGGAACCGACCACGGACCAGTTGCTGTGGATGTACGAAAAGATGGTCGAGATTCGCCATTACGAGGAGACGATGGCGAAGGTGTATCTCGAGGGCAAGCTGCCGCCCAAGATCCAGAAGGGTCTGGCCTTCGATATCGGTGCCGGCCCGGTGCCCGGCGAAATGCACCTGGCCGCCGGCCAGGAACCGGTGGCGGTCGGCGTCTGCGCGCATCTGCGCACCGAGGACACCGTGGTCGGCGCCCACCGCCCGCACCACTTCGCGATCGCCAAGGGCGTGCCGCTGAACGAGATGACCGCCGAGATGTTCGGCAAGGTCACGGGCCTGGGCCGCGGCAAGGGCGGCCACATGCATCTGTTCCACCCCGAGACCAAATTCTCTTGCAGCGGCATCGTCGGCGCGGGCGCACCGCAGGCCTGCGGCGCCGCGCTGGCCGCGCGCAAGCTCGGCAAGGACTGGGTCGCAATCGCCTTCTTCGGCGAAGGCGCGGCCAACCAGGGCGCCTTCCATGAGGCGCTGAATCTGGCAGCGCTGTGGAAGCTGCCGGTGCTGTTCGTCTGCGAGGACAACAAATATGGCATCTCGGTCGAGAAGTCGGCTTCGACGTCGGTCGACAGCAATGCGGTCCGCGCCGCCGGCTACGGGATTCCCGGCGTACTGGTGGATACCAACGATGCGGTCGCCGTGTTCCGCGCGGCCGGCGTCGCGGTCGCGCGGGCGCGGCGCGGCGAAGGCCCCACGCTGATCGAGGTCAAGACCGACCGCTATCTGGGCCACTTCCAGGGCGATCCCGAAACCTACCGGCCGAAGAACGAGGCGCAGACGCTGCGCCAGAACGATCCGATCGACCGGCTGGGCAAGCAGTTGCGCGAACAGGGCCTGCTCGACGACGACGCCGATGCCGCGCTGCGCAAGCAGGTCATCGCCCGCGTCGATGCGGCCTATGCGTTCGGCCGCGAAAGCCCCTACCCCGCCCCGGAAGAAGCGCTGCAGCACGTGTTCGCGTGACGGCGCCAACCGCGCCAATCGCACGGAATCGCACGCTGCCCGCAATGACAGGACCAGGAGACAACCAGATGCAACCCAACGACACCAACCCAGCCGCCGTGGCGACGCAGTCCGCGCGCAAGCTGACCATGGCGCAGGCCATCGCCGAGGCCATCGGCCAGGAGATGGAGCGCGACCCGAGCGTCTTCGTGATGGGCGAGGACATCGGCAAGTACGGCGGCATTTTCAGCGCCACCACCGGGCTGCTCGACCGCTTCGGCCCCGAGCGGATCATGGACACGCCGATCTCCGAGACCGCCTTCATGGGCGCGGCCATCGGCGCCGCCGCCGAAGGGCTGCGCCCGATCGCCGAGCTGATGTTCGTCGACTTCTTCGGCGTCTGCTTCGACCAGATCTACAACCATCTGGCCAAGAATACGTACATGTCCGGCGGCCGCGTCAAGCTGCCGGCCGTGGTGATGACCGGCATCGGCGGCGGCTACAACGACGCCGCCCAGCACTCGCAATGCCTGTACAGCACCTTCGCGCATATGCCCGGCATGAAAGTGGTGGTGCCATCCAACGCCTACGACGCCAAGGGCCTGATGATCGAGGCGATCCGCGACGACAACCCGGTGGTGTTCTGCTACCACAAGGGGATCATGGGCCTGTCGTGGATGTCGTACTTCGAAGGCAGCACCACGGCAGTCCCCACCGAGGCCTACACGATCCCGTTCGGCAAGGCCCGCGTGGTGCGCGAGGGCTGCGACGTGACCATCGTCACGTTGAGCCAGATGGTGCAGAAGTCCGTGCTGGCCGCCGAGCGGCTGGCGCAGGAAGGCATCGACGTCGAAGTGGTCGACCTGCGGACGCTGGTGCCGCTGGACAAGCAGACCGTGCTGGAGTCGGTGGCGAAGACCGGCCGCCTGCTGATCGCCGACGAGGACTATCTGAGCTACGGCCTGTCCGGCGAGATCGCCGCGATCGTGGCCGAGCATCTGGACACGCTGTCGATGAAGGCCCCGGTGCGGCGCCTGGCCGTGCCCGACGTGCCGATTCCCTTCAGCCGTCCCCTCGAGAACTTCGTGATCCCGCAAGTGGACACGATCGCCGCCAGCGTCCGCACGCTGATGCAATCCACCCCCGAACTGAAGCGAGAAGCAAAGAGAGAAGCAGCATGACCGACGTAACGATGGCAGACGACGTGTGGGCCGATGTCGAGGAAGGCACCGAGGCCCTGTTGCAGGACTGGCAGGTCAATGTCGGCGACAGCGTCGCCGAAGGGCAGACGCTGGTGGTCGCCGAGCTGGTAAAGACCACGCACGAAATCGTCGCGCCGGTGGCCGGCCGCATCGCCGAGATCCTGGTGCAGTCGCAGGACACCTTCGCGCGCGGTGCCGTGCTGGCGCGCATCGAGGAGTAGATCATGGCCGAAGCCTCACTGACGGTGGCAGCGGACAACGGCGCCGCAGCGGCCACTGCCGCGCGGCAGACCATTCCCCTGACCGGCATGCGCGGCGCGATCGCGCGCGGCATGACGGCCGGCTGGCAGATCCCGCGCGTCGCGCATTCGCTCGAAGTCGATGTCAGTGCGGTCGAAGGGCGGCGCGCGAAGCTGCAGGCCGAGCTGGGCGACAGCGTCAAGGTCACGCTGACCGCCTATCTGCTGCGTGCCGCCGCGCTGACGCTGCGGGCCCATCCGCGGCTGAACGCGCGCGTCACCGACAAGGAGATCGAGCTGATGCCCGACGTCAATATCGGGCTCGCGGTCAGTCTCGACGACGGGCTGGTGGTGCCGGTGCTGCGCGAGGTCGACCGCAAGTCGGTCGAGGAGATCGCCCGGGAGGCCCGCACGCTGGCCGAGGGTGCGCGCAGCGGCACGCTCGGCGCGGGGGCCTACCAGCGCGGCACCTTCACCATCAGCAATCTGGGCATGACCGAGGTCGAGCGCTTCACGCCGATCCTGCACGCGCCGCAGGCGGCGATTCTCGGCGTCACGCGCGTGATCCGCCGTGCGGTGGTCAAGGACGACTGGATCAGCATCGCGCCGATGATGGGCCTGCATCTGGTGTTCGACCATCGCGCCGTCGACGGCTACCCCGCCGCGGCGTTTCTCGGCGACCTGAAGCGGCGCCTCGAATCCGCGGAAGAGCTGTGATGGCCGCGCCCGCCCCGACCCTCGTCACCGCAACGCCGCACGCCGAGCAGGCCTGGAACGCGCGGCAGCTGGCCGAGCCGGTCACCGAACCGCGCCTGCGGCTGTGGACCTATCGCGCGCCCGGTGTGGTGTTCGGCTGCTCGCAGCGGGCGCTGCACGAGCGCACCGCGTTGGCGGACCGCGCGGTGGTGCGCGGTTCCGGCGGCGGCGCGGTGCTGACCGGACCCTGGATGCTGTCCGCCTCGATCGTGCTGCCGCCCGACCACGCGTTGCTGTCGAGCGGACCGATAGGCAGCTATCGATGGCTCGGCGTGCTGCATGCGGGCCTGCTGCGCGACATGGGCATCGCGGCGTTCGCGCTGCCGCCCGAGCAGGCGCGCTGCCACCAGCCCGATGCGGCGCTGACCTGGGCCTGCTATGGCGGCCTGTCGCCGTGGGAGGTCGTGGTGGACGCGCGCAAGATCGTCGGCCTTGCGCAGCTGCGCCGGCGCACCGGCGTGCTGCTGACCTCGGGCACGCTGATCGCGCCGCCCGACTGGCGCCTGCTGTGCGAAGCGCTGGGGCAACCGGCCGGGCTGGGCGACGCGCTCGCCAACCGCACCACCTCGTGCGAGACCGAGCTCGGCGCGCCGGTGATCGCCGAGGTGCTGGCCGATCGCCTGCACCACATGCTGACCGACGTGCTCGGCAGCGTGGCGGCCAACGATCACGACGTCATGCCGCGCGGTTCCGTCCGCGCGCCGATGCGGCCGCGCGGTGCCGCAGCGCCGCCGGGCTAGCGCGACGCCAAACAACGATACCGATATCCCACCGAAGGAGACGACAAATGCAAGACGACATCCAGCAAGCGGATGCCGCCGCGCCCGCGGCCGGCATGCGCATCGTGGCCAAGACCCAGCCGGTGACCCGGCGCGGCTTTCTGCGCGGCACGGGACTGGCCGCCATCGGCGTCGCGGTAGTCTCGCCCGGCGCATTGGCCAAGCCGGCCCGCGAGGCGCTGGTCACCGATCTGAAGGCGCTCGGCACGCCCACCGCGCGCACGCTGCTGGTGATGGCGCGCGACATCTTTCCGCACGACCGCTTCGCCGACCGCTACTACGTGCAGGCCATCGCCCCACTCGATCAGGCCGCCGCCAGGGACAAGGCGGTCCGCACGCTGCTGCAGCAAGGCATACGCGAACTCGACGCGGCCGCGCAGCGCAAGCACGGCAAACCCTATGCCCAGCTGCAGGACGAGGCCGACCGCGTGGCGCTGCTCAAGGCCATCGAGACCACGCCCTTCTTCGAGAAGGTGCGCGGCGAGATGGTAACGAGCCTCTACGACAACAAGGCGGTCTGGCCGCTGCTCGGCTACGAGGGCTCGTCCTGGGAGAAGGGCGGCTACGCCAACCGCGGCTTCAACGACCTCGACTGGATCTGATCCGCACGCGGATCGCAGGGCTGCACAGAACAGCACCGCGGACGGCACCAATACAACACTGGAGACAAACATGGCAACACGGATCGACCTGAACGACCGCGACGCGGTCGTCATCATCGGCTCCGGCGCGGGCGGCGCCACGCTGGCCAACGAACTGGCGCAGCAGGGCATCGGCAAGATCGTGATTCTCGAGGCCGGCAAGCACTACACGCAGGCCGACTTCGAGAACGACGAATGGGCGATGTTCCGCAAGATCTCGTGGCTCGACAAGCGGATCTCGGCCGGCGGCTGGCACCACACCAAGACCTATCCGAACCTGCCGGCCTGGATCGTCAAGGCGGTCGGCGGCTCGACCATCCACTGGTCCGGCGTCGCGCTGCGCTTCCAGCCGCACGACTTCCGCACGCGGCAGATCTACGGCCAGGTCGAGGGCGCCAACGTGCTGGACTGGCCGATCACCTACGAGGAACTGGCGCCCTACTACGACAAGGCCGAGAAGAAGATGGGCGTGACCGGCAGCGCCGCGAGCGGCCAGCCGCCGATGCCCGAGAGCAACCAGTACAAGGTGGTGGCGGCCGGCGCGCGCAAGATCGGCTATCGCAAGATCGTGCGGCCGGTGGCGTCCAATTCCACGCCGTACGACGGCCGCCCCGCGTGCCAGCAGGCCGGCTTCTGCATGCAGGGCTGCAAGATCGGCGCCAAATGGTCGGCGCTCTATACCGAGATCCCGAAGGCGCTGGCGACCGGCCGCGTCGAGCTGCGGCCAGAGAGCATGGTGCTGCAGGTCCAGCACGACAAGTCCGGCAAGGTCAACGGCGTGCTGTATGCCGACAGCAAGGGGCGCAAGCATCTGCAGAAGGCGCGCGTCGTCTGCGTGGCGGGCAATTCGATCGAGTCGCCGCGGCTGCTGCTGAACTCGGCGTCCAGCCTGTTCCCCAACGGGCTGGCCAACTCGTCGGGACAGGTCGGCCGCAACTACATGAACCACGCGACCGCCGCGGCGGTGGCGATCCACCGCAAGCCGGTCTACATGTACCGAGGCTTCGATATCGGCGCGGTGGTGGCCGACGAAGTCGCGCTCAATACCAGGCGCGGCTTCAACGGCGGCTACTATCTGGAAGGGCTGGCGCTGGGCCTGCCCTATACGGCGGCCTTCATGAAGCCCGGCGGCTGGGGGCGCGACGTGACCTCGGCGCTGGAGCAGTACGACCATATGACGGCGATCTGGGTCTGCGGCGAGGACATGGCGCGCGAGCAGAACTCCATCACGCTGCATCCGACCGAGAAGGACCAGTACGGCCTGCCGATCCCGATCGTGACCAAGACCTACCACCGCAACGACGAGGCGATCGCCGCGCACGGGCTGCAGCAGTTCCGCAAGCTGTCGGAGGCGGTCGGCGCGACGCGGGTCATCGATATGCCGGCGTATCCCGCCAGTCACAATATGGGCACCAACCGGATGAGCGCCAACGCCCGCGACGGCGTGGTCAATCGCTGGGGCCAGGCGCACGACGTCAAGAACCTGTTCATCTCCGACGGCAGCCAGTTCACCTCCAGCTCGGCGGCCAACCCGACGCTGACCATCGTGGCGCTCGCCATCCGCCAGGCCGAATATCTGGCCGGCGCGCTGCGCAAGGGCGAGGTCTGAGCCCGGGCTTGTCGGGATTGAAGTGCGGCCCGGGGCTGGTGTAAGGTCGTCGCGCTGGGGAGGGCGTTGCCGCTTTCTTCACCGCGCCGGGACTCCCCTCTCCCGCTCGCGGGAGAGGGGCCGGGGGAGAGGGGCCGCGGGAGAGGGCAAAGGCGCCCACTGTACCGACACCGCCCGCCGCCCCGTCTATATTGGATAACACCACGAACACGACAGCACAAAAGCGTCGCCCGTCCCCACGGCAAGGCGCAGCGAAGGAGACCCTGTGATCAGTGCCAAGCAAGCCGCGCATCGGCACGCGCATGTCGAGCAGGTGCTGATGCTCGCCAGCCAGGCCGACCCCGACCGGCCGCCGCAAAGCGAGATCGAGCGCTCGTGGATCCGCTGCGTGAACGAATACGGCATGGACCCGGGCCGGCGCATGCCCGCGCATATCGTGGAAGCCGGACGGCTGCGCGAGCACAAGGACCAGATCGAGGACTTCCTCGGCGTGGCGCGCACCGGCATGGAGCAGCTGTACAAGCGTATGTCCTCGCTCGGCTACGTGCTGCTGCTGACCGATTCGCACGGCATCGCGGTCGACTTCATCGGCAACGACCAGTGGGATCGCGAGCTCAAGAGCTCCGGCCTCTATCTCGGCGCGGACTGGAGCGAGCGCCAGGCCGGCACCTGCGCGGTGGGCACCTGCATCGTCGAGCAGCACGCGGTCACCTGCCATCAGACCGACCACTTCGATGTCTCGCACATCAGCCTGACCTGCAACAGCGCGCCGCTGTTCGACCCGACCGGCGGCTTCCTGGGCGTGCTCGACGTATCGGCGCTGACCTCGCCGGGTCCGCGCGAGAGCCAGCATCTGGCGCTGCAGATGACGGCGATGTATGCGCAGATGATCGAGGACGCCAACTTCCTGCGCTATTTCCGCGACCGCTGGATCCTGCGGCTCGGCGCGACCTGGTCGCTGGTCGACGTCAGCGGCGAGATCATGGTGGCCTTCGATGCCGACGGCATCGTCTGCGGCATCAACAGCGGCGCCCGTCGCGCGCTGCGCGCGGCCGACCATGGCCCGGTGATCGGACGCCCGCTGACGATGCTGTTCCGCGAAAACATGGGCGATCTGTGGCGCATCGCACGGGCCGGCATGTCGTCCGATCGCGCCACGCTACGCACGCATGGCGACGAGGTCTACTACGCCAGCGCGATCGCGCCGCGCGTGATGCCGCAACGCCTCCCCACGCCGGCGGCGCCCGAGCCCGGCGACACCGCCGCGCTCGATGCGCTCGGCGCCGACGATGCGCAGATGCAGCGGCTGATCACGCAGGCCAAACGTCTCGCCAACAAGCCGCTCAATGTGCTGATCCACGGCGAGACCGGCACCGGCAAGGAAGTTCTGGCCAAGGCGCTGCATCAGAGCAGCAACCGGCGCGAGCATGCGTTCATCGCGGTCAATTGCGCGGCGATTCCCGAAACGCTGATCGAGAGCGAGCTGTTCGGCTATACCGCGGGCACCTTCACCGGCGCGCGTGGCAAGGGCATGCGTGGCCTGATCGCGCAGAGCGATGGCGGCACGCTGTTTCTGGACGAGATCGGCGACATGCCGCTGCATCTGCAGAGCCGGCTGCTGCGCGTGCTGTCCGAGCGCGAGGTCACGCCGCTCGGCGCGCAGCGCCCCGTGGCGGTCGACCTGCGCGTGGTCGCGGCCTCGCACCGCGACCTGCGGCAGCTGATCGCCGAAGGGCGCTTTCGCGAGGACCTGTATTACCGGCTGTGCGGCGCGACGCTGTATCTGCCGACCCTGCGCGAACGCCAGGACAAGGCCTATCTGATCGAACGCATCTGCCAGGAGGAAGCGGCCCAGCTGCAGATCGACGCGACGCTGTCGGGCGAGGCATGGCGCGCGATGCTGGCCTACGACTGGCCCGGCAACGTGCGTCAGCTGCGCAACGTGCTGCGCTTCGCGCTGGCGATGAGCGACGGCGGCCATATCGATCTGGGCGATCTGCCGCCCGAGGTCACGGACGCCGGCGCTGCCAGCCCGCTACGTGCGCTGGCCGCGCCGGACGCGGGCGGCCAGCCGATGCCCGACGATCCGAAGGCGCGCCAGTTGCTTGCCGCGCTGCAGACGCACCATTGGAACGTGACCGAGGTGGCCGCGGCCTGCGGCATCTCGCGCGCGACGGTCTATCGGCAGATGGAGCGTTTCGGTATCGTCGCGCCGAACCGGCGGTAGGCGGCAGCGGGCCAGGCAATCCACGCCGGCCGGCTGGCATTGCGGGGCGGGACCGACGTACCATCGCTGCAGCGGCCGCTCCCTCTCACCCTCCCCCTCTCACCCTACCCTTACGCCATCGCCATGCCCCTGCCCGCCGAACGCCTGAACGAATATCTCGACTTCGCCCACCGCCTGGCCGATGCGGCCGCGGCGAAAAGCCTGCCGCTGTTCCGCACCCACGCCGAGGTGCAGGACAAGGGCGGCCGGCGCTTCGACCCGGTCACCGCCGCCGATCAGGCCGCCGAGACCGCGATGCGCGAGCTGATCGCGGCCACCTATCCCGACCATGGCATCCATGGCGAAGAGCATGACCGCATCGAGGGCAGCTCGCCGTTGACCTGGGTACTGGATCCGATCGACGGCACGCGCGCCTTCATCACCGGCCTGCCGCTGTGGGGCACGCTGATTGCGCTGAACGACGGCGATCGGCCCGTGCTGGGCGTGATGGACCAGCCGTTCACCGGCGAGCGCTTCGTCGGCACCTGCGACGCCGCGTGGCTCGGCAAGACGCCGCTGCGCACGCGACCGTGCGCCAGCCTGTCCGAAGCCAAGCTGATGTGCACCACGCCCGAGATGTTCGGCGACGAGGCCGAATGGAAGGCGTTCCGCTGCGTGGCCGACCGCGCGCGACTGCTGCGCTATGGCGGCGACTGCTACGCCTATTGCATGGTCGCAGCAGGCCATGTCGATGCGGTGGTCGAGGCGGGCCTGCAGCCCTACGATGTGCAGGCGCTGATCCCCATCGTCGAAGGCGCGGGCGGCATCGTCACCAGCTGGACCGGCGACGATCCCCAGCATGGCGGCCGTGTGGTGGCCTGCGGCGATCGCCGCCTGCACGCGCAGATCCTGGCAGCGCTGGCCGAATAGCGCGGGCGTCGAACGGCGGCACCGGCGGGGATTTCCCCTCGGCGCCGCGCCGCCGGTTATGATGCGCGATTATCGAACGATCGCTGCCGCCCGTGTTCCGGGCCTCTTTCCGTATGGACGCCACCCGTTCCACCGCCGCTTCCGCGACTTCCGCCCCTGCTGCCCCTGCTGCGCCCGATGCCGCGCGCGCCGATGCCGCTCCGCTGCGAACCGCGCCGGCGCGTCCCGATCAGCTGGACCAGTACGCGGGCGACCCCAATTTCATGCTGTCGCTGGCCAGGGGCCTGCACGTGCTGGAAGCCTTCTCCGAGCGCAAGCGGCCCCTGACCATTTCGCAGATCGCTCAGCGCACGCAGCTGTCGCGCGCCTCGGTACGGCGCTGCCTCTATACCTTGCAGCGGCTCGGGTACGTCAGCCAGGAGGATGGCCGCTTCGCGCTGCGTCCGCGCGTGCTGCATCTCGGCCACGCGTACTTCTCGTCGACCGCGCTGGTCGCGCAGGCACAGCCTATCCTGGACCGGCTCAGCGCAGCGGTGGGCGAGACCTCGGCGCTGGCGATCCTCGAAGACACCGACATCCTGTATCTCGCTCGCTGCGAGGTGCGCCGCATGCTGTCGCACGCGCTCGGCATGGGCAGCCGCCTGCCTGCCTTCTGCACGTCGATCGGCCGCATGCTGCTGGCGCATCTGGACGAGCCGGCGCGCGATGCGTACTTTGAGCGGGCCGAACTGCGCCCGCGCACGCTGCAGACCAAGGTCTCGCGCACCGAACTTGAGGCCTGCTTCGAACAGGCCCGCGCGTTGGGCTATGTCGTGGTGGACGAAGAACTGGAGCTCGACCTGCGCGCGCTGGCGGTGCCGGTACACGCCGAATCGGGCGAGGTCGTGGCCGGCATCAGCGTCAGCGTGCGGCCCACGCAAGTCGGCGAAGCGGAGATGCTTGCGCGCATGCTGCCCCGCATGCGCGAGGCGGCCATGGAAATGAGCAAACTGATTGCGGCTTGATGCTCGGCGTCGATCGCGCGCGACGTCGATCAAGTGCAGCGTCAATCAAGCCGCGTGCGGCTGTCGCCTCGCCACAACGACAATCGACATGCAGCGCCAATATTTGGGCCGCTTGTTTGAAGCCAATCATGTCGCAATGCTCACAATCGTGAGCCTTTAAAGCGCAAGGCGCGTCGCCGCCATCACTCCTCGGAATTGGAGGGAAAAAAGTCGCGGTATTCAATGCATCGCGTTGCGATATACATTGCTAAAATCACCGTCCAACAAGTCCGAACCTGAAAGACTCTTGCCAAAAAAGAGACTACCGCAACACCAATATGACTTTCGATGACATCTCGCTTGGCGCAATCGTGGCGGATATGCGCATGGCAGAGAGACCTCTGATGCCCGCCGAACAGGCCTATCTCGCCGAACTGCGTCAGCGAATTGCAGCCGGCTCCGAGAATTTGTGGGCGATCCTGGAAGACGCCGGCATGCCATCGAACGGCGGCCGTCTGTCCGGCGATGTGATGCTGGCACTCACGATGGTGGCGCAGAGCAAGCCGCAATAAAGCAAAGCGCGACGTTGCCGCCGCGCCCTCTTTTCCGATTAGCCGCGATGGGCCAATTCCAGCGCGAATACCAGCCGCTGCAGCGTATTTTCCAGCCGCCCATCCGGATTGACAAAGGCGCAGCCGAAATGGTGAATCGCGCTGTCGTCGCGGCCCACCAGCCAATGCCCCACCACCTGCAGATCCAGATCGAGCTTGCCGAGCTCGCGGAAATCGAGCCGTGCGCGCGCGATGCGCGTGCCCACCGGCAGTTGCGTATCGCCGACCGTGCGCGAGCGCAGGCCCACTCCCGATAGCGACAGATCGGAAATATCAAGCTTGACCACGGTACCGTCGTCCAGCCGTCCCTCGCAGCCATAGCCCCGGGTGACCAGCGTGCGCGCGCGGAAATGCCGGCGCCGCTGGAAGTGATAGAGCTTGTCCGGGAATGGAGCTCTGAACGCGGGACCGCCCTGATATTGCAGGGGCTCTGGCCGGCCGATGGTGAAGCTCACCGGCACGCCACGCAGCGAAGCGGAGATCGCGTTCTCCTCGGCTTCCAGCACCGCGCGCGCTTCCTCGTCGGTCCGGCACCAGTCGAAGATGAAGGTCCGGCTGCCCGGATCGACGTGCAGCACCGAGGAAACGGTTTCGCGGCCACGGCCGGAACGCACGTTCAGCGTGCATTTCTGCCAGGCCAGATCGCGCAGCACCGTGCCGATCTGCGAGGCATGGGTCAGGCGGTACTGCTCGTCCGATGCGGCGTCGGATGCGGCGGCGGACGCGGCTTCGGAGACGGCAGCGGCCTCTGGCGGGTCGATGGACTGGTGGGAACTCATGAAATCACGCGGGCGGGTGCGGGGATCCAACAATGCGGGCGATGGGACTCTAGTACAGAATCGGCATCCTCGGCGCAAAACTTGAGCCCGACTTAGGTGGGGTTGTCCGGGTCCGCCGGGCGCAAGGCAAAGGCCCGGCGGCAGCGATGCTCGGCGCCCTGCCGCTGCAGGCGGCTCTCGAACAGCACGAAGCGCTGCGCCAGATAGGGCGGGCAGGCCAATTCGCGCTGGGCGGCGACCCATTCGCGCAGCAGCGGCTCGGGCGCCTGCGGTGCACAGCGGGCCAGCGTCAGGTGCGGATGGAAGGGACGCCCCTCGGCGTCGACGCCGGCATCGCGCAGCGCCAGATCGATCGCGCCATGCAGGGCCAGCAGCGGTTCCACGGGCGCAACGCCGGCCCACAGTATCCCGCCGCGCCGGCCGAAGCGGCCGACGCCTGCCACGCGCACGGGCACCGCAGCGGCGGCAATCGTGGCCAGCGCGTCGTCGATTGCCGAGGCGTGTTGCTCGTCCACCTCGCCGATGAAGCGCAGCGTCAGATGGACCTGTGCGACAGGCGTGGGGCGAACCCCGCGCTCTCGCGGCAGCGTGGCCAGCAGCGACGCGGCGAGCGGCGCGGGGGTTTCCAGTGCGACGAACAGCCGCGGCATGTCGACGGCAGCGTTATGCGTCTGGACCAAGCGTCTGGACCAAGCGCCTGGCCTTACGCGGCCGCCGCGAGCGCGTCGCGCAACAGCGGCAGATGGGGCGCCGCCGCCGTGCCCTCCAGCCGCAGTAGCGCCTGCTTCCGATCGGTGCCGCCGGCATAGCCGGTCAATGCGCCCTTGGCGCCCAACACGCGATGGCACGGCACGATCACCGAGATCGGATTGCGGCCGACTGCACTGCCCACCGCACGCGCATGCCCGGGCGGCAGGCCAAGGCCAAGCGCGAGCTGGCCGTAGCTGATGGTCTGGCCGAACGGGATGTCGCACAGCGCCTGCCAGACCTGCTGCTGAAACGCGCTGCCGGCCAGACGCAGCGGCAGGGTAAAGCGCTGACGCGTGCCGGCGAAATATTCCGCCAGCTGCGCCGCCGCCTGATCCAGCAGCCGGGCATGGCGGGCATCGGCGGCGGCGCCGTCGAACGGACCGGCCGGATGGTATTTCTGGCCGGAAAAGAATACGCCGGTCAGATGGCCATCTTCGGCGCGCAGCAGCACGTCGCCCAGCGGGCTGGACATCGAACGATAGTGAATCATGTTGGCTGCTCCTGTAATTGAGGGCGGCGCGCCCGGCGCGGCGCGGCTTGCTTGCCGGCGGCTCCGCCCGCGCCTGCGGTAGCGGCACGTTCCGTCGCACGCTCGCGCTCGCGGCGATCCTGCATGTCCTGATACTGGCGCCACAGATGCATGGCCGCGTAGGCGCGCCACGGCGCCCATTGGGCCGCGTGACGCAGCATCTCGCCGTTGCGCGCGATGCCGAGCACCTTGCGCAGCGCGTAGTCGCTGGCCGGGAAGGCATCGGGCCAGCCCAGCGCGCGCATCGCGATGTATTGCGCGGTCCAGTCGCCCACGCCGTCGATGACGCACAGCGCCGCCACGGTCTGGGCAGGCTCGACCCCGGGCTCCAGCGACAGCCGGCCCTCGACCACCGCCGTGGCGATCGCCTGGATCGAGCGCGCCTTGGCCAGCGGCACGCCGAGCGCAAGCAGTTCGGCCGGCGGCACGGCGGCGAGCGTGGCGGCACTCGGAAAACAGGCGCCCAGCTCGTCCATCGGCACGGCCAGCGGCGTGCCATATGCCTGCACCAGCCGATGCAACATGGCCCGCGCCTGGGCCAGCGAGACCACCTGGCCGAGCACCGCGCGCACCGCGATTTCGAAGCCGTCGACCGTCCCTGGCAGACGCATGCCGGGCATGTCTGCCGCCAATGCGCCCAGATGGCGGTCGACCACATCGGGCCGGCAACCCAGGTCGCACAGACGCCTGACCTTGCCGAGCACCTGCGGAATGGCGTGCGCCAGCGAACCGGACAGCGTCACGCGCAACACGTGGCGCTGCGGCGCCAGGGCCAGCCGGATCCAGCCGCTGTGGAGCCGTCCGCCCACCTCGATGGCGACGGTCCGCCCATACTCTCCGCCATGCGCATCGGGCCAAATCTGCTCGACCCCTTGCACCGCGCGGGCGCCGAGAAATTGCATCAGCGCGGACCATGCCAGCGGCGGCCGGTAGCCGAGTTCGAACACCAGCCGGTCGGCCGGCATGCCGGCGGCGCGCTTGCGCATCGCGGTCGGTGCCAGGCCGTAGCGGGTCTTGAGCACGTCGTTGAAGCGGCGGACGCTGCCGAAGCCGGCCGCCAGCGCGACCTCGGTGACGGGCAGCGCGGTATCGGTCAGCAGCCGCTTGGCCAGCAGCAGACGCTGCGTCTGCGCGTATTCGACCAGCGAGACGCCGAACTGCGCGGTAAACAGCCGCCGCAGATGCCGCTCGGTGACGCCGATGCGCGCGGCCAGCTCCGGCACGCCGGCATCGGCCAGAAAACCCTCGTCGATCAGCGTCGCGGCCGCCTGTGCCAGCCGGCCGGACAGATCCGCGAGCCCGTGGCCCGGCGCAAGCTCGGGCCGGCAGCGCAGGCAGGGACGATAGCCGTGCTTCTCGGCCGCCGCCGCCGTGGCGAAGAAACTGCAGTTCTCGCGCTTGGGCGTGCGCACCGCGCAGACCGGCCGGCAGTAGATGCCGGTCGACGACACGGCGACGAAAAAGCGCCCGTCGAAGCGGCGGTCGTGCGAAACCACGGCGCGGTAGCAGGTGTCGGGATCGAGTTCCATGGCTGCATGCTACCGCTTTCCGGCGGCACGACCAGCCGGATTCGGACATGCGAGTCCGGCCTGATCCGGGCCTGATCGGGGCCTGATCGGGGCCTGCTCCGGTCCCGGCGCGGCCGGTTCAGCGGACCTTGGTCCGCCGCCCGCGCCACTGGCGCGCCGCGATGACGAAGGCTTCGATCAGCGCCGCGGTCGGCGCGCGCGACAGCGCCGAAGGGCGCGCCAGTACGCCGACCTCGCGATGAATCGGCCGTCCCGGCAACGGCTCCGCCTGCACGTTGGGGCATTGCGCCAGCGGCAGCAGATCGGCCGGCACGATCGCGCAGCCCAGCCCCTGGTCGACCATCTGCAGAATCACCGCGGGCTCGTCGAGCTCCATGCCTTCGTCGACGCGCAGCCGATGGCGCTTCAGATAGCGGTCGACCAGATGCCCGCCGGCCGAATGCCGGTTGTAGCGGATAAAGGGCAGCGCGCCGAGCATTGCCTTGAGCTCGCGGGGCGCGCCGCGCGGCGCGATGGCGACGAAGGGCTCGCTCAGCAGGGGCATCCATTTGAGTTCGGCCGGAATGCCGAGGCGCGGCTTGATCATCACCGCGACCTCGAGCTCGCGCGCGTCGACCTGCGTCAGCAACTGCGTCGACATGCCGGGCACGATATTGACGTGGGTCTTCGGGTAATCGGCGCGGAAACGCTGCATCGCCTTGGGCAGCAGCGTCGATTGCACCGTCGATACCGCGCCCAGGTCGATCGGCGTCAGCGCCGGGGCGGCGTGCGCCTGGCCTTTCATCGACTCGTAAAGCTCGACGAAGCGAACCGCCTCGGGCAGCAGCTTGCGCCCCTGCTCGCTGAGCGTCACCGACTTGCCGGTGCGATCGAACAGCGCGCAGCCCAGATCCTCTTCCAGCCGCCGTATCTGCGTGCTGACGGCCGACTGGGTCAGCGACAGCCGCGCCGCGGCGGCGGAAAACGAAGCGGTCTCGGCGGCGACGAGGAAGGTGCGGAAGTAGCGGATCATGGCGCAGCGGTCATCGAAGTTTTCGATACTCAGCGCAAAGATGATTCGCTTCATATCGCGACTTGTGCTGAGTAGAATTTCCCGGACCATACCACGCCGGATCCCGGCGCTTCCTCTTCAGAGCAGAAAGGCCCCGCACATGCAATCCATTCCCCTGTTCCACCTGGCGTTCCCCGTGCACGATCTGGCCGAGGCACGGCGCTTCTACGGCGAGCTGCTCGGCTGCCCCGAGGGCCGCAGCTCCGACAGCTGGGTCGATTTCAATTTCTACGGCCATCAGGTGGTGGCGCATCTGGCGCCCGAAGAGACCGGCCATCGTTCGACCAGCGCGGTCGATGGCGACGATGTCCCGGTGCGCCATTTCGGCGCGATCCTGTCGATGGAGCAATGGGAGGCGCTGGCCGACAAGCTGCGTGCGGCCAACGTCAGGTTCGTGATCGAGCCGCACGTGCGATTCAAGGGCCAGGTCGGCGAACAGGCGACGATGTTCTTCCTCGACCCGTCGGGCAATGCGCTCGAATTCAAGGCCTTCGGCGACATGAGCCAGGTGTTCGCCAAGTAGGACCCTGGGCGCGCGGCGTTCTGGGTCATTACAAGGACAAGCCGCCCAGATGCTCCGCCAGCAGATCGATGAAGGCGCGCGTCTTGGCCGGAATCGCCCGCGCCGCGGGCCATACCGCCTGCACCGGGATCGGCGCCGCCTCGAAGTCGTCGAGCACGGTGACAAGGCGCCGCTGATCGAGCAGCGGCCGTACCTGCCATAGCGGCCCGAAGCCGATGCCCAGGCCCAGCGCGACGGCCTCGTTGACCGCCGCCGTGCTGCCCGCCCGCAATCTGCCAGCGACCGGAACACGACGCAGCTTGCCGTCGACCAGGAAGGGCCAGCGTGCGTCGTTGCCCTCGCCGCTGCGCACCACGCAGCGATGCGCGGCCAGTTCGCGCGGATGCGCCGGCACGCCGTGCCGCGCGACATAGCTGCGCGAGCAGAACGCCACGCGCCGCAGCATCGCCAGGCGGCGCGCCTTCAGGTTGTCGTCGGTGACCTCGCCGATCCGAACCGCCAGATCCAGCCCTTGCGCGCGCAGATCCATGAAGGCGTCGCTGACCACCAGTTCCACTTCCACGTTCGGGTGCCGCTCCATGTAGCGCGCGACCACCGGCACGATATACGCCGGCGCGAACAGCACCGGCGCGCTGATCCGCAAGGTCCCGGATGCCGACGCGCTGAGGCTCGAGGCGGTATCCCACGCCTCGTTCAACTCGGCCATCGCCGGCGCGACGCGCTGCCGGAATGCCTCGCCGGCCTCGGTCAGCTGGCACGTGCGGGTGGTCCTCTGCACCAGTTGCACGCCGAGGCTGCGCTCGAGCAGCGCCAGCGAACGGCTGACCGCTTGCAGCGAGCGGCCCAGATGCCGGGCGGCCTTGCTCAGGCTGCCTTGCTCGGCGATGGCGAGGAAGGTCAGGATGTCGGGCAGGCGGTCCATGGGTTGTCCATCGTTGTCCATCGCTGTCGATCGGCGCGCTCCATTCTCTCGATTTGGGGAATGGAGAATCATCGGCCGCTCGTATTCTCACCTAATTCGGGAATCTCTATCGTGTCCGGATCATCCACCACGAACGAGGAACCGCATCGTGACACCCATCGCCACAACTACGCATTCCCCTCAATCGCCAGAAAGCGCGGCCGCGCACCGCGTGCTGGTTGTCGGCGCCGCCGGGCGCTTTGCCGGCCTGGTGCCGCAGGCGTTGCGAGACAAGGGCGTGACCGTACGCGGACTGGTACGCGACGCGCAGCGCTCCGCGCTGGCGCTGGCCAATGGCGCCGACGAGGTCGCGGTGGCCGACCTGCGCTCCCCGGAGACGCTGGCCGCCGCGCTGGACGGCGTCGACGGCGTCTTCTACATCGGGCCCGCGTTCGCCCCGGACGAGCCGCAACTGGGCGTCAACATGGTCAATGCGGCCCGACGGGCCGGCGTGCGGCGCTTCGTCTTTTCCTCGGTGATCCAGCCGACCGACATATCGCTGGCCAACCACGCCAGCAAGATTCCGGTCGAGCAGGCGCTGTTCGATTCGGGCCTGCAGTTCACCGTGCTGCAGCCGGCCAACTTCTATCAGAACCTGCTGGGGGGATGGGTGCGCGTGCTGGTCGACGGCGTCCTCGCCGAGCCCTACCCGGTCGACGTGCCGGTGGCCCGCGTCGACTATCGCGATGTAGCGGAGGTCGCCGCGATGGCGTTGACCACCGATCGGCTGGCATATGGCTGCTTCGAACTGGCCGGCGAGGCCGGGCTCACGCGCACACAGATCGCGGCGATGATCAGCGACGCGCTGGGGCGCAAGATCGACGCCGGGGAACTGGACTTCGATCGATGGAAGGCGCGGCTGCCGCTGAACTACACCGCGGCGCAATGGGACCTGCTGCGCAAGATCCACGAACACTACGCCGCCCACGGGCTGCGCGCCAATACGTTGGTACTGCAGACGATCCTGGGACGTCCGCCGAGGTCGATGCAGGCGTTCGTGCGGGAGATCGCCCGAAGCAGGCGCGAGGCGGCGTGAGCGACGATCGGTCGGGCCGCACGCCGGTCGCGTTGCGGCACCGATTGGGGGCACCTTCTGCTTGCCGGGTGCCCCCAAGGACTGTATATTTGTACAGTCTCTGATCGCCACGAGAGGTAAGCATGTCAATCGCACGAGCCGGCAGCAAAAACGAGGCCCTGCGTCTGCTGGCCGCCCGTGAGGTTCTGGCGCTGGAGCTGGACTATGAAACGGGTTGGCAGGACGCCGTCGAACTGGGCCGGCTGGGAGAAAAGCGCGGCATCCGCGTCCAGTATCGCGGCCAGGAAAGCATCGCCGTGCGCTCGCACGAGGCCCTGATCGAAGGGCTCGCCAAAGCCAAGACCACGTTCCGTCAGCGCAATCTTTATTGCCTGTTCGATCTCGGTGCCATTCCGGACCAGGAACTGCATGAGCTGGAAGCGCGCGCCAGCCGCCTGGGCGACTACATTCTGGCCGGCCATCTGCTGCGCGAGGTCGATGCGTTCTGGCAGTGAGCCCGGCAAGCAAGGCGCGCGCCCATGAGGCGCGCCGCTGCGACGCCGTGTCGCAGTAGCGGGGAACTGCCAAAACCATCGCTTTACCCGAAGATCCACCAAACACTTTCGTCAGATTTCCGAAAGAAAGCGGTATCCGGGCAACGCACGATGGTGCCCCCGATCGCAAGGCAGGGCTAGCCGCGCGCGCCACGCCAGTCCAGCGAGCGGAAGACATCAGGCAAAAACACAACAGGAGACTCGCGACACCATGTCAGCCAACCTGTACGACGCCAAGGAACCGCTGCTGCGCTGTCTGCAAGAGAATCTGGCCGGTTGGCATTCGGCGCTTGACCACGTTCTGTCGCAGTCCGGCATCTCGACGACGGAATGGCATCTGCTGCAACACCTGGCCCACCGGCAGCACGCCGAACCCGATCGCATCACGGCGGCTTGTGCATTGCCGTGGCTCCAGGCCGAAGAATTCGAGGCGATGGTCCGCAGTCTGGCGGACCAGGGATGGCTCGAGGCGCAGCCGAGCCACCATGCGGCCGCGCCGATTCCGGTGATCCGCTCGAGCGCCAGCCAGCGCATGGACAAGCTGGGTCAGGCAATCAAGGCGCTGCAGTCGGTGTGGGTGTCGCCGCTGAGCCTCGAAGAGCGCGGCATGATGATCAGCTATCTGACCCGGATGCAACGCCAGCTGGAGCGGCTGGCGCCGCGCAATTCGGCGGCCTGCAGCAGCGTGACGCGAGGCGCCTCGGACCGCAGGGTACTGGTCCGCTGATCCGCTGATCTGCTGCGTTGCCGCGCTACGGGCGCCCGCGCGTTACGCGCCGACACTGGCCCGATATTGCGGCCATATCGCCCGCGGTTGCGGACAGACCGCATCGCGCGGCAGCTGCAGCAGGGTCAGACCGAACCGCCACCGTCCGCCACCGACCGTTCCCAACGACGCTTCGATCAGCTGGCCCCCGGCCGGCGCCCGCGCAAACCAGTCCGACATCGCCACGCGGCGTTCGTGTACCGCGGCAGCCTGCATGACATCGCTCGACGATCCGACCGCATACTGCCCCGCTCTGGCCGGAACCGCTGCCGCATCGATCCGCCAGCCCGCCGAACACGCCGTTTCGCTGAGCCAGCTGGCGCGCACTGTTCCGCCGTCGTCGAGTACCAGCACGGCCTTCTGCGCGGTACGCGCGAGCCAGCGCCGCGCGGCATGCAGCAGCGGCACCTGCAGCCGCTGGGCGAAGGCAATCAGCACGTCGCCATCGACATGGCCGGTCAGGCCGAGACCGCAGGCGGCCGCCGGCATCGTCAGGCGCGCCGCGAAGCTGTAGGCCCGCGCCGACGGGCTGTCGTCATCGGCCAGCCAATACAAGCTGTCCCCCCGGCATTCGAAGGCATCGGTATCGGCCTGCTCCCCCATGGCGTAGCAGGCGAGCAGCCAGGCCTGCACAAAGCGGGTTTCGCGCGGATCGAGCGTCGCCTGGTGCAGCAGCGACCAGCCGCCGGTGCCGGTCCGGTACAACACGCCGTCGATGTCGCCGAGGTCCGCCGACTGGACCGATACGATCGGATCGCGCCGGCGCAGAATGGACGCGGCGCCAAGGGCGAGCGCGCCCACGTCGAGCGGCGCGGTCGGCGGCGCGGCGCAGGCCTCGCGCAATGCGGCGATGATCGGAAAACATGGCGGCCGAGCCAGCTCGTCCGTCGTCAATCCCAAATGCGGAGCCCAGCCGTGCGCGCCGGCACCCGGGTGTGCGACCCCGGCTGCCGTGCCGGCAAGGCGGACGCGTTGAAGCTGTTTCATGCTCGAACCCTCCGCGTCCGACACCGCCTCAATCGCGCAGCAGCTGCTTGGCGATGATCATCTGCTGAATCTGCGTGGTGCCTTCGTACAGGCGCAGCAGGCGAACGTCGCGATAGAAGCGTTCGGCCTTGTACTCGGCGATATAGCCGGCGCCGCCGTGGATCTGCACCGCGCGATCGGCGACGCGGCCGACCATCTCGGTACAGAACATCTTGACGCACGAGGCCAGCATGCTGACTTCGGGATCGCTCTTGCCCGGCTCCTTGGCGTCGTAGCGCTGGGCGCAATCGCGCACCATCGACAGGCCGGCGTAGAGCTCGGCCTGGCTGTCGGCCAGCATGCCCTGGATCAGCTGGAATTCGCCGATCGGACGGCCGAACTGCTTGCGGTCCTTGGCGTAGGCCACCGCATCGGTCAGCAGACGGTGTGCCATGCCGCAGGCCAGCGCCGAGATATGCAGGCGGCCACGGTCCAGCACCTTCATCGCGGTCTTGAAACCCACGCCCGGCACGCCGCCGATGATGTTGGCGGCCGGCACGCGCACGTTCTCGAGCACCACGTCGCAGGTCTTGGTGCCGCGCTGGCCCATTTTCTTGTCCGGCTTGCCCAGCGAGATGCCCGGCGTGTCGGCCGGCACGATGAAGGCCGAGATACCCGACGCGCCCGGGCCGCCAGTGCGCGCCATCAGCGTAAAGGCACCCGCGCGCGGGGCATTGGTGATGAAGCGCTTGGTGCCGTTGATCACATAATGATCGCCGTCCAGTTCGGCCCTGGTCTGCAGCGACGCGGCGTCCGAACCCGCGTTCGGCTCGGTCAGCGCAAACGAGATGATCAGCTCGCCGCTGGCGATGCGCGGCAGATAGTTCTGCTTCTGCTCCTCGGTGCCATCCATCAGGATGCCCTGCGAGCCGATGCCGACGTTGGTGCCGAACACCGAGCGGAAGGCCAGCGCGGTGTGGCCCAGGTCATAGACGACATCGCATTCCTGCGACATCGACAGGCCGATGCCGCCGTAGTTTTCGGGGATCGAGATGCCGAACAGGCCCATCTCCTTCATGTCGGCCACGATATCGGCCGGCACGTCGTCGGTTTCTTCGAGGATGTCCTCGGCGGGCTTCAGGCGCTCTTCGATGAAGCGCTGCACCGAGGCGCGCAGCAGCGAGAACGATTCGGTGTCCAGGGTCATGGCGATCTCCGTGGGAATGCAGGGGAGGAAGGGGTGGCAGCCCCGGCCGGCCGGCGGTCCGGGCAGGACCGGCCGGCTCGGCAATGCGGGCGGATGGCCGTCATGGTACGCCGCCTCCGAATTTTGACAATCCACGCCAGCTTGGACAGAATGGACAGCCATATTTGACAATCCCCGGCGAACGCCGCCCCCCGGCGCGCTGTCTCCCCAACCCGCCGTCTTGCCTGTCTTCCCATGATGGACCTGAACGCCCTGCGCCTGTTCGTCGATATCGTCGACGCCGGCAACCTGTCCGCCGCCGCGCGCAAGCTGAAGATGACGCGGGCCAACGTCAGCTACCGGCTCAAGGCGCTGGAGGAGGAGCTCGGCGTGCAGCTGCTGCGCCGGACCACGCGCCATGTCGAGCCGACCCCGGTCGGCGCCGGCCTCTACGAACATGGCCGCAACATCCTGGCCGAGGTCGCCGCCGCGGACGCGCTGATCAGCAATATGGGCAAGACGCTGCAGGGCCATGTGCGGCTGTCCGTGCCGACCGGCCTGGGGCACGCGCTGCTGTCCCCGCTGCTGGTGCAGTTCAAGCACCGCTATCCCGACATCACGCTCGATGTGGTGTTCGACAACCGCATCCACAACCTGGTCTCGGAGGACGTCGAGGTCGCGCTGCGGATCATCTCGACGCCGCCCGATTCGGTGGTCGCCACCGAGATCGGCGTGGTCGACTGGGTGGTGTGCGCGTCGCCGGCCTATCTGGCGGCGCATCGGGCGCCGCAATCGCTCGCCGACCTGCAGCGCCATGCGATCGTCTGCGCGTCGCCGGTGGGGCAGAAGCTGAAGGCCTTCGGCACGCGCGGAGGCGAGGACGAACGCGAGCAGGTTGCGCTGGAACCGACGCTGAGCTCCGAGAACTTTGCGTTCCTGAAGGAGGCCGTGCTGGGCGACGTCGGCATCGGCATCTTTCCGCTCTATGCGATCGGACGCGAGCTCGCCGCGGGCCTGTTGCGCCCGGTATTGCGCGACTACCGCATCAGCGTGTTCGGCAGCCGGCTGTTTATGCTGACCTTGCCGAACCGCTACCAGACCATGGCCACGCGCTGCCTGCTGACGTTCCTGAAGGGGGAATTGCAGGCGATCTGGCCGCGTCTGGCCGTGATGCCGTAACTCAGTCGGGCCCGCCCGTCGACGCGCGCTCGATCACGCGAAAGCCGACATCGACGATGCGCGGCTCCACCGGCAAGCCCTTGCACTTGTCCAGGATCAGCCGCGCCGCGATCTCGCCGATATGGGCGGCATCGACCTGGACCGTGGTCAGCGACGGCGCCATATGCGCGGACGCCTCCGCATCGCCGAAGCCACAGACCGCCAGATCCTCGGGCACCCGCAGCCCGCGCGCCTGCGCTTCGACCAGCACGCCTTGCGCCAGCTGATCCGAACTGCAGCAGATCGCCTGCAGCCGCGGCTCCTTTTCCAGCAACTCGGCCAATGCGCGCCGTCCCAACGGAAGATTGCTGGGCGCCGGCACGACAGCGGTCGGCACCGGCCGGCCGAAAGTCGACACGAAGGCCTCCGAGCGGATCCGCGCCCGGCGGTCGTCGCCGGTGGCGATGCCCACGCGCTGCCAGCCTTTGGCAAGGAAATAGCCGGCGACCGCGCTGCCGACCTTGACGTGCGAGAAGCCGACTGCCATGTCGACCGGCCGGTCGCTGAGTTCCCACGTCTCCACCACCGGAATGCCGGACTGCCGCAGGCGCTCGCGCGCCGCCTCGGACTGGATCAGCCCGGTGACGACGATACCGTCCGGTCGCCGTCCAATCATCGCGTTGAGCAGCGCTTCCTCCCGCGAATCGTCGTAACTGCTCTGGCCCAGGATCAGGTGGTAACCGGCCGCCTCGAGCGTTTCGGTCAACGCCTTGATGGTCGGCAGGAACTGCGTCACGCCGATATCGGGCACGACCGCGGCCACCATCAGGCTGCGCCGCGACTTCAATCCGCCGGCGATCAGGTTCGGGATATAGCCGACCGCCTCGGCCGCCTGCTGCACGCGTTCGATGGTCTTGGCCGACACCATGCCGGGATTGCTCAGCGCACGGGACGCAGTGATCAGCGATACCCCCGCCTCGCGGGCGACGTCATGGAGGGTGACGGACTTGTTCTGCGCTTTGGTGGTGGCCACGTTTGGAGGTTCGGTTGCGGGAACGACGGATTGGCGTCGCGTAATGGTCGACGGGCACGGGGCTCGGCAAAGGGAGGCTCAGGGAAAATCATGAGCGGCCTGCGCGCCGAACCGCGTTGACAGCGACGATATGACAACGTTAGCATTTCGCCAATACGTGCCCGTTCGTGTCACGCCGCGTCGAAAGTGCCAGACGCAAGGCATCCGACATTGTAACGGGCTTCCTTTGGCGCCGAAATGACAACGTTGTCATATCGGCGCAACGGCAAGCGGAGCCGCGCCGCCGAGCGCGCCCTGAACCACATAAAACGGAGACCCCCCCAATGACACGCGCCGCCGACCGCATCGCCTGGATCCGCCTGTCCAGCTGCTATCTGCCGCTGGCCGCCCCGATCAGCGACGCCAAGGTGCTGACCGGCCGGCAGAAGCCGATGACCGAGGTCGCGATCCTGTTTGCCGAGATCGCCACCGCGGACGGGCGGGAGGGCCTGGGCTTCAGCTATTCGAAGCGCGCCGGCGGTCCGGGGCAGTACGCCCACGCGTGCGAGCTCGCGCCGACGCTGCTGGGTGAAGACCCCAGCGATATCGCGCGGCTGTGGGACAAGCTGTGCTGGGCCGGCGCATCGGTCGGCCGCAGCGGCATGGCGACGCAGGCGATCGGCGCCTTCGACGTCGCGCTGTGGGACGTGAAGGCGCGCCGCGCGGGCCTGTCGCTGGCCAAGCTGCTCGGCGCGCAGCGCGATGCCGTGCGCTGCTACAACACCTCGGGCGGCTTCCTGCATACGCCGCTGGACCAGCTGCTGATCAACGCCGCGGCCTCGGTCGAACGCGGCATCGGCGGCATCAAGCTCAAGGTCGGGCAGCCGGACGGTGCGCGCGACCTCGAACGCGTCGGCGCGGTGCGCAAGCACCTGGGCGACGCCGTGCCGCTGATGGTCGATGCCAACCAGCAGTGGGACCGCCCGACCGCGCAGCGCATGTGCCGGACGCTGGAGCCGTTCAACCTGGTCTGGATCGAGGAACCGCTGGACGCCTACGACCACGAGGGCCACGCCGCGCTGGCCGCGCAGTTCGATACGCCGATCGCCACCGGCGAGATGCTGACCAGCGCTGCCGAGCACTGGGACCTGATCCGCCATCGCGCCGCCGATTACCTGATGCCCGATGCGCCGCGCGTGGGCGGCATCACGCCCTTCCTGAAGGTCGCCGCGCTGGCCGAGCATGCCGGGCTGATGCTGGCCCCGCATTTCGCGATGGAGTTGCATATCCACCTGGCCGCGGCGTACCCGCGCGAGCCCTGGGTCGAGCATTTCGACTGGCTCGAGCCGCTGTTCAACGAGCGGCTGGACATCCGCGATGGGCGCATCGTCGTGCCGACGCGGCCGGGCCTGGGCGTATCGATCAGCGAGCAGGCGCGGGCCTGGACCCGCGCGCAAGCGCAATTCGGCGAGCGCCCGTAGGCGGCCGTCGACGACAAGACAGGCCGGCGCGAAGACCGGCCGATGCACGACAAGCCAAGACCAAATCTCAAGGAGACCTTATGAAACGCCTGATCGCCACGCTGGCCCTCGGCCTTGCCACCACCTTGTCCGCCCACGCCGCCTGGCCCGACAAGCCGGTCACGATGGTGGTGCCCTTCCCCGCCGGCGGCTCGACCGACGTGATCGCCCGGATCGTCGGCGCCAAGCTGCAGGAGCAGACCGGCGCCAGCTTCGTCGTCGAGAACAAGCCCGGCGCGGCCGGCGCGATCGGCGCCAGCTTCGTCAAGCGCGCGGCGGCGGACGGCTATACGCTGCTGGTCTCGTCGCTGGGCCCGCTGGTGATCGCGCCGCATCTGATCAAGAACACGCCGTACGACCCTGGCCGGGACTTCGACTACATCTCGGTGGCGGTGCAAGCCCCGAACATCCTGGCCGTGCCGGCGAACTCGCGCTTCCAGACGCTGCAGGAAGTCGTGGGCTACCTCAAGGCCAATCCCGGCAAGCTGACGTTCGCCTCGGCCGGCAACGGCACCAGCGATCATCTGACCGCCGAGCTGTTCTGGCAGCAGACCGGCACCAGCGGCACGCATGTCCCGTACAAGGGCGGCGCGCCGGCGCTGAACGACCTGATCGGCGGCCAGGTCGATGCCACCTTCATGAACATCAACACCGCGATGCCGCACGTCAAGGCCGGCAAGATCCGCGCGCTGGCGATCACCAGCACGCAGCGCTCGCCGGTGCTGCCGGCGGTGCCGACCATGGAGGAGGCCGGTATCAAGAACCTGGTCGTCTATTCCTGGCAGGCCGTGGCGGCGCCCAAGGGCCTGCCTGCGGACATTCGCGAGCGGCTGCACAAGGGCATCGTCGCCGGCCTGAACGACCCCGCGGTCAAGAACAAGCTGCTCGAGGTGGGCTTCGAGATCGTCGGCAACACGCCCGAACAGTTCACCCGCTTCCAGGCGGCCGAGTCGGCCCGCTGGAAGCGCGTCATCGAAACCGGAAAGATCACCGCCGACTGACGGCGGCACAGGAGAAACGCTCATGATGCAAACGGCGAGCCGCAGCGCCGGCCAACCGCTCTATATCCGCATGCACGAGGCGGACAACGTCGCCATCGTCGCCAACGACGGCGGCCTGCCGGCCGGCACGGTGTTCCCGTGCGGGCTGCAGCTGGTCGAGAAGGTGCCGCAGGGGCACAAGGTCGCGCTGGTCGATCTCGACGAGGGCGCGCCGGTGCGGCGCTACAACGTCGTCATCGGCTACACGCTGAAGGCCCTGCCGCGCGGCAGCTGGATCCACGAGCGCGTGCTGCGGATGCCTTCGGCGCCGGAGCTCGACGCGTTGCCGATCGCCAACCGCGTGCCGCCCGCGCTGCCGCCGCTGGAGGGCTACACCTTTCAGGGCTATCGCAACGCCGATGGCTCGGTCGGCACGCGCAACATCCTGGCGATCACGACCACCGTGCAGTGCGTGGCCGGCGTGGTGGACTTTGCCGTGCGCCGGATCAAGGCCGAGCTGCTGCCGCGCTATCCGAACGTCGACGATGTGGTGGCGCTCGAACACGGCTATGGCTGCGGCGTCGCCATCGACGCGCCCGATGCCGTCATTCCGATCCGCACGATTCGCAACCTTGCGCTCAATCCGAACTTCGGCGGCGAAGTGATGATCGTCAGCCTGGGCTGCGAGAAGCTGCAGCCGACGCGGCTGATCGAGTCGGGCACGATCCCGCTTCAGGTCGAGGGCGGCGCGCCCGACGTGGTGTGCCTGCAGGACGAGCGCCATGTCGGCTTCGGCTCGATGATCGATTCGATCCTGGAGACGGCCGAGCGTCATCTGCAACGCCTGAACGCGCGCCGGCGCGAGACGTGCCCGGCGTCGGAACTGGTCGTCGGCGTGCAGTGCGGCGGCAGCGATGCGTTCTCTGGCGTCACGGCAAACCCCGCCGTGGGCTTTGCCACCGATCTGCTGGTCCGCGCCGGCGCCACCGTGATGTTTTCCGAGGTCACCGAGGTGCGTGACGGCATTGACCAGCTGACCGCGCGCGCGGCAACGCCCGAGGTCGCGCAGGCGATGATCGAGCAGATGGCGTGGTACGACAATTACCTGCGCAAGGGCAGCGTCGATCGCAGCGCCAACACCGCGCCCGGCAACAAGATGGGCGGCCTGTCGAACATCGTCGAGAAGGCGATGGGCTCGATCGTCAAGTCGGGCACCGGCCCGATCCACGGCGTGGTCGCCCCCGGCGAGAAGGCGACGCAAAAGGGCCTGCTCTACGCGGCGACGCCGGCAAGCGACTTTATCTGCGGCACGCTGCAACTGGCGGCCGGCATCAACCTGCATGTGTTCACCACGGGCCGCGGCACGCCGTACGGACTGGCCGAAGTCCCGGTGATCAAGGTCGCCACGCGCAGCGACCTGGCGCGCCGCTGGCACGACCTGATGGACATCGACGCCGGCAAGATCGCGACTGGCGAGGCCACCATCGAAGAGGTGGGCTGGCAGCTGTTCCACACGATGCTCGACGTCGCCAGCGGCCGGAAGTCGTATGCCGAGCAGTGGAAGCTGCAGAATTCGCTGGTGCTATTCAATCCGGCGCCGGTGACCTGAGCGCGGCGGCCGCGTCCTGGCCCAGTGCGCCGCTGTCCTCCTTGAGCCGCACGCCGCTGCACCCCAGCGCGACCGCGCCGCGCAGCAGCCAGGCGAGCCGGTCGGCGGCCTGCTGGTACGACAGCCCCTCGGGCCGCACGTTGGAAATGCAGTTGCGCTGCGCGTCGGTGCGCCCCGGGTGGGGGTCGTAGGTCAGATAGATGCCGAGGCTGTCGGGCGAGCTGAGGCCGGGGCGCTCGCCGATCAGCATCACGACCTGGCGGGCGCGCAGCAGCTCGCCGATCTCGTCGCCGAGGGCCACGCGGGACTGCTCGGCGATTGCAACCGGGCCGATCCGCCAGTCCGGCAGACGCTCCCGCACCGCACGCAGCACCGGCACCGCGTGGCGCTGCGCCGCCTGTGCCGACAGCCCATCGGCGATCACGAAGGCCACGTCGCATGGATCGGCCGCGGCCTGGCGCAGTCGCTCGCGGCTGCCCTCGTCGAGACGACGGCCGAGATCGGGACGACGCAGATACTGCGCACGATCCGCGGCGGCACTATGGACCAGCAGGTTGGCAAACCCGGCCTCGTCCAGCGCCGCCTTGACGGCCTCGCACGACAGCGGCTGGTGCACGGCGTCGCGCGCCTGCGCATGGGCGAGGCCGAAGGCAAGCACCGCATCGGTGGGCTGGCTGTGCCCGGCACGTCCGAGCGCGATGCGGGCGGAGGTGAACTGGCGCAGCCGTTGCCAGGGATTCGGTGGGGCGAGGGTCGAAGGCATCGGGGACGCTCCTTGGTCGGTTACAGATCGTGCGCCAGCTGCAGCAACGGCTGGCGCTCGGCCGGCTCGACCAGCCTGCCGTCGTCGCCGAAGATGCCGGTGCGCCGCAGCCACGCCTCGAACTCGGGCGCCGGCTTCAGACCCAGCGTCTCGCGCAGGTACAGCGCATCGTGGAACGCGGTGCTCTGGTAGTTCAGCATGATGTCGTCCGCGCCCGGCACGCCCATGATGAAGTTGACGCCGGCCACGCCGAACAGCGTCAGCAGCGTGTCCATATCGTCCTGGTCGGCCTCGGCATGGTTGGTGTAGCAGATGTCGCAGCCCATCGGCACGCCGAGCAGCTTGCCGCAGAAATGGTCTTCCAGTCCGGCGCGCACGATCTGCTTGCCGTCGTACAGGTACTCCGGCCCGATAAAGCCGACCACGGTATTGACCAGCAGCGGCGAGAACGCGCGGGCCACCGCATACGCCCGCGCCTCCATCGTCTGCTGGTCGACGCCATGATGCGCGTTGGCCGACAGCGCGCTGCCCTGCCCGGTCTCGAAATACATCAGGTTGTCGCCGACCGTGCCGCGACCCAGCGACAGCGCCGCGGCGCGGGCTTCGGCCAGCAGCGCCAGATCGATGCCGAAGCTCGCATTGGCCCGCTCGCTGCCGGCGATCGACTGGAACACCAGGTCGACCGGCGCGCCCTGCTCTATCGCGCGCAGCGTGTTGGTGACATGGGTCAGCACGCACGACTGCGTCGGCACGTCGTGGCGCTCGCGCAATTCGTCGATCAGCCGCAGCAGCGCCACGATCGACGCAAGGTTGTCCCCGGCCGGATTGATGCCGATGGTGGCGTCGCCGCAGCCGTAGAACAGGCCATCGATGATCGAGGCGGCGATGCCCTTGGGGTCGTCGGTGGGATGGTTGGGCTGCAGCCGCACCGACAGCCGGCCCGGCAGCCCGATCGTGTCGCGAAAGCGTGTGACCACACGGCATTTGCGCGCCACCGCGATCAGGTCCTGATTGCGCATCAGCTTGCTGACCGCGGCTGCCATCTCGGGCGTGATGCCCGGCGCCACGCGCGCCAGCACCGCGCCGTCGGTTTCATGCAGCAGCAGCCAGTTGCGGAATTCGCCGACCGTCAGCGCGGCGATCTCGGCGAAGGCCCGGGCGTCGTGGCGATCGACGATCAGGCGCGTGACTTCGTCGTCTTCGTACGGAACCAGCGCCTCGTTCAGGAAGCGCGACAGCGGCAGGTCGGCCAGCGCCATCCGCGCGGCCATCCGTTCTTCCTCGGTGTCGGCGGCCAGACCGGCCAGCTGGTCGCCGGAGCGCGCCGGACTGGCCTTGGCCAGCAGGGTCTTCAGGTCCGCGAACGTGTAGCGCCGCGCGCCGATCGTCTCGTTGAACGCCATCTGGTCCTCCGGCATGGAGCGGTGGCCTGGCTACCGCGCGGCTCGGCACGGCACGGCAGCGAGACCTCTGGTGCGGAATATAGCGCGCAAACGTGGCACAAGCGGGAAGGCGGTCGTTGTAGGACAGCCCGGACGTTGGGGCGTACCCGTTTCTGCGTACCACCGCTGGCACGACGACGAGGGGCTGGGTTGGCGGCGAATAGCCCGGCTGAACGGGCTTTTGTCCTCGCTTTTCGCCGCGCGTCCCGGCAGCGAGATCGCGGGGCGTACCCGTTTCTGCGAGCCGGCACCGGAGCGTAGCCGCTCATCATCCGGGCCGGGCAGCCCCTACTCCGCCCGACTGCGCACGTAGTCGATATGCGCCTGCATCGCCGTACGGGCCTCTTCCGGACGCCGCGCCAGGATCGCCGCGCACAGCGTCCGATGCTGCAGCAGCAATTGCTCGGAGGCCTCGACGTCCTGTTCGCGCAGGCCGGTGCCATTGGTCGTGATGTGTTCGCGCAGCATGCCGATCACGCTGGTATGCAGGTGCAGGAACATCGTGTTGTGCGAGGCCAGCGCGATCGCCTCGTGCAGTTGAGCGTCGGCGTCGGCTTCCGCGAGCTTGTCGTCGCGGCTGCGGGCGCGCTCCAACTGGTCCAACAAGGCGCGGATCCGCTGCAGGTCCTGCGTGTCCGCACGCAGGGCGGCGAAATAGGCGGTGGCGCCCTCCAGTACACGGCGGAATTCGAGAATGTCCTCGCGCAAGGCCGGATGATCGGCCACCAGCTGGCGCCACGGCGACGCGATGCCGCTGCGCAGCTGCTCGGTGACGAACACGCCCGCGCCGCGCCGGCTCTGCAGTAGGCCCCGCGCCGCCAGCCGCTGGGTCGCCTCGCGCACCGTGTTGCGTGCCACGCCGTAGGTCTGGGCCAATACACGTTCGGCCGGCAGGCGCGTGCCGGCCGGCCAGGTGCCGTCGAGCAGTGCGGTCTCGACTTTGCGCATCACCTCTTCCACCCGGCCGCGCTCGCGCATGCCTGCCGCCATCGTCGTCTCCCTTCGCCATGCCGTCCGCCAACTGGTCCAACCAATTTGAACCTTGCCGCCGCAGCGGGAATTATGCCGCCAACCGCGCGCCCGTCGAGGCCCGTCGAGCGCCAATCAAGTGCCGACAGCACGCGCATGCCACCGAGTCCGCCATTGCAGGCGGGCCATCTCCGGAGCGAGACATGAATCCGAGGCAATACCCCACGGCACCCGCCGAGGTGTACCTGTTCGCCACCTGCCTGGTCGACCTGTTCGTGCCGGAAGCCGGCCTGGACGCCGTCCGCCTGCTCGAACGCGAAGGGCTCACCGTGCATTTCCCGCGCGGGCAGAGCTGCTGCGGCCAGCCGGCCTACAGCAGCGGCAACCCCGAGCAGGCCCGCGCCGTCGCGCGTGCGCAGCTCGATCTGTTCGCGCAGCCCTGGCCGATCGTGGTGCCCTCCGGCTCCTGCGCCGGCATGATGCGCCATCACTGGCCCAGGCTGTTCGAGGACGATGCCGAGGCTGCCGCCAAGGCGCAGGCCCTGTCCGAGCGCGTGTTCGAACTGAGCGAATTCCTGCTGCGCGTCTTGAAGGTTCGTTTTCCCGACGCCCCGACGCCGACGTCGGCGAAGCCAGAAACCGTCGTGCTGCATACCTCGTGCGCGGCCCGCCGCGAGATGGGCACGCGCGTTCACGGCGTCGAACTGATCGACGCGTTGCCCGGTGTCACACGGCTGGAACACGAGCGCGAATCCGAGTGCTGCGGGTTCGGCGGCACCTTCTCGCTGAAGCATCCGGACATCTCCGGCGCGATGGTGCAGGACAAGGTCGCCTCCGCCTGTGCCACCGGATGCGACACGCTGGTATCGGCCGATTGCGGCTGCCTGCTCAATATCGGCCACGCGGCGCGCCGGCAGGCGCTCGGGCTCAAGGTCGAGCACATGGCCACATTCCTGTGGCGCCGTCTCGCCGCCACGGAGAAGCAGCGATGATTGCCGACAACGCCCGCACGCGCATTCTCGAACGGCTGCGCGCCGCCGTACCCGCCGACGGCGGCGGCGCTACCGCGGCAACACTGAGCCGTCGCATCGATGCGCATTTCGACGGTCGCCGGGCGATGCAGCCCGCAGCCAACGCCATCGCCCTCGCCGAGCAGATGCACAACGCCTTGCAGGGCGCGCATGCCGAAGTCCGGCGCACCGACGAGGCGGCCTGGCCCGCGCTGCTCGCCGAACGTCTGGCCGCCGAGGGTGTGCGCCGTCTGCTGTTCGATCCGGAAGGCGCCGAGGGCGCCGCGCTGGCCCGCTGCCTGCCTTCGAGCGTCGAAGCCCTCGGCTACCAGCGTCCGATCGAGGACTGGAAGCAAGAGCTGTTCGACACCGTCGACGCCGGCTTCACGGTGGCGCGCTCCGGCATCGCCGGCACCGGCACGCTGGTGATCGTCCCCGATGCACGCGCCCCGCGCACCGTCTCGCTGGTCCCGCCGCTGCATGTGGCGCTGGTCTACGCCGACACCCTGCACGCCGACCTGCACGCCGCCATGCGCACCGAGCGCTGGCAGGCCGGCATGCCCACCAATCTGGTGCTGGTCTCCGGTCCGTCCAAGACCTCCGACATCCAGCAGACGCTGGCCTACGGCGCGCATGGACCGCGCCGGCTGTGGGTGTTGATCGTCGAGCGAGGCGGCGATGCGAATGCCTCGTCGCCTCGCGCAGCAGGAGAATCCGCATGAGCGCGACCCCGATGCATTTCGTGCCGGCGGCCGATTTCAAGGCGCGGGCACGCGCCGCGCTCGACGACGCCAAGCTGCGCAGCAGCTTCCGCGGCGCGATGGACTTCCTGCAGAACAAGCGCGCGATCCAGTTTCCCGACGGCGACGAACTGCAGGCGCTGCGCGATCTGGGCGAGGCGGTGCGCCAGCACGCGCTGGCGCATCTGCCCGAGCTGCTGGAGCAGCTGGAAGCGAAGCTGACCGAAGCCGGCGTGCAGGTCCATTGGGCGCAGACGCCCGACGAGGCCAACGCGATCATCGCGGCCATTGCCGAGCGCCACGGCGCGCGCAGCGTGATCAAGGGCAAGTCGATGGCCAGCGAGGAAATCGCGCTGAACCATTACCTGGCCGATCGCGGCATCCGCAGCCTCGAATCCGATATGGGCGAGTACATCGTCCAGCTGGCCGGCGAGGGGCCTTCGCATATCGTGATGCCCGCGATCCACAAGACGCGCGGCGATATCGGCGCGCTGTTCGAGCAGCATATCCCCGACACGCCCTACACCGAGGACGTCGACACGCTGATCCAGGCGGGCCGCCGCGCGCTGCGGCAGGCCTTTGTCGATGCCGATATCGGCCTGTCCGGCGTCAACTTCGCCGCCGCGGACACCGGCACGCTGTGGCTGGTGGAGAACGAGGGCAATGGCCGGCTGTCGACCACGGTGCCGCGGGTGCATATCGCCATCATGGGCATCGAGAAGGTGGTGGCGAGCCTGGACCATATCGTGCCGCTGGCCACGCTGCTGACCCGCTCGGCCACCGGGCAGGCGATCACGACCTACTTCAACCTGATCACCGGGCCCCGCCGCGCCGGCGAACTCGACGGTCCGCGCGAGATGCACGTGGTACTGCTCGACAACGGCCGCACCCAGGCCTACGCCGACACGCAACTGCGCGCGACGCTGCAGTGCATCCGCTGCGGCGCCTGCATGAATCACTGCCCGGTCTATACCCGCATCGGCGGGCACGCCTACGGCACCACCTATCCGGGCCCGATCGGCAAGATCATCTCGCCGCATCTGCTGGGGCTGGACGCTACCGCCGATCTGCCGACTGCCTCGAGCCTGTGCGGGGCCTGCGGCGAGGTCTGCCCCGTGCGGATTCCGATTCCGCAGTTGCTGATCCGGCTGCGCACCGAGGCCAATCGCGATCCCGACGAGGCGGTACCGCATCCGCTGCGCGGCCAGGGCGCGCGCTACAGCCGCGGCGAACAGCTGATCTGGCGCTTCTGGCGCGGCGCGTTCGCGCATCCGCGCCTCTACCGGCTGTTCCGCTGGGCCGCGACGCGGCTGCGCGCCTTCACGCCGGCGCGGCAGATGGGGTGGACCGACCACCGCGAACCGCTGCGGCCTGCCCCGCGCAGCCTGGCCGACCTGCTGCGCGAGCGCGGACAGCCCGAGTAAGCCAGGCGCTTGCCGTGCCGGTTGCCGTCGACGAAGCGGTCTCGCACCGCTTCGCCGGCCACGACTTTTTCCCCCTTTTCCCTTTCTCGACTCGCATCCCTCGGAGGAGACCGATATGCAAACCTGGCAACAGGTCTATACGCCGCTGGGCAGCCTGTGGCTGTCCTCGCTGGCCGCCGCCATTCCTATCCTGTTCTTTTTCGTCGCGCTGGCAGTGCTGCGCATGAAGGGCCATGTGGCCGCGGCCATCACGCTGGCGCTCGCGCTGGCCGTGGCGATCGCCGGCTATGGCATGCCGGTGCCGCAGGCGCTCGCCTCGGCGGGCTACGGCTTTCTGTACGGCCTGTGGCCGATCGCCTGGATCATCGTCACCGCGGTGTTCCTGTACAAGATCGTCGTCAAGACCGGCCAGTTCGACGTGATCCGCGCCTCGGTGCTGGCGATCACCGACGACCAGCGGCTGCAGGTGCTGCTGATCGGCTTCGCCTTCGGCGCCTTCCTCGAGGGCGCGGCCGGTTTCGGCGCGCCGGTGGCGATCACCGCGGCGCTGCTGGTGGGACTGGGCTTCAATCCGCTCTATGCGGCCGGCCTGTGCCTGATCGCCAATACCGCGCCGGTCGCGTTCGGCGCGATGGGTATCCCGATCATCGTGGCCGGGCAGGTCACCGGCATCGATCCGTTCCATATCGGCGCGATGGCCGGCCGGCAATTGCCGCTGCTGTCGCTGGCGGTGCCGTTCTGGCTGGTGTTCATGATGGACGGCGTCAAGGGCGTACGCGAAACCTGGCCGGCCGCGCTGATCACCGGCGGCAGCTTTGCCGTGACGCAGTACTTCACCGCCAACCATATCGGCCCGGAGCTGCCGGATATCACGTCGGCGCTGGTCAGCCTGGTCTCGCTGTCGGCGTTCCTGAAGGTATGGGAACCGCGCAGCGCCGCACACTCAGCCGGCGCATCGCTGCGCGCCGGCCACGGCGGCGCCGCGGCGCTTGGCGGCTTCGGCGATATGGGCGGTTTTCCTGCGATCGGCACGGCCAGCCAGCGCAACGCGCGCAAGCCCTCGCCGTATACGCTTGCGCAGACCGTGCGCGCGTGGGCGCCGTTCGGCATCCTGACCGCGATCGTCACGGTGTGGAGCCTGCAACCGTTCAAGGCAATGTTCGCCTCCGGCGGCGCACTGGCCGGCACGGTCCTGAAGTTCCCGGTGCCGTGGCTGGACCAGCTGGTCGTCAAGACCGCCCCGATCGTCGCCGCGCCGAAGGCCTACGAGGCCGTGCTGAAGATCGACCTGCTGTCCGCGGTCGGCACCGCGATCCTGCTGACCGCGCTGATCTCGGCGATGCTGCTGCGCCTGTCCCCGCGCGCGCTGCTGGCCACCTTCGGCGAGACGCTGCTGGAACTGCGCCGCCCGATCCTGTCGATCGGACTGGTGCTGGCCTTCGCCTTCGTCGCGAACTACTCGGGCATGTCGTCGACGCTGGCCCTGCTGCTCGCCGGCACCGGCGCGGCCTTCCCGTTCTTCTCGCCGTTCCTCGGCTGGCTGGGCGTGTTCCTGACCGGCTCCGATACTTCGTCGAACGCGCTGTTCTGCTCGCTGCAGAGCACGACCGCGCATCAGATCGGCGTCTCGGACACGCTGCTGGTCGCCGCCAATACCACCGGCGGCGTGACCGGCAAGATGATCTCGCCGCAGTCCATCGCGGTGGCATGCGCGGCGACCGGACTGGTCGGCCGCGAATCCGAGCTGTTCCGCTTCACCGTCAAGCACAGCTTGCTGTTCGCGGTGATCGTCGGGATCATCACGATGGTGCAGGCGTATTGGTTGACGGGGATGATTCCGGGGTGATCGCAGGTTAGAGACCGACGAAACAAAGTGCGCGTGGCGGTTGCCATGTGCACGCTCTTCGATGGACATCGGGAAAAAGCGAAAGCCGGGCAAATCGTGCGGTGGGATAGTGCCGCATCGCAAACCGAACGGCGCAGAACCCGAATCATGCTTATCCCCTCTCAACGCCCGAAAACATTCCCTCGTCGCGGAAAGCCGCTGTCGCGGGAGGAGGCAATCCCGCTGATCCGCCGCCAGACAATGGAAGGCGTTCGACCGTGGGGCATGTTCGCGTCCGTGGCCAGCGGGATCGCCCTGGTCATTTCGCTGATCAGCTACCAAAGTTCAACCATGCGGGTCCAGGTGGACAAAGGTATGGCGCCGCTGCGTGCCGAATTGGTTGAAATGGACAAGCGCCTGACCAATCGGCTCGACGCCATTGACCGGTCGCTCGATCGCATCGAATCCAGACTCGATGCGATCGACGGCCGGCTTGGGGCGATGGACAGGCGTTTGGACCAAATGGACGCGAAGCTCAACCGCCTGCTCGGCAGATGAGCGCATCGGGAACGGGCCATTCGCATGATGGCGAATGGCCCGTGCTTCAGATGCTGTGCCAGCGCGCGCCCCAACTGCTTCAGGCCTGGACAATCGTCTCGAAGCCGCCGTAGATCATCCGTTGCGCGTCGAATGGCATGTTCTTCATGTCCTCCGCCAGCCGCGGATCGGCCATCGACGCCTTCATGCCCTCGTCCCGCTTCTCGCGCGACGGCCACTCGATCCAGGAGAACACCACGGACTCGTCGTCCTTGCGCTGAACCGCCATCGTGAACGACGTGACCTTGCCTTCGGGCACATCGTCGCCCCAGCATTCGAACACCCTCAGGGCGCCGTATTCCTTGAACACCTGCGCGGCCTTCTGCGCCATTTCGCGGTAGGCCTCGCGGTTGGCGGTGGGCACGGCAATGACGAATCCGTCGACATAGGACATGGTGGTCTCCTTGGGAATCGATTGGCCGCGGCGATTGGCAGCCGCGATTGGCACCGGCGGTCATGTCTGCGCCTGGTCGGGCAGCCTCGCGCTCGGAATGCGTCTCGATACGATAGTGCAAGAACCTCGATGTCCAAAGTGGACAGCGCCTAGCCCTCCCCCTCCCGGGGTAGGAAGGCGTCGCCCTCGGCCAATGGTGCGAAGCGGTAGCTCGCCGGCGTGCGCGACAGCTTCACCGGTGCGCCCAGTCCGCGATAGCCGCCTTCCATTTCGACGACCATCTCGCGATGGGCGGTGTGCGGATGCTGCAACGCATCGGGGACGGACAGCACCGGAGCGCACGGCACGCCTGCCTGGACCAGCGCGTCGGCCAGCGCCTTGCCGTCGCGCGTGCTCATCTGCGCCTCCAGCTCGGCCTTCAGCGCGGACCGATTGACCGAGCGTGCCCCGGCCCTCGCATAGCGCTCGTCGTCAGCCAATGCCGCCACGCCAAGGTGCTCGCACAGGATGCGGAACTGCCGGTCGTTGCCGACCGCGAGAAAGATCGGATCGGTGGCGGTGGCCACGGTGTCGTACGGATAGATGTTCGGATGCGCGTTGCCGGTGCGCTGCGGCGCCTTTCCGCTTAGGAACCAGTTGGCGGCGTGCGGATGCAGCAGCGACAGGCCGGAGTCGTACAGCGCCGCCTCGACGAACTGGCCGCGACCGCTGCGCTCGCGCTCCTGCAAGGCGAGCAGCACGCCGAGCGCGGCGTTCAGGCCGGTCACCATGTCCACCACCGGCAAGCCGACGCGCAGCGCTTCGCCGTCCGCTTCGCCGTTGATGCTCATGATGCCCGCCATCGCCTGGATCGCGGCATCGTAGCCGGGCAGGCCGCCCAGCGGACCGTCGGCGCCGAAGCCCGATACGCGGCAATGCACCAGGCGAGGAAAGCGTTCCGACAGCGCGTCGTAGCCCAGGCCCCATTTCTCCATGGTGCCCGTCTTGAAGTTCTCGACGAGCACGTCGGCATCGGCCAGCAGCGCGAGCAGTACGTCGCGCTGGGCCGGCTCCGTCAGATCGAGCCGCATCACGCGCTTGTTGCGGTTCAGGCCAAAGTAGTAGGACGCCACGCCGTCCTTGAACGGCGGGCCCCAGGTCCGGGTGTCGTCGCCCTGCGGCGGTTCGATCTTCAGCACATCGGCGCCGTGGTCGCCAAGGATCTGCCCGCAGTAGGGGCCGCCCAGGATGCGCGACAGGTCGACCACCCGGATGCCGGCGAGCGCGCCGTTGCTTGCTTGCGTCATCGGATTCCCTTGCTGGTTGCCATCGTCGGCGTTGTCGTCGATGCGGATCAGTCGAGCTGCGCGCCGGACTTCTGCACTACCGCCCGCCACTTGCCGACCTCGGCCTTGATGAAGCCGCCCAGTTGCTCGGGCCTGGTCGACGGCGCGAACTCCAGCCCCTGTCCCTGCAGCGTCTTGCGGACCTCCGGCTGCTTCAGCGCGTCCGCGAAGGCGGCATTGAGCTTGCCGATGACTTCCTTCGGCGTGCCGGCCGGCGCCACCACGCCGAAGAATACGGACACGTCGAAGCCGGCGACGCCCTGCTCCGCGACGGTCGGCACATCGGGCAATGCCTGCGAGCGTTCGCTGGTGGTCACGCCCAGCGCGCGCAGCTTGCCGCTCTTGATGAAGGGCAGCGCCGTCAGCACGTCGGTGAAGGTCATGCTGACCTGGCCGCCCAGCAGATCGTTCAGCGCCGGGCCGGTGCCCTTGTACGGAATGTGCTGAAAGTCGGTGCCGGCCAGATTGTTGAACAGCACGCCCGCCAGGTGTGACGACGCGCCGTTGCCCGACGAGGCATAGGTGAGCTTGCCCGGATTGGCCTTGGCATAAGCGATCAGCTCGGTGACGTTCTTCGCCGGCACCGACGGATTGACGACCAGCACGTTGGGCAGATGGCCGATCTGGATCACCGGCGTGAAGCTCTTGACCGGGTCGTAGTTGATCTTGCGATAGAGGCTGACGTTGATCGCCAACGGCGCCGAGGTACCGAACATCAGCGTGTAGCCATCGGGCTCGGCGCGAGCGACGGCCTCTGCGCCGATATTGCCTCCAGCGCCCGCGCGGTTCTCCACCACCACCGGCTGGCCCAGCGTGTTCTTCAGCGAGGCGGCCAGCGTGCGGGCCATCGCGTCGGTCGGGCCGCCCGGCGGGTAGGTCACCACCATCATGATCGGCTTGGATGGGTAGTCCTTCTGCGCGAAGGCCGGCGCGATGCCGGCGCACAGCGTCAGCGTGGAAGCGGCGGCGATCGCCGCGAGTCGTTGCCAGGCGGTCATCTCATGTCTCCTTGTCGGGCCATGCGCCATCGGGATTCATCGTCCCGGGCGCTTGTTGGGTTCGTTGTTGCGTTGGGGGATGGGTCGCGAGGCAGCGCGCCTCGCGACGGGCAGATCGACGGTCCGCGCGTCTTTCAGAACAGATCGATCTGATCGACCGCACCGGCCGGCTGCACGGCGCCTTCGGCCGCCGGCGCCACGGTGTCGGCCAGCCAATCTGGCTCGACATCACCGGCGAGCGGATCGCGCGGCAGCACGCGGTGGATCAGCACCAGCTGAGCCAGGCGCATGCGGCGGACCGAGCCGATGCGGCCGGCCTCCCACGCCATCGCGGCCGCACTGGCGACGTGGTACAGCGCGGACGCGGCCTGGCGCGCGAGCACATCGCCTGCGGCCTCGGCTTGCGCGGCTTCGCCGGCCAGCTTGCACGCGCGCTCGAGCGCAGTGTCGAACGCCGCGCGCGCGTCGGCATGCATCGGCGTCTGCGCCAGCAGCGCTTGCAGATGGGCCCGCAGCACCGGCAGGGCGCCCTCGCGCCGGATCGCGCGCAGCACGTCCAGCGCGACGATATTGCTGGTGCCTTCCCAGATCGAACCGAGGTGGGCGTCGCGCACCAGCCGCGGATCGCTCCACTCCTCGATGTAGCCGCAGCCGCCGCGCATCTCCATCGCATCCCCGGTGACCTTGCGCGCGTCGCGGCAGGCGCGGAACTTGATCAGCGGCGTCAGGATGCGCATCAGCGGATAGGCGTCGGCCTCGCCCGCATCGGCGCGGCGCAGCGCCTCGGCGGTCTGGAACACCATCGTGCGGGCCTGTTCGGTCGGCAGCGTCAGCTTCAGCAGCTGGCGCCGCATCAGCGGCATGTCGATCAGGCGCTTGCCGAAAGCGCGCCGTTCGCGCGCGATAAACAGCCCTTCAGACAACGCCCGGCGCATCAGCCCGGCGGCGCGCACGCCGTTGGACAACCGCGAGTTGTTGATCATGTCGGCCATTTGCACGAAGCCGCGGCCAGGCTCGCCGACCAGCCATGCGTGCGCGCCTTCGAGACGGATCTCGCCGCTCGCCATCGAACGCGTGCCCAGCTTGTCCTTCAAGCGGATGATGCGATAGTGGTTCGGGCTGCCATCGGCAAGGCGGCGCGGCAGCAGGAACAGCGACACGCCCTTGATGCCCTCCGGCGCACCATCGGGTCGCGCCAGCACCATCGCCAGCTCGGCGTCGGGATTCGAGCAGAACCACTTGTCGCCGGTCAGGCGCCAGCCGCCTTGCGCGTCGGGATCGGGAATCGCACGCGTGGCGGTCGCGGCCACATCGGAGCCCGCGCCCTGTTCGGTCATGAACATCGCGCCCTGATACAGGTCCTCGAACACCTGCGTGGTCAGGTTCGGCAGGAAGCGCTCGACCAGCGCCGGATCGCCGAACTTGCGCAGCGTGCGCGTCAACGAGTCGGTCATCGACAGCGGGCAGCACAGGCCGAACTCGGCCTGCACGAACAGATAGGTCAGCGCGTACTTGGCCGCCGCCGGCATCGGCTGCGGCCAGCCCAGCACGCCGCCGCGATGCGATACCGCGGCCAGGCCGAACTCGGCAAAGGCCACACGTTCGAGTTCGACATAGGCGGGATGCTTGTCGATGCGCTGCGCATCGATGCCGGTACGCGTGCGATGCGTCAGCGTCGGCGGATGGTGGTCGGCGGTGTTGGCCAGTTCATCGAGCACGCCGCCAGCCAGGGCGCCCATACGGTCCAGATGCGGCAGCAGGTGCTGGTAAAGGTCCGCAGGCAGATACAGCGGCAACAACGCGCGCAGGTCCGGATCGCTGGCGAACAGGTTGACGCCATGCTGGTCCGGCACCGGATGCACGGCTGGCGTCGCCGCGGCGGCAGGTTGCGATGAAACGTCCTGACGGACGGCGCTGGTCGGCATGCTTGTCTCCTCTTCCAACTTGTCGATCCGGCCCGGACAGGGCTCGATGGATGATGGAATGTTCGAGGAAACGACGATTTGCGTCCAATACTAAGAATGGCTTGGACGATATGTTTTCTGTATTGAACCGGTGCGTCCTCTATGTGTAAGGGGTGAAATCTTCTCCGTCACAGCAGCCGCACAAAGACAATGCGCCCTTCGGAATCCACGCGCACTAGTGCTTCGCTCCCGTCGGAAGCCCTTTGAACGAGTAGTCCGGGAAACTGGTCGATCGCGTAGTACACCGGCCTCCCTCTAGACAAATGCCGCAAAGCCTCAGCTTCTCCTTGCGATGCAATGGCTTGCTCGAATTCCTCGGATTTGTCGAACAACTCTGAAATGGATCCTTCGCCGCCCGATCGCATCTTTTCTCCTTGCGACAATATTTCGACAATCGTATTCGACTCAATTCCGGCCCCTTTCGATTACCTATGCACAGCCGGGTGGAGATAACTAGCGCCCAATTCGATGATGATTGGGTAGCGTGGTACGGGGCAGCCGGTAGGGAAATACCCGCCCTCCCCCACCACCGAACCGCAACGCGTTGCATACTGTCCCGCCACGGCGCAGCGCCGTGCCGAGCCGGGCGGGACAGCCTGGCCGTCGATTCGACAAGCATACAAAGGAGACAACGATGCAACGACGCCAGATCCTGCGCCTCGCCGGCGCGGCATGGGCGGCGGGCGTGGCCGGCCTGCCGGTCGGACGCCTGCACGCCGAGGACTTTCCCACCCGTCCGCTCAAGCTGATCGTGCCCTACGGGGCCGGCGGCATCACCGATCAGATCGGCCGGGCGCTGGCCGATGCGGCCGGACGCGAGCTCGGCCAAACGATCATCGTCGAGAACAAGCCGGGGGTCAGCGGCACGCTCGGCGCGACGCAGATGGCGACCAGCGAGCCGGACGGCTATACGCTGACGATGGCGCCGGTGGTGATCTTCCGTCTGCCGCACGTGCAGAAGATGCGCTACGACCCGCTGAAGGACCTGACCTATATCTCGATGATCGCGGACTACAACTTCGCGGTCGCGGTCCGTACCGACGCCAAGTGGAAGACCATGCAGGAGCTGGTGGCCGAGGCCAAGGCATCGAGCCGCGGCATCAGCTACGGCACCACCGGCATCTACGGCAGCCAGCATCTGACGATTTCGGAACTGGCACGCATCACGCAATCGAACTGGACGCATGTCCCGTACAAGGGCGACGCCGAGGCCATCACCTCGCTGCTGGGCGGCCAGTGCGACGTGGCGATGCTGACCAACACGCTGCTGCCCTATGTGAAGAACGGTCAGTTGCGCGTGCTGGCGGTGCTGTCGGAAAAGCGCGCGCCGGACTTCCCCGATGCGCCGACGCTGAAAGAGATCGGCTATCCGGTCTGGTCGAATTCGCCGTTCGGCATCGTCGGCCCCGCCGGCATGAAGCCCGAAGTCGTCAAGAAGCTCGATACGGCGTTCCGCAATGCGTTGAAGGATCCGAAGTTGCTGGCCGTGACGCAGCAATACGGCATGTCGACCAACTACATGGGCCCCGAGCAGTACACCGCCTATGCGCAGAAGGCCTTCAAGACCGAGGGGGCGATCATTCAGCGGCTGGCCGAGGCGATGAAGAACCAGTAAGGTTCATCGGGCTCCTTCGATTCATTCGCCGGCGCCGCGGCCGAGCTCGCGCAGCAGCGTCTGCTGCGACTCGGTCAGCGTGCGCAGCCGCGACGGCAGGTCGATGGCGACCGTCAACAGCAGGTCGCCGGTCTTTTGCCTGGCGCGATCGTGCAGGCCCATGCCGCGTACGCGGATCACGGTACCGCTGCGCGTCATCGCCGGAATCTCGGCCATCACCGTCTTGCGAAAGCGCACCACCGGCACGCGGCCGCCGAGGCAAGCCAGCACGAAGTCGATCTTCAGTTCGCGCGTCAGGTCCAGCCCGTCGACGCCGAACACGCGGTCCTTGCGCACGCGGACCTTGCACAGCAGATTGCCGTTGGGACCGCCGTCGATGCCGGCGCCGCCCATGCCACGGGCCCGCAGCACCGTGCCGTCGATCACGCCAGGTTTGATCTGCACCCGCAGCGCCTTGTCGACGCGGACCTTGCCGGTGCCGCCGCAGGCATCGCAAGCGGCCGGCTCGACGCCCCGGCCGGCGCAGCGCTCGCAGGTGCCATACGCGTTGAACAGGCCGCGTCGCACCTGTCCGGTGCCGCCGCACGGCTTGCAGGCCATCATGCGGATGCCGCGCGCATCGCAGTGCAGGCAATCGACCGTCATCCTGACCCGGGTCGATGCCATGCCGCCCAGCACGGCGGTTTCCAGCGCGATGCTGGTCTCGCACAGATAGTCGACGCCCGTCTTGCCCGGCCCGTGGCGCCGCGGGCCGCCATGGGGCCAGGCTTCGCGTGCGGGACGCGGGCCACCGGCGCCCCTGCCGTTGCCGGCGCCATTACCCGCCCCGTTGGCCGATTTGCCCTGCGGCGCGGCGCGCTCGGCATCGTAGGCCATCCGGCGGCCGGCATCCTTGAGCACCGCAAACGCATGCTGCAACCGCTTGAACCGCTCTTCCGCGCCCTGCGGATCGTCCGGATTGCGGTCCGGATGCCAGCGCATGGCCAGCCGCCGATACGCCTGCCGGATCTCGTCCGCCGTGGCCGTCGGGGCAACGCCTAGGGTCTGGTAGTGGTCATGGAGCGTCACGGGGGCCTTGTGTTCGCCGTCGGCGCAGCCGGCACTGCTGCTGCGCTACCTGTTCAGCCGGCACATCGAAGGGATAACGGCATGCCGCGGGCAAACTGTAGGGCATAGAATGAGGCCCGCTTTCCGACCCTTCATCCAACCGCCACCGAGGCGTCATCGCACGCCGCCCCCGTCATGGAGTTTCGCCATCTGCGCTATTTCCTCGTGCTGGCCGACGAGCTGCATTTCGGCCGGGCCGCGCGCCGCCTGTCGATCTCGCAGCCGCCGCTGTCGCTGAACATCCAGCAGCTCGAGGCCTCGGTCGGCGCCCGTCTGTTCGAGCGCGACAGCAAGGGGGTACGTCTGACCGCGGCTGGCCGAGCCTTTCGCGAATCGGCCACCGCGCTGCTGGCGCAGGCCGAAGAGGCGCGGCTGCTGGCGCGGCAGATCGAAGCCGGGGCCGTCGGCAGGCTGCGCGTGGGCTTCGTCGGGTCGATGCTGTATCGGGGCCTGCCGCAGAAGCTGCAGCAGTTCGAGGCCGATCAGCCCGGCATCCAGATCGCGCTGACCGAGCTCAATTCCCAGGAACAGATCGAGGCGCTGCTGCACGGGCAGCTCGACGTCGGCTTCATCCATACCAGCCGTGTGCCGGACGAACTGGCCGCGCGGCTGATCCACAGCGAGCCCTTCGTCTGCTGCATGCCGGCAGACCATCGGTTAGTCACCCGCCGCACCGTCGCGCTGACCGAACTGCGCGGCGAGCCCTTCGTGCTGTTCTCGCGCAAGGCCTCGCCCGACTACTACGCGCGCATCGTCGACATGTGCGCGGCCGAGGGCTTCTATCCGCAGATCCGGCACGAGGTCCGTCACTGGCTGTCGGTGGTGTCGCTGGTCTCGCAGGGGATGGGCGTGGCGGTGGTGCCGGCGGCCTTGCGGCATTCGGCGCTGGCCGGCGCCGCGTTCCGGCCGCTGAAGCACAGCACGGTGCCGTCGGAGGTCTATTGCGTGTGGAAGGCCGCGCCGGACCATCCGGCGCGCGATCGCTTCGTCGACATCTTTCCCGCGCTCGCGGCCGCGCGGCCGCGCAACGCCTAGCGCGCCGACGTCTCGCGATACGCGCGGATGCGCTCGCGCAGGCCCGGCCGCGCCGCCGATTGGACCAGCGCGGCGAGCTGCCTGGCGAGTTCGTCGCCGTCGACGCGCGAGGCGGCATGGATCGCGGCCTGCGTATCGCTGTCGAGCCGGCGCGCCTGACGGGCCAATGCCTCGAGCGCGGTGTCGGGCTTGCCGTGTTCGTCCGCCTCGAAGTGCCGACAGGCCAGACCGGCAGCGAGCGCCGTGTCGGCATCGACGGTTGCGCCGGCGCCGATCCATTGGCGCGCCAGCGTCGGACCCACGCGGGCGGCAAGCCGCGCGGTGCCCAACACCAGTCCGAAGGCCGCGCCAGGGAAGGCGAAGCGGCTGTCGTCGGCGACCCAGCATTGTTCGCATGCCGCGGCCAGGTCGGCGCCGGCGCCCGTGGCACGGCCATGGACGCGCGCGACGGTGGTGAACGGCGCCGTGTAGATGGCCTGCAGCATCAGTTCGACACGGACGAAGCGGGCCAGCAGCGTGTCGTCGGTCTCGCTGTCGAGGTCGCCCAGATCGAAGCCGGTGCAGAAGTGCTTGCCCGCGCCTTCGATCACGAGCAGCCGCGTGCCGTCGCGACGGCACGCCAGCACCGCATCGTGCAGCGCCTGCACGAGTTCGGAGGACAAGGCATTGCCGCGTTGCGGACGGTTCAGCGTCAGCCGCGCGATATCGCCTTGCCGGTCGATCAGCAGCACCGGCTCGGTAGTGACGGCCACGGTCGATGCGCTGTCAGACATCCGGGGCCGCCCACAGATTCGGCGCGAAGCGATTGACGTAGCCCGAGACGAATTCCTTCGGCGCGCCCGTCGCCGGATCGAAGACATGGCGGCGGATGCGGCCGATGTTGCCGCCGTACAGGTGGACGCTGACCGAGACGCGATCGTCAAAGGCGTTGCGTACGCGGTGGATGTCGCCCAGCGAGGGGGAGACCGCCGCCACCTGTCCGGCCTCGAGCCGGGTTTCCTCGCCGTCCTGATGGATGCCTTCGTCATCGCGGCGATAGCGGATGTCGATCTCCGCGCCGCGCAGCACGCCGATCCAGCCCCACACCGTGTGGTCGTGCACCGGCGTCTGCTGTCCCGGCCCCCAGACGAAGCTGACCACCGAGAAGCGATCGAGCGGATCGCCGTACAGCAGGTATTGCTGGTAATAGGTCGGATGCGGCTGCGCCAGTTCGTCGGGCAGCCAGTCATCGCGGGCGACCAGCGCCTGCAGCAAGGGGCGGGTGCCTTCGAGCAAGGCGGCTTCGTCGCGGTTCCCTCCCTCGATCAGCGACGTGACGCCGGCGACGAAGGTCCGCAGCGGTTCGATGGTGCGGCTCATGGCGTTTGCTCCTGCGTTTGCTCGTACTCCTGCTCGGCGCCTCCGGCATGGGCGGCGCGAATCGTCTCGGTATGCTCGCCCAGCGCGGGCGGGGGCCGGCGCACCGGCAAACCCATGCCGTCCAGGCGCAGCGGCGAGACGAAGGTGCGCGTCGCCACGCCGCCCGGCAGCGTCAGCGGACGCACCCACTCCATATGTTCGACCTGCGGGTCCTGCAGCGCGGCGGCATAGTCGTTGATGCGCGCGTGCGGCACGCCAGCGGCCTGAAAGGCGGCGATCCAGTGATCGACCCCGGCGCGGGCAAAGCGCTGCTCCAGCAGGTCCTTCAACGCGGTCTGGTTGGCGGCGCGATCGCGCGTGGTGGCAAAGCGCAGGTCGTCGGCCAGTTCGGGCATCTCGACCACGCGCACGACCTCGAGCCACAGCTTCTGATTGCCGGCCGCGATCGCGAAGTAGCCGTCGGCGGCCTGGAACGCCTGGTACGGCGCGTTGCGCGGATGCGCCGAGCCGAGCTTGGCCGGGCTGCGGCCGGTGCCGAAGTACTCGCTGGTCTGCAGCGCGGCGATGCCCAGCGTGCAGCCGTACATCGGCACATCGATATGCATGCCGGCGCCGCCGGCGCGCACGTGGGCCAGCGCGCTGGCGATGGCAAAGGCGCCGTACAGGCCGGAGGCGAAGTCGGCGAGCGGCACGCCGCATTTGACCGGCGCGCCGTCCGGCTCGCCGGTCACGCTCATCACGCCGGCGGCGGCCTGGATGGTCAGGTCGAAACCGCCCTCGGTCGCACGCGGTCCGCTCTGGCCGTAGGCCGACACCGAGCAATAGACCAGGCGCGGATGCGCGTCGCGCAGGCTCGCATAGCCCAGCCCCAGGCGATCCATCACGCCGGGCCGGTTGTTCTCCACCACCACATCGGCCTCGAGCATCAGCCGGCGCGCCAGCGCGACGTCTTCCGGCTGCTTCAGGTTCAGCACGACCGAGCGCTTGTTGCGGTTCAGCGAGGCGAAGTTCTCGGAAAAGCCGGCTGAAATCGGCGGCCATTGCCGCAGCGTATCGCCGTCGGGCGGCTCGACCTTGACGACGTCGGCCCCCATGTCGGCCAGCAGCATGCCGCAGAACGGCCCGGCGGCGACGGTGCAGAACTCCAATACCTTGACGCCGGCGAGCGGCAGATCCTTCTCGTTCAGATCGGGCATGACTAGGGCAGCGATGGGATGGCGGTGGGCGCAGAAGGGCAGAAGGCGCGCCGGCGGCCGGTTGCGGGCGCCGGGGCATGCGAGGCATTATATGGACGTGCCGGAATACGGGACAATGGTTCCGTATTTGAGAACGGCGATCGATGCGGCGGCTGCCCGGGCTGCCCTCTCCCCCACCCCTCTCCCACAAGTGGGAGAGGGGAGCCGATTGCGGACGTCATCGCCCTCGGTTTTCGCTCCCCTCTCCCGCGCGCGGGAGAGGGGCTGGGGGAGAGGGCAAACTCGCGTGAGCGCCCAGCCATACCAGCAACCATGAACAACACCCTGATCAAAGGTCTCGGCATCGTCGAGCTGCTGGCCCATAGCGACCGGCCGCTGGGGCTGACCGAGATCGCCAACCGGCTCGGCATGGCCAAGAGCAATGTCCATCGGCTGCTGCAGGCGCTGACCGAGCTGCGCTACGTGATTCGCGACGAGGCCACGGCGACCTACAGCGCCTCGATCAAGCTGTGGGAACTCGGCTCCGCGGTGCTGGGGCGGCTCGATCTGCGCCGTCACGCCGAGGGATGGATGGAACGGCTGATGAACGACAGCGGCGAAAGCGTCCACCTGTCGGTGCTCGACCGCGGCGAGGTCGTCTACGTGCACAAGATCGACAGCCCCAATCCGGTCCGCGCCTATACGCAGATCGGCGGGCGCGCGCTGGCGCACTGCGTGGCGACCGGCAAGGCCATGCTGGCTTTCCAGCCGACCGTCGTGCTGCAGCGGATGTCGACCGCGCTGGAGGGCGCCACGGCCAACTCGATCGTCGAGCCGGCGCGCTTCCTGCAGGAGATGGAGAAGGTGCGGCGCCAGGGTTATGCCGTCAATCGCGGCGAATGGCGGGAGTCCGTCCACGGCGTCGCCGCGCCGATCGTCGACGGCCATGGCCAGGTATTCGCCGCCGTCGGCCTGTCCGGGCCGGCGGAGCGCTTCAAGCCGCAGAAGGTGCGCACCTTCGCCGAGATGGTCCAGCATGCCGCCGCCGAAATTTCGGCCAGTCTGCGCGGCGGGCACCGGCACAGCGCGCTGGCGCTGGCCACGCGCGGCATGGCGACGGCAGGGCGTTGAGCCGTGCGCCAGCACGCATTACCCCCCATTGGCAGGGGCACGGCGCACCCGAGTGTTCCGCGGAAGCCACAACCGCGCCGGATTGGTGCAGCGCGCATAGGCCGCCCGTAGATTCACCTTATAATGCCGCCACCTGGCCGACATCGAACGGACTTACCCAGTTCTCACCGGTGCGGAGGGCAGGCGGGCGATTGGCCTGCGCAATAACAAGAACGTGGTCATGTAGTGCCCTTTCAGGCCTGAGCCGCGGTCGTGCATGCGCGCCCCGACCAGCCTGTCAAAGTCGCCGGGGAGTTCTTCGATTTTGCGCACGTCCAAGGCCCGCGCCTGGATGATTCGAACAAACACGATCGAGGAGCTCCCAATGAAGCATTCCCGTCTTACCTCCCTTTCTCTCGCCGCCGCGCTGGTCACCTTCGGTGCCGTCGCGCAAGCGGAAACCGTCAAGATCGCCATCGCGGGTCCGATGAGCGGCTCGGTCGCGCAGTACGGCGACATGGTCAAGGCGGGCGCGCTGACCGCCATCGAGCAGATCAACGCAGCCGGCGGCGCCGGCGGCAACAAGCTCGAAGTCGTGCTGATGGACGATGCCTGCGAACCGAAGCAGGCCGTCGCGGTCGCCAACAAGATCGTCAGCCAGGGCATCCGCTACGTGATCGGCCACGTCTGTTCGGGCTCGACCATTCCGGCCGCCGACATCTACGAGAACGAAGGCGTCGTGATGGTCACGCCGTCGGCCACCGCGCCGCAGCTGACCGAAGGCAAGAAGCGCAAGATGATCTTCCGCACGATCGGCCGCGACGACCAGCAGGGTCCGGCCGCCGCGCAGTACATCATCGGCAAGGTCAAGCCCAAGAAGGTTGCCGTGCTGCACGACAAGCAGTCGTACGGCCAGGGTATCGCCGCCTCGGTGCGCAAGGACCTGGAAGCGGCCAAGATCCCCGTGGTGCTGTTCGAAGGCATCAACGCCGGCGATTCGGACTACTCGGCCGTGATCACCAAGCTCAAGTCGCAAGGCGTGGACTTCGTCTACTTCGGCGGCTATCACCCGGAAATGGGCCTGCTGCTGCGCCAGGCGCGCGAGCAGGGCGTCAAGGCGACGTTCATGGGACCGGAAGGCGTCGGCAACAAGGACGTCACCGCGATCGCCGGCCCGTCCTCGGAAGGCATGCTGGTCACGCTGCCGGCCGACTTCTCGGCCGATCCGGCCAACGCGGCGCTGGTCAAGGCCTTTGCCGACAAGAAGCGCGATCCGAACGGTCCGTTCCAGATGCCGGCCTACGCGGGCGTCAAGATCATTGCCGACGCGATCGCGGGCGCCAAGAGCACCGATCCGGCCAAGGTCGCGGCGTACATGCACAAGAACGCCTTCCAGACCCCGATCGGCAAGGTGGAATACGACGCGCAGGGCGACCTCAAGTCGTTCAAGTTCGTCGTCTTCACCTGGCACAAGGACGCCACCAAGACGGCCGCCAACTGATCGCCCGGCGCGGTCCGTGCCAACGCCCCGTTCGTCGCCGAACGGGGCGTTTTGATATCCCGGGCCGCTTCGATCGCGCCCCTGCCCGCGCGGCAGGGGCCCGCCGCGACAGCACGCCGGCTTCACCGATGCGGGCCGACCACGCCCGCCCCCGGCCGACGTGCAGTACAGACGGGACGTACCCATGAACGAATTCCTACCTCAATTCACCCAGCAGCTGGTCAACGGCCTGACGCTGGGTGCGATCTATGCGCTGATCGCCATCGGCTACACGATGGTCTACGGCATCATCGGCATGATCAATTTCGCCCACGGCGAGATCTACATGATCGGCGCCTATGTGGGCCTGGTGACGCTGACGGCCATCGGCGTCGCGGCCGGCTACCCGCTGCCGCTGGTGCTCGGCGCCGCGCTGCTGGTGTCGGTGATCGTCACCGGCCTGTACGGCTTCGCGGTCGAGCGGGTCGCCTACCGGCCGCTGCGCGGCGGACCGCGGCTGGTGCCCCTGATCTCCGCGATCGGCATGTCGATCTTCCTGCAGAACTACGTGCAGATCGGCCAGGGCGCGCGTGACGTGTCGGTGCCGGTGCTGATCAGCGGCGCGCTCGAGCTCCAGATGGGCGGCGATTTCACGGTAACCGTGCCGTATTCGCGCCTGCTGATCGTCGGCGTGACGCTGGTGCTGATGATCGCGCTGACGCTGTTCATCGGCCACTCGCGCATGGGCCGCGCCTGCCGCGCCTGCGCCGAGGACATGCGCATGGCCAATCTGCTGGGCATCGATACCAACCGCGTGATCTCGTTCACCTTCGTGCTGGGCGCGATGCTGGCCGCCGCGGGCGGCGTGCTGATCGGCCTGAGCATCGGCAAGCTGAACCCCTTCATCGGCTTCGTGGCCGGCATCAAGGCCTTCACGGCCGCGGTGCTGGGCGGCATCGGCAGCATTCCGGGCGCGATGCTCGGCGGCGTGCTGCTGGGCCTGGCCGAGACCTTCGCCTCCGGGTATATGCCGGCCGAGTACAAGGACGTGGTCGCGTTCGCCCTGCTGGTGCTGATCCTGCTGTTCCGTCCCACCGGCCTGCTCGGCAAGCCGGACGTGGAAAAAGTCTGAGGACCGCGCCATGAACTCCTCCATTTCGATGACGCAATCGCTGAAGAACGCCGTCTCGGCGGCGGTGCTGACCGCCATCCTGACGATCCCCATCCTCGGCCTGCAACTGAAGCTCGAAGGCTATCGCGTGGTGCTCGAACCGCACTGGCGCCCGGTCTGGATCGCCGTGGCCGCGGTGTTCCTGTTCCAGCTGTTCAAGCCGCTGATCCACCGCACCACGTCCGCGGTCAAGCTGCCGGCGCTGCCGACGCTTGCGCCGGGACAGCAGCGCGCGGCGGTCTGGGTACTGCTCGCGGTCGGCCTGATCTGGCCGTTCTTCGGCTCGCGCGGCGCGGTCGACGTCGCCACGCTGGCGCTGATCTACGTGATGCTGGGCCTGGGCCTGAACATCGTGGTCGGCTTTGCCGGCCTGCTGGATCTCGGCTATGTCGGCTTCTACGCGGTCGGCGGCTACACCTATGCGCTGCTGAACCAGGCTTTCGGCCTGTCGTTCTGGGAATGCCTGCCGATCTCGGCCGGCATGGCCGCGCTGTTCGGCTTCCTGCTCGGCTTTCCGGTGCTGCGCCTGCGCGGCGACTATCTGGCGATCGTGACGCTGGGCTTTGGCGAGATCATCCGCCAGCTGCTGAACAACCTGACCAGCCTGACCGGCGGTCCGGACGGCATCTATGGCATCCCGAAGCCGACCGTGTTCGGCATCCCGATGACCCGCAGCGCCGGCGAAGATGGCGCCCGCACCTTCCACGACCTGTTCGGCCTGGACTACAGCGGCGAGCACATGGTGATCTTCCTGTACCTGCTGGCGCTGCTGCTGGTCGGCGTGACGCTGTTCGTCACCAGCCGGCTGATCCGCATGCCGATGGGGCGCGCCTGGGAGGCGCTGCGCGAGGACGAGATCGCCTGCCGTTCGCTGGGCCTGAACCCCACCCGCATCAAGCTGTCGGCCTTCACGCTGGGCGCAACCTTCGCGGGCCTGGCCGGGGCGTTCTTCGCGGCGCGCCAGGGCCTGGTCAATCCCGAATCGTTCACCTTCATCGAATCGGCGCTGATCCTGGCCGTGGTGGTGCTGGGCGGCATGGGCTCGCAGCTGGGCGTGATCATCGCGGCGATCCTGCTGACGGTGCTGCCCGAGGTTGCGCGCGGCTTCGCCGAATACCGGATGCTGCTGTTCGGCCTGGTGATGGTGCTGATGATGATGTGGCGCCCGCAGGGCCTGTTGCCCGCCAGCCGCCCGCACGTGGAGTTGCCGCAATGAGTGCACAAAGCGCAGAACTGTTGAAAGTGTCCGGCCTGCAGATGCGCTTCGGCGGTCTGCTGGCGGTGGACGGCATCGATTTCAGCGTCCGCAACGACGAGGTGTTCGCCATCATCGGCCCGAACGGCGCGGGCAAGACCACCGTCTTCAACTGCGTCGGCGGCTTCTACAAGCCCACCGCGGGCGAGGTGATGCTGGACGACCGGCCCATTGCCGGCCTGCCGAGCCATATCGTGGCGCGCCAGGGCCTGGTCCGCACGTTCCAGAACATCCGCCTGTTCAAGAACCTGACGGTGGTGGAGAACCTGCTGGTGGCGCAGCATCGTCGCGTCAAGGCGGGGCTGCTGCCCGGGCTGTTCGCCACGCCCGCCTATCGCCGCGCCGAGCGCGAGGCGCTGGAGCGGGCGGCCGAATGGCTCGACCGCATGGGCCTGCGCGCGGTGGCCAACCGCGAGGCGGGCACGCTGTCGTACGGCCATCAGCGCCGGCTCGAGATCGCCCGCTGCATGATCACGCAGCCGCGCCTGCTGATGCTGGACGAGCCCGCCGCCGGTCTGAACCCGCAGGAAAAGACCGAGCTGAAGATGCTGATCGACCAGCTGCGGCGCGAGTTCGGCATCGCCGTGCTGCTGATCGAGCATGACATGAGCCTGGTGATGGGCGTGTCCGACCGCATCCTGGTGATGGAGCACGGCCGCCCGATCACCATCGGCAAACCCGAGGACGTGCGCAACGACCCGCGCGTGATCAAGGCATACCTGGGAGAGGACTGATGCTGAAGCTGGAACAGGTCCATACCCATTACGGCGCCGTGGAGGCGTTGTGTGGCGTATCGATCGAGGTCAACCAGGGTGAGATCGTCACGCTGATCGGCAGCAACGGCGCCGGCAAGACCACGCTGATGATGACGATCTGCGGCAGCCCGCGCGCCTCCAGCGGGCGCGTGCTGTTCGAAGGCCGCGACATCACCGGCTGCTCGACGCACGAGATCATGCGCATGGGCATGGCGATCTCGCCCGAGGGCCGGCGCGTGTTCCCGAGCCTGACCGTGCTGGAGAACCTGAAGATGGGCGCGTTCTTCGCCAGGCGCGACGAGATCGAGGCGGGCATCGCCCATGTGTTCAAGCTGTTCCCGCGGCTGGAGCAGCGCGCCTCGCAGCGCGCCGGCACCATGTCGGGCGGCGAGCAGCAGATGCTGGCGATCGGCCGCGCGTTGATGAGCCGCCCGCGCCTGCTGCTGCTGGACGAGCCGACGCTGGGTCTGGCGCCGATGATCATCGCGCAGATCTTCGACATCATCCGTACGATCCGCGAGGAAGGCGTGACGGTGTTCCTGGTCGAGCAGAACGCCAACAAGGCGCTGCAGGTGGCCGACCGCGGCTATGTGCTGGAAACCGGCAAGGTGGTGCTGGCCGATACCGGCGCGAATCTGCTGGCCAACGACCAGGTGCGCAGCGCCTATCTGGGCGGCTGAGCGGGGCAACGGCACGGCCCGGCCAGCGCAGCCCGGCAACGGTTGCGCTGGCCGGGCCGCTCTTCTTATGGGCCCTTCTCTTGCGCTCTCGTTTTGCGGTCTACTTGTCGCACCCCACGCCAGTACGGCACATCGAGCGTGAGCATATGCAGTACAATGCAAACGATTCTCATCTACGCTCGCTGATTCATCACTAAGCAAGCGGTCAGGTAGTGCCGGCGCCACGCCGGAAACCCGCCCGCGGGACCAAAGCTCATGCGCTTGTCAGATTTGCCGCGGCGCACCGCGGCCATCGTACTGTCGGTCGACGACAGCACCCCGAACGATCCCATCGCCCGACGCCTGCGCGAACTCGGCTTCGTGCCCGGCGAGGCCGTGCAGATCATCACCTTCGGACCGTTCGGCAAGGACCCGCTGGTCGCCCAGGTCGGCGGCACGCGCTTCGCGCTGCGCCGTGCCGAAGCCGCCCGCGTGACGGTGCAGCCCGAGGGCGCAGGCACCGGCAATATGGCCAACGCCGCCGATACCGCTCGTACCGCGTGAAGCGGACCGATTCGAATTACGCCATGTCCGTCGCAACTTCTCCCGCCACTCCCGCTTCCGCCGCCACGGCGCAGGCGCCGCTGCGCGTCGCGCTGGTCGGCAATCCCAATTGCGGCAAGACCGCACTGTTCAACCGGCTGACCGGCAGCCGCCAGAAGGTGGCCAACTACGCCGGCGTCACGGTCGAGCGCAAGGAAGGCTATTTCGTCGCGCCATCCGGCCGGCAGGTGCGCATCCTCGATCTGCCCGGGGCGTACAGCCTGCACGCGACCAGCCTCGACGAAGCCATCACGCGCGACGTCTGCATGGGCAACCGCCCCGGCGAGGCGCGGCCGGATCTGCTGGTGTCGGTGGTCGATGCCACCAATCTGCGGCTGCATCTGCGTTTCGTGCTGGAACTGCGCCGCCTCGGCCTGCCGATGGTGGTGGTGCTCAATATGAGCGATGCGGCCGAACGCCGCGGCATCCGCATCGACCGCGACAAGCTCGCCGCGGCGCTGGGCGTGCCGGTGGTGCAGACGGTGGCCGTGCGGCGCGGTGGCGCGGCAGCACTGCTGTCGCTGCTCGACGGCGCGCTGCCGTCGGCCCCGCCGCCTCCGCCGGCCCCGGCTGACGACTTCGACACGCATGCCGAGGTCAAGCGCCTGCTCGACGCCGCGGTGGCGATGCCGACCGCATCGGCCAGTCTGGAAGACCGCATCGACCGCGTGGTGCTGCATCCGGTGTTCGGGCTGGCGATTCTGGCCGTGCTGTTGTTCCTGATGTTCCAGGCCGTGTTCTCGTGGGCCGAGCCGGTGATGGAAGGCATCGAGGGCGGTGTGGCGTATGCCGGCGAACTGGTCGGCGGCCTGCTGCCCGACGGCCTGCTGCGCAGCCTGATCGTCGACGGCCTGATCGCCGGCCTCGGCAGCGTGGTGGTGTTCCTGCCGCAGATCCTGATCCTGTTCCTGTTCATCCTGACGCTGGAAGAATCCGGCTACCTGCCGCGCGCCGCCTTCCTGCTCGATCGGCTGATGATGGGCGCCGGGCTGTCTGGCCGCTCGTTCATCCCGCTGCTGTCGAGCTTCGCCTGCGCGATTCCCGGCATCATGGCGACCCGCACGATCCAGGATCCGCGCGACCGGCTGACCACGATCCTGGTCGCGCCGCTGATGACCTGCTCGGCGCGGCTGCCGGTCTATGCGCTGCTGATCGGCGCCTTCATCCCGGCGCGCACGGTGATGGGCGTGTTCAACCTGCAGGGGCTGGTGCTGTTCGCACTCTATGTGGCCGGCATCGTCAGCGCGCTGGCGGTGGCCTATGCGCTGAAGTTCTTCCGCCGCGACCGCACCGAGCATCCGCTGCTGATGGAGCTGCCGGCCTACCGCATTCCGAATCCGCGCGACGTGCTGATCGGCCTGTGGGAACGCGCCCGCATCTTCCTGTCGCGCGTGGGCAAGGTGATCCTGACGCTGACCGTGCTGCTGTGGTTCCTGGCCACCTTCCCGGCCCCGCCGGAAGGCGCGACGCTGCCGCCGATCGACTACAGCTTCGCCGGCATGATCGGCCATGCGCTGGAGAAGGTATTCGCGCCGGTCGGCTTCAACTGGCAGATCTGTATCGCGCTGGTGCCCGGCCTGGCCGCGCGCGAGGTCGCGGTCGGCGCGCTGGCGACCGTCTACGCGCTGTCGGGCAGCGAGGACACGGTGGCCGCGCAGCTGGCGCCGATGATCGCCGCGCAGTGGTCGCTGGCCACCGCGCTGGCGCTGCTGGCGTGGTTCGTGTTCGCGCCGCAGTGCATCTCGACGCTGGCCGTGATCCGCCGCGAGACCAACTCGTGGAAGGTGATGGCGGCCTCCACGCTCTATCTGGCTGGCCTTGGCTATCTGGCGGCGTTCGTCACCTATCGCGTGGCGCTGCTGTTCAGCTGAGGCATCGGGAAGCCGTCATGTCGCTCTATCAGGCCGTCGAATCCGTGCTGGTGCCGCTGATCGTGCTGGTATGCGCGCTGTCGGTGGCGGCGCGCTACATGCCGCGCACGCGAGAGCGCGCCAAGGCCGCGCTCGCCGCCAGCCTCGGCGGCGCGCAGGCGCGCGGTTGGCGCGCGCGGCTGGTGGCCCGGCTGGCGCCGCAGGCGGTAGCGTCGGGCTGCGCGACTGGGTGCGACAGCGGCGGCTGCAACAGCTGCGACAGCAATACGTCGGGCAATACGTCGAACGCCACGCCGCTGCCCGAGGAAAAACCGATTCGCATCGTGCGCAAGCCGCAGGGCAAGGGGTAGGACGCGATACCCGTTCGCTGTCGTGCGCCGTAGTGACAGAGGGCCAGCTTTTGCTGGCCCTTTGCTTTAGGTCAAACGGATCCTCGGGCACCAGGGGCACACTCGGCGTGGGGTCTTTCCCAGTCCTGTCGATAACAACATGAGCCCGATGCAATCTCCTCGTCTCCGTTCGACCGCCGCCGTCGCCGGCCTGATCGCCGCGATGATGGCCTTCTCCCCGCTGCATGCCACCGCCGCCGATGCGGTCGGCACCGCAGCCGACACGCCAGCCGGTAGCCAACCGGAAGGCAACTGGATGGTCCGCCTGCGCGGCACCTATCTCGACGTTGCGCAGAAGTCCGATCCCGTCGGCGGTGTCGGTCCCTCGGACCGGATCGGCGTCAACAACAAGTGGATCCCCGAGCTCGATGTCACCTATTTCTTCACGCCGCATATCGCCGCGGAGCTGGTGCTGACCATTCCGCAGAAGCACGACGTCTATCTCGACGGCAACAAGATCGGAACGTTCAAGCATCTGCCGCCGACGCTGCTGCTGCAGTACCACTTGCGGCCGCACGCCACCTTCCGGCCGTATGTCGGCGCGGGGCTGAACTTCACGCGGATCTGGGGCGCGGATATCGCCGGCAATACGCTGTCGCTGGACCGCTGGAGCATCGCGCCCGCGCTGCAGATCGGCATGGACTACCGGCTGACGCGCAACTGGTATCTCAATGCGGACATCAAGAAGGTGTGGCTCTCCAGCGATGTGAAGGCCGCCGGCGCCAAGGTGTCGGAGGTCAAGCTGGACCCGTGGCTGTTCAGCGTCGGCGTGGGATATCGGTTCTGAGATCGCGTCCTTTTGCCACGCAGAAACGGGTACGCTCGTCTCTCCGCGCCTCCGTGGCGGACCGACAAGACGCCCCCAGGGCGTATCGCCATGGGGGCGGTTCGGCACGGCACGGCGCGCAAGCTGTGTCCGACTCAGATCGCCGTGCCCGCAATCGTCACCGACAGCCGTTGCCCGGTCTTCCTGACGCTGCAGCTGGCGGTCAGCGAGAAGTCGCCGCGGGTCAATGGCGTCACGCCGACCTGGCCCGGATGCGTGGCGGGGGTCACGGCGATGTTGCCGGCGTGCTGCCAGTCCCAGGCCTCGCACTCGAGGAAGGTCAGCGCGTTGCCGCGATGCCTGACCGTTGCGGTGACCGGGATCGGCAACGGCGGCATCGTCGTGATGCGCAGCGGTTGCGGGCCGTCGTACACCAGCGCCCAGGCCGGCTGCTCGGTCACGGTCAGGCCGGCGCTCGGCGTGGCATCCAGCGTCCTGCTGGTGGCGGTGACCTTCAACAGGCTCTGCAGCGGATCGGCACCATTGGGGCGGCCGGTGTTCAGCGTGAAGCCACTCCCACTCGCATCAGGCTGCGCCGACAGCGACGGCGAGGTGCTCGCGTACGACCATTGACCATCGAACTGCACGGTCGCATCGGTGCCGTCGCTGCGCATCACGCGCGCGGACAGCGTGGCCGGATAGCCGTTCAGGATCGAGATCGCGTCGATCGGCGCGCCGTTGCGCAGCAGTTCCAGCGTGTAGGCGTAGCTGCCGTTCCTCAGCACGACCACGGCGATACGCGCGGCGAGCGCGACGCCATCGGGCGCCGTCACGCCGACCGTCACCGTGCCTTCGACCGTGCTCGTGGTCGAGGCGTTGACCCCGTGCAGCGTCGCATGTTCGCGGTCGGCACTGAGCTGGATTCCGGCGGCCGAGCTCGCCCAGGCCCAGTCATGCACGGCGGCGGACACGTCGATGCCATCGCCGTCGAGCAGCGTGGCGCGAATCGGCCGTGTTTCGCCGTGGGCCAGCGACAGCAGCGAATGCGAGACCGCCAGGCTGTATTGCCCGCTGGCGGCGACGGCGATGGTGGCGCTTTGCACGGGCAGGACGATCGCCTTGCCGTCGGCGCCGTTGATGGTCGCGGCGACCTGCACATTGACGGTACCCGGTGCGATGCCCGTCACGACCGCGGCACCGGCGACGGTGGTGCTCGGCGTTACCGTCGCGACCGCGGGGTTGGACGAGCTCCACGCGTAGCTGCCCTGGGCGGTGACGTCCTTGCCGTTGCTGTCGACCACCACGGCGGCCAGCGTCAGCGTGCGGCCCACGCCAACCTGCCCCGCCGATTGCCCGAGCGTCACGGTATAGCTGAGCGTCGTGGGCGAGCCCGTGGACCCGGGTCCCGAAACTCCACCGGAACCGGAACCCGGGCCCGCACTCGGATTCGCTGCTGCGCCATCGCCCCCGCCACCGCCGCCACATGCGGCCAATACCATCGCTGTCAGCGCCGCCCCGACCCAGGCGAGCGCCTTCGACCCCATCCCCGTTCTCATGATGTCTCCCCGTTTGCTGGGCCAATGTCCCCCTTCAGGCTAGGCGCGTCGGCGGCTTCGCTGTACCGGCCAGGCGGTGGACGATTGCCGCCGTTTGCGTGTGGCAGCGCGCGTTGAGGTACGAGCCGCGATCGCGTTCTCGTCCATTTGGGCGAGGCCACTGAGCGGCGGCGCACCGCACACGCACAGCGGCTCGCTTGACGAGTCGACGCTCGATGCACTACGCTTGGTGTCGCTTCTGCACTGTCGAATCTCGACACCCTCACACCAGCCAGCACGATGTCCGTTTCGCCGACCGCCCACCGCCAAGCTGCCGATGCCCTGCGCATCGCTGCGTCGGCGCACGCGCGTCGTGCGGTCGCCATCGACGCCTGCGGCTCCGTGGTCCTCGCGCTCGTCAGCGCTCCCTCCTCGCTACAACTAGACCTACCGACCGGTTGCCGGGCCTAGCGCCCCGTGGCAGTTCGGCAGCCTGTCGCCACCTTTCCGTTCGCTTTGGCGCGCCGCAATCCGCTTCGATTGCGATCCTGATCGGCATTCGATCGTTCGTTCGCCATGCGTCCCCGCTTTTCCCTTTTGCCATCGCGATTTCTCGCGAGGAGGACCCGTTCATGCTGCGCAACCCCGCCGTCAAATACCGTCCCGCCACCACCGTCGATCTGCCCGATCGCACCTGGCCCAACCAGCGCATCACGCGCGCGCCGATCTGGATGAGCACCGATCTGCGCGACGGCAACCAGGCGCTGATCGAGCCGATGAACGCGGCCAGCAAGCTGCGCTTCTTCGAACAACTGGTGCAGATCGGCCTCAAGCAGATCGAGGTCGCGTTTCCGTCGGCATCGCAAACCGATTTCGATTTCGTGCGGATGCTGATCGAGCAGAACCGCATTCCCGACGACGTGGCCATCGTCGTGCTGACGCAGGCGCGCGACGACCTGATCCGCCGCACCATCGATTCGCTGCGCGGCGTGCCACGTGCGGTCGTGCACCTGTACAACCCGATCGCGCCGGCCTTTCGCCGCATCGTGTTCGGCGCGAGCCGCGACGAGGTCAAGCAGATCGCGCTGGCCGGCACACGGCTGATCCGCGAACTGACCGATGCGATTCCCGATACCGCCTGGACCTACGAATACTCGCCCGAGACCTTCAGCATGACCGAGCTCGATTTCGCGCTCGAGGTCAGCGATGCCGTCGCGGATATCTGGGAGCCGAGCGCGTCGCGGCCGATGATCCTGAATCTGCCGAGCACGGTCGAATGCAGCACGCCCAATGTGTTCGCGGACCAGATCGAATGGATGCATCGCCATCTCGCGCGCCGCGCCGACATCGTGCTGTCGGTCCATCCGCATAACGATCGCGGCACCGCGGTGGCGGCGGCCGAACTGGCGGTGATGGCAGGCGCCGATCGCGTCGAAGGCTGCCTGTTCGGCAATGGCGAGCGCACCGGCAACGTCGACCTCGTGACGCTGGCGTTGAACCTGTATACGCAGGGCGTCGATCCGCAGCTCGACTTTTCCGATATCGACGAGGTGCGCCAATGCGTCGAGCATTGCAATCAGCTGCCGGTGCATCCGCGCCATCCCTATGCCGGCGATCTGGTGTTCACGGCGTTCTCGGGCTCGCATCAGGATGCGATCCGCAAGGGCTTCGCGCAGCAGCAGGCCGACGCGATCTGGGAGGTGCCGTATCTGCCGATCGATCCCGCGGACCTGGGCCGCAGCTACGACGCGGTGATCCGCGTCAACAGCCAGTCCGGCAAGGGCGGCATGGCGTATCTGCTCGAACAGGTGCATGGGCTGTATCTGCCGCGCCGGCTGCAGATCGAATTCAGCCGCGCGGTGCAGCGGATGACCGATCAGACCGGCGCCGAGGCCAGTGCCGACGATCTGTATGCGCTGTTCCGCCGCGAGTATCTCGATGTCGAAGCGCCGCTGCGCTATGTGTCGCACCGGATGATGTCGGGCGCGGACGATCAGGTCGAGATCGAGGCCACGCTGGTACAGGATGGCGCCACGCGCGTGGTGCGCGGCAAGGGCAATGGCCCGATCGACGCCTTCGTGCGCGCGCTCGGTATGCCGGTGCGTGTGATGGACTACCACGAGCACGCACAGTCGTCGGGCGCCGACGCGCGCGCGGCGTGCTATGTCGAAGTACGGGTCGGCGAATCAGCGACCGGCTTCGGCGCGGGCATCGACGCGAATCTCGTCACGGCGTCGCTGAAGGCGGTGGTGTCGGGGGTCAATCGGCATTTGCGGGCGGAGGCGGAGCAGCGGGGGTCTGAGCAGCGTGCCGCTTGATTCTGCGTGGCGGTTCAGTTGAGCCGCCTGTTTGCTCCCCTCTCCCGCTCGCGGGAGAGGGGCCGGGGGAGAGGGAAGGGCTTTCGCGCTGGCGATACCGCTAGAGGATTGCGGGCGCCCTTTGCCCTCTCCCCTACCCCTCTCCCGCAAGCGGGAGAGGGGTACACCATCGAAGAGCAAGCGGCGACGCGCTCTATCGAAATGCCGGCTCGTCGAAGCTGCGCAGCTTGCGCGAATGCAGCGCCTCGACGCCGTTCTCGCGCAGGATGCGAATCGCTTCGAGGCCGATGGTCATATGCTGGCTGACGCGCTGGCGATAGAAGGCGTTGGCCATGCCGCGCAGTTTCAATTCGCCATGCAGCGGCTTGTCGGACACGCATAGCAGCGTGCCGTAGGGCACGCGCAGGCGGAAGCCGTTGGCGGCCACCGTCGCGCTTTCCATGTCGATCGCGATTGCGCGCGACTGGTTGAAGCGGGCGTACAGCGTCTTCGACTTCAGTTCCCAATTGCGATCGTCGGTGGAGACCACGGTGCCGGTCCGCATCCGCGTCTTCATCTCGTTGCCGGGCAGGCCGGTGATGCGTGCCACCGCTTCCTGCAGCGCAACCTGAATCTCCGCGATCGGCGGCACCGGCACCCACGGCGGCAGGTCCTGGTCGAGCACGTGGTCGTCGCGCACATAGGCGTGCGCCAGCACATAGTCGCCGAGCTGCTGCGAGCGGCGCAGGCCGCCGCAGTGGCCCACCATCAGCCAGCAATGCGGGCGCAGCACCGCCAGATGGTCGGTCATCGTCTTGGCGTTGGACGGGCCCACGCCGATATTGACCAGCGTGACGCCGAGCCGGTCCGCGCGCACCAGGTGATAGGCGGGCATCTGCGGCAGCGCGCGCGGATACAGCGCCAGATCGGGGTCGGCCTCGCCGTGGTTCTGCACGATATCGCCCGGCTCGACGAAGCGGACGTACTCGTCGCCATCGGCCCCATCGGCGCCGCTCATCAGCGAGCGGCCCAGCGCGACAAACTCGTCGACATAGCGCTGGTAGTTGGTAAACAGCACGAAACGCTGGAAGTGCTGCGGCGCCGTGCCGGTGTAGTGGTACAGGCGCTGCAGCGCCAGATCGACGCGCTCGGCGGGAAACAGCGACAGCGGCCAGGCTTCGCCAGGCACCGGTTCGTAGGTGCCGTTGGCAATCGCATCGTCGATGCGGCTGAGCTCGGGCAGCACGAACGACGCCTCGAGTTCGCGGGCCTGCGTATAGCTGATGTCGGTGGTCGAGGCCTCGATCACGAAGGGCAGCGGAATCGGCCGCCGGCTGGTGCCGACCACCACCGGCACGCGGTGATAGCGCATCAGCCGTTCGATCTGGTCGCGGTAGTAGTCCGCAAAAAGATCGGGCCGTGTCACGGTGGTGCCATAAACCCCGGGATACGCCACGGTGCCCCACGATGGCCGGCTGTCGGTGACCATCGTTTCGATATTGACCGAGATGCCCAGATAGGGATAACAGGCGTGGGCGGCGGACGGCAGCGGCTCGCCGCGGGCAAAGGCATCGAAGCGCGCGCGCACCGCGCCGACCGCGCTATCGTAGATTTCGCCGATGCGCGCCAGCGCGGCTTCGGGGTCCGTGAATTCGGCCAACTGGTCGGCCGGATGGGCGGAAGAGAAGATCGAGGCTTGCATGGCGACGATCATACTCCGGCCCGCACGTGCCCGGCACACGACCGTACTGGCTACTCGGGAAACTGTCGCCACGTCGTCCCCGCGAAGGCGGGGACGACCACCTCCGCTTACTCCGGCTGGATATTGGCGGCGCGGATGATGCGCCCCCACTTGGCGGATTCCTGCTGCTGGAAGGTGGCCAGCTCGGCCGGCGTGCTGGTGAAGATCTCGGTGCCGGTGCTGCGATAGAACGTGCTGGCGGTCTGGCTGCGCGCCGCCTTGACCAGCAGGTCGTTCAGCTTGGCCACCACCGGCTGCGGCGTGCCCGCGGGCGCGTACGCGGCGAACCAGTAGCTCATCTCGTAGCCCTTGACGCCGGCCTCGTCGATGGTCGGCACATCGGGCGCCAGCGGCGAGCGGGTCTTGCCCGACACGCCCAGCGCACGCAACTTGCCGCTCTTGACCTGCGGCAGGCCGGTCGCGGTATCGGTGATCATCATCTGGATCTGGTTGCCGAGCAGGTCGGTCACCGCCAGCGGATTGCTCTTGTAGGGCACGTGCAGCAGCTGGACCTGTGCCATCTGCTGGAACAGCTCACCCGCGATGCGCGACGACGAGCTGCCGCTGCCGAAGCTCAGCTTGCCAGGCTGCTGCTTGGCCAGCGCGATGAACTCGCCCACCGTCTTCACCGGCAACTGCGGGTTGACCACCATGATCTGTCCGCCCTTGCCCAGCGCGGTAATCGGCGTGAAGTCCTTGACCGGATCGTAGGGCAGCTTCTTGAACAGATGCTCGTTGGCCGCATGCGTGGTGTTGGTCGTGATCAGCACCGTATAGCCGTCGGGCGCGGCCTTGGCCACGTCGGAGGCCGCGATGAAGCCGTTGGCGCCGGGCTTGTTGTCGACCAGGACGGTGACCTTGGCATCGGTGGTCATTGCCTGTCCGATCGCGCGGGCCAGCTGGTCGGTGGCGCTGCCGGCGGCGAAGGGCACGACGAAGCGGACCGGCTTGTCGGGGAATTCCGCGCGCGCCGGTGCGGACGGCAGCGCAAGCGCGGTGAAGGCCGTCAGTGCGGCCAGCGCCGGGAGCAGCGTCTTCAGGCGCGGCATCGGCTGCGTTCGCATGGCGGCAGGCAGGAAGCGGGATGGCATGGTTGGGTCTCCTCTGGGTGTTTTATCGGGTCAAGGTGGGCCGATGCGTGGGACCGCGTCAGCCGCCTCCGTGCAGGCGCGGCGGCAAGGGAAGCTCCAGCTGCAGCAGCAGGAACGACAGCGCCTTGCCGTGCGCGTCGAGATTGAGCGCATCGTTGACGCCGCCGTCGAGCACGCCGTCGAGCACGAAGTTCATCGCATGCAGGCTCGGCACGACGTAGCGCGTCACTGCGGCGGGACGGCGATGGCGAAACAACTCCCGCACCGCGTCCTCGGTGACGTGCTGCAGCAGATGCGGGAAATCGCGCTCGTCGTAGGCGATCACGCTGATGTTCGAGCGGTCGCCCTTGTCTCCGGTGCGGGCGTGGGCGAGACGATAGAGCGCAATGGTGTCGGGCGTCGTCATGTTCAGCCTTCGATCAGGGTGTGGCGCGGCGACACCGCATCGCGCGGCACCAGGCACGACATCGCGTTCAGTCGCGGCCGCAGCGCCGTGCGCACGCCGCCGCCGCCGGCAGGGCCGCAACAGTACAGCGCATTGACCTCGCGCAGCAGCGCCTCGGCCACGGCCTTGTCCTCGTGCGCCAGCGCCGCACGCAGCCGCACGTCCTGGCTCTGGGCCTCGTGCGGTTGCGGCGCGGCCAGCCATGCCCCGCCATCGTCGGCCAGCACGCTGAGCACGCCGATCAGGTCGAGCCGCACGGGCACTTCGTGGCCCAGCATCGCCATCCGCTTGCGCACGATGTCGCCCGCCAGCCGGGCGCGCGCCGCGGCGTTCGGTCCGGCGTAGGAGATCTCGCCTTCGGCGATCCAGCCGCCCTCGTGGAACAGATTGGCTTTCAGTTGCGCCGGCCGCGCATGGCCGCGGATATTGCGCACCGCGACGCGGTCCGGGCCGAGCTGCTCGACCGTGACCGCGCTGATGTCGGCGATCACATCGGGCGTCAGATAGGCGGCGGGGTCGTGCACTTCGTACAGCAGCTGTTCCTTGACGGTACGCAGGTCGACGCAGCCGCCGGTGTCCGATGCCTTGCCGATCTCGATGTCGCCATTGTTGTCGAGGCGCACGATCGGATAGCCCAGGGCATGCACGTCGGGAACGTCCTTGAGGCCAGGGTCGGCAAAGTAGCCGCCGGTCACCTGTGCCCCGCATTCGAGCAGATGGCCCGCCATGGTCGCGCATGCGATGCGGTCCCAGTCCTGCCAGGACCATTTGAAATGCGCCATCGCCGGACCCACCGCGAGCGCCGGGTCGGCGACGCGGCCGCATACCACCACCTGGGCGCCAGCGGCCAGCGCATCGGCAATGCCCTGCGCGCCGATATAGGCGTTGGCGCAGACGAAGCGGCGCTCGGGGAACGCCTCGCCCAGGATGCCGGACAGCAATGCGCGCCCGGCGTCGCCGGAGAGATCGTCGCCCTCGACCACGGCAACGCGGGGCCTCGGCAGGCCCAGTTCGGCCGCCAGCGCTTGAACGCGCCTTGCCGCACCGTGCGGATTGGCCGCGCCGAAGTTGCCGATGATCGGAATGCCGTGCGCCAGGCACAGGCCCAGCACCGGCGTCAGCAGCGCGTCGAGCAGCGGCTCGTAGCCGCGCTGCGGATCGGCGCGCCGTGCCAGATGGGCCAGCGCCAGCGTGCGCTCGGCCAGCGTTTCGAAGATCAGCGCGGATGGGCCGCCGTCGGCGATCAGCGTACGCACCACGGGCAGCGCGGCGTCGATGCGATCGCCGGAGAAGCCGGCACCGGAGCCGATCGAGAGCGGAGAAACCATGGCAGGCGCGATATCAGCAGGACGTCAGTCGGAACAAGGGACGGCGCAACTACGCAGCCGATCTCGGCATTCTAGGCACGATGGCCAATTCGGAAAAACGGATTATTTGGATTAATCTAGCGAGGTCCTGGATGAATTCTCCGAGCGATCCGCCGCCATGAACCTGTCCGTCAAGCATCTGCGCGCCTTCGTCGCACTGGCCCAGCAGCGCAATTTCACGCGCGCGGCGCAGGCCTGCCATCTGTCGCAGTCGGCATTCAGCGCGCTGATCCGCACGCTGGAAGAGCAGGCGGGCGCCCGGCTGTTCGAGCGCACCACGCGATTTGTCGAACTCAGCGCCGAGGGCCGCCGCTTCGAGGAGGTGGCCGAGCGCCTGCTGGCGGATTTCGAGGACGCCTTCGCCGATCTGCGCGACCATGCCGAGCGCCGCAAGGGGCGGGTCGCGATCGCGGCGCTGCCGTCGATCGCCGCCGGCGATCTGCCGCCGGTCCTCGCCGCCTTCCGCGAGCGCTACCCGGGCATCGCGCTGGCGCTTCACGATGTGCTGGCCGACGGCTGCATCGATCTGGTCCGGCGCGGCCGCGTCGACTTCGCGCTGGCGCCGGCGCCCGGCCAGGATGCGGACCTGAAGATCGAGCCGCTGGTGGCGGACTCCTTCCACGTGGTCTGCCCGGCCGATCATCCGCTGGCCACGCGCCGCAGCATCGCGCCGTCCGCGCTCGCCGGCCTGCCCTTCATCCATCTGTCGCGGACCAGCAGCGTGCGCCAGCATCTGGATGCCGCGCTGCATCCGACGCGGCTCAATGGCGTGATGGAGGTCGAGCATCTGGCCACGGTGGCGGGCCTCGTGGCAGCCGGGCTGGGCGTCACGGTGGTGCCGTCGCTGGCACTGTTCCAGTTCCAGCTGCCGAACCTGGCGATCCGACCGCTGCGGCTCGAATCGCTGGTGCGCGATATCTGCCTGGTCCGGCTGCGCGACCGCGGCGATTCGGCCGCGGCCAGCGCGATGCTCGACTACGTCCATGCCCACTTCCGCAAGCGGCGCGGCACGCAGGATACCGAGCGGCGGACGCGTCAGAAGTGAGCGAGATAGCCGCCGTCGACGGCCAGCACGTGGCCGGTGATATAGGACGCCGCCGGCGAAGCCAGAAACACTGCGGCGCCCGCGATTTCGTCCGGCTGTCCCCAGCGGCCCAGCGAGGTACGGCGCTGCAGCCAGTCCTTGACGCCGGCGTCGCCGACCATCGGCTGGTTCGGTTCGGTGGCGAAGAACCCCGGCGCAATCGCGTTGACGGTGACGCCATCGCGCCCCAGGTCCGCCGATAGCGAACGCGTCAGCGCATCGAGCGCGCCCTTGGTGGCGGGGTACAGCACGTCGTCGCCGCGGGCGACCTGTCCCGCGATCGAGCTGACATTGATGATGCGGCCGTAGCCGCCACGGCGCATCCGCATCGCCGCATGCCGGCACAGGTTGTACGGCGCGACCAGATTGGTCTCCATCATCGCGCGCAGGTCGCCGGTATCGAGCTCCGCCATGGCCTGCCGATTGCGCGCGCCGGCGTTGTTGACGAGGATGTCGAGCCGGCCGTATTGCCTGTCGATGCTGTCGAACGCCTGGGCTACCGCGGCCTCGTCGGTGACGTCGAGCACCAGCGGATAGGCGCCCTCACCGAGCGCGGCCACGGCCTGCTCGACCCGCTGCGCACTGCGCGCGGCCACCAGCACGGTGGCGCCGGCGGCGATCAGGCCTTTCGCAATGGCCAGTCCAAGGCCCTGCGCGCCGCCGGTGACCAGCGCCACGCGGTCGGTCAGGGAGAAGGGATGGGGGGAGGTATGCGCGGACATGCGGGGGAATATACCGCAGTGGTGCTCGATCATCGCGTCATGAAGGAACCCACGAGCAGGCGATGAGACACGACCACGTTGCGCACGCCGATAACAAATGAAAAAACCCGCACACGGCGGGTTCTTTCGGCACTATCGTCTGTCCTCGGGGGGAGGCTTGCGCCCGCAAGTCCCGTGGCAAGTGTCCGAAATATATAGCGTCCAAAGAATGGCGTCAATTCAAGACAGGCTGACGATCGATGCGGTGAGAGCGGCGTTGTCGCCCGCACGGATGGGAACCTACGAGACGGCGGCAGGCGTGGTCGGCAACGATGATCCCGCGGCCCTGGCCCTCTACGCGTGGAACGCCGAAGTTTCAGGCGCCCTCCTGGCGCCGCTGCATGTCTGCGAAGTCGTTATTCGGAACGCCGTTGCAGACGCCCTGGAGGCCGTCTACGGCAAGTTCTGGCCTTGGTCGGCGAGTTTTGAGCGAAGCTTGCCAGATCCGCCGGCGGGCTATAGTCCCCGTAAGGACTTGCGGAGCGCGAGGAAGCAAGAGGAAACCGCGGGCAAGGTTATCCCGGAGCTCACGTTCGTGTTCTGGCAGAAGATGTTCACCGGTCGTCATGACGCTCGTCTCTGGACGCCTCATCTCAAGCGCGTACTCCCAGGCATACCGGTTGGGGGAACAATTGCCGAACGACGACATGCAGTCTACGGCGACCTCGAGCAAGTCCGAAAACTGCGCAATCGGATCGCACACCATGAACCAATCTTCGGCCGTACGCTCGGCGACGACTATCGGAGGATCCGGAATCTTGTGGCGTATCGATGTGCCATCACGGCCGAATGGCTCCATCAGAATCAGACCGCAACCAAATTGATTCAGGGCAAGCCATATTGCGCGCCCGTGGCGCTTCAAGGCGCAGGTCGTACGCCATTGTGAGTCATCAGAAAATGACGGTGCGGCTGCGACGGTAGGGTGACGTGCCACGCTACCGGCCGTGCCACGGGTGGTCACTCCGCTCACTGTCCAGCTTCGTTCAGAATCCACTCGCGAAACGCCACCACACGCGCATCCTCGCTGCTACTTTCCGGATAGACGAGGTGATAGGCATAGTCCTGCGCCACGCTGACACCGATGTCGAACGGCCGGACCAGCCGGCCCGCCGCGAGGTCGTTGGCGACCATCGGCAGTTCGACCAGACCGACGGCACCGCTGTCGAGCACCGCCTGCACGACGTGCGTGGAATCGGCGAAGGCCATGCAGCGGCTGTCGTCGAAGTTCTCGATGCCGGCGGCCGCCATCCACATCGGCCAATCCGGCCAGACGATGCCTTCGGTGCGGCAATCCACATGGCATAGCGTGTGGTGCAGCAGATCGCGCGGCTCGCGCAGCGGCGGACCCGCCTCGAGCAGGCGAGGACTGCAGACCGGCACCACCACCGTGCCGAACAGACGGTCGGCGCGCGCGCCGTCGTACTGGCCGGCACCGAAGCGGATGGCGACGTCGATATCGTCCGTCTCGAAATCGCGGACCTGCTCGCTGATATCGAACGTCAGTTCCAGGCCGGGATTCGCGGCGCGAAATTGCGGGAGCCGAGGCAGCAGCCAGTTGGTCGCGAATCTCGCTTCGAGCGATACACGCAGATGGGCAGCGCCGCGCGCCATGCGTCGGGCCCGCGCGGTGGCGCGGCGCAGCGTGTCCAGCGCCTCGGCGGTGGCCTCGTAGAGGACCGCGCCGGCGGGCGTCAACCGGATGCTGCGGCTGGTGCGCGTGAACAGCGCCAGGCCGAGCTGGTCTTCGATTTCCTTGATCTGGTAGCTGACCGCCGCAGGCGTCAGGCCGACCTCGTCGGCCGCGCGCGTGAAATTCAAATGCCGCGCGGCCGCTTCAAAGGTCCGGAGGGCGCGCGTGCCCGGCAGCATGCGATTCATCGATCTTCAAGCGAGATGGAAGGGTCGCACGGAAACTACCGGTTTCCTGGCGGGGGGTCAATCCACAGGGAGCGGCGCCGAGCCGGCGCGAAGAGAGGGAACGTGGTGCACGGGCGACGACGCTCGTGCACCACGTTTCGTCAGACTGTCGAAGCGATGCAGCGCGCCGGAATCAGGGGAACGCCGGCACCGCCGGGTCCATCCCCGCGAAGCGCGCTTCCGGATGCGCGCTGCGCAGCAGGGTTTCAATTTCCTCGCAACGGCCGCGCGGCACATCCACGATCAGCAGGATCTTGCCGTCGGCGATATCGGCCTCGAAGGGCTTGAGCCGGCTGTTGGGCGCCGAGCTGCCGATCATGCTGGAGGCCCAGGCACCGAACACCGCGCCGAGCACGGCCAGCACGCCAACGAGGCCCCATTGCGGGGTATCGCCGACGATCGGGAACATCGCCACCACCACGCCGGCGACCACGCCCACCGCACCGCCGATCATCAAACCCATTTCGGCGGCGTGAACGATATCGGAGGTCTGGAACAGATTGGCTTCATGCAGACCGGTCATGTCCATGCCGTCGCGGGCGACGAAGTGGATGTGCCGGTGTTCGACGCGATTGACAAGCAGATCGTCCATGGTGCGCTTCGCGCTGACCACGTCGGGCAATAACCAATAGATGCGTTTGCGCATGACGGATTCCTCCGGGCGAGGTCCCGTCCGTGGGCTGCCGAGGCTGGCAGGTGGCGGCAGATTCCGCCAGCGGGGCGGGTTTTACTTTTGTACGCCACCAGGCAGGGAATCGCAAGCGCGGCCGTGGGGTGCGGTGTACCGGGCCGGCGCGACGTCACGTAGCCGTCACGCCGGCACCGGGCCGACGTGACGGTGATGACGCCAGGACAAGGGCAGGATCGCCCCGAACCCGCGCTCAGAACGTGATCGGCAGCCGCACGTTGACCTGCAGGTCCGGCGTATCGCGCGTCAGCCCTGCACCGACCGAGATATTGAGCGTATAGCGGTCGCTGAAGCGGTACGAATAGCCCACCAGCAGCGAGCCCTGCGTGATCCGCACCGAGCCGGGCACGGTCTGCCCGTTCTGCTTGGTCGGCCAGATGATGCTCTGGTCGTAGCCGATGCTGAAGGACGCGCGCTCGTTCAGCGCCAGGCCCATGCCGAAGTTGAAGCCGAAGATATCGCCCGGCTCGATCTTGCCCAGCGGCTCCTTCTGGCCGTTCAGCACGGTCCGGCTGACGTTGTCGCGGCCGAAGTTGTGCAGATAGCTGAAGCTGCCGAAGAACACCGCCGGATCGGTCGGCAACAGCCACGTGATGCCCGGCTGGATCGCATGGAAGCCGGTGCCGGTCGGCATGCCCAGCGGCAGCCCGGTGCCGGTGGTATTGCCGATGCAGCGCTGCACGCAGTCGGTCACCACCTCGAACGGGCTCTTGCCGGTGTTGGACTTGTAGCGCAGCCAGCCGACGAAGAACGGCATGCGGTCGTTGCCGTAGTTCAGCTGATAGCGCAGCGTCGCCTCGACATCGCCCAGCCCGCTGCCGCTCGAATTGAAGACGTTGTCCACCGCGGTGCCGGTGAAGACTTCGCGGCTGATGGTCGAGCCGGAGCTGTGCACCCAGGGGACTTTCGCTTCGATCTCGAGCCGCTTGGTAATGCCGTAGCGGAAGGCGACCGAGGCGACATAGGTGGACGTCTTGACCTCGCGCACATCGATCAGGCCGATCAGAATCGCCGGAATCACCGTGTAGCCGACCAGCGCGACGCGGTTGTTGGACGAGTACCCGTACTGGAACGCCGGCTCGACCACCAGCCGGCCGGGCGGCGTCAGCACGCCGGGCTGATCGAAGATCGGCGCGATCTCCGGCGGACGGGTCTCGCGCTCTGGCGGCCGCCCGACCGGTTCCTGAACTTGCGCGACCGTGGCGCCGCCATTCGAAGGTCCCTGTGCCGGTGCCGGTGCTTGCGCCTGATTCACCGGCACGTTGGTCGTATTCGGCAGGCCGGTATTGCCGCTGGCCGCAGCCGGCGCCGTGGCAGCGCCGGTCGCGATATCGCCGCCGGTCACGCCCGGCCCGCGCTGTCCGCCGCGCTTGTTGGACAGCGCATCGGCGCCGACGATGCTGCGCAACTCGCGAATCGTGGCCTCTTGCTGGGCCATCGATCGCTTCATCGCATCGAGCACCGCCGCCTGTTCGGCGACCTCGCGTTTCAACGCCTCGAGCTTGGCGGCCGTCGGTCCGTCGTCGGGCAGATTCTGCGCATGCGCCAATCCCCCGAGCAATAGCAAGGTCGAACATCCCGCCTGCCGGATGCCCTGCATCGACCTTTTTCTCATGGCTCTCCTCCCCCGGATGGCGGACTGATTCAGGAGTCCGCGACCTGCTTTGCGTTGTTGCTCTGCACCCCTGTGTGACCGGATGCGACCGTCTGCATCCGTTGCTTCCGCGTAGTTCCGTGTGGTCCCGTGTGGTCCCGTGTGGTCCCGTATGCGTCTGGCTCTACCGCATGCTCGCCGCCCGTTGCAGGGCGCTGTTCAATGCCGCCCCGGCGACCCCCGCGCGGAACGCCTGCAAGGTGTTCACGCCCGCATCGATGGTCAACAGGCTCTGGATCGACTGGTTGTTGAGCGAGTTCTGGATCACGGTCGCCGGCGTACCCGCCAGCGTCCCCGCGTTGAAGCTGTTGCCCGGCCCGTTCTGGATCAGGTTCAGCAAGCCGTTGGTGCTGACCGAACCGGTGGCGGTGGCGATCACCGCCGGCGCCGGCATCGCTGGCGCCCCGGATGCCGGCGCCGGCGATGGCGCCGCGGCCGTGGCGCTGCCCGGCGTGGACGTGGCCGTGCCCGGCTGTCCTGCGCTGGCCGACGAACTGACGCCGCCGCTGCCGGGCGTCGACGTGCCCTGGCCGGGCTGGTCACCCAGCGCGTTGGCCGCGACCGAGCCCGCATTGGCGGCGGTCTGCAGCGCCGCGGCAAGCCGCCCGGCCTGCTCCGAGGTAATGCGGCTGACGTCGGGAATCACCAGGCTGGTCTGCACCACCAGATTGCCGTTGATATAGACGGCGCGTTCGATGCCGAACGACACCTGCAGGCCGGCGGTCTCGAAGCCGCCGCGCAGTGCTTCCAATCGGGCCGATGCGACCGGTTTCCAGCCGGCCATGCCGCTGCGCGCGGCCGCGATGGCTTCGTGATGGGGATCCGCGGCCGGGTGCGACGCCAGGCCGGCGTCCAGGCCGCTGTCGCGCCCCACATCGCGCGGGGCCTGCGCGCTCCACGCCTGGCCGGCGCAGGCCAGCCCCGCGCCGAGCAGCACCGCTGCCGCGGCCGAATTCGCAGCGCCACGGGCGGCGCTGCGGCGCGCCGGCCGCGTAGTCATGGCTTGTCGATACATGGTGACGGGTCCTTAGAAGTCTCCAGCGCCATGCTTTGGCATGACGGTAAAGAACAGACTGTCCCGATTGACCCCCATCCAGTACGGCCCACTGGGTGCGACGCGCCAGTCCGAAGCCTGGTTGAAGCGCGCGAGATCGGTGCGGTTGTGGATCACGAACAGAAGACTACTGTCCCAGATCCGTTCGAAGTGTTCGCGAGACAACGCTCGCGTACCGAGCGCGGGATCGCCGACCAGCACCCGGTTGCCGCGTACGCCCTTGACCACGACGAAATGGTGGTAGCCGTTCTCGACCACCAGCACGATCGCCGGGACCTGGGTTTCCTCGAGCTTCGACAGCGGCAGCTCGAAGCCGTCGGCGATGAAGCCGCGCGACTCGAGGAAGCGCTTCATGTCCAGCAGCGAGAAGCCCTCGCGCTGAATCTTGGCGCGATCGCCAGTCAGGTACATCTGCTGGAACACTTCGGCTTCCGTGACCGGATGGCCGTACTGATAGGTAAGCAGGGTCGCCACTGCGGCCGAGCCGCAGCTGAAGTCGTACTGCTGCCGGATGGTGGTCTTGAAGCGTGCTTCCTTCAGGCTCACCGTCCGGACCTTGTACTCGCTGCCCGCCGGTGGAATCACCACCGTGTCGGCGGCATGCGCCGGCACCATGGCCGACGCGCAGGCGAGCGCCGCCAGCGCGGCGAGGCGTGGCAGCTTCATGGTCCCCTTCATGGCCCGAATCGCACGTTCAGAATCGTCGCGTTCTGGATCAGCGTGTTGGCGCCGGTGTTCTGTATCACCGTGGGCAGGCCGCTTGCATTGGCAAACGCCCCGTCCGAAATGGCGTTGCTCCCCGTGATGACGCGATTGGCGGTGTTGTCCGCCACCACGCCGGCCAGGCGCATGTCGTTGACCACCACTTCGGCGCCGCCGCGGATATCGGCCAGCGCGTCGGTGCCGACCGGCTTGCCGAATCCGGCCAGCACGGTGCGCGCTTGCGTCTGCGTTGGCGTTTGCGCTTGCGTGGGCGCCGATGCCTCGACCGGCGCCGGTGTCGCCGCGACGGCGGTGTCCTTGCTGTTGTCCTCCGGCGTGGTGACGCCGGTCGGCATCGCGGCCGTCGGGCTCGCCGCTTCAGGCGCGGCAGGCGGCTCTGCCGCGGCGTGCAGGCCGGGCCAGAGCAGGATTGCTGTCGTCAAAGCGCCGACAGCGGTGCGGACCGCTCGCATGATGGTGCCTCCTCGTGTCCCGTCTCCGCGTGGCGGACGACCGGACGTTCCGTCGAACGGGCGTCCCGACGCAGGCCGGGACGCCCACTCCTGCAGAGCAACACCGAGCAAGGCGCGATGCCGGCGCGCCATCCTCGCGCCGGCATGCGCGCCCGCGCAGCGTCTTACCTGCCTACAGCCAGGTTGGCCTGGACCGTGACGGCTTGTTGCACCAGCGAACCGAGGCCGCTGTTCTGGTTGGCGATCATGATGCCGGCCGCCGCCTGCCCGACGCTGCTCATCGCGTTGGACATGTTGAACGTGCCCGCATCGGCCAGCGCCACGCCGCCTGCACCACCGGCGCCGCCGGTCGCGCCGTTGCCGACGCCGCCGGTACCGCCGGCGCCCGCGCCACCGGCACCGCCCGCACCGCTGGCCGCGCCAGCCGCGCCGACTGCGCCAGCGCCGGCCGTCGCGTTGCCATTGCTGGCCGTGGTGGTCGCGCCGCCGTTGGTGGCATTGCCGCCGGTACCGCCGTTACCCGCGACGCTGGTCTGCGCGCCGCCGGCGCCGCCGGTGCCGGTGCCGGCACCACCCGAGGCGGTCGCCGCGCCGCCGGTGCCCGCGCCACCCGCACCGCCGGTGCCGGTGCCCGTGCCGCCAGTCGCCGCCACCGCGCCGGTGGTGCCTGCGCCGCCGGCACCGCCCGAGGCGCCGGACGTGCCGCCGGCGGTGGTGACTGCGCCGCCAGTACCGGCGCCGCCCGCACCAGCGGTGGTCGCCGTGGTGTCAGCGCCAGGACCGCGTGCGCCGCCGCCGCTCGAGCTGCTGCTGCCGCCGAGGCCCGCGCTCGCGCCGAGCGATCCGCCCGATGCCGCACCGGCTCCGCCGCCATCGCCGCCGCCGGCAAGGCTGCCGCCGGTGCCATTGCCGCCGGCACCGGTGCCATTGGCGCCGCGCGCTCCCACGCCGACGCTGGCCGCCAATGCACCGCCACCGGTGCCGACACCGTTGGCGCCACGGCCGGCGGTGCCGTTGGCGTTACCGCCGTAGCCGCCGCGGCCCGCGGTCGCGCTGCCGTTGTTGGCATCGCCCGCGGTCGCATCGCCGATCGTTGCCAGGCCGCCGGCACCGCCGTTACCGCCGGCGCCGCCATTGCCGCTGTTGCCGCCATTGCCGCCGGTACCGCCCATGGCATTGCCGCCGGTGCCCGCGCCACCGCGGCCGCCGGCGCCGCCGCTGGCATTACCCAGCTGACGGGCGACGTTGCCGATGTGGCTGACCGTCAGGCCGCTGACCGTGCCGTTCAGGCGCGTCGTGGCGACCGCGCGGCTCGTGTTGAAGGCATTGGAGAAGTTGGCGGTCGAAGTGGAGCCGTTGTTTGCCGCTGTCGTGCCCAGGCCCTCGGCCCATGCGCGTCCGCGGTTCTCCGAATTGGTTTTGGTCGTGGTGGTGGTGTCGTTGTCGGTGACATTGACATTCACCGCCACGGCATCGTCGGTTGCGGTCTGTGCCAAGGCGTGCCCTGTCACCCCGAAAGCCAGGGCGACGGCGGACGCGAGTAAGGTCTTTTTCATACATAGCTCCCAGGAGGATGTTCTCTGCGACTCAGCCCGGGCACAGCCTTCGTCAGACGGAAAACGAAGCGGTAGCCGGGTCATGGTCCGGCATTGGCCAAACCGAAGCGCCCTGCGCATATTCAGTGCCAGCGCCCCATGAAGGCGCCTCTTCCCCTTGTAAAACAAGGCCAAAATAGCCCTGTTGCGGTGCAAAATCCCGCTTTCGGTGCGACACTGGGAGCGCGAATACTGTGAACCGGAACAGACATGTCACATTGGTGTGACAGCGCACGGAAAGCATCGCGGCGCCGTGATCCCGGCCAGCAGAAAAAAATATGTTTATCGCCGGATAGTTAAGTCGTGACACCGATAAAGCCGGAGTGGCAGTCCACGCGTTACGGAATTGAAACGAGCAATCCGGCGGGGTTCAGGCGGTGTTTTTTTAAGCACGTCCTGCATTGGGGGGATGTTTCCGATGGACCGCATCGCCGATCATAGGCGACCGTCGCTGCAGGGCGCTCGATGCGCCGCCTCCGAGCACGAAAACCCGGCAAAAAAATGCCCGCCGAATGGAATCGGTATCGCGTCGACATTGCGCCGACGTTGCTCTGACAAGGCCCGGGACACCCTTGCCAAGCCAATGTGCGAATTCACACGGCCAGACGCAGTGCATTGTTACTATGTTCCATGTCTGATTTAAAGTACATTAAACTTATTGCCGACCTGTCGTCGACTCGCAAGGGAAACCATGAGTGAAGCCGTCGTTCCCCTGTATCACCAGATTTACGTGGTGCTGCGCCAACAGATTGTGGAAGGCCGTTTTGGCCAGGGGCCTCTGCCGGGCGAGATCGACCTGGCCAAGCAATTTCATGCATCGCGCGTGACCATGCGCCGGGTGTTCGATCGCCTGGTTCAGGAAGGACTGGTGCGCCGCCATCGCGGTCTGGGCACCTTCGTCAATCCGCATCCGATCGCGCCGGCAGCGAACGCGCCGCAGACCGTCAGCCTGCTGGACAACCTGCTGGACATGGGCCAGAAGACCTCGGTCAACGTGATCTCGATCGACGAGGTACAGGCCGCCCCCGATGTCGCCGAATCGCTGTGCCTGCAGCCCGGCGACCCGGTCACCAAGGTGGTGCGGGTGCGCCATTACCACGGCGAGCCGCTGTCCCATATCACCGTCTATGTGCCTGCCGATCTGGGCCGCCATCTGACCCGCAAGGATCTGGAGACCACGCCGATCCTGCGGCTGCTGGAGAACCGCGGCGGCCTGAAGCTGGGCCGCGCCACGCAGGTGCTGTCGGCCCGGCTGGCCGACGTGGTGGTGGCCCCGCTGCTCGACGTGCCGGTCGGCGCGGCGCTGCTGGCCACGCGCCGGGTGGTGCAGGACAAGTCGGGCCGGCCGATTCAGCTGCTGCTGGGCCAGTACCGTCCCGACCGCTACGAATACCGGATGGAACTCTCGCCGGCCGGCGGCGACAGCGCCAACGTCTGGGTCGACAACGGGACCCGGACCAGCTTGCGCGACTGACGCAGGCGCGCCATGCTGCGCGCTTTGACGATCAGACAAGGAGACTCGCGTCATGCCGCTGCACCGAGTTAGCCGTTCCCTGCCGCCATTGGCTCACACCGCTGGCCACGTCAAGGCCCGCCGCGCAGCGCTCAGCCTCGGCGCGGCAACGCTGCTGTCGTCGCTGCTGTCATCCCTGACGCCAATGCTGTCGCTGCTGGTGCCGTCCAACGCGTTGGGGGCCACCGGCGCCGCCGGCGGAAATGGCGCGCAAACCGGCACGGCCGCCCCGCTTGGCCAGATCGCCGGCGGCAAGACCATCCGCATCCTGGTCGGCGCGCCGGCCGGCGGCACCACCGATACGCTGGCCCGCACGATCGCCAACGAGATGGGCAAGCTGCTGGACCAGTCGGTCGTGGTCGAGAACCGCCCGGGCGCCGGCGGCAATATCGCCGCCGAGCTGGTGGCGCAGAGCGCGCCGGACGGCAGCACGCTGCTGATGAGTTTCACCAGCCATACGATCAACGCGACGCTGTACAAGCAGTTGCCCTTCGATCCGGTGGCCGATTTCACCCCGATCACGCTGGTGGCCAGCGTGCCGAGCGTTCTGGTCGCCCATCCCTCGCTGCCGGCGAACAATGTCGCCGAGTTGATCCAGCTGGCCAAATCCCGCCCCGGCAAGCTGAACTTCGGCATCGGCGCGGTCGGTTCGTCGGTGCATCTGGCCGGCGACATGTTCAAGATGCTGACCGGCACCTACATCGTCAACATCCCGTACAAGGGCACGGCGCCGGCCGTCACCGATCTGCTGTCGGGCCGCGTCGAGCTGATGTTTGCCAGCACCCTGAACGTGTTGCCGCATATCAAGACCGGCAAGCTCAAGGCGCTTGGCGTTACCAGCCCCGCGCCGCTGCCGCAGCTGCCCGGCGTGCCGCCGATCGCGCAGACCGTCAAGGGCTTCGAGTCCAATGCCTGGTTCGGGCTGTTCGGTCCGGCGGGGCTGCCGCCCGAGGTCACGCGCACGCTCTATCAGGCCGCGCGCCGCGGCCTCGAGACGCCATCGGTGGCCAGACGCCTCGAAAGCGATGGCGCCCAACCGGTGGCCAGTACGCCAGAGGCCTTCAGCGCCTTCGTCAAGCAGGACATCAAGCGCTGGGCCACCGTGGTCCGGTATTCGGGAGCCAAGGTGGAATGACCCGTGCCCGCGCCGGAACCGCGCCGGCGCAAACCCTCGCGCAGAAGCTGGTTGCCCGCGCCGCGGGCCTCGACAACGTGACGCCCGGCACCGTGGTGACCTGCAAGGTCGATCTGGCGATGTCGCACGATTCCAGCGGACCGCGCCGGGTCGCACCGCTGCTGCGCGAACTCGGCGCCAAGGTATGGGACCCCGAGCGCTTCGTCGTCGTGACCGATCACTTCGTGCCGGCCGCGGATGCCGAGGCCGAGGCGATCGTCCGCTTCACCCGCGACTGGGTACGCGAGCAGCGCCTGCCGCATCTGATCGACAACGAAGGCATCTGCCACGTGGTACTGCCCGAGCGCGGCTACGTGCTGCCGGGTCAGTTCATCGTCGGCGGCGACAGCCACAGCCCGACCGGCGGGGCGTTCGGCGCCTATATGTTCGGCATCGGCGCCACCGAGATGGCCGGCGTGCTGGCCACCGGCGAGATCTGGCTGCGCGTGCCGCAGACCATCCGCATCGAATGGCATGGCGCGCTGGCCGACGGCGTCTGCGCCAAGGACATCATGCTGTTCCTGTGCGCCCGGCTCGGACTGGGTGGCGGCCGCTACGAGGCCATCGAATATGCCGGCACGGCGGTAAGCGCGCTGTCGATGCACGAGCGAATGACGCTGACCAATATGAGCGCGGAGCTGGGCGCGCAGACCGGCCTGGTGGCGCCCGATGCCGCCACGCTGCAGTGGCTGGAACAGGCCGGCGTGCCCGCCGCCACGCTGGCGCAGATCGATCTTCAGCACTGGCGCAGCGATGCCGGCGCGCCGGTGCTGGCGGTGCATCGCTTCGACGCTGCCGCACTCGAACCGCAGGTCGCCGCGCCGCACTCGCCGGCCAATGGCGTGCCAGTCACCGAGACCGAGGGCGAAGCGATCGATATCGCCTATCTCGGCGCCTGTACCGGCGCCAAGCTCGACGACCTGCGCATGGCCGCGCGGATGCTCCGTGGGCGCAAGGTCGCGCCGGGCGTCGCGCTGCAAGTCGCACCGGCCTCGCTGCGCGATCAGCAGCAGGCCGAGCGCGAAGGCACGCTGGCGGCGCTGCTCGATGCCGGCGCGCAGCTGCTGCCCAATGCGTGCAATGCCTGCGCCGGCTACGGGCCCACGCGGTTCGCCGCCGGTACGCGGGCGATTGCCTCGACCGCGCGCAATTTCGCGGGGCGCATGGGCGATGCCGGGAGCGCCGTCTGGCTGGCCTCGCCGATGACCGTGGCGGCATCGGCGGTGACCGGCCGCATCACCGACCCACGCACGCTGTTGTAAGGACCGAAGTCCGCATGGATACGTCAGGCAACCCTGCATCCGAAGACCGAGCCGCAGGCCGAATCTGGCGCTTCGGCGACAACGTCGATACCGATGCGATGGCCCCCGCCACGCAGATGAAAGGCGGCATCGAGCAGATCGCGCGCCACTGCCTGGCCGGCCTGCGTCCGGAATTCCCTTCGACCGTACGGCCGGGCGACCTCGTCGTCGGCGGAAGGCATTTCGGCGTCGGCTCGTCGCGCGAACAGGCCCCGCAGGCGTTGCGCCATCTCGGCGTGGCGGCGGTGATCGCGCCATCGTTCGCCGGCCTGTTCTATCGCAACGCCTTGAATCTCGGTCTGCCGGCGCTGGTCTGCGCGGATACCAGCCGACTGATCGATGGCAAGCGCGCGAGGCTGGATCTGGACGGCGCCGCGGTCGTGCTCGCCGATGGCAGCCACGTACCGTGCGAGCCGATCCCCGCGTTCCTGCTCGAGATGCTGCGCGCCGGCGGGCTGATTCCGCATCTGAAGCGGCGGCTGGCGCAGCAACAGCCCTGACCCCCGCACTCAACCGCGCGAGGCGTTGCGGGCCTCCCGCAGCAGCGCCATCACCTCCTCATCGGTGGTCTGCTCGAAATCGGCGTAGTACGCGCCCACCGCGCCGAAGCCCTCCGGCACCCACAGCGAAACGCATTCGTCCGCCGCATCCTGCAGCGACGCGAGCCCTTCGACCGAAGCGACCGGCACCGCCGCAATGACCCGAGCCGCCCCGGCATGGCGCGCGCTTTCCAGCGCCGCGCGCATCGTCGCACCCGTCGCCACGCCATCGTCGACCATGATGACGACCCGCCCACGCATCGCCGCCACCGGCGCGCCGCCGCGATAGCGCTGCTGGCGCCGGGCGATCTCTCCCAATTGCCGGCCGCGCTCCAGTTCGAAGGCGCCGCTGTCGACCGCGCGGCGCGTCCATGCGTCGTCGTTGGCCACGGTATGCGGCGGCGAGCCGGTGGCATCGCCCTCCACCACCGCCCCCAGCGCCAGTTCGGGATAACCGGGCGCGCCGATCTTGCGCACCAGCAGGATGTCCAGCGTCGCCCCCAACGCGCGGGCAACCTCGAACGCGACGGGCACGCCGCCGCGCGGCAGGGCCAGCACCAGCGGCGGCTCGGCGCCCTCGCGCCTTCCATAGCCCAGTTCACTGAGGCGACGCGCCAGATGGACGCCGGCTTCCCGGCGATCGGCGAAAAACGGCGGCAGCGGCATCGCGGCCCTCCTGTCCTGTTTGGTACTCCCGGGCGCGTCATGCCGCGACACGACATCGCGATGGGCACGCCCCGCGATTAACCCCGTGACGCGGTCACCCTTTTATGTCGGGCTCGACACATACCGTTACAATGCGAAGGTTAACAAGAACGATTCGCATTTATCGTTCGCGACCTGAGCCTTCGACCCGCACGGATCGACGTCACGATCCGCGCCGCCGCACCGCGGCGGCATTCCGCGGGCGTTCTGAAAAAAATATAGACGGAACCGACCATGCCACAGCGTGCAACCCTTCGCCGCGGCCGCCACCGCGGCCATGCCCTTCGCCTGACGACTCTCGCCCTGGGCTTGCAAGCCGCCGGCATGGTCTGGGCCCAGCAGTCCGGCCCTGCCGATGCATCGGCACCGGCTGCTGCCCCCGCCTCCGCTGCTTCCACCACCGCCACGGCTACCGCAACGGCGGCCGGCGAATTGCCCGCTGTCACGGTGCGCGCCACCAGCGACAACGAAACCGCGACCGGCCCGGTGTTCGGCTTCGTCGCCAAGCGCAGCGCCACCGCGACCAAGACCGATACCCCGGTCATGGAAACGCCGCAGTCGATCACCGTGATCACCCGCGACCGCATCGAGGCGCAAGGCGCGCAGTCCGTGCAGCAGGCGATCGGCTATACCGCGGGCGTCCACGCGGGCCTCTACGGCAACGACAATCGCGGCGACTGGGGACGATTCCGAGGCACCGATTTCACGCAATACCAGGATGGGCTGCTGAACGCGGTCGGCTTCTACAACAATGTCCGCCCCGATGTGTACGCGCTGGAGCGGATCGACGTCCTGCGCGGCCCGTCGTCGATGCTGTTTGGCCAGGGCGCGGTCGGCGGCATCCTGAACCTGGTCAGCAAGCGGCCGCAGCCCGAAGCCGCCCGCGAAATCGGCGTGCAGTTCGGCAACAACAACCGCAAACAGGTGCAGGCTGACCTCACCGGCCCGCTCGATGCGGATGGCAAATGGCTGTATCGACTGGTTGCGCTGGCGCGCGACAGCGACACGCATGTCGACTTCGCGCAGGACAACCGGTATCTGATTGCGCCGTCGCTGACGTATCGGCCAAACAGCGATACGTCGTTTACGCTGCTGGCGAATTTCCAGCGCGATGACAGCAATACCACTGCGGGCTTCCTGCCGTGGCGCGGCATGCTGTACAACAACCCGGCTGGGCAAATTCCCGACAGCTTCTTCGTCAGCGAACCTGGTTTCGATCGATACAAGGCCGAACAGGCGGCGGTGGGCTATCAGTTCGAGCACAAGGCCAATGAAGTATTCACATTCCGGCAGAACCTCCGGTATTCGCATAGCACCGTGGATTACCGCAGCATTTATACGGCTGGGTTCAACGGAGCCGGTCATGGTTGGGTGCCAGGCAGCGATCGGCTGTTGAGGCGCACCGCCACTTTCAGCCAGCCAACGCTTAACGCGTTCGTCGTCGACAGCCAAGCACAGGCGAAATTCCGCACCGGTAGCCTCGATCACACGCTTTTGACCGGCGTGGACTACCAGCACTCGGAAATTACCGGCCGGACCGGCGTAGGTGTGACCGCCGCCCCCATCGATGTATTCAACCCGGTCTATGGCAACTACACGGGCCCGACCTCGTTCAGGGACATGAACCCAAGCAAGCAAATCCAGACGGGCCTGTACATGCAGGACCAGATGTCGTGGAACAAATGGTTGCTGATGGTCGGCCTGCGCTATGACTGGTCGCGCGCCGGGCAGGACAACACGCCATCGGCTTCCCGCGACGACAACGAACTGACCAAGCGCGCCGGGCTGATGTATCGCTCCGATATCGGCCTGAACCCGTATATCAGCTACTCGGAATCGTTCCAGGGCCAAGCCGGGTTCAACCGCGCCGGAGAACCCTTCAAACCGCTGCGCGGCAAGCAATGGGAAGCCGGTATCAAGTACCAGCCACCCGGCAAGAACGCGATGGTGACGATGGCCGTGTTCGACATGCGCGAGAAGAACCGCAAGGTAGCGGGCGTGGTGAACGGACAGCCCGACAATGTGCAAGTCGGCGAGGCTCGCACGCGCGGAGTCGAAGTGGAAGCGCTGGCATCGCTGAACAACCGTTTCGATGTCATCGCGAACTACACGTACCTGGACGCGCGCATCCTCCAGGGCACGGCAGCCGACACCGGCAAGCGGCTCGCCAGCATTCCGAAGCATATGGCTTCGCTGTGGGGCACCTACAAATTCAAGTTGTTCGATACGCCGGGGTTCTCCGCGGGTGCCGGCGTGCGCTACTTCAGCGCAAGCTATGACGGCACGGACAACAACAAGGTCGACGGCGCGACGCTGGTGGATGCGATGCTTGCCTACGACCACGGTCCAGTGCGGGTCGCGCTGAACTTTACGAATCTGTTCGACAAGGAGTACATCAGTACCTGCCTGGCCCGCGGCGACTGCTATTTCGGCGCCCGCCGGACGGTGGTGGGCAGCGTTACCTACCGGTTCTGATCCGGCCCGGGAAGATTATCGACACTTGGGCTAATGGACGAAGCCTGATTGCGCCGCCTTTGGGCGGCGCTTTTTTTTGGATGAGGCACCAAGCAGCGGTCTCAGCGCCGAACCTCGTTTCGTATTGGTAGCGGATACAAGTTCCGTGTCGAACCAATCCCCGCTACGACGACAGACTAGCCGCGAAGACTCCTGGTTCTTCCGCCATCAGAAGACTCAATAGCAGCACTCTCGCAGCCGATATCCATCTTCTCACTAGCACTGGAAGAGCGATGAGCGAAAACCAAAGTATCGAAGAGGAAAAGCTACGACTGGAGAAGGAGAAGCTCGCCTATATCAAGCGGACATTTTGGGCTGACCTTGTCCCGAAACTATTAATTTCTGGTTGCATGGCGGTAGTGGCATATGCCACATTCCTTAGCAACAAAGAACACTCCAATAGACGATTAGAGTTCGACATCAATGCAAAAACTCAAGAACTCCATCAAAGAGAGCAGGACCTTGGACTGCGTCGCGACGATGCGAAACTCGCTCGGGACATCCGCCAATCGACATTCATTGTTCAAAACTATCAGCAAATCGTAAGCCAAGACTCCGGATCAGAAGACAGTGTAGTAGCGCTCGCGCACGTTGTTTTCCCTGACGAAGGGGAAGCGGCCGCCGTCACCGCCAAGATTCGACAATTGCGCTCTAGTGCATCCGTGACGTCGCGCTCGTCTACTCCGGCCACCTCTGCCGACGCATACATAGCCGCCGGAACAAAGGCTCTTGTTAAGAACGAGCTCGCCTTAGCTCTCCAATACTTCGATAGCGCGACTACGCTGGCTCCTCATAGCGCGGAAGCATGGAATAGCAAGGCGTACGTCCAGATGCGTCTGGGCGACAACGAAGCGGCATTTGCAAGTATCGCGACCTCTATCTCCCGTAAACCTGAAAGCGACCGTCTCCGACGAAACGTGGCCCTCAATGCCACCAAAATTCTGTGTTCTCTCGGACGTTTCGACGAGGCCGCCTCATACCTGAAGAACAACATCGCTGTGGTGCCTGGTCTGGTCGACATTGCCCCTAAGGAACCGGAGTTGAAAACGCGGTGCAATTTTTCCTGGAGCAGTTAGGAATCGATGCGGCTGCCGTCGGCATCGTTGTGCGCGGTGGCGGCCCCGCCAGAATAGTTCAGGGCAGGAACGAGTCAAGGGCCATCCTAAATACTTGCGGCATCTCCACATTCGACATATGCACCGCCGGCAGCAACACCAGCTTCGCCGCCGGAATTGCGGCCGCAATCTCCTCGCTGTGCTCTGCGCGCGTAACGGTGTCGAATTTGCCTCCAAGCACCAATGTCGGCCGCGCGATCAGCGCGATCGTCTTGCGCATGTCCATATCGCGAACCGCTGCCAGCGCGCCCGCAATACCGCGGGCGTCCGTCTTCAGCAGAACCTCTCTGAACGGATGAATCGCCGGATCGTTCTTTTCCCGCATCTCGGCGGGAAACCAATTGGCGAGGAAGGCGTCCGCAGTCTCGCCCGGCGTCGCGGCGAGAATGGCTTGAATGCGGGGCTCCCATTCCGACGCCGGGCCGAGGTAGGCGGCGGTATGCGCGAGCACCAGGTGGTCGATTCGCTCGGGCGCGTGAATGCCGAGCCATTGCGCGACCATGCCGCCGAGCGATAGCCCGAGGAAGTGGACGCGTTCGAGTTGGAGCGCATCCATCAGTTCCAGTGCATCACGCCCGAGTCGATCCAGCGAGTAGCCGCCGGCTGGCACGTCGGAGGCGCCGTGGCCGCGCATGTCGTAGCGCAGCACGCGGAAGCGTTCCAGCAGGTGGGGCATCACGCCGTCCCACATCGACATATCGGTCGCGATCGAATTGGACAGCATCAGCACGGGGCGGCCAGCCTCACCTTCGAGCCGGTAGGCAATCCGTTGGGCGTCGCTGGTCGTGAAAGTCGAAAACGCTTGCATCTCGGTTCTCCTGGAAGGGTAGTGGCCCGGCGTTGGTCGAGGCCGGGGGCATCACAGGAGCCATCGTAGTGGCGGATCGAATCTGAGAAAATTACAAAGTCCGCAACATCATTGTCAGAGGAACAAACAATGTCCCGCTTTACGCTGCAAGACCTGCAATGCTTCGATGCCGTCGTCCGGGAAGGCGGCTTCCAGGCCGCGGCCGCGGTCCTGCATCGAACGCATCCGGCGGTGTTCGCGGCAGTCGCGCGCCTGGAGCGGCAGCTCGGGTTGGCGCTGCTCGATCGTAGCGGGTACCGGGTCGCGCCCACGGAAGCCGGCCGAGCCTTTCATCGGCACGCGCAGTCGCTGCTGCGCGAGTTGCACGCCTTGCAGCTTCACGCCGAGCAATTGGCGCTGGGAGAGGAAAGCGAACTGCGGGTGGTGATCGGCGACCTGTGTCCGCCGTCGCAGACGCTACGGCTCTTGGGTCCGTTCTTCGCGGAACACGCCGCAACGCGGCTGGACCTGCATGTGGAGGCGGTGACCGGACCGTGGGAGCGGCTGTTCGAAGGTGAGGCCGATCTGATCGTGCATCGCGTCGATAAAAGCGATACGCGGATCGAATGGGTGGATCTGTGCAAGATCGAGCTGGTTCCGGTGGTGGCGCCCGGTTTTCTGCCGTTTCCGGTTTCGCGTGCGATCCGCCCCGAGCAAATGCGCGCGCTGACGCAGTGCGTGATCCGCGACAGTGCCCGAGAAGCACTGGCTGTCGAGCATTTCGTCATTGCGGGCGCGCCGCAATGCACGGTGCCCGATCCGATGATGAAAAAGGAAGTCATCCTGCAGGGATTGGCTTGGGGCCACTTGCCCCGCTTCCTGATCGAGCAGGAGCTGGCAGAAGGCAAACTGCTGTCGATCGCCGGGCGCTATCTTCCCGGCCGTGTCGAGGAGCTCGTCGCGGCCCGCCGGCGCGATCGCCCGCATGGGCCTGTCGCGAACAGGCTGTGGGAGCATCTGGGCAAGGCGGCGCCGCGATTTCGCGCGGCGCTTCGCCATGGCGGTTGAGCGGCGTTAGCGGCCGCAGCGCGCGGTCGATTGCTGCACCGGCGGCATCGGTTCGCCCCAGTCATCACCACTGCGCGCTGCGCACCCGCTCCTGTATCGCCTCCGCCAACGACATCAGCGGTCCGGCCAGCGCGGCTTCCGCAGCCGCCTTGTCCTGCTGCCCCGAGACGCTGACGTTCAGCACATGGACGGCATAGCCGTCGAACCGCATCGGCGTCGCAAGGGCGACCACCTCGGGCTGCCAGGATGCGGCGCAGTACCCGCGCCGATGCACGGACTGCAGGGCCGCGTCAATCTCCCGGCGCAGCTCTCGCCATCCTCGCCCCCGGCCCTTTTCGGCGAACGAAGCCATCATCCGGGCGAAATCGTCGGAGCCGAGCGTCGCCAGATGCGCGCGGCCCAGCGATGTCAGTTCCATCGGAATGCGCTGGCCCGTCACGACCGTGCGCAGCGACTGGCGGCGGTTGTAGCGGAACGATTCGAGGTAGACCATCTCGTCGCCGTCGGCGACGGCCAGACCGACATTGATCCTGTGGCGCATCGCGACGTCGGCCATCATCGGCGTGGCGACCTTGAGGACCTGCGAGCTGTCCCGCATCGCATGCGCCATGCTGAGCACCGGCACACCCAGCCGGTACGCGCGGGCTTGCGGGATGTAGTCGAGCATGCCGGTTTCGACCAGCGTCTGCGTCAGGCGGCTGACGGTCGAGCGTGACAGACCGGTGCGTTCCGCGATCTCGCTATTGCCGAGCATCGACGAGCCGGCACGGAACGCGCGCAGGATCGCCACGCCGCGCTCCAGGGAGCGGTTCGGCGTCGCCTTGCCCTGACCGGGCATGGTCCGGTCGAGCGTGGGAGGACTGTTCGGCATGAAGAAGGACCGGCATGGAAGAGGCTGCCTATGATAGCGGCCGTGTCATCCATGCCGAGGCCGAGGCCGATGCCGCTCAACGCCCGTCGCCATCGGCGAGTACTGCCACGCCGTCCGCCGCGACCACGCCCCGTCCTTGCGGCAGCACGAACAGCGGGTTGATCTCGGCCTCGACCAGCTTGTCGCCGAGCGTCGCCACCATGCTCGAGAACGCCACGATGGCATCGGCCAGCGCATCGATATCGGCCCTGGGCCGTCCGCGAAAGCCCTGCAGCAGCGGCGCGGTTTTCAGCCGCTGCACCATCTGCAGGGCAGCGTCCCGCGTCAGTCCTCCTTTGCCTGGCAGCAGACGCAGCGTGGTGTCACCGAACAGCTCCGCCGTCACGCCCCCCATGCCAAGCAGGATCGCCGTGCCGATCGCGTCGCGGTGCATGCCGAGAATGACCTCGACCCCGCCCTGGACCATTTCCTGCACGAGGTAGCGCTCCGGAGCGCTGCCGGTCGCACGCTGGACGTCGGCGGCCATTCGGTCGAGCCGCGCGGCGATCGCGGAAGGCGGGACATTGACCGCGACTCCGCCGATATCGCTTTTGTGCGTGATCTCGGCCGACAGCATCTTGAGCACGACGTTGCCGTCGAAGTGCTGCGCCGCGGCGGCGGCCTCCCCGGCATTGCCAACCACGACTTCCCTCGCGACCGGTACGCCGAAGCGGGCAAACAGGGCCTTGGCGGCGGCCTCGTCCAGCGAGCCTGTGCCAAAGCGATCCAGCGCCGGTACGGCAAACAGCGGGGTACCGGCGTCGTCATCGACACCGAGCTGTGCGGAGCGCAGCATCGCATCGAACGCCACGGTACAGCCCTCCGGGTCGGCGAAGGCCGGCACCCCGTTGCGGTTCAGTAGCGCCAGCGCCTGCGGCGCATGCGGACTGACGTAGGCGACCACCGGCTTGTCGGTGTCGGCTAGGCAAGCGCCGATCGCATTGGCCATCAGGTCGGGCATGGCCACGCCCGACGAGCCGACGATGACCGCCACGGCATCGTAGCCCGGGCTATCGAGCAGGGTACGAATCGCCGCGCGCAGCAGATCGGGCTGCAGACCCGCCAGCGTGACGTCGATGGGGTTGCGATCCAGCGCGGCATGATCGCCCTTCTGCAGCGCGCGCAGCTTCGGCGCGGTAGCCTCGTCCGGCGGCGGCGTATCGAAGCCGGCCATCCCCAGGCTGTCGGATACCAGCGTGCCGGCGCCGCCCGTCGATGTCAGGATCGCTATGCGCCTGCCCTTGAGCTTGCGCCCCGTGGCCAGCGCCGCGGGAATGTCCAGCAGGTCGGAGAACGATTGCGCGCGAATCACGCCCAGCTGCTCGAACAACGCGTCGTACATGCGGTCCGCGCCCGCGAGTGCGCCCGTATGCGACACCGCGGCACGCGCGCCGCTTTCGGAACGGCCGACCTTGAAGGCCACCACGGGCTTGCCGGCACGGGCACATTTGAGCGCGGCGCGGCGAAATGCTTCGGGGTTGCGCACGCTCTCGATGTAGAGCGCCACTACCCGGGTCGCCGCGTCGTCGGCCAGGTAGTCCATGAAGTCGGCCAGATCCAGGTCGACCTCGTTGCTGGTGGAGACCAGCTTGGAGAGCCCGATGCCGCGCGCCGCGGCCCGCGACAGCAGCGCGCCGAGGATGCCGCCGCTTTGCGACACCACGCCGATATTGCCGGCGGGGAACGCGTCCATTTCCAGCGCACCGCTGGCCGACAGCGGGATGTTGTCGGTCAGGTTGACCAGACCGATCGTATTGGGCCCGAGCAGACGCATGCTGCCGGCCGCTTCGATCAACTGCGCCTGGCGCCGCGCGCCTTCTGCCCCGGTTTCGGTATAGCCGCTTGCCAGCACGATGGCCGCGCCCGTGCCCTTGGCGGCCAGTTCGCGCACCGCCAGATGCGCGCGCTCGGCACCCAGCAGCACGATGCCGACGTCCGGCACTTCGGGCAGCGACGCGATATCGGGATAGCAGCGCAGGCCGTCGATCGAGTCGACCTTGGGATTGACCGGATAGATCGCCCCGCCGAAGCCATGCTTGCGCAGATAGGACACCGGGCGGCCGGCCGTCTTGGCGGGATCGGCCGAGGCACCGATCACCGCCACGCTACGCGGGCTGACGAGTCGTTGGATCGCGTTCATTTGTCTCGGCCCTTGCTGGCGGTCTTGTTCAGGAAGGCCAGCACGGCTTCGCGATGCTCGGTGCTGGTATAGCAGATGCCCTGCGCCTGGCTGCCCTGCGCGAACACCTGGTCGGCAGGCAGTTCGAACGACTGGTTGATGATGCTCTTGCCCAGCGCAATCGCCGTGGCCGAGCCCTGGCTCAATTCCTTTGCCCAGGCGAGCGCGTCGGCGATCAGCATATCGGGATGGCTAAGACGGTCGGCGATGCCCAGCGCCATTGCCTCCTGCGCCTCGACCTTGCGGCCGGTGAATACCAGTTCCTTGGCCTTCGACAATCCGACGCGGCGCGGCAGGAAATACATGCCGCCACCGTCGGGAATCAGTCCCCGATGGATATAGGACCAGGAGAACGAGGCCGCCTCGGAGGCCAGCACGAAGTCGCAGCACAGCGCGGTATCGGCACCGAGACCGGCCGCGGCGCCGTTGACCGCGGCGATCGTCGGCTTGGGCATCGTGTGCAGCAGCTTGACGGTGTGGTGCACGCGTTGCTGGCGGCTCCAGCCGTTGAAGGCCACTTCCCCTTGCGGCGCTTCCATGCGGCGCTGCATGCCGGCCACGTCGCCACCGGCGCAGAAGCCCTTGCCATTGCCGGTGAGCACCAGCGCCCGGATCGCCTTGTCGGCCGCGACCCGCTCGAGAGCGTCGATGAACTCCGCGCGCATGTCGTCGCTCATCGCGTTGCGCTTGTCCGGGCGATTGAAGGTCAGCAGCGCGATGCCGGCTTCCACCCGCAGCTCGATAAGGGAATATTGGTGGGAATGTTGGTCCATGATCCTGTTCTCGTTGTGTCCGGCCGCGCTCAGTCGACCGTGATGTTGGCTTGCTTGACGACCTTGCTCCAGCGCTGGCTTTCGCCCTTGACGTAGCGGCCGAACTCTTCCGGCGTGCCGCCGCCGATGATCAGCCCCTCCTGCTCCGCCCGCTTGCGGAAGGACTCCGTCTGCACGGCCTTCTTCGCCGCCTCGTTCAGGCGCGCGATTACCGCCGGGGGCGTGCCGGCCGGGGCGAACAGGCCGTACCAGCTGTCGGCGGCGTAGTTCGGCACGCCGCTCTCGGCGATCGTCGGCACCTTGCTCAAGCCGGGGGCTTGCGAGCGCTGCGCGGTGGTGACCGCGACCGCGCGCAGCTTGCCGCTCTCCAGATGCGGCGCCACCGCGGCCGCCGTGGCGAACATCATGTCGACCTGACCGCCGAGCAGATCGGTGATCGCCGGTCCCGCGCCGCGATACGGGATATGGATCAGGTCCACCTTCGCCATGCTCTTGAACAGTTCGCCGGCGAGGTGGGCAGAGGTTCCGGCACCCTGGGACGCATAGTTGATCTTGCCGGGCTTGGCCTTGGCGGCCGCGATCAGGTCCTGCACCGTCCTGATCGGGCTGTCGGGCTTGACCACCAGCACATTGGGCGAGCGGCCCACCAGCATCACGGGCGTGAAGGCCTTGTCGGTGTCGAACGGCAGCTTGCGGTGCAGGCTCGGATTGACTGCGTGGGCGATGGTGGCCATCACCAGCGTGTAGCCATCGGGCGCGCTCTTGGCGACCGCCTCGGTGCCGATGATGGTGCCGCCGCCAGGCTTGTTGTCGATGATCACCGGCTGCCCCAGGTCCTCGCTCATGGTGACGCCCATCGCCCGCGCGATCAGGTCGGTGCCGCCGCCCGGGGCGAATGGCACGACCATGCGGATCGGCTTGTCGGGGTAGGCGGCAAATGAAGACGACGGGGCGGCGGCCATCATCAAGGCAACGGCGGCCGCGGTCATGGCGAAACGCCGGAAGCGTCCGGTGGAAGTGGAATGCATGGTCTGTCTCCTGAAGATTGGAGCGCCTTGGCAGTCGGAGCGACTGCCAAGGCGCGCTTTCTTGTTGGTGACAGCTTAGGGCCTGCCGCGCCGGCCGACAGCCCCGCAATTCCATGCCATGGAATTGGCCGGCATGACCCGGACCCATCATCCGGCGCCGGCTTCCCGACGCCGGACCGCGCTGCGCTGCGGTCGAAGTCATCGTCGGCGCGGCGGGCGCGGTCTGTGCAGGCCCGTCCAGCGGCTCGATATGACGACCAGAGTGGGATAATGGCGCCTCAGCATTGCCACGCCTTGTTCGCTATTGGACAAGGCCCGCAATTTTGCTCGGCCTTGCCGGGCGGCCAACATGAGGATTCTCGATCATGCCAAACCACCCCGATAACACCGCCGAGCCGCCGCGTTCCGCACCCAACCCTTCTGCTGCCGGCGATCCGTCAGCCACGGCGGACGAACGCACTTCCCCGGTGCCTTCCCGAGGGTTCCGCACGACCTTCGATTTCAAGGTGATGGTGCCCTCCATCCTGCTGATCGGCACCTTGATTGCGTTTTGCGCGCTCTTTCCCGACCGCGCCAGCGCGGTGTTCTCATCGGCGCAGTCGTGGGTCACCGGACATTTCAGCTGGTTCTACACGCTGTCGGTCACCTTGTTCCTGGTATTCCTGGTACTGATCGCGGCCAGCAGCTTCGGCGACATCAAGCTGGGGCCCGACGATGCCAAGCCCGAGTTCAGCTTCGTGTCGTGGACGGCCATGCTGTTCGCCGCCGGCATGGGCATCGGCCTGATGTACTTCGGGGTCGGCGAGCCGATGCAGCACTTCCTGAAGCCCCCGTTGGCCGAAGGCGGAACGACGGCGGCGGCGCGCGAGGCGATGCTGATGACCTTCTTCCATTGGGGTTTTCATGCGTGGGCGGTTTATGGCGTGATGGGCCTGGTGCTCGCGTACTTCGGCTTTCGCTACAACCTGCCGTTGACGCTGCGTTCGGGCCTGTATCCGATCCTGCGCGGCCGAATCGACGGCGTGCTGGGCCACGCAGTCGATACCTTCGGCCTGGTGGGCACCATCGCCGGTATCGCCACCACGCTTGGCTATGGCGTGCTGCAGCTGAGCGCGGGCTTGAGCACGGTGGCTGGCTGGGAGACATCCTCGTCGACGTTCCGCGTCGGCCTGATCGTGGTGGTGATCTCGCTGGCGGGCATTTCGGCGGCATCGGGCCTGGACAAGGGCGTGCGCCGGCTCAGCGAAATGAACCTGATACTGGCCTTCCTGCTGCTCGCGTTCGTCGCCATCAGCGGCCCCACCCAATTCCTGTTCGAGGCGCTGAGCGACAACATTGGCAACTACCTGACCAACCTCGTCGATCTGTCGTTCCGCACCTATTCGTACACGCCCACGCAAGAGCCGGGCTGGTTCGGCGGCTGGACGATCCTGTATTGGGCGTGGTGGATTTCGTGGTCGCCGTTCGTCGGCATGTTTATCGCGCGTATTTCGCGAGGCCGCACCATTCGCCAGTTCGTCGTTGGCGTGCTGCTTGTGCCGACCGCGTTCAACCTGCTGTGGATGACGGTGTTCGGCAACAGCGCGATCTGGCTCGACACCCATGCCGCGATGGGTGCGCTGGCCGAATCGGCGACCAACGTCGATGCGCTGCTGTTCCGCTTCTTCGACTATCTGCCGCTGACCACGGTGCTGTCGTGGCTGACGATCGTGTTGATCACGGTGTTCTTCGTCACCTCCGCCGACTCCGGCGCCTACGTCATCGACACCATCGCTTCCCGTGGCGCACCCGGGTCGCCGGCCTGGCAACGGCTGTTCTGGGCCGCGGTACTGGGCACCACCGCCGCGGTGCTGATGGTGGCCGGCGGCCTCAAGGCCCTGCAGGCCATGACGCTGGTCGCGGCATTGCCAGTGGCCTTGATCATGCTGGCGCTGTGCTACGGGCTATGGCGTGGCCTGGTCGCCGACCGCGCCCACTACTCCCGGGACTTTGCGCCGGCGACCAATTTCTGGAGCGGTCAGCACTGGCGCAAGCGGCTGGCGCAAATCGTCCATGAGCCGACCGAAAAGGACGTGCGCCAGTTCCTGCGCGAGACTGTCCTGCCGGCATTGCACGAGGTCAGCAAGGAACTGCGGCACCGCGGCGTCGACTCCAGCGTCCATTTCGAAGAAGCGGGCGATGGTGGCGTGCGTCTGACCATTCCGGTCGATGGCCTGCGCGATTTCGTCTACGGCGTCAGGCCGGTGCGCCGCACGCTGCCGGCGTTCCTGATGCGCGAGGCGGCGGAATCGAGCGAGCGCCGATCGCATGTGTACGAGCCCATCACCTTCTTCGAGGACGGCCGGGAGGGGTACGACATCCAGTACCTGCGCGGCGAGGAAATCATCGCCGACATCCTGCGTCAATATGAGCGCTACCTGTCGTTGAGCGCCAACCGGCGCACGCTTCTGCTCAATCGCGCTCCGGGGCATGCCGAACCCATCGACGACGGCCCGCTCTGATGGCGCGAGGAGGATCTCTTGCAATGGATTAGCGACCACAGCCAGTTGATCACCGCGCTGACAGGCGTCGGCACGCTGCTGGTGTGGGTCATCTATCTGCAGGTATTCGTCAGCAGTTACCGCCGGCAGCTTCGCGCCACGCTGCTGATCACGCGCGGCCCCGGCGAAGGCCTCGCCGCGCGCTGCTTCGTGACCAACATGAGCGCGGGGCCGGTGTATGTGCAGAGCGTCATCGTCAAGCTCGAAGCGCCGCAGCGAACCCTGGTCATGCCGGCGACCGAGATCCACGACGCGGAACGGGACGCGCACGCCTTGCAGCGGACCAGACAGGGTCCGCTTCAGCCCGCGCAGATTCGGGACATCGGCTCCTTCGATCGTCTGATCGCGCCCGCGCTTCGGGAGATCGGCGATCGTGTCGAGGGGCTGCAGGCGAGCGAGGCGATCGAAGCCGTGACGATCACGGTTGTCGGTGTCTATGGCTCCGAGGACCTGCCGATCGGTGCGCGGCGCCGCTTCGCGCTGGCGGTATCGGGCGACAAGGTGCAGCTGCATGGCGCGACCATCGAGACCGAGCAGATCAGGCGCCGAAGCGAGCGCCAATCGCTGCTCGCCGACCTTCGGCGGGATCAATAGGCGCATCGCCGGCCGAGGCGCCGCCCCGGCTCGGCGATACCCCCGGCCTTCCTATCGATTGACCGTCTTCGCCGGCATCGCCAGCACCAGCAGGCAGCTTCCCAGCAGGCAAATGGCGAACAGAATCAAGCCGGCGCTGGGGCTGTTGAACGTGTCCTTCATCCACCCCAGCAGATACGTCGCCGCAAACCCGCCCAGATTGGCGATCGAGCAGGCCAGCGCAATCCCGGCCGCGGCGGCGGTGCCGCTCAGGAAGGTCGAAGGCAGGCACCAGAACACCGGGAACGTTGCCACGATGCCGACGTTGGCCAGCGTCAGCAGCGCCAGCGTGGCGCCGGTGTGGCCGGTGACGAAGGTACTGGCGACCAGACCGAACGCGCCGAACAGCACCGGCACCACGATATGCCAGCGGCGCTCGCGCGTTCGGTCCGAGTGCGCGCCGTTGATCAGCATGGCCACCACCGCCGCCGCATGCGGGATCGCGGTCAGCAGCCCGATATGCAGCGGACTGGCGACGCCCGAGTCGCGGATGATGGTCGGCATCCAGAAGCCGATCGAATACGTTCCCATCAGCAGGCACATGTCGATCACGCCCAGCATCCAGACGCGGCGGTCGGTGAAGGCCGCCTTCAGCGAATGATGGTTCTCGACCAGCACGTCGGCTTCGAGATTGCGTTGCAGCGTGCGTTTCTCGCCGGCATCGAGCCATTTGGCCGATTCGATATTGTTCGGCAGATAGAAGAACACCATCACGCCAAGCAGCACCGAAGGCAGCGCTTCGAGAAAGAACAGCCATTGCCAGCCGGCATAGCCATAGACGCCCGAGAACGCCGTCATGATCCAGCCGGAGATCGGGCTGCCGATCATGCTCGCCAGCGGCAGCCCGATCATGAACAGCGCGATGATCTTGCTGCGGCGATGGGTCGGATACCAGTAGGTCAGATACAGCAGCACGCCGGGCAGAAAGCCCGCTTCCGCCGCGCCCAGCAGGAACCGCACGATATAGAACTGCGTGGGCGTGGTCACGAACATGGTGGCGCCCGACAGCAGGCCCCAGGTAACCATGATGCGGGCGATCCAGAGGCGGGCGCCGACCTTCTGCAGCACCAGATTGCTCGGCACTTCGAACAGGATATAGCCGACAAAGAACAGGCCGGCGCCCAGGCCATAGACCGTCTCGCTGAACTTCAGGTCGTCGAGCATCTGCAGCTTGGCCAGACCGACGTTGATGCGGTCCAGATACGCGGCCAGATAGCACAGACAGAAGAACGGAATCAGGCGCCATGTCACCTTGCGGTAGACATCCGGTTCCGTCGTTGGGGCCAGCGCGCCGGCCGTTCCTTGCGGGTACTGATACGACATCTTCGCTCCTTGCTTGGTCTACCTTTGGGTGCTGGCGCCAACACCGTCCCCGCCTCGGCGTCGATGACGCAAGGTACGGAGTCGGGGTGACTGGGGTCCGATGCAGTGCGTGCTGCATCGTGATCGGGAATTCGTCGGTGAACGCTTGGGGATCAGGGGGCGGCGTCCCTCACCTTATTGCACGCCGTGCGCGCCGGTGGCCGCGCCTGTACGTATTCGCGTGATCGCCTGGTCGACGCCCTGCCACGCCGGCTTGTCCGGCGCAAAACGGGCGCGCAGGTAGTGCACCAGTTCCGCGACCTGCCTGTCGTCGAAGCTGTCGGCAAAGCCCGGCATGTCGCCCAGCGCATTCGACGATGGCGCCGGGATGCCTTTGAGCACGGCCTGAATCACGTTGTCCGGCTTGTCGCTATGCAGATTGGTGTTCAACGCCAGGGAAGGCTTGACGCCGAACATCGGCACGCCCTGATCCGGTTGATGGCAGACCGCGCACGCGCTTTGATAGAGCCGGTCCGCGGTGCCGGTCATCGTGCGGGCCAGTGTCGCGCTGCGCTGTTGCAGCTCGCGCGCCTGCCGTTCGATCGTGGCGGCATCGGGCACGGACGGATTGAACGAGGCCACGTAGTGCGCGATCGCCCGCACATCGCTCTCCGGCAGTTGCGCGAGCTCGTCCACGACCGGCGCCATCGGGCCGGCTGCGGCGCCATGGCGTGCGGAATAGCCCGTGCGCAAATACTGGAACAGGTCTTCCTCGGTCCAGGGAATCGGCGCGCGCGACAGCGAAGTCAATGCCGGCGCTTCCCAGCCCTCGGCTTGTCCGCCGGTCAGATAGGCGCGGCCGCCCTTCTCGGCGCCAAAGGCATTGCGGGGCGAATGGCAGGCGCTGCAGTGTCCCAGCCCTTCGGCCAGATACGCGCCGCGGTTCCATTGCACGGAGCGCGACGGGTCGGGCTGGAAGGGCTCGTTGCGATGGAACAGCAGGTTCCAGCCCGCCATCAGCGGCCGCAGATTGAAGGGGAAGGCCAGCTCGGTTTTCGGCGCCGGCGCGCGCACCGGCTCGGCGGACATCAGATACGCGTACAGCGCCCGCATATCGCCCTCGCTGATCCTGGCGAAGGCGGTATAGGGAAAGGCCGGGTACAGGCGGCGTCCGTCGCGATGGATGCCTTCGCGCATCGCGCGCTCGAAAGCGGCGTACGACCAGTTGCCGATGCCGGTGTCGACATCGGGCGTGATATTGGTGCTGTAGATGGTGCCGAACGGCGTTTCGAGCGGCAGCCCGCCGGCATTCTTCGCGCCGTTGGGCGCGGTGTGGCAGACGGCGCAGTCGCCGGCGGCGGCAACCAGCCGGCCGCGTTCGATGGTGGCGGCCGAATAGAAGCCCGGCTCCGGCGGAGCTACCGGAGCGATGGCGGAGCGCCATGGCATCACGGTGGCGCACAGTCCGGCAACCGCGGCGCCGGCCGCCAAAAGCCAATGGCGTTTGCGCCTGGAAGGCACGGCACCGGCGCGATCTCCGGCGAGCGCGAGCCGTACGCGTTCGCCGCTGAACGGCGGTTCGCGCAGCCGCACGCCGGTGGCGTCGAAGATCGCATTGGCGATGGCGGCGGCGGCGGGCAAGGTGGCAGCGGCACTGCCGCGCAGTCCCGCGGTCGTCGTCAGACCGCCAACGACGCGCACCTCCGGCGCGAACGTGCCGAGCGTCGCGGGCAGAGCGGACGAGTCTGCGGACGGGTCTGCGGACGCGATGGACCCGTTGTCGAACGCGTGCTTGTCAGCCGTCAATCGCCGCGTTGCCTGGGCAATATCGTGCTCCAGCTCCAACGCGTGTTCCAGCGACGGCGCAGCGTCCCGGGGTGCGAAGGCCGAGGGCGATGCCGCCGACGCGGCGCTGTCATGGCCCACCGTGACCCGTGTCACGCTGACTTCGCCGCTGAATGCATCGACTTCGACATCGGCAACCCACGCGGCCCAACTGTGCATTGGCTTGTCGCCATCGGCTTCGAGCACGCTCGCATAGGCAAAGCCACGCCCGCGGCGAACGCCCGCCGCGGGTTCGCGAGCGGACGCGCGCTGGGCAGGGCTTTGCCATCCGGCCTGCTGCGCGACCTGCCGAACCAGTGCCGCGCCCCGCTCGTCGTGCAAATGCCGCAGGCGCAGGGCTACCGGGTCGACGCCGCCCACGGCGGCCGCCTCGTCCAGATGCGATTCATGCGCGAAGACGTGGGCGACGGCCTCTGCCAATGGATTGACGGCGATGGGAGCGGCGGACGTGTGCACCGTGTCGGTCGACGCGACTTCGAGATGGTCGAACCGATATGGCGGCACGAGCCCGAGGGCTTCGTCGCTGCCGACATCCGATACGGCCGACGGCGTACCGGTCTGGATCGACGCGAGCGGTCGGACATGCAAGGGCATCGTCGTGGCCGTGGCCTGATAGGCGAAGAGCCCGACGGCATCGCTGCCCGGCTCGCCGGTCGACGTCGCGCTGGCAATCCGCGTCGTCATCCAGCCGGCCGCATCGTCGAAGGCCGCGGCATCGAAGCGAACCTGCACCGGTGCGCCCACCGCCTGCGCCAGCAGCGCGGCGTCGGCCGCGGCATGGTGGGACACGCTCGCCTGCGCGAGCCGTCCGGTGATGTCGGCGCCGTCGTGCCCACCGTCGTGCTCGTCTTCGTGCCAACAGATCAGCGTGACCGCAGCCTCGGAAATCTCGAGCAGCTTCGCCAGTTCTGCGCGCAACGCACCGGGGCGGCTGTCCGGCAGCCAGACCCGCAGCTCGCCTTCGCGCCAGTCCGCGATCGCGGTGGCCGCAGGCGGTGCCATGCCGGCCAGCGGCCAGCGATAGTCCCGTTCGAGCCGCGAGGCAGCGCTGGCAAGCGCCGATGCCGCATCGCCACGCGAGGCCAGCATGCGACGCCGCCGCGGAACGCGGCGGTCGGCACGTCCGCCAACTTCCGCCCATACCGGCCGCAACGCCGCCGCCCCGGCGGCTGCCTGCGCCGGCGATCGTGCGACCACCGCCAGAAAATTGCCCCGCGATACCACCGCCACCACATCGGCGACTGCACGAGCCGCGTCGGCATCGAAGCTGCGCAGCCTGGCGCCGTGGGGATCGTGCGGTCGCACGACTTCGCCGAACAGCCATTGCTCGCGCGCGGGCGGCGGGCAAGCCGGCGTCGCCACGCGTGCCGCTTGTGTGAGTTCGCCGCGGTCCGGCACCCTGGCCAGATCGTTCATCGCTGCTCCACCTGCTCGGGCGCCAGCCGCAGCAACGTCGCGGCACGCTTGACCGCGCGAACGATCTCGACATGCGTGCCGCAGCGGCACAGATTGAAGCGCAATGCTTCGCGAATCTGCTCGTCGGTCGGATCGGGATGCGTCGACAGGAAGGCTCTGGCAGTCATGATCATGCCGTTCAGGCAGTAGCCGCACTGTGCCGCCTGTTCATCGATGAAAGCCTGCTGCACCGGGTCCGGTTGCTCGCCCTGCCCCAATCCTTCCAGCGTGGTCACCGCATGCCCGACCGCGGCCCGGACCGGCACCACACACGAACGCGCCGCGATGCCGTCGATCAGCACCGTGCAGGCGCCGCACTGGCCCAGCCCGCAGCCATACTTCGGCCCGTTGCATTCGAAGTCGTTGCGCAGGATATAGAGCAGCGGCGTCGCGGGGTCGACGCAGACCGCTCGTTCGGTGAGATTGACGTTCAGCGAGAGCTGGCTGTAGGGGCGAGGCACGCTCATGGGGCTGGCTTGGCTTGGGGACGGCAATGCGAGGTTGCCGCGCCTCCGGGATTCACGGTGGGCACCGCCGGCCGGACCGCGCCGGCGGGCCCGAGGGCCCGCGCGATGCCTGCGCTCAGGCCGCGGCGGCCGCGGTGGCCGGGCTGGCTGCCGCGCGGGCGGGCTCGACCAGCGGTACCTCGAACACATCGTAGCCGAAGCACCAGTCCGGATTCTCGTTGGTGCGCAGCCAGGTGTTCTCGTGCGAGACGCGTTGCACCTTGCTGGCGCGCTCGGCGCGGTTGGCTTCGTACAACGCAAAGGTCGTGCCGAAGTCGTCGAGCCCGGCCTCGGCGAAGCAGCGCGTCAGCATCGCCGCGTCCTCGATCGCCATCGCCGCGCCCTGGGCCATATGCGGCTTCATCGGATGGCAGGCATCGCCCAGCAGCACCATTCGGCCACGGCTCCACAGCGGCAGCGGATCGCGCTCGAGCAGCGGCCACTTGGTGACCTCGACCGTGCCGTCGATCAGCGATTGCACGCCCTGGTGCCAGCCGTCGAACGCTGCCCGCATTTCCTCGATGCTGCTCGGCAGCCAGCTCTTGCTCATGTCCCAGGTCGGCTCGGGCACGCCCGTCACGTAGTAGATCTCGTCGAGCTTGCTGGTATCGAAGTAGACCATCATGTGGCGGTCGTCGGACCACCACTTGGTGCAGCGGTCGTGCGTGAAGCCCTTGACGCGCGAAATCGGGAACACCGCGCGGTGCGCGATATAGCCGGTGTACTTGGGCGGCTCGGCGCCCAGCAGTGTTTCGCGGATCTTCGAATTGACGCCGTCGGCGCCGATCACGATATCGGCCTCCTCGACGGTGCCGTCGGCAAAGCGCAGCCGCACCACCTCGCCCAGGTCCTCGACCTGCGTCAGCTTCTTGTCGAACAGCAGCGTGCCCGGCTCGACCGCATCGGTCAGCAGCGCATGGAAGTCGCCGCGGTGCACCGTCAGGTAGGTGGCGCCGTAATGGGACACCGCGTAGTCGCCGAGCGGGATCTGCGCGATCACCTCGCCGGTCTTCCAGTCACGGCTGTACCAATAGTCGGGATGGCAGCCCATCGCATTGAGTCCGTCCTCGATGCCGATCCTGCGCATGATCTTCATCACGTTGGGTCCGACATGGATGCCGGCGCCAAGCCGCGAGAACGCCGGTGCCTGTTCATACAGCCTGACGTTGAAACCCTCACGCTGCAGCAGCGCGGCCGCGGCCGTTCCTCCCAGTCCTGCACCGATCACGGCGATCCGAGGTTTGCCTTGCACGTTTTTCTCCTGGCCATCACTTCCATCAAACACGGTTCGCGCCGGCCGGGGCCAGCGATTGAAATTGAGTGTACACACCATATTTTTTTGCGTAAAGCCGGAATGCGCCGACTCGGTGTAATCCCTAGGTATGAAAGTGAACCGTACATTGCAATGCGCCAAATGCGTGATATCGTGCACCATCCAAGTTTTTCGTTCGGTTAGCACTTACTAAAATGGTGCATTCGGCACGGTCAGCGAGAAGGTTGTCGTAATACAGTGTGTACACTACAATGATCCGGCAGACGCAGACGGCTTGCCGAGACGCGCCCCCTCTACTGACAAACGGAGTCGACAGTGCAGAAAGTCTTCCGGATCGGCCAGATCGTGCCGAGCTCCAACACCACCATGGAAACCGAGATACCCGCGATGCTGGCGGCGCGCCAGCTGGTCAGGCCGGAACGCTTCACCTTTCATTCGAGCCGGATGCGGATGAAGACCGTCAAGAAGGAGGAGCTCGCGGCAATGGATGCCGAGTCGGACCGCTGTGCGGTCGAGCTCAGCGATGCGCGGGTCGACGTGCTGGGCTACGCCTGCCTGGTCGCGATCATGTCGATGGGGCGCGGCTATCACCGCGTGTCGGAGAAGCGCCTGCAGTCGCGCACCGCGGAGAACGACGGCACCGCGCCCGTGGTGACCAGCGCCGGCGCGCTGGTCAACGCGCTGAAGGTGATCGGCGCAAAGCGCATCGCGCTGGTGGCGCCCTACATGAAGCCGCTGACCGAGCTGGTGGTCGACTACATCCAGCACGAGGGCTACGAGGTCGTCGACTGGCGCGCACTGGAGATTCCGGACAACCTCGAGGTCGGACGCCACGATCCGAATCGACTTCCGGCCATCGTCGCGCAGATGAATACGCGCGATGTCGATGCCGTGGTGCTGTCGGCGTGCGTGCAGATGCCTTCGCTGCCGGTAGTGGAAAAGGTCGAGGCGATGACCGGCAAGCCGGTCATTACCGCCGCGGTCGCGACGACCTACGCGATGCTCAAGGCGCTGGACCTGGAGGCCGTGGTGCCGGGCGGCGGCACGCTGCTGTCGGGCGCGTACTGAGCGGCGCGGAGACAGCCATGACGACATCCTTTCTCTACGGCGGCAACGTCTTCGCCAACGGCATCCGCCAACACTATCTGCGCTATGGCGGCCCAGGCGAAGGCCGCGATGCACGCGACCCGGTCATCGTCGTGCCGGGCATCACCAGCCCGGCGATCACCTGGGGCTTCGTCGGCGAACGCTTCGGCCGCCGGTTCGATACCTATGTGCTGGATGTGCGGGGCCGCGGCCTGTCCGAGGCCAGCGACGCGCTGGACTACAGCCTCGATGCGCAGGCGGCCGACGTGATCGCCTTCGCCGACGCCCTCGGCCTGAAACGCTACAGCGTGGTGGGCCATTCGATGGGCGGCCGCATCGGCCTGCGCGCGGCGCGCGCCAGGCCCACGGGTCTGGTGCGGCTGGCGATGATCGATCCGCCGGTGTCCGGCCCCGGCCGCCGGCCCTATCCCTCGCAACTGCCGTGGTATGTCGACTCGATCCGGCTGGCACGCCGCGGCATCGATGTCGACGGCATGCGCGCCTTCTGCCCCACCTGGACGGAGGCGCAGCTGCGGCTGCGCGCCGAATGGCTGCACACCTGCGACGAGCGCGCGGTGGTGGCCAGCTTCGACGGTTTCCATCAGGACGACGTGCATGCGGACATGCCGCATGTCACCGTGCCGGCGCTGCTGATGGTGGCCGGCCGCGGCGACGTGATCCGGCCGGAGGACGTCGAGGAAATCCGCGGGCTGATGCCGCAGGTACAAGTCGCCCATGTACCCGATGCGGGCCACATGATTCCGTGGGACGACGAAGACGGCTTCTATCGCGCCTTCGGCGATTTCCTCGGCGCGCCGCTGCAGGCATGAGCGCCTCGCCCTACCCTTCACCGACTCACCGACTCACCGACTCACCGACTCATCGATCAAGGAGAACGCATGCCGGTAAGCGATCATGATCTGACGCAAGCCTGGAAGCAGGTGCTGACGCTGTCGAAGCTGCAGCCGGGCCAGAGCGTCACCGTGCTGACCAGCGCCGCCACGCATCCGCAGACGATGCGCACTGCGCTGCTGGCGGCCTCGTCGATGGGCGCCATCGTCAACCGGCTCGATCTGCCGCCGGTCAACGCGGAGAAAGCTCTGAGCCGCGATTCGCTGGCGTATCTGGGCACCACGCCGCTGACCGGCAATCCGGCCGCGATCGCCGCGCTTAAAGCCAGCGACCTGGTGCTCGACCTGATGACGCTGCTGTTCTCGCCCGAGCAGCACGAGATCCTCGCCACCGGCACCAAAATCCTGTTGGCGGTCGAGCCGCCCGAGGTGCTGGTACGGCTGGTGCCGACCGAGGCGGACCGCACCCGCGTGCGCGCCGCCACCGCGCGGCTGTCGCGGGCGCGCGAGATGCATGTCGTCTCCGACGCCGGCACCGACCTGCGCTGCGCGCTCGGCGAATTCCCGGCCATCAGCGAATACGGCTTCGTCGACGAACCGGGCCGCTGGGACCACTGGCCCAGCGGCTTCGTGCTGACCTGGCCCAACGAAGGCGGCACCAACGGCCGCGTCGTGCTCGACCGCGGCGACATCCTGCTGCCGATGAAGTCCTACATCCAGGCACCGATCGACATCACGGTCGAGAACGGCTACGTCACGTCGATCGATGGCGAGCTCGATGCCGAGCTGCTGGCCGACTACATGGCCTCGTTCAACGACCCGGAGGCCTATGCGATGTCGCACATCGGCTGGGGCCTGCAGCCGCGGGCGCGCTGGTCCACGCTGGCGATGTACGACCGAGAGGCGACCATCGGCATGGACGCACGCGCCTACGAAGGCAATTTCCTGTGCTCGTTCGGCCCGAACAACGAGGCCGGCGGCAGCCGCACCACTGCCTGCCACATCGACATTCCGGTGCGCCATTCCACTGTCAGCCTCGATGGCGAGACGGTGGTCGAGCGCGGCCGCGTGATGGATGGCGGCGCGCCGATGCAGCGAGCCTTCGACTATCGAACCAACGGGACCAACGGAGCCTGACATGCAGGATGAAGTGTCGACGTACCAGCGCCAGGGCTTTGGCGCGACCATGGAGCTCGCCGCGCCGTTCGGCCTGTTGATCATCGACTTCGTCAACGGCTTCGCCGACCCGGAAGTATTCGGCGGCGGCAATATCGCCGAGGCGATCGCCAACACCGGGCCGCTGCTGGCCGCGGCGCGCGAACAGCGCTGGCCGATCGCGCATACGCGCATCGTCTTTGCCGACGACGGCGCCGATCGCAACGTCTTCACGCAGAAGGTGCCCGGCATGCTGACGTTGAGGGAGGACAGCCACAACAGCGCGATCGTGCCGCAGCTGGCGCCGCGCGACGGCGAACTGGTGGTGCGCAAGACGGTGCCGTCGGCGTTCTTCGGGACCTCGCTGGCCGCGTGGCTCGCGCATCGCGGCGTGCGCACGCTGCTGGTGGCGGGCTGCGTCACCAGCGGCTGCGTACGCGCCAGCGTGGTCGACGCGATGTCGTACGGCTTTCGCCCGCTGGTGCTGTCCGATTGCGTTGGCGACCGCGCGCTGGGCCCGCATCAGGCCAATCTGTTCGACATGGAGCAGAAGTACGCCACCGTGATGCCGCGGGACGAGGCGCTGGCGGCCATCGCGGCAACAGCCGCGGCGCAGGGCCGCTAGCGCGGCGACGGACCGCCGGAGACCGCCGATGCGCCGCGCCTCAACCGGCCGCCGCCACGCGAGCGCTCTGCGCGGTCTTGCGTGCCGGCTTGCGCGCGGCCTTGCTGGCGCGCGGCACGGCAGGCGGCTCCACCGTCCCGGCATGCTCCGCGGCAATCGAGGGCCGGCACACCGCGTTCAGCACGGTGTGCTGCATCACGTTGCGCCAGTGCTCGAGCGCGGGCTTGCTCATCATCGGCTCGCCCAGGAACGCGCTCAGCGTATGGTGGTTGGAGTTGTAGAAGTAGCCCAGCGAAGCGATCACCAGATAGATGTCGCGGGCGCGGACCTCGGGCTGGAAGTGGCCGCTGGCCTTGCCGCGCTCGAGCACGCCGTCGAGCACCGACAACGCATAGCTGGAGATTTCCTTCAGGCGGCCCGACTTCTTCGCATGCCGGCCCTGGCTGATGTTCTCGCTGGTCAGGATCGCGACGAACTCCGGGTGGTCCAGATAGTAGTGCCAGACGAAGTCGGTCAGCTGCATCAGCGCACGCACCGGATTGTCCGGATCGAGCTCCAGCGCCTGCTCGGCCTCGTTCAGCTGCGTGTAGATGGTCTCGAGCACTTCGACGAACAGCTTTTCCTTGCTGCCGAAGTAGTAGTAGATCATCCGGTCGTAGGTCTTGGCGAGCGACGAGATGCGCTCGACCCGCCCACCGTCGTAGCCGCGCTCGGCGAAAACCTTGATGGCCGCCTTGAGGATCTTGGCGCGCGTATCCTGGGCTTGCCTGGCCCGCGTGCCGGCCGCTGCCCTGGTTCTTGCCGTCGCGGTGGTCATGTCGTCGGTTGCGAGGATCTGGCGTTGCGAAGCTGCCAGTATAACTGTCGAAGGTGCCCGCAGCCGCACGCCTTTCGCGCTGTGCGAGACCGTTGCGGGGCCATGGCGGCGCACCCGCCATCGAAGGAAAACGAACGAAATGCCGATGCACCACGATGACTCTCCACGCGCTCTAAGACTGGCCCTGGCGCAGGCGCGCGGCGTGCTGCTGATCACGCGCGCCGCGCAGGCGGCGCCCAAACCCGCGCCCGGCCAACCCGGCGCGGCATCCGACTATGTGCCGGCGCTGCCGGATGTCTTCGTTGCGGTGCGCGCCGATGGCGAGGTGCTGGCCTTCAATGGCCACGTCGATCTCGGCACGGGCATCCGCACCGCGCTCGCGCAGATCGTCGCCGAGGAGCTGGACGTGCCGCTCGCGTCGGTGCGCATGGTGCTGGGGCATACGGACGCCACCCCCAATCAGGGGCCGACCATCGCCAGCGCGACCATCCAGATTTCCGCGCAACCGCTGCGCCGTGCCGCGGCGCAGGCGCGGGCGTTTCTGCTGGCGCGCGCCGCCGAGCGTATGGGCGTGGATGTCGACAGCCTGATGGTGGAAGAGGGCTGCGTTCGCCTCCGTCCGACCAATGCCGATATGCGGGACGAAGCCGGGCTGCCCTACGCTGCCCTGCTCGGCGACGAGCATATCGAACTGCCGCTGGCCGACGAGGTCGCGACCAAGCCGGCCAGCGACTATCGCGTGGTCGGCAAGGCCGCGCCGCGCGTGGATATTCCGGCCAAGGCCACCGGCGCGCTGACCTTTGTCCATGACGTGCGCGTGCCCGGCATGCTGCATGGCCGCGTGATTCGTCCCCCGTATGCGGGACGCGATGCCGGCGACTTCGTCGGACGCAGCCTGATCTCGGTCGATCGCGATTCGATCCGCGATGTGCCTGGCGTCATCGACGTCGTGATCGTCGGCGATTTCGTCGGCGTGGTCGCGCAGCGCGAGGAGCAGGCCATCGAAGCGGCACGGCGGCTGCGCGTGCAATGGCGCGCCGCGCCACCGTTGCCGCCGCTCGACGACCCCGAGCCCGCGCTGCGTGCCAATCCCGCCAAACGTCGCGAACTGCGGGCCGATGGCGATCCCGCCTCCGCGCAGCAGCATCAGAAGCCACAGCCAGCCACCACGCTGAAGCGCAGCTACGTGTGGCCCTACCAGATGCACGCGTCGATCGGCCCCTCCTGCGGGGTGGCCGAGTGGCGCGAAGACGGGTCCGACGACGGCCGCGGCACCGCGCTGACGGTCTGGTCCGGCACGCAGAACCCGCATGTGCTTCGGATCGACCTGGCGCGCCTGACCGGCCTCGACGAAAGCCGGATCGAGATCGTGCGGATGGAGGCGGCCGGCTGCTATGGCCGCAACTGTGCGGACGATGTCTGCGCCGACGCGGTGCTGCTGTCGCGCGCGGTCGGCCAGCCGGTGCGCGTGCAGCTGTCGCGCGAACAGGAACATCTGTGGGAGCCGAAGGGCGCGGCGCAACTGATGGACGTACAGGGCACGCTGGGCGCCGACGGCGCGCTGCTCGGCTATGACTTCGTCAGCCGCTATCCGTCGAACGACGCGCCTACGCTCGCGCTGCTGCTGACCGGCAAGATCGACCCGGCGCCGCGCATGCTGCAGATGGGCGACCGCACCGCGGTGCCGCCCTACGACTATGCGCGCACGCACATCGCCTGCGACGATACGCCGGCCATCGTCCGCGCCGCGTGGCTGCGTGGCGTGTCGGCGCTGCCCAATACCTTCGCGCACGAGTGCTTCATCGACGAGTTGGCGCACGAGGCCGGCAGCGATCCGCTGGCCTTCCGGCTGCGCCACCTTCCCGACGAACGGGCCGCGGACCTGCTGCGCGCGGTCGCGCAGGAAGCCGGCTGGCGCGACGGCGAGCGCGGTACGCGCGGCATCCCCGCTGCGGACGGCAAGCTGCGCGGCCGGGGCATTGCCTATGCCCGCTATATCCACAGCAAGTTCCCCGGCTTTGGCGCGGCCTGGTCGGCGTGGGTCGTCGAACTGGAGGTCGAGCCCGACAGCGGCAACATCCGCGTGCTGCGCGTGGTGGTCGGCCAGGACACCGGCATGATGGTCAACCCGGACGGCGTCCGCCATCAGGTGCACGGCAATGTGGTGCAGACCCTCAGCCGCTCGCTGAAGGAGCAGGTGCGCTTCAACGCCGATGGCGTCGCCAGCCGCGAATGGGGCAGCTATCCGCTGCTGACCTTCCCCGAGCTGCCGCCGATTTCGGTGGTGCTGATGCCGAGGCAGCACGAGGCGCCGCTGGGCGCGGGAGAGTCGGCGTCGCTGCCCGGCGCGCCGGCACTGGCCAATGCGCTGTTCGATGCCACCGGCATTCGGCTGCGGCGGCCGCCGTTCACGCCGGAATCGGTGCGCGCGGCGTTGTCACGGAAGACGGTGCCCCGCGCCACCGAGGCCGCCTGAGAACGCAGCCGATTACGCCCCGGGCTCCCGCTCGTCGAACTCGCTCATCTTCTTCAGCAGATAGGTGATCGCGACGCGCTCGGCCGGATTGAGGTCGCCGAAGGTCTGTTCGGTGATCTGGTGCGCGAACGGAATGGTCTCGTCGATCAGCGCCAACCCGGCGGGCGTGACGGTGACCACCACCTTGCGCCGATCGCTGGGGTCGTGCGACACCGCGATCAGTTCGCGCGCCTTCAGCCGTTCGATGATGCCGCGCACGGTGGCCTGATCGATCGCCGTGGCGCGCACGATCTCGCTGAGCGAGCACGACTGCCGTTCCTTGACCGCGCACAGCACCACGAACTGCGCCGCGGTCAGTTGCGAATCGGGAATGGTCTGCTGGAAGATCGCGACATGCCGCTGATAGGCCCGCCGCAACAGATGGCCGACCTGATCGGTGAAATCGTAGGAAGGGACCGGCGTCTTGTTCTTGTTGGATGACGAGGTGGACACTTTGCGTGGCGGCATCGGAAGGAGGGTTGCGCAGAGTATATCGGGCATGGCTTCGCTACGGGGCTTTGGCGGCCCACGGGCGCGGCCGCGGCCGCGGCAGGCATTTGCGGACGATCGCCGGCCGATTTGACCGACCGGCCGTACGGGCGCAGTATCATGGCAGCCTCTACACGCCGCAGCGCCCCCATACCGCTTCCATGTCAGCCGTTATCCCGGGGCATCTGGCCAAGCCCGATGCCGCCCACCTGGTCCGCTTCTACGACGAGGATTCGCTCCTGATCGCGGACGTGCGGGAGTTCGCCGACGAGGCGTTGCGCTGCGGCGGCAGCGCGATCCTGATCGCCACCGAGGCGCATCTGGACGCATTGCTGCCCTTGCTGCGCGGCCTTGGCCCCGGCCGCGACGAACAGCCCTGGTACACCGGCAATCTGATCGCGCTGCCGGCGCAGGCGACGCTGGACCGCTTCATGGTCGACGGATGGCCGGACGAGCAGCGCTTTCTGGCAAGCGTCGGCGAGCTGGTCGCGGCCGAAGCGCAGCGCTCGCCACCGCTGCATGCGTTTGGCGAGATGGTGGCGCTGCTGTGCGAGCAGGGTCTGCACGACGCCGCGCTGCGGCTCGAGGAACTCTGGAACGATCTGATCGGGCGTCATGGCTTCCGGCTGCTGTGTGCCTATCCGCACCGCGTCTTCGCCAGCAGCGAGCAGGCCCGCCACTTCCGCTGCGTCTGCGACGTCCACACCCACTTCTACGCGACCGCCGCCGGCAAACCCGCGGAGATTGCCGATGCCGACCTGCGCGCCTCGGTATGGCAGCAGAAGGCGCTGGCGCTCGAGAACGAGGTCAAGCGCCTGCGCGGGGCCGAATCCACGTTGCGCCGGCGCGAGATCGAACTGACCGACTTCCTCGACAACGCCGCCGAGGGCGTGCATCGCGTGGCGGCCGACGGCACCATCCTGTGGGCCAACCAGGCCGAGCTGCAGATGCTCGGCTACCGCTACGACGAATACGTGGGACGCCCGATCACCGACTTCCACGCCGATGCCCCGGTGATCGAACACATCCTGGACAGCCTGAAGGCCGGCGAGACGCTGTACGACCAGCCCGCGCGGCTGCGCTGCAAGGACGGCAGCATCAAGTCGGTGCTGATCCATTCGAACGGCTGCTTCGAGGACGGCAAGCTGCGCTATACGCGCTGCTTCACGCGCGACGCCAGCGACCGGGTGGCGCGCGAGATTGCGGAGCAGCAGCGCGAGCGGCTGCTGCGCGAACTGGAACGCGCCAGTCAGGCCAAGGACGAGTTTCTGGCGATGCTGGGTCACGAGCTGCGCAACCCGCTCTCGCCGATCGTCACCGCGCTGCAGCTGATGCGCATGCGCGGCTCCACGGAGACCGAACGCGAGCGCGCCATCATCGAGCGCCAGGTCGATCATCTGGTGCGGCTGATCGACGATCTGCTCGATGTCTCGCGCATCACGCGCGGCAATATCGAGTTGAAGATCGAGACGGTCCATCTGGCCGAGGTGTTGGCCAAGGCGGTCGAGATGGCCAGCCGGCTGCTCGAGCAGCGCAGCCATCGGCTGTCGATGGACGTGGACCGCACGCTGGTCTGGCAAGGCGATCCGGTGCGGCTGGCGCAGGCGGTCGCCAATCTGCTGACCAATGCGGCGCGCTACACCGATATCGGCGGGGAGATCGTGTTGTCGGCGCAGCGCGATGGCGATGGCGATGGCGATGGCGACATCGTGATCCGCGTGCGCGACAACGGCATCGGGATCGGCGCCGAGATGCTGCCGCATCTGTTCGACCTGTTCTACCAGGGCCCGCGCAAGATCGACCGGCAGCAGGGCGGGCTGGGCATCGGCCTGGCGCTGGTCAAGAATCTGATCGAGTTGCACGGCGGCAGCGTCGCCGCGGCCAGCGAAGGGCCGGGCCACGGCAGCGCGTTCACGATCCGGCTGCCTGCGGTGGCCAGCGCGGAACTGGTCGCCGCCGCGCATCGCGAGGAGCGCGCCGCCGTTGCCGCCGGCGATGCGCGACGGGTGCTGCTGGTCGATGACAACGTCGATTCGGTGCAGGCGCTGGCGCAGTTGCTGAAGGCCTACGGCCATCACGTGGAAGTGGTCTACGACCCGGTCTCCGCGCTGCGCATCGTCCAGCGTTTTGCGCCGGACGTCGCCGTGCTCGACATCGGCCTGCCGGTGATGGACGGCTACGAACTGGTACGCCGTCTGCGCGAGTCGCTCGGCGACCATCCGTGCCGCTTCGTCGCGCTGACCGGCTACGGCCAGGACACCGACCGCGATCGCAGCAAGGCCGCCGGCTTCGGCCAGCATCTGGTCAAGCCGGTCAGCCCCGACGCGCTGCTGCGGCTGATCCAGGAGACCGGCCACTGAGGCCGGCCCTCGTCATACCCGCAATACACGCCTATACCGCCTATACCGCCTATACCGCCTATACCGCCAGATAGTTGCGCCGAACCTCGTCGTTGGCGGCGAGTTCCGCCATGGTGCCGTGATAGCGCATATGGCCGTTCTCCAGCACATAGGCGCGATCGCTGACCAGTTCGGCGAAATGCAGGTTCTGCTCGGACAACAGGATGGACATGCCTTCGCGCTTGAGCGCCAGGATCATGTGGGCCATCTGTTCGACGATGACCGGCGCCACGCCTTCGGAAGGCTCGTCGAGCAGCACCAGATAGGGATTGCCCATCAGCGTGCGCGACACCGTCAGCATCTGCTGCTCGCCGCCGCTCATCTGCCCGCCCGGACGGTGCGGCATCTCGCCCAGATTGGGGAACAGCGAGAACAGCTTTTCCGGCGTCCATTCGACCGCATCGGCGCGCGGTGGCTGCTTGCCGATCTCGAGGTTCTCCATCACCGTCAGGTCCGTGAAGATACGCCGGTCCTCGGGCACGAAGCCCATGCCCATGCGGCTGATCTGATACGGCTTGGCGCGCGCCAGGTCGCGCCCACGGAAGCGGATGCTGCCGTGCGCCCGATCGAGCAGGCCCATCAGCGCCTTCATCGTGGTCGACTTGCCGGCGCCGTTGCGGCCCATCAGCGCGACCACCTCGCCGCGCCGCACCTCGAGCCCGACGTCGAACAGGATATGCGCGCGGCCGTAGAAGGCGTTGAGTCCGCTCACTTCCAGCAGCGTGTCGGCGTTCATGCCGTGCCCTCCTGTGTCGCGTGCGCTGGCTTGCGCTGGCTTTCGAAGGTCTTGCCGGTGCCGAAATACACTTCGCGCACCTTCGGATCGTTGCGGATTGCCTCGCCGTCGCCCTCGGCGATCAGCTGGCCGCGCGCCAGCACGATCATGCGGTCCGCATAGGCGAACACCACATCCATGCTGTGCTCGGTGAACAGTACCGACAGCTGGTGCCGGATCACCAGCTCCTTGGTCAGCGCCATCAGGGCCCGGCGCTCCTCGGGGGCCATGCCGGCGGTGGGCTCGTCCATCAGCAGCAGCCGCGGCCGGTTGGCCAGCGCGATGGCCAGCTCGACGCGCTTGACGTCGCCATAGGCCAGCACGCCGCAGGCGCGTTCGGCCTGGGCGGCCATGCCGACCTGTTCGAGCAGCGCCATCGCCTCGTCGCGATGGTGCGCGCGCACCGGGCGCCATAGCTGAAACAGCTTGCGCTCGCGCGACAGGATCGCCATCTGCACGTTCTCGACCACCGTCATCGAGCCGAAGGTCGCGGCGATCTGAAAGGTGCGGCCAACGCCAAGCCGCCAGATATCGCGCGGGCGCATGCCGGCGATCTCGTGGCCGTCGAAGCGGATCGAGCCCTGGTCCGGCTTCAGCTGGCCGTTCAGCATGTTGAAGCAGGTCGATTTGCCGGCGCCGTTGGGCCCGAGCAGCGCCAGCAGCTGGCCGGCCGGCAGGTCGAACGACACGTCGCTGACGGCCTTGACGCCGCCGAATGCCTTGCCGAGATGTCTGACTTGCAGCAGCGTCATGCCGGCTCCTTCAGCGAGGGGGATTGCCACGAAGACGTCGACGCGCCGGCCGCCGCGGAAGGTGTTCCGATCTGCGCAGGCTCGGCCTCGTGCACGAATCGCTTGCGCAGCGAGCCCACGAGGCCGGCCGGGAACAGGATCACCAGCAGCAGCATGGTGGCGCCCAGCAGGGCGCGCCAGTATTCGGTTTCGCGCGCGATGGTGTCGTGCAGCCAGGTAAATACCGAGGCGCCGACCAGCGGCCCGGCCAGCGTCTGCACGCCGCCGAGCAGCACCATCACCAGGCCGTCGACCGAACGCCCGACGCTGATCGCCTCCGGCGAGATGCTGCCCTTCGAATAGGCGAACAGCACGCCGGCCATGCCGCAGAACAGGCCGGCAATCGCGAAAGCCACCCACTGCACGCGCTTGACGTCGATGCCGATCGCCTCGGCACGCAGCGCCGAGTCGCGGCCGGCACGCATCGCGTAGCCGAACGGGGCGAACAGGATGCGGCGCAGCGCCAGCACGCACAGGCAGCACAGCCCCATGGTCAGGTAGTAGAACGCGGTCGGCGAGGACAGCCAACCCGCCGGCCACACGCCCAGCAAGCCGTTGCTGCCGCCGGTGAAACCGTCCCACTGGTAGATCACCGACCACACGATCTGCGCGAAGGCCAGCGTCAGCATCGCCAGATAGGTACCGGACAGCCGCACGCAGAACCAGCCGAACACCACCGCCCCGACGCAGGCGACCAGCGGCGCCAGCAGCAGCGTGGCCTCCATCGGCAGTTGCCATTTCGTCAGCAGCAGCGCGGCCGCATAGGCGCCCAGGCCGAAGTAGGCGGCATGGCCGAACGAATGCAGGCCGCCCGGTCCCATGATGAAGTGCAGGCTGGCGGCGAACAGCACCGCGATCAGGATCTCCACCAGCAGCACCGTCAGATAGGGATAGGCCTGCGCCAGCAGCGGCACCAGCAGCAGCGCCGCGACGACCAGCCCGCCGGCGAGCTTGACCGCCGTGCCTGGCGCGCGCAGCGGGGCCTCGAGCTCGGCGCCATTGCGCGACGGCGCCTGCGGCTTGCCGAGCAGCCCCCACGGACGCACCACCAGAATCACCGCCATCACCAGGAACTCGACCACCAGCGTCATCCTGGTCAGCGCGATCTCGACGCCGCCGAACGACACCGTACCGAGCGCGATGCACAGCGCCTTGATCTCGGCAATCAACAGCGCGGCGAGGAAGGCGCCGGGAATCGAGCCCATGCCGCCGACCACCACCACCACGAAGGCGCTGCCGATGGTCTCCAGATCCAGCGCCAGATTGGCCGGGACGCGGGGGCCCTGCAGCGCGCCCGCGAGCCCGGCCAGAAAGCAGCCGAGCGCGAATACGCCGGCGAACAGCCAGGCCTGATTGATGCCGAGCGCGCCGACCATCTCGCGGTCCTGCGTCGCCGCGCGCAGCAGCTTGCCCCAGCGCGTACGCGTCAGCAGCAGCCACAGCAGGCCGAGCACCAGCGGGCCGATCGCGATCAGCACCAGATCGTATTGCGGGAAGCGCTGGCCCAGCACCTCGACCGCGCCGCTCAGGCCGGGCGCGCGCGGGCCGAACAGGTCCTCGGCGCCCCAGACGAACAGCGCCGCGTCCTTGATCACCAGCACCAGCGCGAAGGTCGCCAGCAGCTGGAACAGTTCGGGCGCCTGATAGATGCGCCGCAGGATCAGGCACTCGACCAGCGCGCCGATCGCGGCGACCAGCAGCGCCGACACCAGCACACCGCCCCAGAAGCCCGCGGCGGTCTCGCCGATGCGGCTGAGCACCGTATAGGACAGGTAGATGCCCAGCATGAAGAACGAGCCGTGGGCGAAATTGACGATGCGCGTGACGCCGAAAATCAGCGACAGCCCGGCGGCCACCAGGAACATCGTCGAGGCCTCGGCCAGGCCGTTCAGCAACTGGACCAGCAAGCTTGTCAGTGTCATCAATCGACTCCAGCCGGGACGCACCGGCCTCTATTGCACCGCCTTATTGCACTGCCTTGTTCCACCGCCCTATTGCAGCGTGACATTGGCGCCGTGACATTGCGCCGCGTTATTGCACCCTGTTATTGCGCCGGCCGCATCGCCTTCACTTCGGCGTCGCTCGGCTGCACCTTGGCGCCGTCCACGTAGACGAACGACGTCATCACGCCCTTGCCGTCGCGCACGCCGGTGCGGCCGACGTAGGCGCCCATGGTCGATTGATGGTCCTGCGGGCGATAGACGATCGGCCCCATCGGCGTGTCGACATTCAGGCCGGAGAAGGCGGCGGCCAGCTTGTCGCTGTCGGTGCTGCCGGCCTTCTTCAGGCCGGCGGCGATCGACTTGACGGCGGCGTAGCCGACCACCGAGCCCACGCGCGGCGTGTCGTTGAATTTCTTGCGATAGGCCTCGACGAACTTCTTGTTCTCGGGCGTATCGATCGCGTACCACGGGTAGCCGGTGACGATCCAGTTCTTCGGCGCCTCGCTGCGCAGCGGGTCGAGGTATTCCGGTTCGCCGGTCAGCAGCGACACCACCTCGCGGCCCTCGAACAGCCCGCGCGTATTGCCCTCGCGCACGAACTTGCCCAGGTCGGCGGCGAACAGCACGTTGAAGATCGCATCGGGCTTGGCATCGGCCAGCGCCTGCACCACCGAGCCGGCGTCGACCTTGCCCAGCGGCGGCGCCTGTTCGGCGACGAATTCCACATCGGGCTGCGCCTGCTTCAGCAGCTTCTTGAAGGTGGCGACCGCCGACTGGCCGTACTCGTAGTTGGGATAGACGATGGCCCAGCGCTTTTTCTTCAGCCTGGCCGCTTCGGGCACCAGCATCGCGACCTGCATATAGGTCGACGGGCGCAGCCGGTAGGTGTACCGGTTGCCGTTCTGCCAGACGATCTTGTCGGTCAGCGGTTCGGCCGCCAGAAAGAACACGCGCCGCTGCCTGGCATAGTCGGTCAGCGCGAGGCCGGTATTGGACAGGAAGCCGCCGAACAGCAGCGCCACGCGTTCGCGCGCCACCAGTTCCTCGGCCACCCGCACCGAATCGCCCGGATTGCCGTTATCGTCGCGCGACACCACTTCCAGCTTCTTGCCGAGCACGCCGCCCGCGGCATTGACCTCGTCGACCGCCATCTCCCAGCCGCGCTTGTACGGCTCGAGAAACGCCGGCTGCGCCTTGTAGCTGTTGATCTCGCCGATCTTGATGGTGTTCTGCGCCAGCGCCGCGGCGCTGCCGAGCAGCGCCGACACGGTGACTGCCATGGCGGCGGTGGCGCGGCGCAGTCGTCGTTGGGGGCGGATTCGGTTGTGCATCGTTCTTCCTTTGCTGAGCGAGTCGCCAGATGGCGGGAATGGACGGTGGAACGGACGTCGGAACGGCATGGCGCACCGGCACCGGGCCGGCACAGTGCTGGTGCGGCCATCCGTCCGGACGGCGTGCCGCGCACTGTTTTCATTCAGGATTCACTACATAAATGACGACGGGCCGATCGACGCAAGGAACGGGCCAGCGGCCGCGCCCGTGCTGAACCGTGCAAGCATGCCACGTCAACCGGGTTCGCGCTCGTCCCCGGCCCAACGCCGGCCTGCGGCGCTTCGCGGCATCGCCCTTGATGTAGCGTTTACCGAATGGACGTTCAGTATGTACTACATCAAAGCGGGTGCAAATCAGGGTGTTCACGGGAATGGCAGCGGCGGCGGCGCGGGAATCAAGCCGTCTGCGAAAAGCCGGCCCGGCTCAGCCTCTTTGTTGCAGCAGGTCGACATAGGCGGTGGGCACCAGCTGGCTGGCGTCGATGCCGAGCTTGCGCAGCAGCGCATGCGCTTCCGCCACGCCGTGCTCGGCCGCTTCGCCATCGCGCAGCACCACTTCCAGCTCCAGGAAGTCGCCCAGCCCGTCGACGCGGTCCAGATGCACGCGGGTGCGGCCGACCAGGTAGAGGATGCGGGCCTTGCGCACGCGCCCGGCCTCGCCGTAGGCGGCCGACAGCGCGGCGCGCAGCTGGTCCGGCTCGGAGGTCGGCACGATCTGGTAGTGGCTGGGCTTGGGGCCGCTGTCGTCGGCGCGGCGATAGAAGATCAGCTCGCCCCGCCCGGACGGAAACGCGCGCAGCTTGAGCCGGCCATTGCCGCAATGGAAGAAGGTATCGTCCTGCTCGAGCAGCTCGGGACCGTGGTCGGCCAGTTCGGCCGCGAGGGGCGCCAGGGCGTCGCGGTCGTCGACGCGGGCCTTGATTTCGATATTGGTCGGCATGGGGCGAGGATGGTAGCACGCGTCGCGGCGTGCCCCGCCCCGTGCGGATCAGGCGTTCGCGTGCGGCTCGGCCGCCAGCGCCAGGGCGTCTTCGAGCCGGTCGTTGCCCCAGAACATCTGCTCGCCGACGAAGAAGGTCGGTGCGCCGAAGATGCCGCGCTGCAGCGCCCGCTCGGTCTGCACGCGCAGCGCCTCCTTGTTCTGCCGCAACACCGCCGCGGACAGCAGCGCGTCGGCCGGCAGACCCAGTTCGGCCAGGGCCTCGCCGACCGCCTCCGGGTTGTCGATGTCGCGGTCCTCGGCGAAATTCATCCGCATGATGCGGCGGCAATAGGCGCCGATCCAGGGCTCCTCGGCACCGAGCAAGGCCACGCGCATCGGCAGCAGCGCGCGACGCGGAAACTGGCTCGGCTGCCGCCATGGCAGGCCATATTTGGCGCACTGGCGGGCAGTGTCGATCATCGCGTAGGCGCCCTTGGCGCGCTGCACCACGAAGGGCGAGCCCTGCCAGCCGTGCGCGGCGAACACCGGGCCGAGCAGAAAGGGCTTCCACAGCAGCGCGACACCGTGCCGGGCCGCAAGCGGCTCGATCCGCATCGCGCTCAGATAGCTGTAGTTGCTGCCGAACTCGAACCAGAACTCCAGAGTGGGCGTGGACCGCGCGGGCATCGTCTCTCCTAGTCCGGGAATGGCCGGAACGGTGCCACGATGATCGCGTGCGGCCGGGTGCCGCTCAAGCGCGGCGTCGGCATGGCCGGCATGCCGCTGCGGCATGCCGCGGCGCACAACCGGGCGGTCGTTGTGACGTCGCCGCCGCACGGGGTGTCGTCTCTTTCCTACAGGCAATTCAGTCCAGGGCGGAATCGACGCCGGTCCGGTCGGACCTAAGCTGGACGCATCAGGCGGCAACCACGCCGCTCAGGAGATCATCATGTGGAAGCTGATTGCAACGCTCGTTGCGGCGGGCGCGATGACCATCTCGATGCAGGGCTGTACCTTGGGCGGCGCGGTTGCCGGCGGCGCGATCGGACACGAAGTCAGTGACGGCAGCCCGTGGGGCACGATCGGCGGCGCGGCCGTCGGCGGCTATATCGGCCACGAGCTCGGCAAGGACTGACGGCCGCTTCGTCATTCCCGCGCCTGCGGGCGCCCAGCGTCTCGCGGAGCCGCTGGGTCGCCGCGTTCGCGGCGAGGACGGCGTCTGCCAGTCCTATCGGAATGCCCTTCAATAGCGCGGCCGTTCCGCGCTGCGCGCCACCACCGCATTGCCCGCGATCAATTCGCCCAGCAGCGCCAGCGAGGCGCGTCCGCTGGTGCGGTAGGGATCGAATTCCGCACGCGGGAAATACTTCAGCAGCGTGGCGGTATTGATGCGGCAGGTATCGACCAGTCCCATCGCCCAGCCGGCGAACTCCCGCTCCCCGATTTCCTCGTAGTGCAGCAGCACCACGTCCTCGTGGCGCGGGTCCTGTGCGATCCGGTGATAGAGGGCCGACACCTCGGCGCGGGCGCCTTCCAGCGCCTGCAGAAACACGCCGTTGCCATAGCACAGCACGCCGGTGATGCCCTGTGCCGGATTGCGTTCGATGCTGGTGGCGACGATGGTGTCGACCAGATCCTCGTCGGCGGGCTGGCGCGCGCGGCTGGCGTAAAGCAGACGAACTAGCATGATGGCCTCCTTCAGCCGCGGTTCAGATTGAGCAGGGTCAGGAATTCGCGGCGCAGGCTGTCGTTCTTCAGGAACGAGCCGCGCATCACGCTGTTGGTCATCTTCGCGTCGGTGTCGCGCACGCCCCGCCAGTGCATGCAGAAGTGCTCGGCCTCCATCACGATGGCCAGGCCGTCGGGATTCATCTTCTGCTGCAGCAGGTCGGCCATCTGGCTGACCGCTTCCTCCTGAATCTGCGGACGGCACATGATCCATTCGGCCAGCCGCGCATACTTGGACAGGCCGATCAGATTCGAATGCTGGTTGGGCATGACGCCGACCCACAGCTTGCCGATGATCGGGCACAGATGGTGCGAACAGGCGCTGCGCACGCGGATCGGACCGACGATCATCAGTTCGCTGAGCTGCTCGACATTGGGAAACTCGGTCACGCTGGGCGCATGCACATAGCGGCCGGCGAAGATCTCCTTCATGTACATCTTGGCGACGCGGCGCGCGGTCTCCTGCGTGTTGTGATCGTTGTCGATATCGATCACCAGGCTGCGCAGCACGTCGGCCAGCTTGCCCTCGACCTCCTTCGACAACAGGTCCAGTTCGCCCGGCTCGATAAAGCGCGAGATATTGTCGTTGGCGTGAAAGCGCTGGCGCGCGGCGACCAGCCGGGCGCGGATGCGCTCGGATACCGGCGGCTGCGCGGCCTGGCCGCGCGGGTCGGCCTCGGCCGGCGCAGCAGCGCCGGCGCCCGGCCGTTTCGAAGCGGAATCGCTAGTGGTCATGCCGTTTCCCGATTTGAAGGACATTGGCCCGACTATAGGGGGACGGCACAGTGGCGGCAAGCGTGGGGAAAGCGAGCAGGCGGTGCCTGCGGATTGCGGGCTCTGACGGGAGGGCGGCAGCCTCAGGCCAAGGCCGCGTCAGGCCGTGGCGATGTCCCGCACGGCGCGCGCGAACAGCTCCGCAGGCGGCACCAACAGGCCGCGGCCGAGCAGGCCCAGTTCGCCGGCGGCATCGATCATCGCGATCGCGGTCAGCGGCTCGCGACCCGGTGCCACGCTCGCGGCATCGAGACCGACGGGCAACCCCTGCGGTGCCAGACCCGGATGCCGGCCGGCCAGCAAGGCGCCTGGACGCTGGGGCCAATCGGCCGGCAGCCAGGGCGCCAGCACGCCGGCGATCTCCGGCGCGCCAGACAGCGCCTGCCCGCCGCAGCCCAACGCGTCGATGACCCCGCTGTCGCCCACCACCGGCGAGGCAGTGGCCGCGGCCGCCGATGCGTTCAGCGGCGGGCCCGCGGGTGCGGCGGCCGGCGCGGTATGCCAGCGATGCGGCTGGCCCGCGACGCGGATGCCGACCCGTTCGCCATTGCCGGCCAGCGCCACGACCAAGGTCGAGGCCGCATCGCGGCCGCCATCGGCGGCGCGGCCGAGCATCAGATGGCAGGCCGCCATCCACAGCGTCAGGAAAAACAGCGGCGTCTGGCGCAGCATCTGGGCGACGGCCTGCACGTCGTCGCCATCCGCAGCGTTCCCCGCCCCATCGCGGCTTGCGTCCAACGCCGGCAACAGCCGCTCGCACAAGGCCGTGTTGGCCGCGGTGGTCCGCGCATGCAGGTCGTCGCCGCCGGCCAGTCCGGCTGCCGCCAGCGGCAGCAACGGCAGCGGTCCGGCGGCCAGCACGGCGTTCAGCCGGCGCGCCAGCGGGCCATCGCGCCACGCCAGTCTGGGCAGGATGGCCGGATCCCGGCTGCCGAAGCGCAATTGCGGTCCCGCGCCGCTGCCGAGCAGCGACCACGCCCGGCCACCAGCGGCTTGATCGAGCCGAGCGGACTGCGCGCCGGGAGCCGCCAGATCGGTGACCTCCACCAGCGCCGACGAAGGCGAAATCAGCGCCGCGAGCGGCGTCACCGCGCCGAAGTCCTGGGCGGACCGCAATGCCACGCGGCCGCAGGCGATCAAACGCTGCGCCGCCGCGACATCGCTGGCCCAGCCCTCGTGCAGGCAACACAGTACGGCCGAAGCCAGCAACGGCGGCGGTGGCCGGCACGGGTCCGTCAACGGGGGGCCGGCGTGCAGCAGCATATGGTGGTCCCGGTCCAGGCCCAGCGCCTCGCGCGCCGGCCTGACCGCGGTCCAGGCGGGTTGCACCGAGATCAGCCGCGCCAGCACGCGGGCATTGGCGGCCCGGCGGGCCTCTTCATTCGGATCGATCGCTTTCATTGCCGCCCTCGCCTCCGCTCACATGCCCATATAGGCGTGCCGCACGCGCGGATCGTCGGCCAGCAGCCGCGTTTCCCCGGCGAGCGACACGCGCCCGGTCTCGACCACGTTGGCATGGCGGGCCAGCTCGAATGCCGTCAGCACGTCCTGCTCGACCAGCAGGATGGTCAGCCCGGCGCGGTTGATCTGCAGCAGCGCCTCGCCGAGGTTCTCGACCGCGCGCGGGGCCAGCCCCAGCGACAGCTCGTCGATCATCAGCAGCTGCGGGCGCGACATGATGCCCCGGCCGATCGCACACATCTGCTGCTCGCCGCCGGACAGCGTGGTGGCGTCCTGCTTCTGGCGTGTCTTCAGGATCGGAAACATGGTGAAGACGAAGTCGAGATCGGCCTCGATGTCGGCACGGCTGTCGCTGCGCAGATAGGCGCCCAGCAGCAGGTTGTCGCGGATCGACAGGCCGCGAAACAGCCGCCGCCCCTCGGGCACATGCGCGACGCCGGCGCGCAGCATCGCGTCGGGACTGGCGCCGGTCATGTCCTTGCCGGCAAACGTCAGCCGGCCGCCGGTGGGCTTGACCATGCCCGAGATGGTCCGCAGCAGCGTCGATTTGCCGGCGCCGTTGGAGCCGACGATGCAGGTAATCTCGCCGGCCGGGACCTGCAGGTCGATGCCCCACAGCACCTGCACGTCGCCGTAGCCGGCGCGCAGGCCGGCGATCTCCAGCAGCGGCGTGTTGGCGGGCGCGGCCACGCCGGTCGGCATCCCGGTGGCGCGGGCACCCATGGCGGCGTTGGTCTGGACGTTCATCAGTGGACCTCCGTGGTGGCTTCCGCAGCCGGCGTCGCGGCTGCGCCATGCGCCGCCTGTCGCGCGGCAAACTTGCTGCCCAGATAGGCCTCCACCACGCGCGGGTCGCGGATGACCGCCTGCGGCTCGCCCTGCGCGATCAGCTCGCCCTGATGCAGCACCAGGATGCGCTGGCTCAACGACATCACCACCTTCATCAGGTGTTCGATCAGCAGGATGGTGACGCCGCGCGCCGCAATCGCGCGCATCAGCGCCAGCGCCTGGTCGATCTCGGCGCTGTTCAGCCCGGCATTGACCTCGTCGAGCAGCAGCAGGCGCGGCCGCATCGCCAGGCTCTTGGCAAGCTCCAGCCGCTTGCGCGACGGCAGCGTCAGCGCGGTGGCGGGGCGCCGCGCCTCGTGCGCCAGGCCGACGAATTCGAGATGCTCCATCGCGTCGCGCTGGGCCTGCGCCATGCTGGCCGCGTGGCCGGCGAACAGCGCGCCGGCGCACACGTTCTCCAGCACCGTCATCTGCGGAAACGGCTGCACGATCTGGAAGGTCCGCGCCAGGCCGCTGCGCGCCGCCTGCCAGGGCCGCTGCGCCGTGACGTCGCGCCCGCGGAACACGACCGAGCCGCCGTCGGCACGCACCACGCCGGTGATCAGATTGACCAGCGTGGTCTTGCCCGCGCCGTTCGGCCCGATCAGTCCGACGATCTCGCCTTCCTCCAGCGTGAAGCTGACCTGGCGGGTCGCGTGCAGCCCGCCAAAATGCTTGTCCAGTGCCTGGACTTCCAGCAGCTTGCCCATCAGCGCACCTCCGTCGCGGCGGCGCGGCCGGCGCGCGAACCCATGGCCGACTTGATGCGGGACAGCCGGCCGCGATAGTCGATCTTCAGCAGACCGCCGGGCAGGAAGAAGATCAGCAGCACGATCACCACGCCGAGAATCGCCTGGTGGTAATCGAGGAAGCGCGCCCAGATGGTTTCCTCCATCAGCACGAAGGCGGTGGCGCCGACCAGCGGCCCATAGACGGTGCCCAGGCCGCCCAGCATCGCCATCACCGGCACCTTCAGCGTCAGCAGGATGCCGAACGCATCGGTCGGCGCGATATACGACACCCACGACGCGTAGATCGCGCCGACGGTGCCGCAATAGACCGCCGACAGCGTATAGGCCGCGGTCTTGTAGCGGTTGGTGTCGATGCCGACCATATCGGCGGCCTCCTCGTTCTGGCTGATGCAACGCAGGCCGAAGCCCAGGCGCGAGCGGTCGACCGCCAGCGTGGTGGCCCACGCGCACAGCATCACCGCGAGCATCGCGTACAGGAAGACTCGCCCGGCGAAATCCGGCCCGCCGCTGAGGATGCGGATATTGAGCCCGTCGCCGCCGCCGGTCACATCGACCCACAGCGAGGCGACCATGCGCAGCACCTCGACCAGCGTGATCGAGCCGATCGCGAAGTAATGGCCCTTCATCCGCAGGATCGCGCCGCCCAGCAGCGCGGCGAACAGGCTGACGAACACGGTGGCGCCGAGCCAGGCCAGCACCATCGGCACGCCCGCGTTCTGCAGCAGGCCGCCGACATAGCTGCCCAGGCCGACAAAGGCCGCGGTCGAGAACGAGGGATAGCCGGCATAGCCGCCGATGAAGTTCCACGACAGCGCCAGCGCCCCGTACATGCAGACGAACGTGGCGAGCCGCACGAAGTAGTTGTCGGCGAGGAAGGGCATCGCCGCCAGCAACAGCACGCCGCCGGCGAACACGACATGGGCACCGAGCCCGGGGAAACGGTTGGCGTTCATTGGTAGCCTCGCTTGCCGATCAGCCCGGTGGGCCGCGTCATCAACAGGACCAGCATCAGCAGCGAGCCGACCAGGATCGCGCTCTGCGCGCCGAGGAAGTTGCCCGCCACGCTCTCGATCAGCCCCAGCGCGAGGCCGCCGACCAGTGCCCCAGGCACCGTGCCGAGCCCGCCGATCACGCAGATCACGAAGGCCTTGCCCAGCAGCAGGCCGGTGATATTGGTGGTGATCGGGAACACCACCGACATCAGCACGCCGCAGGCGCCGGCCATCAGCGCGCCGATGCCGAAGGTGATGGCGTAGACCCGGCCGACGCGGATGCCCATCAGCGTGGCGGCGTCGCGGTCCATCCGCACCGCGACGATGGCGCGGCCGATGCGCGAGCTGCGCAGCACCAGATAGAGCAGGCCGGTCATCGCCAGCGCCAGCAGCATCGCCAGCAGCCGGTCGTTCGGCACGATCACGCCGCCCAGATCCAGCCGCCCGAGGTCCAGCGAGATTCTGCGCGGCGTCGCGTCGAACCAGAGGTTCATCAGGTTGTAGAGGATCATGTCCAGGCCGAAGGTCAGCGTCAGCGTGGTCAGCACCGGCTGCGACACGACGCGGTTGACCAGCCCGTACTGCAGCAGGAAGCCGAGCACGAACAACCCCGCCGACACCGCCAGCAGCATCACGAAGGGGCTGACCTGCCAGTGCAGCCACGCGAAGTAGGCCAGATAGCCGCCGAGCACGATGAACGACCCGTGCAGCATGTTGATGACGTTCAGCACGCCCCAGACCAGCGAAAAGCCGACGGCGATGCAGGCGTAGAGCGCGCCAAGCATCAGGCCGTTGACGACGATTTGTGCGTAGAGGCTCATGGCGGTGGCTTCCGGCGGTTCGCGTCAGCGCACGGCGACGAGGTTGGCCTGCTTGACGGCCTGCGGATACAGCACGGCGACCTTGCCCGACTGGACCTGGATGATCGGCAGGTCGCGCCCGGCATTCATGCCGTTGGAGCCGAACTTGATCGGGCCGTAGAACGTCATCGTGTCGAGCGAGGCCAGCGCGTCGCGCACCTTGGCGCCCTGCGTGGTGCCGGCCTTTTCGATGGCCTTCTGCAGGGCGATCAGCGCCGCCGCGGCGGACGCGTGCACGTAGTCGGGGTCATGCTTCTCGCGGGCGACGAATTCGTCGTAAAAGGCCTTGGTGGAACCGAACACGTCGTCGGCCTTGTATTGCGAGGACTGATGCCACCAGGTTGCGCTGCTGACGTTGTTGGCCAGCGGGCCCAGCGCGTCGATGAACTCCTGGTAGGCCGGACCGGTGATCATCGTGATGATCGGCGCGGTGGTGCCCAGGTCGGCCATCTGCTTGCGCACCAGGATCAGGTCCTTGGTATAGCCGGTGATGTAGATCCAGTCGGCGCCCGATGCCTTGATGCGCGACAGCGATGCCGAGTGGTCGAGCGCGCCCACCGGGAAATACTCGTTGTGGACCACCTTGAGGCCCGCCTTCTCGGCATGCGCCTTCATCGTCGCGGCCATCGAGCGCGGGAACACATCCTCGCGGCCCAGGATCGCGATCTTCCTGACCGCCGGCATCTGCGCGGTGAAGGTGCGGATCATCGAGTCGACCAGGCCGCCGTTCGGCGCCAGCGTGCCGAACAGATACTTGTAGCCCTGGTCGAACACCGACTCGGACGATGCGGCGGACGCCATCACCGGTACGCCGTAGCGTTCGGCCACGCCCGCCACCACCTTGGTATGCCCGGAGCCGAACGGGGCGGTCAGGAATTCGACCTTGTCCTGCGTGATCAGCTTCTCCGCCATCTGCTGCGCGCGCTTCTCGTCGGACTGGTAGTCGTAGGTGATCAGCTCGACTTTGCGCTTGGTGCCGCCGACGTTGATGCCGCCGGCGGCATTGACCCGCTTGAGCCACATGTCGTAGGCCACCTGCTGCTTCTTGCCTTCGTCGGCCAGGCCCCCGGTCAGCGCCAGCGGCGCGCCGATGCGGATGGTGGACTGGGCGTGGGCCAGCGCGGTGGCGCCCATCAGGAGCGCGGACAGCAGCGCGGTACGGAACAGCTTGGGGGTCATGGCATACCTCGTCACGGGACAGGTTTTTTGGGGCGAATGAAGGGAGGGGACGGTGAATTCAGCGGCGGCCGAACGACAGCCACTGCCGCAGGCGTGCCCACAACGCGGGCCAGAGCAGCGCGTTCAGATCGAGCGGCGCGTTGGCGGGCACATCGGCCGGCGCCTGTCGGGGCACGGCGGGCGCCGTCTCGACGAAGGCAGGCGGCTCGGCCACGGCGACGGCAGCCACCGTCGGCGCCGCAGCGGCGGCCGGGCCGGCCTCGGCCTCGAGCTTGCGGCGCAGGTTGGCGGCAAAGGCTGCGGTCAGCCGGCCAGCCAGTTCGCGCACGATGCCGCCGCGCGAGAACTGCGCCAGGCTGCCGGCGATCGCATAGTCGACCGCGATGTCGACGCGCGTCGCCGGCATGCCGGACACATCCTCGACGTCGTGCAGCGAGAATGCCGCCTCGCCCTTGACGCGCGAGCCGCTCTTGCGGTCCGCGCCGGTGCCGGCCACCGCGCCGCGATAGTGGGCATCGTCCAGACGCATCTCGCCCTCGCCGGCAAAGGCCGCGACGATCGGGCCGAGCTTGACGGTCATCGTCAACGGCAGCCGGCCATCGTGCGGCGGCGCCGACAGCGCGGCCCCGGGCAGGCAGGCGACCACGCCTTCGGTATCGTGGAAGCAGCGCCATACCGCGTCGCGCGCGAATGGCAGCAGGAAGGTCTGTTGGAGTTCCATGCGGGGATCGGCCTCGTGGCTCGCGTTGGTTCTTGTCAGCGGATCGCCGCGCGGGCGGCCCGGCGTGCGTCGAGCACGCTGCGTATCGCCCGCACCAGACCGACATAACCGGTGCAGCGGCACAGATTGCCCGACAGCTCTAGGCGGATGCGCGCATCGTCGGCATCCGGCAGGCGCAGCACGATGTCGCGCGCGGTGGCCAGCATGCCAGGCGTGCAATAGCCGCATTGCAGCGCGTGTTCGGCGCTGAAGGCGTCGCGCAGCTGCGCCATCACCGGGTCGGCATCGAAGTCCTCGATGGTGCGCACCTCGGCGCCTGCGCAGCCGACCGCCAGCACCGTGCAGGAGCGCATCGGCACGCCGTCCACGTGCAAGGTGCAGGCGCCGCAGACGCCCTGCTCGCAGCCGAGATTGGTGCCGGTCAGATTCAGCTGTTCGCGCAGGAAGTCGGCCAGATGCGTGCGCGGCTCGACGGCGGCGCTGACGCGCTCGCCGTTGACGCGCAGTTCGACAGGCATGGGGGATGTCATGCGTCCTCTCCGGTAAAGGCCGCCAGCGCGGCTGCGGCACGCCGCAGCGCGACCGCGTGCAGCTGGTATTCGTGCGTGCCGGGTTCGAGCCCGGCCGCGCGCAGGTGGCGATGCGCCAACGCTTCGTCCCAGCGGTCGATCAGTTCGCCGGCATCGTCGATCACGAAGGGCGCGCCGTCGATGGCGCCGATCACCGCGCGACGCCAGCCCTGTGCCGCGTCGTCGACGAAGCCGCAGATCGCCTCGGCGAATTCGCCCGGCTTGCGGTTGACCTTGTAGTAGCTCCAGCGGGCGCCGGGGCTCAGCCGCTTGACGCTGACCGCGAGCAGCACTTCGTCCTCCGCCAGCGCCGTGGTGAACGCCCCGGCCATCCAGTCGCGCTGCGCGACCTCCCGCTCGCCGCGCGGGCCGGCCACGATGCAGCTGGCGTCGAGCAGCGCCATCGCGTTGATCCAGTCGGCGGCGGGGTCGGCATGGGCCAGGCTGCCGCCCAGCGTGCCGCGATTGCGCACGGCGCGATAGGCGATGCCGCGCGCGACCCACGGCATCAGGCCGCGGCTGGGGTCGGGCACGCGCCCGTCCTCGATCTCGGCATGCGTGATGCCCGCGCCGAGCCGTACCGCCGCGCCCTCGTCGCGGCACTCGCGCAAGGCGGCGATGCCGCGCAGATCGATCAGCTCGGCGGGCTGCGCGAGCCGCAGGTTCAGCATGGGGCCGAGCGACTGGCCGCCGCCGACGGCCTTGGCAAAGCCCCCGCCGGCCGCCAGCGCGGCAACGGCCGAGTCGACGGTCGCGGGCCGCTGATAGTCGAACGGTGCCGGTTTCATGCCGCCACCTCCTCGGCCGACGACGGCATCGGACTCGACTGGCCTGCCTGTGCGGCGCGCGCCGTTTCCAGCGCGGCCAGAATGGCGCGCGGGCTTGCCGGCAGCTCGCGCAGCTCGGCGCCGAGCGGCCGCAGCGCGTCGTTGATCGCGTTGACGATCGCGGCGGGCGAGCCGATCGCCCCGCTCTCGCCGATGCCCTTCTGGCCGAACTCGGTATAGGGCGCCGGCGTTTCCATATGGTCGATGCGGATCGCCGGCACTTCGGTGGCGCCGGGCAGCAGATAGTCGGCCAGCGTCGAGGCCAGCGGCTGGCCGTCGTCGCTGTAGCGCATCTCCTCGTACAGCGCGGTGCCGATGCCCTGCGCCGCGCCGCCGTAGACCTGGCCGTCGACCACCATCGGATTGATCAGCACGCCGCCGTCCTCGACGATCGCGTAGTCGAGCAGTTCGACCTTGCCGAGCTCGGTATCGACCGCGACGGCGACCGCGTGGCAGGCATAGCTGAAGGTGCCGGTGTCGCGCGTCGCCTGATAGGTCGTCATGACTTCGAGGCCGGCCGGATCGGCATCGGCCGGCAACTTCTGCGGCTGCAGGTACCAGACCCGCGCCAGCTCGGCCAGCGTCACGCGGCCTCCGCCATCGGCCACCACCGCACCGTCTTGCCAGCGCACCGCCGGCTCCGGCATGCCGAGCAGGTGGGCACCGATACGCAGCAGGCGCGAGCGCAATTGCTTGCAGGCCTGCCCCACCGCGCCGCCCGCCATCACGATCGAGCGCGAGCCCCAGGTGCCGGTGGAATACGGGGTGATCGCGGTATCGCCGAGCAGCACGCGCACCTGATCGGTATCGACGCCGAGCACCTCGTGCGCGATCTGGGCCAGCGTGGTTTCCATGCTCTGCCCGTGCGAATGCACGCCGGCCCGGACTTCGAGCACGCCGTCCGGCGTCAGCCGCACCACGGCCGGCTCGCGGCCCGGCACCATCGGAATGCCCCAGCCGTGATAGACCGAGGTGCCATGCGCGCCCTGCTCGCAGAACACCGCCAGCCCGACGCCAATGCGGCGGCCGTCGGGCTCGCCGCGCTGCTGGCGCGCGCGCAGGCCCGGCAGGTCGATGGCCGCGACGGCGCGGCGCACGCATTCGGGATAGTCGCCGCTGTCGAAATGCTTGCCGGTGATGTTGTCGAACGGCATGCGCTCGGGCGGCACCAGATTGCGCAGGCGCACCTCGTACGGCTCCAGGCCGGCCTGCACCGCAATCGCGTCCATCACGCTCTCGATCGCGAAGCAGACGCCGGTGCGCGCCACGCCGCGATACGGCAGGATCGGCGGCTTGTTGGTCGCCACCGACCAGGTGCGGCAGCGATAGCGCGCCATCATGTAAGGCCCGGGCAGGATGCTGCCGACCTGTGCGGCTTCGAGGCACGCCGAGAACGGATACGACGAATAGCAGCCGGAATCGACCGTGGCCTCGCAGTCGACCGCCAGCAGCCGGCCATCGCGATCGGCCCAGGCGTCGATGCGGTAGGCGTGTTCGCGGCAATTCGCATTGGCGGTCAGCTGCTCGCGCCGATCCTCGATCCAGCGCACCGGCCGCCCCAGCCGCATCGCCAGCCAGGCGACGCAGACCTCTTCCGGCAGCAGGATGCCCTTGTAGCCGAAGCCGCCGCCGACGTCGGGCGAGATCACGCGTACCTGGCCTTCGTCGAGGCCCAGGCAGCCTGCGAGGCCCGTGCGATTGATATGCGGCATCTGCGCGGCGGTGACCACCACCAGCTGGGCCAGCCGGCGGTCCCACCAGGCGACCACGCCGCGGCCCTCCATCGGCGCCATGCTCTGGCGCGCGGTACGCAGCGTGCGTGCGACATGGATCGGCGCGCTGGCGCGGATCGCCGCCAGCGCGGCCTCGTTGTCGGCATCGAAGCCCACGGCGGTCTCCAGAAAGACGTTGTCGCCCCAGTGGTCGTGCACCAGCGGCGCGCCGGGCTCGCGAGCGGCCAGCATGTCGACCACCGCGGGCAGTTCGTCGAAGTCGACGAAGACCTGGGCGGCGATGTCCTCGGCCTGCGCGCGCGTCGGTGCCACACACATCGCGATCATCTCGCCGACCTGGCGCACCTTGCCGTCGGCCAGCACCGGCTGCGCCGACGGCTTGAAACCCGCGAGCCCGGAGTTGGCGACGATCGGGCGCACGCCATCGAGATCGGCCAGCGTGAACACCGCGTCGGCCAGCCCGTCGGGCTTCTCGATGCCGCGGATGCGCCCATGCGCCAGCGGACTGCGCACGAACGCGACGTCGCGCATGCCGACCATGCGCAAGTTGGCGACATAGTCGCCGCGGCCGCGCAGAAAGCGGTCATCCTCCTTGCGGCGCAGCCGCGCGCCGATGCCGCTGTCCTTGTCCCTGCCCTTGCCGCTGTCCTTGCCGTTCTCCTCGCTGCTCCACGGGGTCGTCATGGCGATCTCCCTACGCGACCTGCGCCACGGGCAGGATCGGCGCGCCGGCGTCGAAGCGCTGTCCGGCGCGCAGGCAGAACGCCGGCTCCAGCATCCGCTCGGCCACCACCTGGGTGCCCTCGTTGTCGGCAAGAACCCAGCGGCCGCGCAGGTCTTCGAGCACCGAGACATTGGCTTCGGCGCCGACGCGCAGCGTGCCCGCGCCATCGTTCAGTCCGGCCATGCGCGCGGCATTGACGGTCGCCATGCGTACCACGTGATCGAGCGGCAGGCCGAGCGCCAGCATGCTGGTCATCGCCGACACCAGGCTGAAGCGGACCCGGCCGAGGAACATATGGTCCTGGTCCGGATGTTCGGCCGGCGTGCCTGCCGGCGCGGGCACGTGCGTGTTGTAGCCATGCATGTCGGCACCGAGCGTATCGGGCACGATGCCGGCCTCCAGCACGGTGCGCGCCATCCGGTAGCTGAAGTGCGAACCGTGGCCGACATCGATCTTCAGGCCGCGCGCGGCCGCTTCGCGCGCCAGCGGGTGCACGGTGCCGTCGCGGTTGACGAAGCCGCCCGGATGGCGGCTGAACGGGTGCGCCAGCACATCGCCGGGCTTGAGCATGTCGACCACCTGCTCGAGGATCGTGTCGGGATCGACTTCGTGCTCGGCGTGACCGGGCATCGGCCACAGCTGGCCGAAGTGGACATAGACCGGCAGTCCGGTCTGACGGCCGATCTCCGCCGAGGCGCGCATCACCTCGACGCCCCAGCGCGCAAACCCGCCGAGTTCGGCGTGGGCCTTGATGCCGCGCACCAGATCGGCATTGGCGAGCGCCGCCTTCACCGTGGCATCGACATCGACACATTCAGGCCGATACAGCTCGGCGTAGTAATGGCCTTCGAGCCCGCCCACCAGATAGGCCGACAGGAAGGCGTAGATCCGGCTGCTGGCCGGCTCGGCGACGTAGTGCCGGAAGCCGGGCAGCGTCATGCAGCTCGCGCCGCCCTGATCGATCAGCGTGGTGACGCCGGACTGCACGCCGCACATGTCCGCGTTCAGGCCGAAGCGCCCGGTCACGTACTGGTACACGTGAGCGTGCGTATCGATCAGGCCCGGCAATACCAGCTTGCCGCGGCAATCGATCACGTCGGCAGCGGCCGCCTCGGCGGGCAACGCCAGCGAACTGTCGCCTATCGCGGCGATGCGCCCGTTGCGGATCCATACGTCGCACACCGCGTCGATGCCGGCGTCCGGATCGATGACGCGGCCCTGCCGTAGAACGATGTCGCGATTGCTTGCAGTCATGCTGGCCTCGTGGGTTGGAAACGCTGCCTGCAAAACGCAAGAACTTTGCCAGTGCGTGCCGGCGTTGGCCCCGGCCTCGCCGCAAACCGTTGCGGCGCAAGGCTTTCCGGTTCTCTGGCCGTTACATTAAATACGGGGTATGCCACTTATCGGGGTCAGTTCGGCATGCGCGACGCTGGTGCCGGCGCACCGCGAACCGGCGTAGACGGACGCCGCCGGCAGCGGGCGTGCCCCTTTGCTGTGCAATACGGGGTATGCCACCTATTCGGCGATAATGGGCCACCGAAGCCCCTCTGGAACGGCTCGTGCTTGACCTGGCGCCAATCTGCCGACGACGCGGAGCCATCGTTTCTGACCACCACACCGCATGACGACCACCAAACGCCCCATCGCCATCAAGACGGAGATCGATGCCGCCCGGCATCGCTCCACGCTGCTCGGACGCCCCGGTTTTCTGATCCGCCGCCTGCATCAGGTTCACTGCTCGCTGTTTCTGGAGGAGACCGAGCCGTTCGGCATCACGCCGGTCCAGTACAGCCTGTTGACCGCGCTGGAGCAGCACGGCGAGCTCGACCAGAACACCGTGGCGCTCGAGGTGGGGCTGGAGCGGACCACGGTCGCCGAGGTCATTCCCCGGCTCGAGACGCGGGGACTGCTGCAGCGGCGGCAAAGCGAGACGGACCGGCGGGTCAAGCTGGTCAAGCTCACCCGCAAGGGCAAGACGCTGGTCAGGAAGATGGAGGCGGCAGTCCAGCGCGCGCACGATCGCACGGTCGACCATTTGCCGCCGGCCGATCGCGAACGGTTCCTGCTCTATCTGATCCGGCTGGTCGAGGCGACCAACGAGCACGGCAGCGTGCCATACCGGCTGCCGGGGGCGGAGTGAGGGTCTGCGGGAAAATGTGACGAGTGATACATTAGCGCCAGCCCGTATTTCGGTCTGTTGTTCTCGTCATTGCGCCAATCACCGTTCTTCGCATGGAGCGCCGCATGAGTTCGTCCCGTTTCGTCTTCCCGCGTCGTTTTCTCCCCCTGGCCCTGGCCGCCGCCTTGTCGTGCGCGGCGCTGACCAGCGTGCCGAGCCACGCGCAAGGCGTGCCGGCGCAGCAGCAGAGCCAGGTGCCCGGCTATTACCGGATGATGCTCGGCGAGTTCGAGATCACCGCGCTGTATGACGGCTATATCGACGTGGACCCGAAGCTGCTGCGCAATACCAGCGCGCGCGAGGTGCAAACCCTGCTGGCGCGCATGTTCGTCGAATCGACCCCGGGCGTACAAACCGCGGTCAACGGGTTCCTGATCCACACCGGCAAGAACCTGGTGCTGATCGACACGGGCGCCGGCGGCTGCTTCGGCCCGACGATGGGCAAGATCGTCGACAACGTGCGCGCGGCCGGCTACGACCCGATGCAGATCGACACGGTGCTGCTGACCCATCTGCATGGCGACCACGCCTGCGGGCTGACGGTCGACGGCAAGCCGGTATTCCCGACCGCCACGGTCTATGCGTCGCAGATGGACGCCGACTACTGGCTGTCGCAGGACATCGCCGACAAGGCCCCGGCCGAGGCGCAGCCCTACTTCAAGATGGCGCGCGATGCGGTGGCGCCCTACCAGGCGGGCGGCCGTTTCCGTACCTTCAAGGCGGGCGACGAGCTCCTGCCGGGCATCGCCTCGGTGGCCGCGTATGGGCACACACCGGGCCATACCGGCTATCTGCTGCGATCGGAAAAGAACGGCAAGGCGCAGAGCCTGCTGGTTTGGGGCGATATCGTGCACAGCCACGCGGTGCAGTTCCGCCGGCCCGACGTGGCGATCGAGTTCGACGTGGACAGCCGCGCGGCGGTACGTACGCGCAAGCGCTTGTTCCACGATGCCGCGCGCAACAAGCTATGGGTCGCCGGCATGCATCTGCCGTTCCCGGGCATCGGCCATGTGCGTGCCGACGGCAACGGCTATACCTGGGTGCCGGTCGAGTACGGGCCGATCCGCACGGACCGCTGATTGCGCCGCCGCTGCCTGCGGCGTTCAGCGCCGCTGGTCGCGTCGCATCGCGGCATCGCACATCGCCTGCAGCCGTGCCGCCATGTCGCGGGCGGGTGCCGACGGCTCCGGCCTGACATGCAGGCTCAGCTCGACCGGCGGCACCGCGCCGATCAGCGTCGGTTCCTCGAGCACGCGGTGCGCGCGCGTGATCACGCGGCGCGGCAGCAGGCTGATGCCCAGGCCATCGGCCACCGCCGAGCTCAGGCTGGCGAGGCTGGCGCTGACGAAGCCGATGCGCCAGCGCCGCCCGCTCGCCTCGATCGCGTGCGTCATCTCGCCGCGATACAACGCGCCGCCGGGGAAGACGGCCAGCGGCACCGGCTCGCGCTCGAAGGCCGGCCGCCGCCTGCTGTCGATCCAGCACAGCGGCTCCGGCCAGCTCGCCAGCCCGGCGGCGCTGCCCTCGCGCTGCTTGATCAGCGTCAGATCGAACTCGCCCTCCTGGAAGCCCTGCCATAGCTCGTGGCTCAGGCCGCTGGTGACCTCGAGCCGCACGCCCGGCCAGGCGTCGGCGAAATCCGCCAGCACCGGCGTCAGCGTCTGCGCCGCGAAGTCTTCCGGCACGCCGAGCCGGATCTCGCCCTGCACCGCGCTGTCGCGGATCAATGCGACGGCTTCTCCCGACAGCTGCAGGATCCGGCGCGCATAGCCGAGCAGGCGTTCGCCTTCGGGCGTCGGCGTGACATAGCGCCCGCCGCGATCCAGCAGCACGCAGCCGCACTGCTCCTCGAGCCGGCGCAATTGCTGGCTGACGGTCGACTGGGTCAGATGGACGCGTTCGGCCGCGCGGGTGAAGCTGCCGCTGTCGGCCACGGCGACGAAGCTGCGCAGCAGCTGGGGATCGAGGATGTCGTTCAACGCAGGTATTTGATTTGTCACTGCGACGCATTCCATCATTTAATTTCCCAATTGCCAAGCGCGCGCGTACAGTCTGCTCCTCTACCCGCAGGCTCTTTTTTCGCGAGGCGTCCCCATGTCCAACCACGAATCCCTGTTGCGCGAGGCCGTGCATCTGGCGCAGGCCAACCGCGCGCGCGGCGGCCGGCCCTTCGGCGCCGTGCTGGCCCGCGACGGCCAGCTGATCGCCACCGGCGTCAACGGCATCGTCCACAGCCACGACCCGACCAGCCACGCCGAAATGGAGGCGATCCGCGCCGCCAGCCGGCGCCTGCAGAGCCCGGATCTGCGCGGCTGCGCGGTCTATGCCAGCGGCCATCCGTGCCCGATGTGCCTGGCGGCGCTGGTGATCAGCGGCGTGCAGGAGGTCTACTACGCGTTCGACAACAACGACGCCGCGCCCTACGGCCTGTCGAGCGAGGCCACCTATCAGGCGTTGCGGTTGACGCTCGATCCGCCGCCGTTGCCGCTGATCCGGCTCGATGTCGGTATCGCCGCCGATGCGGTCTATGGCCGTTGAAATCCATGGCAGTTGAAGTCTTCACCGGCAGGCGCGGCATCGCCGCGCCCGGCTGGGCGCTGGCCGCGATCGTGCTGGCCGGCCTGAACCTGCGTCCCTTCCTGACCGGCATCGGCCCGCTGGCGCCCACCATCAGCGCCGGCACCGGCCTGGACTATCGCGGCATGGCGTGGCTGACGCTGCTGCCGATGGTGCTGATCGGGGTCGGCGCCTGCCTGGCGCCGGCCATGCGCAACTGGCTAGGCGAACGGCGCGCGGTGCTGCTCGCGCTGACGCTGGTCGGCATCGGTTCGCTGTTGCGGCTGGCCTGGCCCGGTGGCGCCGCGCTGATCGCCACCGCGGCGCTGTGCGGCCTCGGCGTGGCCGCCGCGCAAGCCGCGTTGCCGGCCATCATCAAACGGCAGTTCCCGGCCCGGATGGCGATGGTGATGGGCCTCTATTCCGCGGCGCTGATGGCGGGCGGCGCGCTCGGCGCGCAACTGACGCCGTGGATCGCGGGCCTGAGCGGCAGCTGGCATGCGGGGCTGGCGGTGTGGGCGCTGCCGGCGTGGGCCGGGTGGCTGCTGGCGTGGCGGACGCTGCCGCACGACGCGACAGTCGAGCCCGCAGTGGTGGCCAGCCATGTTTCCCAAGCCGGCGCCGACACGAGCCGCCCCACCGCGATCCCCGTGCTGCGCCTGCTGAAACGTCCCCGCACCTGGCTGCTGATGGCCTCGTTCGGCGTGATGAACGGCGGCTATGCGTCGCTGATCGCGTGGCTCGCCGCCTATTACCAGGAACGCGGCTGGAGCGGCCCGGCCTCGGGCAGCCTGATCGCCGTGATGTCGGTCGCGCAGGCGGTGGCCGCGCTGCTGCTGCCGACGCTGGCGGCCCGCAGTCCCGATCGCCGCGCGTGGCTCGCGCTGGCGCTGGCGCTGCAGGCCATCGGCTTCGCGGGCCTGGCCGGATGGCCGGACCTGGCGCCGCTGGCCTGGGCCGTGATCGGCGGCGCCGGACTCGGCGGCTGTTTCTCTCTCTATCTGGTGGTCGCGCTGGACCACCTGCCGCGCCCCGAAGACGCCGCCGCGCTTGGCGCGCTGATGCAGGGCGGCGGCTTCCTGCTGGCCGGCTGCGCGCCATGGCTTGCCGCCGTGCTGCACGACGCCACCGGCAGCTTCGCCGCCGCCTGGTGGTACCACCTCGCCGCGGTGGTGCTGGTGATGCTGGCCACCTCGCGCTTCGATCCGCGCCGGTATCTGGTGGCGATGCCGAGCCGGGTGTGATTGTCGGTTGCGAGGGCGAGAGTGCCATCGCCGCTCAACACCCCGGCCCTCGGCCGGCTTCGCGCGTCACCATCGCAGATCCGATGGCCGTAGTACCGACGCTGAAGTGAGACAAGCCCGGCTTGCGTACCCATTTCTGCGTGCTACCGGCGCAGTACCGAGATGGGCCGTACCCGTTTCTGCGCAAGCCGGCGGGGACTTCCCATCAGGTCTTGATCCCCGGTTCACGATCAGCGCCCTGAACGTCGCCTTGTCGCGCGCGTGAGGCGCTTGAAGGCACATAGTCGAAGCGCACGCCGAGCCTGTCGATGAGTGCAGCGGCGGACAAATGCCCGAGGGCTCCCATCCGTATCCATTTCGGATGTAACGCCGCATTACGTCGACGACATCCCGCGGATGAGGAGCTCGCACCGCCTCATCGATCAACAAGCCTTGTAGCGTAAGGAGATATCCGGATCTCCGCTCGCGAATGGCGGGCCTGCTTCCATGCCACTGCCCTGTGAGAGTGCCTTACAAGTGCAACGGCCGCCGCAGCGTCGGCGCCGCTACATTGCAGCCATGTTCAACGCGCCCTGCAAAGGAGCTCACAGATGAAACGAACCCAACGAACGCTCGCCATGCTCGTGCTGCTGTCCGCCACCGCCGCCATGCTGTCGGCCTGCATCGTGGTCCCCCATGGACACGGACACGGGCATCACCATCGCCATCACCGTTATTGACGACGGATCGGAATGCATTCGCGCCGATGCGTGAAAGCAATGCAGCAACACCAAGCCAGTTTCCAGCAGCAGGAGTACCTCATGACCCGTCCTCTGATTCTCGCGCTCGCCACGCTCGCCGCCGGTTCGGCCTTCGGTTTCATGTCGCCGGCCCAGGCGTACGACGGCCCACGCTACGACCGCGACCATGGCTACCGGCGCGATGCACCCCCGCCGCCGCGTCATGAGGCGCCACGCGCCGCACGCCGGGGACAGGTGTGGGTGCCGGGCTACTGGCGTGCAGCCGGTCCGCGCTATGTGTGGCAACCGGGCCATTGGGAACGCGCACGCCCCGGCTACCGGTATGTGCCCGAACGCTGGGTGCAGGGACCGCGTGGCTGGGTGATGCGGCCGGGTCATTGGGTTCGATTCCGGTAAGTCGCCGTGCATTGCCTGTCGCTTTCGATGACGCGACTGTCGCCGGGCTGAACCCGGTCAACCCTTCCTTCACCCCACAGGGCCGGCCACTGCGCCGGCCCTTTGTCATTGCGGCAGCACGTGCGGTGCGATGCCGCGAACCTGTGTTGCCTATCAAACATTGCTGCGGCACAGCGGTCGATACACTTGCCCTCACAGTTTCACCCTATCGCATCGGTACGCACGCAGCGGCCGATTGGAGGTGTCATGGCAAGCGAGAATCGAATCGTACCGGTCGTACTGTGCGGCGGCACGGGATCGAGGTTATGGCCGCTGTCGCGCGACGGCCATCCGAAGCAGTTTCTGCGTCTGCTGGGCGAGCATACGTTGCTGCAGGACACGCTGCTGCGCGTGCGCGGCATCGAGGGTGTCGGCGCGCCGATCCTGGTCAGCAATGAAGCGCATCGCTTCGTCGTCGCCGAACAGGCACGCGAAATCGGCTGCGAGCCGGCGGCGATCCTGCTCGAACCGCATGCGCGCAACACCGCGCCGGCGGCCGCGGTCGCTGCGCTGAAGGCCCAGGCCGGCGGCGACGATCCGATCCTGCTGGTGCTGCCGTCGGACCATCTGGTGCGCGACCACGACGCCTTCGCGCGCTCGGTCGCCGCAGCCAGCGCGGCCGCCGCCGCCGGCGCGGTCGCCACGCTGGGCGTGGTGCCGACCTTCCCGGCAACGGGCTACGGCTATATCAAGGCGGTGCCGACCAACGACGGCGCGCTGATGACCGTCAAACGCTTCGTCGAGAAGCCCTCGCTGGAGCAGGCCACCGACTTCCTGGGCGAAGGCAATTGCTATTGGAACAGCGGCATGTTCCTGTTTCGCGCGTCGGTCTATCTCGATGCGCTGCGCCAGTTCGCGCCCGACATCCTGCGTGCCGCCGAACAGGCAGTGGCACGCGGCAAATCCGATCTGGATTTCTGCCGGCTCGACGCCGACGCCTTCGGCGCGTGCCCGTCCGACTCGATCGACTATGCGGTGATGGAGCATCTGCGCGACGGGCGCATGGCGCCGCTGGCCGCCGACTGGAGCGATATCGGCTCGTGGGACGCGGTATGGAAGGCGGCCGACAAGACCGATGGCAACAACGCGGCGGTCGGCAATGTGGTCACGCACGGCGCGCGCGATTGCCTCGTGCATGCCTCGCACCGGATGGTGGCGGTGGCGGGGCTGGAAAACGTGATCGTGGTGGAGACGCCCGACGTCGTGCTGGTCGTCCACAAGGACCATGCGCAGGACGTCAAGCAGCTGGTCGAAACGCTGCGCGCGCAAGGGCGCCCCGAGGCCACGCAGCATCGACAGGTCTACCGGCCCTGGGGCTCGTACGACAGCGTCGACCACGGCCAGCGCTATCAGGTCAAACGGATCAGCGTCAAACCCGGCGCCAAGCTGTCGCTGCAGAAGCACCACCACCGCGCCGAGCATTGGGTGGTGGTGTCCGGCACCGCGCGCGTGCGCCGCGGCGACGTCGAATTCCTGCTGACCGAGGATCAGTCCACCTATATCCCGATCGGCGAAACCCACAGTCTGGAAAATCCCGGCCGGATCCCGCTCGAACTGATCGAGATCCAGTCCGGCTCGTACCTTGGCGAAGACGACATCATCAGGATGGCAGATATTTATGGGCGCACTTGACCTGCAACCGCTCGGCCCGCTGGCGGCCGGCGATCTCGAACTCCAGCCGCAGCAGCACGACGATGCGGCGGCCGGCAGCGGCGCACGCCGCAAGCGTGCGCTGATCACCGGCATCACCGGCCAGGACGGCGCCTATCTGTGCGAACTGCTGCTTGCCAAGGGCTACGAGGTCCATGGCATCAAGCGGCGCAGCTCGCTGTTCAATACCGAACGCATCGACCATCTGTACCAGGATCCGCAGGCGCCGGACCGCCGGCTGATCCTGCACCATGGCGACATGACGGACACCGCAAGCATGGTGCGCGTGGTGCAGCAATCGCAGCCGGACGAGATCTACAACCTGGCCGCGCAAAGCCACGTGCAGGTGTCGTTCGAAGAGCCCGAATACACGGCCAATACCGATGCGCTCGGTACGCTGCGGCTGCTCGAGGCGATCCGCATCCTCGGCCTGGAGAGGACCACGCGCTTCTACCAGGCCTCCACCTCCGAGCTGTACGGCCTGGTGCAGGAGATTCCGCAGAAGGAGACCACGCCGTTCTATCCGCGCAGCCCGTACGCGGCCGCCAAGCTCTACGCCTACTGGATCACGGTGAACTACCGCGAGGCCTACGGCATGTATGCGTGCAACGGCATCCTGTTCAATCACGAGAGCCCGCTGCGCGGCGAGACCTTCGTGACGCGCAAGATCACGCGCGCCATCGCGCGGATCGCGCTCGGCCTGCAGGACACGCTGCACCTGGGCAACCTGTCGTCGCTGCGGGACTGGGGCCATGCGCGCGACTACGTACAGATGCAGTGGATGATGCTGCAGCAGGAAGCGCCCGAGGACTTCGTCATCGCCACCGGCGAGCAGCACAGCGTGCGCGAGTTCGTGCAGCGTGCCGCCGCCGAGCTCGGCATCACGGTGCGCTTCGAAGGCAGCGGCGTCGACGAGATCGGCGTGATCGCCGCGATCGACAACGGCCGTCAGCAACTGGCGCCAGGCCGCAAGGTCGGCGACGTGATCGTGCGGGTCGATCCGCGCTACTTCCGTCCGACCGAGGTCGACACGCTGCTGGGCGACCCCACCCGGGCACGCGAGCGGCTGGGCTGGTCGCCGACCACCAGCTTCGACGAACTGGTGCGCGAGATGATCGCCGCCGACTACGCGGCGGCGCGGCGCGATGCGCTGTGCAAGCTGGCGGGCTTCCGTGCCTACGATCATCACGAATGACGAGGCGCCATGCAGCAACGCATGAAGGCATGAACGCATGAAATGACGGCCCCGGCCTGCTGCGGCGGCGGGGCCGCAAACACAAGAGGCGAGCGTGGAGCGGATATTGCGCGGAATCGGCGCCAATGCGCTGGGCCAGGCGGTCACCATCGTGACGCAGCTGCTCAGCGTGCCGATGTTCCTGGCGGCATGGGGTCCGGAGCGCTATGGCACCTGGCTGATGGTGATCGCGGTGCCGGTCTATCTGGGGCTGGCCGACCTGGGCTTCACCGGCGTGGCGGTCAACCGCATCAATATGAGCATCGCCGCCGGCAATCAGCGCGCCGCGGTGGTGTGCTACCAATCGGCGCTGGTGCTGCTGCTGTTGATCGGCGCCGTGCTGGCGGGCGTCGCGATGCTGCTGGGCGCGGCCTTCGGCAGCGCGATCCAGGGCTGGACCGGACTGGCGGGCGGCGCCGCGGTGCTGGCGATGCTGATGATCGCGATCCAGGTCTCCACCTATATGCTGGCGCTGCTGTCGCACGGCGTGTTCTGGAGCGCGGGCCGCTACGCCGAGGCCACCATGTGGTTCAACCTGTTCCGCCTGCTCGAGTTCGGCGCGCTGGCGGCCGGCGTGCTGCTGTTCGATGGCGGCTTCCTGCTGCTGCTGACGCTGCTGGCGATCGTTCGCGTGCTGCTGGTGATCGTGATGTACCGGCGCATGATGACCTTCGCGCAATGGGCGCGCGCCGGCGTCTCGGCGTTCTCGCGCGCCGAACTGCGCGAGATGCTGCTACCCGCGCTGGCGCTCAATGCCTTCCCGATCGGCAACGCCCTCAATATGCAGGGCATGGTGCTGTGCGCCGGCTTCATCTTCGGGCCGGCGTTCGTCGCCTATTTCAGCGCGATGCGCACCTTGTCGCGCATTCCCTACCAGCTGGGCCAGCTGATCAGCCAGGCGCTGTCGCCCGAGATCGGCCGGCTCTACGGCCAGCGCAACGCCACCGCGCTGCGCGCGTTGTTCCGCCATGCGCTGACCGCTTCCGTGGGATTGGCCAGCGCCTGCGGCGTCTTTCTGTACATCGCCGGCGAATGGATCTGCCAGCTGTGGACGCACGGCAAGATCGCGCCGATCCATCCGGACTACAGCTGGCTGCTGGCGGCCGCGGTGGTCAACTCGCTGTGGCACACGGCATCGGTGATGGTGACCTCGACCAACAATCATGCGCGGCTGTCGCTGGTGTATCTGGGCGCCAATATCGCCGGGCTGCTGATCGCGGTGGTGGGCGGCAAGCTGTTCGGGCAGCCGGCCGTCTCGTTCGGCGTGCTGGCCACCGAGCTGCTGATCCTGCTGGTGCTGCTGCCGCAGATCCACGGCTTTGCGCGGCACGGACTGGCGGGCGCGCTGGTCAAGCCGTGACGGCATCGGGCCGACCGCTCGCCATGCCGATCGGCTGATCGGCTGATCGGCCGAATGCAAAACGGCGCGGCTTCGCTGGCCGCGCCGTCTTCTGCGCCGTTGGTCGACCCGGCGCAAGCGGTCAGACGATATACCCTTCCTCCCGCTGGAAATACGCCAGGTCCTCGGGCAGCTCCTGCACCGCCTTGGCCGGGCAGCCGCCGTACAGCATGTGCGGCGCCGCCATGCTGCGATTGAGCACCGCGCCGGCGGCCAGCACGCTGTAGTCCGGCAGCGCCGCGCCAGGCAGCAGGATCGAGCCGGTGCCGACGAAGCAATAGGCGCCGATCGTCACGGGCGCGCAGCGCTGGCGCGACTCGCGGATCGACACGCTGTGCGTCAGGAACTGGCTGCGATAGCCGGCCACCGTCGAATAGGCGCCGACCGTGATGGTGTCCGTGCAGTCGAGGATATGGCGCGAAGTGATCGCGGCATGCCGCCCGATCACCAGCGCGGGATCGCGGCCGGCGGCATCGCGAAAGTGCGGCGAATCGGTGAGCCCCTGCGGAAATCCCGACACCCAGTTCAGGCTGCCGAGAATGGCATGCTCGCCCAGGCTGAGCCGGCGGATGCCCTTGACCAGCGTCAGATGGGCGATGCGCGAGTGCGGCCCCATCTCGAGCTCGTCGCACAGCACCAGCGACCAGCCGATGCGCGCGGTGGGATCGATGCGCGCGCCGCAGAAGCGGTTCAGCAGCCGCCGGCGCAGCGGCCATGGCAGGCCGATGGAGACGGCCGCCAGCACTTTCCTGATCATGACTGCCTCCCGAACACGGGGCCGCGTACCACGCGTTCATAGGTCGCGCGCGGATTGGTCAGATGCTTGGTGACGCGGAAGTACGCCGATGCCAGATCGTCGTACGGGCGCCGTTCGCGCCCCAGAATCTTGCGGAACATGCGCTGCTCGAACTGGCGATGCGCCTCCACCAGCCTCGCCGAACCGGTGATCGACTCGGCGTAGACGCGGTAGCAGCTGAGGAAGTCGGGCACATTGCGAAAGGTCGCCCCGGCCAGCGCCATGTCGATCACCAGTTCGCCATCCCAGTTCGAGCGGTTCTCGACATTGAAGCCGCCGACCGCGCGATAGGTCTCGGCGCGGAAGAAGGTCGACGGCTGGATCGCGATGCTGGCGCCATAGGCGGCGCGGCGCAGGCCGAAGCGGTCCGAGTACACGCGCCGCACCAGCGCGCCCTCGCCATCGATCACGTAGCCGTTGCCGCAGATCACGTCGCACGACGGATAGCGGCGGAAGTACGCGGCTACCTTGGCGAACGCCTCGGGCAGGAACAGATCGTCGGAGTTCAGATAGCAGAAGATCTCGCCGGTGGCCGCCGCGAAGCCCTTGTTCAGGCCGTCGGCCGGACCGTTGTCGGGTTCGAGGATGCAGCGATCGATCGAGCCCGCATGGCGCGCGATGATGTCGCGGCTGCCATCGGTCGATCCGGGGTCGACCACGATGTATTCGAGCTCGCAACCGCGCTGGCCCGTGACAGAGCGGATCGCCTGCTCCAGATACCGCGCCTGGTTGAACGAGACCGTGACGACGCTGAATTTCATCGCACGCTCCGCAGCGGCTGACGATAGCCGTTGGCATGGTGCCAGGCGAACAGCATGCCGAGGAACAGCGCCGACTCCCAGCGGTGATCGGCCGAGAACGGCGAGAAGAACACGTCCCAGACGAACTGTGCGGTGCCTACGTAGAAGAAGATCGGCATCGTAGGCATGTTGCGCACGAACAGCCAGAGCGTGCGCGCCAGCATGCAGATCCAGTACAGGCCGCCGACGATGCCGCTCCAGATCAGCGCGCCCATCAGGAAGGAGTGTGCGGGAATCAGCGTGTCGTCGGTGACGACGATCTTGTCGTCCAGCGCGGCGCCCATCTGGTACACCAGCACGCTGTAGGCGTCCTGGTAGCCGTTGCGGTCGACCGCCCACGAGCCATGACCGAGCAGCGGCGCATCGAGGAAGGCGCGCACCGAGATCAGGATCTCCGAGCGGCCGCCGAACAGGATGCCCAGCTCGCTGGTCGCCTGCACGGTGTACTTGTGCGCCGCCTCGGGAGTCAGGAAGCTGAAGTCCGAGGCGTGCGCGAAGATCATCGAGAACAGCGCGTTGAGCGCCGCGATCACCAGCACCAGCACGCCGAACAGCAGCGGAATGCCGCCGCGCGTATGGGTGAGGCTGCGCACCCAGGCCACCACCGAGCTGCGGCGCATCAGATAGATCGCCAGCGCCAGCAGCGGCAGACCGGCCGCGCTGCGGAAGTCGAACACCACGGACACCGCGCAATAGGCCAGGATGCACAGCGCGATGCGCAGCGCCCCGGCGCGCACCATCGACAGATAGCACAGCAGCAGCATCAGCACCGGCATGGCGTAGCCCCATTTCCAGGGGTTGTAGAGCATCTCCTCGGTGGGGGCGCGGCTGAGGTTGACGATCTCGCTGAGCGCGGCGCCGATCAGGAAATACCAGATCCGCTTCGGGCTGCCCTGGCTGAAGTGCGTGCCGATCGCAAACACCGTCAGGAAGAACACGCCGGGGGCGAGCACCCCCTTGATCGACGACGTCAGCGGCGTAGCATTGGACAGGTCCGACAGCGCCTGCGCGAAGGCCCACATCAGCGTCAGGCCAAGGAACGACGCATAGCCGCGCTCGATCCGCAGCGTCGACAGCGCGGCCAGGCCGTAGGCCGCCGCGATGAACTCGCCGATATACACTTCGCCGATCACATTGACCTTGATCGCGCACAGTGCGCCCAGCCCGAGGTACAGCAGCATCGCCGAATGGCTGGTGCGGGCGCCGATCGGCAGGGTCGAGGTGGTTTGCATGGTGTGGCCGCCTTCAGAGTCGGTGAGCGGGTATGCCGTGCGGGCCGATCGCCGGACCGGGAGACCGCAACCGCGAAGCCACGGACCCGCATGGCCGCACGATGCCGGGGGGTAAGCATGATTTCCGTTCGATGGCGCACACCGCGGCACGCCACGTTCCGTCAATGTGCGCCAGCCCACAGTCGGCTGCGCAAGCGCGCGCTAGAGTCCGTCCAGTGCACGCCCTTCCGGGTGCAGTCCGGTGTGCCCGATCATCGCCCGATCGCCGCGCCGGTGTCCCACTTCGCCGATCCACAGTCAGTGTCACAGCCATGAATCAGCCTCCAACCCGCATCTTCGTTGCCGGCCATCGCGGCATGGTCGGCGGCGCCATCGTGCGCGCGCTCGGCGCGCGTCCGGACATCACTGTCATCACCCGCACGCATGCCGAACTGGACCTGTGCGACCAGGCCAAGGTACGCGCCTTCTTCGCCGAGCAGCGCATCGACGAGGTCTATCTCGCCGCGGCGCGCGTCGGCGGCATCCACGCGAACAACACCTATCCGGCCGAATTCATTCAGCAGAACCTGCTGATCGCGGCCAACGTCGTCCACGAGTCGTGGCGCTCCGGCGTCAAGCGCCTGCTGTTCCTCGGCTCGAGCTGCATCTATCCGGCCTTCGCCACGCAGCCGATTGACGAAGCCGCGTTGCTGACCGGCGCGCTGGAGCCGACCAATGCGCCCTACGCCATCGCCAAGATCGCCGGCATCAAGCTGTGCGAGAGCTACAACCGGCAATACGGCACCGACTTCCGCTGCGCGATGCCGACCAATCTTTACGGTCCCGGCGACAACTACCACCCCGAGAACAGCCACGTGATTCCGGGTCTGCTGCGGCGCTTTCACGAGGCCAGGCAGAGCGGCGCCAGCGAGGTGGTGGTGTGGGGCACCGGCACGCCGCTGCGCGAGTTCCTCTACGCCGACGACCTCGGTCAGGCCTGCGTGCATCTGATGGCGCTGCCCCAGCAGGAGTACCGCGACCACGCCGGCGCGCCGGGGTTCTTCAATGTCGGCAGCCCGGACGAGGTCAGCATCCGCGTGCTGGCGGAACTGATCGCCGACACGGTGGGCTTCCGCGGCGCCATCCGCTTCGACACCAGCAAACCCGACGGCACGCCGCGCAAGCGGCTGAACTCGCACCGCATCGAGGCGACCGGCTGGAAGCCGACCGTATCGCTGGTCGACGGCCTGCGGCTGGCCTATCAGGACGCGCTGCAAAGCGGCCGCCTGGACAGCCCCGGGCGACGCCAGCCGCGGCTGGTCGCGCTGCGCTGAGCCCGCGGCTCCGGAACGGCGCGCGCCGATGAAGATCCTCCTGTACTGCCTCAATTACTCCCCCGAGCTGACCGGCATCGGCAAGTACACCGGCGAACAGGCGCGCTGGTTCGCGGCGCGGGGCCACCAGGTGCGCGTCGTCACGGCGCCGCCCTACTACCCCGCCTGGCGCGTTGGCGCCGGCTATCGGGCGTGGCAATACCGGCGCGAGCAACACGACGGCGTGCAGGTATGGCGCGCGCCCATCTGGGTGCCGCGCCAGCCGTCGGGACTCAAGCGTGTGCTGCATCTGGCCAGCTTCGCGCTGAGCAGCCTGCCCTGCCTGCTGGCGCAATGGCGCTGGCGTCCGGATGTGGTGATGGTGGTCGAGCCCCCGCTGCTGTGCAGCCCCGCCGCGCTGCTGCTCGGCCGCTGGACCGGCGCGAAGACCTGGCTGCATGTTCAGGATTACGAGGTCGATGCCGCGTTCGCGCTGGGCCTGCTGAAGCAACCGCTGTTGCGCAGGCTCGCGTATGCGCTCGAGCGCCACGCGATGGCGGGCTTCGACTGCGTCTCGACGATCTCCGAAGCGATGCTGCGGCTCGCGCGTGACAAGGGCGCGCCGGCGGAACGCACGCAGCTGATCCCGAACTGGGTCGACCTGCGCGCGATCCAGCCCGGCCGCGGCAGTCTCTATCGCCGTCGGCTCGGCATTCCGGCCGACGCGACGGTGGCCTTGTACTCCGGCAACATGGGCAACAAGCAGGGACTGGAAGTGTTGGCCGAGGCGGCGCGGCAATTGCGCGATCGGCCCGACATCTGGTTCGTGCTGTGCGGCGACGGCGCAGGTCGGCCCGCGCTGGAGCAGGCCTGTGCCGGGCTGGGGCAGGTCCGCTTTCTGCCGCTGCAGCCCGCCTCGCGCTTTCCGGCGCTGCTGGCGGCCGCCGATCTGCATCTGCTCCCGCAGCGGGCCGACGCCGCGGATCTGGTGCTGCCGTCGAAGCTGGCCGGCATGCTGGCCAGCGGCCGCCCTGTCATCGCGACCGCGCATCCCGGCACCGAGCTGGCCCGGCTGGCGGCGCGCTGTGGCCGTGTAGTGGCGCCCGGCGACGGCCTCGCGCTGGCCGCAGCGATCGACGGGCTGGCCGCCGACCCTGCCACGCGCGATGCGCTCGGCCAGGCGGGCCGGGCGTGGGCCGAGCGGCATCTGGACCGCGACGCGGTGCTGGGCCGATGGGAGGCCGCGATGCAGGCGCTGTGCGGCGAAGCCACGGCGGTCAGCGTGCCGGCCGCGAGCGTCGGCACCGATTAGCGGATCGGCCCGGCGCCTCGGAGAACGTCGGGGAACGTCGGCGAACGTTGGAAGCCTTGGCGCCCGGTCCGAAGCCTTACCGGTCGCTGCCGCTGGTCACGCCGCCGCCCCCTGTGCCGCGGTCCGACGTGCCGCTGCCCTTGGTCGCACCGGACGGCGTACTGGCCTTGCCGCCGCCGGCGCTGGCGCGGCTGCTCCCCTGAGTGGAATCGGATACGCCGCCGGCTCGGCGCGAGTCCGTTGCCGGCTTGCCGCTGGTCGCGTCGCCGCCGCGGTTGGCCGCGGTGCCGCCCCCGGTATTGCCGGCACCGGCGCCGGGCGCCGCCTTCGCGCTGCCGGGCGGCTGCCGCCCGCCCGACGGCGAGCCGGTGGTCGGACTGCCGCCATGCTCGACATCGCCGGCACGGGATTGACGGGAGTCGCCGGCCCCCGCCTGGGCGCCACCCTGCGCGCCACCGCCGCCTTGTGCAGCGCCTTGGGCGCTCGACTGCGCGCCCTGCCCCGGCCCCACCGCACCGCGCGCGCCGCCGCTGACCGGACCGCTTGCACCACCCGCACCGCCCGATGTCCCTGCCCCGGTTCCCGCACCGGCACCGGTCCCCGACGCGGTCGCGCCCGTCCCGGTCGTGCCCTGCGCGCTGGCGTTATCGCTCATGCCGGTCGAGCCGGCCTTGCCGCTGCCGCCGCTCGAACGGCCCTGTGCCATCGCGAGCTGGCTGGCCAGCGCGAGGCACGACGCGGCCACCACCAGCAGATCTCGTGGTTTCATGCTGTCCCTCCTGACTGTCGATGTAGTGAAGTGGCAATGTGGTGATGTCGTGATGCGGTGATGCGGTGATGCGGTGATGCGGTGATCTACGCCCTCTTCACGCAAGCCGCATGCCGGCGTTGGCCGACCATCGGCGACATGCGGTCCCTGCGCCGCTCGGCACCGCTTGCAGAAATTGCTCCACGGGCTTGCATATTTGGGGCCGAGCGAATCAGGGCGCGGAGGCAAACGCGCGGGCCGGCACGCGGGCCGAGCGCCGCGACAGCCGTTCGAACTCGACCACGTCATGGCCGCAGCAGACCGTCACATTGCCGTCGCGCCGTTCCTTCAGCGCGCGCAGATGCCGCTGCGTGGCGAGCCGCGCCTCGCGGTCCTTTTCCATCATCCATTGATAGAAGCGCAGCCCCGGCGTGCACCACGGCCGCACCGAGTCCAGCTCGCCGTGATGGAAGTAGGCGTCGCCTGCCTGCAGCAGCCACTCGCCCTCGGCCTGCACCGCGATACCCGCATGACCGAATGTGTGACCCGGCAACGCGATCATCGCGACCTCCGGCGGCAGGCCGTCGAGCGTACGTGCACGGTCGAAGCCGTACCAGCGCTCGCCCCCGTCGGGCGCATAGGTGCGCCAGCGCTCCTGCGTCGACCACTGCTGCGGGCGAAAGCGCTGGCGGTCCAGCCAGGTGCGCTGCAGCCGCGCATAGTCCCGTTCGGCCGCCATCAGATGGACGGTGGCCCAGGGGAAGTCGTCGAGTCCGCCGGCGTGGTCGAAGTCCAGGTGCGTCAGCACGATATGCCGCACGTCGCGCGGGTCGAAGCCGAGCGCCTCCACCTGGCGATAAGCGGTCATCTCGTCGCGGAAATCGGGCCGCAACAGGGTCAGGAAGAAGCCGCTCAGCCGTGAGCGCGGGTCCTGCACATCGCGCCGGCCCATGCCGGTATCGACCAGCATCAGGCACTCCGGCAACTCGACGAGCAGACAGTGGCAGGCCAGCTCGCCGCGCTCGAGGATCGAGCGCGAACGCCCGTCCATCAGGCGCCCGCCGAGCGGACAGGTCGAGATGCAATTCAGATGGTGGATCCGCATGAAAGCCCTCCAGCAGGATCCACCCCTCGTGCAAGTCCCATTCCATGCCGTCCGCCCGCCCGCCGAAGCGAGCCTGTCTGTGTCCGGCCGCACCGACCGGCTCCGTGTGCCGGCGCACCATCGTTCCGGGTATTTCACGCGCTTGCCGCCACGCGCCTACCAGGACAGCCGATGCTGATTACGCAAGACGATCCGACCATGGGCCCCTCGTTCTCGCTGGGGAACCGCGTGCAGCGACAGATCTGGAACTGGGTCTGGCTGTTCCTGTTCCGTCCCAGCCCGCGGCCCGCGCACGCCTGGCGCGCCGCGCTGCTGCGGCTGTTCGGCGCCGAACTGGGGCGCAATGTCCATGTCTACCCCGGCGTCCGGATCTGGGCGCCGTGGAATCTGCGCATCGGCAACAATGCCGGCGTCGCCGACGGGGTCACGCTGTACAACATCGAGCGGATCGACATCGGCGAGTACTGCGTGGTGTCGCAAGGCTCGCATCTGTGCACCGGCTCGCACGACTACAACAGCCCCAACTTCCAGTTGATCGCCTTCCCGATCACGCTGGCGCCGCGCGTGTGGATCTGCGCGGAGAGCTTCCTGTCACCGGGCGTGACGGTGGCCGAAGGCGCGGTGGTCGCACCGCGCTCGGTGGTCACCAAATCGCTGGCCACGGCCTGGACCGTCTACGGGGGCACGCCGGCGCGCGCAATCGGCAAGCGCAAGCCCCTTGCACGCTGACCGATTCCGGTGGCCGCAACGGCAGGCCGCAGTCAGTGCTCCAGCTCCATCACGATCTGCTGGTAGGTTTGCGCGAAGCGGCGGCGGCGATGCGCCAGGTCGTCGCGCGCAATGCGCGCCTGCTCGGCTTCGTCGGCGGGCGACGGAGCGCGGTTCAGGGCCTGTTCCATGGCATCGGCCAGCGCCGGCGCATCGTCGGGCGCGAAATACACCCCGCGCGGCGGCGCCTGTTCGCGATGCACCTCGATATCGGACAGCAGGATCGGCTTGTTCAGCGACCTGGCCTCCTCCACCGTGGTGCTCCACCCTTCGAAGCGCGACGGATTGATCAGCGCGATCGCGCCGCGCATCAGACCGGCGAGGTCGTCATGCGGCACCACGCCGAGGATGCGGAAGTTCCGCTGCAGGCCCGCGCTCTCGACACTGCGCAGCAGCTGCTGGCCATAGCCCGGCTGCCGATGATCCGCGGTCTGCCCCGTCGACAGCACCAGCGCCTCGATGCCGCGCCGTTTCAGCAGGCGCAGCGCCTCGATCACGATGCCGTGGTTCTTGTGCTGCCACAGCTGGTTCGGCAAATGGAAGTAGGGGCCACGAAAGCCGTAGCGGTGCTCGAGTTCGGCCACGGGCGGCACCGGCGCGAGCGGATTCATGTTGGCGACGAACTGCAGCACGCGGGCGCGATGGGCCTGCGCCGGATAGCAGCGCTGCAGATCGCGGCACGCGGCGTGGCTGCTGACGAGAATCCGCGCGGACCCGTGGCACAGCGTCTCGAACAGACGCTCGCGCAGCGCGATTTCGCTGGCGGAAAACAGCTCGGGCAAATGCAGATGCTGAAAGTCCGGGATCCAGCCGAGCGTCGGCACGCCCGCGCTCGGTCCGAGCGGGTTGTGGTGCGACAACACCGCGATACCCTTGCCGGACAGATAGCGCGCCAGCATCAGGTCCGTGCCGCTCGCCGCCTGGCACGCCTTGCGCAGGCACCACCATGGATGGCGGCGATCGAGCAGACCGGTGCGATGCACCGGCAGCGGCGGCATGCCTTCGAGCAGTTCCGGCGGCGTGCGCTGGCCGGTCAGGATCACCGGATCGATGGTGCGCTCGGGCAACGTGTGCAACGCCCACAGCAGATTGCGAAAGTAGCTGATGCCGCCAAGCCAGCCACGATCCTGGAAGGCGAAGACGAAGCCGACCCTAATCACGGCACACCGCCTCGAACCACCGCGCATAACGCCGCACGCCGGTTTCCAGCCGGATTTGCGGCGCCCAGCCCGTGCCCAGGGTATGGCCGATATCGGCGCACTGGTCGCACGGATCGCCGTTGCGCGGCGCCTGCGAAAAGCGTGGATGGCGACACGGCGCCAGTTCGCGATACAGCAGCGTCAGCACCTGCCTGACCGTGGTGGTCGTGCCGCTCGCGCCGTTATAGACAGGACACGCGGGCGACGCCTGCGCGGCCACCGCGGACACCAGGCGCGCCGCATCGTCGGCATGCAGCCAGTCGCGGCATTCGTCGCCGGTCCCGAAATAGAGATCGTCGCGCTGGCAGATCTTGCGGCATGCGTCCCACAGCAATTGCTTGCGCTGCCCCTCGCCATAGAGCGAAAAGAAACGCACCACCGCAACGCATACGCCGAAGTGCGCGCCATACGAGGCGCACAGCTGCTCGGCCATCAGCTTGTGCGTGCCGTAGGGCGACGCCGGCTGCAGTCGCGCCGTGCCGCCCTCCTTCGCGGGGCAATGCGCCGCATTGCCATAGACGGCAGCGCTGGACGGATAAACCACCGTCGTATGCGGCGAATGGCGCCGCACGTATTCGAGCACGGCGGCCGTGCTGACGACGGTGCGGGCATGGTCGCCGAAGGGGTCGCTCAACGACGCCGACACCGAGCCGCTGCCCGCGCAGTGCACCAGCAGGTCGGGCACGATTTCGAGCCGCTCCAGCGTGCCGAGATCGACATCGCCACGGTGCCAGACCGCCCGGCCCTCGCAGGCGCTGCCCGGGCAGCCATGACCGAGGCCGACCACGCGCCAGCCCGTGGCGAGATAGTGCTCGACGACGAAGCCGCCGAAGAACCCTCTCGCCCCGGTCACCAGCACGGTCTTTTCAGTCATCTTGCGATCGCCCGCAACGCGTTATCCAGCCAAAAGGTCTCTTTGTGTGGACAAGGTAGCGTTCCACCCCGCGAGGAACTGTTACCTGGACCACATAAGGCCATGGATTCTTACGGTTTATCGTGTTGCCGATGCGGGAGGGCAGCCGGCAGGCGCCGCGCTAGGCGCAATGGCTGCGCAGCAGCTGCTTGACTTGCTCGCCGGCGCTGCGCCAGTTCAGCCGTTCCGCGTATTCGCGGTATGCGCCGCGCGCCAGCGCGCCATAGTGCGGCGCGGACTGGAACACCCGCTCGATGTAGTCGCACCACTCGCCGGGATCGGCTTCGAGCTCGAACGTCATGCCGTTGCGCCGATCGCGCACCGCGGTCGGAATGCCGCCGACGCGCGTGGCCAGCGATGGCAGCCCGAAGGAGCTGGCCTCGGCCAGAACCACGCCGTAGCACTCGGCGGTCGAGGGCAGCAGCAGGAAATGCGCCTCGCTCATCAGGCGTTCGAAGCGGCGCCGGCCTTCTTCGGTCGTCTTCGGCACGAAGCCGTGCAGCTTGACGAAACTCGGCGGCTCGTACGGCGGGCGGCAGCCGACCACATGCAGCTCGGTCGGAAGACCGCGGCGGTTCAGGCATTGCGCCACCGCCAGCGCGGTCTCGCCGCCCTTGCGCATCCAGTCCACGCCGACCATCAGCAGCCGGCAGACGCGGTAGTCCTTGCCGAGCACGATGCGCTCGATGTCCTGCGAGGTGCGCCGGCAATCGAGATTGGCGCCGAATGGCACCACCTTGACCTTGGCCGGGTCGACGTCGTAGTGGCGCAGCGCCGTCGCGGCGGCCCATTCGGAGCTATAGATCGCCAGCCGGCAGCGCGACAGCGCCTGCTGCTCGAGCCGATGGCCGTCGCGCAGCGTTTCCGCGCAGAAGTTGCTGAAGCCGGGATAAAAGCCGACCATGCCGTCGAAGGTCGCGTCGGTCCAGATCGCGATCGGCCGGTCGGTGTCGAGGCAGGACACCGCCAGCGTGCCGGGGCTGAGCACCGCGTCGCAATGCGCGTCTTCCAGGCGGCGCTGCACGCGCTGGGCGTAGCGGCGCGCGACCGTCGGCGAGCGGTCGCGCTGGTAGTCGCGCCGCAGCAGCCGCCGATAGGCCAGCGCCTTGGCGCGCTGCAGGCAGGCCAGCACCGGCCCCTCGTCCACCTTGTCGATCACCTCGGTCTCGATCGCGCTGCTGCGCAGCGCGCGCGGGATATAGCTGGCCGATCCCGACCAGGCATGAGGGTCGGAAGCATCGTAGGTCGTCACGTACGCCACTCGCATGGTTCTCTCCAACGGTGGCGGCGCTGGCCGGCCGCAAGGGCCGGCTAAAAGGGTCGACTGCAAGGGTCGGGACTACAGGGGCAGCTGCATCGCTCTTCGTCGCTGCTCCTGTACCTTCAGCACCACCATGTATTCGTAGATCGATACCAGTACGCAGTAATGAAAGCCGGCCTTCCCGTCGATGAAGCCGAACTTGAGCAGGTACAGATACAGAAAGCGCGCCACCGGCCGCATCGGCAGGCGGAACGACAGCTCTTTCAGCGCCCGCCGGCGCGCCGGCGGATCGGACGACAACAGCGAGGAAAAGCGGAACTTGTCCTCGTCCAGGCTGCGGATCGTCTCCAGCGCCTCACCCATCGAATATTTGTTGTGCTTGTCGAACCAGGCGTCGAAGCCCTTGTTGAAGCTGTAGTGCAGGAAATGATGGCGCAGGAAGCCGACCGACCCGTCGACGACCGGCGCCGGATTGACCAGCCGCTCCCAGCGGACCTTGTCCGGCTGGAAGAAGCGCAGTACCCAGATCGGATAGCCGCCGGCGAAGCGGATCCATTTGCCGAGAAAGTAGTTCTTGTAGCGGACGCGGTAGGCGACATGCTGCGTGCCGCCTTCGCCTTCGCCTTCGCCTTCGCCTTCGCCGGCGCCGGCTGTCCTGTCCGCGATGTCGCGCAGCTCCGCGGCCAGCTCCGGGCTGACCACTTCATCCGCGTCGGAGTAGTAGACCCATTTGTGCTTGAAGTCGATGTTCTCGTTGGCCCAGTTCTGATGGGCCGACCAGTTGTCGAACTTGCGCTGGTAGACGCGCGCGCCGTGGCGCCGCGCGATCTCCAGCGTCTGATCGGTGCTGAACGAGTCCAGCACGACGACATCGTCGGACCACGACACCGACTCCAGGCAACGCGCGAGGTTCTTCTCCTCGTTCAGCGTCAGGATCAGCACCGACACCTTCGCGGTCCCGGTCGGCACGGCCTGCGCCCCCTCGGCGGCGCCCTGCGGCGTGTCCGGGCGCGCCACCGATTGCGGCGGCAGGGTACGGGCCAGCGGAGCGGTCATTGGCCGTACCTCCGCAGCGCGATGCCGGCGCGCTGCAGCGCCGTGCGCAACTCGGCGGCGCTGACCAGCGGTTCGGTTTCGCAGCGCCGCCACGGCTCGGCATAGCCGGGATGGACCGAGATCTCGGTGATGCCCTCGCGCAGCAGCGCCGGCAGACGTGCGGCCCAGTCGGTGTCTTCGTGATTGATCGCCCCGTAGTAGTGGGTATGGCGCAGGCCGTTGAAGTAGCGCTGGCAATAGTTGTTCATCACCGCCTGGCGCGGATTGGCGGTGAAGTAGAAGTTCTGCGGCCGCCGTACCCATTCGAGTCTGGCGCGTTCGAGTTCCTTGCGCAGCGCGCTGATCACGATCGGAAACTTGTGCAGATGGCCATGGCTGTCGACATGGGTCACCTCGACGCCGTTGTCGCGCAGCTCTTCCAGCTGGACGCGGAACTCGCGCGCGATATCGTCCTCGGAGAGCATCCAGGCCAGCGCGCGCACGCGCTGCCGATGGCTGGCGCGAAAGCGCCCATCGGGCGTGCACAGCGACGAGGGCCGGCCCGCATGCGGCAGATGGCCGTCGACGATATTGAAATGCAGGCCGAAGGAGAAGCGGCCGCGGTTGCGGCGCGCATAGTCGTACGCCTGCTGCGACGCCGGCCTGCCGGTCATGATGGTGGCGCTGGTCAGCAGCCCCGCCTCGAAGCAGGCGATGGTGGCGTCGCAGGTATCGGCATCCCAGCCGAAATCGTCGGCATTGAGGATCAGTTCTCGCATCTGGGGTCTCCCGGTCAACCGCTAAGGGGCCGCATGCGAAAGCGCCGTCCCCGGATCGCGGTCGGCCGGCGGCGCGCCATCGGCGCGGCCCTGAATGATGTCCAGCAGGCGTTGTCCGACCTGCCTGCTTTGGAAGCGCTTCGCGAACGAGGCGGGCGCGGCGGCGCGCATGCGCGCGCGCGCAGCCGCATCGGCGCTCAGCCATTCGCGCAGCGCCTGTTCGGTGCCGTCGACCGTGTCGCTACGCACGATGCCGGCGCCGTCGGCCTCGATCTCGCGCCAGATATTGACCTTGTCGGAGATCAGCACCGGCACGCCGCAACCGAGCGCCTCGACCACGGCCACGCCGAAGTTCTCCTGGTGCGACGGCAGGCAGAACACTTCGGCGGCATGGAAGGCGCCCCACTTCTGCGGGCCGGACAGCATGCCGGTCCACACCACGCGCGGGGCGACGCCGACGCGCTCGGCCAGCATCTCGAGCTCCTCGCGCAGCGCCGGCGTGCCGGGTCCCGCAATGACCAGCTGCAGCGCCGGGTCGACGTTCGCCACGCGGGCAAAGGCTTCGATCAGCAGATCGCAGCCCTTCTTCTCGTGGATGCGTCCGAAGAACAGCACGATGCGCTTGCCCTCGGTCTGCGGAAAGGCGGCGTGGAAGGCGGCGCGCAGCGTGCCGTCGTCGGCGGGCGGCTGCGCGGTGCCATAGGAGGCGATGCGTTCGGTGCAGCGGTACCAGGGAAACGACAGGCGCGCGCGCCGGCGCTCTTCGTCGCAGGTGAACAGCACCCCGGTGGCATGGCGCAGCGCGCGGCGCTCGAACAGCAGCCAGTACACCAGCTTCTTCAGGTGCTTGAGCGGATAGCGGGCCTTGAACCACGGGTCCAGCATGCCGTGGGTGAACACGTAATAGGGAACCCTGCCGCGCAAGACCAGCAGCGCGGCCAGGCTGTGGAACTGCCACAGGCCCTCGATGATGACCGCGTCGTAGCGCGCCGCGTTTTCCCGCAGCCAGGGCAGCAGGCGCGCGTTATAGGTGTAGATGCCGCGGGACGGCCCCAGCGCGATCACGTTGAGCTCGCTCTCGCGCACCCATGGCGCATCCGGATCGTCGCCGCACACCACATCGACGTGCACGCCGCGTTCGACCAGCGGCACGCGCAACTGGCGCAGGCCTTCGATCGGGCCGCCGCCGGCCGGATTGATTGTCGCAATGATGTGAAGAAGCTTCATGGCCCTGACCGTATCGGCATGCAGCAAGATGGGATGGCGCACCGCGACGGAACATCCGCGCGCCAAGACGCGCCGTGCTGGTGGGCGGCGCTCCGTGCCACAAAGCGTAGGCAGCGCGATGGGCAAGCTCTGTTCGTTGGCGCACCCAGCAGGCGCGGCGCAGCCAGGCCCGCGCCGCGCCGGGCCCCGTCCCGATGGGCGGCGCCAATGCGTCGAAGCGGGTTGGAACCAGGGTGGAGGCAGGGTGGAAGCGGAGGGAGGAAGCGGGACGATGTGCCCTGCCTTGCGGCCATCATCCTGATGGGGGAGAACCCGCTCATCCTTTTGGCGGGCCTGCCGTCCGCAGCGCCCCGGCAGTGTGCGCGGCGCGATCCACGACGGTGACGTCGGCCGCTGTTTCAGCGCTGTATCGACGGCCGTCCCGGGCTTGCACGACTGCGATGGGAACGGCATTGGCGGCGATCGGAGTTTCAACGCTGAAACATTATCGGCCGAGCGTTGTTTCATTATTGAAACTCGAATTGGCCCATTTACTCTCACCCATTTGGGGAGGCTGGAAACGCTTATGGATCAAGGGTTACCGGATTATGAAAAGCGGTGGTAATCCCATCCTTCCGGCTCCCACGGAGGTGACTTGATTTCGACTGACTCAACCCATAAGATGCCCTAAACGGATTAAAGATAAATGTTTTGGGGTGGGGAACAGGGTCGGCTATCGGGCCGGCGCACCACTGTGGCCTGGTGATGCCGAGACCGACAGACGGGGGGAAGGCCTGAGCCGCTTCGCCGGGAAGTCGCCTGCGACGAGGCAATTGCATTCACCAGTGTGTTACCTGTTTTCCTCCCACAGATACGGGGGAAAAAGAACATGAATGCACTGTTGATTGAAAGCCATCCCTTGCTCCGCCTGGGCCTGCACCAGATGCTGGAGCGCATCGAGGGAATCGATCAGGTCATCGCGATCGATCCCGCCGATGTCTCTCTCCTCGACGGCACCGACGGCGATACCGACCTGATGGTGTTCGGCATGCCGCAGGATGTCGACGCCGGTTGGCAGCTGCTGACCCAGGTCCGTCGCGTGCTCAACGCTCAGCGGGTATTGCTGCTGTCCGATATGGTGCCGCTGCAGGTGCCCGCCGCCGCCATGGCGCAGGGCGTTTGCGGCTGCCTGCCGAAATCCGCCTCGCTCGCCGTGCTGGAAGCCGCCATCCGGCTGGCGATGGTCGGCGGCTATTTCGTGCGCGGCAACGGCGCGGCCAGCACGCTGTCGTCGTCGCTGCCGGGCGCCGGCTATGGCGGACCGGTGGTCGCGCCGGCCTCGCTCGGTGCACGCCCGGCGATGGCGGGCAGCGCCACCGTGTCGCCGCATCCGGCGATGCCGGCATCCTCGCGCAGCGGCATCGTGCCGCCGCACGCGGCCGCGGCCGCCCCGCGTCCCGCACCGGTCGACACCAGCAGCGCGGAATCGACCTACTACGACGAAGCCGAAATGCTGCAGATCACGCCGCGGCAGTACGAGGTGCTGGTGCTGCTGGCGCGCGGCCATCCGATCAAGACGGTCAGCCGCATGCTCAATATCTCGGTGGCCACGGTCAAGAGCCACGCCTGCACGCTGTACCAGCGCCTGAAGGTGCGCAACAAGGGCGAGGCGGTCTACACCGCGCTGCAACGCGGCGCGAAGCTCGAATGGGTTCACGGCGACGGCGCGGCGCCGGTGGCGTCGGTCACGCGCATGCCGCGTCCGGCGAACGAACGCGCAGAGATTACGGAGCTGCCGTTGCAGGCGGGAGGCGGTATGCGCTGACGCTGCAGGGGTTGCCAACGAAGGCGGGCCGGAGATTCCGGCCCGTTTTCATTTGGGTACTGCGCGCGCCTGCGCGAGGTTGAACGCTGGCTGCCCTCTCCCCTGCCCCTCTCCCGCAAGCGGGAGAGGGAGCGCCGGCAGCGAGGGAACGCCATCAGCGATGGTTTGCTCCCCGCTCCCGCGTGCGGGAGGGGGGTTGGGGGAGAGGGCAAGCAACGCCCGCCAGCCCCTCCGCCC